>CAWGCO010000006.1:0-149226 GCA_963821105.1 uncultured Acidimicrobiaceae bacterium
TCCACCACTCGTTCCTGCCGTCATTTGCCGGGGCGCGGCCGTACCACCAGGCGTTCGATCGGGGCGTGAAGCTGATCGCGCGACGTGCCACTACGTCACCGCGGAGTTGGACGAGGGGCCGATCATCGAGCAGGACACCCGGCGCATCGACCACGGTGACTCCGTGGCGGAACTGCAGCGAGTCGGGCGGGACGTCGAACGGTCGGTGCTGGCGGTGGCGTTTGCGCTGGCACCTGGAGGATCGGGTGCTCTTGAACGGGAACAAGACGGTCGTCTTTCCGTAGCCGGGTCTTGGCGGTGGGAGGCGGGGTCAAGGCCGGCCAACGGCCGTCGCAGAGCAGCCTTGACGCCGCCGCGGTGAAGGGGCCGCCAGACACGATGGGGTATAGGGCCCGGCCCATGGCCGGGGCCTGGTTGCCTCTCGTCTCGGAAAAAATCAGGTATCGCGGCACGAGCACGACCGTTCATTGTTCGTGGACGCGAATCACTCTTCCTCGGGATTGCAGAAAGGGCGGGGAGCGACGGCGGCTCGACGTGGGCGCCCACTCTGCCGGGACTTCGTCGGCGACGCCCGATCTGCGGAGCTCGCTGAGGGCATCGCCGCGCATCAGCGGACGATCTCGGAGCACGAGGGGGCAATGGTGCATGAGATCGCCGAGTTCAAGGGGCGGAATGCGGCGCGGCCGACGGCACGTTGTCGATGCCGGACTGGCTCGTGGCACGGCTGCACGTGAGCGATTCCCGGGCCCGGCGCCTCGTCCAGGCTTCGGAGCGCCTGCCTTTGTTGCCGGCGTTGTCGAATGCGGTCTGCGAAGGGCGGGTGCCGCTGGACGTCGCCGCCTCGGTCGCGAAGGTCGCCACGAAGGCGAACGACGCGGAGTTGGCTGCCGCAGCGGAGCAATGGACGCCGCGGCAGGCGTCCAAGCTGGTCTCGGAAGTGAGGGGCAGACGGCGAGCGACTCGGCGGGCGAGCTCCGGCGACGCTGCGTTCGGTTCAACGACGAACAGTGCTCGATGTGGGCGCGCTTGCCGAAGGATGGCTACGCACAGGTCAAGTCCGCGTTGTGGACGATGGCGCGGCGGCACGATCATCCCAGCAAGAGCGATCCGGACTACGAGCGATTCGAGAGCCGATGCGCCGACGCCCTCGTCGAGGTGTGCGTGGGAGGACGCCGGAAGCGCGGCGACGCTCGACGACGGCGGAGGGCGAGTCCGGGCACGCGATCGTGGTCGTGCACGCCGACCTGGAGCGTCTCCTCCACGGTGACGGCTACGGCCACGCCTCGATTGAAGGCGCGGGCCCGATATCGGCCGAGGTGGCGCGCCGTGTGGCCTGCAACGCGGACGTGCGCTCTCGCTCGACGCGCCGGATGGGACCGTGCTCGACCAGCGGGCCCTCGGACGGGACCCGACCGATGCGCAAAGGATCGAGATCCGCCGCCGGGATGGCGGGTGCCGGTTCCCAGGTTGCCCGTGTCGCAGCGTGACGGACGTGCACCACGTGACGTGGGTCTCCAAGCAGGGGCCGACGGTCATGTCCAACCTGCTGACGCTCTGCGTCGGGCACCACTCACGGGTGCACGAGCTCGGCTGGAAGCTCGACGGCGATGCGCAGGCCGAGGTCCGGTTCATCAGTCCGAGCGGACGGGTCTTCGTCGTCGACGCCGATGCCGACCTGGCGCCGACCGCGAAAATGAGCCGGCGGCTGACTCTGCGGTGCTTCTTGACCTTCCTCACCGCCAGTGTGCGCCGCTCCTCCCGGCGTCAAGGTCGTACGTCCTCGCGCAGCTAACGCTGCGCTCCGGGCGCTCCACCTTGACCCCGCTGCGTCGCGGGCGCGTGTCACTCAGGAAGGTCGAGGAGCTTCCCTGCCGGATTCGCCCCGGCGGGGATGCGAGGCGTTCAGCCCTTGGCGGCGCGCGACGATCTCGTCGGTGACCGCGTCGGGGTCCTCGAACGGGAGCATGTGCCCCTTGTCCTTGAGGGTGACGAGCCGGGAGCCCGGGATCGTGGCGACCATCTGATCCGCCTTCTTCGGCAGCGTCAGCGTGTCGCGGGTGCCCGACCATCACTGTCGTCGGCACGTCGATCGTGGCGATGCCCTCGAGCAGGTCCATCGAGCTGAACGTCACGACGAAGTCGCCCCGCACCTTGCCGTTGCAGTTGGCGAAGATGTCACGCGTCAGGTCCATGTGCGCCCGTACCGGCTTGGCGCCGAAGGCGCCCCGCACGAGGAGATGGCCGTTCTTCGTGAGGAGCGCCCGGGTGACGAGGGGTGACCCGATGAACGTGCCGGCGAGTTGGGGGCTGGCCGGACCGCCGATCCCGGGCGCCGTGGCCGCCGTCGCCACGAGCACGGTCGCCTTGGTGCGCTCGCGGAAGCACCTCGGGTCGGTACGTCGCCAGCGCCATGACGGTGAACCCGCCCATGGAGTGTCCGGCGAGCACGACATCGCGGACGTCGGTGGCCTCGAGCACCTCGGTCAGGTCGTGCGCCAGCGTGTCGAGGGCGAGCGGAGCGGTGCCCCTCGTGCTCAGGCCGTGGCCGCGCTGGTCGTAGAGCACGACCCGGTAGCCCTGTTCTCGGAGGCGACGGGCGACCGGGAGCCAGATCTCGTGGCTGCAGCCCCAGCAGTGGGGAAGGACGACGACGGGCGCCTCCGGGCTGTCGCCGGGCAGGTCCCAGACCGCGAGTTCCGCACCGTCGGGCGTGCGCACGATCTGGTGGTCCGGAGTCGAGCGTCCCTTCGCCCCATCCGAGGGCGTGCCGCTCGTCGTCGTGCGCCTCGTTGCCGGGAGCGGCGAGGCGCCGACGGGCGACACCGACGGCGGCGGCACCGGCCAAGAGGCCTCCGATGACCAGAAGCGTCTGCCGCGGGCGCGGCGGCCCTTGCGGCCGGGTTCGTTCGGGACCGGTGTCTTCGTCTTCTTCATGGTCGCCGAGCGTAGGGGTGCGTGCCGGGGCGTGGTACTGGGATCATGGTGACGCAGATTAAAGGAAATAAGGGATTGACGCAATCCCTTAAATTATGAAGAATGTGGGTTATGGCTTCTGGCATCGACACCACGACCACACTGACCAGCGACCGTCCGGCTGCGGCGGTCGACCAGCGCATCGAGCGTCTCTCGACGGCCTCGCTGAAGCGGATCATCGAGCCCGACACCGACGTCCCCGGCGAGATCGGCGACGGCCAGGTCCTCCCGGACGAGCTCGTCACGCTCTCGAACGTCCCCGAGCTCTTCGCCCGCCTGACTGTCGAGCAGAAGAAGGTCCTCGCGCGCGAGGAGTTCGCGTCGATCGTCGAGACCGGCGTCCGCTTCGAGTCCGTCCTCATGGTCGGCTTCAGCTTCGAGATCATCGCCAATCCCGACCTCACCGACCCGCGTGTGACGTACCTGCTGCACGAGATGGGGGAGGAGACGCGCCATTCGCGGCTGTTCGTTCGCCTGCTCCAACAGGTGAAGCCGACGGCGAAGAACCCCATCGACGGCCCGGTCGCCCGCCTCGCGCAGCACGTGCTCATGCCGTTCCTCACCGGAATGCCGTCGCTGTTCTGCCTGCTCGTCCTGAGCGGCGAAGAGGTGCCGGACCTCCTGCAAAAGCTGGCGAGCGAGCACCCCGACACTGACCCGATGGTCAAGGCGGTCTCGAAGTACCACCGCCAGGAGGAGGCACGCCACCTCGCGTTCGCCCGGATCATCTTTCCCGAGCAGTGGGCGGCGGCCGGACGGCTCGAGCGCTTCCTCGTGCGCCACCTGGGCTCGCACATCGCCAAGGCGATGTTCGACACGATCGTGCACCCGGGCGTGTACGCGACGGTCGGTCTTCCCGCCTGGCCGACGTGGAAGGCCGTCAATCGCTCGCCGGGGCGGAGCGCGATGCGCCACCGTGCGCTGCGGCCGCTCCTCACGCAACTGCTCGACGCCGACGTGTTCCGCGGCGGCCGCGTCCCCAAGGGGTGGCAGCGGGCCTGCGGCGTCGACCGCCACGGCCGCGAGCTGACGCCGGTGGCGGCGGGCTGACGCGGTGTCGGAACCGACGAAGGGCGACCGCACCCGGCAGGCGCTGCTGGCGGCGGCCGTCGTGCGCTTCGCCCGCGAGGGCTATCGGGGCACGTCGGTGGCCGACGTGTGCCGCGACGCCGGGCTCTCGACGACGGCCTCGTACCCGTACTTCTCGAACAAGGAGGCGCTGTTCGTCGCCGCGGTCGACGAGGACGTGGCGGGCCTGATCGACGACGCCGTGTCCTTCGTCACGATCGACGAGAACCCCGACGCCTGGGGGAGCGGGATGATGCAGGGGCTCATCGAGCAGCTGCCGGCGCACCCGCTGGCCGGGCGCATCCTGCGGGGGCTCGAGCCGGACTTCACGATGCGGCTGCTCCAGATCCCGGCGCTCCAGGAGCTGCGCAAGACGGTGACCGAGTTGCTCCGCCACCAGCAGGTCGAGGGGCGGGTGCGCCAGGACGTCGAGGCGGCCCAGACGGCCAACGGCATCGTCGTGATCGTGATCTCGCTCCTCATGGCGACCGTGCAGACCGGCGCCGACGCCGAGGGCTACGGGCAGGTGGCGGCCGACGTGGAGTCGGTGCTGCAGGCGGCGACACGCCCTCCGGCCTGAGCGGCGGGGGCAACCCCTGGGGCAGGGCGGCGGCGGCACGACGAGGCCGGGGCCAGGCCCATAAAGCCCAGGCCGCCGATACAATCGGGAGTCCCCATCTGCCCGCCGAAGGCAGCGCGGCCAGCGAAGGAGCAAGGAATCAGCAATGTCGGGCCACTCGAAGTGGGCGACCACCAAGTACCGCAAGGGCGCCCAGGACAAGGCACGGGCGAAGGTGTTCGCCAAAGCCATCCGTGCGATCGAGGTGGCGGCGCGGGAGGGCGGCGGCGACCTCGACGCCAACGCCCCGCTGCGGACGGCGTTCCAGAAGGCGCGGTCGTCGTCGGTGCCGCTGGACACGATCGAGAAGGCGATCAAGCGGGGATCGGGCGACCTCGAGGGAGTGCGCTACGAGTCGATCACCTACGAGGGTTACGGGCCGGGCGGCGTCGCCGTCATGGTCGAGGCGCTGACGGACAACCGGAACCGCACCGGGGCGGAGATGCGCAACCTCTTTTCGAGGAACGGCGGCAACATGGCGGAGCCGGGGGCGGTGGCGTGGCAGTTCGAGCGCAAGGGGATCGTGACGGTGCCCTTGAGCAACGACGAGGACAAGGTCATGGAGATCGCCATGGAGGCGGGCGCCGAGGACATGTCGAGCAACGGCTCGGCGTGGGTGGTGACGTCCGCGCCGACGGACGTGGAGTCGGTCCGGGCGGCTCTGGACGACGCCGGGATCACGCCGGAGTCGGTGGACGTGAGCTTCGAGCCGACCCAGTTGGTGCCGGTGCCCGACGAGGGTGAGGCCAAGAAGGTGCTCAGGTTGCTCGAGGCGATCGACGACCACGACGACGTGCAGGCCGTCCACTCCAACGCCGACATCTCTGACGACGTGCTGGCGGCGTTCGAGGGCTGAGCCCGGGGCTGGGGGCTGAGGCGGCGGGTCCGCGCCTGGGGGGAGTGGCGCCACTATCCTACGAACGCATGTTCGTATTGGGGATCGACCCCGGGTTGTCGCGCTGCGGCTACGGCCTCGTCACCCGGGCGGGAGACGCATCGCTGCAGGCCAGGGCGGCGGGTGTCCTCGAGACGGATCCCGATGAGGAGCTGGCGACCCGGCTTTTGATTTTGCACACCGAGTTGTCCAGCCTGATCGGCGAGCTCCGGCCGGAGGTGGTCGTCGTCGAGCGGGTGTTCTTCCAGGTGAACGCCAAGACGGCGATGTCGGTGGGGCAGGCGAGCGGATTGGCGTTGGTCGCGGCGGCCGCCGCTGGGTGCGAGGTCGCGCAGTACACGTCGAACGAGGTCAAGCAGGCCCTGGTCGGCTACGGCGCGGCCACGAAGCAGCAGGTCCAACGGATGGTGGCCCAGGTGCTCGGGCTTCGGGTCGTCGAGGGGCCGCCCGACGTCGCCGACGCGCTGGCGCTGGCCGTGTGTCATCTGACGACGATGCCGCTGCGCCGTGCGGTCGACGCGGCGACGAGAGGAGCCTGAGGTGATCGGACTGCTGCGAGGGCCGGTGGTGCTGCGCACCGCGGAGTGCGAGCTGATTATCGACGTGGGCGGGGTCGGGTACCGCGTCAACGTCACGCCTTCGACCGCGGCGACGTTGGTCGCGGCGAGCGCGGGGGTCGAGGCGACGTTGTACGTGCACACGCACGTGCGGGAGGACGCGATCGTTCTGTACGGGTTCGCGCACGACGACGAACGCCGCTGCTTCGAGGTGCTGCTGGGGTCGCACGGGGTCGGGCCGGCGCTGGCGCTGGCGATCATGGCGATGCTGTCGCCCGCCGCCTTGTCGACGGCGGTGCTCGAGGACGACCTCGACACGCTCTGCACCGTGCCGGGTGTCGGGCGGAAGACGGCGGCCCGCCTGCTGATCGAGCTGAAGAGCCGGCTCGACCTGCCGGATCTCTCACTCGACCCCGTCGGGGCCGTCGCTGTCGGCTCGGACGGTGCGAGTTCGATCCGGGCGACGCGGACGTCGCGGGCCGAGGCGCGGGCCGCCCTCAACGAGCTCGGCTATGCGCCCGACGAGATCCGCGGTGCGCTCGACGGCCTACGCGACGATGTCGGCGTGGAAGAGATGCTCCGTCTGGCGCTGCGCGAGCTGGCTTCGCGGTGAGCCCGCGGGCACGCCGCGAGGTCCTGGCCGTCGAGGCGGACGAGTCGGAGGAGGCGGACGGGTCGGACGGGGCGGACGGCTTCGGTGGCGTCGGCGATGGTGACGGCGCCGGGGGCGACGAGGGCGCCGGTGAGCCCCGGGTCGTGGACCCTGCGCCGGCGTCGGCCGACGAGGAGCTCGAAGACGTCGGGCTGCGGCCGCGCACGCTGCCCGAGTTCGTCGGCCAGTCCGAGCTCGTCGAGCACCTGAGCATCGTGTTGCAGGCGGCCCGGCAACGCCGCCAGCCCGTCGACCACATCCTCTTCGCCGGGCCGCCGGGCCTGGGCAAGACCTCGCTGGCGGGCATCGTCGCCGCCGAGATGGCGGCCGGGTTCCGCATCACGGCCGGCCCGGTCCTCACCCGGGCGGGCGACCTGGCGGCGCTGCTCACGGACCTGCAGGACGGCGACGTGCTGTTCATCGACGAGATCCACCGTTTGCACCGCTCGGTCGAGGAGATGCTCTATTCGGCCATGGAGGACGGCCGGCTCGACATCCTGATCGGCAAGGGGCCGACGGCCCGCTCCATCCGCCTCGACCTGCCCCGCTTCACCCTGGTCGGGGCGACCACCCGGACGGGCCTGGTGTCCGGCCCGCTGCGTGACCGCTTCGGCTTCGTCGGGCGGCTGGACCTCTACCTGCCCTCCGACCTGCGGGCGATCGTGGAGCGGTCGGCCCGGATCCTCAAGGTCGAGATCGACTCGGAGGGGGCGACCCGGATCTCGGAGCGCTCCCGGGGCACGCCGCGGGTGGCGAACCGGCTGCTCCGACGGGTCCGTGACTTCGCCGAGGTGCGCGGTGAGGGCTTCATCGACGGTGCGACGGCCAGCGAGGGGCTCAAGCTGTTCGGCGTCGACGAGCTCGGTCTCGACAAGGTCGACCGCGCCATTCTCTTCACGCTGTGCCAGCGCTTCGGCGGCCAGCCGGTGGGCCTGACGACGCTGGCGCAGTGCGTCGGGGAAGAGACGGACACGATCGAGGACGCGTACGAGCCCTTCTTCGTGCAGAGCGGACTGATCCAGCGGACGGCGCGTGGGCGAGTCGCGACGAAGCGGGCGTGGGAGCATCTCGGTCACGCGGGCCCGCCGACGGCGCCCGACGCAACGAATACGCTGCCGCTCTTCTGAGCCGACCCCTCGCTGCTGGGCACGCGGCGCGACGCGGTGCGCGTGTTCCGTGCGTTGTCCGCGCACGCCGCGTCCCGATGCGGTACTTTTCAGTTGCACCACGAGACGGGAAGCGAGGTGACCCGATGGCAGGAACGCAGATGCTGTTTCCCACGCTGATCGCGCGCGCCGGCGTGGACCTGTTGCCCGGTCTTGGTGGGCTCGGAGGGAAGTCCCGCACCATCGGGGTCGACCTCTGCCCTTCTGGCCACTGACGCCGGCCAGCCAACTCCCGAGGGGCTGAAGGCCCCGGCGCAAGCGGATCCCGGCGTACCCGGAGCCCTCCGCTCCCGTGCGCTGAACCCTTTCCTCGCAGGCTTCGGCCTTGCGGCCCTGGCGCACCACCGCGTGCGCCCCTCGTACCAACCACCTGACGTTTTCAGCTGGAGATTCCCATGGGTGAACCCACCCTCTTCCCAAATGCATCGAACAAGGCCACGTTGGCGTACTGCTGGCACCAGATGCGGCCTGACCGCGCCACGTTCACCGGCGGCGACGGCGGCCATCGTGCTCGGCACGCTGGCCAACGCAGTCTGCGCCCCGCTCATCTTCGCCGCGCTGCTCGGCCGCATCGCCAACCTCGGCGTCCACGGGACGGACGTCTCGTCGTTCGCGCCGCTTGATCGTCGCCTACGCCGTCGTGCTCGTCGCGGCAACCGTGTGCGGCCGGATCGGCGGCTGGCTGAACTGGGGCGCCACCCTGCGGTCGTTCGGTCGCGCCATCACGAACGGCTACGACCACCTCATCGGGTTGAGCCACGGGTGGCACACCGACCGCCCCTCGGGCGAGATCATCGCAACGCTCGAGACCTCGACCTGGGCCTTCGTCGAGCTGATCGACGCCATGATCTGGGGCATCCTGCGCATCAGCGTGACCACGCTGGGGGCGGTCGTGGTGCTCGGGGTCGTGGCCTGGCCGGTCGCCTTGGTCATGGCGTCGCTCGTCGCCGTCTTCGTGGTCGTGCTGCACCGCCGCATGGCCCGGGTCGTGGCCGCGGAGAAGGAGTTCTCCGACGCGCACTCCCGGCGCGACCGGTGTCATCGCGGACACGATCATGAACCTCACCACGGTGCGCTCCCAGGCCGCCGAGGAGCGGGAGAAGGGCAACGTCGGGTCGTTGGTGGGCGACTCGCTCAGCGCCGACTTCCGGGCCCGGCGCGTCTTCACGTCGACCCGGCTGCAGATGGAGTCCGCCATGGCGCTCTTCAACTGGGCCGCGGTCGCCGTCGGCGTCGTCCTGGCGCTGCACCACGTGGCCGCGGCGGGCGTGGTCTACCTGATCCTGTTCTACGCCACCTTCGTGGGGACCAGTCTGGAAGAGTCGTTCGAGTTCATCCGGCTGATCTCCCGCGCCATCGGCCGCTGCGCCAAGTTCGCCGGCATCGCCGCGACCCTGCCCGACATCGTCGACGTCCCGCACGCGCCGGAGCTGGCGGCGCCACGGGGCGGCGTGGAGTTCCGGGAACTCCAGTTCGCGTACCGCGACGGGGCCCCGCTGTTCGATGGCCTGGACCTGTGCATCAGGCCGGGCGAGCACGTCGGGCTGGTCGGGCCTTCGGGGTCGGGCAAGACGACGCTGACGAAGCTGATGCTGCGCTTCGCCGATCGTGACGGCGGCCTCATCGCCATCGACGGGCAGGACATCGCAGGCGTCACGCAGCAGTCGCTGCGGCGCCACATCGCGTACGTCCCGCAGGATCCCCAGATGCTGCACCGGACCATCGCGGAGAACATCTGCTACGGCCTGGGAGCGGACGGCGGTTCGGTCGACATGGACCTGGTGCGCGCCGTCGGCCGCGCCGCCTACGTCGACGAGTTCGTCGAGCGGCTGCCCGCCGGGTACCAGACGGTCGTGGGGGAGCGCGGCCTCAAGCTCTCCGGCGGACAACGCCAGCGCGTCGCCATTGCGCAGGCCATGGCGAAGGGGGCCAGGGTCCTCGTCCTGGACGAGGCCACGTCGGCGCTCGACTCGGAGTCCGAGTCGCTGGTCCAAGAGGCGCTGTGGAACCTCATGGATGGCACGACGGCGCTGGTCGTCGCCCACCGGCTGGCCACGATCGCGCGGCTCGACCGGATCGTTGTCCTCGACCGGGGCCATATCGTCGAACAGGGCACCCACGCCGAGCTCCTGGGCGCGGGTGACGCCGGTGTCTACAGCCGGCTGTGGGCCCACCAGTCGGGAGGCTTCCTGGCCGCCTGATCCCCCCAAGGCAGCCAGGCCGCCGGACCCCCGGGATGTGGGGGCACCGCCCCCGCCCTCACATCCCGGGCCCGGCCCCTTCGTTCGGCCAGCGCGGCGTGCAGCTACGCCGTGCGCGAGGACGCAGCCGTCGTGCGCAGCGGCAGGAACACCCGGAACGTCGTCGACCACCCCGGCGTGTCCACGATGTCGAGGAACCCCTCGTGGGCCTCGGCCACCGACTTGGCGATCGCCAGGCCCAGTCCTGTGCCCGGCACACCCATCTCGGCCGACGACGCCAACCGGTAGAAGCGCTCGAAGAGTTGCTCCCGCTCGCCCTCGGGGATGCCGGGCCCGTCGTCGAGCACCTGCACCGCGCGCGTACGAGTCGGTCGAATCGACGATGACGTGCACCCGCCCTCCCCGCGGCGAGAACTTGATCGCGTTCGAGAGCAGGTTGCCGAGCAGCTGGTGCAGCCGGGTCGGGTCGCCGAAGATCGGCACCTCCTCGCCGGGCTCTTTGCTCAGGACGATGCCGGCCACCGTCGCCGACGTCTGGATCGCGTGCACGGCCTCGCCGGCCAACCGGTTGAGGTCGAGCTCGGTGAACGCCACCCGCAGCCCGCGCCCGGCGCCCGGGTCGGCCAAGAGGTCCTCGGCCACGCGCTGCAACTGCTCGGCGTTGCGGTCGATCGTCTGCAGCATGCGCATCTGGCTCTCGGTCAGGTCGGTCTGCGCGTCGAGCAGCAGCTCGATGAACCCCCTGATCGACGTGATCGGCGTGCGCAGCTCGTGGGACACGGTGGCGACCACGTCGTCCTTCATCTGCGTCAGCTCGCGCAGCCGGTTGTTCTGCTCGATGAGCGACTGGGTGACCTCCTTTTGGATCGCGAAGAGCCGCTCGCGGTCCGCCGCCAGCTCCTCCCGCTCGGTCACGTCGATCGCGACGACGACGTAGCCGCCGTTGGCCGGCGACGCCGTTCTCGCCGGGCTCGGCCTGGTCGGGCCCGGCGGTGTCGCCGGAGTCGTCGAACTCTTCGGTCTCGTCCTGCTCGTTCGCCAGCCCCTGCTCCTGGGGCACCGGCAGCGCCCGCACCCGTACGACGCAGCGCCGCTGTTGGCCGTCCTTGCGGGTGGCCGTCCAGGGCACCTCCGCCGCCGTCTCGGCGTCCACGGGTTCGACCCTCGTGCGCATGGCATCGATGGTCTGTCGCCGTTCGTCGATCTGCGCCGGGTCGATGAAGTCGGCGATGGAGCGGACCCCGACGACTTCGGCGGCCAGGTAGCCGAGCATCTGCTCGGCGCCGGCGGAGAAGAAGGTCACGGTTCCCGCCGGGTCCACCCCCATGATGGCGCTGCCCGTCGCGGCGCGCAGCAGGGTCTCGAGGCGGTCGCGCGCGTAGTCCGCCTCTCGGGTGTTCCGTCGCGCGATGCGCGACTGCTCCGCCAAGTCGCTCAGGACGGCGCGGTCGCGCGAGACCATCGTGTAGACGGTCGAGGCCACCAGCGTGGTGACCGTCGCCATGACGGCCACCTGCCGCCACTCGAGCGTCGGGTAGTTGGGGGGACCGACGATCAGCAGTGGCACCAAGAGCGCAAGGTCGAGGCAGAAGAGCCCGACGAGGAGGTGCAGCCGCCGTCCGTAGAGCGACAGCCAGACGATCGGCAACAGATAGACGACGACCAGCCCCGAGTCCGACCCGCCCTGTGCGTCCCGGATGATCGCGATGACCGCGATGTAGCCGATCGGGATGATCAGCCAGGCCCAGTCGGGCAGCCGTTCCCACGGAACGAGGAATGCGGCCGCCACCAGCGCGAAGAAAAGGACGCCGGCGATGGAGATCTCGCGGCGGGCGCCGTGGGGGAACGGGATGACCGCGATGAGGACCGTGCCGACCGCCACGAGGGCGAAGACGGGCAGGCGCACGCGCATCGACCCGGAGAAGCCGATGGGTAGGGCGGTGCCGGGCATCTGCGCTGTGCGACGCCCCGGAGATTCGTGACGGGTGCGGAGCGGGTCGCTCACCGCGCCTTGGATCGGTAGCGGTAGCCGAATCCGCGGACCGTCTCGATGGGGGTGTCGTCGCCGTCGTCCCAACCCAGCTTGCGGCGCAGGCGCAGCACGGCGTACTTGACGCGGGAGGGCGCCAGGCCACTGGGGTCGTCCCAGGCCAGCTCGATGAGCTGGTCGGACGAGAGGACTTGGCCCTGGTGACGCGCCAGCGTGGCGAGCAACCGGTACTCGGTCGGGGTCAGGACGATCGCGTTGCCGTCGATCGTCACCTCCTGGTGAGCGAAGTCGACGTGCAAGGTGCCGTCGTCGAAGGTCGTCACCGGATCGGTGCGGGACACCTGGCGGCGACTGATCGCCTGGAGTCGGGCCAGGAGCTCCACCCGGCTGAACGGCTTGGTCAGATAGTCGTCGGCCCCGGCGTTGAGCCCGCGGACCTTGTCCCTCTCGGTCCCGAGTGCCGTCAACATGAGGACGGGGACGTCGCTCATGTCCCGGATGCGCTCCAAGACCTGCCACCCGTCGAGGTCGGGGAGCCCGACGTCGAGGATGACGATGTCTGGGTGGTTCTGGTGGAACTGCCGGACGCCGTCTCGCCCCTCAGCCGCTTCCGCGACGCTGAAACCCTCTCGTTCGAGCAGGGTGCGCAGGAGTTGGCGGATGTCAGACTCGTCCTCGATGACCAGCACGGAGATGTGGCCGTCTCGCATCAGCTCGCAACTGTACTGGGGAAAGTGGCAATCGGAGTGGAAAAAGTGACACCGAGTCGGTTCGCGAAGCCCCTGGTGAATCGCGGATTTGTGACCCCGTTTTCCGACATCGCGCCCTCCGAGGTCCCGAGACGGCACCTGCTGTGGCAGATCATCTCGCCACATCGACCGACCCCGGATCACCCAAGGCGCCCCGGGCCGACCCGAATCGACCTCAAGCCGGCGGATCAGCTGGTGGAGATGCCCGGGCGGTGGTGTGGCGGCGTGGCCTCTGCCCTCGTGGAGGTCTGAGCGCGAAAGGTGCGCCGGCCTGGGCCATCGGCTCCCCCCGGATTTCTCCGACCGACGACGACGCTAGGCCGGCGCACCTTTTGCTGCTCCTTCCCCCTCGGTGTTCCCCCGAACAAGAATCCGTTCCCCTTCACCGGACTCTCGCTCTCTGGTCGTCCCCCTTCGTCGACCAGCACCATGGGGTGTTTGTACTGACGGGTACTCTGCACAACCGCCGTCGCAACCGGGGCCACTTTGGGTTGCAGTTCGGTTGCTCCGGACCGAATCTTGCGCCGAATTCCGCCATAAGTGGTCCGGTGGGCCGTTATTCCCGCCGGGAGGCGACTGCGCGTCCATCGGAGGCTGGCGGTAGAGACCCGATGGCCTCAGCGGGGCAGTCGCCACGGGGAATTGGCGGGAGCGCTGCGTGTCAGCCCTCCCGCCGCGCCCCGACGCCGGTCGGCGATCTCGGTGCTTGGCTCGGGCTCCAACGGTGCGGTCTTGGACCCCTTGTCCCGGACCCGACGCAGTGCTGCGGGTGCAGGGGCAGGCGGCGTCCGAGGGCACCGGAAACGTCACGAAGAACGCGACAGACCGCCCCGGAGACGGCGAACTCACGCACTAGGGTGGCGCTTCGCAACCAATTCGGTCCAAGGATCCCCAATGACACCCTCCCTGGCGCTGGCGCAATCCGTCCTGGCCACCACGAAGTCCACCTCAAGCAGTAGCGCGCTCTACACGCTCCTTCCCCTCCTGGCGATCGGGGTTCTGGGCTACTTCTTCTTCATCCGGCCCCAGCAGCGCAAGCAGCAAGCCGCTCGCCAGCAGCAGGGCTCCGGCTACGAGGTGGGCGACGAGGTGCAGACGGTGGGCGGCGTGATCGGGACGGTCCTCGAGATCCACGGCGACCGTTACACCCTTTTGACCGGTGCGCTGGGAGACGACGGGAACCTCGACGGACCGCAGCCGACCCGCATCGTGTTCGTCCGCCAGGCCATCGCCCGCAAGATCGACCGGGTCGAGGATGTGCCGGTCGATGCGCCCGAGGCCGAAGGCACGGTGCGCGACGTGAAGTCCGGGTCGAGCAGCAACGGCAGCAGCGCGGCCGCCGACGACGACATCGACGACGTCGGTGGTGACAGTGCGTCCAGCACGGGCGAGCACGGCGGGGAGGCTGAAGAGGCGTGAGCCCGAAGTCGGGGGGACGGGCGCAACGGCGTCAACAGCGCCTGATGCTCATCAGCGTCCTCGTCGTCGTTGCGATCTCTCTCGTCTCCTTCGCCGCGGTCTTTGCGGCGAAATGGTCCCCGCGCCTTGGCCTTGACCTCGCCGGCGGCGTCTCGGTCGTGTACACGGCCGAAGGGAAGAACGTCTCGACCGCCGACCTCACCGAGACCGTCAACATCTTGAACCAGCGGGTCAATGGTCTCGGCGTGTCCGGCGCACAGGTGGAGACGACCGGGAACAACCAGATCTCCGTCCAGATCCCGGGTGTGAAGAACGCGCAGCAGGTCCTGGACCAGATCGGCCAGACGGCGCGCCTCTACTTCAGGCCTGTCGAGTGTTACGCCTATCCCCAAGAGCAGCCCAAGGCAGACAAAGGCAAGCCTCAGCCGCGCGGCATCGAGAACATTCCGGCCTGCTCATCGTCGAGCACGATCACGACGTCGAGCCTGGGCGTGACGCCCGACAGCAATACGGCCGCCGGCTTCACGTCCAACAACGTGCCGCCCGACGAGCAGTTCCTCACCTATCCCTCGACGAGCACGCTGAAGCCCAACTACGAGAACAGCACGATCCTCGTGCCCGGCATCGGGAACGCCTGCCTGGCCACGGGATACCGCTGCGTGCTGGGCCCGAGCGAATTGCCGGGCAGCGCCGTCGGGAGTGCGAACGCGACGCAGAACCAGACCGGCCAATGGGTGGTCGACTACTCGCTCAACGGCTCCTCCGAGCACCTGCCCGCGACCTGCAAGGGACAAAACGCGTCGCAGTGCTGGGACACGGTGGCGAACGAGAACTTCCACCTGCCGGTCGCGATCGAGCTCGACGGGTCGGTGTACTCCGCGCCGATCATTCAGCCGACGCAGGCAAGCTTCACGTCGTTCGACGGCCAGGGTGAGATCTCGGGCAGCCTCACCCAGTCGGACGCGGACAACCTGGCGCAGGCGATGAACTACGGCGCCCTGCCGGTCACGCTGCGCGCCGCGACGTCCGAGACGGTGTCGGCGACGCTCGGGCACTCGGCGTTGGTGGCCGGACTCGTCGCGGGCGTCGGTGGCCTCATCCTCGTGCTGCTCTACGTGCTGCTCTACTACCGGGCGCTCGGACTGGTGGTCATCTCGGGCTTGGTCCTCACGGCGCTGCTGCTCTGGGCGATCATCTCGGCGCTGGGCCACACCTCGGCGGCACCGAGCTTCGACCTGGCGGGCATCACCGGCCTCATCGTGTCCATCGGTATCACCGTGGACTCCTACATCGTGTATTTCGAACGATTAAAAGACGAGACCCGAGCCGGCCGTTCGGTGCGCACCTCGGTCGACCGCGGCTTCAAGAGCGCCTGGCGCACGGTGTGGGCCGCTGACTTCGTGTCGTTGATCGCAGCGATCGTCCTCTACTTCGTGGCGGTGGGCAACGTGAAGGGCTTCGCCTTCTTCCTGGGCCTGTCGACGATCATGGACATGGCGATCACCTGGTTCTACACCCGGCCGTTGGTCATTCTGCTGGGGCAGAGCCCGCGGCTTCAGGGCACCGGCGCCTTCAGCATCGCGACCGGGCTGGGCACCCGGGGCGGCGCCCAGAACCCGCCCGGCGGCGTGGTCCCGGTCGGGGCTGGCGGAGGAGGCGGCGGCGCGTGAGCGACGACGAGACACGGTCCCCCGACGATGATCGCAGCGCACTCGACGACGTAAGCGACGACGAGATCGAGAACTTCGAGGAGGGCATCGACACCGAGGACCTCGACGACGACGAGCAGATCACCCTCGACGACGCGGCGCGGAGCCTTTTGGCCAAGCCGCGGGCGCGGACACGGGCCCATCGCCCGGCTCTATCGGGGCGAGACCAGGTTCGACTTCGTCGGCAAGCGCAAGCTCTGGTTCACCATCTCTACGCTGATCATCGCGCTCGGGATTCTCTCCATCATCCTGCGCGGCGGGCTCAATCTCGGGATCGAGTTCAAGGGCGGGACGGAGTGGACCATCGCCGCCCCAGGGGTCAGCCAGACCCAGGCCGTCGACGCGATCAACGGCACCGGATTGGTCAACCCCACGGTCCAGCTCCTCGGCTCCGGGAGCAACCAGACGCTGACGGTCCAGTCCGATCTCAACAAGCTGTCCTTCCCGCAGCAGCAGGACATCAGCAACAAGGTCGTCGACGCCATGACGCACCTGACGGCGGGCCATACGACCAGTTCGTCGCACGACACGACCACCACGTCGTCGTCGTCGTCGACGACCACGACCACCACGAGCCCGAGCAACGATGTGCCCAAGTCGGTCACCGACAAGGTCAGCATCACCACCGTCGGGCCGACCTGGGGCTCGTCCATCACCGACGACGCCATCAAGGCGCTCATCATCTTCTTCATCGTCGTCGGCATCTACATCAGCATCCGGTTCGAGCCGAAGATGGCGGCGGCGGCGTTCATCGCGATGGTCCACGACGTCCTGGTCGCAGTGGGCATCTACTCGATCTTCAATTTCCAGGTGACCCCCGACACCGTGGTCGCCATCCTCACGATCCTCGGGTACTCGCTCTACGACACCGTCGTCGTGTTCGACCGCGTCCGGGACAACACAAAGGGGATCGGCAGCAGCGGGCGGTTGACGTATCCGCAGCTGATCAACCTGTCGATGAACCAGACGCTGGCCCGCTCGATCAACACTTCGGCCGTGGCGATCCTGCCCGTGCTGTCGGTGCTGCTCATCGGGGCGCAGATCCTTGGCGCGACGACCCTGCAGTCGTACGGGCTCGCACTGTTCGTGGGCCTCTTGTCCGGGGCGTACTCGTCGATCTTCATCGCGGCGCCCGTGCTCTGCATGATGAAGGAGCGCGAGGACCGCTGGGTGGCGATCGCCGCCCGGCTGGCCAAGCGGGGCGAGGCCGGAGCGTTCTACTCGGCCGTCGACGCGGCAACCCTGGGCACCCAGATGAGCATGGCCGCCGCGGGACAGGGGAGCAGGGGCAGTGGCGGAGGTGCCGCGCCTGCCGCACCCCGGTCCGGGACCACCAAGCGCAGTGGCCTCATCCGGCCGGGCTCGGGCAGCGGCCAGGGCACGGGCGGGGGCAGCGGGACGAATGGCGGCGGGACCACGACGACGGTGATGGAGCGCACGCCGGGCGGGGACGCTGCGTCGGGCGGGACGGCGGGGCGGGTCGACGGCGCCGGCCGGGCCGCGGCCGCGCAAGAGCAAGGGCAAGCGGAAGCGCTAGCCGGCGCCGGGGTGGTCGCTGAGGCGTTTGCCCTGGCGGGTACCCTGGATAGATGGTGACCCTGGCCCGGGTGACTCCGAGCGACGAACCGGTCGCGGCGGGCGAAGACGGGCAGGCCGAGGCGCTCCAGGACCTCCTGGCGCCGCTGCTCGCCGAGTTCGCCGCCCATCGGCCGGAAGACGACACCTCGACGATCGTCGAGGCGGGCCGGACCGCGCTCCGGGCGCACGAGGGGCAGTTCCGGCGGTCGGGCGAGCCCTACATCACGCACCCGGTGGCCGTGGCGACGATCGTGGCCGAGCTGGGCCTCGACGAGCAGACCGTGGCGGGGGCGCTGCTGCACGACGCGGTGGAGGACACGGGGCTGACGCTCGAGGAGATCAAGGAGCAGTTCGGCGACGGCGTGGCCGGGGTGGTCGACGGCGTCACGAAGCTGGACCGGCTGCAGTTCAACTCGAAGGAGGCGCAGCAGGCGGCGACGATCCGCAAGATGTTGGTGGCGATGGCCGACGACTGGCGGGTCCTGCTGATCAAGCTGGCCGACCGGCTGCACAACATGCGGACGCTGGCGGTGATGCCCGAGTGGAAGCAGCGGCGGACGGCGCAGGAGACGTTCGACGTGTACGCGCCGCTGGCGCACCGGCTGGGCGTGCAGCAGGTGCGGTGGCAGCTCGAGGACCTGGCCTTCGCCACGTTGCACCCGAAGCGGTACGCCGAGATCGAGCAGATGGTGGCGGCCCGGGCGCCGCAGCGTGAGGAGTATCTCGAGAAGGTGCTCGTCCACGTGCGCGAGCGCCTCGAGGAGATGGGCATCGAGGCCGACGTGACGGGGCGGCCGAAGCACCTGTGGTCGATCTACGAGAAGATGGTCGTGCGGGGCAAGGAGTTCGACGACATCAACGACCTGGTGGCGATCCGGGTCGTCGTCGACTCGGAGAAGGACTGCTGGGCGGCGTTGGGGGCCATCCACGCCATCTGGGCGCCGGTGCACGGCCGCTTCAAGGACTACATCAACACGCCCAAGTTCAACATGTACCAGTCGCTGCACACGACGGTCATCGGGCTGGAGGGCAAGCCGGTCGAGGTGCAGATCCGGACGTCGGAGATGCACCACCGGGCCGAGTACGGCATCGCGGCGCACTGGGGCTACAAGTCCAAGGAGGACCACTCCTCGGAGATGGCGTGGCTGCAGCGCATCGCCGACGTCGACCGGCAGACCGACGACCCGATCGAATTCCTGGAGGCGTTGAAGCTCGACCTGGAGCAGGACGAGGTCTACGTCTTCACGCCCAAGGGCAAGGTGATCGCGTTGCCGGCCAGGTCGACGCCGGTCGACTTCGCCTACGCCATCCACACCGAGGTGGGGCACCGCTTCATCGGGGCCCGGGTGAACGGGCGCCTGGTGCCTTTGGAGACGCAGCTGTCGTCGGCCGACACGGTGGAGATCATCACGTCGAAGGCGCAGACGGCGGGGCCGTCGCGGGACTGGCTCCAGATCGTGGCGTCGTCGCGGGCCCGGAACAAGATCCGCCAGTGGTTCTCGCGGGAGCGGCGCGAGGACGCGATCGAGAACGGCCGGGACGACCTGAGCCGGGCGCTGCGCCGTGAGGGGCTGCCGCTGCACAAGGTGCTGGGGTCGGCGGCGCTGGGGCAGGTGGCCGAGCAGATGAATTTGGCCGATCTGGACGCGCTGTACGCGTCGATCGGCGAGAACCAGGTGTCGGCGCAGTCGATCGTGCAGCGCCTGACGAAGCTGCTGCGCAGCGACTCGGACGGCGACGAGCAGCTGCCGACGACGGTGCTGCCGGGGGCTGGCCGGGCGCGGCCGGCGGGGCGGCGGACCGGGACCGGGGTGTTCGTCGAGGGGCTCGACGACGTGATGATCCACCTGGCGCGGTGCTGCACGCCGGTGCCGGGCGACCAGATCGTGGGGTTCGTGACCCAGGGCCGGGGCGTCTCGGTGCACCGGGCCGACTGCGCCAACGCCGGGGCGCTGGCCGACCGGTCGCAGGAGCGCCTGATCGACGTCGAGTGGGACCGGGGCAACGACGGCGTCTTCGTGGCGACGATCGAGGTGCAGGCGTTCGACCGGTCCCGGCTGTTGGCCGACGTGTCGCGCGTCGTGAGCGAGCACCACCTGAACATCCTGGCGGCCCGGACGGCGACGACGCCGGACCGCGTGTCGAGGATGGCGTTCGACGTCGAGCTGGCCGACCCGACGCATCTGCATTCGCTGATCTCGGCGTTGAAGCACTTGGACGGGGTGTTCGACGCCTATCGTCAGCTCCCTGGCAAGAAGGCTTGAGTCCCCGGCCGTGAGGCGTTGTTCGTGATGGCTCCTGGTTCGGCCGCGCCCGGAGACGGGTCGGGCGGCGCTGGCGCCGGTGCCGGGCCCCGGACGCCCAAGGGCATGCACGACGTGCTCTGGCCCGAGTCGTCACGCTGGGAGACGACGGTGGCGCGCTTCGCGGGGTTGGTGCAGGCCGCCGGGTACGGGCTCGTCCTGACGCCGATTCTCGAGCACGCCGGGGTCTTCCTGCGGGGCATCGGCGAGGGCAGCGAGGTCGTCGGCAAGGAGATGTACGTCTTCGAGGACCGCGACGGCCAGCTCATGGCGCTGCGCCCGGAGGGGACGGCGCCGATCGTGCGGGCGTTCGTCCAGCACCACCCGGTGCCGCCGTGGAAGGCGTGGTACGTCGCCCCCTCGTTCCGCCACGAGAACCCCCAGCACGGGCGGTACCGCCAGCACTACCAGCTGGGCGTGGAGGCGCTGGGCGTGACCGACGCCGACCTCGACGTCGAGGTCGTCGCGCTGGCCCACGACTTCTTCGCCGGACTGGAGCTGCGCCGGGTCGAGCTGAAGCTGAACTCGATGGGTGACCACGTCTGCAAGCCGGGCTACGTCGCGCTGCTGAGCGCGTTCCTGGCCGAGCGGGCGGACCAGCTGTGCCCGGCCCACCGGGAGCGGCACCTGGAGAACCCGCTGCGCGTCCTCGACTGCAAGACGCGAGGAGTGCCGTGCGGCGACCGCGGACGCGCCCCACTTCCTGGACCACCTGTGCGAGCCGTGTGCGACCCACTTCGCCCGGGTGCGCGCCGGCCTGGACGAGCTGGGCGTCGGCTACGTCATCGACCACCGCCTCGTGCGCGGGTTCGACTACTACACCCGGACGACGTTCGAGTTCGCCGCGCTGGCCCTGGATGCCGCCCAGAACGGCGTCGGCGGCGGCGGGCGCT
This sequence comes from uncultured Acidimicrobiaceae bacterium, assembly GCA_963821105.1. Classification (GTDB taxonomy): domain Bacteria; phylum Actinomycetota; class Acidimicrobiia; order Acidimicrobiales; family RAAP-2; genus Bog-473. The sequence continues at coordinate 20,773 of CAWGCO010000006.1, forward strand.
ACGACGGCCTGGTCGAGATGCTGGGCGGCGACCCGACGCCGGGGATCGGGTTCGGCATCGGGGTCGAGCGGGTCCTGCTGGCCTGCGACGCCGAGGGCGTGTTCCCGACGTCCGCTCCGCCGCTCGACGCCTACGTGATCGACACCGCCGGCGGGGTGGCGGCCGTCGCCTTGACCGCCGAGCTGCGGCGCGCCGGCCTGCGGGTCGACCGGGCCTTCGACGCGCGGTCGATGAAGTCCCAGATCAAGTCCGCGGACCGCTCGGGCGCCCTGGTCGCGCTCGTCGTCGGCCCGAAGGAGCTCGAGGAGGGCGTCGTCGGCCTGCGGCCGTTGCGCAGCGAGGAGCAGCAGCGCACGGTGCCGCGAGCTGCCATTGTGGACGAGCTGAAGGCGTACCTTGCAGGCTGGGGCGGGTTGGACGGGCCCGACGGGTCCTGACCCGAGCCCGACACCCGACGCACGACGCCGACGCCCGAACCACAAGCCCCGACCCGACCCCGACCACGAACCCGGACAGCGAACCCCACCACCTGTGAGCGAACCCAACCAAGTCAACCGGCCCACTGCGATGCGCACCCACCTCTGCGGGGTGCTGCGCAAGGAAGACGTCGGCACGCCCGTCCGCCTCTGCGGGTGGGTGGCCCGGCGCCGCGAGCACGGCGAGCACCTCGCGTTCGTGGACCTGCGCGACCACACGGGCATCATCCAGTGCGTCATCGACCACGCCACCGACGTGCGCTCCGAGTGGGTCATCGCGGTGACCGGGACGGTGCGCGAGCGGCCCGAGGGCACCGTGAACCCCGGCATCGGCACGGGCGAGGTGGAGATCGGCGACTGCAAGGTCGAGATCCTCAACGAGGCCGAGCCCCCGCCGTTCTCGGTCGACGACCGGGCGGAGTCCGACGAGCCGGTGCGGCTGAAGTACCGCTACGTCGACCTGCGCCGGCCGCGCATGCAGAAGAACCTGCGCCTGCGCGGCCCGGGTGAACGCCGCGCTGCGCGCCGCCATGGACCGCCAGGGCTTCGCCGAGATCGAGACGCCGCTGCTCTGGGCGCCGACGCCGGAGGGCTCGCGGGAGTTCTCGGTGCCCTCGCGCCTGCACCACGGCTCGTTCTACGCGCTGCCGCAGAGCCCGCAGCTGGCCAAGCAGCTGCTGATGGTCGCCGGCTTCGACCGCTACTTCCAGATCGCCCGCTGCCTGCGCGACGAGGACCTGCGCGCCGACCGCCAGTTCGAGTTCATGCAGCTCGACCTCGAGTGCTCGTTCGCCAGCCAGGACGACGTCATGGCCTTCGTCTCCGAGGCCGTCCTCGATGCCGCCGAGGCCGCCACCGGAGAGCGACCCCCGTCGATTGCCAGCATCACCTGGGCCGACGCGCTCGATCGCTTCGGCACCGACAAGCCCGACCTGCGCTTCGGCATGGAGCTGATCGAGCTGTCGCCCGTCTTCGAGGGCACCGAGGTGCGGGCGTTCTCCTCGCCCACGGTCAAGGCGCTCTTGGTCAAGGGCGGCGGCGACTTCCCGCGCTCGCGCCTCGACGACCTGACCGAACAGGCCAAAAGAGCCGGCGCCGCGGGACTGGCCTGGTTCCGCGTCGTCGACGACCCCGACGGCGGCGCGGCGCTCGACGGGCCGCTGGCCCGCCACCTCTCCGACGAGGAGAAGGTCGGCGTCCTCGCCGCCACCGCTGCGGAGCCCGGCGACCTCGTCCTCGCCGTGTCCGACGAATACGCCACGGCCTGCCTCGTCCTGGGCACGCTGCGCACCGCCATCGGGGGCCCGCCGGTGAGCGAGGGGCCCCACCGCTACGTGTGGGTCGTCGACTTCCCGATGTTCGAGCGCTCCGCCGACGGCACGCCGACGCCGGCGCACCACCCGTTCACCATGCCGTATCCCGAGGACCTCCCGCTCCTCGGGACCGACCCCCTGCGGGTGCGCGCCCAGGCCTACGACCTCGTCCTGAACGGGTGGGAGCTCGGCTCGGGCAGCGTCCGTATCCACCACCGCCGCATCCAAGAGCAGGTGTTCGCCGCGCTCGGGATCGGGCCCGAAGAGGCCGAGGACCGCTTCGGCTTCCTGCTCGGCGCGTTCCGCTACGGCGCGCCCCCGCACGCCGGCTTCGCCGTGGGCCTCGACCGGCTGGCCGCGATCCTGGCGGGCGAGGAGAACATCCGTGAGGTCATCGCGTACCCGAAGACGCAGTCGGGCGCCGACCCGCTCACGGGCGCGCCGACGCCGCTGCCGCCGGCCTCGCTGGCGGAGCTCGGGATCCGTGTCGTCGTGCCACCCGCGCCGCCGCGACCCCGCAGCCGCCCCCACGCGCGCCGTCACCCGATGACGAGGCGAACCCCTCACCGAGCTGAGCCGGCCGTGACCGCGTCGCCGTCGCCGTCGCCGCTGCGGTCGCCGTGAGCCTCTTCGCCGACGCCGCCGACCGCCGCCTGCGCCGTCAGGCCCCTTTGGCCGCCCGGCTGCGCCCCCGCACGCTCGATGAGATCGTCGGCCAGGAGCACCTCATCGCCCCCGGCGCCCCCCTGCGCGTCCTGGCCGAGTCCGACCGGGTCGGTTCCGCCATCCTCTGGGGCCCCGCCGGCACCGGAAAAACGACCTTCGCGCGTTTGTTGGCCGACGCCAGCGACAAGCACCTCACGACGCTCTCGGCCACCGGCGCCGGCGTGAAGGACGTGCGCGAGGCGCTGGCCGACGCCGACCGCCGCCTGGGCGAGCAGGGCCAGGGCACCATCCTCTTCATCGACGAGGTGCACCGCTTCTCCAAGTCCCAACAGGACGTGCTGCTCCCCGCCGTCGAGGACGGGCTCGTCGTGTTCATCGGCGCCACCACGGAGAACCCCTTCTTCGAGGTCAATCCGCCCCTGTTGAGCCGGGCCTCCCTGTGGCGGCTGCACCCCTTGTCCCCTGACAACATGCGCACGCTCGTGCGGCGGGGCCTGGACCTCGAGGGTGCGGACGCCACCGACGAGGCCATCGACGCCGTCGTCGCCGCGACCGAGGGCGACGCGCGTGCCGCGTTGACGACCGTCGAAGTCGCGGTGGCGCTGGCGCGGGGGGCGAAGCCGGACGTCGGCGGCGGCCCTTCTGCTGCCGCCGCCGGCGACACCAACGTGAGCACCGACGCCCCGGTCGTGTTGACGATCGACGACATGGCCCGAGCCCGGGACGGCCGCCTGTTTCATCAAGGCGCGGACGAGCACTACGACCAGATCAGCGCGCTGATCAAGAGCATGCGCGGGTCGGACGGCGACGCCGCCCTCTACTGGATGGCCCGCATGATCGAAGGCGGGGAGGATCCTCGTTTCCTGGCCCGGCGCATGGTGATCTTCGCCAGCGAGGACATCGGGCTCGCCGACCCCCAGGCGCTGCTCGTGGCCGAGGCGGCGGCGCGGGCCGTCGAGTACGTCGGGCTCCCCGAGGCCGCCCTGAACCTGGCCGAGTCGGCGCTCTACCTGGCCCGGGCGCCCAAGTCGAACGCCGTCGTGGTGGCGCTCGGCCGCGCCCAGGCCGACGTGCGCTCGGGGGTGCAACAGGAGGTACCGACGCACTTGCGTGACGCCCACTACAAGGGGGCCGCGCAGCTCGGGCACGGCGAGGGTTACGTGTATCCGCCCGACGACCCATCCGGGGCCGCCGGCCAGCAGTATCGTCCTGAGGCGCTCGAGGGTCGGGTGTACTTCGAGGCCTCGCCCCAGCACCAAGGCCCAGAGGAAGAGGGAACCGGCGGGGCCGTCCGGGACGAGTCAACAGACGGAACCAGGGAGGGCGATTCGTGACAGGTGGACACGGCAGGGGGGCGCTACTCGCCATGGCCGCGCTGAGCGTCGCGGCTGTGGGGCCGGTGGCGATCTCCGCACTCGGCATCGGTTCCTCGAGCGCCGGCGCCGCTCTGCTGCCCAAGGTCGTGCTGCCGCAGGCGGTGCCCAAGCTCCCGGCCGGGACCGCGCACCTCGGCGCGGCACCGTCCGACGAGCAGCTCCACCTCGACGTCGTCCTGGCCGGCCAGGACCCGAGCTGGCCTCGCGCCAGGCGGTCGCGGCCGTCTCGACGCCAGGCTCGTCCGATTACCACCACTACCTGAGCGCGTCGCAGTTCGCGGCGGAGTACGGCCCGAGTGCGGTCGAGGTGGCGCAGGTGTCGTCCGCCCTGCGCAGCGAGGGCCTGACGGTGGGGACGCCGCGAGCAAGGCAGCATCTTGTTGCCCGTGAGCGGGACCGCCGCCGCCGTGTCCGCGGCGTTCGCCACGCCCCTCGAGCAGGTGCAGGCGCCGAAGCACGCCCGAGCGGTCGTCAACACGTCGTCGCCGGCCGTGCCGTCCGCGGTCTCCGGGCTCGTGACCGGCGTCGTCGGCCTCAACGGCGTGTTCACCGAGCACTCCATGGTGCGAGCCGAGCCCGAACACGGCGCCCAAGGCTTCGGCGGGCTCGGGCGCCACCGTGGGCGGCCCGAACGCGCCACCACTGAGCAGAGCGGGAATAGCGGCGCGCAACAGCCATGCTGTCGCCCACGCCGGCACGCCACAGGCGTGCGCCGGGGCGTCGAGCACCCCCGGAGGCGGCCTCTACACTCGACCCAGATGTCGTCCTTCTTCGGGCTCAACCAGCTCTTCGCCCAGGGCCGCACTGGCGTCGCCCAGACGATCGCCATCGTCGAGTTCGAGCAGTATTCGTCCAGCGACTTCCAGGCCTTCCAGTCCTGCTACGGACTGTCCAACCCGATCCGCAACGTGATCGTCGACGGGGGACCGGGCGGCCCGGCCGCGGTGGAGGCGAAGCGGCGCTCGACACCGAGCTCGCCGCCTACAACGCGCCCTCCGCCTCGCTCGCCGTCTACGAGGCACCGAACAGCAACGACGCCCAGGCCTTCGACCTCTTCAACCGCATCGCCAGCGACGACTCGGCGTCGGTGGTGACGACGAGCTGGGGTAACTGCGAGCCGTCGATGCCGTCCACCGACCTCGAGACCGAGAACCAGATCTTCCAGCGCATGGCGATGCAGGGCCAGACCATGATCGCCGCCGCCGGTGACGCCGGATCGGCGGACTGCTTCTCCGCCACCGCCGGCGGCGGCATCCCGGCCTTCGACACGTCGTTGGCCGTCGACGACCCGGGCTCGCAGCCCGATGTCATCAGCGCCGGCGGCACGACGCTCCCGAGCTCCGGGCGTCGCCGCGCAGGTGGTGTGGAACGACTGCGAGAAGCTCGCTCCCGAGCTGCGCCAGGGCAAGGCACGAAGGGGCCACTGATCAACGGTGCGACCGGCGGCGGCTACTCCGATCCAGTGGCCGAAGCCCACCTACCAGCCGACCACGAACCGCAAACCAACCGAGCGGACTCCCTGACTCGTCGTACCCGTCCGATCCGTCGGAGGGCGCGGTCGTGGCCTACTGGGACGGGAGCTGGCACGGCTTCGGCGGCACCAGCGTGGCCGCGCCCACCAACGCCGGGCTGTTCGCCGACACCAACCAGGGCTGCTTCTCCACGCTCGGGATGGTCGGCCCGAACCTGTACGCCAACGGCGGCTCCGAGCAACTCGAACTTCACCGACATCACCAGCGGGTGACAACGACTTCACCGACGCGAACAGCGGCGACTGGGCCGCCACGACCGGCTACGACCCGGCGACCGGCCTCGGCACCCCGGTCGACCAGAACCTCGCCATCGCGCTGCAGGGCGCGAACGGCTGCCCGTCGGTCGCCTCGGTCACCCCGAACACCGGGCCGGTCAGCGGGAGCGGCGCCATCACGATCACCGGCGGTGGTTTCGCCAACGCCACGTCCGTCATGTTCGGCTCGGTCGGCACCGGCCAGATCGTCGCCCAGTCCGAGACGTCCATCACCGTCATCCCGCCGAACGCCCAGGGCCCCATCTGCGTCGACGTCACCGTGGGCAACTCGCAGGGCATCTCGGCGATCTCGCCGGCCGACCACTACGGCTTCGGCGGCGACCTCAACTGCGGCACGGGCTACCGCTTCGTCGGCTCCGACGGCGGCGTCTTCGACTTCGGCGACGCCAGCTTCTGGGGCAGCACCGGCGGGATGACGCTGAACAAGCCCGTCGTCGGCATGGCGTCCACGCCCAGCACGAGCGGGTACTGGCTCGTCGCCTCCGACGGCGGCATCTTCAGCTACGGCGACGCCAAGTTCTACGGCTCCATGGGCGGCAAGCCGCTCAACGAGCCCATCGTCGGCATGGCGTCGACGCCCAAGGGCCGCGGCTACTGGCTGGTGGCGTCCGACGGCGGCATCTTCGGCTTCGGCAATGCGCTGTTCTACGGCTCGACCGGCTCGATGCACCTGAACAAGCCCATCGTCGGCATGGCCACCACGCCCGACGGCAGCCGGCTATTGGCTCGTGGCCTCCGACGGCGGCATCTTCGCCTACGGCGACGCGCAGTTCCACGGCTCGACCGGCTCCATGACGCTGAACACGCCGATCGTCGGCATGGCGGCGGGCCCCGGCGGCAACGGGTACTGGCTCGTCGGCGTCCGACGGCGGCATCTTCGGCTACGGCACGGCGCAGTTCTACGGCTCGGCCGGCAGCCTCCGCCTGAACCAGCCCGTGGTGGGCATGGCGGCCACCCCCGACGCCAACGGTTACTGGCTGGTGGCGGCGGACGGCGGCATCTTCACCTACGGCGACGCCAACTTCTACGGCTCGACCGGCAGCCTGCGCCTGAACAAGCCGATCGTCGGGATGTCCTCGAGCTGAGCCGACCACGCGCTTCCACGACCCGAGGGCCCGACCCGCCGGACCGGCTCCCGAACCCGGGCCCCGAACCCATTTTTCACGCCGGTAAGCTGGAGCGATGGACGCCAACGGATTGAGGGCGGCCTTCACGCGTTTCTTCGCCGACCGCGGCCACACCATCGTCCCCTCCGCCAGCCTGATCCCGCACGACCCCTCGGTCCTCTTCACGATCGCGGGCATGGTGCCGTTCAAGCCGTACTTCGTCGGCGACGAGCCGGCGCCGTGGCCCCGCGCCACGAGCATCCAGAAGTGCTTCCGGACCCCCGACATCGAGATCATCGGGACCGACACGTACCACTGCACCTTCTTCGAGATGCTGGGCAACTTCTGCTTCGGGGACTACTTCAAGGCCGACGCCATCCCGATGGCCTGGGAGCTGCTCACCGAGGTCTTCGGCTTCGACGGCGACCGCCTCTGGATCACCGTCCACGACGACGACGACGAGGCCGAGCAGATCTGGATCGACAAGGTCGGCATCCGCCCCGAGCGGGTCCAGCGCATGGGCGACGAGGACAACTTCTGGGCCATGGGCGAGACCGGCCCGTGCGGCCCCGACTCGGAGATCTTCTTCGACAAGGGCGAGGCCTACGGGCACGACGGCGGCCCCAAGCACGGCGGCAGCGACCGCTTCGTCGAGATCTGGAACCTCGTCTTCATGCAGTTCAACCGCGACGCCGCCGGCGTGCTGACCGATCTGCCGCGCAAGAACATCGACACCGGCGCCGGCCTCGAGCGGATCCTGCCCATCCTCCAGGGTCACGATTCCGTGTTTGACACCGACCTCTTCCTGCCGATCATCGACACGGCGGCCTCCATCCTCGGCACCGCCTACGGGACCGACGAGCGCACCGACGTCGCGCTCCGGGTGCTGGCCGACCACGGGCGCGCCTTCTCCATGCTGGTGGCCGACGGCGTCCTCCCGGCCAACGAGGGCCGCGGCTACGTGCTGCGCCGCGTCGTGCGCCGGGCCGTCCTGGCCGCCCGCCGTCTCGGCGTCGACAAGCCGATCGGCCCCCCGCTCGTCCAGGCGGCCACCGAGGTGCTCGGCGAGGCCCACCCCGAGCTGGTGCGCCAACACGACCTCATCGTCAACGTCATCGCCCGGGAGGAGGCCGGCTTCGACCGCACCCTGCGCGCCGGCCTCGGCCGCCTCGAAGAGGCGATCGCCACCGGCACGAAGGTGCTCGGCGGCGACGTGGCCTTCACCCTGCACGACACGCACGGCTTCCCGGTCGAGCTGACCGAGGAGCTGGCGCGCGACGCCGGCGTCGAGGTCGACCGGGCCGGGTTCGACGCCGCCATGGCCGAGCAGCGCGAGCGGGCCCGCGCCGCCGCCAAGTCAGCCCGCGCCGGCGACGAGTCCTCCTACCGGGCGCTCCTCGAGCAGGAGGGCGTGCCACGCCCTTCGTCGGCCGCGGCGAGGAGAACTACGAGGTGCCGGCCCGCGTCGTGGCCGTGCTCGAGCGCATGGACGGTGACGCCACCGACGCCAGCACGGCAACGGCAACGGCCGGCACAACGTCGAGATCGTCTCGACCGCACGCCCTTCTACGCCGAGGGCGGCGGCCAGATCGGCGACACCGGCACGATCGTCACCGAGAGCGGCATCGCCGACGTCTACGACACCCAGCTGGCGGTGCCGGGCCTGGTCGTGCACAAGGCCCGCCTGGACGGCGAGGTGGTGGCGGGCCAGGACGCGCTGGCCACCATCGACGGCGCCCGCCGCGAGGCGATCCGGCGCAATCACACGGCGACGCACCTGCTGCACTCGGCCCTGCGCACCGTGCTCGGCGACCACGTGCGCCAGCAGGGCTCGCTGGTCGGGCCCGAGTACCTGCGCTTCGACTTCTCGCATCATTCCCAGCCGACGCCCGAGGCCGAGCTCGACGAGGTGTTCGCGCTGGCCAACGAGGCCGTCCTGACCGACGTCCGCGGTCGAGACGGTCGAGACCTCGCGCGAGGACGCCGAGCAGATGGGTGCCATCGCCTTCTTCGGCGACAAGTACGGCTCGTCCGTGCGCGTGCGTGCGGGCCGGGCCCACGTCGCTCGAGTTCTGTGGCGGTACCCACGTCGACTCGCTCGGCCAGATCGGGCCGATCACGCTGCTCTCGGAGGGCTCCATCGGCTCGAACACCCGCCGCCTCTTCGCGGTGACGGGCCGCGTCGCGATCCAACGTGCCGTCGAGCGCGAGAAGCTCGTGCGGGCGGCGGCCGAGGCGCTGCGCAGCGAGCCCGACGAGCTGGTGGCGGCGATCGGCCGGCTGAGCGAGCGCCAGCGCGAGACGGAGAAGGAGCTCTCGGCGCTGCGCCAGCAGTCGAGCGAGGCCGAGGCCAAGACGCTGGCGGCCCAGGCCGCCGGAGAGCGGCGTGGTCGTGGCCCGGCGCGACAAGGTCGAGGGCAAGGAGCTCCAGTCGCTCGCCGAAGGCGGTCCTGCGCCAGGACGGCGTGCGCGCCGTGGTGCTCGGTGGCTACGGCGGACGGGTCGAAGGTGTCCATCGCCGTGGCCACCGGCGGCTCCCCCGATGCGGTGGACCTGGTCAAGCAAGCTGGGGCCCATCGTCGGCGGCGGTGGCGGCGGCCGCCCGGGCTCACCGTCGGCGCTCGCCGGTGGCAAGGACCCCGCCCGCCTCGACGATGCCCTGGCCGAAGCGCGGCGCCTCCTCTCCGAGTCCGAGTGAGCGGGGCGGTACCGCCCCCCGAGCGGACTGACGCGGGCGCGGCCGGCGGATCGCGCCGGTCGGGTCGCGCCCTCGACCTCGGGTCTCGTCGCATCGGGGTCGCCTTCAGCGACAGTCGGCGCGACCCTCGCCAGCCCCTGGGGGACGATCGAGCGCAGCGGAGACGCCGGCACGTGACCGGGCCGCCATCGTCGACGGCCGTCCGCGAGATCGACGCCACCGTGGTCGTCGTCGGCCTGCCGCTGAGCCTCTCGGGCTCGGCGGGTCCCGCGGCCCGGGCGGCGCTCGAAGAGGCCGAGCGCCCTGCGGGCCGCGCTCGAGCCACTCGGCGTCGCCGTCGAGACGGCCGACGAGCGCTTCACGACCGTCGAGGCGCAACGCTCGCTGTCGGCGGCGGGTCGCAAGGGCAAGGCCGCGCGTCGGGTGGTCGACAGTGCGGCCGCCATGGTGCTGCTCCAGGCCTGGTTGGACCGCGCGTGAACGGCCCCGACGACGACGAGGACGCGCGCACCGCCCCGGGCAACCACCCGTGGAGCCCACCGACCCCGAAGAGCCCGCATCGGAGCCGAGTGAGGCCGAGGCCGAGGCCGCCGAGTCCGAGGAGCGGCTGGAACGACGGGCGCGCCGGCGGCGCCCAGGTACGCCGCCGTCGGCGGATCGTCGCCATCGTCGGCGGCGTGCTGCTCGTCCTCATCTTGGGCTTCATCCTCTGGTACGAGCTCGAGGCGAACGCACTGGGCCCGCCCGGCAAGCAGGTCGTCGTCACGGTGCAGCAAGGCGAGTCGACCGACTCGGTGGTCGACACGCTGAGCCAGAAGGGTGTGATCGGCAGCTCGTTCGCCTTCCGGATTTCGGACGTCTTCCACGGCACGCCGACCGTGGAGCCCGGGCAGCTACGCCATGCACCAGAACCAGACCTTCAGCGAGGTGCGCGCGCTGCTCGCCGCGGGGCCCAACATCTACCCGGTCGACGTGGTCCCGGGTTCACCCTCTCCGAGGTGGCGCAGGCGGTCGGCGAGATCCCGGGGCACACCCCGGCGACCTTCGAGAAGGCGGCGTCGAGCGGAGCGGTGCACTCGGTCTTCTCGCCGCCCGGATCCGACAACCTCGAGGGCATGCTCGGCACGGGGGAGTACCTCGTCCTGCCGGGCGAGACCGACCAGACGATCGTGAAGGACATGGTCACCCGCTTCGATCGACGACGCCACGAGGGCCGGCCTCAGCACGGCGTCGGCGGCCGCCCTGGGGATGACGCCCTACCAGGTGATCACCACGGCCTCGATCGTGGAGAAGGAGGGGTACTATTCCGGTCAACATGCCCAAGGTCGCCCGCGTCATCTACAACCGGCTGGCGCAGGAGATCGCGCTGCAGATGGACTCGACCGTGCTCTACGCGATCGGCCAGGACGGCGGCCCGGTGACGCAGCACGACCTGAGCAGATCCAGTCGCCCTACAACACCTATCTGAACAAGGGCCTGACGCCGACCCCGATCTGCATGCCGTCGCACGATGCCCTGGCCGCCGCGGTGCACCCTCCGCCGGGTTCGTGGCTCTACTTCGTGCTCGTCCAGAAGAACGGCGTCATGGCGTTCTCCGACACGTTCGCCGAGCAGCAGGCGAACGAACAGCTGGCGAAGTCCCGTGGCCTCCCCTGAGCCCGAGTCCGAGGCGGTGCCGGTGCCCGCGCCGGGCACGATGGCGCAGGCCCGAGCCGAGTGCGGTCCGGATGTCCACATCGTCGGCGTGATCGGGAGCCCGGTCGCCCACTCGCTGTCGCCGCTGCTGCACAACACCGCGTTCGGCGCGCTCGGGCTCGGGCGACCTCTGGCGCTCGTTCGCCTTCGAGGTGGCGCCCGGCGAGGCGGCGGGCGCCCTGGAGCAGATGCGGACGTCGGACGTCACCGGGCTCTCCGTCACGATGCCGCACAAGGCCGACGTGGCCGCCCTGGTGGACGAGTGCAGTGACGTGGCGCGCCGGCTCAACGCGGTGAACTGCGTCCATCAACAGGAGGGGGGCTTCCTCTACGGCACGAACACCGACGGCGACGGGTTCGTGGCGTCGCTCGCCCGGGGCGCGGCGTTCGAGCCCGCGGGCAAGCGGTGCGTCGTCGTCGGCGCCGGCGGCGCCGCACGGGCCGTCGTGTTGGCGTTGGCGAAGGCCGGGGCCTCTCACGTCGCGGTCGTGAACCGCACGGCCGAGCGGGCCTTCGAGGCGGCCGCTCTGGCCGGGGACCACGGAACCGTCGTCCCGCTGACCGAGCACGCCATCGCCGATGCCGTGGGCGTCGCCGACCTGGTGGTCAACGCCACCCCGGTGGGCATGACCGGGGTCGCCGGCGGGCCGGTCGAGTGGCTCGTGGCACCGGACCTGCTGGGCGAGGGCCAGGTGGCGGCCGATCTCGTCTACGTGCCGCGTCAGACGCGCCTGGCTCGAGCGGGCGGCGGACGCCGGCGCGACGACCCTGGACGGCCTGGGCATGCTCGTCCACCAGGCCGCGGCGCAGCTGGTGGTCTGGACCGGCGTGGCCCCTCCGATCGAGGCCATGTGGCAGAAGGCCGAGGCGGCGGCTCCCTCCTAGGAGCCCGGATCAGCCGCCGGACGGCGCGGACGGCGCCGACGGCGCGGCCGCCGCCGCCGGGTCAGCCGGCCACAGACCCGCCTTGGCCAGCGCGGCGAGCGTCGCCTCGCGCAGCGCCCGGGTGAGCGGGTCGCGCTGCGACGGCACGGTGAGCAACATGACGCGCATCGTGATGGTCGCCGCATCCGCCGCGTACAGGCCGACGATGTTGGGCGGCTCGGTCGTGTGGCCGGCGAACTCCGGCTGCTCGCCGACCTCGTGTGCCGCCTCGGAGATCACGGACCGCACCCGGTCGAGCTCCGCGGCGGCGGCACCGGGAAGCGTGAGGTCGACGACGGCGCGCGCCCAGCCCCGCGAGAGGTTGCCGATCAGGCGGATGTCGCCGTTGGGGATGACGTAGAGGACGCCGTCGACGCCGCGAAAGCGGGTCAGGCGCAGACTCACGTCCTCGATCACGCCCGTCACGCCGCCCACGGTGACGGAGTCGCCGATGTTGTACTGGTCCTCCATCGTCATGAGCGCGCCGGAGAAGTAGTCGCGCACGATCTGCTGCGCGCCGAACCCCAGCGTGGCGCCGATGATCGTCGCGCTGGCGAGCAGCGGCGTGAGGTTGATGCCGAGCATCCCGAGCACGATCGCCCCCGCCACCACGAAGATGAACAGGCGCCACATGTTCGCCACCAGGCCCGCCATCGTGGTGACACGCGCCCCGGCCCGCGGCGAGCCCGAGCGGTTGGAGGTCTGGTTGGCGACGCGCAGCATCATGCGGCGGATGACCTTGGCGCCGTAGCGGGCGATGAGCGCGGCGACCAGGACCACGAGCAAGATGCTCAGCGGCCGCACGACCAGATCCGTGACCGTCGACGCCGTGTCCGGGCTGACCCCGAGTTTGGTCAGCAGGTGGTAGAGCCAGCCGCTCCCGGGCTCGGTCTGCACGGCCGTCTGGCTCGCCGCCTGGTTGATCTGCCCCAGCAAACCCGACGACCCGACAGACGTCCCGCCCGATGGGCTGGACGGGCTGGACGCCGAAGCCACCAGGGCCTGCGCCGCCGCCAGGGAGGGTGTGGTCACGGCCGGTATTCTGTCCGGAATTCCCCCCGTATGACGACCATCACCCGAACACACATTGCGGCCCGCCGCAGCCTCGTCCCGTTCGACGTGATCCTGGTCGTAGCGACGCTGCTGGTCTCTGCAATCGGCGTGATCATGGTGTACACCGCCACCCGCGGCGACCTGCTCGCCCAGGGGGAGGACCCCAAGACCTTCCTCAAGAAGCAGGGCCTCTTCGTCGTGCTCGGCGTGATCACGATGGTGGTCGTCGCGCTCATCGACTACCGGCGCTGGGAACCGGTGGCCAACATCTTGTACTGGCTGATCGTGCTCGCCCTCTTGGGCGTGTTCGCCGTCGGTTCGAGCGCCCAGGGCGCCGCCCGCTGGTTCAGCGTGGGACCGCTCCAGCTCCAGCCGTCCGAGTTCGCCGTGCTGGCGCTCATCCTGGCCATCGCGTCGTACTGCGCGCGCCGCGACGACGTCGGGCCTGGCGTGGAAGGACGTCTTCCGGCTCGCTGATCATGGCCGGCATCCCGATCTTCCTGGTCCTCCTCCAGCCCGACCTCGGCACGGCGATGATCATGGTGATCGTCCTTCTCGTCATGCTGGCGGTCGCCGGCCTGCCCATCCGCATCCTCGTGATGCTGCTGATCGGCACCGTGCTCGTCGTGCTGTTCGCCGTGGAGAGCGGGTTGCTGCACCACTACCAGATCGCCCGTGTCACGGCGTTCCTGAGCCCGAACTCGACGTCGAACAACCCCTACGTCAAGTCGGCGATCTACAACCTGAACGAGGCGAAGAGCGCCATCGGATCGGGCGGCGTGTTCGGTTCGGGCATCGGGCACGGCGCGCAGACGAATCTCGGCTACGTCCCCGAGCAGCAGACCGACTTCATCTTCACCGCCGTGGGCGAGCAGCTCGGCTTCGTGGGATCGGTCGGCGTCCTCGCCCTGCTCGGTGTGATCGCCTGGCGGGTGCTGCACGCCGCCGTCGTCGCCCGCGACGTCTTCGGCCGCCTCATCTGCACCGGGCTCTTCGCCTTCATCGCGTTCAGCGTGTTCCAGAATGCGGGGATGACGATGGGCATCATGCCGATCACCGGCATCCCGTTACCGTTCGTCAGTTACGGCGGGACCGCGGTGCTGGTCTTCTACGGCGCGGTCGGCTTCGCCTTGAGCGTCGGGGCACGCCGGAGACATCGGTGACGGACATCCAGCCCGAGGCCGCCGAGCCGGTGGCCGAGCCCGAGCCCGAGCCCGAGGCCGCCGAGCCGGTCGAGCCCGGACCCGGCACCGGCGGCCGCCCCGCAGCCCAGCCTCCCGACGTTCCGGGTGATGGACGTCGAGGACGTCTCGCTCGAGCTGCCCTCGCAGTTCCCCTCGGTGACACTGGGGGAGTCCGAGCCCCCCCTGCGCCAGATCGTGTTCCCGGTCGGCCTGCCCGAGGGTGCGGCGCTGGCCCAGGCCCTGCGGCGGCTGCGGGGCCGGCGGCCGATGACGCACGAGCTGTTCATGGACGTGCTGCAGCGCGCCCACGTCGAGGTCGTGGCGGTGCGCCTCACCGGCCGCGAGGACGGGAACCTGCTGGCCGAGCTCGACCTGATGACGCCCTCGGGTCGCGAGCGCGTCGACTGCCGGCCGTCCGACGGCCTCGTCCTGGCGCTGCGCATGCCGGTGCCCGCGCCGATCCTCGTCGACGAGCGCCTGCTCGAAGACGGTGGTGACGTCGTGCCGCTCGCCGATTCCGGCGAGCCCGGCGTGAGCGGTTCCCCCCGATCGGCGATGATGCGGCCATGACCCTTATCAAGATCAACGCCATCACCGTGCCCGAGGACGCCGGCGACGAACTCGCCGCTCGCTTCGCCGCCCGTGCCGGTGCCGTCGACAACGCGGAGGGCTTCGAGGGCTTCGAGCTGCTGCGACCGACCGACGATCGCCGTCAGTGGCTCGTCGTCACCCGCTGGCGCGACGAGGAGTCGTTCCAAGCGTGGGTCTCCTCCCCGGCGTTCGCGCACGGCCACGCCGGGGCCGACCGCCCCTCGCCGCACGGTGGGCCCGTCTCGGTGTCGTCGGAGCTGTGGTCCTACGAGGTCTCGCTCGGCTCACCCGGACAGACCGACTGACGGCGAGCCGTCCAGCCCGGCGGGGCCGGGCCGTCTGCTACCGGGCCGGAACCATCGGGCTCTCGCCCGGTCCGCCCGCCGCCCCGGCGGCCAGCATCTCTCGTTGCGCCTTGGCGCCCTCGTCGGAGATCCGCAAAAGCAGCGCGATGAGGATGTAATTCGACACGAGGGACGAGCCCCCGTACGCGACAAAGGGCAGGGTGACTCCTGTGAACGGCAAGAGCCGGACCACCCCCGCCATGATGAAGAACGCCTGGAAACCCAGGATCAGCGTCAGACCGGCCGCCATGAGCCGGCTGAAGTCCGACCGGGCCGTCTGGGCGATGCGGAAGCCGGCGCCGACGAGCATCACGAAGGCGAGCACGACCGAGATCGCGCCGACCATGCCCATCTCGGTGGCGATGGCGGCAAAGATCATGTCGCTCGTCAGCTCGGGGATGTAACTCGTGAAGTTGTCGAGCCCGAGGCCGGTGCCGCCCACGCCTCCCGTGCCCATGGAGTACCACCCCTGGGCCAGCTGGTAGCCGTTGCCGTTGGGGTTGGTCGGCGTGGGCCACGGGTTCTGCCAGCCCTCGATGCGCAGGTGCACCTGGGAGAAGTAGTGCGCCGCGATGAAGGCGCCCACGCCGAAGAGGATGAGGCCGAGGATGAGGTAGCCGAAGCGGCCGGTGGCGATCCAGAGCAGGCCGATGAACAGGACGAACAGCAGCGCGGCGAAGCCGATGTCGTCCTCGACGCCGATGACCAGCATGGCGGCGCCCCACGCCACGAGGATCGGGATCAAGGGGCGTGGGTCCAAGAACAGGCGGTTCCCGATCTGGGCCGTCGGGATGGTCAGCATCTCCTTGTTCTCCGCGAAGTACGACGCGAAGAAGATGCAGAGCAGGATCTTGGCCAGCTCGATCGGCTGGAAGCGGATCGTGCCCAAGTGCACCCACAGCCGGGCGCCGTTGATCGGCGTGAAGCCGAGCGGCAGGACCATCAGGATGCCGGCCAGCAACAGCAGCAGGTAGCGGTAGCGCTCGAGGTCGCGCGAGTGGCGCACGACGAGCAGCGTCCCGACGTAGGCGGCCACCCCGATCGCCGTCCACAGCGCCTGGTTGCGCGCCTCGCCCGGGTACCAGTGGTCCCAGCGTGCGATCACGACGTAGCCGATGCCGTTCAACAGCGCGGCGATCGGCAGGACGACCGCGTTCGAGTCGGGGACGAGCCAGCGGTTCGCCATGTGCGCGACCAGGGCCAGCCCCAAGATCACGCCCAAGGAACGGGCCGATGTCCGGCGGCAGATGAGAGTTCTGGCCGAGTGACGCAATGATGTACAACGCGACGACGAGCCCGGACCCGAAGAGGAGCAGCACGAATTCGGTCCGGCGCTTCGGCTTCGGGCCGAACGCGTAACGCGGGAGCGGGGCGCCCCGCCGGCGTGACTGGGGGCGGCTCTGGACGCGGACACCCGCGATTTGGTCCGGTCGATCGCTCCCGCTTCCCGCTGCTGGCGGCACGGGCGCATGGTAGTGGTGGGGGGTAGAGTCGAGGGTGACATCCCTCTTCCTGCCGCCGTTCTTCCGTCGGTTTCGGCGCAGTCCCGGGCCCAGCCCAGCCCATCCGCCCATGACCCAGACCCAGCGAGAATCCCAACCCCCGGCGCAACCCTCTGCCGCCGGTGCGGGTGACGGTGATGGCGGCGGCGCCGGCGCTGGTGACGGCCACAGCCAGACCGCCGCCCCAGAGGTCGACACCCTGAGCGACGCCCAGACGAGCGGGCACCCGGCCCCGCCGACGTACCAGCAGATCGAGGCCTTCGGCTACCAGCGCTTCACGAACCGGGAGCAGTCGAGGCTCGACTTCGGCGCCCGCCTCCTGGACCTGGCCGAGGACGACGGGCTCCCGCTCATGGAGCGGGCGAAATTCCTCGCCATCTTCTCCGAGCTGCTCGACGAGTTCTACCAAATCAGGGTCGCCGCCCTCGAGGACCAGGTCGCCGCCGGCGTGCGCACCCGCTCGGTCGACGGCCTGCGCCCCGGCGAGCAGCTCAAGATGATCCGGGGCTGGGTGGAGGACCTCGTCAAGCGCGAGGACCACATCTTCTTGGACCTCATCGTCCCCGCCCTGGCGGACGCCGGCATCCGCCTCTCCGACTGGTCCGCCCTCGATGACGGCGACCGCGAGTACCTCGTCGAGGTCTTCAACCGCGAGATCTACCCCGTCCTCACCCCGCTCGCCGTCGACCCGGGGCACCCGTTCCCCTACATCTCCAACCTCTCGCTCAACCTCGTCGTCGAGGTCCAGGACCCGACGTCGGGCGAGCGCCGCATCGCCCGGGTCAAGGTGCCGCCGGCGCTGCCCCGCTTCATCGTCATGCCCGACGGCGAGCGCTTCGTGCCCCTCGAGCAGGTCATCGCGGCGCACCTCGACAGCCTCTTCCCCGGCATGACGATCGGGGCCCACCACGCGTTCCGCGTCACCCGCAACGCCGACCTCGCCCTCGAGGAGGACGAGGCCGACGACCTCCTCGTCGCCATCGAGATGGAGCTGCGCCGCCGCCGCTTCGGCAAGGCCGTCCGCCTCGAGGTCGGCACCGACATGGGCGACGACCTCGTCGACCTCCTCGCCACCGAGCTCGAGGTCGGACGCGACGGCGTCTTCCGCGTCGCCGCCCCGCTCGACCTGTCCGGCCTCTGGGGCGTGTACGCGCTCGACCGCCCCGACCTGCACGCCGAGACGTGGACGCCGATGACGCCGCCCCGCCTCGCCAACGCGGCGCACGACCCCAACGAGTTCTTCGCCATGCTGCGCGAGCGCGACGTGCTCGTCCACCACCCCTACGACTCGTTCGCCACCTCGGTCGAGGCCTTCGTCGCGCAGGCGGCCAACGACCCGGCCGTGCTCGGCATCAAGCAGACGCTCTACCGCACCGGCTTCGACAGCCCGATCGTCCAGGCGCTGATCCAGGCGGCCGAGAACGGCAAGCAGGTCGCCGCCATCGTCGAGCTCAAGGCTCGATTCGACGAGGAAGCCAACATCGGCTGGGCCCGTGCCCTCGAAGAAGTGGGCGTCCACGTCGTCTACGGCATCGTCGGCCTCAAGACGCACTCGAAGACGGCGCTCGTGCTGCGCCGGGAGGACGACGGCGTGCGCCCGTACTGCCACGTCGGCACGGGCAACTACAACTCCAAGACGGCGCGCATCTACGAGGACCTCGGCCTGCTCACCTCGGACCCCGTCATCGGCGCCGACGTCGGTGCGCTGTTCAACTACCTGACCGGCTTCTCGAAGCACGCCGACTACCGCGAGATCCTCGTGTCGCCCGTCACCGTGCGCAAGCGCATCCACGCCATGATCGAAGAACAGGCCGACGCCGGCCCCGCCGGCCGCATCGTGCTCAAGGTCAACGGCCTCACCGACGCGTCGATGATCGATGCGCTCTACCGCGCCAGCGGCGCCGGCGTGCAGATCGACCTCGCCGTGCGCGGCCTGTGCCGCCTGCGCCCGGGCATCCCCGAGCTCTCCGAGAACATCCGCGTCCGTTCCATCGTCGGCAGCTTCCTCGAGCATTCGAGGATCTACCGCTTCGGTGGTCCTCCCGTCGACCCGGCGGCCGGCCCCGGTCTGCCCCTCAAGATCTTCATCGGGTCCGCGGACCTCATGGGCCGCAACCTCGACCGCCGCATCGAGGTGGTCGTGCCCGTGCACGACCCCGAACTGCAGGGGCGTCTCTTCGAGGTGCTGGACCTCGTCTTCGCCGACGACACCAATGCCTGGGAGCTGGGCTCGGACCGCCGCTGGCGCCGTGTGCCCAACACGCGGGGCATCAGCTCGCAGGACAGCCTCAAGCAGCTCGCCCGCGAGCGCGCCCGCCGCCGCCTCGACTCTGAGCTGCGAGTCGTGGCGGAGGGCGAGGAGTCCCGTCCGCCCCTGCAGGCCACGCCGGACTGAGCGGCGGGCGGGCCGGTTCCGCACGGGGAGGGTGAGCACAGTGACCGAGGACGCGACGTTGCTCTCCGACTACCGGACGGCGTGCGACGGGTTCACCGACGCCGTCCACGCCGTCGGCGAGCGCTGGGACGCCCCCTCGCCGGCCCAGGAGGGGGATACGGGCCAGGTCTTCGAGCACGTCATGGGCGCCCTCGACGGGCTGCTGTTGCAGCCGCTCGACGTCGTCGCGGGCGAAGAGGGCGACGACCGCGAAAAGCGCTGGTCCGCGGCGATCGATGCGCTCTTCCCGGTGCTGGGTCGGCCCGGCGCGCTCGACAAGCGCCGGTTGCTCGTCGGGATACTGACGGTCGACGTGCTGATCCATGCGTGGGACCTCTCGCGCGCCGTCGGCCTCGAGCTGTCCCTCGATCCCAGGCTCTGCCAAGCCGGCTACGACCGGGCGCTGGCGAACCGCACGTTGCTCGAGGAGGCGGGGGCCATCCGAGCGCTCGTTTCGGTGCCCGACGACGCGCCGATTCAAGATCGGTTGCTGGGCCTCTTCGGCCGGGATCCCGCCTGGGGGTAGCAGGAGTCCGAGGGGGGAGTCAGCCGGTGTTTGACCGGCAAATGTGTCGTTCCGGCGTCGTCCACCGGTACGATTTCGCGCATGGCGAGCAATTTGGCTCTGCGCATGCGCGGGATCGCGGCGGGCCGTGGCTGGGGATGGCCGGTGTTCTCGGGCGTTGCGACCGCCGTCGGGGTCGTCGTCTTGGCCGTCGTGCACCAGCAGATCGACCTCAGCACGTACCTGTTGGGCGGGCAGCACGCGTCGACCAACGACCTCTTCTCCGTCACGCTGGCGAAGGACGGGCTCGGCTTCACGTATCCGCCGTTCTCCGCGCTGCTCTTCGCCCCGATGGCGCACGCGCCGTTAGGGCTCGCCGAGGTCGCGTTCTCGCTCTTCAACCTTGCCTCGATCCTTGCGCTGATCGCGGTGTGCCTGCGCGCGGTGTGCAAGGAGTTCGACCGGCGGACGATTCTGTGGTGGGCCCTCGTGCTGCTGGTCCCCGTCGTCATGCTCGACCCGGTGCGCCAGACGTTCCTGCTCGGTCAGGTCAACATCATCCTGGCCCTCATGGTCGTCGCCGACATGACGCTCGATCTCCCGCTGCCGCGCGGCGTGCTCGTGGGGCTGGCGGCCGCCATCAAGGTGACGCCGATCATCCTGATCCCGTATCTCTTCCTCACCCGCCAGGGCCGCGCCGGCATGCGGGCGACCGTCACGTTCTGCGCCGCCGCCCTGCTGGCGGCCGCCGTGAACTTCTCGACCTCGTGGGCCTACTGGACGCACTACATCAGGGACCCGCAACGAGCCGGCATGCTGTCGTGGATCGGGAACCAGGGCGTGCTCGGCGCGCTCGAGCGCATGCTGGGCCACAGCGTGAGCACGCCCACGACGATCGCGATCGTGCTGACCGTGTCCGCCGTCGGCCTCGCCGTGGCGGCCGCCGCCTACCGCCGCTCGTCCCCGCTTCTCGGCTTCCTGGTCGTCGAGGCAGCCGAATCCCTCGCCAGCCCGGTGTCGTGGTCGCACCACTTCATCTGGGTGGTGCTGCTCATCGCCTGGCTGGCGCTGGCGCCCGACCGTCCGCGCTACGGCGAGTGGCTCGCCCTCGGTGTCGCCGCGCTCTTCTGGGCCGCCCCGCCTTGGTGGGCACCGCACGGCCCGGGCATCATCTTCGCCGGCCGCGGGTGGCTCATCCCGCTCTCCGACTCCTACGTGTTGCTCTTCATCGGGCTCGTCATCGGTGCCGGGGTCCGCGTCTTCCGGGCGCCCGTCACGCGCCCGGCCTTCCGCCGGCGGGGCGGCGTCGCCCCCTCGAGGCTCAGCACCTGACGCTCAGCGCAGCGGGCCGGGCTCGCCGGCGAGGACCAGCATCTCCTGCTCTCGGTTGATCCGGCTGGCGTGACGGCTCATTGAGCGCACCGCCCGCCAACCCGTGACGACGAGCAGCTTCTCGGGGTCGCCCGGCTGGAACTCCTGCCGCCGCGCCTCGCCCAGGGCCCGGAACCAGGCGTCCCGAGCGTGGTGCACGGCCAGCAGCACGTCGTGCGGCGCGGGCGCCACCAAGAACGTGGCGACGAAGGCAGACCCGCCAGATTCGGGCGTCCGCTCCCGGAGCGTGCGGAGCATCACGGCGGAGGCTTCGAGCGTCAGATAGGGCAGGAGGCCCTCGGCGATGAACAGCGTCGGGGCGGCGGAATCGTGACCAGCGGCTTCGAGGGCGCCGCCCAGGTCGCCGTTGCGGTCCATGAGGTCGATGGGGACGTAGGCGACGCGTTCGGGCGTCAGGCCCAACGCGTCGAGACGACGACGCTTGTCGGCCTGGGTGCTCGGGTAGTCCACTTCGAACCACCGAGTGGCGCCGCCACCGAAGCGCATGGCGCGTCCGTCGTAGCCGGCCCCGAGGATCACGACTTGTTCGACGCCCCGCCCGATGGCCCCCGCGATCTCCCCGTCGATGAAGGCCGTCCGTTGGGCGAACCCGGCGGGACGAGCGAGCGCCAGCAGCAACGGGTTGCCCACGTCCTCGTACAGCGCGCGCTCGCCCTCGACGTCGCCGGTGGGTGTCGACGTTCTCGACGACGCCAGTTGCGCCCGTCGGGCGGCCACCCAGCGGGCGGTGAAGGAGGCACGGTTGGCGCGCATTGGCTCAGGGACTCGGGAGTGGCGGGCTCAGGGTGTGACGGGCTTGGCCCGCGCCTTGCCGCCCGCGCGTCCCGGCGAAGCGAGGCCGGTACGCCCGAAGCGCAACGAGAGATACGAGACGCCACCGAACGGGATCGGCAGCCAGAAATTGACGAGGCGCCAACTGAGGACGCCCGCCGCCGCGACGCCGCTCGGCACGCCGAAGCCCTTGAGCACCGCGATGATCGTGATCTCGATCACCCCCAGCCCGCTCGGCGTCAGCGGGATCACGGCGAGGATGTTGGCGAGGCCGTAGGCCACGAGCACGTCGACGGGGGAGACGTGCGCACCGAACGCCAGCAGGAAGACCCACAGGGAGGTGGCGTCGAGGATCCAGTTGGCCGCCGCCCAGATGCCCGCCTTCACCACCAGCTCGGGGTTGGTGAAGAGGATCTTCATCCGGTCGACGACCTTCTGGAGCAGGGCCGTCACGGTCTCGGCGCGCACGAAGGGCAGCCGGTCGGCGATCTTCTTCACGAAGACGTTCGCCTGGCGCTCGCCGCGGGTGAGCAGGAAGACCAGTCCGGCGAAGATGCCCAGCAGCAGGACGCCGAGGATGGCCCCGAAGCCGTAGGCCGGGTTGTAGCCCTGGAGGGGGATCGAGATCAGCAGCGCGAGCCAGAAGATGAGGTTCAACACGACGGCCGAGCCGATGCCCTGCGCCGCCAGGCCGAAGGCCGCCGTGCTCCCCGGCACGTCGGACTCGGTGAGCAGGCGGTAGCTGGCGGCCGTGCCGGGGACGGTGCCGCCCGGCAACGTGTGGCTGATGGCCAGCGCCGACATGTTGATGCGAAAGACGCGCCAGCGCGAGGGCGCCTCCGGGGACAGGACCGTGCGGGTGAGCTCGGCGTAGGCGACCAACGCGGCGAGCTCGAAGAGCACGCCGAGGATCAGCCACAGGAAGTTCAGGTGGCGCAGCTGGTGGAACTCCTTGCGCGCGCTCGCGAGCTCGGGCAGCAAGATGTACTCGAGCACGAAGAAGAGCACGACGACGATCAACGTGATCTTCACGTTGCGCGGCATCCAGTGCCGTTTGGGCTTCGGCGTCAGCGACGGCGGCGGTGCTGGGGACTCGGCGTCGCCGGTCGGCTGGGAGACAGCTGAAAGTCCCGGCGCGGGGGAGTCGTCGCCTGGGGGTTGCTCCCCTGGTTCCGGCGGCTCCACCTGCTCCATCGAATTCATGCTTGCACGTCCGTCACCCGACTAACCGCCTTCTCGGGAGTCGCACCTGCCAAGCTGGTCCCCATGCCCCAGGGACCCCACGAGACGTGGCGGTCCCGACTGACCGGGAGCGCGGACAAGAGGAGCATCCCGCTCGGGACGATCGTCGTGAGCGTGGCGGTCGCGATCCTGCTCTTGGACGTGAACGTGGGACTGATCGTCGGGCTGTGGGTGTTGCGCCAGATCGTGCTGTACGTGGTCGTGGCGTTCTTCATCACGCTGCTGCTCACCCCGGCGACGCGGTTCTTGAAGCGCCACGGCATGTCGCACGGCGGCGCCACGCTGACCGTGTTCCTGGTCGGCGCGGTGGTGCTCATCGGTCTCGTCTACCTGTTCGCCTCGCCGCTCGTGACCGCCGCCACGAACTTCGGCCACGAGCTCCCGGGCCTGATCGACAAGGCCAAGAAGGGACACGGGTGGCTGGGCCGCCTGGTGTACCGCTTCCACCTGCAGAAGTACCTGTCGGAGAGCTCGTCGAAGATCACGTCGCAGATCACCAAGGTGCTCAAGCCGGCCACGGCGTTCTCGGTCGGCGCCGCCGCCTTCTCGACGCTCGTGTCGATCGTGACGATCGCCGTGATGACGTTCTTCACGATGCTCGAGGCGCCGAAGATGTGGGGCGGCTTCCTGGGCGTCTTCCAGTCGCACACGAGCGCTCGGTTGCGCCGGGTGGTCGACGAGACGATCCACTCCATCACCGGCTACATGGGGGGCAACTTCTTGACCTCGATCATCGCCGGCGTCGTGTCGGGCGTGACGCTGGCGATCCTCGGCGTGCCGTTCGCGCTGCTGCTCGGGATCTTCGTCGCCCTGGTCGACCTGCTGCCGTTGGTGGGCGGACTACTGGCCGGCGTGCCCGTGGTGATCATCGCGGTCATCCACTCGCTCACCGCGGGGATCGTGATGCTGGTGGTCTTCCTCGTGTACCAGCAGATCGAGAACCACATCCTCAACCCGGTGATCATGAGCAAGACGGTCCGGCTCAACCCGTTCTGGGTGCTGATCGCCGTGCTGGTCGGCGCGTCGCTGGGCGGCCGGGTCGCGGGTGGGTTGGGGGCGTTCATCGGCGCGCTGGTCGGCATCCCGTTCGGCGGTGCGATCCAGGTCATCGTGCGGGAGCTACGCAAGGGGCCCGACACGGAAGAGACGCCCGAGCAGATCCTCGGGACGGGTCCGCCGACCATCACCGACATCTGAACGCACGCCGGGACTTCCTGAGAGTTGCGTAAGAATTCGTCGAGCGCTGCCGGGGCCGGCGCCGGCGGCCGGACGTGCGCAAGGCCTGGTCAAGGGGCGGAACGGGGGTGGCCGCCGGGAGGACGTCTGGAGGAGCCCGGGCGGCGGCCTCACCTAGAATGCCCTGCATGCGAGCGCTGGTCGTCATCCCGACGTACAACGAGTCGGAGAACATCGAGCGGATGCTGCAACGGGTGAGCGAGTGCCTGCCCGAGGCCGGCGTGCTGATCGTCGACGACGGCAGCCCCGACGGCACGGCCGAGCTCGTCGAGGCGGCGATCGAGCGGTACCGGGACCTGCACCTGCTGCGGCGCAACGAGAAGTCCGGGTTGGGGAGTGCGTACCGGGCGGGCTTCGGGTGGGGGCTCGAGCGCGGGTACGACGCGTTCGTCGAGATGGACTGCGACTTCTCGCACGACCCGGCGGCGCTGCCGGGACTGATCGCACCGGTGGCCGAGGGCTACGACGTGTCGATCGGGTCGCGCTACGTCGAGGGCGGGACGATCCCGAACTGGGCGTGGCACCGCGAGCTGTTGTCGCGGGGCGGCAACTACTACGCCGATCGGGTGCTCGGGCTGGGCGTGCTCGACTCGACGGCGGGGTTCCGGTGCTATTCGGCGTCGATCTTGCGCAGGCTGGACCTGGGACGGATCCGGGCCGAGGGGTACGGCTTCCAGATCGAGATGACGTACCGCTCCAAGCAGCACGGGGCGACGATCAGAGAGGTGCCGATCAGCTTCGTGGACCGGGCGGCGGGGGAGTCGAAGATGTCGTCGGTCATCGTGGTCGAGGCGCTGGCCTTGGTGACGTGGTGGGGCCTGGGGCGGCTGGTCGCCGGGATGCGGCGGGCGGCGGGTGGCCGGGGCCTGGGCCGGGGCCGGGGTGCGTCGGGCGGCGGCGGCGGGCGAGGGGACCGGGCGTCGGGTGGCACGGCGAGCAACGGGACGGCACCGAGCTATACGGGCTCGGGCTCGGGCTCGGGCCCGAGCCGGATCAACTGAGGCCCCGTGCGGGGCCGCGTCGACCGAGGGTGAGGTAGCAGTGGCCAGGCAGACAGGGGCAGGGGCGAGCGTCGGAGTGACGGCGCCATGACGGTCGAGGCGTCGGCGGCGCGCATCTTGGTGGTCGACGACGAGCCGAACATCGCGGAGCTGTTGTCGGCGGCGCTGACGTTCGAGGGGTATCACGTGGGGGTGGCCGCGACGGGGGCGGAGGCGCTCGAGCAGGTGCGGGCGTTCCGGCCGCATCTCGTCATGCTCGACGTCATGCTGCCCGACTTCGACGGCAACGAGGTCTGCCGGCGCCTGCGCAACCAGGGCGAGCAGATGCCGATCGTCTTCCTGACGGCGCGCGACACGACGCAGGACAAGGTCGAGGGCCTCAGCATGGGCGACGACTACGTGACCAAGCCGTTCAGCGTCGAGGAGCTGATGGCGCGCATCGGCGCCATCCTGCGGCGGGCCGGCGAGGTGGCGGCGGCCGACACGTCGGTCATGCAGTTCGCGGACCTGACCATGAACGTCGACACGCACGAGGTGTGGCGGGCGGAGATCTCGATCGACCTCACGGCGACGGAGTTCAACCTGCTGCGGTACCTGCTGGAGAACGCCCGGCGGGTCATCTCCAAGTCGGAGCTCTTGGACAACGTGTGGGGCTTCGAGTTCCGGGGCGACCCCAACATCGTCGAGACGTACATCAGCTACCTGCGCAAGAAGATCGACGACCGGGACCCGCCGCTCATCCACACCATCCGGCGCGTCGGCTACACGTTGCGGCTGCCCCGGGAGACCTAGGCCGGGATGAGCCTCCAGAAGCGGCTCGTCGCCCTCACGGCGCTGCTGCTGGTGCTCGGGCTCGCGGTCGCCGACATCGTCATCTACGCCTCGGTCCACTCGTACCTCTACGGGCAGGTCGACTCGACGCTGGCCCAGGACGAGGCGCTGGCCTTCAACTACCTCACCTTCACGTACGCGCACTCGCTGGCGCCGACGGCGGCGCACCCGGCGGTGCCGATGAGCGAGTCGGCGCTGTCGCGGCGGGTCTCGACCGACGTCTACGTCGTCGTGCTGAACCATGCGGGCCAGGTCATCCTGCGCCGGCCGTCGGGCTCGCCGACGCACCCGGACCCCGCCCCGGTGTTGACGAAGGGCATCCCGGTGCAGCACGTGCCCGAGCTCTACCGGCGCTCCCACGGCGTGGCCGCCGGGCGCTACGCCGGGACGTTCCACCCCGACCCCAACGCGGTCGTCGTCGGCGCCCGGGGGGACCCCGACGGCGCGTACCGCACGATCGCGGTCGCCGTGCCGCAGGGGACGCTGATCACGTCGCTGTCGCTGAACCCGACGACGAGCACGATGGCGTCGCTGCGCAACGTCGAGATCGTCGCCACCCTGGCCGTGCTGCTGGCCATGGGCGTGCTGGTGATGGTCGTCGTGCGGCGGGGCCTGCGCCCGCTGCGCCAGATGGCGGGCACGGCGGACGCCATCGCCTCGGGCGACCTGACGCGGCGCGTGCCCGAGGAGCGGCCGGGCACCGAGGTGGGCCGGCTGGGGTCGGCGCTGAACGAGATGCTGGGGCAGATCGAGGGCGCGTTCGAGGAGAAGACGGCGTCGGAGGAGCGGCTGCGCCAGTTCGTGGCGGACGCGTCGCACGAGCTGCGCACGCCGCTGACGTCGATCCGCGGGTACTCCGAGCTGCTGCGGCGGGGCGGGTTCGCGGACGAGGCGGGGCGGACGAAGGCGCTGAAGCGGATTGAGGAAGAGGCGACGCGGATGGGGGGCCTGGTCGAGGACCTGCTGTTGCTGGCGGAGCTCGACCGGGGCCGGCCGCTGCGGGTCGAGCCGGTCGACCTGCACCGCATCTGCGCCGACGCCGTCGGCGACTCCAACGCCGTGCCGCACGACCACGTGCTCGAGCTGGCGCCGGGCGGCGCCGTCGTCGTGATGGGGGACGCCGAGCGCCTGGCGCAGGTGGCGCACAACCTCGTCCGGAACGCGTTGGCGCACACCCCGCCGGGGACGACGGTGCGGGTCTCGACGGGCGTGAGGGGTGGGATGGGCTACGTGGAGGTGGCCGACGACGGGCCGGGGATCCCGGCGACGGACGTCGGGCGCGTCTTCGACCGCTTCTACCAGTCCGACCGTGCGCGCTCGGGGGAGGGGACGGGGCTGGGGCTGGCGATCGTGCGGGCGATCGCCGAGGCGCTCGGGGGGACGGCGGAGGTCGTGCTGCCGGGTCGGTGCGGGTGGTGCGGGCGGTGCGGGGGGCGGGGGCGACGCTGCGGGTCAGCATCCCCCTGGCCGCGACGCACGTGGCGGCGGCGGCGGCGGGGTCGGCGAGGCCGCCGAGCCCCGGGCCGGTCCCCTCACCGCAGCTCCACTGACGCACCCGGGATCACCGTGTCGAGCACGGTGGCGAGCTTCACGTTGGTCTCCTCCGCCTCGGCCTCGGGGTCGGAGCCGGCGACGATGCCCGCGCCGGCGCGCAGCCGGAGGACCGCGGTGGGCGGCGTCGTGGCGTCGCCGTCGACGCTGAGGAGCGCGCTGCGGATGCCGATCATCCACTCGCCGTCGCCGCGGGCGTCGGCCCACCCGACGGGGCCCGCCCAGTAGCCCCGGTCGTCGGGCTCGCCGGCCCGGATCGCCTCGAGCGCGGCGGCGCGGGGCGTGCCGCCGACGGCCGGCGTGGGGTGGAGGCACTCGAGCAGCTGGAGCGCCGTCGGGAGCGGCTCGCTGAGCCGCCCGGTGATGCGCGTGCCGAGATGCGCCACGGAGCGGAAGGCCACCAAGGAGGGCTCGGCCGGGACGTCGAGCTCGTCGCAGAAGGGGCGGAGCAGCTCCGCCACGGCGTCGACGACGTAGCGGTGCTCGGCGCGCTCCTTGTCCGAGCCGGCGAGCCGGCCCTGCGCGTCGGCGTCGGCGCGGGCGGTGGTGCCCCGGGGGACGGTGCCCGCCAACGGGTGGCAGGTGACGCGCCGGTCGTGCCGGGCGACCAGGAGCTCGGGGGTGGCGCCGAAGAACGTGCCGTCCGGTGTCGGCATGGCGAAGACGGTGCACGTCGGCTCGGCCGCCCGCAGTCGTCGCAGCACCGGCGTGAGGGCCAGGACGCCATCGAGGTCGACCTCGAGCGGCCGCGACAGCACGACCTTCTGCAGGGGCGACCCGGGCTTCTGCATCTCCTGCACGGCGCGGGCGACCTCGGTGCGGTAGCCGGCGCTGTCGAGCGCCGTGGTCACCCGCCGGACCGTGACGGGCGGGCCTTGGCCGGCGTCGGCGTCGGCCGCCTCGGCCTCGGCCTCGGGGACCGTCCCGTACTGCCAGAGCACGGCGTCGAACAGCTCGTCGGTGTCGGGCAGCGGCTCGCCGGCCGGCCCGACGGCGGTGGCCCAGCGACGCGTCACGCCGCCGGCGTCGCTGGCGATGCCCATGGTGAAGCGCGGGATCACGAGGTACCCGGCCATGGCGCCGGTGAAGGGGAGCGCGCCCATGGCGACGGGGCCCGTGCCGAGCCCCCCGACGGCGTCCTCGCAGGGGATGGCGGTGAGCGCGTCGTGGGCGCCGCTCGCCTCGACCAGCTCGGCGGTGCCCCAGCCGACGAGGGTCAGGCCGGGCCGGTCGAAGAGCGCGGTGGGGCTGCCGTCGAACTGCAGGGCGTCGGGGCCGTACTCGAGCGGGACGGTGCGGGCGTGGAGGGCGGTGCGGGCGGTGGTCACGGGGCCGGCGCCGGCTCCGGCGCCCCCGCCCGCGTCGCCACCACGAGCTGGCTCAGGCCGCCGGCGAGCGGCCGGATGCCGACGGCGGAGAACCCCGCGTCGAGCAGCATCCGGCGCAGGACCGGCGCCGGCGGCAGGTACGCCACCGACTCGGGGAGGTAGCGGTACGCCGTGCGGTCCGAGAGGGCACCGCCGAGCACGGGCACGACCTTGTTGAACCACAGGTCGAAGCCGGCGCGCCACACCCCCGACGTCGGGGCGTCGACCTCGAGGACGCCGAGGCGCCCGCCCGGTCGCAGGACGCGGGCCGCCTCCGCCAGCGTGGCGGCCAGGTCGGTGAAGTTCCGCAGGGCGTACCCGCAGACGAGCCCGTCGAACGAGTCGTCGGTGAAGGGGAGCGCGCACCCGTCGGACTCGACGAGGGGCACGCCGGAGTGGTTGGCGGCCAGCATCCCGGCGCTCAGGTCGGTGCCGACGACGGTGTAGGAGTGGCGGGTCGCGGCGCGGGACAGGTCCCCGGTGCCGCAGGCGAGGTCGAGGACGCGGGCGCCCTCGGGCAGCCCGAGCGCCGTCACCGTCGTGCGGCGCCAGCGCTGGTCGAGCCCGAGCGTCATCAGCCGGTTGACCAGGTCGTAGCGCGGCGCGATGAGGTCGAACATGGCGCGCACGCGTGCCGTCTTCTCCTCGGGGGCCGGCAGCACGGAGCGTCTCCGGCTCCGGGCGTCGTGGGTCGTCCGGACGGCGCCGTCGGCCCCGTGGGGCCCCGGTGGCGTCGGGCGGGCGACGGCGCGCCCTGGAGGTGGGGGAGGCCGGCGTCGTCAGCGGTAGTAGCGGTAGACCACCTGGGCGACGCACGCCGGCTTCGGCGCGTCGTGGACCTCCATCACCAGGTCGTAGGTGACCTGCACGCCGCCCTCGACGTCGTCGACGGCGGCCACGGTCACGCCCATGCGCAGGTCGGAGCCGACCGGGACGGGGGAAGGGAAGCGGACCTTGTTGCAGCCGTAGTTGACGCCGAACTTCATGTTGTCGACGCTGATCACCTGGTTCAGGAGCACGGGCGCCAGCGACAGGGTCAGGTACCCGTGGGCGATGGCGACGCCGAAGGGGCCGTCCTTGGCCCGCTCGGGGTCGACGTGGATCCACTGGTGGTCGTCGGTGGCGTCGGCGAAGAGGTTCACCCGCTCCTGGCTGATGGTCTGCCACTCGGAGTGACCGAGCTCCTGGCCGACGAAATCTGCGAAGGCGTCGACGCCGTCGATGGTGGTGGTCATGCTGCGCTCCTCGCTGGTCAGGTTCGATTCCGGTTGGGCACGCTACCCGCGTGGGGGTGCCTCACTACGCTGACGGGGTGACCGTCCCCCACGAGCACGAGCACCTCCCGCCCCATCACCACCGGGACCTCGGCGGCGGCGGGGCGAGGGCTGCCGTGTTCGGCGTGAGCGACGGGCTCGTCACCAACGTCTCCCTGGTCCTGGGCATGGCCGGCGCCAATCCCGGCGGCTCAATCGTGCGGTTGGCCGGGATCGCGGGCCTGGTCGCCGGGTCCTTCTCCATGGCCGCCGGCGAGTACCTCTCCATGACGGCCCAGCGGGAGCTGATGGAGCGCGAGCTCGAGGTGGAGCGTCGGGCGCTCGAGCGCCACCCCAAGGGCGAGGCGGCCGAGCTCCGGGGCATGTACGTCCGCCGGGGCATCGACCCCACGGTGGCCGAGGACATGGTCAACGAGGTCATGCAGGACCCGGACCTCGCGCTCGAGACCCACGCCCGCGAGGAGATGGGGATCTCGATGGACCGCCTCGGGTCGCCGTGGCAGGCGGCCGCCGCGTCGTTCGTCACGTTCGCCGTCGGCGCGTTCATCCCGCTGTTGCCGTGGCTGATCGGGTCGGGGACGGCGGCCATCGTGGCCTCGATCGTGCTCGGCGCGGTGGCGTCCTTGGTCGTGGGGGCGGTGCTGGCCCGCTTCACGGAGCGATCGGTGGTCGCCTCCGCCCTGCGCCAACTCGCCGTGACGACGGTCGCCGCCGCGGTCACCTTCGGCGTCGGCGAGGCGATCGGGACCGGGATCAACTGAGCGGCGCGGGACGCCGGTACGAGCGGTCGACGTGGTCGACCGTGAAGCCGATGCGCCCGTAGAGCGCCACCGCCGCCTCGTTGGTCGCGTCGGCGTAGAGCATCCCGACGCGCACGCCGCGGTCGGACATCGACGTGAGGCCGGCCACCGTGAGGGCACGCCCCAAGCCGCCGCCGTGGTGCGCCGGGTCGACGCCGATCACGTAGATCTCGCCGAGCACCGGCGTGCGGGTCCAGTGGATCTTGGTCCAGCAGAAGCCGATGAGGCCGTCGCCGTCGGGGTCGTCGGCCACGAGAAAGCCCGCCAGGTCGACCCACTCGGCCGCCAGCCGCTCGTGCAGCTGGGCCTTGTTCCACGACCCCTGTTCGGGGTGGGAGGCGAAGGCGCGGTTGTTCACCCGGAGCCAGGCGTCGTCGTCCTGGCCCGGCACGAACGGACGGGTCAGGACCGGCCGGGTCGCTCTCAGCACGTCGTCGGCGAGCGGCAGCGGCACCCGCATCTGCACCACGTCGCGCTCGGGCGCGAAGCCGTGGCGGCGCGCCAGGTCGTCGTCGGCCGGCCCCGCCTGCATGGCCCACAGGTGCAGCGCGCCGGCGCCGTCCTCCTCGGCCAGGGCGACGGCCGCGTCGACGAGCTCCCCGGCCAGCGCAGCGCCCGCCGAGTCGGCGGGTCGACGACGAGGTGGATCGTCCGTGTGCCGTCCTTGGCCGGCGTCACGAGGGCGAAGCCGGCGAGAGTGCCGTCGTGGTCGGCCAGGACGAGGAGGCCGTCGTCCACCTCGGTGCCGGGCTCGCCGGCGACCGCGTGGTACTGCGGCTCGGGAAGCGGCGGGTGGTCGGCGGCCTCGTCGGCCCGCTTGAGCAACGCGGTCAGCGCCGTGCGGCGATCGGCGTCGATCTCTCGCAGCGGCACGACGTCCATGGGGCCATGGCGGCCAAGGTAACCCGGGCCACCCGGTACGTTGAGCTGGTGGCGAAGCCGAGGACACCGAAGGGGCGGGCGAAGCTCGTGATGGAGCGCCTGGCGGTGCTCTTCCCGGGGACGGCCAAGGAACTCTGCGCGCTCGACTTCGAGACCCCGTTCCAGCTCCTGGTGGCGACGATCCTGTCGGCCCAGTCCACCGACCAGCGGGTGAACATGGTGACGCCGGACCTCTTCAAGAGGTACCCCGACGCCCAGTCCCTGGCGGCGGCGAACCCGGAGACACGTCGAGGAGCTGATCCACTCCACCGGGTTCTTCCGCTCGAAGACGAAGAGCATCATCGGGATGGCCGGCGCCGTGGTCGAGCGGTTCGACGGCGAGGTGCCCTCGGCGCTCGAAGACCTGGTCACGCTGCCCGGCGTCGGGCGCAAGACCGCCAACGTGGTCCGCAGCGTGGCCTTCGGGGAGCCCGGCCTCCCGGTCGACACGCACGTGCTCCGGTGCAGCGAGCGGCTCGGCCTGACCGAGCGGCTCGGCGCCAACGACCGCAAGGACGCGGTCAAAGTCGAGCACGAGCTCAACTCGTTCATCCCCCCGGCCGAACGCGGCGCCTTCAGCCTGCGCATGATTCTCCACGGGCGGGCGACCTGCGTCGCTAGAAAGCCGCGTTGTTCGGCCTGCGTGATGAACGATTTCTGCCCCTACGCGCACCGACTCGGGTGAGGGGGGGTCTTTTGGCCCCTTTTCGGGCAATTCGTATTCCGCGTGCTGAAAACCGAGACACCTACCGCTACCATTGACAGCTGGAACCGGTTCCCGCCACCTGGTTCCAAATGAGCCGATGCTGGGATCCGCCTCCTGGCCGGCTCGCCCAATGCCGGCCTTCGGGCCGGCATTGGTGCATCCAGGGACCTGCACTTTCGCGCCGACACCCGCCGCCCCGAACCGCCTCGGTACTACTCCAGGTGCTACCCTCGATCCATGGTCACCAAGCGTTCGGTCTCCCTGGACGACACGGTCGCCTCGTCCGTCGAGGAGGCGGCCAAGCAGGACGGCGTCTCGTTCAGTGCGTGGCTCTCGACCGCCGCCGAGCGCCAGCTGCGGGTGCGCCAGGGACTGCGCGGGGTCGCCGCCTGGGAGGGTGAGACGGGGTCGCTCAGCCCCGAGGAGCTGGCCGCCGGCGAGGCCCTGCTGGCCCGTCTGCGCTCCGGCGTGTCCGGCGTGGCCTCACGCGTCCGGCGCCGGTGAGCACCGGTCGCCGGGAGGGACTCGTCTACGGCCTGGGCGCTCTGCACGCCGCCGCGAGGGGTGACCGCATGATGTGGGCGTTGCACCGGGCCGCCCTGGCCAACGGGATCGTCCCGCTGGTGCCGGCGGTGACCGTGGCCGAGGGCTACCGGACCGAGGCCCGCAACGACCGGATCGCCGAGCTCCTGGCCGGGACCGAGGTCGAGCCGTTCGTGGGCGACGCCGCCCGGCGCTCGGGCGAGCTCGCCGCCCGCTGCGACACCTCGGACCTCAGCACGGTGGCCGTCGTCGAGCTGGCCGAGCGCCGCAACTGCGCCGTGGTCGCCCAGCGCCAGACGGTGCTCCGCACGGCGTCGTCGCTGCTCGGGCACGAGCTCGTCCTCTACGCCGTCTGAGACCGATCCGTGCTCGGCGGCATCGGCCGGCGCTCGGCTCGCTCAGCCC
This sequence comes from uncultured Acidimicrobiaceae bacterium, assembly GCA_963821105.1. GTDB lineage: Bacteria > Actinomycetota > Acidimicrobiia > Acidimicrobiales > RAAP-2 > Bog-473. Next base: position 54,488 of record CAWGCO010000006.1, read on the forward strand.
TTCGACCCCTGCGCGAACCTCCGGAGCCGCCGCAGCGCGCCCCCGAGCGAACGCTCGACGGCGATGAGCTCGTGCGCCATGTCCTCGTCACCGCGGGCCAGGGCCCCCTCGGCCATGGCGGTGACCCGGTCGTGGAGCTCTTCGAGCGTGGACGACAGGGACGAGATCTCGGCGGCGGTCGACATGCCCCGATGATGGCGCATGCCCGGGGGTGGCACGACTCTGCACCCACCCCGGGGACGCCTCCGGCCCATCGGTAGGCTGCGCACCGATGGCGGGCAGGGACACCACGGCGACCACGGCGACCACGGCGACCAAGGCGGCCACGACGGCGCCCACCGCCGACGTCACCTTCGCCGCCCCGCGCACCCGACCGGTCGGCGCCGAACACGTCCGCCGCGCCCTCGCCCTCGTCGACGGCCACACCACCGAGATGGCCGACGACATCCTCACGGTGCCCCTCAGCTACTACCGCGACCCGGCCCTCGCCGAGCGTGAGCGCCAACTCTGCCGCCGCACCCCGCTCGCCCTCGCCCCCACGGCGCAGCTCGCGAGCCCGCACGACTACGTCGTGCGCGACGTCCTCGGCACCTCGGTCCTCCTCACCCGTGACGCCGGCGGCACCGCGCACGCGTTCCTCAATTACTGCCGCCACCGCGGCGGCAAGCCCACCGCCGACGGATGCGGCAACGCCCGCCGTCACACCTGCCCGTACCACGCGTGGTCCTACGACAGCGCCGGCCGCCTCGTGGGCATGCCCGGCCAAGATGGCTTCGAAGGACTCGCCCGTGACGACTACGGCCTCGTCGAGCTCCCGAGCGAGGAGCGCCACGGGTTCGTCTGGGCCGTGCTGACCGTCGGCGAGCCGATCGACGTCGCCGCGCACCTCGGCCCGCTCGACGACGAGCTGGCCGCGTGGGGCCTCGGCGCCTCCGCCTACCTCACCGAGCGCGACATCGGCATCGACGTCAACTGGAAGGCCGCCATCGAGGCGTTCGCCGAGAACTACCACTTCCCCTACGTCCACGCGAACAGCATCGTGGGCCAGAACACGGTCGCCAACACCGCCATCTACGACGGCTACGGCCTCCACCATCGACTCGGCTTCCCGTGCCCGTGGATCGACGGCGCGCGCCACGACCCCGACATCGCCGACCCGCTCGCCTACATGGTCTTCATCTACTGGATCTTCCCCAACCTCACCCTGGCCATGAGCCCGGTGGGCACCGAGATCATCGACATCCTCCCCGCCGCCGACAGCGGTGACCCCGGACGCTGCGTCGTGCGCCACGGTTGGATGGCGACCGAGGCGGCGGCCGACGACGCCGTACAGGCGGGGTACCTCGACCTCTACGAGGCGGTGCACGCCGCCTTGCGCGACGAGGACTGCGGGGTGCTGATCGGCTGCGGCGAGGCCTCCCGTGAGGGCCAGCACGACCACATGGTGATCGGCCGCAACGAGATCGGCGTCCAGCACGTCGTCGCCACCTTCACGCACGTGCTCGGCTCGGCGACGTAAGCCCCGGACCGCTCCTTCGGGGAAGTCGGCCCAGGGCCCGCCGGTAGCCTTGTGTCCTCATGCCCCTCCGTGTGCTGGACCTCCGCGGCACCCCGCCGCCGTACGACGCGGCCTTGCCGCGCCCCGACGCGCCCGGGTCCGACGTGCACGACGCGGTGGCCCGCATCCTGGCCGAGGTGCGCACCGAAGGCGACGCCGCGGTCATCGCGAGCACGGCCGCCTTCGACGGGGTCGACGTCAGCGGCGGGCTGCGGGTGGCGCCCTCGGAGATCAAGGAGGCGGCCGAGCGCGTCGACGCCGGGCTCCGGAGCGCCCTCGAGACCGCCTTCGACCGGATCGTGGCGTACCACGCCGAAGAGGGCACGCCGCCGGGCGACTACGCCGACGGCGGCGTCACCGTCAGTCACCTGACCCGCGCCGTCGAGCGGGCGGGCATCTACGCCCCCGGCGGCCGGGCCCGCTATCCCTCGACCGTGCTGATGTGCGCCGCACCGGCCCGCGTGGCCGGCGTCGGCGCCATCGCGCTGTGCGTCCCGCCGGCCTCGGACGGCAAGGTCGACGATGCGACCCTGTGTGCCGCCGCGGTGGCGGGCATCGACGAGGTGTACCGCATCGGCGGCGCGCAGGCCATCGGCGCGCTGGCCTACGGGACCGAGAGCGTGCCGGCCGTCGACGTCGTGGCGGGACCCGGCAACGCCTACGTGGCCGAGGCCAAGCGGCAGGTGTCGGGCGTGGTCGGCGTGGCGTCGGCGTTCGCCGGCCCCTCCGAGATCGTCGTCGTCGCCGGGCCCGACGCCGTCCCCGAGTTCGCGGCGATCGACCTGGTCGTGCAGGCCGAGCACGGCCCCGACGGCCTGGCCTGGCTGGTCACCTGGGACCCCGCGATGCTCGACGCGGTGTCCGGCGAGGTCGACCGCATCGTGGCCGCCTCGCCTCGCCGGGCCGACCTCGAGGCCACGTTGGCCACCGGCGGCATCGCCTGTCTGGTCGACGGGCCCAGCGAGGCCATGGCGGTCGCCAACACGGTGGCACCCGAGCACCTGCAGCTGATGGTGGGGGAGCACGAGTGCGCGGAGCTGCTCGACCAGGTGCAGAGCGCCGGTGCCGTGTTCCTGGGCGACTGGTCGCCGGCGAGCATGGGTGACTACATCGCCGGGCCCAACCACGTGCTGCCGACGAACCGGACGGCGCGTTTCGCCTCCGCGCTGCGCGCCGACGACTTCCGCAAGCACGTGCACGCCGTGCGTGTCAGTCCTGAGGCTGTCCGCACGCTCGGGCCGAAGGTCATCGTCCTGGCGGAGACCGAGGGGCTCCCGGCGCACGCGGAATCGGTGCGCCGCCGCCTGGCCGCCCTCGACGACGGCGAGGGGGGTGCGTCGTGAGCGCGGTGCCGCCGGTGCGCCCCGATCTCCAGCTCGCCGAGGGCTACCACTCGCCGCAGGTCGAGGCCGAGGTGCGCCTGAACACGAACGAGTCGCCGTTCGCCCCGCCCGACGAGTGGCGCGCCGAGCTGCTGGCCGCGCTCGAGGAGGTGTCGTTCCACCGCTATCCGGACCGGCCGGCGACGGAGTTGCGGCAGGCCGTGGCCGATCTGCACGGAGTGTCGCCGGACGAGGTGTTCTGCGCGAACGGCTCGAACGAGGTGCTGCAGTGCCTTCTCCTGGCGTTCGGAGGTCCCGGTCGGCGCTCTTTGCTCTTCGAACCGACCTACGCGTTGCACTCGCACATCTCGCGGATCACCGGCACCGAGGTGGTGGAGGGCACGCGCGACGACGACTTTCTGATCGACCCGGCCTACGCCGAGTCCTTCATCGCGGCGCAGCAGCCGGACATCACCTTCCTGTGCTCGCCGAACAACCCGACCGGTCGCGCCGAGCCTCCCGAGACGGTGGCTGCGGTTGCCGAGGCGGCGCCCGGTCTCGTCATCGTCGACGAGGCGTACGGACAGTTCTCACCGTGGACGGCGCTCTCGCTGCGCGGGCCGGCGCAGGCCGGTCTCGTCGTCACCCGCACCTTCTCCAAGACCTGGGCGTTGGCCGGCGCGCGTCTCGGGTATCTCGTCGCCGACCCCGCCGTGGTTGCGGCGTGCGAGGCCGTGGTGCTGCCGTACCACCTGTCCGCCCAGACCCAGGCGGCCGGGCTCCTCGCGCTGCGCCACGTTCCGGAGATGGAGGCGCGGGTCGCCCGCATCACCGAGGAGCGAGGCCGGGTGGCGGCCGCCCTGAATGACCTGCCGGTCGACACCTGGCCCTCCGACGCCAACTTCATCCTGTTCCGCCCCCGCGAGCGCGACGCCGACGGGGTCTGGAAGTCCCTGCTGGAGCGGTCCGTCCTCATCCGCAATTGTGCGAGTTGGGACGGCCTGAAGGGATGCCTCCGCGTCACGATCGGCACGTCCGAGGAGAATGATCGTTTTCTGTACGCGCTGAAGGAGAGCCTGTGACCGTCGCACCTGCGCCACGCACCGCCCGGCGGGACCGCGCCACGAAGGAGACGACCATCGCGATCGCCTTGGACGTCGACGGCGAGGGCCGCGCCGAGGTCTCGACCGGCCTGCCCTTCTTCGACCACATGGTCGAACAGCTCGGCAAGCACGCCTCCTTCGACCTGACCGTCCAGGCGGAGGGCGACCTGCACATCGACGCGCACCACACCGTGGAGGACGTGGGCATCGTCCTGGGCGGCTGTCTGGCCGAGGCACTCGGGGACAAGGCCGGCGTCCGCCGCTTCGCCTCCATGCTGGTGCCGCTCGACGAGGCGCTGATCGAGGTCGCGCTCGACCTGTCCGGTCGGCCGTATCTCGCCTACGGCCTCGACTTCCCTCCGGACACCCCCGGGCTCGGCTCGCCGCCCTTCGACCCGCAGTTGGCCGAGGAGTTCTGGCGCGCCTTCGTGACGGCGGCGAACGTAACGCTCCACATCCGCCGGCTGGAGGGGAAGAACACGCACCACATGTTGGAGGCGAGCTTCAAGGGCGTGGCCCGATGCCTGCGCGACGCGGTGCGCGTCGAGGGGGGTGGCATCCCTTCCACGAAGGGCAGCCTGTGACGAAGGGTCCCAGGATCGCTGTCCTCGACTACGGCATCGGCAACCTGCGCTCGGCCGAGAAGGCGCTGCAGCACATCGGCGCGGCGGCGCGCCTCGTGTCCGACCCGGGGGAGGTGGAGGCGGCCGAGGCCGTCGTGCTGCCCGGCGTGGGGGCCTTTGGCGCGTGCGCACGGGCCCTGCGCGAGAGCGGGCTCGAGACGCCGGCGCGCCAGGCGATCGACGCGGGCGTGCCCTTCTTCGGGGTGTGTGTCGGCTTCCAGCTGCTCTACGAGGGATCGGTGGAGTCACCCGGGGCCGAGGGCCTCGGGGTGTTCGGCGGCAAGGTGGCCGCCCTGCCCCGGGGCGTCAAGCACCCGCAGATGCAGTGGAACCGCCTCGAGCGTGCCGAGAACCAGGGCGAGGAGCCGGTGCCGCTGCGCGGCCTCGGCCCGCGGCCGTGGGTGTACTTCGTGCACTCCTTCGCCCCGCCCGTGGGCGACGAGACCGTTGCCGTGTGCGACTACGGCGGACCGGTGGCCGCCCTGGTTACCCGGGGCACGCTGTGGGGCGCGCAGTTCCACCCCGAGAAATCGGGGGTGACGGGCCTGAAGTTGCTGTCGAACTTCGTCGACCTGGTGGCGGCCGCCTGATGGACCTCTATCCGGCCATCGATTTGCGCGGTGGCACCGCCGTGCGGCTGACCCAGGGCGACTTCGAGCGCGAGCAGCGCTACGGCGACCCGATCGAGCTGGCGGCGCGCTACGTCGAGGGCGGGGCGCGCTGGATCCACGTCGTCGACCTCGACGCCGCCCGCACCGGCATCCCCCACGAGCGCGCCGTGCTCAAGGAGATCGTCGAGCTCGCCGCACGATCGTCGGTGCAGGTCCAGACCGGCGGCGGGATCCGGAGCGCCGAGGCGGCGGAGGAGCTCTTGGAATCGGGTGTGGCGCGGGTGGTGCTCGGGACCGCCGCGCTGAAGGACCCGGGCTTCGCGACGCGCTGCGCGCGGCGCTGGCCGGGCCGGGTGGCCGTCGGCCTCGACTATCGCGTGGGTGACGACGGCGTCGCCGAGCCACTGGCCCAGGGCTGGAGCGCAGGGTCGGGGCGGACCGTCCTCGGGCTGTTGGAGCGGTGGGCGGGCGAACCGATCGGGGCCGTGGTGGTCACGGAGGTCGAGCGCGACGGCACGCTCGAGGGCCCCAACGTCGCGAGCCTGGCCGCGTTGTTGATGCGGACGGCGCTGCCGCTCATCGCCTCCGGCGGGGTCGGGGCGACGCAGGACCTGTACCGGCTGGCCCACTTGCAGGGGCACGGACGCCGGCTGGCGGGAGCGATCGTCGGCAAGGCCCTCGTCGAGGGCCGCTTCACCGTGGAGGAGGGGGTGGCCGCGTGCGCAGTGTCCGTCTGATCCCCTGCCTCGACGTGACCGGCGGGCGCGTCGTCAAAGGCGTGCAGTTCGTCGACCTGACCGACGAGGGCGACCCGGTGGAGCTGGCGGCGCGCTACGACGCCGAGGGCGCCGACGAGGTCACCTTCCTCGACATCACGGCGTCGTCGGACGGGCGCGAGACGATGGTGTCGGTCGTGGCGCGGACGGCGGAGCAGGTCTTCATTCCCCTGACGGTGGGTGGTGGGGTCCGGGCGGCGGAGGATGCACGCCGCCTCCTCCGGGCCGGGGCGGACAAGGTCGGTGTGAACACAGCGGCGGTCGAACGACCGGAGCTCGTGCGCGACATCGCGGACGAGTTCGGCGGGCAGTGTGCCGTGGTGGCGATCGACGCACGGAAGCGGGAGGGCGCGCACGGGTGGGAGGTGTACACGCACGGCGGGCGGACGCCGACCGGGCGGGACGCCGTCGCCTGGGCCGTGGAGTGTGCCGGGAACGGGGCGGGCGAGATCTTGCTGACGTCGATGGACCGCGACGGGACGAAGGACGGGTTCGATCTGGCGCTCACGCGGGCCGTCGTCGACGCGGTGGACATCCCGGTCGTGGCGTCGGGCGGCGTGGGCCGGCTGCAGGACCTGGTCGACGGTGCGATCGACGGGGGCGCCGACGCCGTCCTGGCCGCCTCGATCTTCCACCGGCGGGAATTCACGATCGGCGAGGCGAAGGCGTACATGGCCGAGCACGGTGTGACGGTGCGACCGCTCTGACCTGGGGTGGCGTTTTCGTGCGGTACCGTGCCTAGGTGCCCACGTCGACGACGAAGAACGGAACGAACGAGGCCAAGGCCGCAAAGGCTGACAAGGAAGAGCAGGCCGCGCCGCACGACGCGCACGAGGTGCCCCGGCGTCCGGCGAGCGTGCCGAAGGGGGCGGACAAGCAGCCCATCAGCGTGCTCTTCGACCGGGTCATGGTGCAGATCGGCGAGGGTGAGGGCGAGCGGCGGTCCCGGGCGGGGATCTTGATCCCGGCCACGGCGCAGATCAGCCGGCGCCTGACGTGGGCGGAGGCCGTGGCGGTGGGGCCGCACGTGCGCACGGTGAAGGTGGGCGACACGGTGCTCTTCAACCCCGAGGACCGCTTCGAGGTGGAGGTGCACGGGGAGGAGTACGTGATCTTGCGCGAGCGGGACATCCACGCCATCGCGTCGCCGCGCAACGACAGCGGGACGGGGCTGTACCTGTGAGCGGGGCTTCGACGTCGGCCGCGCCCGAGGGCGTGGCGCTCAGCGTCGACGACGCGTTGGTCGCCGAGGTGGACTTCGGGAAGTATCCAGACGGGTTGGTGCCGGCGATCGTGCAGGACGCCGCGGACGGGACCGTGCTGACGCTCGCCTACATGGACGCCGAGGCGCTGCGGCGCACGCTCACGACGGGGCGCTCGTGGTTCTACAGCCGCAGCCGCCAGGAGTACTGGCAGAAGGGCGAGACGTCGGGCGACCGCCAGTACGTGCGCGAGGTGCGCCTGGACTGTGACGGCGACGCCCTCGTGGTGCTGGTCGACCAGCACGGGCGCGGCGCCTGCCACACCGGCGCGCGCTCGTGCTTCTTTCGCGCCGTCGGCACGGGCCCGGGGGTGCCCGCGCCGTGAGCGGCGGCGGTGGCCTCGGGGCCGGGGCGGGGCTCGTCTTCCGGCCCGATCCCGCCGAGTTCGCCGCGCTGGCCAAGGAGCACGCCATCGTCCCGGTGTGGTGCGAGGTCGTCGCCGACACGCTCACGCCGGTCGCCTGCTTCGCCAACGTCGTCGGGGACGGCGACGGGTTCTTGTTCGAGTCGGTGGAGGGTGGGGAGCGCTGGGGGCGCTACTCGTTCGTCGGGCGCCGCCCGCTGGCGACGCTGACGGCGCGGGGCCGGCACGTCGAGGCGACGGGGCGGTTGGGCCTCGGTTCCTCCGACGACGGGATCCTCGCCGCGGTCGAGGCGCTGGTGACGCGGTTCCAGTCGCCGGTGTTGGGTGGGCTGCCGCCGCTGCACGGCGGGGTCGTCGGCTACCTGGGCTACGACGTGGTGCGCGAGGTGGAGCGGCTGCCCGAGCCGCCGGCCGACGACCTCGGCCAGCCCGACGCGGCGCTCGTGGTGATCGGGCAGTTCTGCGCGTTCGACCACTGGCGCCAGCGGATCGTGCTGGTCGACAACGTGGTGGTGCCGGACGCGCCCGCCGGGGTGGTCGACGCGGAGGCCGTCGCCGAGGCGTACGACGCCGCGTGCGCGCGGCTGCGCGAGCTGGCGGCGGACTGCGCGGGTGCGGGCGGAGGGCGCTCCCCGCTGTCGGGCGAGCTCGACGCGGCGCCGCCGCCCGGGATCGAGTGGGCCGAGGCGGCCCGGACGATGACGTCGGCGGAGTACATGGGGTGCATCGAGGCGGCGAAGGAGTACATCCGCGCCGGCGACATCTTCCAGGTCGTGCTCTCGCAGCGCTACGACCTGGTGCTCGACGCCGCGCCGTTCGACGTGTACCGGTCCCTGCGGCTGCTGAACCCGAGCCCGTACCTCTACTTCCTGCGCTTCCCCGAGGTGACCGTCGTCGGCGCGTCGCCCGAGCCGATGGTCCGCCTGCGCGACGGCGTGGTGATCTCCCGGCCGATCGCCGGGGTCGCGGCCGCGGGGCGAGAACGAGCAGCACGACCGGCTGCTCGAGTCGGAGCTGGTCGAGGACCCCAAGGAGCTGGCCGAGCACATCATGCTGGTGGACCTCGCCCGCAACGACGTGGGGCGCGTGGTGCGCTTCGGCACCGAGCAGGTCGACGAGCTGATGACGGTCGAGCGCTACAGCCACATCATGCACATCACGTCGCAGGTGTCGGGCCAGCTGGCCGAGGGGAAGGGGCCGATCGACGTGCTGCGCGCCACCTTGCCGGCGGGGACCCTGTCGGGCGCGCCGAAGGTCAGGGCGATGGAGATCATCGACGAGCTCGAGGTCACCAAGCGCGGCGTCTACGGCGGCGTCGTGGGGTACATCGACTTCTCCGGCAACGTCGACACGGCGATCGCCATCCGCACCATGGTCGTCACGCCGGACGGCCGGGCCAGCGTGCAGGCCGGCGCGGGGATCGTGGCGGACAGCGACCCGGTGTCCGAGGACCAGGAGTGCGCGCAACAAGGCCGGGGCGCTCCTGGTGGCGGTCACGGCGGCGCGGCGCATGGGCGCGGCACGGCGGGGCGCCGTGAGCGCCGTGGCGGTGCTCGAGGACGAGACGGCGGCGCTACGTCGGGGCGCGGGCGCGTTCCACCCGTCGCGCGACGTGGTGGCGGTGCGCGGCCCGGACGCGGAGGCGTACCTGCAGGGCCAGCTGAGCCAGGACGTGGCCGCCCTGGCGGTCGGCGGCTCGGCCGACTCGTTGCTGCTCGAGCCGGACGGCAAGCTGTCCGCCCTGTTGCGGGTGACGCGCCTCGACGGGCAGGACTTCCTGCTCGACGTGGAGGGCGGGTACGGCGCTGCGGTGGTGGCGCGCCTGCGCCGCTTCCTGCTGCGGTCCAAGGTCGAGCTGGAAGGGCTCGAGTGGCGGTGCCTGTCGTTGCGCGGCGCCGCGGTCGGCGAGGTGGCGGCCGGCCTGCTGACGGTCCTGGCCGAGCGGGGGTGCTGGCGCTCCCCTTCGACTGGAACGGGTGGGCCGGGGTCGACCTGCTCGGGCCGCCCGACGTGGTGCTCGGCCCCGACTCCGGTGAGTTGCCGGCCGGGATCGTGGCGTGCCACGCCGAGCGCGGTCGAGGCGTGCCGCATCGTCTCGGGCGTCCCCGCCATGGGCGCCGAGCTCGACCGCGAAGACGATCCCGCAGGAGACGGGCGTGGTCGCACAGACCGTCAGCTTCACGAAGGGCTGCTACACCGGTCAGGAGCTGGTCGCCCGGATCGACTCGCGGGGCGGCAACGTGCCGCGGCGACTGGTGGGGATCGTGGCGCCGAGCGGGCCGCCGGAGTCGGACACGCTCTCCCCGGGGATGACGCTGCACGCCGGGGACGCCCCCGCGGGCGACGGCGCCGCCGACGACAAGGTCGTCGGCACGATCACGTCGGCCGCCTGGAGCGCGGAGCTCGGGGCGTGGGCCGCCCTGGGGTACCTGCACCGCAACGTCGAGGCGCCGGGCCCGGCCCGGGTGCGCTCGGGCGACGGCATCGGCGGGTCGCGCCCGGTCGAGGTGGCGCTGCTCCCGCTGCTCCCGCTGGCCCGCTGAGGAGGACGCCCGGTGCCCGCTGACGCGCGCTGGACGCGGTCGCGGCGGGCGGTCGGGGTGGTCTCTTTGTGCGTGATGCTCGGCTACGCGCTGTGGCTCGCCGCCACGGTGCCGTTCAGCGGCCCGGCCAACATCTTGACCGGGCTCGCCATCGTGGTCGTGACGGTCCTGGCGATCATCCGGTGGCCGCTGCACCCGGACCGTGCCGGCTTGATCGCCGAGGAGGACAGGCCGCGCCACCCGTACCTGGCCTGGGTCGTGCTCTTCGTCGTCATCGTCGCGTGGGAGCTCGTCATGTACCTGGTCCGCGGGACCAGGAGTGCCCATCCGACCCTGAGCTCGATGGCCGATGCGTTCGACCGCTACAACTACGGGCTGAAGGCCGTCGCGTGCTTCGCGTGGTTGTGGCTCGGCGGGGCGATCGTCCGCGCCGGCAGTCGGTGCCTCGTCGCGTGCCGCGAGCCGAGGAGCGGTGCCCTCGTGAGCTCGAGCCCGAGCTACGCCGTCTGGGCCCTCATCGGCGCGTTGGCGCTCGCGCTGTGGGTCGCCTCGCTCACCCCGGCGGGAAAGCACTATCTCGTCCGTCCGAAGGTCGTCCTGCGGCGACTGGCCTTGGACCCGTGGCTGCGGGTGGTGCTGCTCGTCGGCTGGGCCTGGCTGGGCTGGCACCTGTTCGCCCGCTGACCGCCGCGCTGGCGCCTCGGGCCGGGCTCGCCTTGCGCACCCCAACTGCAACCGTCCGCCACCGGACATGACACGGCCGGGGTCCACGCTGGCGTCATGGGGATGGGGACGGGGATCAAGGAGCGAGAGCAACACGAGGCGAGTGTCGTCGGGGGTGAGGCACTGCCCGAGCTGACGCCGTGGCGGGAGGTCGGCTGGATCTTCCGCGACGGGGGATGCGTCGCCATCGAGCGGCGCGGCGACGCTGACCGCGTGAGCGGGCGGTGGTGGACTGATGGTCAAGATCATCCACGTCAGCGACGACGGGACCGAGAAAGCGGCCGTCGAGCTCGACGACTTCACCATCGAGGTCATCTACTCGGGGATCGCGGACATGTTGCGCGACGCGGCGACCGCGCAAACGGCGGACGTGGTGCCGTCGTTCGACTTGTCCCGCGAGGCGCGCCAGCGCCGCGAGAAGGTACTGACCAGAATTCGCCGCCTGAGCGGCGTCGACGTCCCGACAGACCGCCATAACCGTCGGTTTGCTACGTTCCTTCGAGGAGCGGCGGGGCTCCGGAGACGTAGCGAGGTGACGACGTGCGGCAGCGGCGGGTCGGGGGCGTGCTCGCCGCACTCTGCGTCGCCGCCTGCGCCATCGGCGCCCTGGCCATCGGGTTGCTGGCTCCCGCGAGCCACGCCGGCCCGGGAAGGATCATCGACTCGGGACTTTCGCCCGTCCAGGCGGACGCCTCGTCGAACACGCTCTCTGCACATCGGGATGTCGACCCGTCCGTGTCGGGCGCGGTGACGCAGGGACGTCGGCTGCGCGCCGTCGCGTCGTCGGCGCCGCAGAGCTTCGTGGCGCAGGTGACCGGCCTCCCGCCGGCGGGAGAGGCCACACGCGACGGGTGTGCCGCGGCGTACGCGTACCTGCAGGCGTACGCCGCACCGGGCTTCACGTTCGAGTGCCCGGGCGACGCCGACGGCCACGAAGCGGAGACGATGTGCGTCTCGGGCACCACGCCCTGCAGCACCCTGCGACTCATCGTCATCGCCGACCCCTGCCCGGCGGCGTACATGAACGAGGCGTCGAACTCGTGGACGCTCTCGGGGGCGTCCGACGCGCCGATCGACCCCTACGGATCCTGCCGCTGAGCAGCAGCCATGGGCCAGGGGCCAAATCGCGCACCGCTACGCTGAAGCCCCATGCCCACCTACCTGGAGGAGATTCTCGCCTCCCATCGGGCCCGCGCCGCCGAGGACGGCCGTTCCCTCGACGAGCTGGTGGGACGGGCGGAGCGGACGCCCGAGCCCAGGGACTTCGCGGGTGCGCTCCGCGGGGACGGTCTGGCCTGCATCGCCGAAATCAAGCGCCGTTCGCCGTCCAAGGGCGCCCTGGACCCCGACCTCCAGCCCGAGCTCGTGGCCAAGGAGTACGTCGCCGGCGGCGCCGCCTGCCTCTCCGTCCTGACCGATTCCGAGTTCTTCGGGGGGTCGAGCGCCGACCTCGCCGCGGCCCGGGAGGCGTCGGGCCTGCCGGTGCTGCGCAAGGACTTCACCGTGCAGGAGGCCGACGTCGTCGACGCCCGCCTCATGGGGGCCGACGCAGTGCTGTTGATCGTGGCGGCCCTGGACGACGAGACGCTGGCCCGGTGTGCGACGCGGGCGTCCGGCCTCGGCCTGGCGGCCGTGGTCGAGGTGCACGACGAAGCCGAGCTGGCACGGGCGTTGGCGGCCGGGGCTCGGATCGTCGGGGTCAACCAACGCGACCTCCGCACGTTCACGGTGGACCACGATCGTGCGTGCGCCCTGGCGACGAAGATCCCGGGCGACGTGATCGCCGTGGCGGAGTCGGGGATCCGCGACGCGGACGAGGCCCGGCGCCTCGCCGGGGCCGGGTACGACGCCATCTTGGTGGGCGAGTCCTTGGTGCGCGCCGAGGACCGGGTGACGCAGCTGCGCAGCCTGGTCGGGCACCCCGTGGGGACGCGGTGACGCCGTGAGCGACGAGCTGTTCGTCAAGATCTGCGGCGTGACCTCCGAGGCGGACGCCCTGCTCTGCGTCAGCCTGGGCGCGTCCGCGGTCGGCTTCATCTTCGCCCCGTCGCCGCGGCAGATCGCGGTGCAGGTGGCGGGCGACATCGTCAAGCGGTTGCCCGAGCACGTGCTTGACGGTGGGGGTGTTCCGCAACGAGGCGCCGCAGCGCGTCGTGGAGGCCGTGCGCCTGGCCGGCCTCGGGGCCGCACAGCTGCACGGTCAGGAGACCGCCGAGGACACGCAGTGGGTCCGCGCCCGCGTGCCGATGGTGATCAAGGCGTTCCGGGTCGGCGAGCGGGCCATCGCCCGCTTCGAGGAGTTCGGCGCCGACTATCTGATGGTCGACGGGGACAACCCGGGGTCGGGCCAGGTCTTCGACTGGCGGCTGGCCGAGGGCGTCGCGGACCACCACCGGCTGATCGTCTCTGGCGGCTTGCGGCCCGACAACGTGGCGCAGGCGGTCGCCCACCTGCGCCCGGGCGGCGTCGACGTCTCGACCGGGGTCGAGTCCGCGCCCGGCCGCAAGGACCCGTTGTTGGTGTCCGCGACTTCATCACGAACGCTCGGCTCGCCCAGTCGGAGGTGGCGGCACGCGACCCCGATGGAGGACGAGACGACTCGACGAGCCCTACGACTGGAGGGAGGGGTGAGCGAAGTCAGCCGGATGAGCCGGCCCGGCCCGGACGGTCGGTTCGGCGAGTTCGGCGGCCGGTTCGTCCCCGAGTCGCTGATGCCGGCGTGCCTCGAGCTCGAAAAGTGGTTCGACGACGCCTGGGACGACCCGGCGTTCCATGCCGAGCTCGACGCGCTGTTGCGCGACTACGGAGGACGCCCGACGCCCGTCACCGAGTGCGCCCGGCTGTCGGAGCAGCTCGGTGTCCGCGTCCTGCTCAAGCGCGAGGACCTCGCCCACACGGGCTCGCACAAGCTGAACAACGTGGTCGGTCAGGCGCTGCTGACCAAGCGGATGGGCAAGAGCCGGATGATCGCCGAGACCGGCGCGGGACAGCACGGCGTCGCCGACCGCGACCGCCGCCGCCCTGTTCGGGCTGGAGTGCACGGTCTTCATGGGCGAGGTGGACACCAAGCGCCAGGAGCTCAACGTCTTTCGCATGGAGCTGCTCGGGGCCGAGGTCCGCCCGGTGACGTCGGGGAGTCGCACGCTCAAGGACGCCGTGAACGAGGCGATGCGGGAGTGGGTCGCCACGCGTCGAGACCACGCACTACTGCATCGGGTCCGTGATGGGGCCCCATCCGTTCCCGTACATGGTGCGGCAATTCCAGCGGGTCATCGGCGAGGAGGCGCACGCCCAGTGCCGCACCCTGCTCGGACGGCGCGGACCCCGACGTCGTCGTGGCGTGCATCGGGGGCGGTTCGAACGCGGCCGGGACGTTCGCCGGCTTCGTGGACACCGGGGCGCGCCTGGTCGGCGTCGAGGCGGCCGGCGGCGCGGCCATCACGAACGGCATCCCAGGCGTCCTGCACGGCATGCACTCGCGGCTGCTCCAGGACGAAGCGGGCCAGATCGAGGAGGCGGAGTCGATCTCCGCCGGGCTGGACTACCCGGGCCTCGGTCCCGAGCACGCCCACCTGGCCGCCACCGGGCGGGCCGAGTACAGCGATGGCCAACGACGACGAGGTGCTCGAGGCGTTCCGGCTGCTCAGCCACACCGAGGGCATCATCCCCGCGCTGGAGTCGGCCCACGCGGTGGCCTGGGTGGCGCGCAGCGCCGGCACGGACGCGCTCGCCGACGGGCTCCACGGTGCTGATCACGCTTTCGGGCCGTGGCGACAAGGACGTGGCGCAGGTGCGCGAGATCTTCGGCCGGACCGACGATGCCTGAGCTGGAGAAGGAGCTCCGTTCCCGGCGCGACCAGGGCCGAAAGCTGCTCATTCCGTATCTCATGGGGGGCATGACCGACGATTGGGTCGAGTCGCCTGGCCGCCGTCGTCGCGGCGGGCGCGGACGCGGTCGAGGTCGGCATCCCGTTCTCGGACCCGATGATCGACGGGCCGGTGATCCAGGAGGCGGGGCTGCGGGCGCTGCAGCGGGGCACCGTCCCCGACGCACGTGCTCGACGGCATCGCCCGCGCCGAGGCGCCGGTGCCGATCGCGGTGATGACGTACTACAACATCGTCTACCGGGCCGGCCACAGGCGGATGGCCCGCTCGTTGGCCGCGGCCGGCGTGAGCGGGGCCATCCTGCCGGACCTCTCGCTCGAAGAGCTCGACCCCTGGGCGAGTCGAGGCGGACGCCGGCGGGCGTCGACACCGTGCTTGCTGGTCGCGCCGTCGAGTCCCGACGAGCGGGTGGCGCGGATCTGTGCCCGGGCCCGGGGCTTCGTCTACGCGGTGGCCCGCATGGGCGTCACGGGGGAGCGACAGGATCTTCGGCGACCAGGCGGCCGAAGGTGGTCGAGCGCGTCCGCCGGCACACCGACCTGCCGGTCTGCGTCGGAGTGGGCGTCTCGACGCCCGAGCAGGCCGCGGAGGTCTGCGAGGTCGCGGACGGGGTCGTGGTGGGATCGGCGTTGGTGCGCCGCCTCATCGAGGGCGAGGGACCCGAAGGGCGCAGCCGCCTTCGTCGGCTCGCTGCGCGCAGGCGATCGACTAAGCGCGACCGCGGAGCGCCGTGTCGACGGCGGCCGCCGAGCGCGCGTTGGCCGTCCGCCGTCGGGTGCGCGGTGCGCCAGACGTAGTCCTTGAGTGACTGCTCCGCCTGGTCGGCGCTGGCCACCATCGGAGGAGCACGGAATGGCGTGCAGCGCTCAGCGCGCCGCCGTGCACGCCTTGGCCGCCAGGATGTGCTCGGCGTCGGCGGCCAAGCGTGGCGTCGGGCACGCGCTCGGAGGAGAAGGCCCAGGGGTCGGCGGTGCAGATGCCGTGTCCATCGAAGGCGTGCGCGACGTCGATGAGGACGACGTTGCGCACGCCGTGCGCCCTGGCGTCGGCCACCGCGGCGGCCACGGAGTCGTTCAACGTCGACAGCACGAAGTCCGCGGCGGCGGACGTCGACGCCGCGTTCGCCTTGAGGCCGGTGCAGACCAGGTTCGTCTCGGACCCCGAGAGCGACGTGCCGTTGGCGATCTGTCCGGGCTGGGGAATCGGCTGGTAGTAGTTCAGGACCGCCACCGTGGCGGCGTCGGGTGCGACCTGTTCGATGGCCGAGGCCAGACTGCTGCGCACGTTCGCGAGCTCGGTGGCCAGTGCGGGTGTGACGGCGCCGTTCTACGAGGCAGTCGGTCCCGAGGCCGAGGTTGACGTTCATGATGCGAGCCAACTGGTTCTCGAGGCAGTCGGCGAATTGGATGTCGTCGGCGCCGTCCTGGAACAGGACGAGGCGGGCCGGGTGCTGGGACAGCCCCGACGCGGCGATCTCGTCACCGAGGTTCCGCGCCTGCTGGGGCGGGTTCGGGCACTGGCCGTCGCGCGCGATGTTGTCGGCCGCGTCCGCCACCGCACCACTGATGGCGAGCTGATCGCCGTCGAGGTGGCAGTTGGTCGGTCGGACCGTCATGGTGAGCCCGAGCTTCGCCGCCACCAGGCTCGGGTAGGCGAGCGTGGAGGGGCCCTGCGAGACGTCGCTGCTCGGCAAGCCGATCTGTGGCGTCAGGTACGGGTTGGCCAGCCCGTGCCCGTACGGCACCGAGTCGCCCGAGCGCGACGGCGCGGACGGACTGCGTCGGGCTCGGCGGCGGGGGATGGGAAGCCCTGGTCGCGAGGAGCACGCCGCCCGCGACCGCCGCGATGACGACCACGCCGGCGGCCACCCAGGGCACGGGGGAGCGGCGCACCGCGTCCGCCCAGGATTGAAGCCTGCCCATCGACCAACCTCAGGACCTCGTCCGGCTGCGCGATCTACGCGGCGCCGCCATCCGGCAACGGAGGCGAGACCTTAGCGGTGGGGCCGGAACGGTTGGGGTCGGCCCCCTGGGGTCAGCGAGGGGGCAGCAGCACCAGGCAGCCGTTGTGGCCGCCGAAGCCGAACGAGTTCGACAGCACCGCCGCGGGCTCCCACGGCCTCGGCTCCCCGTGCACGACGCGGATCGTGATCTCGGGGTCGGGCTCCTCGTACCCTGCGGTCGGCGGGATGGTGGCGTGGTGGATGGTCAGCACCCCGGCCACGGCCTCGATGGCTCCGGCGGCCGCCAGCCCGTGACCCGTGACGCCCTTGGTCGACGTCACGAGTGGCCCCGGGTCGCCGAACACCTTGGCGATGGCGCGCGCCTCGGCCAGGTCGTTCAGCGGGGTGGAGGTCCCGTGGGCGTTGATGTGCCCGACGTCGCCCGGCGCGATGCCGGCGTCGGCCAGGGCCAGTTCCATGCAGTTCACCGCGCCGGCCCCGTCGGGCGCCGGTGCGGTGATGTGGTGCGCGTCGGCCGTGCTGGCGGCACCGGCGATCTCGGCGTAGATCGTCGCGCCCCGTGCGACCGCCCGGTCCCAGTCCTCGAGCACGAGCGCCGCCGCGCCCTCGGTCATGACGAAGCCGTCACGCCGGGCGTCGAAGGGGCGCGAGTGGCCCGACGTCGAGAGCGCGGTCATGTTGGCGAACGCCGCCTGCGCCGTCGGGTGCATGCTGGCCTCGGAGCCGCCCCCGATGGCGACGTCGCAACGGCCGGAGGCGACGAGGCGGCGCCGCCGCCGAGATGGCGTGGGTGCCGGCGGCGCACGCCGTGCAGATGACCTCGGACGGCCCGCGCCATCCCTGGCGCATGGAGATGCCGGCGGCACCCGCGTTGGCCATCATCATCGGGACGAGGCGCGGCGAGACACGGTCGGCGCCCTTCTCGTTGTACACCCCGACCTGCTCGGCCAACGTGTCGAACCCGCCGACGCCCGTCGCGAAGACCACGCCCGCCTTGGCGGGGTCGACGTCGAGCTCGCCGGCCTGCTCGACCGCCATGTCGGCCGAGCCACCATGGAGAACTGGGCGAAGCGGTCGAGTTGGCGCGCTTCTTTCGGGCCGAACCAGTCCTTGGGGTCGTAGCCGCGCACCTCGCCGCCGACCACCGAAGGATGAAGCAGGCCGTCCCAGAGCGCGTCCGACGCCGACGCCGCAGCACGTGATCGCGCCGAGCCCGGTGACCGCGACCCGCCGCCCCCGGATCGGTCCGTCCGCGCCGATCCCGAGCTGCATCAGAGCTTGGACGAGATCAGGTCGAAGGCCTGGCCGATCGTGGTGATGTCCTCGAGCTCGGTCTCCTCGACCGTGATGTCGAACGCCTCTTCGAGTGCCATCACGAGTTCCACCAGGTCGAGGCTATCGGCGTCGAGATCGTCGGCGAACTTTGCTTCCTTGGTGATCTTCTCCGCCGGCACCTGCAGTACTTCCACGGCGCACTCGCGAAACTTCTCGAACGCTGCGTCGCTGTCCACAATTTGCTCCTTCTGTCTTGGTTTCCAGGGAACGCTACAGCCCCATGCCCAGGCCGCCATCGACCGGAACCACGGCGCCGGTCACGTAGGCAGCGGCATCCGAGGCCAGGAAGCCGACGACGTCGGCGACGTCCTGGACACTCCCGGCCCGGCCCAGGGGCACCTGCCCCGTCATGAGGGCGACCCGCTCGTCGCCGAGGGCGGCCGTCATGTCGGTGTCGATGAGCCCCGGGCGCCACCACGTTCACGGTGATCTGGCGGCTGCCCACCTCCCGGGCGATGGCCCGGGCCATGCCGACGAGACCGGCCTTCGAGGCGGCGTAGTTGGCCTGGCCGGGCAGTCCGACGAAGGCGCCGACCGACGAGACGAAGATGATGCGCCCGGTGTGTAGGCGCAGCATCTTGGCGACGGCCCGTTTGGCGACGCGGAAGGAGCCCGTCAGGTTCGCGTCGATCACGTCGTGGAAGGCCTGGTCGCTCATGCGCAACATGAGCGAGTCCATGGTGATGCCCGCGTTGGCGACCAGCACCTCGACCGGGCCCCACGCGCTCTCGATCGACGCGAAGGCCGACTCCACCTCTTCGCCGTTGCGCACGTCGCAGCGCACGGCCAGGAAGCGGTCGGCGTCTCAGTCCCCGCGGGAGCCGCCGGCGCCGTGTCCGACCGGTAGGTCGTCGCCACCTGGTCGCCGTTGGCCAGGAACCACTCGACGCAGGCCGCGCCGATGCCGCGGGTCCCGCCGGTCACGAGGACGACCGCCATCAGGTCGCTTCGGGCACCCGGAGCCAGACGAGGGGCTGGCCTTCTTGGACGCGTTCACCTTCCGCGGCCAGCCAGCCGATGACCTGTCCCGCGAAGGGCGTGCGGACCTCGGAGACGCCGACCCGTCCGACGAGCTCACCGACCTCGACGGCCGATGACGGGTCGGCGCCGTCGCCGGCCGTGCCGGGCAGCAGACCCGTGCCGGGGGCCTGGAGCGAGGTCTCCGGGGAGAAGATGCCGCTCGAGGGGCTGACGACGACGCGGTCCGACATGTAGAGGTGCTCACCCTGGTGGAGCGCCGGCTCGGCCCGCCAGGTGCCGGCCGCACTGATCTGGTCCATCAGCGTGTCGAGGTCCTCGGGCTTCGAGACCGCGAGGGATTGGATCTCGGGCAGGCTGCGCTTGGCCAGCCCGCTGAGGACGCCGCCCGGGTCCGAGCTCGAGCAGCGAGGTGAGCCCCAGTCCGGCGAACGTCTCGAGCGTCTGGCGCCAGCGCACGGGCGAGCAGAGCTGGGCCGACAGCAGCCCGGGCCAGTCGGCCGGGTCGTCGTGCACGTGCGCGTCGACGTTGGCGACGACGCGGACCTCGGGCGTGAGGAAGGTCACTTCGGCCAGCGCCTTGCGCAGGTCGGCCCGGGCGCCCTGCATCAACGGGCGTGTGGAAGGCGCCCGACACCTGGATCGGCATGACCCGCTTGGCGCCCAGGCCCTTGGCCAGCTCGCCGGCCCGCGCGACCGCTTCGGGCGTCCCGGCGATCACGACCTGGCCCGGCGCGTTGTAGTTGGCGACCCAGACGTCGCCTTCGGCCCGCATGCAGGCGGCCTCGGCGTCGTCGTCGGCGATGCCGAGCAGCGCCGCCATCGTGCCCGGGGCTTCTTCGCCGGCCCGGGCCATGGCGTCGCCGCGCGCCACGACGAGACGGATCCCGTCTTCGAATCCGAGGGCGCCGCTCGCTACCAGCGCCGTGTACTCACCGAGGCTGTGCCCGGCGCAGGCGGCCGGGGTGAGGCCGATCCGCTCGACGGCGTCGAGCACGACCAGGCTGAGCGCCGTCGTCGCCAACTGCGCGTTCTCGGTCTGGGTCAGCTCCTCGATCGGCGCGGTGAGCGAGCAGCCGGGACAGGTCACGGTCGGCGGCGGCGGACGCCTCTTCGACAACCTCCCACGAGGGGTGATCGACCCACGGTTCTCCCATGCCGGCGCGCTGTGAACCTTGTCCGGGGAAGGTGAAGACCAACACGAAGGCGACGGCTCCCATCGTCGGCGGGCAGAAGAACCCACAGTGTGGCATGTGGGCCCGACGTCGATTACCAATCGCGGCGGCATCTTCGTACCGATGGTGCGAAACGTGCGCGCCTTCGGCGGCAGGTTGTTGCTGGTTACCAACCGGAAACAAGGTGGGATCGCCGGGTGCGGAGTTTCCGTGGCGACCGTCGTCGCGGCGCTGAAGCTTCGGGGAGGCCAGCCGCCCGGCGCTGTCTGGGCGCTTAGGTGGTCCCAGTCGGCGCCAGGGCGGTGACGCAGCCCTGCAGGACCTCGAGCCCGGCCGGGTTCGCCGTGGGCGGCGTGGCCGCGGCCGTTGCGCCCGATCCGGATCCACTCGGCAACGGTCGTCGTTGTCGTCGTGGTCGTCGGCGCGCTGGTCGTCGTCGTGGTGGTCGCCGTCGGTCGTCGGCACCGTGGTCGTCGTCGCCGGTCTTGGCCAGGCTGACGATGGGCGCCGTCGTGGTCGTCGTTGTGGAGACGTGGTCGTCGTGGTCGCCGCCGGGACCGTGGTCGTCGTGGTGGGCGCGGTCGACGACGGAGTCGGAGTCGACGTTGCGGACCCGGAGGGCGAGGATGGCGTGGCCGCGGTGGGTGCGGCCGTCGTGATGACGGCGTTCGTACAGGCCCCCGCCTTCTGGAGCGTCGTGACGTCGGCCACCAGGCGCACGAGCGACCTTGTTCTCGTCGGCGTTGTCGGACGTCAGCGTCGCCACCGCCTGCTGCAGGGACTTTTCCGTCGCATCTCGTTGGGTGCGCGACGCCTTGGCGCCTGCCTCGGCCGTCTGTGAGTGCGTCAGCAGGTCGTTCCCGACGATGCCGGGCGTACTGGTTGGCGTCGACACCTTGAGGGCTCGGCGTGCCGAACGGGCTGTTGCTCGCTGCCGCTCGCCGAGAAGCTGCTCTGGTACAGGCCACTGTCCACGTACTCGTCGATGGCGAAGTGTTGCAGCGCCGTCTCGGCGGCGGCGGCCCTGCCCTGGGCGGCCGAGAGCGCTGACTGGGCTGCCGACAGCTGCGCGTTGGTCGTCGACACGTCCTGTTGCGCCGCGGCGACCGCCGCCACCGCTAGCTTGATAGGAGCGCAGGTCCGAGCGCACGTTGCCGAAGACGTCGAGGGCGGGCGACTGCTTCAGCAACGCAGTGGCGAGGGTGCCGTTCGTACCCAGAATCGTGTCGGAGTAGCACGGAGTCCCGTTCGCCGAAGGAGCGCACCACTGACTCTGGTCGACGACGGCGAGAAAGGCCGCTGGGGGCGAGACGTTGCCGGCCCTCAGGCCGGCGGTGATCGCCCACATGTTCGGCTGCAGGATCGTCGCGACGGTGGCCGCGCAGCCCGAGATCCAGTCGCCGAACGCGGGAAAGCCGTTCGCCGAGATGATCTCCGGCAGCGGATTGTTGTTGAGGTCCGTCGTGCGCGCCGTGTTGAAGGGGTTGTAGGCCGCCGTGTTGTTGGTCGAACCGCCCTCGGCGGCCTGCCACTCATCGAGGTCGGCGACGTTGACCTGGTTCGCGGGCGCTGCGAGTCCCTGCAGGACGCACAACTCCCAGCCGTCAGGAAGCGGGGTCTCCCCGCCGCCCGACGATGGCCCCGCCGAGGATCCACCGAGCCGCCCACGGCGCGACGCCGGCACCCAGCGCGGCCACTCCCAGCACCAAGGCCAATCGGAAGAGGAACGTCGTGCGCTTCATGTCAAAGAGATCCGGGAGTGCTCCGGCCGCTGGAGTGTGGGTCCGCGACCGCCCGCCTGCGGAGCCCACTCGAAAAGGAGAGACTCTAGATTGGCACGGAACGGGTCGACCGCGCCTTCAGAAAGGTATCGGCCCTGGCGGGGGGCGCCTTGAGCGATTGGCTGCGGTGCCGCCAGCGGCCGTTGGCAGCAGGCCGCCCCGACCGCCCGCCTCGGGATGCGCTCGCCGCCGGGGTGGACCCCAGTGCCCGGAGTGGGATTCGAACCCACACGCCCTTTCGGACAGCGGCTTTTGAGGCCGCCGCGTCTGCCATTCCGCCATCCGGGCCGAACGCCAGAGCGTACAAGGTGCGTTCTACGGTGAGAGCGTGGGAGCACGAGGCGCGTGAGGCTGGTCGGTATCGAGCTCGTCCGGACCGAGGTTTCGTTCACCAACCAGATCAGCACCGCCGCGGGCGTGCACCGGGAACGACCCGTGCTCTACGTGCGGGTCGTCGCCGAAGACGTCGAGGGCTGGGGCGAGTGCGCCGCGCTGGGTGACGCCACCTCGGTCGACCCGCCCTCGACGAGGTCGAGAAGGGCGCTATCGACCGCGCCGTGCCGCGGTCGTGGAGCGCCGCCGCGGCGGCGCGCCAGCGGACACCTGCCCTCCGCCGCAGAGATCCCCCAGCTCTTCGGGACCTCGGCCACCGACCGTCACCTGGCCGCCGCGTTCGAGATGGCCGTGTCCGACGCCGAGCTGCGGCTCGAGGGACGCTCGCTGGCGGCGTCGCTCGGGACGGGACCCGGATTCGAGACGATGCCCGTCGGGGCTGTCGTCGGCATCCCGGACGGACGAGACATCGACGTCCTGCTGGTGGACGTCGGTGCGGCCTTGGCGGGCGGGTCGAGCCGCCTGCGCATGAAGATCGAGCCGGGGTGGGACGTCGAACCGGTGCGCGCCGTTCGAGCGCAACACCCAGACCTGATCCTCCAGGTCGACGCGAACGGCTCGTATCGCGGCACGGCGGAGGACGTCGCGGTGCTGGCCGCGCTGGCCGACTTCGACGTGCTGTGCGTCGAGCAGCCGCTGCCGCCCGCCGACCTCGTCGCCCTGGCGCAGCTGGCCGAGAAGTTGCCGCTGCCGGTGTGTCTCGACGAGTCGTTGACGACACCGCGCCGCGTCAGGGACGCACTGCGCAATGGCGCCTGCGCGGTGGCCTGCCTGAAGCCCGGCCGCCTCGGCGGCGTGCGGGCGACCCGCAGCGCCCATGCCGCCTGTGCCGAGGCGGGTGTGCCCACGTTCGTCGGCGGCTTCTTCGAGACCGGGCTCGGACGTTCGTCGAACCTTGCGCTGGCGGCTCGACTGAGCCAGGACGCGACGGGTCTGGTGAGCGACCTCGGCGACCCCGCCGGCTATCTCTCGGTCGATCCGTGCGGGTACCCGCCGGTGGTGGACGGCTGGGTGCGGGTGCCCGATGGGACCCGGGGTCGGAAATGCCCCGGACCCAGGCGTTCTCGAGCAGCTCGAGACGCGGCGTCGCTGGTTCCCGGCCACGTACACTTGACGCTCCATGCATCGCGCCTTGCTCGAACGGCGGATCACGAGACGTCCACACCCGGCTTGTCCGGGCGCGGGAGGAATTGGCCGTGCTCGACGAACAATTGGCGGTCGTGCAGGAGTCCGCTGACGAGGCCCGGGTGCGGGCGCTCGTCTCCGAGACGCCGCTGGCGAGCCGCGAGCACGACGAGGCGTCGCGGCACGCCGACGCGATGGTGCGCGCCCGGGACGCACTGCACAAGACGGTCGTCGACCTCGAGCGACCGCCAGGACGAGTTCCTGGCCGACGTGGCGTCGGGCAAGCAATGAGCAAGACCAAGGCGGAGGCGGAGGAAACCAAAGCGCCCCGGCGCGGGTCGTCATCGCCGAGGACGAGGCCATCGTGCGCCTCGACCTCAAGGAGATCCTGCAGTCGGCCGGCTACGACGTCGTGGGCGAGACGCGGCCGCGGCGACGAGGCCGTCACGCTGGTCGAGGAGCACCAGCCGGACCTGGCCATCCTGGACATCAAGATGCCGGGGATGGACGGCCTGCGGGCCGCCCGGGAGATCACGTCGCGGCACCAGGTCGCCGTGCTCCTGCTGACGGCGTTCAGCCAGCGCGACCTGATCGAAGAGGCGCGGGACGCCGGCGTCTCGGCCTACCTGGTGAAGCCCTTCCAGCCCCGCGAGCTGTTGCCGGCGGTGGCGGAGGTGCTGCCCAAGGCCCGCCAGGACTGGGCCATCGAGGCGGAGCACTCGGGGGACGGGGCCGAGGACAAGATCGCCACCCGGCGGGTGGTCGACGAGGCCAAGGCCATCCTGATGGAGCGCGACGACCTGCCCGAGACGGAGGCGTTCGGCTTCATCCAGCGCACGGCCATGCAGACGCGGGCCCGCATGCGCGACGTCGCCCAGCAGGTCGTCGACGGCACACTGACCCCGTAGTCTCGGGACATGGCCGACGAGCAGGCGCGCCGGGACCGCTGCTGCTCCTCGACGGCATGTCGCTCGCCTTCCGGGCGTACTTCGCGCTGCCCGACACGCTGGCCACGATCGTCGGGCGTCGTCACCAACGCCGTGCACGGCTTCACCTCGATGCTGGTGTACCTGATCCGCGAGCAGCAGCCCTCCGCGCTCGCCGTCGCGTTCGACGCACCCGGCGACACGTTCCGCGACGACATGCTCGAGGACTACAAGGCCGGCCGCGCCGCCACGCCCGTGGCTCCTGCCGCCCGCAGTTCGACATCATCCGCGAGGTCATGGACGCCCTCGCCATCCCGGTCATCGAGGCGCCCGGCTTCGAGGCGGACGACGTCATCGCCACGCTGGCGACCCAGGCGGCCGAGCGGGGCAGCGAGGTCGTCATCGTCACCGGCGACCGCGACAGCTTCCAGCTGGTCCAGGACCCCTACATCCGGGTCCTGTACAACAAGCGCGGCGTCAGCGACTACACGCTCTACGACGAGGCCGGCATCGTCGAGCGCACCGGCGTGCACGCCGGAGAAGTACGTCCTCCTGGCCTCGCTGCGCGGCGACCCGTCCGACAACCTGCCCGGCATCCCCGGGGTGGGGGAGAAGACCGCCGCCAAGCTGATCAACAAGTACGGCGACCTCGACGGCGTCTTCACCCACCTCGAGCGAGCAGACGCCCAAGCTGCGCGAGAACCTCGAGGCCAACGAGCACCTCGCCCGCAGCAACGCCCGGCTCATCCCGCTCGTGCGCGACGTGCCGCTCGACGTCGACGTGGACCAGCTCGTGCTCGGCGGCTGGGACGCCGAGCGGGCGGAGGCCACCTTCGAGGAATACGAGATGAAGACGGTCTGGCAGCGCCTGGCCGAGCTCATCGACGCCGGCGCGCTCGGCGCGCCCGCTCGCCGGCAGCGCCACCCGCACGACCGAGCGTGGCCGGCCGCCGCCGCCGCCGCCGCCGACGCCGAGCCCGCGCCGGCACCGCTCGAGGTGCGCGACGTCGCGCTCCCCACCAACGCGACCGAGGCGGCCAAGCAGCTCGGCGAGCTCGGTCAGGGCCGGCTCGCCGTGGCCGGCCGCTGGAACGGCCTGCCCGGGGCGCAGCGACCTGGTCGTGCTGCTCGTCCTGGCCACCGAGGGTGACGAGGCCGGCCTCGGCGTGCTCGTGCCGGCCGACCTGCTCGGCGCGGCGTCGGTCGTCAAGAAGCTCAACGCGCTCCTCGCCCAGCCGGTGCTCGGCCACAACGTGAAGGAGCTGATGCGCTCCTTGCTGCCGCTCGGCATCGACGTGACCGGCCTCGAGATGGACACCGCCGTGGCGGCGTATCTCCTCGACGCCTCGACCGGCGAGTACAAGCTCGACCAGCTGCGGGAGCAGACGGGCCAGCTGTCGCTCGACATCCTCGAGCCCGGCGAGACGTCGGCCGACCTGGCCAAGGAGGCCGCCGGCGAGGCGACCGACGTGCTGCGGCATGGCGCACACGCTTCCGCACCAAGCTCACGGCCGACGACATGGTCGACCTGCACGACAACATCGAGCGCCCGCTCGTCCGGGTCCTCGCCAAGATGGAGGTCGCCGGCATCGCCGTCGACCGCACCGAGCTGCAGACGATCGCCGACGACGCTCAAGGAGTCGGCCGCCAAGCTCCAGGACGAGGTGCAGGAGATCGCCGGCCACGAGTTCAACGTGAACTCGACGCCCGCAGCTGCGCACCGTGCTCTTCGACGAGCTCGGCCTCACGCCCGAGCAAGAAGACGAAGACGGGCTACTCGACCGACGCGCAGACGCTGGAGAAGACTGCGCGACGAGCACCCGATCGTCGAGACGCTGCTCAACTACCGCGAGGTCGAGAAGCTGCGCTCGACGTACGGCGAGAGCCTGCTGGCCGAGGTGCAGGCGGACGGACGCATCCACGCGTCGTTCGGCCAGACCGTCGCCCGCACCGGCCGGCATCTCGTCGGACCGCCCGAACCTGCACAACATCCCGGTGCGCAGCGAGCTCGGCAAGCAGTTCCGCCGCGCCTTCGTGCCCGGCGACGGCTCCAGCTTCCTCGTGGCGGACTACGACCAGGTCGAGCTGCGCTGCATCGCCAGCCTCTCCGAGGACCCCGGGCTGATCGACGCCATGACGAGCGGCGCCGACGTGCACCGCACCGTGGCGGCCGCCGTCTACGGGATCCCGCCCGAGGAGGTCACGCACACCCAGCGCGAGTTCTGCAAGATGGTCTCCTACGGCCTCGCCTACGGCATGGAGGCGTACGGCCTGAGCCAGCGCCTCGGCGTCGCCGTCGAGGAGGCCGCCGGCATCATGGAGAGCTACTTCGGCGCCTTCCCGCTCGTGCGCCAGTACATGGACCGGACCGTCGCCGACGCCAAGGTCCGCGGCTACACGCGCACGCAGTTCGGCCGCATCCGCCCGTTGCCCGACCTCCACGCCGCCAACTACCGCCTGCGCCAGGCGGCCGAGCGTCAGGCCATGAACGCCGGCATCCAGGGGCTGGCGGCCGACATCTTCAAGCTGGCGCTCGTGCGCCTCGACCGCGACCTCGAGGAGGCGAAGCTACGGAGCCGCCTCGTCCTCCAGGTGCACGACGAGGTGATCGTCGAGGTGGCCCGGGGCGAGGAAGACGATGTGCACCGCCGCACCGAGGCTGCCCTCACCGAGGCGGCGGGCCTCAACGTCCCGCTGACCGTGTCGATGGCGACCGGCGCGAGTTGGGCGGCGGCGAAGGGCTGAGACCGGGCGGGGGCGGTCGCCGGAGGAACGCCCCTGATCAGCTGATACGCTGGCAGGCCTTGCCCGCCGGCGCCGTGCGGTGGTGCAACCCTTATTGATCGAGAGAAGACCCCGGCGCGGTCCTGCGGTTGCAGATCGCAACCCAGACAGGAGCAGTGACATTCAATGGCCGACACCACGGCAATCGCAGTCCCGGAGACCGAAAAGCAGGCCCGGGCCACCCTCTTGTCCCCCGAGCAGATGGGGACGTTCGACGCCGAGGGGAACTACGTCCCCCGTCCGATCGTCGACGACGACATCCCCGACTCGGACCTCGAGCAGGCGATGGGGGACTCGATCATCTCCTTCGACGACGGTGACGTCATCGAGGGGACGGTCGTCAAGATCGACCGGGACGAGGTCCTCCTCGACATCGGCTTCAAGTCCGAGGGCGTCATCCCCTCGCGTGAGCTCTCCATCCGCAACGACGTCGACCCGAGCGAGATCGTCAAGCTCGGCGACCACGTCGAGGCGCTCGTCCTCCAGAAGGAGGACAAGGAGGGCCGCCTCGTCCTGTCCAAGAAGCGGGCGCAGTACGAGAAGGCGTGGACGACGATCGAGGAGAAGAAGAACAAGGGCGAGATGGTGTCCGGCCCGGTCATCGAGGTCGTGAAGGGCGGGCTCATCGTCGACATCGGCCTGCGCGGGTTCCTGCCGGCGTCGCTGGTGGAGCTGCGCCGCGTGCGTGAGCTGCAGCCGTACGTGGGCAAGGACATCGAGGCGAAGATCATCGAGCTCGATCGCAACCGCAACAACGTCGTGCTGTCGCGCCGGGCGTGGCTCGAGGAGGCGCAGAAGGAGCAGCGCGGCGACTTCCTGGCGAACCTCAAGCCGGGCGAGCGCCGCACCGGCACCGTGTCGTCCGTCGTCAACTTCGGCGCCTTCGTCGACCTGGGCGGCATGGACGGCCTCGTGCACGTCTCCGAGCTCTCCTGGAAGCACGTCGACCACCCGTCGTCCGTCGTCTCGGTGGGCGACGAGATCGAGGTCGAGGTGCTCGACGTCGACCTCGACAAGGAGCGCATCAGCCTGTCGCTGAAGGCGACGCAGTCGGACCCGTGGCAGGAGTTCGCCGACAGCCACGCCGTCGGCCAGCTCGTGTACGGCCGCATCACCAAGCTCGTGCCGTTCGGCGCCTTCGTGCAGGTGGGCGACGGCATCGAGGGGCTGGTGCACATCTCCGAGATGGCGGCGCACCACGTCGACCTGCCCGAGCAGGTGGTCACGCCGGGCGAAGAGCTCTGGGTCAAGATCATCGACATCGACCTGCAGCGCCGGCGCATCTCGCTGTCGATCAAGCAGGCGGCCGAGGGCGGCGAAGTCTCCGAGGAGTACCGCGAGGCCTTCGGCGAGCACGCCTACGACGAAGAGGGCAACTACATCGGCTTCGACTACGCCGAGGGCGAGTTCACCCCCGAGACCGAGGCGCAGGCGGCGTGGGCCGACTTCGCTCAGGAGGTCGGGACGCAGGTGCACGCGCCCGAGGACGGGGCGGAGGGTGCGGACGGTGCGGAGGGTGAGGCTCCGGCCGAGGGGGCCGCGCCTGCAGCTCCTGAGGCGGCCGCGCCTGCTGCGCCGGAATCGGCGGAGGCGGCCGCACCGGCCGAGCCGGCGGCAGCGCCCGTACCGGCCGCGCCGGAGCCGGCAGAGACCGCCGAGGCGGCTCCGACCGAATAACCGTCCGGCGCCGGCTCAGACCGGCGGGTCGCCGCGCGACGGCGGGTCGCTGACCTCGAGCGCGGCGCGGTCCCAGTCGGCCAGGTCGGCGGCGGCCTCGTACGTCGACTGGAAGAACGACAGCAACGTGGCGTCGGGGTCGTCCGCCTCGCGCACCGCCGTGTACGGGAGCAGGAACTCGCCGAGGTCGGTGCTCCACGCTGCCGCGGCCGGTTCCACCGGGCGGTCCCCGAAGCCGAACGGCGTCGGGTAGGCGTAGGAATAGAACATCCCTTCGTCGGACCCGCCGGGCCAGTAGCCGCAGCTGCTGACCTCGTGGCTGTAGGCCATCTGCTGGATCCAGTCGGCGCAGTGCGGCACGCCACCGCCGTGGCGCGGCGCGGTGCGCCCCGAGAAGCGGGTGACGGCGAGGTCGGGAGCGCCCCAGAAGAAGTGGACCGGGCTGACCTTGCCCTGGAACCGCGCCCGAAAGGCGTACATGACCCGAGTCATCTGGACGAGCGCCAGCCACAATTGGTGGAGGACGTCGGCGTCGTAGGGGCGCGGCGCCGTGTCCTTTTGGAAGGGCACGTCGTCGTCCATCTCCTGGGGTTGCGGGTAGATGCGGACGGGGGTGCCGACGCTCTTGAGCGCGTCCATCGTGGCGGCGTAGAAGTCGGCGATCGACCCCGGCGCCAGCGGGACGCTCCTCGTCTTGCCCTCGGTCGTGCGGACGTCGAGGCGCTGCTCGATGAAGTCGAACTCCATCTCGAGACCGACACCGCCCGCCGGCATCAGCGACGTCGTGAGCCCCCGCGCCGAGACGTACAGCACGATCTGCCACCAGTGGTTCACCATGGGCTCGAGCTCGAGGCGGACCTTGCCGACGATCTGGGTCCACAGGTGGAAGGTGTCCAGAGTCTCTTGGGACCCCGACAACGACAGCACGGGCCAGTTCGTGGCGGCCATGGCGTGAGGGTAGCGGCGCTGACGGGCCCGTGCGCTGTCCGTATGCTGGCGCCAACCTCGAGTGGGAGAGCGACATGGACGAAGGTAGGGCACGACAACTCCTGGCCGACGAGCGGGCGAGCGTGGAGGGGTCACTCCGGGACCTGCAGGTGGCGGGGCAAGGGGACCGGGACTCCGCCCAGGACACTGCGGCCGACATCGACGATGCCGCCCAGCCGCTCACTGACGAAGAGGGGACCGACGCGGTGTCCGAAGCGTTGCGTGACCGCTTGGCGGCGATCGAGCGGGCGGAGGCCCGCGTCGAGGCGGGTACCTACGGGCGGTCCGTGCAAAGCGGTGCCCTGATCCCCGACGAACGGCTCGAGGCCGACCCGGCGGCGGAGCTCACGGTCGAAGAGGAAGCCGAGGCTACGGCGCCGCAGCTCTGACCCGGCGATGACCGATCGAGCCGCCGTGTGCCGCTGGGTCGAGGGGTACGAGCGCGCGTGGCGGGCGCCCGGCACGGCCGAGATCTCGGCGCTCTTCACGGACGGTGCCACCTACCGGCAGTCTCCGTACGTGGAGCCCGTGGTGGGCCTCGAGGCCATCGGTCGAATGTGGGAAGCGCAACGAGACGGACCGGACGAGGTGTTCACGCTGTCCACCGACGTGATCGCCGTTGACGGGCCGACGGCGGTCGTTCGTGCCGAGGTGCACTACGGGCAACCGATCCACCAGGAATATCGAGACCTGTGGATCCTCCGACTCGAAGCGGACGGCCGTTGCTCGTGGTTCGAAGAGTGGCCGTACTGGCCCGGCCGTCCGTACTCCGCCCGGGAAGGGTGAGACGCGGGGGATATCCGGCGCCACGGCCGCTGCTTCGTACACTTTGACCCGTGCCGACCCCTGTAGGCCCGGCCCCACCCAACCCGGACGACCCGGACACGTGGGACTGGGGCGAGTTCGCCGATAACCGTTATCGCCGGAAGCCGCTGTGGCAGGTCGTCGTCGTGTGCGTCGTCGTGGTGGGGCTCGTGGCGCTCATCGTGGCCAGCATCCTCTAACGGCCAGAAGTTCGAAGGACTACGTCCGGCCTCGATCTAGCGGTCCAGCTCGGCGACCGCATCGTTGACCGCGGCGATGAAATCGAGCGGCGGCACCGGCTTTTGCACGAAGCGAAACACGCTGGACCCGACTTCCTCGAACACGGCGCGCAGCGAGTAGTAGGCGAACGCCGAGTAGACGATCACGATGGGCGGTGGCACGTGAATGCGTCGCAGGACTTCCACCCCATCGAGCTTCGGCATGTACAGGTCGAGGACGACGAGATCGAAGGCCCGCTCATTGAGCAGGCTGAGTGCGACCAGGCCATCCTCGGCCTCGACGACTCGGTGGCCCGCGCTCTCGAGGATGGCCGACACCGTCGATCGCAGTGGCGCCTCGTCGTCGACGACGAGCACCGAGAGAGATCTCGTGCCGGCAGCCTCCATGGGCCGTGCCGTTTCGCCGATGGCCTCTCGAGATCCGACGGCACGCAGATTCGACGGAGTGTGCTCCGCCGGACCGCGCTCAACACCTTCAGCGACCGCCCATGCCAGTGCCATGACGACTCTTCACCCTTTGGTTCTCGCCGCCGCTATGGCCCGCCCGGTTGACAAGACGGTACTCCGGTTGGCCCTCCTTTTGCACAGCGCATTTCATCCCCGGGAATTATCACCGGTCTGACGTCACTCCGCCGCGACAAGTGTCGCCTTGCATGACAGAAAGGCGTGACCATCACGAGGGCCGTCTTGCCGGTCGCGCGGGGCGAGAGTTGGATGGGGCGATGGACTTCTCGACGATCGAGGTGAGCTGCAACGGCGCCCGAGGTGGCATCACCTTGAACCGTCCGGACAAGCTGAACCCGCTCAGCACGACCACCCTCACCGAACTGGTCGATGCCGCCCGGTTCTTGGACTCGCGGCCCGAGGTGAAGGTCGTCACCGTGAGCGGGCGCGGACGGGCGTTCTGCGCCGGCGCCGACCTGGCGGCGTTCTCCGGGGGCGAAGGTTCCGCACCTTCTGGCCGCGCCGCGCGCGACGCGGCCGACGCCGGGCGCCTCATGGCGGAGGCCATTGAGGCGATGCGCGCCGTGACCGTGGCCAGACTGCATGGGCACTGTGTCGGCGGCGGTCTTGTCCTTGCGGCGGCCTGTGACCTGCGCCTAGCGGCGGACGACACCCACTTCTCGATCCCGGAGGTCGATCTCGGGATACCTCTCGCCTGGGGCGGGATTCCCCGCCTCGTCCGCGAGATCGGCCCGGCGATGACGAAGGAGTTGGTGATGACGTGTCGGTCCTTCGGCGCGGTCGAGGCACACGCGATGGGCTTCCTCAACCGGGTCGTCCCCGCAGCCGACCTCGACGCGTCCGTGGAGGACCTCGTCGGTCAGCTCGAGACCAAGTCGCTCCTCACCCTGTCCGCGACCAAACGGCACGTGAATGCCGTCACCGAGGGGATGGTCGGCACCGCTCGCGCCTGGAACGACGCCGACTCGTTGGTGACGGCGCTTCGTGATCCCGAGTCGAGGGCGGTGGCCGCGGCGTACCTGGATCGGATCGCACGCCGCTGACTGCCTCTTTGACCAGCGGGGCATCTCCGACCGCCGCTACGCGAGGCGCAATGTTCACGGGGGCCCGGCGGGCCATGTGGGACCTGTCCGACGCCTCGATCGATGTAGGTGGCGGGACCGCCGCACTCTTTGGCTTCGTACTGACCCAACAGGAATCCGACACCGCTGAACGCCTCATATCATTTCGCCATGTCCGCTCGATTGGATCCAAGTTGGTCGTCGTGTCGAGTCCATCCACTCCTGCAGTGGATCGCTGCGTCGACATCTTCAGCCGGCCGGACGGCACGTTCGGTTTCGAGGAACCGACGCGACCCCGAGGACATGGGCGGTTGGACCCGATCGCGTACTACTCCGTCAGGGAGTATGAGACGGAGGCCGACGCAATCGCGGCCGCCCGAGCTGCCGTACCGTGGCTCCCGGAGGTCCTCGACGGCCAGTTTTGAGCTGGCGTCACCATCCTTGTTCGCCGGACCGAGGCGTGCGCAAGGGAGCGTCCCGGGACGCGTCGGCCGGTCGATTCCGAAGTTCAGCGAACCGCGACGAAGGGATCGGTGACGATCTCGCTCGGCCTGCCGTCCGGCCCGACCGGCGTTGGGCCGGCGACGGTGACCCGCCGCATCCGCCGGTCCCCTCCGCCATAGTCGTCGGTCGCGTAGTGCAGGGTCGCCTGGTTGTCCCAGATGACCACGTCGCCCGGCTGCCAGCGGTGCCGGTACGTGAGCTCGGGTTGGCTGAGGTGCTCGTAACACAGCGCCAGGAGGTGGTCGCTCTCGATCCGGGAGAAGCCCACGACGTGCGAGGTGAACCCAGGATTGACGAAGAGTGACCGACGGCCCGTGGTGGGATGGACCCGTACCACCGGGTGGACGACGGGTGGCACGGTGGCGGCCTGATCGAGCAAGGCCTGCGCGTCGGCGCGCGTGAGGGCCGAATCGACCGGCTCACCCCAGTACGCCAGAGGGGTGATCCGATGCACGGCGCGCAGGTCGTCGAGGGCGCGGCGCAAGGGCTCGGCCAGGCGCTCGTACGCCGAGCGGGCGTCGGCCCACAACGTGTCGCCGCCCCAGGCGGGGAGCGCATCGGCGACCAGCACCGATGCAGCCGCCGGCTGCAGGACGAAGGTGATGTCGGTATGCCATCTTGCGTTGCGGCCACCTTGCGCCCCGTCGAGGACGAGGATCTCGGCGTGTTCGGGGTCGCCGGGTACGACGGGGTGAGCCGGGGTTGGAGTGCCTAACAATCCCGCCAGGCGGACCTGACCGGCCTTGGACAGCGTCTGGCCGGGGAACACGAGCACGAGGTGCTCACTGAGCAGACGCCACAGACTTGTGCCGTCCTCGACACGCTCCAGGTCGGCGCCGCTCACGGAAGCGCCCAAGCTTCCGCTCAAGCGCGTGACCTCCCAGGTCCCAGCCTCGTCGTGAGGTCTGGTGGACATCAGGTCAATGTATCGCCCGGACGTGCGTCAGAAGGAGGCGACGAGGGGGACACCGAAGTAGATGGAGCGGGGCACTCCGCTCGACCACGGGGGGAGGCGCACCTTCGCGTGTCTCGATCGGCAACTCGCTAGTCGGCGGCGATGACCTTGAAGTCCTGGTTGACGAAAACGTGGTGTGGCCAGTTGACGCCGATGGTGTGCACCTCGTAGTCGCCGTTGCTCAGCTTCACGACACGGTCGACGATGCCACCGGGATAGGCCGTCAGGGCGGCCACCGTGGCCTTGTTGGCTGTCGTTCCGCCGACGATGGTTCCCGATCCCTGACTGTAACTGGCTGGGATCTGACCCACCTGCTTTGACGTCTCCTGTGCGCCCCTCTGGAAGGGCACCACCGTTGCCGCCGTTGACGGCTCCGATCCACCGGTCGTTCGGACCAGCACCTCGGTGGTCTTGATCGTCTCGGAGCTCACGGTCCCCAGAACAAGCACGTGTTCGCCCTTCGTGATGGAGGTCTTTGCAATCGCCCGCGTCCCGTCCTCGTATTTCGTGGAGGACTCCTCGTTGACCGTTACCTCCTGACCCGCCGACGTGGTCAGTGTGAAGCTCGACTTGGCCACGTTCCCTACTGAGCCAATGGATCCCCCTGCGGCCGGTCCGGACCGTGCGTTGGAGCCCTGACCGGCGGCTCCGGAGTGCCCAGCGGACGCGCTCGCGCTCGCCGGCGCGGATTGTGCCGCACCGGCCGAGGACGTCCCGAGGCCCACGAACAATCCGGTCACCGAACCGATGAGCGCCGCGGCCGCAATCAGTGCTCGTCTCGGGCTCGACAGCTGGCCTCGGACCCCTGGCCATCTCGCTTGGCGGTCCATCGTCGCTGAGAGCGGCCAACGGGATGAAGACGCAACTGGGTGTGGCGTCGTGGAAGTGGTGCGCCCCGAATCGTCGGGTGCGACTTCTCCCCGTGTTGTGCTCGATGCAGTGGCACAGGGAACGGTGTCCCGTGGACAACCTGTTTCGTAACTCTTCATGGCGGCGCTCCTCTCGGATTCCGCTCTCCAGAGTGCCGTTCGTTTATGTGAAGCCTCTGTAGACCACCTGCATGACTGCTTCGAATAGAGCATCGACCGAGCATTGGCTCCGTCAGCGAGGTGTCCCAAACCTCCGGTCCGGACGGGACCAGAACCATTTGACTCATTCCCCCCGGCGACGGCCGGCCTCCGGACTGCGAGTCGGCGATTGTCGCGAACCCCGATGTACCCGCCAAGATGGCCTAGTGGAAGTTGCGGCCGCCCTGCCACGGATCGACGAGCACGAAGTCTGCGTCGACGTGTCGGCCGATGAGGCGTGGCCGTTCGTGATCGCCGCCTTCACACGCCTCACGACCCGGCCGGCCTGGCGTGTCTTTGCCAAGGCCATTCGCGGCGAACCGGATCGAACCAGCGGGGACCCGACCACGAACGGTGCCACGGTCCCGGGCTTTCGCGTGACGCGGTGCGTCGTCCCGACCGAGTGGGGGCTCGAAGGCCGCCACCTGTTCTCGCGCTACGGGCTCACGTTTCGCATCGATCCCCTCGACGACGAACACTGTCGGGTCAAGGCCGAATCCCGGGCCGAGTTCCCGGGCCACCACGGAACCGCGTATCGCGCCCTCGTGATCGGAACCGGCTTCCACGTGATCGGCGTCCGCGGCATCTTGCAGAGGATCAAGCGCGAGGCCGAGCGGTCACGGAGCCAGCCAGCCCGCGCCTGATCGGGGCACGCCCCCCGGCGCCGGCCGATCAGAGACGCTCGGTCAGCACCGCAGCAAACCTCGTCGCGGCGTCCGGTTCGTGCACGAAGAACAGCACCGGGTCGAGCAACTCGAGCTCGAGCACCGCGGGCACGCCGTCGGACCGCGTCACCACGTCGACCCGGGCGTACGTCGTGGGACCCAGCAAGGCGTCGGCTGCCGCCACGGCCCGCCGGCCGAGCTCGAGCTCGGCCGGCGACGCCGACACCGGGCGTGTGACCTGGTTGTCGATGAGGTTGTCGAGCGGTCCGACGCCCCGCCGGATCATCGGGTCCTTGGTGATCGCGTGGCTGAACTGCCCGCCGAGGAAGATCAGCGCCCGCTCGCCCTCGGCGTCGACGGACGACTGATAGGGCTGGACCATCGCGACCCGGCCCGAGTCGACGAGGTCGCGGACGTGTGAGCGGGCCGCCTCGTGCTCGTGCGGCTCGTAGCGCGCCGTGCGGTGGCCGCCACCGGAGATCGACGGCTTGACCACGACCTCGCCCGCCGGCAGCACGACCGCGACGCCAACCTCGGGGGCCCCGGCCCCGCCACCGTCCGCTCCCTCCACCCACGTCGTCGGCACGATCGGCACGCCGGCCGACTCGAGCTCGCGGAGGTAGCGCTTGTCGAGGTTCCAGCGCAGCGTGGCGGGGGAGTTCACCACGGACGCCCCGGAACGCTCGCGGGCATCGACCCACGCCAGGAACTCGTCGACGCGGTGGATGTTGTCCCACGCCCCGTTCGCCACGATCAGGTCGAACGACGCCCAGTCCACCGACGGGTCGCTCCACACGACCGCCGTCGCGTCGACCCCGACCGCGTCGAGCGCCGCGCGCGCCAGGGGCCAGTCGTCGTGCAGGTCGGGGAGGTGCGGCGGGGCGGTGAAGGCCACCCGCGGCCGGCTCGGGCTCAAGTCCCGATCGGGAAGTGGCAGGCGACCTGGTGCCCCGGGGCGAGCTCGCGCAGCTCCGGGCACCTCTTCCGCGCACCGGGCCTCGGCCCGCGGGCAACGGGTGCGGAAGCGGCAGCCCGAGGGCGGGTTGATCGGGCTCGGCGGCTCGCCCCCCAGCGGCACGGCGTTGCGGGGCGCTTCGGGGTCGGGCTCGACGGCCGACGACAGCAGCGCCGCCGTGTAGTGGTGCAGCGGCGCCTCGTAGAGGAGGTCCGACGGCGCCACCTCGCACAGCCGGCCCAGGTACATCACGGCCACCCGGTCGCTCACGTTCTTCACGACGGCGAGGTCGTGCGCGATGAACAACACGGTCAGGTTGTACTCCGCCTTGAGGTCCTCGAGCAGGTTCAGGATCTGCGCCTGCACCGAGACGTCGAGCGCGGAGACGACCTCGTCGCAGACGAGCAGCTTCGGCTCGAGCACCAGGGCACGGGCGATGCTGATGCGCTGACACTGGCCGCCGGAGAACTCGCGCGGGTGACGGCCACCGTTGATGTAGGGGTCGATGCCGACGCGGTCGAGCATGGCGTTGGCCTTCTCGCGCCGCTCGGCCTTGCTGCCGATCCTCCAGATCGTCAGCGGCTCGGCGACGATGTCGGTCACCTTCCGGCGCGGGTTCAGCGAGGAGATGGGGTCCTGGAAGATCATCTGGAGTTGCGTCCGCAGCTTGCGCAGATCCGAGCGGTTGACCGAGGTGATCTCGAGGTCGTTGAAGCGGATGCGCCCCGATGTCGCCCGTTCCACCTGGACCACGGCGCGTCCCGTCGTGGACTTCCCGCACCCCGACTCGCCGACCAGGCCGAGCGTCTCGCCCTGGCGTATCGAGAAGGTGACGCCCGCCACCGCCTGCACGGCGGTGTTGCCCTTGCGGAACGTCACGTGGAGGTCCTCGACCGAGAGCAGCGGGTCGGACACGGCCTCGGGGGCCGGCGCTCGGGCTCGACCGCCGACACGGCGGCTGCGGCGTCCGTCATGCCGAGGCCTCCTCGGCGGCATCGCCGTCGTTCCCCGCGCTCGCCCCCGCGACCGCGACCGCCGCCACGGGCTCCGGGGCGGTCGTGAGCGGGTACCAACAGGCGTAGCTGTGCCCGGGCGACGCCTCGACCAGCGGGGGCTTGTCCGTGAAGCACTTGTCCTGCGCGTACGGGCAGCGGGGCGAGAACGGGCAGCCGGCGGGCGGGTGCAGCAGGTCGGGCGGCCGCCCCTCGATCGCCGTCAGGCGGGTGTGGCTCGCGTTGGCGATGCGGGGCGTCGACTTGAGCAGCGCCTCGGTGTAGGGCATCGCCATGCTCTTGAAGAGCACGTCGGTGGGCGCCTTCTCGACGATGTTCCCGGCGTACATCACCAAGATGTCGTCGGTCCGGGTGGCCACCACGCCGAGGTCGTGCGTGACGAGGATCATCGCCATCTCGCGCTCGCGCTGGAGCTGGCTCAGCAGGTCCAGGATCTGCGCCTGCACCGTGACGTCGAGGCCCGTGGTGGGCTCGTCGGCCATGAGGAGGCGTGGCGCGCACGCCAGGGCGATCGCGATCATCACGCGCTGGCGCATGCCGCCCGAGAGCTGGTCGGGGTAGGCGTCGTAGCGCTCGACCGGCGAGGGGATGCCGACCTGCATGAGGAGCGACAGGACCGTCTCCTTGGCCTCGTCCTTCGGCAGCTTGAGGTGGATCCGCAGCGGCTCCATGATCTGGCGCCCGATCTTCTGGACGGGGTTCAGCGACGTCATGGGGTCCTGGAACACCATCGCGATGTGCGTGCTCCACAGCTCGCGCAGCTCGTCGAACGGCGCGTTCAAGATCTCCTGCGTGTCGTAGCGGACCGACCCGGTCTGCGTCGTCGAGGCGCGGGGGAGGAGGCCCATGATCGCCCGGGACAGCACGGTCTTGCCCGAGCCCGACTCGCCCACGATGCCGATCGTCTTCCCCTGCGCCAGGTTGAACGAGACGTCCTGCACGGCCTGGAGCTGGCCGCGGCTCGTGGCGAACGACACGTTGAGGTGTTCGACCTCGAGCAGGGTGCGGGCCTCGCGGGCGGCGCTCACAGCTTGATCTCGGTCACGTCGAAGTAGGAGCGGAGCCGGTCGGCACAGATGTTGAGGGAGATCAGCAGCAGGAACATCGCACTGGCCGGGAAGATGACGAGCCAGACGTTGGTCTGGCCCTTGGCCCCGACCAACAGCTGCGAGCCCTCGTAGAGCATGTTGCCCCAACTCGGCGTGGGCGGGGGCACCGACAGCCCGAGGAAGGCCAGCGTGCCCTCCAGCACGATGATCGTCCCCACCGCGATCAGGCCGAACGAGATGATCGTCGGCATGATGTTGGGCAGGAGCTCGCGGCCCAAGATGCGCGCGTCGCTCGCCCCGAGCGCCTTCGCGGCGAGGACGAAGTCCCGCGTGGCGTACGACAACGTGGCCGCCCGGATGATCCGGTAGATCAGCGGGGCGCCGAAGACGCCGACGATCAGCGTGATCTTCCAGATGTTGGTCGGCTTCCAGAACGAGACGATGGCGATCACCGCGACGATGGCCGGGAAGGCCAGCAGGATGTAGGAGCCGGTGTTGAGGACGGTGTCGATCCGCCCGCGCCGGTAGGCCGAGAGCATGCCGGGGACGCCGCCGATGAAGAGCCCGATCAGCGCGCCGCCGAAGCCGACGATCAACGAGACGCGGGCGCCGTAGATCAACCGGCTCAGGATGTCGCGGTAGAGGTCGTCGGTGCCGAGGAGGTGACCCCAGCCCGGCCCCGCGTTCTGCGGCCAGTTGTAGTTCCCGATGGTGGGGTTGGCGAGCGGGAGGAGGTTGGCCGTGATGGCCAGCGCCGCCACGACGACGATCCATCCCGCGCTGATCCAGAAGATGACGCCCAGCCGCTTCTTGGTGGGGTTCGCCTCCGCGTCGGCGACGAGCTCCTCCTTGATGTCGGCGAAGGCCTCGTTCGTCGGTTCGGTCAGGCTGACGCTACTCACGGGCAATCCTCGGGTCGACGAGAGTGAACAGGAAGTCGAAGACGAAGTTGACCAACACGATCGCCACGGCGACCACGAGGATGATGCCCTGCACGACCACGTAGTCGTCCTGGTCGATGCTCGTGATGAGCTGGTAGCCGAGCCCCGGCATCTGCAGCAGCAGCTCGACGACGAACGTCCCGGCGATGAGGGTGCCGATCGTGACGCCGACCGAGGCGAGCAGCGAGATGGACGAGGGCCGCAGCGCGTGGCGCCACATGATGCGCCGGTCCGAGAGGCCCTTGGAGCGGGCCATCGTGATGAAGTCCTCCTGCAGCGTGGAGATGAGGTCGTTCCGCAGCAGCCGGAAGTAGAGCACGATGGAGCCGAGCGCCAGCACGATCGACGGCAGCAGCATCGTGTGGATGTTCGACCAGAAGTCCTGCGTCAGCGGCACGTACGACGCCGGTCCCGGGAAGATGTGCCAGTGCACCGCGAAGATGAGCACGAGCACCGGGGCGATGACGAAGGCGGGGAGGGCCAGCATGGCGAACGTGGTCCCGTTGGAGAACTGGTCGAAGACCCCGTTGGGCTTGCGGGCCGAGTGCATGGCCATCGGGAAGGCGAAGGCGAAGGCGATGATCTGCGAGAAGATGATCAGTTCGATGTCGATCGGGAACGACTGCGAGATGATGCTCGTCGTCGTCTGGTGAGTCGTGAACGACTGGCCTAAGTTGCCCTGGAACACGTGGCCCATCCAGATGAAGTACTGCTGCCAGAGGGGCTTGTCGAGGCCGAGCTGGTGGTTGACGATCGCGACGTTCTGGGTCGTCGCGTTCGGCCCCAGGATGGTGATCGCCGGGCTGCCCGGGAGCAGATGGACCAGGAAGAACGAAGCAAGGCTCACGAAGAAGATGATGATGACGAGCAGCACCAACCTCTTGGCGAGATAACGAACCACTTGCCTGTTTCCCCCCTTTCGTCGTGCCCCTGACCACTAGTTCAAAAACGCCCCCACCGGCGGCGGATGATCCTAGACCTCGTACCCCTTGTCCTACCATGCGGCCCATGCCGGAGGAGGTTCCTGCGCTCAGCGGTCGCACGCGCACCGCCGTCGGTGTGGTCCTCGCGCTGGTCGTCGCCGCCGGCATCCTCCTCCGCTTCTGGACCCGCTCGGGCCTGTGGCTCGACGAGGCCCTCACCGTCAACATCGCGCGCGAGCCCCTGAGCCAGCTCCCCAACTTGCTCAAGCACGACGGGGCCCCGCCGCTCTATTACGTCCTGCTGCACTACTGGATCAGCCTCTTCGGCCAGTCCAACGAGGCCGTCCGTTCGCTCTCCGGCATTTTCGCCGTCCTGACCCTCCCCGTCGCCTGGCTCTGCGGGAAGCGCTTCGGCGGCCGGGCCACCGCCTGGACGATGCTCGCGCTCGTCGCCAGCGCGCCCTTCGCCGTGTACTACGCCACCGAGTCGCGGATGTACGCGTTGGTCATCCTGCTCACCGGGCTCGGGTTCCTGGCGCTCGAACGGGCGGTCCGCGCGCCCAGGGCGGGCAACCTGATCGCCGTCGCGGTGGTGACGGCGGCGCTCCTCTACACCCAGTACTGGTCGGTGTACCTGGTCGCCATGGTCGTCATCTGGCTCGGCGCGTCCATCTGGCGCGCCCGCCACCGCGACCACTCCGAAGAGGCACCGTGGGCGGCCCTGATCGCGGTCGGCGTCGGGATCCTGTTCTTCGTGCCCTGGGTGCCCACGTTCCTCTACCAGTCCCAGCACACCGGCACGCCGTGGGCCGCCCCGCCGAACTTCTCCGCGGTGATCAACGCGCTCACCGGCTTCACCGACAACCAGGGGTCGACGCTGCAGACCGGCGACGAACCAGGGCCGTCTCCTCGCCGTCATCTACTTCGCCATGCTGGCGCTGGCGGTGTTCGGCATCGGCAACAGCGACCGGATCATCGAGCTCGACCTGCACACCCGGCCCCGCTCCCGCGGCGTGGGCTTCGTCGTGCTGGGCACGCTGTTCGCGGCCATCGGCGGGGGGATCATCACCTCGAGCGCGTTCTCCTCGCGCTACGCGGCGGTGGTCTTCCTCCCTTTTCTCCTCCTCGTGGCGCTGGGCACCACCACGTTGCTCAACCCCAAGGCCCGCGTGATCATCGTCGGCCTCGCGGTGGTCGCCGGGCTGATCTCGAGTGCGCAGAACGTGACGACGCAGCGCACCCAGGCCGACGAGGTGGCGGCGGCCATCAACGCGCAGGCCAAGCCGGGCGACGTCATCGCCTTCTGCCCCGACCAGCTCGGGCCGTCGGTCGTCCGCCAGATCGACGACCCGTCGCAGTACAACATGATCACGTTCCCCCGCGAGACCGGCCCGGCGATCGTGGACTGGGTGGACTACGCCGCCACGGTCGGTGCCGCCAGCCCCGGCCACTTCGCCGACGTCGTGGCACAGCGCGCAGCGGGAGCGGGCACCACGTCTGGCTCGTCTGGCAGCCGATGTACCAGACCTACGGGATCAAGTGCGAGACGATCGCGTCGGACCTCGTGGCGGCCGCCACCGCGGCCGGCGGGGGTGGCCGCAACGTCGTGACGAGCGAAGTCGCGCACTACTACGAGCCGATGAACCTCACCGAGTTCGCCTTCTCGCGGTCTTGACCCGGCCGCCGAGGTGACCGACGCCGGTGCCGACGCCGCCCCCGGCGCCGTCGCCGCACCGCACGTCGGCCCCGGCGCCCCCGCCCGGCCCTCCGGCCCACTCGCTTCTCCTCGTCGGCAGCGGCACGCCTGGGCGCGCCTGCCCGAGTCGGTGCGCGAGGCCGTGCTGCCGTACGCGGTGGCCCGCGCCGTCGTGCTCGGTGCGCTCGGGCTCGCCCACTTCATCGTCGACCGCACGCACCCGGAGACCGTCGGCGTGGCCGCCCGGGTGCACGCAGGGCCTGCTCGGGTGGGACGCCGGCTGGTACGAGACCATCGCCCGCGAGGGCTACGGCCCGCTGGGCAGCCAGTCGCTGCGCTTCTTCCCGGCCGTGCCGGTGCTCACCCACGGGCTGGCCTGGCTCGGCCTGGGCGACGGCCCCGCCCTGATCCTGCTGTCCAACGTCGCCGCGTTCGCGGCGACCGCCATGCTCTTCGTGCTGGTGCGCCGGGAGACGGGCAGCGCCGACGACGGCCCGCCGCTCGATGTGGGTCCTCAGCCTCCTCCCCGCCGCCTTCGTGCTCGTCATGGGGTACGCCGAGTCGGTCCTGCTCGTCTGCGCGCTCGGCTGCTTCCTCGCGCTGCGCCCGCCCGCCGCCGACCGCGCCCCGCCGACGCCGACGCCGACGCCGCCGCCGCCGCCCGCCCGCACTTCGCCGCCGCCGGCCTCCTCGCCTTCGCCGCCGCGCTGACCCGCCCGATCGGCGTGCTGCTGTTCCTCGCCGTCGCCGCCGAGGCCGTCCGCTGGTGGCCACGCCTCGCGCGCTCCGGGCGCGATCGCCGCCCTCGGCGCCCTCGCGGCGCCGTTCGTGGGCCTGTTCGTCTTCTTGGCCTGGTCCAAGCACACCGTCAACGACTGGCTGGGCCCCGCTGCGGGTCCAGCTGCAGAACTCGCACCACGGCGGGCTGTCCGACCCGTTCGTCACGCTGTTCGACGATGCCAAGGGCGTCTTCCACCACCACGTCGGCACCGCGTTGCACGTGCCGTGGGTCCTGCTCGCGCTGGCCATGCTCATCGTCTGCTGGCGTCGGCTGCCCGCCCCGTACACGCTCTTCGCCGCGGCGGTCCTCGCCGTCGCCGTGTCGGGCTCCAACCTCGATTCGTTCGAGCGCTACGCCCTCAGCGCCTTCCCGCTCTCGATCGCCGCCGCGCTGCTGCTCAAGCCGTCCCAGATCGAGCGCGCCGTCCTCACCCTCCTCGCCGCCGGCCTCGCCGGCTACGCCCTCCTGGCCTTCCTGAACATCTCGGTGCCCTAGCGCGCCGGGGGCGGCCCGCCGCCCCGCCCCGCCCCGCCTCGTCCCGGCGGCCGGGAGCCCCCTCCCGCCGGCCCCCCAGGCGCCGCCCCACCCTCCCCAGGCACGTTCGGGGGGTCAACTAACCTGACCTACTCGATGGCGAACACGGAGGACGCACCCGTCGTCATTGCCGGCGCCGGACCCGGCGGCCTCACGGCGGCGTACCTGCTGGTGCAACGGGGGGAGCAGCCGCTCGTGCTCGAGAAGGACGACGTCGTCGGCGGGATCAGCCGCACCGTGGAGCGCGACGGCTGGCGCTTCGACCTGGGCGGTCACCGCTTCTTCACCAAGGTGCCCGAGGTCGAGGCGCTCTGGCACGAGATCCTCCCCGAGGGCGAGTTCATGCTCCGGCCCCGCATGAGCCGCATCTATTACAAGGGCAAGTTCCTCGACTACCCGCTCAAGATCTTCAACGCGCTGCGCAACCTCTCCGTCTGGGAGGGGTTCTGATGCGGCATCTCCTACATCTGGTCGCGCATCCACGCCGCCCAGGACGAGTCGAACTACGAGAACTGGCTGGTCAAGCGCTTCGGCTGGCGCCTCTACCGGACGTTCTTCAAGACGTACACCGAGAAGGTCTGGGGCGTGCCGGTCTCCGAGATGCCGGCCGACTGGGCCGCCCAGCGGATCAAGAACCTCGACCTGCGCAAGGCGCTGATGAACTCCATCCTGCCCAAGCGCGGCCAGACCGAGATCACCACGCTGATCGAGGAGTTCCAGTACCCCAAGTCGGGCCCCGGCAGATGTGGGAGAGCCGCCGACAAGGTGCAGGCCGCCGGCGGCACCGTGGAGATGGAGGCGTGCCTCACCGGCATCCGGGTCGAGGGCGGGCGCGCCGCTCGAGGCGACGTACCGCCAGGACGGCACGAGCACACCATCGCGGCCGTCGCACGTGATCTCGACCATGCCGATGCGCGAGCTGGTGCACACGATCACGCCGCCCCCGCCCGCCGAGGTCGTCGCGGCGGCCGACGACCTGCACTACCGCGACTACCTCACCGTGGCGCTGATCGTCCCGCAGTCGAGGAGCTTCCCCGACAACTGGATCTACATCCACGCCACCGACGTCGAGGTCGGGCGGATCCAGAAC
Organism: uncultured Acidimicrobiaceae bacterium; assembly: GCA_963821105.1. Classification (GTDB taxonomy): domain Bacteria; phylum Actinomycetota; class Acidimicrobiia; order Acidimicrobiales; family RAAP-2; genus Bog-473. The sequence continues at coordinate 99,125 of CAWGCO010000006.1, forward strand.
TACGGCTCGTGGTCGCCGTACCTCGTCAAGGACGGGCGCACGTGCCTCGGCCTCGAGTACTTCGTCTTCGAGGGCGACGACATGTGGAACAAGCCCGACGACGAGCTGATCGCGCTCGGCACCAAGGAGCTCATCGCGCTCGGCCTGGCCGCCGACGGCGACGTCGAGGGCGGCTACGTCGTGCGCGTGCCCAAGGCCTACCCGTACTACGACTTCAGCTACAAGGCGAACGTCGAGACGATCCGCAAGTGGCTCGAGGCCGAGGCGTCCAACGTGCTACCCGGTCGGGCGCAACGGCATGCACAAGTACAACAACCAGGACCACTCGATGTACACCGCGCTGCTCACGGTGGAGAACATGCTGGACGGCACCGACCACGACATGTGGAACGTGAACGTCGAAGAGGAGTATCACGAGGCGGGCTCGACCGGGCGGGACGCGCCCGTGCTGCCGAGGCGGACGCGGACGCACGCGCACAGCACCGCCGTGGCGGGCACGCTCGAAACTGGCTGAACACGCGCCCACGGGGGCGCTGTGGTGGTGGCCGAGCCGCTCGACGCGCTCGTCGCGTTGGTCGACGAGCACCGGCACGCGCCCGCCCGCATCCACCCACGAGGAGTTCGAGGACCCCGACGCCGACCGAGACGCCGACCCCGGAGCCGGCGTCGACGACGGCGACCCCGCCACCGACCCGGACCTCCGGCTCGATACCCCTTCCATCAACTGGCCAGGTGGACGGTCCTCGCCGGCGCCGGGCTGATCTACCTCCTCTTGGGCTTCGTCCTCTGGATACACGCCTGGGCCCAGCGGCGCCACCACCCACACGCTGTGCGGCTGCGGCGACCCGGCGCTCTTCCTGTGGTTCTTCCAGTGGCCGGCCACCGCGCTCGCCCACGGGCAGAACCCGTTCTTCTCGACCGCCATCTTCCACCCCGGCGGCATCAACCTGCTGGCGCAGACGTCGGTCGACGGGCCTGAGCCTGCCGCTGGTCCCGGTCACGTGGATCTGGGGGCCGGTCGCCTCGCTCAACGTCGCCTCCACGCTGACGCCCGCGCTCACGGCGTTCTTCGCCTTCGTCGTCATCCGCCGCTGGGCGCCGTGGACGCCGGCGGCGTTCGTCGGCGGGCTGCTCTACGGCTTCTCGCCCTTCGTGCTGACCAGCCTCGAGTTCGCGCACCTCATGACCGCCGCGCTGATGCTGCTGCCGCTCATCCTGGCCGTCCTCGACGAGATCCTGATCCGCCAGCGCCACAGTGCGCGGTGGTCCGGCGTCGCGCTCGGCGCCGCTCCTCTTCGCGCAGTTCTTCCTGTCGTCCGAGCTCCTCGCCGTCTGCGCCGTGCTCGTCGTCGTCTGTGTGTCGTCGTCTTGGTGGTGGCCGCCCGGGTTCTGCGCCGGACGAGCTGCGGCGGCTGGCCCCCCATGCCGCCGAGGGCCTGGCCATCGGCCTCGGCGTCGGCGTGGTCCTGCTCGCCTGGCCGGTGTGGTTCGCCCTCGAGGGGCCGGCGCACCTTTCGGGCCTCGTGTGGCCCAACCTGTCCGAAGATCGGCGGCTACCAGGCCTCGGACTTCGTGTCCGCAAACATTCGCCAAACGCAACGACGACCTCTATCTCTCGCTCGGCGGCTACGAGGGCTCGCCGCTGGGTTCGTCCGCGTATCTCGGCTGGACCTTCATCGTCGTCCTCGTTGTCGGCCTCGCCGCGTTCTGGCGCGACCGCAAGATGTGGTTCTTCGGCTTCCTGCTCGTGCTCTGCGCCGTCCTGTCGATCCAGCATCGGCCCCATGGTGCGTGGGTACCGTCGCAGCTCTTCGAGAAGCTGCCCGTGCTCGAGAACGTGATCGAGCAGCGCTACATGGCCGTGGGCTACCTGGCCGCCGCCGTGCTGCTCGCGCTGATCCTGTACCACCTGCACGATCTGGTGCCCGACTGGCGCGGCTGGCTCGGCTCGCTGGCGGTGACGGCGGTCGCGCTCGTGCCGATGCTCGATGTCTTCGTGCCCCGACGCTGCCCTTCGCCATGCGGCCCGTCGTCCTGCCGCGCTGGTACACGACGGTGGCGCCGAACCTGCCGCCGGGCCAGGTGCTGTTGTCGTATCCCGCGCCCTTCTCGGGAATCCAGGTCGCGATGGCGTGGCAGGCGGTCAACGTCATGCACTACAGCCAGGCCGGCGGCGGAGGCCCGCAGGGTCAGGCCGCCACGGCGGGCAGTGCGACCGCCGGCTTCAAGGTGCTGAGCAAGCTCGCCTTCGGCGTCGACGAGCCCCAGCCGACTGGCACACCCGCGCAGTACGCGGCCGTGCGCCACGCCCTCGAGGTCTGGCGGGTGACGACCGTCGTCGTCGCAACCACCCCGGGCGTCGCCGCCGCTCCAGCAGGGCCACGACCCCACCTACGCCGCCGCCTTCATGACGGCCGCGCTGGGTCGGCTGCCGACCGTCCAGGCCGGGGCCTGGGTCTGGGACGACGTCCAGGTCCGGGTGCATGCTCCGCTCAGCCTGCAGGCGGGCACGCTCGAGTCCTGCGTACAGACAGGCCGAGGGCCCGACGGGACGGGTCGTGGCGAGCATGGGGCACCCCGAGTGCGTCGGGCTGCACGGGCTCGCCGGGGCGGCCGCGCCCGGCTGAGCGTCGCCTCTGACCTTCCCGCTGCCGCAACCCGCGTGGAAAGATGGCGTCGCCGTGGCTCGGCCTCAAGGAGCGATCGTTGGTCGTTGTGTTCGGCCGGAGCCCGGCGAACGGGCGCGTCCGGCGAGGGCGCGGATGCGGCGACAAAGAGAGGGACGGCGGAGCGTGAAGCGATCGGGTGGGCGAACCCCGCGGGGGTGACGTGCTTCGTGGTGCTCTCCGCCATGGTCGCCTTCGTCCCGGCGGCACTGGCGGCGTCGGGCCGGCCTTCGCGGCGACCACGGCTCGAGGACCTCGCGACATCCGGGCCGCGCTTCGACGATGAGCCTGCCGCCCGGACTCGACGAGCGCGAGCACGCCGCGCTCGTGCAAGCCGGCGCCTACGGCAGCCAAACCGATTCGCCTTTTGATCGTCGGTGACTCCATCGCGCTGACTCTCGGCGCAAGGGCTCTCGGTGCAAGCGCAGGCTGAACTACGGAGTGACCGTCGAGGACCACGCCACGCTCGGGTGCGATCTCGACTCCGCAACTCGGAGTCCGCGACGACGGCAAGGCGACCCGCAACGTGCACGGTTGCAACGAGTGGCGGGGGCTGTGGCCCTTCCTCGTGGCGCGCGTGCGTCCACAGGTGGTGGCCCTGGGCCTGGGGCGCTGGGAGGTCACGGACCACCTGCTGGACGGGCATTGGGTCCACATCGGGGAGCCGGTGTGGGACCAGCACCTGACCTCCGACTTGGAGCAGGCCATTACCATTCTTGCATTCGTTTGGTGCCAGAGTGGTGCTGCTCACCATGCCTTACATCGACCCCAGCCAGCGCCAGCCGACGGCCCACCGTACGACGAGGACACACCGGCTCGCGCGGACGCCTACAACACGTTGGTGCGGCAGGTGGCGCACCGCCAGCCCAGCGTGGTGAGCGTGATCGACCTCAACCACATGCTGGCGCCCGGCGGGCGCCTACGCAGCGACCGTCGACGGCATCGTGGTCCGTTCGTCCGACGGCATTCACATCAGCCCGGCCGGCGGGGAGCTCTTGCAGCGCGAGATCCTGCCGGGGATCGCGCAGCTCGGGCTCAAGGCCGAACCGTTCGGTCGTGGCGGCGACCAAGTCAGCGAAGCGAAGATCTGGGCGGCGGGGATCGAGGAAACACGAGTGAGCGACGCAGCAGGCCGCGGATTCACCGGCGGCCGAGGTCGTCGTCGAGTCCGTGCCGGCGGCGATGTCACTGGCGCCCAATGCAGTGGGTCCGAACCTCGGCGCGGAGCTCATCCTCGATGCCGGAGCGAAGCCGGGCGTCGAGTCGATGCGCGCCGGCCTGCTCCAGGCGGGCCCACTCGCGATCGCCGGCGTGCTGGCGAACGGCGCGAGCGTCCTCCTCACCATCGCGCTGGCCCGCCTGCTCGACCCGCACAGCTACGGCGTCCTCAACCAGTTGACCGGGCTCTACCTGATCCTGTCCATGCCGGGCTCGGCCGTCGTCGTCGCGGTGGTGCGGCGGGTGACCATGTGGCACGAGGACGGCAGCGGGCATCTCGTCCGGCGCTGGGCGGGCCGGGTCCACCGCCAGGGCTCCATCCTCGTCGTGCTCTGGGCGATCATCGTGTATCTCGGCCGGCACGACGTGGCGGTGCTCCTCAACCAGCAGAGCGGCGTCGGGATCGCCGCCATTCTGGCGGCGGCCGCGTTCTTCGTCCTGCTCTCGCTCGACCGCGGCCTGCTGCAGGCGCACCGTTCCTACAAGCCGCTGGCGGGCAACCTGCTCGTCGAGGCTGGTGTCCGGGTCGTGGCGGTCCTGGCCCTCGTGGCGGCGGGGTACGGCCCGTCGGGGGCGGCGGTCGGCGTCCTGATCGGCGAGATCGTGGCGGCCGCGCACGCTCGCTACGCCGCCGTGAAGGTCTGGTCGGGTGGCCAGCCCCGCCTTTTGGCCGTGAACGGCTGGGTGGCGGCGGTACGGCCCGACCCGGTGTTGGCGGGTGGCTCGACCGAGCGGCGCACGGTCGCCCTCGACCTCGTCGTGGCGTCCGTCTCGCTCTCGATGGTCGCGGTGCTGCAGAACATCGATGTGCTCGTCGTCGGACGCGACAACCCGTCCCACAGCGGTGCCTACGCGGCGGTCTCGGTGACCAGCAAGGCGATCGTCTTCGGCGCGGTGGTGCTCGGCGGCTACCTGCTGCCCGAGGCGGCGATCCGATGGCGCCAAGGCGGGCACGCGTTACGACAGCTGGCGGTGGTGCTCGTCCTGCTCGCCATCCCGTCGCTGGTGTTGCTCGTGGTGGCCTTGGCCGCGCCCGAATTCTTGCTCCAGCTCGTGTTCCACCATCAGTACACCTCGGCGGCCAACGCGCTTGCTCCGCTCGTGGTTGCCATGATCCTGCTCAGCGTCTCCGTGATCCTCACGATGTACCTGCTCGCCGTGGGCAAGCGCTGGGTGGTCGGCGTGCTCGTCGCCGGCGGCGCTCGCATTGACCCTGGCCGCTCTGGCCGTCCACGGCGCACCGCGGGCCACGGCCTTGGTTGACCTCGCCGTCCAGGCAGGCGTCCTGGTGGTCATCACGGCGGGCTTCGTGCTTGTCCACAGGGTCCGGCTGGGGCAAGTACACGCAGAGCTAACCTGACCCGAATGGGTGACGACTCGGGGCCGGTCGCGGCCGCGCCCGGTGAGGGCAGTCACGACGAAGAGGTCATCGTCGGACCACGGTGCACGGGACGAGCGCGACGTGCTCGCACAGATCGCCGCCGACGCCGGACTCCGCCGTGTGCACTTCGTCGCCTGGCGCGACCTCGACGATCCTGAGGCGGGCGGCTCGGAGCTCCACGCCCACAAGGTCGCCTCGCTCTGGGCGGCCGCCGGGCTCGACATCACCTTCCGCACGTCCGCCGTGCCGGGTGGCCCGTCGGCGCTCACTCGCGACGGCTATCGCGTCCTGCGCCGTTCCGGGCGCTATGCCGTGTTCCCCGGCGCCGCGTGGGAGGGCCTCCGCATGGGGCATCGACCGGGCGACGCGTTGGTCGAGATCTGGAACGGCATGCCCTTTCTCTCTCCGCTGTGGTACCGCGGGCCGCGCATCGTCTTCTTGCACCACGTGCACGCCGAGATGTGGGGCATGGTCCTGCCGCCGACCCTGGCCCGCCTCGGGGACACCGTGGAGCGGCGGGTCGCACCGCGCTTCTACCGATCGAGCAGGATCGTCACGCTGTCCGAGTCGTCGCGCCGCGAGATCGTCGAGATGTTGCACCTGCCCGAGGGCCGGGTGACGGTCGCCCCGCCCGGGGTGGACGAGCGCTACCGCCCGGGCGGCCACCGCTCACCCACGCCGCTGGTGGTGGCCGTCGGCCGTTTGGTGCCGGTGAAGCGATTCGACGCCCTGCTCCGCGGGCTGGCAGAAGTGAAACGCCAGATCCCGGACCTCGAGGCCGTCATCATCGGTGAGGGCTACGAGCGCCCGGCGCTCGAAGCGTTGCGCGACGAGCTCGGGGCGTCCGACTGGGTTCGCATGCCCGGCCACGTGAGCGACGACGAGCTCGTGGACTCCTACCGCAGCGCCTGGGTGGTGGCGAGCAGTTCGCAACGCGAGGGCTGGGGCATGACGCTGACGGAGGCCGCCGCCTGCGGGACGCCCGCCGTGGCGACGGATATCGCCGGCCACGCCGACGCCGTGGTCGACGGTGAGTCGGGCCTGTTGGTGGACGACCTCTCTCAGTTACCGGGTGCGCTGGAGCGGGTGCTGGGCAACGAGGTGCTGCGCAGCCGCTTGTCCAAGGGTGCGTTGGCCCGGGCGCGCTGGTTCACGTGGGACGCCACCGCCCGTCGCGCCTTGGAGGCGCTGGCTGGCGAGGTGTCGTCCACTTCTTGACCTTCGGATCTGCCGGTCGGGGCGACTTCGAAGCGTGTTCGCAGTGTCCTTGACGCTTCGGTCAAGGACTTGAGGAGAAACGCAATTCTGGAGGGACTTTCCACATTTGACTCATGGAATTGGGCAAATTCCTGAGTTAGGCGGCGTATGCGTTCCTAGAACATTCTCGGACCCCCAATTTGAGCCGAAGAGCTAGGCGGGATCGTCGGACTCGCCGGGTGGCGCCTCCGGAGTCGTATCCGAGTCTTCGATCGGCGCGGCCTCCGAGGTCATATCCGCGCCCTCGCCACCCGAAGCTTCTTCCGCTGTGTCAGGCCCCTCGGGTCCCGATGCGACCTCGGGCGTCGCATCAGCGTCCTCGCCTGACGACTCGTCCGCGGCCACATCCGCCGTTCCGGCCGACGGCGCCTCGGCAGCGGATTCCGAGGCCGAGCCAGAGCCCGACGCCGACCCCGAAGTCGCATCAGGAGCGTCGACCGCAGCCACCCAGGGCGCCCCGGCCCCCGCCGGCACCGCCCGCAGCGCCCGGAAGCCCAACGGCTTCGCCACCCGCTGCCCGAAGCTCGAGATCGCGGCGTCGGCCACCAGCAGCACGATGCCCACCCAGATCAGGTTGCCGGCGTGGACGAAGGAGCCGGCCCAGTTCGAGCCGGGCAGGTAGTGGTGGACGCGCTGCCCCTGCACCACGTTGAGGCATCCCGCCACGATGAAGGCGATGCCGCCGATGGTGGCCGCCGCCCGCGCCCACCGGAACACCAGGCCGACCGCCACCAAGACCGCGACCGCCAAAGCGGCCCACGGCGCCGCCACGAGGAGCGCCACCGCACCCGTCAACGCTCCGAGCACCAACGCGCGCGGGAAGCGCGCCCAGCCCCGCCGTCGCGTGCCCAGCGCTGGGACCGAGTACGGCAGCGTCAATGCAGGTGCGTCGAACGGGTTCGAGGGCCGCTCCGGCGCGTCCGGCCCAGCGGGCCCGCGCAACCGACGCGGCAACCGCCGCCGCAACCACCGGCGCGACCGCACCGGCAGGAAGCCGACGATGAGGCAGAGGATGAGCGTCACCGCCGAGATCGCCAGCGCGGCCCAGACGAGGCGCTGCGGCGTCCACGACAGCGTCACCGTGAAGTTCGGGCCGCCCAGGTCGTGCAGGTCGGCCGCGGTGATCTGCCATCCGTTGGCGAAGCTGTCGACCAATTGCGACGTCCCGAGGTCGACCGCGTGCGACCCCGGCGCCGCCCCCGGGCCGGGCGTCGCCACCGCCTTCCACCCCTTGTTGTTGCTCTGGCCCAGCACGAACTCGAACGGCTGGGTGGCGCCGGTCACCGAGGCGGTCTGCGTGTCGATGTGCGACGCGGTCTGGGTGACCGTCGGCGACGCCCCGGGCTGGGTGGCCGGCAGCGACGGCGTCCCCGCCGCCGTCGGGGACGCTGCGGGCGCCCCCGTGCCACCCGGGGCCGAGTCGAGCGCGAGCTGGTCGAGGTTCCACCCGGTGCACGTCGCCGGCGCGCTGGCGCACGGCGGGTTGTGGCCGACCGCCGTCTCGACCACGTGCGTCCCCGCCGAGAGCTTGATCCCCGCCGCGTCCGGCCCGCACGGCACCACCTGCACCTCGCCGCCGTCGAGGGCCGAGGACGTCGAGCCCACGATCGACACGTCGATCGGTTGGCCGTCGATGGTCAGCAGGTTGCTCACGCAGTTGCCGGGCAGCTGCGCCGGCGTGGGCGCCGACGTCACGCCCGGGATCCCGATCTCCGCGATCCCGATCGGCAGCGCCAAGGGGCCGGCGGAGTAGTAGTTCGCCGCGTACTCGGGGCGGATGGCGGTGAAGGTGACGATGAAGTGCGACCCGGTGATGGCAGGGAAGGAGAGCGGCACCGTGATGGTCGCCCCCGGCACCGGCGAGTCCGCGATCGGCGGCAGCGTCACGTGGCGGACCTGGCTCCCCGACGTGATCGTCAGCGCCGTCGGCACCGAGTGGCGTCCGTCGGCGATCACCTGGAGGTTGAGGTGCGACAGCGCCTGCTGCTTGGTGAGGTCGTACGTCAGCGACGCTCCGATCTGCGCGGGGATCCCGAGCCCGGGCTGCCAGGCCGTCGTGGAGTTCCCGTCGACCGTCGCCGACGCCGTGGCGTTGAGGTCCCCGGGGAGCCGGCCGGACGAGTACGCGTCGCGCACCCCCGTCGCACCGTTGGTCGAACGCCCGACGAGCCGGTCGATCTCGTCGTCGGGGATCAGTGCGGACAACGAGGCGCTCCCCGCCAAGGAGAACGTCCGGGCCGTCGGCAACGTGAACGACCGCGAAATAGTCGTCTCGGGGTCGCTCCGCGGCGGGTACTGCGATGTGCGCTGCCTCGTCATCACGATGCTCAAGCGGTTCGACTGCGACGCGGCACCCAGCGACGTCAGCATCTGCGTCGGCATCTGGATCACCTGGTGCACCGACACGCCGGGGATCTCGATCTCCGAGAAGCCCACCGCGGAGGCCGACAGCGGCGGCGCGCTGTTGTCCGTGGTGCCGTTCAGCGTGACCCGCATCGTGGTGAACGTGTGCGTCGGGAACGTCAGCGTCTGCCCCGACGTGGCGTGCGATGCCGCCGTCAGGTTGTAGCGGATCGGGTCCTTGCCGTCGAAGGTCAGGGTCACCGACGAGACCCACCGGGCCCGGTCGCCCCGCTGCGGCTGGACGACCGTGATGTGGTTCGTCGTGACCGGTGTGGTGAGTTGGGCCTGCCACCACTGCCCGGCCGGGTTGGGCACGAACGTCCCCGTGATCCAGGCCGTGTCGAAGTTGTTGTCGATGGCGCTGTACGCCTGGTCTTCGGGCGTGTACGACACGCTGTTGCCATAGCTGCTCGCGGAGACGTTCACGGCGCCCACGTAGCTGGCGTACGTCTTCGACGTGATCCCCGTGCCGGGGAAGAGCTCGACGGGGCTGTCGCTCAGGTCCGACTTCGCCGGGTTCTCGTCCGGCGTTTCGGTGTAGCCGGCGTTGGCCGTCAGCGTGTCCCAGCGGAACGCCTGCTTGCGGTTCGTGTCGGTCAGCACGAGCTGCGCGCCCTGCGACGCCAGCTGGTCGAGCTGCGCCGGATGGTTGGCCAGCGTGCCGGCGTAGTAGATCGCGCTGTCCGTGTTGAGCATCCCGAGGCCGGCGAGGTTGTTGACCCCCGTGGCGTCGCCCGCCATCACGATGGCGCCGTCGTCGGACTCGCCGCGCAGGATGGGCCGCGGGTTGGCCACCGTGTAGGTGACGATGGGGGAGGGCCAGCCGACGTTGCCCGGGATCGAGAGGTCTTCCTCGTTCAGCGTGGAGTCGGACGAGGCGTTCGGCCGGGGCGTCCCGAACGACTGCGGGTCGCTCAGCCCGTTGGGCGTCTGGAGCAGGGCGAGCTGCAGAAGTTGGGGCTGGGGCACGCCGTAGCGCTCGTATTGCTGGTCGTACTCGACCATGACGTCTCCCGCGCTCATCAACCGTGACATGGGTGCCAGGGCGTTCATGTTCTCGACGCCGTCCTGGATCGGCCCGTCGACCGCGTACAGCGTGTCGGCGGTGGCGATCGAGCCCATGATCTGCTGCTCCCGGGTCACGAACGGCCGGGTCAGGTACGCCGCCTGCGGCGTGTCCACCGTGTCGCCCCAGCGGTATGCCGCGAAGTCGTTGCCCGGGATGGCGAAGACGCGGGTGCCCGGGTGCGTGGCGTTCAGGTGGCTGATCGCGGCCATCTCGTAGGAGGGCAGCGTGGCCGGCTGCGTGAAGTTGTTGGCGATGGTGTCGCCGTTGAACAACGACGGCATGTTCGCCACGACCAGCCCGGCGACGGCGAGGGAGGTGACGACGCCCACGATCGAGAGGCGCAGCCACAGCGCGCTCAGCGCCGAGCCCAACAGCATGAACAGGGCGAGCAGCACGAGCGGCGTGGCCCGGTCGGTCGAGCGCAACGCCAAGCCGGCCGTGGTGTCGGTCATGAACGCCTTGAGCCAGCCCCCGACGAGCGTCGGATTGGAGAACGGGAACGGGCCGACCGACAGGATGAGGCCCACGAAGAGCAGCACCAGGAAGAAGGCCCGCTCCTTCCAGCGCACGAACGCCGCCGCCACCAACGAGACGACCGGCACGGCGTAGGACGCTCCCAGCAACCAGACGTTCTGCGTGTAGCGCACCGCGGCATTCGTCCATGGCCCCGTGTGGTCCGCGCCGTAGAAGTACCAGTACCCCAGCCCGCGCAGCACGTCCGCCGGGTTGGAGGTGGCCGACGTCGACGGCACCGTCTCGGTGAACTTCAAGACGTTGACGCCGTACGCGGCCTCGACTTCCAACCCCGCGATCCACCACAGGGACGCGCCCAGCGTCAGGACCGCGATCTTCAGCCCGGTCGCCAGCGCGTGCCGCCACGTCGCCTCGCGCAGCACGACGACGGCGTAGAACAGCCACAGGATCGGCGCGACCCCCACGTAAATGACCGAGCTGGCGTTGATCCCGCTGACCAGGGCGACGACGAACGCGAACAGCGCCGGCTCGCGCCAGCCGCCCCGGCGCAGGGCCACGATGGTGAGGCCCAGCATGAACGGCAGGCCCGCCCACGGCAGCAGGATCACCGAGATCCGCCCCGCGTACTGCAGGAAGTACGGCGAGAGCATGTAGGCCAGCGCGGCCGCCGTCGGTCCCGGCCCCCTCATCCCGAGGATCCGGCAGAGATACAGCATCCCGAGGCCCGCCGCGCACAGGATCGAGCCCAGCCACAGGCGCTGGGCCACCCAGACGGGCACCCCCAGCAGGTGGAACACCGCGTAGAACGGGCCCATCGGGAGCAGGTACCCGATGTACTCGTGCGTGACCGTGCCCAACCCGACCGTCGGGTTCCACATGAAGGCGACCTGGCTCAGGAATGACAGCGGGTCGAGATAGAGGTACGTCTTCGTGTCCGGGGTGACCACCCCGGGCCGCACCAGGAGCAGGGGGACGTAGGCCAGCCCGGCCACCACGACCAGGCCGCCGACCCACCACCACCGGCTCCAGCGCCGCACAGAGTCCGTCCGCCGCCGGACCCGGGCCTCGGACCTCGTCAGCCCGCCGCCCCCGGCCTCCTCGGTGGCGCCCCCTCCGCCTCCGACATTGCCGTCGTCCTCCCCGCCGTCGCCGTTCCCCTTCTTCGCGTTGCGGTTGGCGGCGTGCCGCCCCCGGGAGGCGGTGACGGTGAATGCGGAGGTCATCAAGGGGCCAGGAGGTCGCCCGGTAATGTAACCAGGCCACGCCACCACCACCCGTCAAGGGACGGGAGACGCGAAGGGAGCGCCCCCGTGGCCACGACCGCCACCAGTGCCACCAGGACGAAGAGCCGGCTCACGGGGGAACGGCCGCAGCAGGGGGTCACGCCCGATTCCCTGCTCGCGCTGCACGAGGCCGGCTACCGGGCCATCCTCGAGCGCATCGGCGACGGCCACATCCTCGATGTGGGCTGTGGCCAGGGCTTCGAGTCCGCCCGCTTCCTCGGCCCCGACCGCCAGGTCGTCGGGGTGGACTATTCATCTGACGCCACGTCGACGGCGGCGGCCACCTACGGCGCCCGGGGTCTCGAGGTCGCCCAGATGAACGCACTCGACCTCGGCCTCGCCACGGCCAGCTTCGACGGCGCGTGCTCCTCACACCTGATCGAGCACTTCACCGACCCCGAGCCCCACGTGGCCGAGCTGGCCCGGGTCGTCAAGGACGACGGCGTGCTGTGCCTGGTCACGCCGAACGGGCCGACCGACTTCGAGAACCCCTTCCACCTCCACCTCTTCGACCGCGCCGAGCTCAAGGACATGCTCGACCGCCACTTCGGCGACGTCTGGCTGGGGGGCATCGACGCCGCCCCGCACGTGAAGGCCGACTTCGAGGCGCGCCGCCTCAAAGGCAACAAGCTGCTCAAGCTCGACGCCTTCGATCTCCGCCACCGCATCCCGTACTCCTGGTACGTCTGGGCCTACACCCGCATCCTGCCGCTCGCCTACAAGCTGGTCGCCCGCGGCGACAGCGGTGGGAGCACCGGCATCACCGCCGACGACTGGTTCGTCACCGACGAGCCCGACGACACCACGCTCGTGCTCTTCGCTGTGGCCCGCAAGCCCCGGCGCCACGGGAACGGCCGCGCCTAGATGCTGGCCGTCGGCCTCACGGGTGGCATCGGCTCGGGCAAGTCCGCCGTCGCCGACCTCCTCGTCGAGCGCGGCGCCGTCCTCATCGACGCCGACCAGGTCGCCCGCGACGTCGTGGCCCCCGGCGGGCCCGCCTACCAGCCGCTCATCGATCGGTTCGGACCAGGCATCGTCGCCCCGGACGGCACGATCGACCGTCCGGCGCTGGCCAAGATCGCCTTCGCCGACGACGAGTCCCGCCTCGCCCTCAACGGCATCACGCACCCGGCCATCGGCATCGCCATGATCCAGGCGCGCGACGCCCACGCCGACACCGACCACATCGTCGTCCTGGCCATCCCGCTCCTCACGGCGCAGCACCGCGAGACGGTGCGGCTGCACAAGGTCGTCGTGGTCGACACGCCGGTCGACGTCGCTCTGGAGCGCCTCCTCTCCCAGCGCGGCTTCGACAGGGATGACGCCGAGGCCCGCATCCGCTCGCAGATCTCGCGCGACGAACGCAAGCAGGAGGCGGACTACGTCCTCGACAACTCGGGCGACCGGGCCGCCCTCGAGCGCGAGGTGGACAAGCTCTGGGACTGGCTGCTCGAGGCGCAGAAGGCGCAGCGGGCACTCCAGGAGAAAGAGGAGCAGGCGACGGCCTGACGGCCGCCCACGCCGCCTTGCCGCCGGGGCTGCCGTGCGGCGCCTTCCGCCTGGCCAGAGACACCCCACGGGTAGCCTCGAAGGGCCATGCCCGCATTCGAAGTCGTCTCCCCGTTCAAGCCGTCGGGCGACCAGCCTCAGGCCATCGTCGACCTGGCCCGTGGCGTGACGCGGGGCGACCGCTACCAGACCTTGCAGGGCATCACGGGCTCGGGAAAGACGGCCACCATCGCCTGGATGATCGAGCAGGTGCAGCGGCCGACGCTCATCATCGAGCCCAACAAGTCGCTCGCCGCCCAGCTGTCCTCGGAGTTGCGGGAGCTCTTCCCCAAGAACCGGGTCGAGTTCTTCGTCTCGTACTACGACTACTACCAACCCGAGGCGTACCTGCCCACGACGGACACCTATATCGAGAAGGACTCGTCCATCAACGACGAGATCGACCGTCTGCGCCACGCCACCACGTCCTCGCTCCTGATGCGCCGCGACGTCATCGTCGTCGCCTCGGTCTCGTGCATCTACGGGTTGGGCTCGCCCGACGAGTACCGGGATCGCATCTTGGGCCTGGCCGTGGGGGAACAGGTCGACCAGCGCGAAATCCTGCGCCGCCTCGTCAACCTCCAGTACGCCCGCAACGACGTGAACCTGGTCCGCGGGACCTTCCGTGCCCGCGGTGACACCGTGGAGATCCACCCGGCCTACGAGGAGGCGGCGCTGCGGGTCGAGATGTTCGGTGACACAATCGAGCGCATCGTGCCCTTCGACGTCCTCACCGGCGAGATGGGCGAGGAGATGGAGGACGTCGCCGTCTACGCCGCCACCCACTACGTGACGGGCGACGAGATCATCCAGCGCGCCGTCGGGACCATCGAGGTCGAGCTGCGCGAGCGCCTGCAGGAGTTCGAGAAGGAGGGCAAGCTCCTCGAGGCCCAGCGCCTCCGGGTCCGCACCGAGCACGACCTCGAGATGCTCGCCGAGACCGGCGTCTGCTCGGGCGTCGAGAACTACAGCCGCCACCTCGACGGCCGCAAGCCCGGCGAGACGCCGTTCACGCTGCTCGACTTCTTCCCCAAGGACTACCTCTGCGTCATCGACGAGAGCCACGTCGCCGTGCCGCAGCTGCACGGCCAGTACGCCGGCGACCGCTCGCGCAAGGACGTGCTCGTCGAGCACGGCTTCCGCCTGCCGTCGGCCAAGGACAACCGGCCGCTGCGCTTCGACGAGTTCGTCGAGCGGGTGCCCCAGAGCGTCTTCGTCTCCGCCACGCCGGGGCCGTTCGAGCTGGAGCATTCCGAGCAGGTCGTCGAGCAGGTGATCCGGCCCACCGGTCTGGTCGACCCCGAGGTGACGATCATGCCGACCAAGGGCCAGATCGACGACCTGTTGGCGCGCATCACGAAGACGGTCGGGGCAGGCGGGCGCGTGCTCGTCACCACGCTGACCAAGAAGATGGCCGAGGACCTGACCGACTATCTATCCGAGGCGGGCGTGCGCGTGCAGTACCTGCACTCGGACATCGACACGATCACCCGGATCGAGATCCTCCGCGAGCTGCGCCTCGGCACGGTCGACGTGCTCGTCGGCATCAACCTGCTGCGGGAGGGCCTCGACCTGCCCGAGGTCGCGCTGGTCGCCATCCTCGACGCCGACAAGGAGGGCTTCTTGCGCTCGGCGTCGTCGCTCATCCAGACGATGGGCCGCGCCGCCCGCAACGTCGACGGAGTGGTGGTGCTCTACGCCGACACCATCACGGATTCCATGCGCGAGGCGGTCTCGGTGACCCAGCGCCGGCGCGAGGTGCAGATCGCCTACAACCTTGAGCACGGGATCGATCCCCAGACCATCCGCAAGTCGGTCACCGACATCCTCGAACGCCTCCGCGGCAGCGGCGGGGTCGGGGCCGATGGCCGGGCGACCCGGGCGGGTCGCAGCCGGGCCGAGGTGCGCCGCAACGCGGCGGTGCGAGGCAACCGTTCGCCGGCCGACCTGCTGACCGACGGCGACGCGTCGACGCCCGCCGAGGCGGTGGAGCTGATCACCCAGCTGGAGGCCGAGATGAAGGCCGCCGCTGCCGAGCTCCGCTACGAGGAGGCGGCGCTGCTGCGCGACGAGATCGCCGAGATCCGCTCGTCCATCCCCGGCTGACGCCGCACCGCCGCGGGATCGGGCCGGTCGCCTAGCGTCTGGGCTCATGCCCACGACGACGCAACTCCGCGAGGCGATGGCTCGGTACGCCGAGGCCGCCAGTTCCCGGGACGCCGACAGGTACGCCGCGCTGTTCACGCCCGACGCCGTCCAGGTCGACCCCTACCCGTCGGGCGTGCACAACGGTCGCGAAGAGATCAGAGCGTTCATCAAGCAATCGTTCGATGCGTGCGAGACGATGACGTTCGAAGTCGAGCAGTGCCATCCGGTGGCGGACAAGGCCGCCATCCGCTTCCACATCACCCTTTGTCTCGAGGGCGGTGCGACCATGCACATCCGCGGCGTCGAGATCTTCACCATCACCGACGACGGGTTGATCTCCGCCGTCGACGCCTATTGGGGTGAGGAGGACGTGACGTTCGACGCCGGTTGACGTTCCGTCTTCGCCAGGAACGCACGGCCCAGGCCGCCTCTGTCGTACTTGTACGCCAAGTGATGAGAATCTCCTGAGCGGCGGGGAAACACAGCAGTTACGATCCGCTTCAGCCGTAACCGTTTGAACCGCGAAGCAGTGCGAGCTGGAGGAGGGCGCCATGCGCACTCGTCGTTCGGATCAGGCCATGGCCCGCTTGGCGGGCGCAATCGGGGCACTCAAGATCCCGCTCTCGGGGGTGGTGGTTCTGCTCGCCGGGCTCGGTTTCCTGGTTGCGCCGGCGGCTCCCGCCGCTGCGCAGCCTCCCGCTCAGGGCTGGACCACGACGGAGGCGCCGCTGCCGACCGACGCCGGTAACGGATCGACCGACCCGGACGTGTACACGGCGTCGTCCACGTGCCCAGCCGCCAACGCCTGCGTCACGGTGGGCTGGTACTCCGACACGTCGGGTCGTGCCTGGGGGCTCATCGAGCAGCAGAACGGGACGTCGTGGACTGACACCGAGGCACCAAATCCGCCGGGCGCCGGCTCGGGAAGCGATCAGGGGTTCTATTTCGGCTCGAGCAACTGCGGGTTCAATCAGCCCTGCCACGCCGTCTCGTGCCCGACGGCCACCTTCTGCGTCGCCGTGGGTGGGTACGAGGACGCCGCGGGCTACACCGAGCCCGTGGTCTCGACGCTGTCCAACGGGAGCTGGAGCTCGGCCGACGGTGCCCTGCCGAATGACGCGGCGACCGACGCCGGTCCGACCAACTTCCCCGACGCGTCGTACTACTCCGTGTCGTGCGCTTCGACCACGTCCTGCGTGGCCGTAGGCACCTACGTGAACACGAGCGGCGTCACCAACGGGTTGATCGCCACCTTGTCGGGCACGGCGTGGACCGCCCAGCCGGCACCGCGTCCCTCCGACGCCACCAACTTCCTGCAGCTGAACGGCGTCTCGTGCCCGACGGCGTCCTTCTGCGCCGTCACCGGCTTCTACAACGACACGTCGTCCCCCGACGCCTTCAACGGCTGGTTGCTCACCTCGACCAACGGCATCTGGACGGGCGGCATGGCGCCCGAGCCGTCCGGAGCAGGGGACGACACCGACTCGCACCAGTACGCGGGAACGACGCAGGTGACCTGTCCCTCTGCGACCGATTGCGTCGTCACGGGCCTGTACGAGACGACCGGCGGTGGCATCTTCCCGCTCATCGAGACGTGGAACGGGACCGGGTGGACACCGCTCCAGGGCGCGCTCCCGCCGGGGGCCAACACGACCAACCCGGAATTCGACCAGCTGGCAACGGTGTCGTGCGGCTCGTCGACCACCTGCGTCGCGGTCGGCGACTACTTCGACCAGAACGGCAAATACTTCGGCCTGATCGACACGCTTGCCGGTGGCAACTGGACGGCCATCCAGGCGCCGCAGCCCTCGAACGCCGATGCGTCCGATCAGTACGCCGAGCTCATCGAGCTCTCGTGCCCGACGCCGGCTTTCTGTATGACGACCGGCTACTACGACGCCACGGGTGCTACCCAAACAGCCTTCGTTGATGCGCTATCGGGCGGGACCTGGAGCGTCCAGTCGGCGCCCTTACCTTCGAACGGCCAGTCCAAGGGCCGCACGGCCGCCTGCTACTCGCCGGTGGCCTGCGTCGTGACGGGCAACTACGAGGACTCCGCCGATCACACCCAGGGCTTCCTCGACACCTGGACCGGCGCCCAGGGTTACTGGCTCGATGCCACGGACGGCGGCATCTTCACCTACCCCAACAACACCTTCTACGGCTCGACGGGCTCCATCAAGCTGAACAAGCCCATGGTGGGGATGGACCCGACCCCGGACGGCCAGGGCTACTGGCTGGTGGCGAGCGACGGTGGGATCTTCACGTATGGCGACGCCCAGTTCCACGGCAGTCGGGGTGGCCAGCCGCTCAACAAGCCAATCGTCGGCATGGCCACAACGCCCGACGGCCAGGGCTACTGGCTGGTCGCGAGCGACGGGGGCATCTTCACGTACGGCGACGCCAACTACTACGGCTCGCGAGGCGGCCAGCCGATCAACGCGCCGATCGTGGGGATGGCGGCGACCCCCGATGGCGGGGGGTACTGGCTCGTCGGCGCCGACGGGGGCATCTACAGCTACGGGGACGCGCTGTTCCACGGCTCGACCGGAGCGCTCAAGTTGAACAAGCCCGTCGTGGGCATGGCGTCGACGCCGACCGGACTCGGCTACTGGCTGGTGGCGTCGGACGGCGGCGTCTTCAACTACGGCGACGCCAACTTCTACGGATCGACGGGCAGCATCAAGCTGAACAAGCCGGTGGTCGGCATGGCCAGCTCGCCGAGCGGGCTCGGCTACTGGCTCGTCGCCTCCGACGGGGGCGTCTTCAACTACGGCGACGCGCCCTTCCAAGGCTCGGCCGGCTCCCTCCATCTCAACGCCCCGGTCGTCGGAATGGCGGGCGGCTGAGCGTGAAACGCAACAAGACAGCAGCAAGGACCGAGGAGGACTGATGCGACGCTTATCCATTCGTCGTGCGACCGACAGCCGTAGCGCGACCCGCTCCGGGATACCGCACCAGGCGCGGCTGGTTCGCGTGCTCGTCACCCCGCTCTCCGCGGTGGTGGTCCTGCTGGCCGGCCTCGGCTTCCTGCTGGCGCCGGCCACGCCGGCGGCGGCGCAACCGCCGGCCCAGGGTTGGACCACCACCGAGGCGCCACTGCCCACCGATTCGGGGAACGGCAGCACGAACCCGGAGGTCTACACCGCCGGATCGTCCTGCCCCGCGGTCAATGCGTGCGTGATGGCGGGGTGGTATCTCGACACGAACGGCAAGGCCTGGGGGCTGATCGAGAACCAGAACGGCACGAACTGGACCGAGACGGAGGCTCCGCAACCGAACAACGCCGGCAGCGGAGCCAAGCAGGACCTGCGCATCGGCGCGGCCAATTGTGGCGAGCAGATACCGTGCCGCCCGGTCTCGTGTCCGACGGTGACGTTCTGTGTGGCCGTAGGGCAGTTCAACGACGACGGAGGCTCGTCGGGCTATACCGAGCCGCTGATCGAGACCTTTTCCAACGGGTCGTGGGCGGCGATACAGAGCCCGCTGCCGGGCGATGCGGCCAGCGACTCCGGGCCGACGTACTTTCCCAGCGCCTGGCTGTTCTCTGTGTCGTGCGCGACACCGACGTCGTGCGCCGCGGTGGGTGAGTACCAGAACACCAGCGGCGACAGGATCGGATACCTCGCCACGCTGTCGGGCACCACGTGGATTGCCCAGCCCGTCCCGCTCCCGTCCGGCGCGCAGTTTTCCGACCTGGAAGGGGTTTCGTGCCCGTCCGCAGGGTCCTGCACGGCGGTCGGCGGCTACGAAGACGCCAGCGGCTACGCGAACGGGCTCATCGACGTCCTCGCCAACGGCACGTGGACCTCGACACGGGCGCCCGAGCCGTCTAATTCGGGGAATGACACGGACAGCGATCAGTACGCGGAGCTCTTCGAGGTCTCGTGTTGGGGGTCCAGCTGCGCCGCCGTCGGGGGTTACGAGGACAGCTCCGGCAACGACAACGGCCTGATCGATTTCTGGAACGGGGCCTCTTGGACGGCGACGGAGGCACCACTGCCGCCCAGTGCGATCTCACCTGAATTCGTGCAGCTGCTCTCGGTGTCGTGCGGCTCGGCTACGACCTGTACCGCGGTCGGCTCGTTCGAGCAGGGTGGGGGCGGCAGCTTTCTCGTGATCGACACGCTGTCGGATGGCACCTGGACGGCGCCCGTGCCTCCTCTGCCGGGCAATGCGTCACCGGCCTCGAACGCAGCGACGAGAGCCGAAGACGTGTCGTGTCCCACCGCGGCGTATTGCGTGGCGGTCGGGGGCTACAACACCGCGACGAGCGGCGTCGCGGACCACGGCTTCGTCGACACGCTCTCGGCCGGGAGCTGGAGCACGACGGAGATACCGGTGCCGTCGAACGTCCAGCTGGCCAACAGCCTCTACTCGTATGCCCGCACGGTTACCTGCTACTCACCCGTCGCCTGCGTGGTCGGCGGCTTCTACAGCGACACCAACGGCAACGAGCAGGGTGCCCTCGATACCTGGACCGGCGCTCAGGGCTACTGGCTCGATGCCACCGATGGGGGCATCTTCACGTACCCCAACAACACCTTCTACGGCTCGACCGGAGCGCTCAAGCTCAACAAGCCGATGGTGGGGATGGCGCCCACGCCCGACGGCCAGGGCTACTGGCTCGTCGCTTCGGACGGCGGCATCTTCAGCTACGGCGACGCCCAGTTCCACGGCAGCCGCGGCGGCCAGCCGCTCAACAAGCCGATCGTGGGCATGGCGACCACGCCCGACGGCCAGGGCTACTGGCTGGTCGCGAGCGACGGCGGCATCTTCACCTACGGCGACGCCAATTACTACGGCAGCCGCGGCGGCCAGCCGATCAACGCGCCCATCGTGGGCATGGCGGCGACCCCCGACGGTGGGGGGTACTGGCTCGTGGGCTCCGACGGGGGCATCTACAGCTACGGCGACGCGCTGTTCTACGGCTCAACCGGGGCGCTGAAGCTGAACAAGCCCGTCGTGGGGATGGCGGCCAGCCCGAGCGGCCTCGGCTACTGGCTGGTCGCCTCCGACGGCGGCGTCTTCAACTACGGCGCCGCCAACTTCTACGGCTCGACGGGCAGCCTCAAGTTGAACAAGCCGGTGGTCGGCATGGCGAGCTCGCCGAGCGGCCTCGGCTACTGGCTCGTGGCGTCCGACGGGGGCATCTTCAACTACGGCGACGCACCCTTCGAGGGCTCGGCGGGCTCTCTGCACCTCAATGCGCCGGTGGTCGGGATGGCGGGCGGCTGAGCGCTGGGGACCGCCGCGTCGGTTGCTCCCGGACCGGCGCGGCGTTCTGACTCGACGGGGCCCCATGGATGACCATGGCAACGCGCTGGCCGCAGAAGTACGCGCCGAGAGAAGCGGCTCCCGAGCACAGGCCGAGCACAGGCCGAGCACAGCCGTTACGATCCTTCCCAGCCGTCAGCGGTGAACCGTGAAGCAGTGCGACTGAAAGAGGGCATCATGCGCGCTCGTTGTTCAGGCCAGGCCACGACCCGCTGGGCGGGCGCCATCGGGACGCTTCGGGTCCCCATCTCTGCGGTGGTGGTGTTGCTCGCCGGCCTTGGGTTTCTGCTCACGCCGGGCGCGCCCGCTGCGGCACAGCCGCCGGCGCAGGGCTGGACGACGACCCAGGCTCCGCTGCCGAGCGACGCAGCCGACGGGATTTCCGTGAACCCCGAGGTCTATCTGGCGTCAACGAGCTGCCCCGCAGCGAACCAATGCGTCGCCGCTGGGTGGTACGACGACCAGTCGAGTCGCGCGTGGGGGCTCATCGAGACGCAGAGCGGCACCTCGTGGACGAAGACCGAGGCGCCGCAGCCGAACGACGCCGGATCGGGTTCGGACCAAGGACTCTGGTTGGGCGGGTCGGACTGCGGGTTCGAGGCACCCTGTCAGGCGGTGTCGTGCCCGACCACGACGTATTGCATCGCGGTCGGTGCATACGAGACAACGGCCGGGTACTACCTGCCGCTCGTCGAGACGTACTCGAACGGCGCATGGAGCGCAGCTCAGGCTCCGCTGCCCGGCGACGTCGCTCCGGGACCTTCCCCGGAGCCGGAGGGCAGCCTCACGAACGTCGATTGCACGGCCGTCGCCTCGTGTGTCGCCGTGGGGAGCTACGAGAACAGCTCGGGCCATACCACCGCGTTGGTCGAGTCCCTATCGGGCACCACATGGACGCCGCAGGCCGCCCCCATGCCCACACAACCTGCCGCCACGGGGGACTTCTCCTTCTTGACGTGGATCACGTGTGCGACGGCGTCGTGGTGCATGGCGTCGGGCGAGTACGCGACTACGGCGGGGAACTCGGTTCCGTTGACCGAGACCTGGTCGGGCGGAACCTGGACCGGCGGCTCCATGCCGCTGCCCAGCGATTTCGCCACCTCCGGTGGTTTTGGCCAGGCCTACGGCGTCTCGTGTCCGACGACGACGTTCTGCGCAGCCGCTGGCTGGTATTCGACGACAGGCTCCACCGAGTTGGGGTTCGTCGCGACGCTGGCCGGTGGGACCTGGAGCGTGGAGACAGCTCCCACGCCGGGATCAACCTCACCGGAGTTCGGCGTCCAATTCGGCGTCGACTGCCCGACGGTGTCGATGTGCGTCGCCGCAGGGTTTTACGACACCGGGAGCAACGAGCCCAGCACCCTCACGACCTGGAACGGCAGCAGCTGGAGTGGCATGAAGGCGCCGTTGCCTTCGAACGCGGCACCCACTCAGTCGAACGGCGAACTCGAAACGGTCTCGTGTCCCACGCCGTCGTACTGCATGGTGAGCGGCGACTACTCGGCCACGGGGGACATCCAGACCGGCTACGTCGTCACGCTGAGCGGTGGTTCCTGGTCCCCGACGCAAGTGGCGATGCCGTCGAACAACAACCCAACGAGCGACTTCGGCTCCTTCGCCAAGTGGGTGACGTGCTACTCACCCGTGGCGTGCACTGTCGTCGGGCAGTACTCCGCGGCATCCGGTGGCGGCAACACACAGGGCTTCTTGAGCACGTGGACCGGCGCCCAGGGCTACTGGCTCGATGCCACAGACGGCGGCATCTTCACCTACCCCAACAACACCTTCTACGGCTCGACGGGCTCCATCAAGCTGAACAAACCGATGGTGGGGATGGACCCGACCCCCGACGGCCAGGGGTACTGGCTGGTGGCCTCCGACGGTGGGATCTTCACGTACGGCGACGCCCAGTTCCACGGGAGCCGCGGCGGCCAGCCGCTCAACAAGCCGATCGTGGGGATGGCGACCACGCCCGACGGCCAGGGCTACTGGCTGGTCGCCTCCGACGGCGGCATCTTCACCTACGGCGACGCCAACTACTACGGCAGCCGCGGCGGCCAGCCGATCAACGCGCCGATCGTGGGCATGGCGGCGACCCCCGACGGTGGGGGGTACTGGCTCGTCGGAGCTGATGGCGGCATCTACAGCTACGGGGACGCGCTGTTCCACGGCTCGACCGGAGCGCTCAAGTTGAACAAGCCCGTCGTGGGCATTGCGGGCACGCCGACCGGCCTCGGCTACTGGCTGGTGGCGAGCGACGGGGGCATCTTCAACTACGGCGACGCCAATTTCTACGGCTCCACAGGCTCGCTCAAGCTGAACAAGCCGGTGGTCGGGATGGCCTCGAGCCCGAGTGGCCTCGGTTACTGGCTCGTCGCCTCCGACGGCGGTGTCTTCAACTACGGCGACGCACCTTTCGAGGGCTCGGCCGGGTCCTTGCACCTCAACGCGCCGGTGGTCGGGATGGCGGGCGGCTGAGCTCCAGGGACCGCCGCGTCGGTTCCTCCCGGACCGGCGCGGCGGCCTGACCTGGACACAGACGGAAGTGAGACAGCGCGCCGGTATCCTGCTCGGATGGCCGATCGCCTGGTCATTCGCGGGGCTCGTGAACACAATTTGCGTGACGTCAACCTCGATCTGCCCCGGGACGAGCTGGTCGTCTTCACGGGGCTGTCGGGGTCGGGCAAGTCGTCGCTGGCCTTCGACACGATCTACGCCGAGGGGCAGCGCCGCTACGTCGAGTCGCTGTCGGCGTACGCCCGTCAGTTCCTGGGCCAGATGGACAAGCCCGACGTCGACTTCATCGAGGGGCTGTCGCCGGCCATCTCCATCGACCAGAAGTCGGCCTCGCGCAACCCGCGGTCGACGGTGGGGACGATCACCGAGGTCTACGACTACCTCCGGCTCCTCTACGCCCGGATCGGGCACCCGCACTGTCCCACCTGCGGTCGGCCGGTGGCCCGCCAGACGCCCCAGCAGATCGTCGACCGGGTCATGGAGCTGCCCGAGGGCACCCGGTTCCAGGTCATGGCGCCGGTCGTGCGGGGCCGTAAGGGCGAGTACAGCTCGCTGCTCGACGACCTGGCCAAGCAGGGCTTCGCCCGGGTGCGGGTCGACGGCGTGCCGCTCGAGCTGGCGGACCGGGGCGAGGTCGCCCTGGCGCGCTACGAGACGCACACGATCGAGGTCGTGGTGGACCGCCTCATCCGGCGGGCCAACATCCGCCAGCGCCTGACCGAGTCGATCGAGACGGCGCTCGAGCTGACCGGCGGCACGGCCGAGGTGCTCGTGATGAACGGCGGCGGCAAGGATGAGAGCGGCGACGGCGAGAGCAACGAGGCGATCACGTTCTCGCAGCATCTTGCGTGCACGCACTGCGGCATCAGCTTCGAGGAGCCCGCGCCGCGCAACTTCTCCTTCAACTCCCCGTACGGGGCCTGCCCGCTGTGCGCCGGGCTCGGGACGCGCTACGAGGTCGACCCCGAACTGGTGGTGCCCGACGACTCGCTGTCGTTGGCCGAGGGCGCGCTGGCGCCGTGGGCCGGGGCGCGCAGCGAGTACTTCACCGGTCTCCAAGAAGGGGTGGCGGAGGCCGGTGGCTTCTCGGTGGACACGCCGTGGAAGAAGCTCAAGGCGAAGGACAAGAAGGCCATCCTCTACGGCACGGGCAGCCGGGCCGTGCGGGTGACGTACAAGAACCGCTTCAACCGCACGCGGAGCTACGACGCGCACTTCGAGGGGATCATCCCGTGGCTGCAGCGGCGTCACGGCGAGGCGGAGTCGGACTGGTCGCGTGAGCAGATCGAGCAGTACATGCGCGAGGTCGACTGCCCGCAGTGCCACGGGGCGCGGCTCAAGCCCGAGTCGCTGGCCGTGACGGTGGACGGGCGGAACATCTACGAGCTGTGCAGCCTCTCGATCGCCGCCGCGGTCGACGCCATGGCCAAGTTGGAGCTGACCGACCGCGAGCACCTGATCGCCGACCGGGTGCTCAAGGAAGTGCGCGAGCGCATGCAGTTCCTGCTCGACGTCGGGCTCGACTACCTGTCGCTGGCCCGCTCGGCCGGGACGCTGTCGGGCGGCGAGGCGCAGCGCATCCGGCTCGCCAGCCAGATCGGGAGCGGCCTGGTCGGCGTGCTCTACGTGCTCGACGAGCCGTCCATCGGCCTGCACCAGCGCGACAACCAGCGGCTCATCGGCACGCTTGGAGCGGCTGCGCAACCTCGGCAACACCGTCATCGTCGTCGAGCACGACGAGGAGACGATCCGCGCCGCCGACTACGTCGTCGACATCGGGCCGGGCGCGGGGGAGCACGGCGGCAACATCGTGCACGCGGGGCCGGTGACGGGCCGGGGCGGCATCTTGACGAACAAGGCGTCGATCACGGGCCAGTACCTCTCGGGCAAGCGGTCGATCCCGGTGCCGGCGCGCCGGCGCCCGGGCGACGGCGAGGTCGTGACGGTGCGCGGCGCGAGGGAGCACAACCTCAAGGACATCGACGTCTCGTTCCCGTTGGGGTGCCTGATCGCGGTGACCGGCGTGTCGGGGTCGGGCAAGTCGACGCTGGTGAACGACATCTTGCTGCGGTCGCTGGCGCAGCACCTGCACCGGGCCAAGGCGCTGCCGGGGCGGCACCGCAAGGTCGAGGGCATGCAGTTCCTCGACAAGGTCGTCGACGTCGACCAGGCGCCGATCGGGCGCACGCCGCGGTCGAACCCGGCGACGTACACGGGCGTCTTCGACCACATCCGCAAGCTGTTCGCGCAGACGGCCGAGGCCAAGGTGCGCGGGTACCAGCCCGGG
Source organism: uncultured Acidimicrobiaceae bacterium (assembly GCA_963821105.1). Taxonomy (GTDB): domain Bacteria; phylum Actinomycetota; class Acidimicrobiia; order Acidimicrobiales; family RAAP-2; genus Bog-473. The sequence goes on from CAWGCO010000006.1 coordinate 124,653, forward strand.
CGCTTCTCCTTCAACGTCCGCGGCGGGCGCTGCGAGGCGTGTGCGGGCGACGGGACGATCAAGATCGAGATGCACTTCCTGCCCGACGTCTACGTGCCGTGCGAGATCTGCGGCGGGGCGCGCTACAACCGCGACACCCTGGAGATCACGTTCCGCGGCAAGACGATCGCCGACGTGCTCGACATGTCGTGCGAGGAGGCGCTGACGTTCTTCGAGCGCCAGCCGCCGATCGCCCGCCACATGCAGACGCTCGTCGACGTCGGTCTCGGCTACGTGCGCCTGGGCCAGCCGGCGCCGACGCTGTCGGGCGGCGAGGCCCAGCGGGTCAAGCTGGCCAGCGAGCTGAGCCGGCGGCCGACCGGCCACACGTTCTACATCCTCGACGAGCCGACGACGGGGCTGCACTTCGACGACACCCGCAAGCTGCTCGAGGTGCTGGGGCGCCTGGTCGACCAGGGCAACACGGTGGTCGTGATCGAGCACAACCTCGACGTGATCAAGACGGCCGACTGGATCATCGACCTCGGCCCCGAGGGCGGCGACAAGGGCGGCTTGATCGTCGCCGAGGGCACGCCCGAGCAGGTGGCCAAGACGGCCGGGAGCTACACCGGCGAGGTGCTCAAGCCGGTGCTGGCACCGAAGAAGCCGTAAACCAACTCACCGCGCGGGCGGCCCAATGTTGAAGGGCCGTACCCCCAACCGTGCGAGCCCTCCGTGTCGTGGTTCGGCACGTTGATCCGCCCATTGCGGACATCGGGGTCGAGGCGCGACCAGATCAACCAGCGAGGCGGCTCAGCAGACGCCCCCGCCGACGATCTCACCGGTCAGGATCTTCTCGATATCGAAGGGGAGACAAGAGATGGATCCGACCAAGGGAACGGAAACGTTGCCGAGTGTGGCGGTGACCTGTGCTTCGAGGGCTGCCAGTTCCGGACCGAGGTCAGGTACGCCCGTACTTGTGGCCGCGGAACTGGCCGATGCACCCGCCGGTGTCGTCGTCGCGGCGAGACCACCGATGGCCATCAGCGATGCGACCGGGACCAAGACCAGCGACAAACGCGTCGTCAGTCGACGACCTCGTGATCGATCGTGTGCTCGAGAACCCATAGGAATCCGCCCTTCTGAAGGTTCCCCCGTTTCGTCATAACGTCACCACACCCATCGCCTTTCGATGTCGTGCGCCTCTCAGTTGAGGCTCAGCCGGCCGTCTCAGTTGAGCCTCAGCCAGCCCTCGTGCTCTCGAGACGAGCCGCTGGTCGACGCCGCGGGCACGGGCCTCCGCGCAGTCGGTGGCTGCGCCGAGGAACGGCGCGCCGAAGGAGAAGAGCCCGCCGCATACGCCCGTGGCGCAACGGCGGCGTGTCGGTGCAGGCGCGTTTCAGCGCCGCCGTGCGAGCGTCAGCGGCGAGGCGAGAACTTCGTGTTGGGGCGCTCGAGCCCGACGCCGTCGACAAAGATGTCGAGCTTCTCGTTGTAGAAGGCGATCAGCCCGGCGATGGGAAGCACCTCGCGGGTGGGGAAGTCGTACGTCCAGGCCACGTCGGGGTGCGTCTTGCCGTCGACGACGGCGGACCAGTACCCGCTCGTTGCGCCCTTGTACGGGCAGTACGTCTCCGTGTCCGAGGGCACGAGCTTGGTGAAGTCGACGTCGGTGCCGTTCAGGTAGTAGCGCGTGGGGAGCCCGGTCTCGAAGCACAACACGGGCGAGGACGACTCGGCCAGGACCACGCCGTGCGACTCCACGCGCACGGTACGGGTCGAGCGGATGGAATCGACGCGCGTGTACGGGTTACGCGGATGCACGAAGACCCGCTCGTCCTCCTCGTACCAGGCGTCGAAGGCGGACCATTCGAACCGCACGGTGTCGTCGAGGCCTTCGACCTTCGACGCGCCCAGCACCTTGGCGGCGTGCGGGCGGTCAGTGTCGTCGACACGGATACCGTAGACCTTCACGTCCCCGCGCGGCGTCTCCTCGGTCACTCCTTCGTCGACGAGGGAATCGGCCACGACGTCGGCGATCGGGATGTAGTACTGCGGGAAGGCTGACCACTCCCAGACGTAGCGCGCGTCGGTCGTGTCGACCACCGTCTGCCCGTTGAGCACGGCGCGGATGCGCCGGGGTACCGGCTCGACATGGTTCTCCGGTACGACGAAGGTGGGGTAGTCAGCCATGGGAGCGGGTCTCCGATCGGTCCGGCGATGTCGTTCGGACCCTACCGGCGGGCCGTCGCCGCCGACGCGGCGAAATGACCGCTGCTCTGAGGATTGTCGATGTAGGGTCCGCAAGGAGTATCTCGGCGGTGGGAGGTGGCGGGTGGCGAAGAACGCGTTGCGGGCACTTATCGCGGGCTCCATTTTGCTCTGCGGGGTCCTGGTGGTCGCTTGGGGTGGGGCGATTCCTGCCGAAGCGGCTGGAGCGCCATATGCGGTGGCCTTCGCGAGCTGCTACGACTCCTACACGCCGACCTTCGGCGACATCTACCAAGTCAATGTTGCGGTTGCGGTCTACAACCTTCCGCCGTCCGCCGATGGCTACGTCGTCTCAGGGCACACAGCAATTTCGAATACGAATTTCTACATGGATGGTGCAGGCCCATACGGGGTCGGGGTCGCGAACGGCCAAGGCGGAGGGTTGGGATCGCCCGGGAACAATCCTTCGCCCGAAACGATGACGGTCACGGTGCTGTACGCGACGCCTGGCGGTACACAACTAGGACCGACGGGTCCATCGGACGAGCTCAGCCCCATTCAGGTAGCCGTGCCGGCAGCGCCTTCCTGTGGTTCCACGAATATGACGTCAGCTTCAGCGGTACCTGGAACCCTCACTGGTCCTATCGTCGGGATGGCGCCTACGCCGGACGGTAAGGGGTACTGGATGGTGGGTTCGGATGCCCGCGTTTACGCCTACGGAGACGCATCGTTGTTCACGGCGGGTGGAGGCGATGGCTTCTTCGCTCTCAACAAACCGATAGTCGGGATGGCGGCGACGCCAAGTGGGAAGGGGTATTGGCTGGTCGCGTCGGACGGTGGCATTTTCAGCTTCGGTGATGCCCAATTCTACGGCTCCACCGGGGGCACGCAGCTGAACCAACCCATTGTCGGCATGACCGCCACCCCAGACGGCAAGGGGTACTGGCTCGTTGCCGCGGATGGTGGGATCTTTGCATACGGTGACGCCCAGTTCTACGGATCAACCGGGGCCATGCACCTCAATCAGCCCATTGTGGGAATGGCGGCTGACGGCGCGACCGGGGGCTATTGGCTCGTGGCCGCTGATGGCGGCATCTTTGCTTACAACGCCCCGTTCCTCGGTTCCACGGGCAGCATTCATTTGAACAAGCCCATCGTCGGCATGGAAGCAGCACCAAACGGCTCGGGCTATCGGTTCGTCGCAAGTGACGGAGGGATCTTCAGCTATGGGCTGCCCTTCGCGGGTTCCATGGGTGGCCAGCCTCTAAATCAACCGATCACTTCAATGGCTGCGTCGGGCGCGGGGGGCTATTGGCTCGGGGCTGCGGACGGCGGCATCTTCAGCTTCGGGGCTGCGTTCTACGGAAGTCCCGCATAGACGCCCGAGTGCCGCGCGGAGAGCCGCGTGCTGGTTCTCAGGTAATCGCGAGCATCCGCTCGAGCGCGACCTTGGCCCACTCGGCAGTGTCGGCGTCGACGACGATCCGGTTGCGCACCTCGCCGGCGACGAGCCCCTCGAGGATCCACGCAAGATGCTGGGGGTCGATGCGCGACATCGTCGAACACGGGCAGACGAGCGGGTCGAGGCAGACGACGGTCTTGTCGGGCGACTCGTGGTCGAGGCGGTTCACGAGGTGGATCTCCGTCGCGACGCCGATGACCGAGCCCGAGGGCGCGTCGTCGACGGCGCGGATGATCGCATCGGTCGAGCCGGTGACGTCGCCGAGCTCCACCACCTCGTGCGCGCACTCGGGGTGGACCATGACGATGCCGTCGGGGTGCTCGGCGCGGAACGCCTCGACGTGCTCGGGCCGGAAGCGCTGGTGCACCGAACAGTGGCCCTTCCACAGGAGGAGGGTCGACTCCTTCGCCTCGCGGTCGGTAAGGCCGCCGAGGGACTGGCGCGGGTTCCAGACGCGCATGTCGTCGGGCCCGTAGCCGAGTTGGTACCCGGTGTTGCGGCCCAGGTGCTGGTCGGGGAAGAAGAGGACCCGGTCACCGCGCTCGAGGGCCCAGGTCAGCACGGCGCGTGCGTTGGACGACGTGCACACGGCGCCGCCCTTGCGGCCCACGAACGCCTTGAGGGCCGCGGCCGAGTTCATGTAGGTGACCGGGATCAAGCGGTCGACGTCGATGATCTGGGCCAACTCGTCCCAGGCCTCCTCCACCTGGTCGATGTCCGCCATGTCCGCCATGGAGCAGCCGGCGTTGAGGTCGGGCAGCAGCACCTGCTGGTGCGGACCGGTCAGCACGTCGGCGGACTCGGCCATGAAGTGGACGCCGCAGAAGACGATGTACTCGGCGTGGTCCTGGCCGGCCGCGATGCGGGAGAGGCCGAAGGAGTCGCCTCGGGCATCGGCCCAGCGCATGACGTCGTCGCGTTGGTAGTGGTGGCCGAGGACGAACAGCCGCGCACCGAGCGCGGCCTTGGCCTCGCCGATCATGTCGGCGAGCTCCTCGTCGGTCGCGGCCGCGTAGCGCTCTGGGAGGGGCGCCTGGAGCCTGAGCATTCTGTCTGCCCCCTTTTCGGGAGAGGCATCGATCTGGCCGGCGGGGACAGCCTGGTCGCCCATCCGCGGGTATGTCGGCCTCGATGCGAGGTTGTGTGCCGGAAACCAGGCCGGCACCGCCATTGTACCGTCCGGACTCAGCGCTGCGCGAGAGTGGGATTGATGCAGGACAGGCCGCCTACGGGCTCGATTCCCGACGCCCCGGGCGTCTACCAATTCTTCGACGCCGAGGGGCGGGTCCTCTACGTGGGCAAGGCCAAGTCCCTCCGCCACCGCCTGCCCAATTACTGGCAGGACTCGGCCAAGCTGATGCCCCGCACGGCCCAGATGGTGGCCCAGGCCGACCACGTCGAGTGGGTCGTCGTCGACACCGAGGTCGACGCGCTGATCCTGGAGCACTCGCTGATCCAGGACCACCTGCCCCGCTACAACGTCCGGCTGAAGGACGACAAGAGCTACCCCTGGCTGGCCATCACCCTGAACGAGGAGTGGCCGCGGCCGGCCGTGGTGCGGGGGCGCAAGCGCAAGGGCGTCCGGTACTTCGGTCCCTACGGGCACGCCTACGCCATCCGCTCGACCCTCGACCTCCTCATCCGGAGCTTCCCGGTCCGCACGTGCTCGGACACCAAGTTCACCCGGCACAAGCGCCTGGGCCGGCCTTGCCTGCTCTTCGACATCGACCGCTGCTCGGGACCGTGCGTCGGCGCCGTCGATCACGAGGCGTACGACGGGTACGTCGCCGACCTGATGCGGTTCCTCTCGGGCGACACCGAGCCGATCCTGGCGAGTCTCGAGGCCGAGATGCTGGCGGCCTCGGATGCGCTGCAGTTCGAGCGGGCGGCCCGTCTGCGCGACCGGATCACGGCGGTGCACAAGGCGGCCGACACGCAGCAGATGGTCTCGGACCGCTCCGAGGACTTCGACGTCGTCGGCCTGGCCGAGGATCCCCTCGAGGCGTCGGTGCAGATCTTCCGGGTGCGCCGGGGCCGGGTGGTCGGCCACCGCGGCTTCGTGGCGGAGAAGGTGGAGGACCTGTCGGGGCCCGAGTTCATGTCGGCGGTCGTCTCGCAGGTGTACGGGGCCGACGGCGCCGAGGTGCCGCGGCGGGTGCTGGTGCCCGAGGAGCCGAGCGACCGCGACCTCTTGGAGCACTGGTTGCGCAACGTGCGCGAGCGGGCCGGTCGAGCATCGCCGTGCCGCTGCGCGGGGCCAAGCGGGCCCTGCAGGAGACGGTGACGCGCTCGGCCAGCGAGGACCTGGCCCGGCACCGCTTGCGCCGTGCGTCCGATCACAACGCGCGGTCGAAGGCGTTGACGGAGTTGCAGAGCGCGCTCGAGCTGCACGAGGCGCCGCTGCGGATCGAGTGCTTCGACATGAGCCACCTGCAGGGGACCGACTACGTCGGCTCCATGGTCGTGCTCGAGGACGGCTTGCCGAAGCGCTCCGACTACCGCCGCTTCAAGGTCAAGACGGTGCGCGGCAACGACGACTACGCGGCCATGGAGGAGGTCCTGACGCGGCGACTCACCGCGTTGAAGGTGGCGGAGAAGCAGCCCGTGGGGGAGCGGCCCAAGCGGTTCGCCTACCGCCCGAACCTCTTGGTCGTCGACGGGGGCAAGGGCCAGCTGCACGTGGCCGAGCGGGTGGTGCGCGACCTCGGCCTCGAGGACCAGATCGAGCTGGCGGCGCTGGCCAAGCAGTTCGAGGAGGTCTACCGGCCCGGCTCACCCGACCCCGTGCGGCTGCGGCGAGGCTCTGACGCGCTGTATCTCTTGCAGCGGGTGCGGGACGAGGCGCACCGCTTCGCCATCACGTTCCACCGGGAGCGCCGGGGCAAGCGGATGACCAAGAGCATCCTCGACGACATTCCCGGCCTCGGGCCGGCCCGCAAGGCCCGGCTGATCAAGGAGTTCGGCGGCGTCAACGCGGTGCGGGCGGCCTCGCTCGAGGAGCTCCTGTCCCGGTCCTGGCTGCCCGACGACGTCGGTCTGGCCGTTTACGAGGGCGTGCGCCAGGCTGGGGGACGATGAGCGAGTTCGCGGTGGTGACGGGGATGTCGGGCGCGGGACGCTCGACGGCCGCCGCCGCGCTCGAGGACGTGGGCTGGTTCGTCATCGACAACCTGCCGGCCGGGCTGATCATGAAGATGGTCGAGATGGTCGACCGGCCGGGGTCGGGCATCGAGCGGGTGGCGCTGGTGATCGGACGGGGTGGGCGCGACACGGGACCGGAGTACTTCGACGACCTGCCGGCCGTGCTGGACGAGCTGCGCGGCACGCGCAAGCGGGTGCGCATCGTGTTCCTCGACGCGCCCGACGACGTGCTGGTGCGCCGCTACGAGGGCACCAGGCGCCGCCACCCGTTGCCGGCGCGCGGGGTCGAGGCGTCGATCGCCCGCGAGCGCGAGCTGCTCGAGCCGGTCCGCGCGCGGGCCGACCTGCTCGTCGACACGACCGAGTTGAACTCGAACCAGCTCCGCGCCCGCATCCTCGAGGCCTTCGGGTCCGAGGACGTGCCGCGCATGCAGACCTCGGTCGTCTCGTTCGGCTACAAGCACGGCCTCCCGCTCGACGTCGACATCGTGTTCGACTGCCGCTTCCTGCCCAACCCCTTCTGGATCGAGGAGCTGCGGCCCTACAGCGGGCTCGACGAGCCGGTCCGGGACTGGGTGCTGGGCCAGCCCGAGTCGGAGGCCTTCTTGGAGAAGCTCGACGACCTGCTCGACGAGCACCCTCCCGGCGTTCGTCCGCGAGGGGAAGTCGTACCTGACGATCGCCATGGGGTGCACCGGCGGCCGGCACCGCTCGGTGGCGCTGGCCGAGGCATTGGCGGAGCGCCTCGGTGGGCATGGACAGGGGGTGTCCGTGTTCCATCGGGACATCGATCGTGACTGAGGCGCGCCCGTCGGTCGTCGCCATCGGCGGGGGCCACGGCACGGCGGTGACGCTGAAGGCGGCGCGGCGCTACGCCGGGCAGCTGACCGGCGTGGTGTCGGTGGCCGACGACGGGGGGAGCAGCGGCCGGTTGCGCGAGCTGCTGAACGTGGTCGCGCTCGGCGACATCCGCAAGTGCCTCGTCGCACTGGCGGAGGAGGACTCGGCGCTCGCCGCGGCGTTCGAGCGGCGCTACGACGAGGGCGAGCTGGCCGGGCACGCACTGGGCAACCTGATCCTGCTGGGGCTGATCGACGCGACCGGCGACCTGGTGCAGGGCGTGCGCGAGGCGGCACTCCTCCTGGGCGCGCAGGGCGACGTGCTCCCGGCGACGACGGAGCCGGTGGTGCTCAAGGCCGAGTCGGCCCAGGGCACGGTGGCGGGCCAGGTGGCCGTCATGGGGACCGAAGGGCTCTGGAGCGTCTCGTTGGTGCCCGACGACGCCCTGCCACCCCCGTTGGCGGTCGAGCGCATCCTCGAAGCGGACCAGGTGGTGATCGGGCCCGGGTCGTTGTTCACCAGCGTGTTGGCCGCCGTGGCGGTGGACGGCATCGCAGAGGCGGTCGCCGCCGGCAAGGCTCAGGTGGTCTACGTCTGCAACCTGCGCCCGCAGCCCCCCGAGACGCAGGATTATGACGTGGGTGCACACGTCGCGGCCCTGGCCAGGCACAATGTCACTGTGGACGTGGTGGTCTGTGACACGATCCAGGGTATGGCGATCGGTTCGACGGATGTGCCGGTGCACGACGTTCCCCTGACGGGCGAGAACCGGTTGGTTCACAGCCCGGCCAAACTGGCGCAGGCGTTGGCGGGTCTGCTGGCATAGGCCGGCTGACCGAGAGAGCTGAACGAGAGGGACACATGACCGTGCGGGTCGGGATCAACGGCTTCGGCCGTATCGGGCGCAGCTTCCTGCGCGCCGTGCTCGACACCGGGGCCGACATCGAGGTGGTCGGGATCAACGACCTGACCTCGCCCGAGATGCTGGCGCACCTGTTGCGCTACGACACGACCCAGGGCCGTCTCTCCGTGCCGGTCGACGTCGAGGGCTCCGACCTGCTGGTCGGCGACCGCCACATCAAGGTCATGGCCGAGCGTGACCCGGGCAAACTGCCCTGGGACTCGCTGGGGGCCGAGCTGGTGATCGAGTCCACGGGCATCTTCACCGACCGGGCGCAGGCCGCGGAGCACCTGGGCGGCTCGGTCAAGCGGGTCATCATCACGGGGCCGTCGGCCGACGCCGACGCCACGTTCGTCGTCGGCGTCAACGACGGGGACTTCGACCCCGACAAGGACGTCGGTGATCTCGAACGGGTCGTGCACGACGAACTGCCTCGTGCCGATGGTGAAGGTGGTCGACGACGCCTTCGACATCGTGAGCGGGCTCATGACGACGGTGCACGCGTACACGAACGACCAGAACCTGTTGGACCTGCCGCACAAGGACCCGCGCCGGGCCCGGGCGGCGGCGGCCAACATCGTGCCGACGTCGACCGGGGCGGCGAGGGCGACGAGCCTGGTGCTGACGGCCATGAAGGGCCGCCTGGACGGGCAGGGCCTGCGCGTGCCGGTGGCGGCCGGCTCCATCACGGACTTCACCGCCGTGGTGCACGGGCAGCCCGTCGGTGGCCGAGGTCAACGCCGCCTTCGCCGAGGCGGCGGCCAAGCCCCCGCTCGACAAGGTCCTCGACTACACCGAGGACCCGATCGTCTCGAGCGACATCGTCGGGTCGCCGGCCTCGTGCACCTTCGACGCCGGCCTCACGATGATCATGCCGATCAACGACGAGCTGTCGCTGGTGAAGACGAACGGGTGGTACGACAACGAGTGGGGCTTCTCGAACCGCCTCGTCGACCTGACCGTCCTGGTCGGCGGCCAGGGCTGAGCGACCGGGGCTCGCGGGACCGACACGTGACCACCGACGCCGATCCGTTAGCGGGCATCCCGCTGCTGAGCGACCTGCCGCCCCTGGAGGGCAAGCGGGTGCTCGTGCGGGTCGACTTCAACGTCCCGCTCCACATCGGCGTGCGGGGCAAGGCCACGGTGGCCGACGACTTCCGCATCGACGCGGCGCTGCCGACGCTGCGCCGACTGCTCGACGAGGGCGCCGAGGTCACGGCGGCGTCGCACCTGGGGCGCCCGTCGGGCGCGCCGGACCCTCGTTGGGAGATGGACCCGGTGCGCGATCGGCTGCGCGCGCTGTGCCCGGGCGTCTCGCTGACCGAGAACCTGCGCTTCGACCCGGGTGAGAAGGCGAACGACCCCGCGTTCGTCCAGCGGCTGATTCAGGGGTACGACGCCTACGTCGACGAGGCCTTCGGGGCGGCGCACCGCAGCGACGCGTCGATCGTCGGGCCGCCGCAGTTCCTGCCGAGCGCGGCCGGGCTGCGCTTCGCCCGCGAGGTCGAGGTCCTGGGCGGGCTGCTCGTGCGCGCCGGTCCGCCCCTTCGTGGCGGTGGTCGGCGGGGCGAAGGTGGCGGACAAGCTCTCGGTGCTCAAGGCGCTGGCCACCAAGGTGGACACGCTCATCGTCGGCGGAGGGATGGCCTTCACCTTCCTGGCGGCGCAGGGCGTGCACGTGGGCAACTCGTTGCTCGACGAGGCGCACCTGGACGACTGCCGCGAGCTGCTGGCGTCGGGTGCGCGCATCCTCCTGCCGACCGACACGCGGGCGCTCGAGCCGGGCGCGTCGTTCGGCCCGCCCGGAGAGGGCCTCGGGCCGCGGGGGAGCGTCAAGGTGATCGAGGGCGACCTGCCCGACGGCTGGACCGGCCTCGACATCGGGCCCGACACGGCGGCGGCGTTCGCCGCCGCGGTGGCCGACGCCGGCACCGTCCTGTGGAACGGTCCGCTCGGCGCGTTCGAGGACCCGCGGTTCGCCCAGGGCACGAAGGTGGTGGCGCAGGCCGTGGCCGAGTCTCCGGGCTTCTCGGTCGTCGGCGGCGGCGACAGCGCCAGCGCGCTCGAGGAGCTCGGGCTGTGCGACCGGGTGGGGTACCTGTCGACGGGCGGCGGCGCGTCGCTGTCGTTCATCGAGTCCGGGGGCCACCTGCCGGGGATCGACGCGCTGCGCCGGGCCCCGAACGCGCCCAAGGGGTGACGGCCCGGCGCCCGCTGGTCAGCGGGAACTGGAAGATGCACCACGACCACATCGAGGCGCTGCACACGGTGCGCGACCTCGGCCTGCGGCTCAAGCCCGAGGACGTGGCGCGGCTCGACGTGTCGGTGCACCCGCCCTTCACCGACCTGCGCACGGTGCAGACGCTGGTGGAGAAGGAGCACCTGCCGCTGGCGCTGGGCGCGCAGCACTGCTCGGCAGCACGACGCCGGCGCCTTCACGGGCGAGGTCAGCCCGCGGTTCTTGGCCCGGCTGTCCATCGCCTACGTGATCGTCGGGCACTCGGAGCGGCGCACGCTGTTCGGCATGGACGACGCCACCGTGGCCGCCACGCTGCGGGCGGTGCTGGGCAACGAGATGACGCCGATCGTGTGCGTCGGCGAGACGCGAGGAGCAGCGCGCGGAGGGGCGGACCGAGTCCGTGCTCGAGGAGCAGGTGATGGCGGCGCTGAGCGGGCTGGCGCCCGACGTGCTGGCCGGGCTGGTCCTGGCCTACGAGCCGATCTGGGCCATCGGGACCGGCAGCGCGGCCACGACGATCGACGCCGAGGACGCCTGCGTCTTCATCCGCTCCCTGGTGGCCAAGCTCGGCGGCGACGAGGCGGCGGCGGGCGTGCGGATCCAGTACGGCGGCTCGGTGAACGGGGAGAACGCGGCCGACCTGATGGCGGAGCCCGACGTGGACGGGCTGCTCGTCGGGGGCGCCAGCCTCGAGGCGGCCAAGTTCACCGACATCATCCGGGCCACGCGCCGCCTGCTACCGTTCTTAGCCCGAGCCGGCGATCTGGCCGCTCTGAGCCCGAGCTGGAGGATCCTCCGTTGTTGGCAACGCTTGGCGTAGTGACCTGGATGTACGTCGCGATCGAGGTCCTCGGCCGCGCTCGGACTGATCTTCCTCATCCTGATGCACAGCGGCAAGGGCGGCGGGCTGTCGGACATGTTCGGCGGCAGCGTCGGGGCGGCCGCCCAGGGCTCGACGGTGGTGGAGCGGAACCTGGACCGCATCACGGTCACGGTGGCCATCATCTTCGCCTTCGCGACGGTCACCCTGGATCTCCGGCTGCAGTGACGGGCCGGGGCCGACGCCCCCGGCGCTGGCGCAAGCTGGTCGGGCTCGTCTCGGCCCTGGGTGCGGTGGCCGGGTGGCGTCGGCGTGCGGTGGGCCGAGCGGCGGCAGCACGACGGTGACGTACGTCGGGGTCAGCGGCGGCGCGATCTCCTTCGGCATGACCGCGGGCCCGACGGGCTGCAACCCGAACACGCCGACGGGCGACACGCCCGGGACCCTGACCGTGCTCGGGGGCGTCCTGCCCAGCCCGTTCGTCGTCAACGACCTCGGCGCCGCCGGTGGCCAACTCGGCCTTCGATCGCGCAGTCCGAGCTCGATCAGCACCAAGCCCGAGACGATCGTCTACACCTTGAACCCCAAGGCGGTGTGGTCCGACGGCGTGCCGATCACGGCGGCCGACTTCAAGTACGCGTGGGAGCAGCAGCGCGGGAACCCCGACGGGATCGTCGACCGACGTGACGAGCATCGCCGGCTACCGCGACATCGCGTCGGTGACCGGGTCCAACGGCGGCCACACCGTCACCGTGAAGTTCAAGAACACGTTCGCCGACTGGCAGATGCTCTTCTCCAACCTGTTGCCGGCGCACGTGATGGAGAAGGTGGGCTGGAACCCGAGCTGCTCGACCGTCAGCCCGAGCATCGACCTGTCGGGCGGGCCCTTCGAGATCGCGTCGGTGTCGGGCTCGACGATCCGAGCTCGTGCAGAACCCGAAGTGGTGGGGGACGCCGGCCAACTCGAAGTCGATCACGGTGCACGTCGCGTCGTCGACGAGCCAGCTGGCGTCGTGGATGAGCAGCGGCTTCGTGCAGGTGGCCGAGCCGGCCACGGTGACGCAGTCGTTCCTGACGCGACATGACCGGGCTGCCCGACGTGTCCAGCGACGTCGACACGTCCGCCACGCAGCTGCAGCTCGACATGGCGAGCACGCTCGACGCGCGGCTCTCGCCCGACCTGCGCACCGCGATCGCGCCTGTCGATCAACCGCCAGGATCTGCTCAACCAGCAGGTGAGCTGGGCGGTCCCCGGGATCGCGGTCAGCGAACAGCCACGTGTACGTGCAGGGGCAGCCGGGGTACAAGCCGGCCCCGACCGGGACGGTGTCGACGACGACGATCCCGCCGCCGACGTCGTCGACGTCCACGACGGTGATCGGCGCCGGGGGCAGCGTGAACTTCCCGCGTGACCACCGGTGCCCGACCAGGCGGACGGCGTTCCTGACGGCGTCGGGCCTGGTGCGCCCGCCGGGGCAGCCCTATTACGGCTTCGCCTTCGGCGTGCCCTTCACGCTGCACCTGGTGGTCGACGGGAGCGACCCGTGGGCGGCCGCCGCCGCGCCGGTGATCCGCGACGACCTCTGGCGGCGGGACTGGACACCGACCTGACAGACGGTGACTCGACGACGGCGGCGGGGCTGGCGCTGGCCGACGGGTTCGCCGACCTGGCGGTCGTCCCGGTCACGTTCAGCCCGTACCTGAGCCAGACCCTGGCCTGGTACACGATGTCGCTCGGCGCGCCGGGCAAGAACGGCTCGGAGGATTGGACGGGCTACGACAACGCAGCCGTTCGAGCAGCTCGTCGAGACGGCCTCCCAGCAACTCAACCCGGACACGGCGGCCGGCGTCTACGCGCAGGCGGACACGCAGCTGTGGGACCAGATGGTGTCGCTGCCGCTCTACGCGGAGCCGGCGGCGCTGGCGTGGAGCCGGACGATCGGCGGGGTGACGCAGGAGCCCCGCGAGCACGAGCCTCCTCTGGTACGCGCAGCTGTGGGCGGTGCGCCAGCCGGAGTCGACCAGCAACACGACGCCGTCGCTGCCGGGCCAGTAGCCCAGTGCGTCCCGCGGCGGCCGGGCGGTCTCCGTGACGAGGCGCGCTACGATCTCCGAACGCTGAATTTCAGCCGTTCACTCGTCGGAGTGGCGGAATAGGCAGACGCGCCAGCTTGAGGGGCTGGTGCCCGCAAGGGCGTGGGGGTTCAAGTCCCCCCTCCGACACGATCAAAACCCGACTCCTTGAGTCCAACCTCCTGGTAGCGGACGTGCAGTGCGGGCGCTCCGTGCACAGTTACGTCCAAGTAATCGGGTAAGACCAAAATCTCCTCGAATGAACTCGTCGATCAGCACGCGTCGCTCGATCTCCGTCGCGGCCTTCCACGTCTTGTCGACGTCGAGGTTTGCGAGCAGTCGCGCGACGTCGTCGAAATGCTGTGCGATGTCGTCGGAGCGCGCCACCTCGACCTGCGCCGCCCCCGCCTCCCGCTGCGCCTCACGGATGGCCACGGACAGGCGCGCCTCCTCCTCGGCGAACAGGTCGGCCCCGATCTTGTCGTCGTAGTAGAGGCGCAACAGCTTGCGGCGCTGAGCCACCAGGTCCTCGACACCGTGACGGTTGCGGCGAGCGCGGGGCCCTCCGCCGGCCTTCAGGGCCGGCGTTCGGGCCTGCTCTAGCTCCGTGCGGATGGCGGCCTGCAGTCCCACGTCGTCGCCGATGAGCCGCAACCCCAACACGGCGGCCCGCAGGAGCCCGACGTTGGTCCGGCGGGGTAGGGCGCAGCCCTGGCCCCGGTGGTGGCAGCGGTAGAGCTTGGTGCCCTGGCCGTTCTGGTCGATCGCCATGAGGCGGCGGCAGAGGCCGCAGCGGACCCGGCCCGACAGCAGGTCGGTGCCCCGGGCCCGACCCTTGACCCGGCCCCGGTGGGCGGCGGCGAACTGCTCGGGGGTGATGATCGCCTCGTGACGGCCGGGGAACCACTCGTCGTTCATCATGCACCTCGCCGAGGTAGATGCGAGACTTGAGGATGGTGAGCACCGTCGAGTACTTGATGCCGGTGGCATCGGCGATCTTGCCCACGCTCTGGCCCTCCGAGCGCAGCGTGAACACGCGCCGCACAACGGGTGCCATCTCGTTGGCGACGAGCTCGCCGTGGACGAGGTCGTAGCCGACCTTGGGACGATTGATCCACTTGCCCTGGCGCACGGCCTGCTGCATGCCCATCCGCACGTTCTCGGCCAGCTGCTCGCGGTAGAACTGCGCGAACGAGCCCAAGATGTTGTAGAACATCCGGCCCGTCGCCGAGGACAGATCGATCTTCTCGGTGAACGAGTGGAGCGCGACACCGGCCTGCCCGAAGCGGTCGGCCAGCATGATCAGGTCGCTCAGGTTCCGCGACAATCGATCGAGCCGCCACGTCAACACATTGGCGACGTGGCCCTCGTCCACCATGTGCAGGAGCTGTTGGAGGCCGGGCCGCTCGAGGTTTTTGCCCGACAGTCCCGGGTCGGAGACGACCGTCACCTCACCGAGATCGTGCAGCTCGGCGTAGACGCGCAGCTTGTCAGCTTGCCCGGCGATCGAGAAGCCCTCCGCTGCCTGTTCCTCCGTCGACACCCGGCAGTAGGCCACCGTCAACATTGCTGTCCTCCTGGTCCTCCACTTCGCCTTCGCTCACCATCCGCAACCCGATGCGCACCAGCACAGCTGCCACGCGCTCGTAGTCGGGCCCGGCCGTGCTCATCGCAGCTCCAGCTCGCTGCGGCGACGGGCCACCCGTTCGGCGAAGGCGGTGTGGCTGATGATCTCGTAGGTATGCAGATGATGCCCGATCGCGCCCAACGTGTCGTCGATGCGCTCGGTACCGAGGAGAGCGCCCATGGAGGCGAGGTAGCCGGTGAGACCCGGCAGCAGCTTTTCGATGGACTTGGAGCGCCGGGCCAGTCGCAGGCGCTCGAGGCCGACGGGCTCGTGTCCGAGCGTGGCCTGTTGGACCGAGCGCCACTCCGGGGCGAGCGGCCAGCGGGAACGGGTCCGATCGGCGGTGGGGGAGCGAAACGTCAACCATTCTCCAGTGGCGTAGGCCCACAGGTCGCCGGCGGCGGCGAGCACCTGCGCCGGAGTGTTCAGGTCGAACTCGAGCAGTCCCTGTCGACCGATCTCGAACTCGAGTCGGTGCACCGGCGGGCCCGGCACGTAACGATCGCCCCAGACCTCGAGCCACCAGCCGTTGTCCTTGGCGGCCATGTCGGCCGTTTTGTCGTAGAGGCGGGCGAGGAACGTCTTGGTCTTGCGACTGCCGAACTCGAAGCCGGTCAAGGTGCCGGCGATCTCGTAGGAGCGGCGGGCGTCGGCCCGGCACACGAAGCGTTGCGCGTCCTCGAGGCCGAGGTTCCAGCCCTGCCAGTCGGCGAACAGGTCGACGCGGTTGACCCACAAGCGCAGCTGCCGCAGTTCCGTGCTGAGGACTTCGTACAGTGCGGCCACCGCCGCTTCGGGGCCGACGGCATGCAGGAACTCCGATCGGGGCTGGATGCGCACGGTCGGGAGATGGCGACTGGTGGAGAAGCCGATACGACCCATTTCGTGGTCGAGGCAGAAGCGGTACTTGCCCCACCCGTGCGGAGCGATCCCGAAGGTCAGATCACCGATCTCGCACGGGGCCGGACGCTTGGCCTCGCCCGCCCAGGTCCGGCAGTCCTCGAGGCGGGCCAGGAACCGCTTGGGCATTTCGGCTCGGCCCGAGAGGTAAAGGGCGTCGACGCCGGACGTCAATTCCCGCAAGCACCCAACTGGCGAATTTGCGACTAGCTGTTCGGGCAGCGGGGCAGTGCGTGACACGGAGATCTCAGAGCGCGAAGTCGCCGCGGTTCGTCTGGATGCGGTTGGCGATGCCGGCGGCCCAGGCCTTCTCGAGATCGAGGGTGATCCAGGGGAAGGAGTACTCGTCGGGGTGCATGCCGTAGCGGGAACGGAAGCGGCGGACCTTGCGGAAGATGGTGGCGCGGTGCCAACCGCCGGACTCGAGGGCGTGGAAGCCGCCGGCAAGGTGCCAGGCGACCCAGAAGCCGATCAGCTCGGACTCCTCACGGGCGTCGGCGGCAATGTCGTCCCGTACGAACTCGTCGTAGTCCTCGACGCTGGATGTGGGAGAGGGGAACGCCTCGGCAAGCACGTCGTCGTCGAGGTTGAAGTGGTAGGCGCCCCAGCGGGCACCTGCGTTCCCCCTTCCCTCCACCGTGTCGCTCTTGTCGCTCCGGTAGTCAAGGTCATCGGACATGGCCACAAGTGTGTCGCACCGTTGCGACAACGGGCTTCAGACGATGCAAAAGCGCAGGTAGGCCGCCCGTCGGGCGGCCGTAGTCATTGTGAGCACGGCATCCGCCCGGACCCGTCAAGGCTTCCCCTGCGGGCGGCTGTCGCCGGCCTTGACTGGCCCTGACCACCCGGACTTGGTCGGAAGGGTGATCTTGTACGCCATTAGGCGTACAATGGCCTACATGGCATCCAAGACCGAGCGACTGAGCCTGAGGCTCACCCCCGAACAGGACGCCGTCCTGCGCCGGGCCGCTGAAGCCCGAGGCGAATCGGCGAACGATTTCGTCTTGCGCCATGCGGTCGAGGCGGCCCAGATCGAGCTCGCCGATCGCCGCGTGTTCGTCGTCGACGATGCCGAGTGGAGCCAGCTGCAGGATCTTCTGTCGGCTCCGCCGGCACTCCCGGAAGCGATGGTGAAACTGCTCTCGAGTGCTTCGGTCCTCGAGCGACCCGCTTAGTGGCCTACGCCGGTCCGGAGTTACTGGCTGGCGAACATGTCCTCGGGGGGTTCGACTGCGGCAAGCCGGCTCTTAACGAGTGGTTGATCCGTCATGCGCTCAAAAACCAGGCGAGCGGCAGCAGCCGCACATGGGTCGTCGTCGCAGCGGGCTCCCGTGAAGTCGTCGCCTTCTACGCCTCGGCGACAGCATCGATACTCCGATCGTCGGCACCGAGGACCATGCGACGCAACCAGCCCGAAGAACTACCTGCCATCCTCTTGGCCCGTATGGCGGTCGATTCAAGACACACGCGTCACGGCCTCGGTGCAGCTCTCTTGAAGCATTTCATGCTCAAGGGTCTCGAGGTGGCTCAATCAGTCGGGGTCCGGGTCCTCCTCATCCATGCCAAAGACGACGAAGCGAAGAGCTTCTACTTGCATTACGGATTCGTCGAATCTCCCTTTGATCCACTCGTCTTAGTCATGGCCCTGGGGGATCTGTGAGCGAGTGCAGAATCAGTCATTTGACGCGCTAACGGTTGCAAGCGCACGATCGATTCGAACGGAAAAGTGTGACCCCAGGCCGGCGTACGGAGGCAGTCTGGGTGCGACGTAATCTGAGCCATGGCCCTTGTCAACGTCATTCTCGATAGCACCGACCACATGTGCTGTGGGCCCCGTCGCCAAGTCGGCGACACCGTAACAATGCAGATCCATAACTACCGAGGACAGGTCTATGAGGAGCGCCACCCAGGAGGCGTGAGCATCGCCACGTACCCGATGACGGGAACCATCGTGAGCATGGAATGGCGCTCGGCCATCATGCGAGAGGAGGTCCGGGCCGAGGGATTTACCGCAAGAACTCTTGAAGGCTACGGACCTGGCGTTTCGATCCAATCGACCGACTACGACGAGCCGAATGCGACAGATTGGGCATTTCAGTTCACGGTAGAGACGGACGATCCAATCCCAGCGCCCCGAAAGGAGTAGCCCTGCCGTGCAGCCGGCGAACGGGGACAGGTCAGACGTCGAGCAGAGAGTCGTCGAACCAGAGGTCCTCGACGTCTGGCGCCAGAAGGAACCGCCAGCCTGGTGGGAGCAGCAGATACGGCAACGCAAGCGGGCAGAGCAGGGTCAGGTGCTCTACGTGCACAGGTTCAAAGAAGTCGGGAGCGTCTGAAGAATTCGGTGCCAGCCCAGATGTACCACCCAGTCGTGTCGACTTCAGGAGGATGGCGCAATCCGTTCAGTGGCCACTCAGGCCGCCGGGCACTCTGGGACAAACCGACCTTCAGATGTGGTGCGGCAGAGATTGGCTCAACCTCGATCCGTTCACAGACGGCCAACTGGGTGATCTCGATGCTCGGTTCCATCCGGCGACAAGCCTGTCACCCCGGCCCGACGTACTGAAGCGCTCCGGGCCGGCGAACTGGGTCACTCGCTCGCGGCAGCCCATTGACGAGCTCTGCCAATATGGCCGAGTGCTTCGGAAGGGGTTCTCAGTCATCGGCTTCGGGCTGGCGATCGCCCTCCTCTTGGCGCTTCCAAGCAATGCCGAGGGGCTGAGCGCGGATGCATCCGCTTCTCACACGGTCTCATCTGCGGGATTCAGTCTCGATCTACCCAACGGCATACCAACCGAGGCCGCTGGCCGTTGCCCCGTCTTGCAGGGCAGCGAGTACATCGCCGGGACCTACTGGACCCTCCGCGGTTGTCTCCCCCTCTTCCCGACGGGGACGGTTGTGCTCTTCGGACACGGAGGGCCACCGCTCCCCCCGATTCCGTCGACGCTGATCGGAAGTATTACAACGCCGGCTGGCGTCCCGATCCAAGAGCTCCAAGGGGTAGAGAACGAACCCGGAGGCCCAGGTGCGACTTTCCTCTTGGCGCTGCTGCCAGGATTCACAACGTGGGTAATTATCGCCTCGCCTGGCACTACCTCTGACGTGTTGGCCATGGAGAAGGGAATCGTGTCTTCGCTTGGCATCCAGGGAGACTCCTTATGGACGAAGCTTCCGTTGGCAAAGCAGCCGATCGTCGGCAAGTGGCATGTGCACGACGGCGAACTCACGATCAAATCAGATAAGTCAGCGGTCATCTCGGCCCAGAGTCCAATCAGCGCCACGTGTCGATGTGAAGAGTTGGACCACCTCACCCTTTCAGCACGTGCTCGGGACGGCGACTTCACGGCAGTCGTTTCAGGAATTGCAACTGGATATGGGGGCGACCCGCTTCGGCCCGTGTCCCTCCCCTGCTGGCGCACCCAGCAATGGGGTGCTCGGTCAGCGCTCGCTCTTTGAGTTTGTAGAACCTCAACTCATGCTCGAAGCCTCGATGCCCGACTCTCACGATTCAGGGGGGCCTTTGTTCGGCAATCCCTGACTGGTGCGGCCGACAGCTCGAACAGGCACACCCTTCAGGACTCGACGAGCGACTCTCCTACGCCTGCGGACTGTAAGGAGACGGAGGCGAAGCGCCATCATCCCGGCGCATGGGGGCAGTGGTCTGGCACTAATCGGAGCGACGCCATGCACCATCGAGGATCGACCGCCGCAGCGCTAACACCTCCCAAAGGAGCAAGGTCATCGTGATTACCAGGCCGATGGCAAGCATCACCCAGCTCCTCGACGAGAAGGGCGTAGTGATGGCATCGATGGCCAACAGATCAATGATCAGCATCAGCAGCAGAAGGCCTCCACCTGTCATGGCAACTGGTCCGAACCTTGAGTGTGGGTGGTCCTGTGCCCAGCGTGAACGCCAAGCCAACCACAGGACCCCGGTTTCCATCACTACGAACCAAAGCGTTACTGCATACAGGCCGACAGCGAAGCCTTCGAACGAGGTTCGTGGGTGCGGAGCGGTGATGCCCACGGCTATGCCGAGACATGACAAGAACGCAGCAAATGCGGTCAATCCAATGAAGACGAGCCGCTCTCGGTCGCTCTGAAGCGCAGCCAGATCATCGTCCCACAGGAGGTCTGATCCGTCGTCAGGCACGGAACGAACCACCATTGGGGCGTTGGCGCTCTCGCTCTGCACGTAGATCAGGAAGCACACCGCGGGAAACATGTCAGTTGTAAGACACTGTGCAGACACATGACTGCGGCAAGACACAAGGCCACGATCACTTTGCCGCTGACTGCCGAGACGTTGAATACGAGCACCAGACCTATGACCAGGCAGGCAAGGAATGCAAGGTGTTCAATCAGAAAACCCCGCCGCCGGTTAGACCAGGCCATCGGCGAGATCGTAGTTCGGACGATCCACGTCAAAAGGGAGGCGATGGGTCGAACGCCCTGCCGTTCGGGGCGGGACTCAAATGCCTGTGATGGGTATCTCAGTTGTGCGAGGCGTATGCAACTTTTGCAAGCGCCTGTCGGCTGCCTCGCTGATGTGCCGCCTTGGAGCGGACGTCCCCGGGCCCGTCAAGACAGTTCCGCGGGCGGCGGTGGGTGCACAATGGACTTGTGAGGAAGAGCTCCACTCAGCCGGAGGCAAGCACCTCCGAAATTTCGGAGGACGAGCTCATTGTCCGCATCCTGGCGGACCGAAAGGCGGGTAAGGACACGACGAAGGACGTCGAACTCCTCCTCCGACTGGCTGGCACGAACAACCGAGCCGCACTCGACCGTTTAGCTCAGTAGCCAACTCATTGGACGGAGTCGGCGTGGAGAGTGTTCGTTAACTCGGGTTCTCTGATTCTTCCCGGTAACGACGAAGTGCGGTGTCGACATCGAGGCGGCGTTGCAATGCTGTTTGAGGGTGCTGTGTTACAGGGACCGCACCCGCGGCCTCCGGTCAGCCTATCGTCCGCAGGTCCCAGGGTTGGATCCGCCACTCGGGTTTCGCGTAATCCGGCCCTCCGACACGCGACAACCCCACGCGGAGGGACGCGATGACCTTTTCGCCCTCCTCGCTGCGGTGATAGCGAAGACACACACCGGCGGCGCGGTACACGCGCTGCCGTTCTGCGGTGTCTGAGTGGGCCAAGAGGGTGGTCAGGCCGCCGACCCCTTCGAGGAGCTCGTGCACCTCTCGTCCGGTCAACAGATGGGGTTCAGAGCCCTTGTAGGTGTCGATGACGGCAGTGGCTGCAGCGAGCTCAACCTGGGCGGCGCGGGTGCGCTCGGTGACGAGAACCGGGTCCAGGCCGGCGTCCAGCGCGGCGAGGTACTGGTCGAGCTTCTTTCGCTGCTTCGTGGGCCTGGCGGCGCGCCAGGCGAAGTTCGGCGGGCTCGCTGGATTGATGGTTGTCGGCATCGAGGATGGCCGCCACCGTGGCATCGAGGCGTTCGGGTGAGGACAGGTCCGCCAGCCACTCGTCGACCGCCGGCAGGACCCGGTGCTCGGCTACGAAGAGGGTCTTCGGATGGCTCGTCGTCGCCCGGGTAGTCGTTCCGGTAGGTGCACTGGTAGCCGACCCGTTCCGAGCTGCCTCGGCGCTTGACGGTGTGGCCCTGCATCCTTCGCCCACAGCGGGCACAGATCAGGAGGCCGCGCAGGGCGTAGCGGGTGTGTTGGGGCCGATCGGGGCGTGGCCCGGGCGTCGCCGGGGCCCGGTCGGTCTGCGCCTGACGCCAGACCGACTCGCTCACGATTGCGGGCACGGTGCCCTCCGTCTCGACGACCTCGGAGGCCGGCGCCGGGGACATCCGGGTGACGTTGCCGGCGGCGGGGTCATTCACGTCGTAGAGGCGTTCGACCTTGCGGTAGCGCCCGTAGATGCCCTGCCCCTTGTACTTCGGGTTCATGACGATGGCTCGGACGGCGCCGAGCGACCAGGCCCGGCCGAGGCGGTGCGGGTTTCGCTCCCGGTCGGCCGCCGAGGGGCAGGGGAACCCTTGCTCGCTCAGGCGAGCGGCGATGGTCCGGAAGCCGACGCCCTCGACCCGCCAGGCGAAGATCTGCTGCACCACCTTGGAGGTCTGAGGATCCACGACCAGATTGGTCAGCTGGATGCCCTGGCGGGCCTTCTCCGGGTTGGGGTGCGGCACGCCGGTACGCACGAGCTGGTACCCGTACGGGCGGTCGTCCGCCGAGGTAGCGACCTTCGGGCGCCATGGCCTTCATAGAGGTCCGCACCCGTACCCGGAGACGGTTGCGCTCAGCCTTGCTCAGGCCGCCGAACAACGACATGAGGAGATCGTGTGCTTCGGACTCGGGATCGACGGGACCGCCGACTTCGGGCACCCAGAGCTGGACGCCCCAGTGTGCGAGCTGCGGCAGGATGTTCTGCACCTGGCCCGCTGACCCGAAGGCTCGCTGCGGTTCGCCGACGACGATCCCAGTCCAGCCGCGAGCCGGGTTGGGGAGTTGCGCGATGAGTCGGGCCGCTTCGGGACGCCGGGGCCAGGGAACGGACCGAGAGACGTCGGTGTCGTGGGTGACCGACACGATCTGGGCCCGCCCGACGATCAGGGCACTGGCGCGGGAGAGCTGCCAGCGCAAGCTCTCCTCGGGGTTCTGCTGGTCGTCGGTGGAGGTCCGGCAATAGGCGGTGAGTGGGATGAGCGGTTCCGAGGACGTCATGCGGCCTTCTCGGGACGTTCGGCCCGCCGGGCGAGAGCCGCCCTGACAAGCTGGGCCAAGGCGGCGGCCAGATCGGTGGTGAGGGACGGCGGGTCTTTCGCCTCGAAGACGATCTTCTCCTCGTCGCTCACGGGAGCCACCCGGTAGAGCTGCAGCATGACTTCGGAGGATATCTCCGCCCTGCGCGCGAGGAAGGTGACGGCATGGAGTGCGTTCCATGCGCCGGGACAGCGTGAACGAATGACCAATCCTGCGTGGCAGCCAACGCTCAACCTCCCTGGACCGATGTCGGCTTTCCCTTGCCCGGCCGGCGAGCGGCCACTATCGGCCCAGAGCGATGAAGGAGCTCCAGTTGAGTCATGCCAAGAACCACCGGCGCTCCACGGCGTCAAGTCGCCGGCTCGGCTCGCAACAAGTTCTGGCGGCCTCGTGATCGTCCACGATCGCCCATCGGGCGAACCGCCAGAACTTCTCGCTCGGCCCAGGGGGCTGCCCTCGCCGGGACTGGACCCCGCTCGCTGCCGGTGGTCGTCGTCGGTTATGCGAACGACGCAGAGGAGCGTCGTTCGCAACGAATGAGGCGAATTCCGTTCAGGCGCAGACCGACCGAGCCCCGGCGACGCCCACGCCACGCCACGTCCCGACCGGCCCCAACACTCGCTACACCACCTCACAGACCATCGGCTCCCGAACCTCCCGCACCTCACCATCGCCAGCAGTCCATCAACACCACCATCAGATTGCTCCACACGTGTGGCATTAGAGGCAAGACCGGGCGTCGACGATGGAGACAACGGTGGTTCGACTGCCGTTGGCGCCGGGAGCCCAGAGTCAACAACCAAGCGAACAGTGGGGGAGTGCAGCGGCAGTAGCGGACGGTACGATCGGGGCATGGCGAACCGACCCAACGACCTGCCGCCTGGTTCAGCGGTGGTGGTCACAAACCCCGACGAGGACTGTTCGCCCGCAGCCTTCCATGCCTTTCTCGATGACCTTCTGGCCGGCCCGGAACCCGAACTCGAGAGCCTCGGCGCCGCCGAGGCGCTACGGGAGTTGCGCGTCGACGCTGAGGCGTGACAGCTGTCGTCATAGACGCTTCTGCTGGAGTTGAGATTGTCGCCGACACCCGCCGGGGACGGGCCCTGAGTCGATTGCTATCGCCCGATTCGGATGGGTGGGTTCCCGAGCACTTCTATGCCGAAGTGCTCGGGGTGCTCAGACGACGATTGCTCATCGAGCGGACCATCACGGAATCTCAGGCCACTGCCGCGGTACGCCGACTCGGATTGTGGCACCTCCACCGAGTCTCAGTCGCTCCGCTGGTTCCGGTTGCCTGGAAATATCGTCACAACATGACGGCGGCAGACGCTCTTTACGTGGCGCTGTCCGAAGAGATCGGCGGGGACCTGCTGACAGACGATTACAAGCTCGTGGCATCGCCGAACTTCCCTGCCGGAGTTAACGTGCTCCAGCTACCGGTCAGATCCTGACTTGGGTTGCAGCAACACGATCGATGGGTTGTTCGTAACCTCGCGGAGGCGCTCGGAAGCCGGACTCGGGTCGAGTGCTAACCGCGGGCTAAGCCGCCTGGAACGAACAATCAGGCACTTCGGGGGATACCCCACCCGTGTCTTCGGCGTGTGTTGTGGCCACACGTTGTTTGGCGCCGGCGTTCGGTTGTGCGAATGGCGCTGGT
>CAWGCO010000007.1:0-17396 GCA_963821105.1 uncultured Acidimicrobiaceae bacterium
AGGGCGGGTCCGAGCACTCCCCCCAGCGGAGCGACAACGCGTCCCAATAGCCCGCCGAACACGCCGGTTTGCCTGTCCGAGTCGTGCCGTACCAGGGCACGGGGAAGGTTCGCACTCCGGCATTCTCTCGCCAGATGCTTGCGCTACACCCTCCCGGCCTTTCGGTAGCCTCCTGAATCGTGACGGGAGAACCATGGATGGGAGACGCCTGCTCCCTCGTCGACGCCTTCCGGGCGGGCACCATTTCGCCCACCGAGGCGCTCGAGGGATCGCTGGCCGCCATAGCGGATTCGAAGCTGAACGCGGTGTGCTTCGTCGACGAGGAACCGGCTCGGGAGGCAGCTGCGGCGGCTGATGTCCAGTTGCCGTTCGGCGGCGTCCCGATCGGGGTGAAGGAGCTCGATCCGGTCAAGGGCTGGCCGCAGACCGAGGCGTCACTCGTGTTCAAGGACCGGGTCGCCGAGTACGACGCCACCACGACGGCCCGCCTGCGCGCCGCCGGCGCTGTGCTCGTTGCCCAGACGACGGCGTCGGAATTCGGCGGCATCAACTGCACCTACACCCGCCTGCACGGGGCGACCTCGAACCCGTACGACCTCGAGCGGACCCCGGGCGGATCGTCGGGCGGTTCGGCCGCGTCGGTCTCGGGCGGGCTGCTCCCTCTGTGCACGGGCGGTGACGGCGGTGGCTCCATCCGGATCCCGGCCGGCTTCACCGGGTTGTTCGGCCTCAAGGCGACCTTCGGTCGGATCCCCAAGGGTCCGCACACCGAGATCGAACCGCTGACCGCGGTCATGGGCTGTGTCTCCCGCTCGGTGCGGGACACCGCCCGCTGGTTCGACGCCTGCAACGGCGCCGACGAGTACGACCCCTTCTCGCTGCCGCGGGTCGAGGGTTGGGAAGCCGGGCTGGGACAGCAGGACATCGCGGGAAAGCGCGTCGCCGTGTCGGTCGACCTCGGTGCGGCGATCGTCGCGTCGGCCGTGCGGGACAAGGTCGACGAGGCGGCCGGCCTGCTCATCAAGGACGCCGGCCTCGAGCGGGTCGACGTGCCGATCGCGCTGCCCCGGGGCGGGCTCGAGTGGGCCCTCGCCGGAACGGCGAGCCTGCTCGTCGGGCTGGGCGACCTCTACCCTGCCTGCGAGTCGGAGCTCACGCCCGAGATCATGCTGGCGGCCAACATCGCCACCAACCACTTCAACCTGGACACGGCGAAGAACATCGAGGCGTTCCGCCGCCAGATCATTGTGCAGATGGCCGAGATCTTCGAGCAGGTCGACTTCATCATCTGCGCCACCAACCCGGACGTGGCGTTCGCCGCCCAGGGTCCGATGCCGACGACCATCGACGGCGTGGACCTGATCTCCGAATACGGGTTCGAGGCGGCGGTGGGCAACAACGGCGCACTGACGATTCCCGCCAACACGACCGGGCACCCCGCGGTCGCCATCCCGATCGGCCTGGTCGACGGCCTCCCGGTCTCGATGCAGATCATCGGGCGGCGACACGCCGAGCAACTGCTCCTCGACCTGGCTCGCGTGGTCGAGCTCGAGCGTCCGTGGCCTCTCGTCGCGCCGGGAGCGCCCATCTGAAGCGATGGGCGCCGTGCGATGAACACGGTCCGCACAATTCTCTGGTGATTTTCCGGAGCGTCCGGCTCATTCCGACGAAGTAGTGGCGGTGCGCGACGCGGACTGGACAGCGGGTCCGGCCGCGTCGCAATCGAGCCGCATGGGCGCTGAGCCGCACGGTGACTGGGGGGTCGGCAATGGGCCTGGCCACGAGTTTTGTTATTCCGTTGTGTCTTCGTGTGACTTTCGATACCTGAGAAAAACGACCGTTTGCCGTAGCCTGTCCTGAGAAATGGCGGAAGAAATGCTCTTCACCGTCGCTGGGTCCGTCGCGATGCCAGCGCAGATGATCTCGCTGGAAGAGGCGGGTCTGGAGCAGCGCGCCGATCTCCAGGAGTGGGTCCTGTCGAACCCGGCCATCCTGGGACCGGCGGTCAAGGTCGTGACCTTCGAGTTCGACGGCGTTCCCTCTGCCGGCGGAGCCGCCCGTGACCGCGTCTCGGTGCTCGGGCTCGGCGCCGACGGCCGGTTGGTGGTGGCGGAGCTCAAGAGCAGCCGGGCGGCCGACATCGAGGTCTCGGCGATCAAGTACGCCGCCTCGGTGAGCCGGATGCTGCCCGAGTCGCTGGCCGAGCACTTCGCCCGCTTCCAGTCCCGCCGCCAGACCCCCATCAGCGCGGAGGAGGCGCTGGCCGAGCTGCAGGCGCACGCCCCCGACCTCTCGCCGGAGACGCTGCGCCGCCCGCGCATCGTCCTGCTGGCCCGCGACTTCTCGGCCGTCGTCAGCGCCAGCGTGGTCTGGCTGAGCGAGATGGGCCTGGACATCGCGCTCGTCCAGATCAGCGCCTTCCGCTCCTACATCTACGGGCAGTCGGGCAGCAGCAACGTGCCGATGATCTCCGTCAGCCAGATCTACCCGGTACGCGAGGTCGAGGAGTTCACCATCAGCCCGGAGCGCCAGCTGGCCAAGGAGACGGCCGAGGCCAAGCGACGGGTGCAGGATGCCGCGCTGGTGCGGCGGCTCATCTCGACGGAGTCGGTGGCGGACGGCACGATCTTCACCCTCAGTCCGCGCACCGACCTCAACTTCGACATGCGGAGCCAGCTCGAGGAGTGGCTCGACATGGATCCCGCTCGTCGCACCGCGCACTGGCAGAACAACCTCAGCGCCCCGCTCGTGTGGGACGTCGACAAGGCGGCGTACACGCCGGCCGGGCTGGTCCGTCACATCGTCGAGCAGGCCACGGGTGTGACCGCGAACTACGTCGGCACGCAATGGTGGCGCGATCCGACCGGCTGGAACATGGCCGAGCTGGCCGGACCGCTCGGCGGCGGCAAGGGGGCCATGTACCGCGAGTACTGGTCGCGCTGGCTCGACAAGGTGCGCATCCGCCACCCGCAGTGGACACAGATGACGACCCTCCCGGCGCAGAACTTCATCACGCTCCCGTCCCCGGTGCGCGGCACGCACTACGGCCTGAGCTTCGTCGCCGGCGGACGCCTGCGCTCCGACTTCTACGTCGACCTCGGCACCCCCGAGGCCAGCGCCGCACAATTCGACGCGCTGCAGATCCAACAGGACATGGTGGAATCGCTGTACGGCGCGCCACTCTCGTGGGAACGCCTGCCCGAGCGCTCGGCCTACCGCGTCGCCGACTACAGCGAGGGCGACATCACCCAGGTCGAGGAGTACGCCTTCTTCATCGACTGGATGATCGATGCGCAGGCGCGGCTGCGACGGGCCGTCAACACGGTCCTGGAGACCGGCGAGCCACCCGACGACGAGGGATTCGACCGGCGCTGACCCCTTTCTTTGGCTGGGGTCAGCGCCGGCCGGGTCCTTACGTCGTCTTCAGCTTCCACACCGCCAGCGGCGCGAACACGACCACCAGTCCGGCCGTCCACAACAGCGACGGGACGAGGTAGTACGACACGGGGTGCCCGAGCAGCTGCTGGGCCTCGGGACCGCCGGTGAGCAGCCGCACCGTGTTGACCATCTGCGTCATGGGCTGGTTGTTGGCGAAGGCCTGCATCCAGCCGGGCATGGTCGAGACCGGCACGTAGGCCGACGAGACGAAGCTCAGCGGGAAGACCAGGAACGAGAGACCCTGCGCCGCCTGCGGGCTGCCCGAGGCGAGGCCCAGGGCGATGAACAGCCAGACGAAGGCGAAGCCGTAGAGGATGGTCAGGCCGAGTGCCGCCACCGCGTCGGCCGTCGTGCCGGTGACGCGGAAGCCGACGGCGAAGCCGGCCACCGTCATGACGACCACGCCCCACGCCACGAGCGCCGTGTCGGCACCCACCCGCCCCGAGACGATGGAGAGCAGCCGGATGGGCAGGCTGCGCAGCCGGTCGAAGAGCCCGCCCTCCTTGTCGTCCGCCACGCCGCTGGCCGCGCTCATGCCCTGGAACAGCACGCCGGTGACGACGAAGCCCGGCACCAGGAAGTCCACGTAGGAGAGGTCACCGGTGTGGCCCACCGCACCGCCGAACACGTAGCGGAAGATGAGCAGGAAGAGCAGCCCCTGCGCGGTGCCGGCGATGAGCAGCGCCGGCGAGCGGATGAACTTCTTGAGGGTGCGTGCCGCCACCTGGCCGGTGGCGACGAGGTACGACGCGCCCTGGTTGGTGACCGCGTCCAGCGGTGGGGCCTGGCGCGGCGGGTCGAGGGTGAGGTCCATGGTCATGCTGCGTCCTCCTTCGGAGTCGTCGGGTCGGTCGTGGTGTGCCCGGTGAGGGCGAGGAACACTTCGTCGAGGGTGGGCCGGCGCAGCGCGATGTCCTCCACCGGCACCTCGGCGTCGTCGAGCGCGCGGACGACGATGGGCAGGAGCTTCGAGCCGCCCGGCGCGGCCAGCGAGCAGCGGCGCGTCGACGGATCGGTGGACGGCTCGGCCATCCCGAGCGACGCCAGCACCTCGGCCGCCCGCTGCATGGTGGGAACGTCGATCGTGTGCAGCTCGACCATGTCGGCACCGACGCGGGACTTGAGCTCGTTCGGCGTGCCCTGCGCAATGACACGACCGCCGTCGATGATGACGATGGTGGCGGCGAGGTGATCGGCCTCATCGAGATACTGGGTCGTCAACACGATGTCGGTCCCGCTCGCGCTCATGGCGTGCACGGCGTCCCAGACCTCGTTGCGGCTGACGGGGTCGAGGCCGGTCGTGGGCTCGTCGAGCAGGAGCAGGCGGGGCGAGCCGACCAGGCTCGCCCCCAGGTCGAGCCGCCGTCGCATCCCGCCGGAATAGGTCTTGGCCTGGCGGTCGGCGGCCTCCACCAGATTCATCTGCTCGAGAATCCGCTTGGCCGAGGCGACGGCTTCGGCGCGGCCCTGGCCGTAGAGGCGGGCCACCATGACGAGGTTCTCGCGGCCCGTCATCATCTCCTCGACGGCGGCGGACTGGCCGGCGAGGCCGATCATGCGCCGCACCGCCATCGGCTCGCGCACGACGTCGTGCCCGTTGACGACGAGCGTGCCGCGGTCGGGCGCGATGAGCGTGGCCACCATGCGGATGAAGGTCGTCTTGCCGGCGCCGTTGGGCCCGAGGATGGCCACCGGCTCTCCGGCCGGCAGCGTGAGGGTCAGTTCGGAGAGGGCCTGGACCTTCCCGAATTTCTTGCTGAGGCCGTCGGCCTCTATGAGCGCGTGCATGCACGCCTCCTTTCGTGGGGTCGTTGCTGCTGCTTCGTGCGGAGCACTGTTCTCAGCAGAGTCAGTCCACGGAGGTCGCCTACGCTCTCAAGTGCTGCCTCGGGCGAAGGTCCCTCGTGGATCGGCTCGTGGTCGTACGGACCCGGGGTCGCGTGGTGCTACACGCGGCCTCGGGTCATCTCATTCCTCGGGGAGGTCGAAGGTGAAGTGCACCTCCTCGGGGTTGAAGTCCTCGGTCTGGAAGAGGCGCCACAGCTCGAGGCCCTCGAGCGTGCCGTCCGCCATCTCGTCGACGAGCGCCTTGACGAACGCGCAGCTCGGCGGTGACCACGCGCTCCTCGTACTCGGACTCGAGCTCGAAGATGCGGGGCAGGCCGGCGTCCCGTGCCGCCTGCATGGCGCCGCGCATGGCGACGAGCCTCATGGTCAGGGCCTCGGCGCGGCGGCGGAGCGCGGCAAGGGCGTCGTCGGGATCGAGCGCGGGCAGGAAGGAGAGGCCGGCCATGAACGCCGGGTACTCCTTGTTCGGGGTGCCGATGAGCTCGGTCAGCCAGTCCGTCATTTCGAGCGAGCCCTCTTCGGTGATCTCGTAGACGGTCCGCTGGGGCCGCTTCCCCTCGCGCACGGTGCCGGTCGACTTGATGAAGCCCCTCTTCTCCAGCGATTCGACGACGGCGTAGAGGGAGCCGTAGTTGAGGCGGACGCTCTGCTCCTTGGCCCTCGAGCGGAGCGTCTGCGCCACCTCGTAGGGGTGCATGGGCTTCTCGTACAGGCAGACCAGGACGGCCAGGGCCAGCGGGTTGGAGCGGGACCATCTCGGCATCGTCGGTCAGTATATTTGACTCAGAGTAATCTGTAAAGAGTGTTCTGGTCGATTGTGGCTGGCCCGGCCTCCTACCCCTTCGTGCTGGGCGGTGTCGCGGTGCACCCGACGCACGGACCCTGCCCAGAGAAGTAGGCCGGGATCGACGGCGAGTCGGTGGGCGGATTGGTCGGCAGCAGGACGGGCGCCCGCGGCGTCTGGTTGAAGTCGAAGTCGTTGACCATGTTCCCCAGGATCTTGACGTCCTCCCGGACATCGGGGCGGGGATCGGGCCTCTTGTCGGTCTTGGGATTGAGACGCGAGCCACCGAGGAAATCGTCCTCGATGAACTTGAGGTAGGCATCGCTCGACAGCGTCTGGTGGTCGATGTAGCCCTGCTTGGCGTAGGGCGAGATCACCATGGCCGGCACGCGCAGCCCGTACCCGTTCTGGTCGACCGGCGGAGGCACGACGTTGTCGTAGAAACCGCCCCAGTCGTCCCACTGCAAGAAGATGGCCGTCGAGTCCCAGTCGGGGCTCTTCATGGCCGCGTTGATCACCGCGGTGACGTAGGCCTGGCCCTGGTGCACGCTCCCGGGCGGGTGCTCGCTGTCGGCCTGCGACGGAGTGACCCACATGACCGACGGGAAGGTCGCCCTTCTTGGCCTCGGCGAAGTAGTTGTTGAGCGGCTGAATGTTGCGCAGCTGGTGGTCCTTCTGCACGTCCTCGAAGATGGGCAGCGGGTTCCAGATGCCCGGCGTCAGGTAGCTCTGGGCCACGGGCGGGCAGGCGACGGCCGAGTCGTCGTCGCAGTCGGGCTGGTCACCGGTCTGCACGTAATAGGCCCACGAGACGTGCTTGTTGTAGAGGAGCCACGTGATGTCGGTCCAGGCGTTGGTGACGTCGGCGGTGCCCGTGTCGATCGCCTGGTCCACGTACTCCTGCATCTGCGCGGGGGTGTACGGGCCCCTGATCTCGTTCTGGCAACTCGACGGTGCTGGCGACGAGCACTTGGCCGACCAGCCCGACACCAGGTACAGGTGGTCCGGCAGCGACCAGGAGGCCACCGGCTCAAACATGTGGTCGTCCAGCGCGAAGTCCTTGGCGTAGGTCCAGTAGTTCGGGATCTCCGCTGCAGTATGGAACCCCATGACGTCGGGCGTCGCCGAGTTGGAGCACTGCGGGTTGTCAACGGTGTTCACGTTGGCCCCGCAGCCCTTCTTTCCCAGAGTGGCCGACTTTATGAACCCGTCCATCTTGCCGCCGTCGACGTCCTTGCGCGCGTTCGCCTCGCCGTGCGGTCCGCCGCCGTTCACGTCGGCCGTGTCGTGGTAGGGCGCCTGACACGCGCCGGTCGTCGTGGGCACGCAGACGGTCGGGACGCCGTTCTTCATGGGGATGCCGTCGGCCCCCGGGTAGGTGCCGAAGTAGCTGTCGAACGAGCGGTTCTCCTGCTCAATGACGATGACGTGCTTGATCTTGTGGATGCCGGCCGCCACAACGTAGTGGCCGGTCGGCCCACCGGAGACGTGCTCGACCGGGGCGGCCGAGGGCGGCGATGAGCTGCTGCATGCGGCCAGCGCAACGGCCAGGACCCCCACGCTGCTCAGGGCCATGGCGACTGCGGCGCCGCGCCGGGTTGATCTCGTTTGTCGTTTCATGTTCCTCCCTTCGGTGAAACCGAACCGCGGAGGGAATTGAGCGTGGAAGTGGCAACCCAGGCCGTCCCGTCTGCGGGGTAGAAGTTGCAGTCGTAGCCGCCGTAATAGATCTGGCCTCCAGTGAACGAAGACGGCACGATGCTTCGAATGGAGACGAAGGCCTGCCCGGAGCGGATGGGCTTCGACACCTGCGCCGAGGGCCGCAGCGTGGGCCCACTGAGACAGCGCAACGTGTACGCCGGCGACTGGCCCTGATCAGTCCGAATGGCGAAGCAGGCGCTTGCGTCGAAGTGCACCACGCCGGAGGCGATCGGTCCGCAGCGCTGCGTCGTTGGGCACACCCCCTGGTAGCCCCACTCGAACCCGAAGACCTGCCGGTCGACGCCTCCGATCCGTATGGTCTGGAAGTCGCCGTTGTTGTAGGCGGCGATCACGTACGCGATGGAGCCTCGACCCGTTGCCGGGAGGACCGTGCCCTGCGTCGCCAACATCTGGCGGATGGCTGCGGCGGGTCGGAACTCGAGCGTCTGCACCAGCCCGTCGGCTACCGAACCCGGGCTGGTTGCGCCGTGGTATCGAGCTGGTCCCGCGGGAGATCGTCGAATCGATACACGTTGCCGTTGCCCTCGGTCGAGATGAGCAGCGACGGCGACCCGCTCGTGGCTGATGCAGGTGATGCCTCGAAGCCCGCTGTTGTGCGGTCCCACCGGTGGCGCTCGGTAGACCGGGACCCAGCGAGGGATGCCCGCGGGGAGGGCGCCGTCGTTTCGCCGGTAGAGGGTCGTGTTGATGGTGGTGTACAGCGCCCCGCCACACTCGGCGAAGCCTGTGACTTTCTGCGTCACCGCGCCCGGCGATCCTGGCGGAGCCACCGTGAGCTCGGGATCGGGACTGAAGACCAAGGTGCGGCGAGCGGTGACCAGACGCCCTGAAGGACCCCGGTCGGCCGGACTCCGGCATACACGGACCAGACTCCGCCCGCCTCGTGTGCACCGAAGGCGCGGACGTCGGCGCCGGGCGGGAGAACATACGAATCGCGCAGGGAGAAGGAATTGGCGCCGTCGAGCAACCACTGGATCACCGAGTGCCCAGCGACGATCGCTTGGGTCACGAGAAGCGAGTGGCCCGGCCCAAGACCCTGATCGCTCGGAATCGGGAAGGAGTCCAAGGCCTGGACCCGCAGAGACTGCGTCTTCTCGAAGATCGTCCACGGACTGGTCTTCGATTTCTTGACGAGCACCTGTCCGTGCGCCCCGGCACCGGGGTACTCCCATTGGCCGGTTGCGGCGAAGAGTCGCCCCGAGTGGGGCACGAGTGCCTCGAGCTCGGTGTCGTGCGCCACGACGGACGTGGAGCTCGTCGTCAGCGGCTGCCGCTGTGCCGCCACGGCGTACGACGCGACCCGGCTCTCAGCGTCGGTCCGGCCAGGCGTGGCGGCCGTCGCCGCGCCCGGCAGCAACAGGCCGGCCGTCAGGATCGCCACGCCCAGAGCGCCGGCGACCGTACGCCGGAGACGGGGCCGTCCCCCTGGGAATGGCGTCTCCGGTCCGGCCCGATCGGCGCGCCGCTCGGCCTGGTCAGCTGTGGTCCCCGCGCGCCGCATGTTCGCAGTATCGGGGGCCGCACGCTGACTGTCAACTAAGTTCACAGTTCGCTAACATGTCGCTCGTGACCCGCGGACGCCGACACGTCGAGCGTCGAGGCGACGCCGGGGGGACTCGGTGCGGCGCTTCGGCGCGCCTGGCTCGGCTACCAGCTTCGGTTGGACCGAGCCATGGCCGAAGCGGGTTTCGGCGAACGAGGTTTCCCCGACGGTCGTGTGCTTCGAATGTGCGCAGGCGAAGCCGGATCGACCATCTCGGCCATCGGACGAGAGCTCGGCATCACCAGGCAGGGCGCCAGCAAGGCCGTGGCGCATCTCTGTGATCGTGGCTATGTCGTGGTCGCAGATTCGACGACCAGCAAGAGGGAGAAGTCTGTCGTGCTCACGCCGCTGGGGGTCGACTACCTGGCGCAACAGCGCGCCGCGGCCCGGGCGATCGAGGACGAACTGCGGGCCGAACTCGGGGACGCGGCGCTCACGGCGCTGGGTGCGCTGCTCGTCGCGTTGGACGCTGGCGAAGGAGTTCGCCTACGCGGCGTACCTCCGTCGCTCATCGCGCATGTGAGCCGACCCGACTCGAATCTCGACTCGAACGTTCAGAATGTGACGGAGCGAGGATGTGAGCACTCACCGGCTTCAGCGCACAGACCCGCTGCAAGGGCCTCCCCCATACCGCCGCCGTGTCTAACGTGAGTGTCCGTGGCCCCGACCATCCTGCACGTGGCACCGCACCCCGACGACGAGGCGGTGGGCTGTCCCGGTGCGCTGTTGCACCTGCGCGATCGGGGCTGGACCGTGGTCAGCGTCGTCGCCAGCCTGGGCTTTTCGGGCCAGTGGGAGCGGCGACGGGCCGAGGCGGAGGAGGCGGCGGAGCGGGCCGGCTTCGTGCCCGTCTTCCTGGACCCGCCCCTCAACCTCGACCTCGACGGGGACCTGGCCCTGGCGACCCGGCGCGTGGCCACCGAGCTCCCGGGCATCGTCGAGGAGCACGACGCCTCCATTGTGGTCTCGCCCTCGCCGCACGACGTCCATCACGCCCACGAGGCCGTCGGCCGGGGCGTGCAGCGCGCCGTGGCCGCCCTGCCGCCGACGCTGCGCTGGTGGATGTGGGGCGTGTGGGGCGACCTGCCGGCGCCCAACGTCTACTACGGCTACGACGCCGCGGTGCTGGAGCGGGCGCTGCACATCCTCGACGCCTACGCGGGCGAGCTCGAGCGCAACGACTACCGGCCCTTCCTGTCGGGGCGGGCGGTGGCCAACGCCGTCATGGGGTCCGAGCGCGTCTTCGGCTTCGGCTCCCCCGCCGCCAGCACCCATCCCTACGCCGACCTCGTGACGGAGGTCCGGTTGGTCGACGGCCGGTTCATGGCGTCCGAACCGCACCACCTGGACCAGGGTCCCGAGCCTGCTGCCTCGTACCAGGTCGACCTGACACCGTGGCTCGACTCGCCGACCGTCCACGAGCTGGTGGGCTACATCCGCGAGGTGCGGGAGGAGCCGGCACCGTGACCGCGGTCGGCGACGCTCACGCCCGGCCTGGTCGAGGACTTCCGGCGCGACGGGTTCGTGGTGGTGCCGGACCTGCTGTCCGCCGCCGAGCTGGTGCACTTCGGCGCCGCGGTCGACGAAGGGGTCGCCCGGCGCAGCCGGCACGACACCCGGACCCTGGCCGAGAAGTCGCTCTACGAGCAGAGCTTCACGCAGTGCCAGAACCTGTGGGAGGACTGCCCGGAGGTGCGGCCGCTGACCTTCCATCCCGCGATCGCCGAGACGGCGGCCCGGCTGCTCGGGGTCGAGGCGATCCGGATCTGGCACGACCAGGCGCTCTACAAGGAGGCCGGCGGGCGGGAGACGGACCCGCACCAGGACCATCCCTACTGGCCCATCGTCGAGACCGACACGATCACGGCCTGGATCCCGTTCGACGGTTCGACGCTCGAGACCGGTGCGATGGGCTACCTCCCCGGGAGCCACCGGCTCGGCGTGCGCGCCTTCGTCGACATCTTCAGCGGCCACGGCGAGGACCCGCTCACCCGGGACGAGCTGCAGGCGATCGCGCCGGTGTTCGTCGAGGTCCCGGCCGGGTCGGTCGCCTTCCACCACGGCCTGACGTTCCACTTGGCCGGGCCGAACCGGACCGGTACCGTCCGCCGGGTGCACACCGCGATCTACTTCGCCGACGGGTCCACGCGGGGCGAGGGGCACTACCCGCACCCCGCGGTGGAGCGGGCGGGGATCGCCATGGGTGCGGTCATCGCCAGCGACGTCACACCGCTGGCCTGGCCGCTCCCGGACGGGGTGCTGCCCGACTCCGCCCGCGGAGCCGATGGCCTGATGTCGGCGCTCACGGCCGCGGCAGCAGTCCTCGTGGACGGAGCGGGGCTTCTTCCGGATCGGCGGCTTCGCCCCGGCGGAGACGTGCGCCGCCATGCTGCACCGGGTGACCGACGTCGTGCGGGACCCGGGCCTGGCCGAGGAGCTCGGCGTCAAGGTGCTGCCGGAGAGCAACAAGGCCGGCGTGCCGGTGGCCCACCCCGAGGACGGCGTGTCCAAGATCTTCCACTTGCACCGCGACCCGGTCTTCGCCCGCTTCGCGCATTCGGCTGACGTCGTCGACCGCGTGGCGGAGCTGATCGCCCCCGACATCGACGTGTTCCTGTCGCAGTTCATCTTCAAGACGGCAGGTGCCTGGGGGCAGCCCTGGCACCAGGATTCCTTCTACTTCCCGTTCGAGCCGGCGCGACCCGTGGTCGGCGTGTGGCTGGCCGTGACCGAGGCGACCCTCGTCAACGGCTGCCTGCACGTGCTGCCCGGATCGCAGGCCGAGCCGGTGCACACGCACGTCCCGGACCGTCGCCCGGGCGCCAACTACGGCTACTTCGAGATCGTCGACCACGACATGGCGGCCGCCGAGCCGGTGCTGATGGACCCGGGCGACCTGCTCGTCTTCGACAGCCACCTGATGCACTGCTCGACGGACAACGAGTCCGACGGCATCCGGGCCGCCATGGTGTACCACTACGCCGCAGCGGGCACGGTCGACCACTCCGAGGAGTACTTCCCGTCGACCAACGACTGGGTGCCGGTGCGCCGCCACGGGCGACCCACGTCGCCGGTGGCGGCGTGACTGCGCGCGGGCGGGTGACACGGTGCCGTTGAAGTTCGACGCCATGGTGCCGGCGCAGCCGTTGCGCCGGGCGGCGGAGATCGGCCGGCAGGCCGCGGCGGCCGGGCTGTCGGGGCTGGTCGTGACGGAGGCCGGACGCACCGCGTACCTCACCTGCGGGGCGATCGCGACGGCGGCCGACATCGACGTGCTGACGGGGATCGCGGTGGCCTTCCCGCGCAGCCCCATGGTGACGGCCGCCACGGCGTGGGAGCTGGCGGAGGCGAGCGGGGGCCGCTTCCGCCTGGGACTGGGGTCGCAGGTGCGGGCCCACATCGAGCGCCGCTACGGCGCGGCGTTCGACCACCCGGGACCGCGGTTGCGCGAGTACGTCCTCGCCGTGAAGCAGATCTTCGCGTCCTTCCGCACCGGTGCGCCGCTGGCGGTGGAGGGCGAGTTCTACAACCTGTCGCTGCTGCCGCCCACCTGGGCGCCCGGCCCGATCGACTGCGCGGAACCGCCGGTCGACGTCGCGGCGGTCAGCCCGTGGATGCTCCGCATGGCCGGCGAGGTGGCCGACGGCGTCCACGTGCACCCGTTGAACACGCCGACCTATCTGCGCGAGACGTTGCTGCCCAACCTCGAGGCCGGTGCGGCCCGCTCCGGACGCACGGTCGAGGACCTCGAGATCATCGTTCCCGCCTTCCTGGTCGTCGGCGACACGGGGAACGAGCGGGCCGTCTGGCGCGAGCGGGCGCGCGTGCAGGTGGCGTTCTACGGGTCGACGCCCAACTACGCGTTCATCTTCGAGCAGCTCGACCGCGAGGACATGACCGACCGGCTGCGCGAGCGCCAGCGGGCCGGCGACGTGACGGGCATGGCGGCGGAGATCGACGACGACCTCCTGGAGAACTTCGTCACCGAGGGCACGTGGGACGACATCGCCGACAACATCGTGGCCAAGTACGGCGGCATCGCCACCCGGGTCGTCAGCTACTTCGCCGGCGTGGACGTCGTCCAGGATCCCGCGACGTTCGAGCGGTGGGGCGCGCTGGCCCGGCGGGTCAGGAACTCCTCCTAGCCGTCAGGCGCGGCGGCGGAACAGCGTGCGCCGGGCGGGATCGGGCTCGTCGGGTTCCTCGGACGCGAGGGCGGCGTCGAGCTCGGCGAACGCGCTCGACGTCGTCGTCGCCGTCAGATCGAGGATCTCGTCGTCTCCGACGGGTTCGGTGGGAGGCACGACCGGCGGTGGAGACAAGGCCGGCCTCGGGTCGGTGGTGGAGCGCTCGAAGAGCGTGGAGAGCCGGCTCTCGACGGCATCGATGTCGGCGGTGGCGGCAACCAGGGCCCGGTGCAGCTGCGGACCGTGCCCGGGGACGCGGGACGAGCCGCCGCGTTCGGTCGGTCGCACCCGGTCGGTCCAGGCCGACCCGCTCCAGAAGCGCTCCTGATCTCCCTGTTCGGGGTCTGGCTGCCACCCCGCGGCGTTGGCCATGGTGCCCCTCCCCTCCGCTCGAACTCCCATGCTGCAGCACGCATTTCGGAGGGTGCCGCCGCGGGAGGGGCCCTCGAGGAGAGCTCCGGCTCGATGCGGAGCAGCCGCCAAGGGCAGAATAGGATGCCGTTTTTCCTCCCGGGTTTCAGGGGGACCAACAGAACGACAAACATCGGCTCAGGGAAGGACTGCGGTGGCGATCCAATTGAAGGCAGGAATGAGGCTGCGCAGTGCGACCGACGCCTGCGAAGTCGTCGTGGTGAAGGCACCCGCCGATCCGGTCGACCTGCGCTGCGGTGGCCACCCCTTCCTGGCCGCCGACGCCGCGCCCGCGTCCGAGAGCGTCGTGGCGGGCTTCGACGGCGGCACGCAGCTGGGCAAGCGCTACAGCGACGACGAGCTCGGCCTGGAGCTCCTCTGCACCAAGGCCGGCGAGGGGTCCATCTCGGTCGGCGAGACCATCCTGGCCGTCAAGGGCGCCAAGCCGCTGCCTGCCTCGGACTGACCGTCCGGGCGCAGGAAGGAGAGGGGACGCCGTCGTGAACATCGCCATGCTGCTCGAAATGGCGGCCGAGGGTGACCCCGAACGCATCGTCCTCGGTTCCCACGAGGGCGGCATCACCGCCGCCGACCTCCTCGAGCGCGCCCGCCGGGCCGCCATCTACTTCGAGAAGAGCGGTGCCGTGGTCGTCGGCTACTTCGGGCTGAACGCCGACACGCTGCCGGTGGCGCTCTTCGGCGCCGCGCTGGCCGGCGTGCCCTTCGCGCCGCTCAACTACCGCGCCCCCGACGAGCAGCTGCGTGGCATCGTCGGCCGCGTGCAGGGCGGCGTGATGATCGCCGACGACGAGGAGGTGGAACGCCTCGCCGACGTCGGCGCCACCAACGTCATCACCAAGGCCACGTTCGAAGCGGCCATCGCCGAGCCCGTCACCGGCGAGCATCCCTTCGTCGACCCCGAGGAAGTCGCCGTGCTGCTCTTCACGAGCGGCACCACGTCGGAGCCCAAGGCGGCCATCCTGCGCCACCGCCACCTCGTCTCCTACATCATCTCGAGCGTCGAGTTCCTCGGCTGCGAGCCGACCGAGGCGCAACTGATCTGCGTCCCCTCGTACCACATCGCCGGCATCGCGGCGGTGTTGAGCTCGCTCTACGCGGGACGTCGCATCATGTACCTGCCGGCCTTCGACGCCACCTCGTGGGTGCACCTCGCCGCGGCCGAGCACATCACGCACGCCATGGTGGTGCCGACCATGCTGGGCCGGATCCTCGGCGCGCTCGAGGAGAGCGGTACCGAGCTGCCCGGCCCTGCGCCACCTCTCCTACGGCGGCGGGCGCATGCCGCTCGAGCTCGTCGAGCGCACCCTGACCGACATGCCCCACATCGACCTCGTCAACGCCTACGGGCTGACCGAGACGAGCTCGACCATCGCCATGCTCACCCCCGACGAGCACCGGGAGGCCTTCGCCAGCGACGACCCGGCCATCCGGGCGCGGCTGGGATCGGTCGGGCGACCCCTGCCGGCCCTCGAGGTGGAGGTGCGCGACCTCGACGAGGCGGCCCTCCCGCCGGGCGAGAAGGGCGAGATCTGGGTGCGCGGCGAGCAGGTCGCCGGCGAGTACGTCGGGCAGAGCACGCTGACCGAGGACGGCTGGTTCCGCACCCGCGACGCCGGCTGGTTCGACGTGCACGGCTTCTTGTACGTCGACGGGCGGCTCGACGACGTCATCGTGCGCGGTGCGGAGAACATCTCGCCGGGCGAGATCGAGGAAGTGCTCATGACGCACGCCGCGGTCGCCGAGGCGGCGGTCATCGGCATCCCCGACGCCGAGTGGGGCGAGGCGGTGGCTGCCGTGGTCGTGCTGCACCCGGACGGCGAGGCCTCCGAGACCGAGCTGCAGGTCTGGGTCAGGGAGCGCTTGCGCTCCACCAAAATGCCCGGCGTGATCGCCTTCCGCGAAGAGCTGCCCTACTCGCCGACGGGAAAGCTGCTGCGACGGGTGCTGCGCGACGAGCTGTCCGGCCCGGGAGCGTCCTCGTAAGCGTCAGGCGGGAGGCAGGACCGGGTCGTGCACCGGCGCCCGCTCAGTCGAGCGGCAGGAACGCACCCTCGAATTCGCCCTCCAGCATCGGGACGACGCCCTCGCGGCCCCCACTGGGCGCCAGCGCGGTCTCGCCCATGGTGTCGTGCAGCACGACCCGGTCGCGCCCCTCGTGCTTCGCCTGCAGGAGGGCGTCGTCGGCCCGGCGCAGGATCGTCGCCAGCTCCTCGCCCGGTTCGCACTCGGTCACGCCGAAGCTCACGGTGAACTTGGGGAGCCCGCCGACGGTGATGGCGGCATCGAGCTGGGCGCGCACCGTGTTGAGCGCCCGCGTGGCGTCGACGGCCGAGCAGTCCGGGAAGGCGATGGCGAACTCCTCGCCGCCGTAGCGCGACGCGACGTCGCTCGGTCCGCAGCGAATCGCGCAGCACCCGGGTGAAGAGCCGCAGCGCCCGGTCCCCGGTCTCGTGCCCGTAGGTGTCGTTGAGGACCTTGAAGTGGTCGAGGTCGGCCATGGCCATGGCCACCGGGTACAGGTGGGCCGGGATGGCATGCGACCCGCTCGGAGAAGGAGCGCCGGTTGAGCAGTCCCGGTGAGCGTGTCGGTCGAGGCCTGCAGCTGCGTCTCGGCCATGACCCGGAGCAGGCCGATGCGCGCGCCGGCCAGCTTGGCCAGCGTGGCCAGGTCGTCGACGCGGTCGTCCTCCACCTTCTCTCCCGCCTCACCGGTGGCGTGGATCACGCCCACCGTGCGGCCCATGATGGAGACCGGCACGCAGAGGGCCGAGAGCCGGCCCTCCGGCCGGTTGCGCAGCTTGGGGCAGGCGTCGAGGTGGTCGCTGTCGGCGAAGACCTGGATCTGGGCGCGCGCGCGCCGCCGGGCAGCGGTCAGGCGAGTCGACGCCGCAGCTCGGCGGCTTTCCCTCGGGACCGACGGCCGCCATGCGGTGGAGGTGGGCGTGGCTGTTGTCGGCCAGGAGCAGCTCGGCCGGAGCCTCGGGCAACACGCTCGAGAAGGACCGCTCAATGACCTCAATGACCTCGGGCTCGCCCTCGGCCATGTCGAGCGCGTTGGCCAGGCGACTCTCGAAGCGCTGCCGCTGCACCTGGGCGTCGCGGATCTCGGCCTGGTGGTCGGCGTCGGACATCGCCTCGCTCAGCTCCGTGTTCAGTCGTTCGGCGTCGGCCACGGCACTGCTCAACTCCACGTTGAGGTCGCGGACCTTCTCGTCGGTGCGCCGCTGGTTGCGCTCGCCCAGGGCCACCAGCACGAAGGCCAGCGGGAACATGATGCCCATGAGGATGCCGACCGCCACCAGGTCGGCGTAGATGCCCGAGGCCAGCGCCTGGCCGGCCATCATGCAGGGGACGAAGATCAGGGCAAAGGCGCCGAGGGCGATGATGGGGCTGATCAAGCGGAAGCGGGCTGACCGCGCTACCTCTCCGGACCACTCGTCCT
>CAWGCO010000008.1:0-304552 GCA_963821105.1 uncultured Acidimicrobiaceae bacterium
GGCGGCCGCCGAGGTCGGGGCCGAGGACAGTGCAGAGGCGCTGCGCCTCGCCGTGAAGCGCATCGACAAGGCCGCGGCTCAGGGTGTGATCCACAAGAACACGGCGGCCAACCACAAGTCCCGTTTGGTGCGCCGCGTCGCCGCGATCGAGGCCGCGGCCGCCGAATAGCGGCGGCCGCTTCGATTTCCTTCCTACCTTCAGGGACCCCTCTCCGGCGCCCGACGGCGCCCTCCAGAAGAATTCGAGCTGGATGTTGTCGGGGTCGCGAAAGGTGACCATCGAGTTCGGGGTGTAATCCAGCTCCTTGACCCCGGAGTGCTCGATGCCGAGCTCGTCCAGCCGATCGGCCCACTCGTCGAGGTCCTGCCGTCGGGCCACGAGGAACTCGAGATGGTCGAGACCCGTCCGGAGCTCGCTGAACATCTCCCCCCGATTGCCCGCGTGGCCCACGAGACAGAGCACCAGCTGGCTGTTCGGCTCCACGAGTGCGATGTAGCGCATCGCGCCGTCATCCGAGGTGTGGTCGTAGAGCTCTTCCATCCCCAAGAGCCCCGAGTACCAGAAGGCGCTCGCCGCTGGATCGCGCACGGTCAGGTTGACCTCGAGGCGTCCCGTGATGGCCGGCATGCGTCGAGTCTTGCAAGTCCAGCTGGTGAAATCTGAAGGAGCCTCGACGCCTAGGAGGTCAGCTGGAAAGTGAAGATCTTCTCTGGCTCGATCCGCGCCACCACCGCGTCGACATTGTCGAGCCATTCTTCGAAGGCCGGCCCCTGCTTGGGCAGGTACTCGTCGAGCATCGCCTGACGCAGCTCGGCGCACGCGGGGTCGTCCATGGCGTGACACTCCGCCCGTCCGTGGACGGTGACCGCCAGCTCCTCCCCCGGAAGGTGCGTCGCACTGACCGCGGGACGCGCCGCCAGGTGCCGCATTCGCACGGACTCGCGCCCGGAGCTGAACCAGAAGGTGCCGTGGAGGAAGTAGCCGTCGACGGGCCCGGCGAGCGGCCGCCCGTCCGCCGTCACGGTGGCGAGCACCAACAGCCGCATCCCCACGAGCCGCTCCGTCAGCTGCCGGGCGTCCAACCGTCGATCCTCAGTGATGATGTCGCTCAGGTGCGGACCTGCTGCGGCCATGGAGGCGTCGAGCACGGCGCTGCAAGCGGTCCAGTTCCTCGGGAGTCTCAAGCATGGCGCCAGTCCACCACGAGGGTGCTCGCGACGACCGGGGCGCGCGAAGCTGGATGTGATGGCGGACGGCCTCGTCCTCTCCCGCCGGGTCTCCGAGCGGGGCGTGCACGACTGGGCGCAACGCGCCGTGGACCCGATGTCCTCAGGCGCCGTCAGCGAGTACGTCGGCTACGAGGAGTGGACGGGCGATGGCTTCCTGCGACGAGAGGTCGCCCGCTGCGGCGTCGCACTCATCCTGGCGTTCGGCGACGACCTGGACGTGCACGACGGCGAGGTCGGGCCGGATCCCCAACGGTTGGCGGCCTTCGTCGTGGGCAACCAGTCCCACGCGAGTGTGACCGAGGTGCGCGGCCACCAGCTCGGTGTGCAGGTCGAGCTCACGCCGGCCGGGGCGCTGGCGCTTCTCGGTGACGTCGAGTCCTACAACGACCGCGTCGTCCCGATCGACGAAGCGCTGGGGCGACGCGGCGTTCGGCTCGTGGATCGGCTGGCCGAGGCGCCGTCGTGGGAAGCCCGGCTCGACGTCCTCGACGCGTCGTTCGCCACGCCCGGCCTTCCGACCGCTGGCGCCCGAGGTGGCGTGGCTCCGCCGGCAACTGATCGATTCGCAGGGTCAGGCGCGGGTCGAGCCCCTGATGGACGAGACGGGCTGGAGCCGACGTCACGTCACGGAGCGCTTCCGGCGCCAGCTCGGCATCACTCCCAAGGCCTACGCGCGGCTGTTGCGCTTCCAGCAGGCGACCGACGTTGCTCGTGGAAGCCGGCGACACCCGGATCACTGGCGGACGTGGCGATGTCCGCCGGCTACTACGACCAGTCCCATCTCACCCGCGACTTCGCCGCGCTGGCCGGCATGACACCCGGCGCCTACGCCGCCGACGCGAAGGAGATGCCCGAAGGTCAGGTTTTTACAAGACCCCGAGGAGCCGGTGCCCGCATAGTGGCGGGCATGACCACGGCACAGACCAGCGAGAGCCAAGCCATGACCACCACGATCCGTCATCCCGATCCTCGTCTACGAGGACATCGAGGCGGCCCACGACTTCCTCGTCGGTAGCTTCGGCTTCACCTCGGGCGGGCTGCTACCGGGACGGCGACGGCACCGTCGTGCACGCCGAAGTACGGGCGGGCGACTGCGCCATCTGGCTCCACCGCGTCACCGCGGAGCACGAGATGGCCTCACCCAAGGAGGCGTCGGCGTCCCACGGGGGGCTCGAGGTCATCGTGCCCGACGTCGACGCGCACTACGCGCACGCCAACGCGGTCGGGGCACGCATCGACCGCGAGCCGACCGACCAGGACTACGGACTGCGCGAGTACGGCGCACGCGACCCCGAGGGCCACCGCTGGTGGTTCTCCTCTCCGCTGCGCCGGCTGAGAGATCGGACGGAGAGCCCAGTGAACATGCCGAAGCGACCAGGCCGCCGCCCACCAGTCACGAGCGGACGGCGGGCCGGCCTTGGGATGCCTCCTATCAAGGTGAG
Organism: uncultured Acidimicrobiaceae bacterium; assembly: GCA_963821105.1. Classification (GTDB taxonomy): domain Bacteria; phylum Actinomycetota; class Acidimicrobiia; order Acidimicrobiales; family RAAP-2; genus Bog-473. The sequence goes on from CAWGCO010000008.1 coordinate 2,673, forward strand.
ACGCCTGCACCCTGGGACATCGGCCGGCCGCAGGAGGCGTTCGTTCGAGTTGCGAACGCACAGCGGATTCGCCGGACCCGTGCTCGACGCCGGCTGTGGCACCGGCGAGCACGCGCTGCTCGCAGCGTCGCAGGGCGCTACCGGTGCTGGGCGTCGACCTGGCGGAGACGGCCGTTGCGCTCGCTCGGCAGAAGGCCGCCGACCGCGAGCGTCGAAGCGGAGTTCGAGGTGGCGGATGCATTTGAGCTCGATCGGCTCGGACGCACGCTTCGCGACAGTGCTCGATTGCGGAATGTTCCACACCTGCGACGACGAGGAGCGACCACAGTACGTCGCCAGCCTGGCTTCGGTGACCGAGCCGCGACGCCACCGTCTACCTGTTGTGCTTCAGCGACGAAGGCACCCGACATCGGGCCGCATCCCATCAGCCAAGAAGAGTTCGGAGGAGCGTTCGACGACGGCAGCGGGTGGAACGTCGTCGCCGTCGAACCAGACACTGATTCAGACGACCTTCATGCGAGAGCGGGGTGCCTGCCTGGTTCGCGACGATCAAGCGGCTCTGACGCAGGCGAGACCTTGGTTCAGGCCCTGGACTCTTCGTTCGCGTTGGGCTCGCCCTATCCCGTGGTGATGAGGCGCTTGAGGCTGTTGTTGATGTAGAAGCCCCAGGCGCTCGAGCACTGGTCGTAGCACTCGAATTCGGGGACCAGCCCGACGTGCGCGAAGCGGATCTCGGTCTGGTCGCCCTTCGGCTCCACCTCGAAGATGACCTCAGTGCCCGTCCACTCGTTCGGGTCTTCGGTGAAGCTGAGGGAGGAGTCCACGATCTGCCAGACGATCTTGCGGCCGGGGACGATTTCACTGATCCGCTGCTTCGTGTAGTGCATGTCCTGGTAGCGGTAGGTGAATTCCTCGCCCTGGGCGTCGGTGCGCCCCTCGATCTCGCCCGACCACCAGCCGCGCACGTTCGTGATGGCGGCAAAGGCCTCGTCGGGGGTCTGGTCCACCACGAACGTGGTGGTGAAGTTCTGGCTGGTCATGGCACTTTCCTTCCGTGCTCGAGGATCGGCTTCCACCCGGTACAACTGCCCCGCTCGCGAAAAAGTCGTCGCGTCCGGCCACGGAATTCGCCGCGACGACTTCTCGACGGCCGGGCGGTTGTAACGGTGACGGGGACGGGCCCCGGCCGAAGGAGGTCATCGGATGACCGATGCGAACTCAGACCGCTCCGACCGCTCTCGTCACCGGCGCCAGCCGAGGTTTCGGCCGGGCCATCGCCGCCGCGCTCCACGCCGACGGCGCCCGGGTCGTCGCCGTGGCCCGCAGCGCCGACCGGCTCGATGCCCTCCACGAGGAGCTGGGCGACCGCCTCATCCCGGTCGTGGCCGACGTCGCCGACCCTGTCGTGGCGGGAACGCTCATGGAGCAGTACCGGCCCGACACGCTGGTCCTCAACGCGGGCGCCGCAGCCGCTGCCCCGGCGCTCTGCAGGAGCAGACCTGGGAGACGCTTCAGCCGCAACTGGGAGGTCGACGTCCGCCACGCCTTCCACTGGATCCGCGAGGCGCTGCTCCTCCCGCTCCGCCCCGGCAGCACCGTCGTCGCGATGTCCAGCGGCGCAGCCGTGGCGGGCTCGCCTCTCAGTGGTGGGTACGCCGGCGCCAAGGCCACCATCCGTTTCATCACCGGCTACGCGGCCGACGAGTCGGCGCGAGACGGATTGGGCATCCGGTTCGTCTCGATCCTGCCGAAGCTGACATCCGAGACCGACCTCGGCGTCGGGGCGGTCGTCGCGTACGCGTGCCGCTACGGCAATGACCGTCGAGCAGTACGTCGACGAGGTCGGACCCGGCGTCACCCCCGAGGACGTCGGCAAGGCGACGATCGAACTGGTGTCAGCGGCCGAGCCCGCATCGGGGGCGTTCCTCCTGACGCCGGCCGGGTTGTCGCCGCTCTCCAATGAACGGCCCCGGCCGTAGGCTGCGCTCGTGAGCGGCCCACCGGGCGACCGGAGCGGTCGCCGCCGAGCAACTGGAGCAGTACCGCCAGCGAGCTGACCGGCTACTGCTACCGGATGCTCGGATCGATCCACGAAGCCGAGGACGCGGTGCAGGACACCATGCTGCGCGCCTGGCGGGCGCTCGAGCGCTTCGAGGACCGCGAAGGGTTGCGGCCGTGGCTCTACCGGATCGCCACCAACGTCTGCATCGACCTTTCGAAGGGCCGCGCGCGACGGGCCCTGCCGATGGACGTGGCGCCGGTGCAGACCGGCGAGCTCGTGCGCGGCGACGTCCGGCCGGAGGCGTTCTGGATCGGACCCGCGCCGGACCGGATGGTCCTGTCGGAGGGCGATCCCGCCGAGCAAGCGCTGTCCCGCGAGTCGGTGCGGATCGCCTTCATCGCCGCCCTGCAGCACCTCGCCCCGCGCCAGCGCGCGGTGCTGATCCTGCGCGACGTGCTGCGCTGGCGTGCCGCCGAGGTCGCCGTGCTCCTCGAGACGAGCACCGCCGCCGTGAACAGCGCGCTGCGCCGGGCCCGCGAGGCCGTCGGTGACGCCGACCGGGACCTGACGCCGAGCGAGCCGTCGGCAGACGACCGCGACGGTCCTGGCCGCCTACATCGACGCCTTCGAACGCGACGACGTCGACGGCCTGGTTGCCCTGCTGCGCGACGACGCCATCCTCGAGATGCCGCCGTTCGAGCTCTGGATGCGCGGGCCCGACCGACATCCGGCGCTGGATGGTGGCGGCCGATGCCTTCGGCCAGGAGAGGTTCACCGCCGTCAGCGCCAACGGCTCGCCGGCCGTCGCGGTCTACCGACCCCGTGAGCCGGGCGGCGTGCCCCAGGCGTTCTCGATCCAGGTGCTCGACGTCGTCGACGGTCGCATCGGCGCCATCCACGTGTTCTTGGACCCCGAGCTGTTCTAGCTCTTCGGCCTCCCGCTCGAGCTGGCGGGCTAGGACCGGTCCGGATGACGTCCGGCAATGCTCCGCCCTTCCTGCGTCCGACGTGGACCTCGACGTCTCCTGGCTGGTGCCGGCCGATCTGTGCGCGGTCGACGCGCTCGCTCGGCTGCACGTGACCGCGCTGCGCTGCGGTCGCTCTCTCCAACCTCCACGGCGCCTGCGGCGGACTCTCCGAGCTCGCTCGAGTTCTGCGGCCTCGGTGACGTGCTCAACGTGTGCGGCTGCGCCCCGGACACGACCGCGAGGCGCCGAGCGGACCACTGACGGTGCCGGGCAGACTACTCCGAGCGTCGGCGGGGAGAATGCGTACGTGCGCGACCATCTCATGCCGGGAGCCGGGCAGCCGCTGAGCAGCGGCGTGCGAAGGCGGGCTCGCCGACCGAGGTGAGATCGAAGACGTGGCGGCCGGTGGTCGCTCACCCTCGGTGACTCCCTTCGAGCCAGGCGGCGTGACGGCCTGGGTGGCGCCGGCCGCGGTCCCCGAGTTCGGCGACGTCGTGCTCAAGGTCGGCTGGCGGCACATGGAGGCGGAAGACGAGGCGGCCGGGCTCCGCGAGTGGCGGCGGCGACGGAGCGATCCGCGTCTTCGCCGACGAGCGGCCTACGGCGACGACGACGGCATTGCTGCTGGAGCGCTGCAGGCCCGGGACGACGCTGGCCGCAGCGGCCCGAGGAGGAGCAGGACGTCGTCATCGCCGAGCTCCTGCGCCGCCTGTGGCGCCGCCGGCCGACCCCGCGTCGTTCCGGCCGCTCCAGTCGATGTGCGACTACTGGGCCGAGCGGCTTCGAGCGGAAAGTGGCGCGAGGCCGGGGCCAGGTGATCCCGGAACTTGCCCGCCAGGGTGCCGACCTGTTCCGTTCGCTGCCGGCGACGGCCACCGAGGAACGCCTGCTCTGCACGGACCTCCATGCCGAGAACGTGCTGGCCGCCGAGCGAGAGCCCTGGTTGGTCATCGACCCCAAGCCCTTCGTGGGCGATCCGACCTACGACGCGCTGCAGCATCTCCTGCAATTGCCGCGACCGCCTGGTCGCTGACCCACGGGCGCTCGTCGCCCGCTTCGGCGGGCTCCTCGGGCTCGATCCCGACCGCCTGCTGCTGTGGCTGTTCGCGTGCTGCGTGGTCGAGTCGGTCGGACTTCCCCTGGGCGCTCGGCGTCGCCCGCCGGATCCGGCCCTAAGCGGCGGGAGCCGGCGCGGGGCGCGGGCCGGGCGCGTCTGGCGGGCCGGACGCGGTCTGGGTGGCGAGGCGCGCCACGAGGATCTCGATGACGACCTCGGGGTCGAGCCCGCTGACGCCGCGACAGTCGAGGTCCGCCGCCGCGATCAGCTTGATGGCCGCCGCGATCTTCTCGCTGCCCAGCCGGCGCGACTGCTCCAGCGCCTTCTTGGCCACGAAGGGCGCCGTGCCGAGGACGCCGCGGCGTCGCGCTCGCCCATCACGTCCTCGCCGTCGAGGGCGAGCATGTTGGCGAAGTGCCCGTGCAGGGTGGCCAGGATCTGCATCGGCGCCAGCCCGCCGGCCTCGAAGAGGCGGTGCAGCACCTGCAGCGCCAGCGCGCGGCTCGCCGCCGGTCGATGGCGTCGGTCAGCGCGTAGCGCGGCAGGTTGCCCGCCTCGCCGAGATACGGCTCCAGGTCGTCGGCCGTGACGCTCGCCCCCTCGCCGTAGGCGGCGCTCAGCGCTGAGAGCAGTCCCTCGACCCGGCCGAGGTCCTCGCCCACGTGGTCGGCCAGCAGGTCGGAGGCCTCGCGGTCGAGGTGCACCGGCGCCGCCGCGGAGGTGCTCGTGCAGCCACGCCTTGCGGTCGCCGGCCTTGCTCGTCGAGACGTCGACGACCTCGCCCTGCGCACCGATCGCCTTGATCAGCGCGGCCGGGATCGTGCCGCCGCCGGCCACGAGCACGAGCACGGTGGTCGGGAGCGGCTCCTTGACCACCTCGATCAGCCGCGGCACGTCCGCCGTCAGCAGCCGCCCGGCGTCGCGGACCACGACGACGCGCAGGTCGATCAGGAACGGCGGGGTGCAGCACGGCGTCGACGACGGCGCCGACGTCGAGCTCGTCCCCCGCCGCGCCGCCGATCTCCTCGACGACGAGTGAGTGGTCGCGGTCGCCGACGACCTGCGGCCAGCAGCGTGCGGACCTCCTGGGCCACCAGCGAGGGGTCGTCCCCTCGCACCAGATAGGCGGAGGCGTGCTCGCTCACTGCGCCTCGCTCACCGCGGCCAGCGCGTCGCGGGCCCGGCAGGTGCCCACGACGTCGTGCACGCGGACGATGCGGCAGCCCCAGGAGATGCCGAGGGCCGCCGCGCCGATGGAAGCGGCACCCCGCTCGGTGATCTCCAGATCCAGCACCTTGCCGAGAAACGTCTTGTTGGACGCGGAGAGCAGCAGCGGGTAGCCGAGGTCGGCCAGCCGTTGCGAGGCGCGCAGCAAGGTGAGCGACTGCTCGGCCGTCTTGCCGAGGTCGAGCCCGGCGTCGAGCACGATGCGCTCCGGCGGGATGCCGGCGGCACGGGCGTCCGGCGGCGCGCTCGGTGAGGAACGCCGCCACGTCGGTCACGACGTCGTCGTAGTGCGGGTCGGGGTCGGCCACGCGGGGCGCCAGGCGGATGTGGGTGATGACGACCGGCGGCCTCGTGCTCGGCCGCCGCCGGCGCGTAGTCGGGGTCGCCGAGGCCGCTGATGTCGTTGCCCATCACCGCGCCCTCGGCGTAACAGGCGCGGGCGACCGAGGCGCGCCAGGTGTCGACCGAGACCGGGGTGTCGAAGCGGGCGACGAGGCCGGCGACGACCGGGACGACGCGGTCGAGCTCCTCGGCCTCGGTGACCTCGGGGCCGGGTCCCGCCTTGACGCCACCGACATCGAGGATGTCGGCGCCGTCGGCGACCAGTTGCTCGGCCCGCGCGTAGAGCTTGTCGAGCTCGAAGGTGGCGCCCTTGTCGTAGAAGGAGTCGGGCGTGCGGTTGAGGATCCCCATCACGAGGGCGCGGTGGGTGAGGTCGTAGCGGCGGCCGCCGAGGTCGAGCGTCGAGGCGGTCGGGGACGTAGGGGGTGCGGGGGCTCGGCGGTGTCGGCGTGCGGCGGCCGCGGTGCCGGCGGCCCCGGGCGGCCATCAGAACAGCCGCGCCGCCAGCGCGCGCCGGTACTCGTTGGTGCGCGGGTCGTCGGCGCCCATCGCCTCGAGGAGGTCGACGAACTCCTGGCGGGCGGCGTCGTCGTCGCGCACCCGCTCGAGCAGCTCGTTGAGCTTGGCCTCGATCTCGTCGCCGTCGGTCGCCGAGACGTCGACCCCGGCCTCGAGGAGCCGGGCCTCGGCGGCCAGGGCGCGGGTGGCCTCCGTCTCGGGGATGCGCTGGAGCAGCGCGAGCGCCTCGGGGGCGTCGCCCCGGTCGATGAGCAGGCGGGCCAGGGCCTCGATGGCACCGGCGTGGTCGGGCTCGAGCTCGAGGGCGCTGCGCAGCGACGCCTCGTCGCCCGCGGCGACCAGGTTGTCGGCCTCGCTCGGCGCCGGCGCGAGGCGCTCGACGAACGCCGTGCACCTGCGCCTCGGGGAGCGCCCCGATGAACTGGTCCACGACCTGGCCGTTGCTGATGGCGAAGACGGCCGGGATCGACTGGACGGCGAACGACTGGGCGATGCGCGGGTTGTCGTCGACGTTGACCTTGGCCAGCGCGACCGCACCACCGGTGTCGGCGACCGCCTTCTCGAGCATCGGGCCCGAGCGTCTTGCACGGCCCGCACCAGGGCGCCCACAGGTCGACCACGACCGGCACGGTGGCGCTGCGGGCCAGGACCTCGTCTTGGAATGTCTCATCGGTGACGTCCATCGTGCACCGACGCTAATGGTTGTCCCGGGTCGGGACCGACGTTCGGCCGGCGTGGCGGGCTGCGTGGCGGGTCGGCGGGGTGGCGGGGCGGGCGGCGGCGGTCAGTGGGTCCCGGCAGCACACCGATTAGCGTCGGGTCCCGTGTCAGGGGCACCCGAAGGCATCAATGAGCAGCAGGTCACCGAGTGGATGGCGGCACAGCTGCCCGAACTGCGGCCGCCCGCTGACGTTCACCCTCATCGCCGGCGGGCGCTCCAACCTCACCTTCCGGGTGGAGGACGCGGACGGCCGGGCCTGGGCCCTGCGCCGGCCCCCGCTGCACCACGTGCTGCCGACGGCGCACGACATGACGCGCGAGTACCGGCTCATCGACTCGCTCGGCCCGGCCGGGATCCCGGTCCCGGTCGCGCTCGGGCTGTGCACCGACGAGGCGGTCAACGAGCGGCCCTTCTACGTGATGGAGTTCGTCGACGGGCCACATCCTGCGCGACGCGCCAGGAGGCCGAGGAGGCGTTCGACGAGGCGACGCGGCGGGCCGTCGGCGACCACATGGCCGACACGCTGGCCGCGCTGCACGACGTCGACCCCGACGCCGTCGGGCTGGGTGACCTGGGGCGGCACGAGGGCTACATCGAGCGCCAGCTCAAGCGGTGGCAGGGGCAGTACGACCAGATGCAGGTCGAAGGCGTGGACCACGGCGACGTGGTCGAGCGGGTCAGCGACGAGCTCGCCCGGCGCATCCCCAAGCAGCAGCGCACCTCGGTCGTCCACGGCGACTACCGCATGGACAACGTCGTGCTGGCCGACGACGGGCCGGTCCGGGCGATCCTCGACTGGGAGATCTGCACGCTGGGCGATCCGCTGGCCGACCTCGGGCTGCTCATGGTCTACTGGGCCGACCCGAGCGACGCGATGGCCGCGCTCCTCGGGGTGTCGCCGACGACGGCGCCCGGGCTTCTCGACGCGAGCCCAGGTCCTCGAGCGCTACGGCGTCGGTGTCCGACCTCGACATCTCCGGCGTCGGCTACTACGTGGCGTTCGGCTACTGGAAGCTCGGCCTGCATCCTCCAGGGCGTCTACGCGCGCTACGTGGCGGGCGCCGGCGCCGGCGACACGGGCAGCGTCGACACGTTCCCCGCCCAGGTGGGCCGCCTCTTCGAGATGGCGGAGCAGTCGCTGGAGTCCGTCCGGTGAGCCCCGAGGGCCCCGGCGAGGCGATGACGTCGATCTTCGAGGTGCACGCCGAGCCGGTCCTGCACGACCCGGTGCTCGTCGTCTCGCTCGAGGGCTGGGTCGACGCCGGGTTGGGCGCGACGACTGCGGTCGCCGTCGCTGCTCGGGCCGGCACGACCGAGACGATCGTGACGTTCAACGGCGAGCACTTCTTGGACCAGCGGGCCCGGCGCCCGGTGGCCCGCATCGTGAACGGCGTGACGACCGAGCTGACCTGGCCGCGCACCGTCGTGCGCCAGGGCACCGACGCGGAGGGGCGCGACATCCTGTTCCTGGTCGGCCCCGAGCCCGACTTCCACTGGCGCGCCTTCACCGACGCCGTCGTCGGGCTGGCCCGCTCGTGGCGGGTGCGCATGGTCGTCGGGCTTGGGCGCGTTCCCGGCGCCCGCGCCGCACACCCGGCCGGTCCGGCTGGCGGCGACGGCCCCGGCGGGTTCGTCGCACCTGATCGAGCAGGTCGGGATCGTGCAGGGCGAGCTCGAGGTGCCCGGCGGGCGTGCTGTCGGCGCTGGAGCTCGGCTTCGGCCAGATGGGCACGCCGACGGTCAGCCTGTGGGCGCGGGTGCCGCACTACGTGGCGGCGATGCCGTTCCCCGAGGCGAGCGCTGCGCTGCTCGAGGGGCTGGCCAGCGTCGCCGGGCTGACGATCGACGCTTCCGCGCTGCGGCGGGCGGCGGACAGCTCGCGGCGCCAGGTCGACCAGCTGATCTCGGACAACGCGGAGCACCAGGCCATGGTGCGCAAGCTCGAGGAGAGCATCGACGCCTCGGAGGGCAACGCGATGGGCGTCGAGGAGGTGCCCTCGGGCGACGAGATCGCCGCCGAGCTCGAGCGGTTCCTGCGCGGCGAGGATCAGTGAGGCGCGGTGGTGGTGGTGTCGATGGTGGCCAGGAGGTCGAGGACATGAGGACGTCAATGAAGATCGACGGCGGCATCGGCTTCGATGCGAGCGGGGTGGCCGAAGCAGGCGGCCAAGGCCGAGGCGAGCGGGTACGACGGCGTGTGGTCGGCCGAGACGAGCCACGACCCGTTCCTGCCGATCGCGATCGGCGCCGGGCGCCACGACGACGCTCGAGTTCGGCACGGGCATCACGGTGGCCTTCGCCCGCAACCCGATGACGCTGGCCGTGCTCGCCAACGACCTCCAGCTGCTCACCGAGGGCCGCTTCATGCTGGGGATGGGCAGCCAGATCAAGCCGCACATCACGAAGCGCTTCTCCATGCCGTGGTCGCACCCGGCGCCGCGCATGCGCGAGCTGATCCTCGCCATCCGCGCCATCTGGAAGACGTGGGAGACCGGCGACAAGCTCGACTTTCGCGGCGAGTTCTACACGCACACCCTGATGACGCCGTTCTTCAACCCGGGCCCCAACCCGCACGGCAACCCGAAGATCCTGCTGGCCGGCGTGGGCGAGCACATGACCGAGGTGGCGGGCGAGGTCGCCGACGGCTTCTTGGTCCACGGCTTCACGACCGAGCGCTACCTGCGCGAGAAGAGCCTGCCCGCGCTGGAACGGGGCGCGGCCAAGGCGGGCAAGACGCGTCAGCGACCTGATCATCTCGTACCCGGGCTTCGTGGTCACGGGGACGAACGACCAGGAGATGGAGGCCGCCGGCCGACGCGGTGCGCCAGCAGATCGCGTTCTACGGCGTCGACGCCGGCCTACCGCCCCGTGCTCGAGCTGTACGGCTGGGGCGACCTGCAGCCGGAGCTCAACACGCTCTCCAAGCGCGGCGAGTGGGTGAAGATGGGCGAGATGATCGACGACGACGTGCTCAACGCCTTTGCCGTGGTCGCTCCGCTCGACCAGGTGGCGGCGGAGGTGAAGCGTCGCTTCGGCGACATCGTCGACCGCTTCAGCTTCTACTCGCCGTACAAGATGGACCCGGACGTATTTGCGGAGATGCTGGCGAGCTTCAGGGACTGAGCCGTCAGACCACCACGTTGACCAGGCGCGGCGGCCGCACGACGACCCGCCGCGGCTTGCCGCCGTTCAGCGCGGCCGCGCACCTTGTCCGACGCCAGCGCCTTCTCCTCCGCCTCGAACTCCGAGATCGACGCGTCGACCTCGACCCGGTCGCGCACCTTGCCGTTGACCTGCACGACCATGGTCACGGTGTCCTGGCGCACGAGCTGGGGGTCGTAGGTCGGCCAGCTCTGGAGGTGCACGGTCGGCTCGCCCGGCCAGAGGTGCTCCCAGAGCTCGGCGGTGACGTGCGGCGTCATCGGCGCCAGCAGCCGCAGGAGGGCGCCCGAGCGCCTCGCCCCAGACCTCTGGCGTGCACCCCGACGTCCTCGCGGGCGTAGCGCTGCAGGGTGTTCAGCAGCTCCATGCAGTGCGCCACCGCGGTGTTGTAGGACCAGCGCTGCGACGTCACGGCTGACGTCGGCGATGGAGTGGTGCACCGCCCGGCGGATTCCGTTGTCCTCGTCCGTGAGCGCCTCGGGACCCTCGCGGGCCGGCACGACCTCGGTGCAGGCGCGCCAGAGCCGGTCCAGGAACTTCCCGCAGCCGTCGATGACACTGTCGGTCTGGTCGGTCCAGTCGATGTCGTCGAACGGCGGCCCGACGAAGAGGTGGAACAGCCGCAGGGCGTCGGCGCCGACCGTGTCGAAGTAACGCTCGGGCGAGATGAGGTTGCCCTTGGACTTGGACATCTTCGTCCCGTCCATACGGATCAGGCCCTGGGCGAGGTAGCGCTTGAACGGCTCGCGCTCGAGCCCCGGCGCCAGCCCGACGTCGATCAGCGCGCGCATGTAGAAGCGGGCGTAGAGCAGGTGCAGGATGGCGTGCTCGATGCCGCCGATGTACTGGTCGACCGGCATCCAGTGTTGCGCCGCCACCGGGTCGAACGGCTGCGTCGGTGTTCCACGGGTCGCAGAAGCGCAGGAAGTACCAGGACGAGTCGACGAACGTGTCCATCGTGTCGGTCTCGCGGGTCGGCCGGCCCACCGTCGATCGGGCACGTGGTCTGCAGGAACTCCTCGTTGAGCGCGAGCGGCGACTGCCCGGTGGGCAGGAACTCGACGTCGTCGGGCGCGAGCACCGGCAGCTGGTCCTCGGGTACCGGCACGACGCCGTGCTCGTCGCAGTAGACGACCGGGATCGGACAGCCCCAGAACCGCTGGCGTGACACGAGCCAGTCGCGCAGCCGGTAGTTGACCTTGCGTTCGCCGATCCCCTGCTCCTCGAGCCAGTCGATGGCGCGCGCCTTGGCGGTGGCGATGTCGAGCCCGTCGAGGAAGCCGCTGTTGATCTTGAGGCCGTCGCCGGTGTAGGCGCCGCCGCCCTGCTCGTCCCAACCCTCCGGTGGCTGGACCGTGCGCACGATCGGCAGCTCGTGCACCGTGGCGAAGGCCCAGTCGCGCTCGTCCTCGGCCGGCACGGCCATGATCGCCCCCGTGCCGTAGCCCATGAGGACGTAGTCGGCGACGTAGAGCGGCACGGGCTGGCCGTTGAACGGGTTGATGACGTACGTGCCGGTGAAGGCGCCCCGCTTGTCGAGCGAGGCGGGGTCGGCGAACTCGCTCATGCGCTCGATGTCGGTCTCCGTGCTGGCCCGGTGCCGGAGGTCGTCGACCTCCTGGCGGTGCGCGTCGGTGGTCAAGCTCGTCGAGCAGCGGGTGCTCGGGCGCGATGACGGCGTAGGTCATGCCGAAGCTCGTGTCGGGCCGCGTCGTGAAGACGCGGAGCTTCAGACCCTCCCGACCCTGGACGACGAGGTCGAACTCGGCGCCCTCGGAGCGGCCGATCCAGTTGCGCTGCATGGTCTTGACCCGCTCGGGCCAGTCGAGGTCGTCGAGCGCCTCGAGGAGCTCGTCGGCGTAGGCGGTGATGCGGAAGAACCACTGCTCCAGCTCGCGACGCTCGACGAGGTCGCCGGAGCGCTCGCAGGTGCCGTCGGCGAGGACCTGCTCGTTGGCGAGGACCGTCTGGCACCCCGGGCACCAGTTGACCGGCGCCTTGCGCCGGTAGGCCAGGCCGGCCTCCCAGAGCTTGCAGGAAGATGAGCTGGTTCCACTGGATGTACTCGGGTCGTGGCTCCAGATCTCCCGGCGCCAGTCGTAGACGGCGCCGAGCCGGATCAGCGACGACTTGAGCTCGGCGATCCGCGCCTCGGTGAAGACGCGCGGGTGGGTCCCGGTCTTGATGGCGGCGTTCTCCGCCGGCAGGCCGAACGAGTCGAAGCCGAAGGGCGAGAGCACGCGCCTTGCCCTGCATGGTCTGGTAGCGAACGACCAGGTCACCGAAGGTGTAGTTGCGCACGTGGCCCTGGTGGGCGGCCCCGGACGGGTAGGGGTACATGCACAGCGCGTAGTACTTCTCCCGGGGGTCGTCGTTGTCGACCTGGTAGGTCCCCTCCTCCTCCCAGAGGCGTTGCCACTTCTTCTCAATCGCCTGGACGTCGTACGCGCGTGCCATCCCACCAGGGTACGCGAGGCTCCGGGCACGTCCGGCCAGGCCAACGGCCCTCTTCCGGGCACGGCTCGCGGCCGGCGACGGAGAAGAACGGGCGCCCGCCGGACGGGAGCGCACGCGCCCGACTGCTAGCGTGATCGTCCGCCACTGGGGGCGTAGCTCAGCTGGTAGAGCGCCTGACTGGCAGTCAGGAGGTTCGTGGGTTCAAGTCCCATCGCCTCCACCAATTGGCAGACGTTAAAACCCTCGCCCCTCTGGGGCGGGGGTTTTTTCGTGTCCTGCTCAACCTCCTAAACGCCGCCGGGCCGACCAAGAATTTGGAAGGGCTGGGCGAGCCCCACCGTGGTCGTGGACCGTCCACATCCTCGCCGTCGGCGGCTCTCCGGCGGGATGGACGACCCACAACGACTTAATGCCACGGCACGAGGTCGGACCTCGCTACCGGAGCCGCGAGCCGGTTCGTCATTCGGTCGGCCGTCTATTTTGGTGACTTGCCAACGCCCTCTCAAGGCGACTTCATGACCCCTGGAGCCGCGACTCATGACGCCTCGTTGACACGAGCAGAGATCGACGCGGAGGGAGAACTCCTCCACCGACCTCGGGTCGTCGACTATGCCCTGGTTGGCCTCAGTGCCCTGATCCTCTTCGAAGCGCTCGAGGAGGTCTTCCGCCTGGGCGGCCCGGCATGGATCTATCAGACATGGGTCCATGACTTCGTGACGCTCTTCGCCTCGGTGTTGGTGATCCTGCGCGCCATCTACGAGCCGAGGACTCGAGGCGCGTGGTTGGCCTTCGGAGGCCGCGATGCTGCTGTGGAGCTGCGGGAGCATCGGGTGGAGCATCGCCTATGAAGGCAAGGCCGTCGTCCCGTACCCCTCCTTCGCCGACGTCTTCTGGTTGCTGTGGTACCCGTGCATGGCGCTGGGCATCGGGCTCCTGATCAGGGTCCGGATCAAGCGGTTCGAGCTCCATCGGTGGATGGATGGTGTCGCCGTCGTCCTCCTCGTCTTGGCCGCCGGCTTCGCCATCGTCATCCAGCCGGTCGCCCGTGAGACCCTGCAGGGCGCCACCGCCACGGTCGTCGATTTCAGCTATCCCGTCCTCGATCTTCTGCTGATCGGCGCCATCCTCGGGGTCTACGGACTGCTCGGGTGGCGACCGGATGCGATGTGGATCCTCCTGGGTCTCGGGATCCTGGCGACGACGGCGGCGGATGCAACCTTTGCCGTCCAGGAGGCCCACGGGTTGCCGCAGACGCAGCCGTACGACTTCGTCTGGACTCTCGGCGCCGTGCTCATTGCCTGTGCCGCCTGGGTGACGTCGCCGGCGGCGCAGGACGTCCACACCGAGGTCACCGGGCTCAGGGCGATCGCCCTCGTCCTCGTCGCCCAGGCCATTGCGGCCGGCATCCAGGTCTACGCAATCTTCGGTGAGCTAGCCAAGAGTGAACGGATCATCACGCTGGCCGTGCTGGTCATCACCTCGGTGCAGATCGTGCTGGCGCGCCCCCGCCCCTCCGAGAGCCGGAGGTCGCCCCCCGAATCCGAGGCAGTGCCCAACGATTCGACGGCCTGACGGCCGACCGCCTACATCCTCGCCATCTGCGCCGCCATCGGTGCCGGCGGCAGCGGCAACTTGGCCATCGCCATGCGCAGCTCCTTCAGTGCGGCGTCGAAGATCCCCGAGAAGCTCGGGAAAGGCTGGATGGTGTCGTAGAGCACCTCCATTGGGACACGGGCGCGCACGGCGAGGGTGGCCTGCTGGAGCCACTCGCCGGCCTCCGGGCCCAATGCGAACGCTCCGGTCAGCCTCTCGCCGTCCGAGACCAACGTGAGAAAGCCCTTCGAGTCGGCATAGGAGTGCGAGTACGTCGCCATCTTCGGCGTGTCGGAGAGCGCGGCGGTGGCGCTGTAGGTCCCTTCCGCCACGCCGACCGCCGCGGCCTGGGGGTCCGTGTAGACGGCGCGGGGCACCGCCTCGTAGTTCGCCTTCTGTGGCTCTCCGGCGATGTTGGACGCCACCACGTCGCCTTCGTACTCGCCGACGTGCGTGAGGGGCCAAATCCCGTTGACATCGCCGATGGCCCAGAGCCGCTCGCCGGCGCGCAGGTACTCGTCGACCTTGACCCCGTGCGGATCGGGTGTGATCCCGACCGTCTCGAGCCCGATCCCCTCGACGCGCGGACGGCGGCCCGTGGACACGAGCAGCCGATCGCCACGCAGGGCATCACCCTTGCTGAGTTCGACGACGAAGTCGTCCCCCTCCTTGCGCACACCGGTGACTTCGGTCCCGAGGACGAGTTCGAGGCCGTCCCGCTTCAACTCCTCCCCGAGGGCCTCGCCCAGTGCGGCGGCCTCGTGGGGGATGAGGTGATCGGCGCCCTCGATGATCACCGCCTGACCCCCGAGTCGCTGCACCACCTGCGCCAGCTCGACACCGGCCGGGCCGCCGCCGAGAACGAGGAGGCGGCGCGGCACCTCCTTCATGCTCGTGGCCTCGCGGGTGCCCCAGACGCCTTCGGTGTCACTGAGCCCCGGGATCGGCGGTACAAACGGAGCCGCCCCGGTGGCGATGACGACATGCTCCGCCGTGTGCTGCACGCCGTCGACCTCGACGACGCCGGTGCCGGCGAGCCGGCCGTTGCCGCGGATCAACGCGATGCCCCGATCGGCCAACCACTTCTCCTGCCCCTTGTCCGAGTAGTCGGACACCATGTAGTCGCGCCATTTCAAAGCAGCCTGCACGTCGACCTTTGCGCTCGAGCCGACGTCGAGAGCCCCGTGGACGGCCTCGCCCGGGCGCAGCAAGGTCTTGCTGGGGATGCAGGCATAGTACGAGCACTCACCACCAACCAGCTCTCGCTCGACCACGGCGACCCGGAGGCCGCAGCGCCGCCAGTGCCGCCGCGCAGTGCTCTCCCGGCGCCCCGCCTCCGAAGACGATTGCGTCATAGTCGCTCATATCGGGATCTCCTCTTCGTTGCTACGTGACAATTACCACCAGTGCAGCGGTGCCGGCGTCATGCCGGCGGTTCGACGTCGTCGTAGATCCTCACCGCGGCGAGCAGCCCCGAGGTGTCGCGCTCGAACACGGCGATGCCGGCCTGCGGGGGCACGGCGTGGCTGCCCCAGTGCACGAAGTTGTACTCGAAGGCGCAGCGCGTCCCGTCGTCGGTGATGCACGTGCACTCGAGCTCGATCCCCCCGCCGTAGCCGAACAGCTCGGAAAAGAACGACCGCACGGCGGTGAGCCCTCGGTGCGACGCGTGGGGTCCGATGGGCTCACGGACGTACCCGTCCTCCCCGAACGTCGCCACGATTGCCTCGATCTCGCCCGCGGCCAGCGCCTTCAGATGGCGCTCGACCACGTCCTTCGGCTGTTCGTCGACCGCGGCCAGGATCGGCGGTCGCACGTGGCGCCGGCCGTCCACCGGGAACTGGCTGCAGTACGTCCTGAACCGCACGGACTCGTCGTCGGGTGACTCGGCCACCACGGCGATCGGCCAGGCGGTCGCTTCCCCCTTGTCGCCCAGATGGGCCAGCAGCTCGACCACGGCGCGCCGGCCCACAGTGGTCGAGGCGATGATCTCGGTCGTCGCGTGGAGCTTCGTGAACCGCGCCCGGTTGTCCCGGACGAACCGTTGCAGCGCTTTGCGGTCCTTGATCGTGCCGGCCCGGGGGTCCTCGATGACGATCTCCCCCGGCCAGATCGACTGGAGTGTGCGGGACTCGCCCTCCTCGATGGCGTGCAGGTACTGCGTCACCGGGTCGGCGCGGCCTTCGGTCCGCGAATCACGGCGCGCCAGTTCGGTGGCGGCGGCGAAGTCGGGGAACCAGGGCATGGCGGACTACAGCCGGGAGACGAGCTCGGCGACGATCTCGGCCGACGTCTGGGGCTCACGGATGAGGCCCACGCTCTGTCCGGCCCACAACGACATCGCCTCGACTTCCCCCGTCGTGTCGACCATCGGCGCCGCCGTCGAGTACCGCTCGATCGCGTCCCCGGTGGCGAAGTGGCCGATGACCTCGCCCGCACCCGGTCGGCTCGCCAGCGCCGGCCGGCCGGCGGCCTCCCACTTCTCGGCCGTCGAGTTCTTCAGCACCCGGTGCGGTGCGTCCGGCCATCCGACCTCGAAGAGATTGGGGTACAGCTGCGCATCGGTCTCGGCCGCCTCCTCGAGCAGGCGGCGGTACTCCTCGTGGACCGGCATCTCCTCGGCCAGCAGGAACCGGGTGCCCAGCCAGGCCGCCTGCGCGCCCAGGGCGAGCACGGCCGCGACCCCCCTGGCGTCACCGATCCCACCGGCCGCGATCACGGGCACCGGTGCCACTGCGTCCACGACGGCCGGCACCAGCGGCATCGTCGCGATGCGGCTCCACACGTGTCCGCCGGCCTCCCACCCCTGCGCCACGATGACGTCGGCGCCGCTGTCGACGGCGCGCCGCGCCTCTGCCGCGCTCCCGACGGTGTGCATCGCCACGCCGCCCGCCTCGTGGACCTGCGCGATGTAGGCGGTCGGGTCTGCCCACATGAACGAGAAGATCCGCATCCCCGCCTCGAGGGCCTGCTCGACGCGCTCGTGGTGGTCCGACGTGAGGATGAAGTTCCCCCCGAAGGGCCGATCGGTGAGCGCGGCGGTCTCACGCACCGGGTCGCCGGCGGGGGTGGACCACGTCAAGGCCAGCATCCCGAGCGCCCCCGCGTTCGACACGGCGGCGGCCAGCCCCGGCACCGCCGACATCGGCGCCTGCACGATGGGGTGCTCGATACCCAGCGTCTGGCATACCGGTGTTCGCACCACTACCACCTGCCCTTCAACGAAACGAAACGACGCTGCTACGACACGTACGAGTTCGGCGCCGACCCCTTCTTCCGGTTCCACCCGTGGAACGACGAGTAATCGCCCTTGTCCCACGCCTCGCGCAGGCCGGGTTTGCTCAGGTCCCAGTCCGGGCGGATCTCGGCCGACGCGGCGCGCAGGTCGAGCCACAACTCGTCGAACGACGGGCGCCCCCAGAACCAGTAGCCGTTGTACACCGAGTGAATGACGAGTCCGGGTTTGAGCACGAAGGTGTGCGGGATCATCGGGTTGTGCTCGGGGTCGGTGTACTCCGCGATGTCGAGGTCGCGCTGGACCGTCCGGTCGGGGTCGGAGAAGAAGGGCCATTGGGCGCCGACCGAGAGGCGGAACTCCTGGATCGTGTGATGGTCGTCCGTGGCGATCGTGGCGATCTGCGTATACGACACCGCGTATCTTGGGCTGGTTCGCCGCCAGCTCGAGGTGCTGCTGGTGCTCCTTGGGGCAGTAACTCCCCCGGGCGAGCGTCAGGATCAGCGGATCGCTGCCCTGGATCTCGCTCAGTTTGCGGACCGTGTTCGTATGGTCCGGCAACGCGTAGTCCGGGAACACTCCCCCCGGCTTTATGTCGGAACGCATCGGATGTTCGCCTTTCTCTTGGCTCGGCGCCGCTGGCTCGTCCCGACTCCGTCTGGGACGGACGAGCTCGCGTCGATCGGCGAGATGTCGCTGGGCTGAACCCTGTTCGCCGTTCTACTCGGATTCCGGGCTGGCCAGGTCCGACGGCCAGTGGGCGGGTACCCAGTCGCCACTCGTGTCCGTGGTCTGCCCGACCTCGATGATGTGGCCGTCGGGGTCGCGCATGTAGCAGCGGATCTCGTACTGGTGCTGTTTCGGCGGCGTCAGGAACTCCGCGCCCCGGGCGCTCCATTCGTCGTACAGGGCATGGACGTCCGCCACGCGGAGGTTCATGAAGCTGCTGACCCGGTCGGGGTCCGGCGGTGTCTCCAGCGTGACCGTGGGCTTGTCGTCGGTCGGTCCGCCGCCGACGTTGATGATGATCCAGCTGTTGGCGAGCTTGACGTAGGTCAGGCCGCCGGGGCCCTCGAAGGCCAACTGGCCGCCCAGCACCTCGGTGTAGAAGCGCTTCGAGCGCTCCACGTCGTTCGACACGATGAAGTGGGCGAGGACGATCCTCTCGGGGGGCGGGGGGAGCTCGGCCATCTGACACCTCCACTGATCGGGGCTTCCGGCTCACCGACGACGGTGTGCCGGTGACACAGTGATGACGGGTGCATCAAGCGGTCGACAGGGAACACCGGCCCCACGGGGACCCTGCAGGCCTGCGCACGACTTCGCTGGCTGGTAAACGTAAAGCCCGCGACTCTGGCTGTCTACCCTTATTTCCGGATATCCACTCGGGTCACTGGCAGGAGGTTGCCCGCATGACCACGGCGATCATCGGCACCGGAGGGCTCGGCTCGGTCATTGCCCGCCTCCTCGCCACCGGCGGCGAAGACCTGCGGCTGGCGAGCGCCGACGCCGCCTCGGCGCACGCGCTGGCGACGAAGATCGGCCCCACCGCGGTCGTCGCCGCCGACAACCACGACGCGCTGAAGGGCGCCGACGCCGTCGTCCTCGCCCTCCGGTTCGGGGTGCTCCAGGGCGTCATCGACGAGATCGCCGACGCGCTCACCGACACGGTCGTCGTCGTGCCCAGCAACCCGGTGGGCCTCGACGCCGACGGCAACGTCGTGCGGCTCCTGCCCGAGGGCCTGGCCTCCGGCACCGTCGTCTCGGGCTGGCTGCCGGCGGGGGCGCACTTCGCGATGGCCTTCGGCACCATGTCGGGCACGCTCCTCGAGCCCTCGGCCAACCGGTCGCCCGAGCGGGCGGTCCTCTTCTACGCCACCGACGACGACCGGGCCGCCGACGTCGCCGAGCGCTTGATCCGCACCGCCGGCTTCGAGCCAGTCAAGGCGGGCGGCCTCGACGTGTCCAGCCGCCTGGAGGTGAACGGCGACCTGCACGATCTCGTGGTCGGGCCGGCCGAGGCGCGGGCAGCGGTCGCCCAGACCCCCAAGAGCTGAACGACTCGCCCGGGGCCCGAGGCCTACTCGAGTTCCTTCCAGTGCTCGCGGCCGAACAGCCGGCCCCAGCGCGCCGTGAGCGAGGGCCCCTCGTCGTGTGCCGTGTCCGGGTGCAACACCAGGGACCCGCGCGGGGCGGGCAGCGAGTCGACCTGGTCGTCGGTGACGGTGCGAGTGGACCGACGGTCGTGGTGATGTCCGTGACCTGGTCCCGGTCGACGAAGCGGAGCGCCGTGGTGATGCGTCTTGACGGCGAGGCCGTCGAAGAGTCGAGCTCGGGCACCTGCGAGCACGTGTTCGACGGTCCCGAATCTCCGTGCCCGAGGTCGTCACGACCGGGGTCCCGGGCTCGAGCGCCATGTACGAGATGGGTGTGCCGTCGGCCACGCTGTCGCCTCCTCGGAAAAGCGAAAACGGTAGCCCGATAGCCTCCGCGTCATGTCCGCGGACGACCTGGCCTCCGAGCTGCTCACGACCGTCCTCGACGCCGATCCGCTGGCCGGTTCGCTCTACGGCTTCCCCGGCTACGACGACCGCCTCCCCGACCTGAGCGCCGAGGCGGAGGAGACACGTGGCGGCCGAACTCACGTCGATCGCCCAGCGGCGGAAGACCAGTCGGACCAAGGGCTGAGCGAGACCGAGCATCAGACCCTCGACTTCGTACGCGTGCTGGCCCGGGGCATGGCCGAGTGCCGCCCGGGTCCCCCTGACCGAGTTCACCATCTGCGACACCTTCGTCGCTCCCGTGCCCGGCGTCCTCACCACGCTGCCCAAGCTCCAGCTCGACACGGAGGAGCGGCGTGGAGGGCTACCTCACCCGGCTGCCGCGCTGCCCGACCTGCTCGCCACCGCCGGCGAGCGGCACCGGCAGGGAACGCGGGCCGGCCGGACCGCCGTCGCCCGCCTGGTCGAGTCCGCGGTCGCCCAGCTCGACCTCCTGATCGACGACCCCGACCTCGGCGGCGTCGGCCCGCGCCGAGCAGGAGGACGACGGGTTCCGAGCAGGCCGTCGCTCGAGGCGATCGACCACGACGTCCGGCCCGCGCTCGCCGGCCTACCGCGACGGGCTCGCGGCGGACATCCTTCCCGCCGCCCGCGACGACGACCACCCCGGCCTCTGCTTCCTCCCCGAACGGCGAGGCGATGTACCGGGCGATGGCGCGCCTGCACACGTCGACGACGTACACCCCCGACGAGCTGCACGCCATGGGCCGCGAGATCGTCGCCCAGGTGCGCCGAGGAGCTGGTCGAGACGGGGGCGCGGCTCTGGGGCACGAGCGACGTCGCCGAGATCTTCGACCACCTCTGCGACGACCCCGAGCTGCGCTACGCCAGCCCGCGACGAGATGCTGGAGCACGCGCGCCAGGTCGTCGCGGCGGCGGAGGCGGAGGCGCCCCGTTGGTTCGCCACCGTCCCCGACGCAGCCGTGCACGGTCGAGCCCGTCCCCGAGTCGGAGGAAGCCGGCATGGCGGCGGCCTACTACATGCCCGGCGCCATCGACGGGTCCCGGCACGGGACCTACTACCTCAACACCTCGAAACCCGAGGAGCGGCATCGCTACGCCGCCGAGGACATCGCGTTCCACGAGGCGGTGCCGGGCCACCACTTCCAGCTCACGATCGCCATGGAGTCGACCGACCTGGTGCCGGCGCGGCGCGTGCTCCACGACACCGCGTGCGCCGAGGGTTGGGGCCTCTACAGCGAGCGGCTGGCCGACGAGATGGGCCTCTACACCGACGACGTCGCCCGGATGGGCCTCTTCGCCGCCGACTCGTGGCGGGCCAGCCGCCTCGTCGTCGACACCGGCCTGCACGCGTTCGGGTGGAGCCGTCAGCAGGCCGTCGACTGGCTCAGCGACAACACGCCCATGCCGCCCATCGAGATCGAGTCCGAGATCGACCGCTACATCTCGTTCCCCGGGCAGGCGCTCGCCTACATGGTCGGGCCGTCGCGAGATCGTCCGGCTGCGCGCCCTGGCCGCCGAACGCCTCGGCGCCGCGCTTCGACCTGACGCAGTTCCACGACCTGGTCCTCCGGGTGGGTGCCCTCCCCCTTGCCGGCCTTGGCCAGGACGGTGGAGCGCTGGATCGAGCGGACCGCGCCTTAGGACAGGGGACTGGGCGCCGGGATCGAGCGGGTGCTCAGAGCTCCAGCGTCGAGTGCTGGTTGCGGATCGCGTCGTCCACGGCGTCGACCCAGCGCCGCGGCGTCCAACGGTTCACCTCGGGGTGCGCCGCCAGCTCGAGCTCGAGCGGGACGAGGATCGTCGACTGCAGCTCTTGGAGGGTGAGGTTCCCGCCGGTGAGCTCGAGCACTTCGAAGGCCAGGTACGACCGGGCGATCCGCCAGCTGCGTCCCGTCCGGCGGGGCTTGGACGGGTGGTGCACGCTCTCGGTCGATCTGGCTGTCGGTGCCGTGGGCCAAGCAGGTTCGTCCAGGCTCCACACCGGCACCGCGGTCCCCTGCTCCTCCCAGTACTCGGCCAGCGTGCCGTTCAGGTACGCCTGCGCACTCGAGAGCCAGCACGCCGCCAGACAGGTCGCGCTCGCCGCTTCCTCATCGTCCCTCCCCCACACCGCGCTGCCCCTCGAGCCGCGGCGCGGCCTCTGACACCCATTGTGGGTTGCTGTACCCAGATCCCTCTAGATGCAAAGGTACCGATCTCAATCGCCCCGGCGGGCAGCGGCCGACCCGGCGACGTCTCACGCCAGCACGGCGGTCTCCCGTCGCCCCGCCGCCCCGGCCGCCAGCACGACCCCGAAGAGGCAGACGGTGATCACGTGGACCGCGGTGCACCACAGGCAGATGGCGCCGATCCGGAAGAGCTCGACGTAGACCAGGTAGAGCACGATCGCGGCCCCGAGGCCCGAGGCGACGACCCGCACCGGTCGAGCCGGCCCCGACCCGGCCCGCCACGCCCAGGGCATGGTGAGGCCGGCCATCACGAGCGACCACACCAGCCCCGAGACGGCCACGGGGACGCCGAGGAAGACGGACCACGAGCTGGTCGTGACCAGCGTGCAGTTCACGACGCCGCTGTCGGGGCAGGCGAGCGCGGTCGGGTCGCTGTAGTGCGTCACCGTGAGGTACGAGGCGACGCCGACCGCCGCCAGCGACAGCGCGAGCGACGTCGCCTGCGCCCATCGGGGCGCCGCGTCCCTTCGGTGTGGGTGTGTGCTCATGTCACGCCCCCAGCGACTTGGCGATCGACGCGATGACCGGCGAGCTGGCCACGCTGGTGGGCTGCTGGCCCGGTCACCTGGGTGATCGCGGCGGTGATCGACGTTGGCCGCGCCGTCGATGGCCTGCGCCACCGCGCTGCTCGGGTTGCCCAGCTGCTGGGCGATCTGGCTCTGGCTCAGGCCGGCGAGGACCTGCGGTGAGTAGCTCGCCCCGACAACCACGTACTTGTTGGCGATATCGAGGAACGGGATGCTGCCCTGCGGAGTCGAAGCGCGCCAGCAGGTTGGACTGCGCCGCCGTCGGTTCCTGCAACGTCGGGTACGTCCCGTTCACTGCCTGGTTCGTCTGCTCCTCGACCGGCTGGAAGTCGACGTACTGGCTCGTGTACTGCGATCCGTAAAAGGACAGGGTCTGCGTGTCGGCGTAGACGTCGCTCGATGACGAGTGCGTGGCCGACAGGCCCGTGAACGTACCGAATCGTGACAACGCCACCGCGATGGCCCAGCGTTGCGCCGCGCAGTACGGGCAGTACTCGGCGCCGACGTAGGTGACGATCGGCTTGCCGTCGGCGTCGCGGAGGATCGTGTTGTCGCCGGTGCTCGTCGGCGCGACGACCGAGGAGGGCCGCCCGACGCTCTCGAGCGTCGCCGCCGGCACGTCGAGCGACGCGACCACGCCGGGCGCCAGGGCGGTCGTTCCCGGGTCGGCCGCGGTGCTCGTTCGGCCGGTCGACAGCTGCGACGCCGCGGCCGACGACGCGGACGGGCCCGCCGTCGACCTTGACGATCACCATCGTTAAGACGATCGCCAGGACGAGGGCGACCGGGATGAGCGCCGAGAGGACCGGATGCCGCGAGCGGAACCGCTTGAGTCCTCCTGGAGCGGGTTGTCGCCGCTCGAGGACGGCGCTGGCGCCGGTCGAGCGACGTTGTGCGTCGGACCTCGACGCACGAGATGAATGAGTGGTGGTGGGGCGCGCCGACGGGCCGCGCCGATTGGATGACTTCGACATTTCGTTTCTCCTGAATTGGCCGAGCCCGGGCGATGCCGGCTCGGAAGCTCCACGGAGGCCGCGCATCGGCCTCCTCGTGATAATGGACGCCGCTGCGCCGGCGCGTGCGGGCGGCGCGTCCTCGGCGTCGAGGTGATGGGTGGAGTTAGGAGAACTGGGGTGGCCGCAGCAGCGGGTTCGTGGTGCCGGCCGGCAGCGGCGCGACTTGGGCCCGCTGGCGGCGCCAGCCGGGCCGGCGACGATCGCGACGACGGCGATCCCGCTCAGCATGCCGGCGAGCGCCACGACCGGCGCCGGCGCCGGCGGTGCGGGGCTGCCCTTGCCACAGGTGACGTCGTCACAGTTCGGGAGGGCGGCCAGCGGGGCCTCGGCCACCTGCACCATCTCGGTGGCCGTGCTCTGGGCGCTCGACAGCACGCCGTGCGGCATGAAGCCACCGAGGACCGCGGCGGCGACGATCGCCGCCAACAGCGACGCGCCATCTCACGGCATGAATACAGGGTAAAGGTGCCGGTTAAACGCCCGCTAAGAATCCGGGTTCCGGCTGCGTCGCAGGCTCTTGTGCCGCCCGCAGCCGATCGTGGTGCCCTAGCGGCTGTCGCCACCCAAGGTCGTGCCCTGGCGCAGCACGTGCACCGAACGTCCGCTCTCGACCGGGACGCGCTCGAAGGCCGCCTCGACCCGTCGGTGCCAGACCGTGTACCAGACGGCAAACCCGCCCGTGAACAGGGCGATCGATCCGATGATCAAGCTCAGCACTGCCATACCGACCTTCCTTTCTGGCCGCCCCCTCATGGCCTGCCACATCCAATGCCCCAAGTGTCCAATCGTTCCAACACTGGGACCAGGTTCGAAAGTCCCGTTGCAAGGGACATGTGACTTTGGTCCTTGTTGTCCGGCCGTTGTCAGGCCGGGGTCGCCTACGTGCCGAAGGCGCCGTTGATCGAGGGTGACCTGGGTCCCGGGCGTCGACCGGGGCCTGACCATCCTGCTGGGCCATGATCGCCGCCTCCACGACCTGCTGGTCGGTCGGGTCCATGGTGAGCGGGCCGCCCGGCACCGGGACCTGCCAGACGTGCAGCATCACGGGCGTCACCAAAGCGCTCTCATCGGCCGGGCAGGTGCCGTCGGTCTGAAAGCCCGAGATTTTGCCGGTGGGGCCGCCCTCACACAGGTTGGTGTGCGCGTGCCACTGCGTCAGGCACCCACCGGGCATCGGCCCCTTGTCTCCCACCGAGGGCATGAGGTACATCGCGGCGACCAGCACCGGGCCGTAAGGCGTGAACGTGTAGACCAAGGACTGCACGTGATCGGGGTCGAGGACGTACTTGCCCTGCATGTACGAATACTTCAAGTAGTGGACGACTGGATAGCGCGGGTCGGTGATCGGCACGTAGCCGGCCGCCGTCGCCGCGTTGAGGTTCTTGTACGGCGCCACCGCCGCACTCGTCGTCTGCACCAACTGCATGGCGGCCTCCGTCTGCGCACCCGTCGGGGGTGTGTCGCAGTTGGGGGTCTGCATGGCGTGACCCTTCTCGGTCTCGTTGAACACCGAGGTGAGCACGGACGTCTCCTGGGCGGGCAGCGGCGGGCCGGTGTAGTGCCAGCTCGGATCGGACTGCCCGTCCATCCCGGGCATCGAGAGTCCGCCATCCTTGCCTGTACGTGCGGAGTGCGACGTCGACGACCTCGCGCCCATCGCCATGCCCGCCATCGCCGACCCGCCCGAGCTCGAGTGCGACGATCCGGACGCGGTCGAGTGGCCGACGCCGAGGCGGCGGCGACCGGATAGGTCGCACTGAGTCACCAGGACCGCCAAGCGCCATGGCCGAGGTCGTCACGCCCGCCACGGGGTGCCGGCGCAGGAACTCGCGTCCGGGCACGCTCGCCGGCGCCGCGTGCAGCGTCGGCACCATGGCGAACGCCAACAGCGCCACCAGCGGTGCCGCGTTCGGATCCGTCCCCATCCCGGTGAGGATCCCCCCCAAGGCCATGCCCGACACCCAGAACGACGAGCTGGAGCGCCACCCCGGCCAGCAGGAACGGTTGGAGGCGCCGGCTGCAACAGCGGTCCCGCCGCGATCACCAAGGACACGCACGCCAGCACCCACGGCAACAGCGACCCCTGGTGCGGCAGCGCGTTGGCGAGCGATGTCTCGAAATGCGCGTACCACGACGGTTGTCCGCCCGCCGCGGTCCGCAGCGCGGAGCCGACCGAGCCGCTCGCCCGGTTGGCCGGGAAGAGCCACAACA
Source organism: uncultured Acidimicrobiaceae bacterium (assembly GCA_963821105.1). Classification (GTDB taxonomy): domain Bacteria; phylum Actinomycetota; class Acidimicrobiia; order Acidimicrobiales; family RAAP-2; genus Bog-473. Next base: position 28,463 of record CAWGCO010000008.1, read on the forward strand.
CGGCGGACAGCGCCCAGAACCCCGACCAGGCGAAGAGCGGGGCGCTCGTGCCCAGAGGACCGGTGGCAGCGGCGGACGACGCGATGCCAGGGGCAACGTCGGACGTCGCCTCGTCGGTGGGCCACACCAACAACCCCACCAAGGGGTAGAGCAGGACGGCGCCCGGGCGCGCCGGTCAGCGGGGACGCCGTGCCCGTCAGCAACATGCCGAACCCCTCGCCGAACCACCACACGCCGAACGCCCAGATCGCCATGGCGACGATCGCCGGCTTCACCGTGCGGCGGAACAGCATCCCCACGCCGATGCCGAGCTGAAGCGCGCCGAAGAAGAAATTCCACACACCGACGTCGGGCCGCACGAAGTGCGCCAGCTGGGTGATCGACCACGCCACGGGCGCCGGCTGGCCCGCCGCGCTCGGCAACATCATCTGATTGATCAGGTCCGTCCCGAACATGCGCGGCTGGAACTGCAGCGCCGCGTCCAGGATCCACAGGCAGCCGAGCACGATCTGCACGATGCGGGCGCGGTGTGCCCTGCGCTGGGCCGCAGTCGTCGATACGTCCACCGTCATGTCGTCGCGGCGTTCCTCGACCATCAAGCCCTCCCCGATCTCCGGCTGCCCCTATGCACGGGTGTCCCGGCCTCGTCGGCGGCCCGTTCCCACGGCCACCGAGGTCCCCAACGCTAGGGCCAGCGGCCCGGCGACGCGGGTCGGGTCACAGATCCCGCTAACCGTCAGTCCGGCTCCCCGCCGCCACGGGCTCGGGCGACCTCGGTAGTGACGCGTCGCCGCGCCCAGATCACCACCAGCTGCAGGAGGCCGAGATACACGGCCAGCACGATGATCAGGATCACCAGGTCCCATCCGGTCACGTTGCCGCCCAGCAACACGATCAGCACGCCGACCGCCAAGCCGAGGATGCGCAGGCCCTTGATGTGCTCCCCGATCCACTCGCCGGTCTTGTGCGCCCCGGACGACCCCGCCAGCCCCTGCCGGGCCCCCGAGGTGAGCGCCTGGACCTGGCGGACCAGCCATCTCCATGCGGCGGCGGCCTTCGTCCGGATCCACACGGCGTAGCGGGCCGGCCCGGCGACCCAGGCACCGAGTGCGACCAGGAAGGTGGCGAGCAACGCCCACCGCAGATCCTGCTTGAGGAAGCGCAGCAGGGTGTCCCAGACCGCTGCGGCCACAGGCTGATTGAGTTGGTGCGACGCCGCTTCACTCAGGAACGTGGATCGCCCGAAGGCCAGCGCGCCCAACAAGACCGCCGTGAAGATGCCGACGCCGACGGCCGTCCGCAGCAGCGTCTTGCGCCGTTCGACGGCGATCACGATGCCGAGGATGCCCAGCACGAGGGCGGTGATCGGCAGGGCCCATCCCAGCGTGACCAGCGTGTTGAAGAGAGCCGAGAACTTCGAGACTTGCGACTTCGACACGACGGTGAGGCCGAGGCCGTTGCTCTGGGTGAGGATCGGCTTGAGCGGGTTGAACAGCGTGACACCGCGCGAGCTCAGGTTGTCGATGAGCTGATTGAGCGACGGCGACAGGTTGAGGACGACCTGCCCCGCCTTCGTCACGTTGTGTCTGCTTGCCCGTGAGGACGTCGACGACGGTGTCGTGCGTCCGTCGGTTCAACGCATCGAAGAGCCGGCCGAACTGTGGGCTCTCGAAGACTTTGAGCGCCACCCCGTGCACGTAGGTCTTCACCTCGTTCGTGATGGGCTGGACGATCGGCTTCGCCTTCGCCGGCAGGACGTCGGTGATCTTGTTCTGCACGGTCTTGGTCGAGAAGAGCGCGTCCGTCGCCTTGGTCGCCAGGTGGTTGATGATGACCGGGTTCCGGGCCAGCGGCGACATGGTCGCCACGTACTGGTCCGTGTTGGTCACCGTCGTGATCGCCCACGTCGAGAGCACGGATATCGGGATCAGCAACGAGGCCAGCACGACCAAGATCCACGCGATGACCCGACGCGACCGTCGCGCCCGGGGCCCCTTCGTCGGGGCCTCGGCCGACGCCGGCGCGGCGCCCTCTGGCGGCGCCGACGCGCCCGCATCAGCCATGGACACACCAGATCTGCATCAGACACTGCTTAATGCATGAACGGAGGCGCTGCTCAGTGCCGAAGGCACTTAAATCCGCTGCCTAGGACCACTAGGCACTACCCCGCACCCGAATTTGCGGTAAATCTTGGTGGATGGAAGTAGGAAGCCCTGCTCGCAACGTCCGCGTGATGACCCTGAGCGCCCTCAGTGCCGTGCTGGCGCCGCTGGTGTTCGTCTCGATCATCGTGTTGCGCAAGGTCGCCGTGCGGGTCCACGGCAAGACGCGCTTTTGGAACAAGCGCCTCCAGCACGAGATCGCCCGCTGGAGCTGAGCGTCTCTCCCGACGCCGCCCCTACGCAGCAGTCCCGGCCTACGCTCGGGCGCGTGCTGAAGGGCCTCGCGCATACGGCCATCTGCGTCCCTGACGTCGAGGCGGCCGTGCAGCTGGTACTCCGAGGTGCTCGGCCTGGAGGTGCTGTCGCCGCCGTACACGATGCAGGGGCGCGCAGATCGAACACGACATGGGCGAGCTGGTGCCGGCGCCCGTCGTCGTCACGGCGGCCATCGTCGGCTTCGGGACAGACGACCGCGTCATCGAGTTGATCGACTATCCGGCGGCCGAGTCGGTTTCGCCGGATGAGAGCAACCCGACGGTCACTCGGCCGGGCCTCACCCACGTCGGTGTGGTCTGCGACGACGTCGACCGCGACCCGCTCGGAGCTCGAAGGAGCGCGGGGTCGTGTTCCTGACGTCCGGCGTTGCCGACGTCGCCGGGCTCAAGACCACCTGGTGTCACGACCCTTGGGGGAACGTGATCATCCTCATGCAGAAGCGCGCCGATGATCGGCCCTACTGGCGTCAGTACTCGGCATAGCGCTCACGGACACTGGCCGGCGCCCCCAAACGCAAGCAAGGAATAGGGCCCTACCGGGCGGGACACGACGAGGAAGCACCGAAATCGCCGAGAATCTCCCGAAAGATGTGCATTCGCGGGGCGTGTCGGTCACAATGGCGCCCATGAACAAGCGAGAACTAGCCAGAGCAGTCGCGGTCCAGTCCGATGTCGAGCTGAAGACCGTCGTGTCCGTCCTCGAAGGTTTCACCGACGTCGTCACCGCAGTGGTGTCCAAGGGTGAGCCTGTCGCCATCACCGGTTTCGCCAAGTTCGTCAAGGTCGACCGGCCGGCCCGCATGGGACGCAACCCCGCGACGGGCGAGACGATCCGCATCAAGGCGTCGAAGAAGGCGCGGATCACGCCGGTGAAGGCGTTCAAGGACGCCGTGTTGGCGCCGGCGAAGGCACCGAAGCTCGCTCGAGGGCGCGTACCCGACCTCGGACGCCGCCGTCAAGGCGGCCGGCAAGGCCGCCGGCCGCTCCGGCGAAGGCTCCCGCCAAGAAGGTGGCCGTCGCACGCAAGGCGCCCGCACGCAAGACGCCGGCTCGCAAGACGGCCGCCCGCAAGGCCCCGGCCAGGAAGACCGCCCGCAGGTAGTGGCAGTGGGCCGGGCCCGTTCCGGGGCCCGGCCGCCACGGCCTCCGCTCGGATGAGCGATCCGGCCGAGCCGCTGGCCGCGCGGCCTCTCACCGATCCGCACCCGGATCGGTTGTCGGTGAGTCGACCCGACTACGCACGCTGATCCTTCGAGCCCACGCGGCGGCACTGCGGTCCGGCGCAGACACCTACGTGGACCCTGCGACCGGCTTCACGGTCCTCACCGCGGCCTATTTGGCGCGTTCGTGGATCCTGTTGCGCATCGGGGTGCCGTCACTGCCCGTACGTCGTCTGAGGCACCCACCAAGATCAGTGGCGACCCGTATGCTCCATCCCGTCAAGAAACGCAGGGGAGGATCATGCAGGGACTGCTTTATGGGGTGCGGCCGGAGCGCTGGGCGCCGCCCGACGACTCGAACCAACTGTTGGTCGGGCTGTCGCACACGCCGATGGTCCTTCGGGACCTCGAGCGCCCCGCGCTCGTGCGCGACGACTGGGCGGTCGCGAAGACCCGCCTCACCGGAATTTGTGGGTCCGACGCCAAGATGGTGTTCATGGACTTCGGCGACGACTACGGCGACAGCGCGCTGAACGGGTACTTCACGTTCCCCACCGTCTTCGGCCACGAAGTCGTCGCCGACGTCGTCGAGGTCGGCCCTGCGGTGTCTTCGCTCGAGGTGGGTCAACGGGTCGTGCTCAATCCTTGGCTGTCGTGCGGACCCCGCGGCATCGACCCGCCCTGCGGCTCCTGCCAGGCCGGGGACTACAGCATGTGCTGGCACTTCACGCGCGGCCCCATCGCGGCCGGGATCCACACGGGCACGTCGAAGGACGCTCCGGGCGGCTTCGCCGAGTATCTCCCGGCACACGAGTCGATGCTGATCCCGGTGCCCGAGGGCGTCAGCGATGAAGTCGCCGTCTTGGCCGACCCGTTCGCCGTGTCGTTGCACTCGGTCACGCGTCATCCACCGCCGCCCGGCGGCAAGGTCCTCGTCTACGGCGGCGGCGCCCTCGGAAGCACGGTCACGGCCATCGTGCGTGCTCTCCATCCCGACGTCGAGGTGTTGGTCGTGGCGCGCTTCCCGCGCCCAGGCCGCGCTGGCGCGTCGACTGGGCGCCACGGTGGTCGACCCCTTCCCCGTCGAGCAGCTGCTCGAGGAGGCGGCCGCGTGGTCGGGCGGCGTCCTCCAGCGGTTCGAGGGCAGCGGCTTGCCTATGGCGCACCCTGGTGGCATCGATGTCGTCTACGACACCGTCGGGACGGCGCAGACCGCGGAGATCGGCGTCCGCCTCCTCAAGGCCCGCGGCACCATGGTCAAGAGCGGCGTCCACGCGCCGGAACGCTGGGAGTGGTCGCCGCTGTACTTCAAGGAGATCTCCTGGGTCGGCTCGAACGCGTTCGGCGTCGAGGAAGTGGACGGCATCCGGATGCATGGGATCGCCCACTACCTGCGGATGGCGAACGAGGGCCGCGTCGATATGACCGGGATGCTGACGCACGTCTTCCGCCTCGATCAGTGGCGTGAAGCCTTCGTGGCGTTGGCGACGCAGGAGGAGAGCGGCGCCATCAAGGTGGCCTTCGACTTCCGTTGAGCGGCCCAGGCGGTCCACGAGGGCATGACGCCCAAGGGCTTGACGGGGTAGCGTCGATCGCAGCGGCAGCCGGCGATGCCGGCCGAATCAACGGAAAAGGGGGGCTCATGACCACCAGCCCGACCGTGCAGAACTCGGACCTCGCATTCGAGCCGAAGTGGGGGGTCGACTCCCCCGCCGAGACCGTCTTCGACTTCGACTACGAGGGTGGCCGGGACCAGCTCCTGCGGCTCTACGACAAGGGCACGCGGCGCCAATGGATCGGCAGTGACCGGATCGACTGGAGCCTCGAGGTCGACCCAGAGCACCCGGTGGGCATGCCCGACGAGTTGAGCCCGCTGTTCGGCACCGAGTGGTGGGACAAGTGGGACGACAAGCAGAAGGGTGAGTTGCGCCGCCATGTCGAGGCGTGGCGCTTCAGCCAGTTCATGCACGGCGAGCAGGGCGCGCTCGATCTGCACGGCCAAGATCGTCCAGACCGTCCCCGACATCGACTCGAAGTTCTACGCCGCCACCCAGGTGATCGACGAGGCCCGCCACGTCGAGGTGTTCAGCCGCTACGTCTACGAGAAACTCGGGCTGGTCTATCCGCTGAACAAGGACCTCAAGGCGCTCCTCGACGACGTCATCGCGGACAGCCGCTGGGACATGACTTACCTGGGCATGCAGGTGCTGATCGAGGGACTCGCCCTGGCCGCGTTCGGGATCATCCGCAACAACGCCACCGAACCCCTCGCCAGGTCCTTGAACGCGTACGTGATGCAGGACGAGGCGCGGCACGTCATGTTCGGCCGGCTTGCGCTGCGCGACTACTACCCCCAGTTGACCCAGGCCGAGCGCGACGAGCGCGAGAACTTCTGCGTCGAGGCTTGCTACCTCATGCGCGACCGCTTCTTGGGCCAGGAGGTCTTCGAGCGCCTGGACCTCCCACAGGAGCTCACGACGTACGTCGAAGAGAGCGAGACGTGGCGCCAATTCCGCAACTTCTTGTTCATGCGCATCGTGCCCATCCTTCGCGACATCGGCCTGTGGGGGCCGATCCTGCGCAAGGGCTTCGAGGACATGGGCGTCATTGGCTTCGCGGACACGGACATCGACGCCGAGATGGCTGAGGACGAACGGGTGGCGGAGGAGAACGATGCCGAGCGCGACGCGCGCATGACCTACGTCCAGGCGGTGGCACAGGAGGCCTGAGCCGGCGACGCCGCCGGGCCAGGTGTCAGCCGCCCTCGGCGAACCGCTCGAGCCCGGCCTGGATCTGCTGGGTGGGCTCGTTGGTGTCGAGGTAGTCGCGCCAGGACGTGACCTTGCCGTGACCGTCCACCTCGATGACGGTGGCGCCCTGCATCGAGACGGGGATGCCGGGGCCCTCGCCCGCCTTGAACGTCGCAGTACCGGTCCACTCGAACACGGCCCAGTCCTCGCCGCCGCGGATGCGATCGACCCGTTGCGCCCAGTCCGGGAAGATCGCATCGGTGTCAGTCGCCACCTTGCGCACGTCGGTCGTCCACGCCGTCACCGGGTCACAAAAGCGACCGCCCTCCGCGAACAGTGCGGCGAAGGCGTCCGGTCCCTTCACGGCTTCGAAGGTCCGGGCCCAGGCGTCCCAGTCGACGGCCGCGCTCACCGGCGCCGGCCTTGATTGGCGCTGCGCAGGCTCTGCGCGTCGAAGGTCACCACGACGTCGTCGAGCGGAAGCACGACGTGCGGCTCGACGAACTGGTGCTCCTTGGCCACTAGCTTCACCGCGGTGCCCCAGGCGGTGAAGCCCGACGGCGTGACGGGCGAAGCTCATCGGGCCCTCGTGGACCTTCACCTCGACGACCCCTTGGCCGCCGACCTCGAGCGCCGAACGCTGCATGTTCTCCATGGCGGCCTCGCGAGCCGAGTACATCGCCTCGGTGTAGTTGGTCAGCTCGACGTTCTGCGTCGACTGGCGCATGGCGGCGCCGGCCGTACGCCGGGGCGCGTAGACGAAGCTGGCGCCGAAGGCGAGACCGACGGGGATCCAGCCGGCCCGGAGCAGCAGCGTGAAGTCGCGGGCCGAGAGGTCGGACACGAACGGCATGGCGAGCGCGGCGTCGTTGCCGCGCGGGTCCTGCCCGTCGACGGGACGCACGGCCGTGCCGACGAGCTCGACGTCGATGTGATGCGGGTTCACGCTCACGTCGACCCGCACGCCGACGACTCCGTGGCCGTGCACCTTGGCGCACTCGGCGCGCAGCGCCCGCGACGCCTGGTCGACCGCCGCGTTGTGGGCATCCGAGGCCAGTGAGATTGAGCCGGCCCCCCAGTTCCACACACCGGAGGGCACGGAGACGACGGCGACGCCCAGAGACGAGGTCGACCGGCTCCCACCCGGCCGCGTGGAGCAGGAGACCCTCGTCGACCGAGAGGTCCGAGGTGATCGCCGCGGCCTGGGAGGGACGGCGCGGCGGTGGCCAGCGACTCGGCGCCGCGGCGCATCTCGGCCGGCAGGTCGGGCGTCGGCGCGGCGCTCGTCGTCATGAGAGGCGCACCGTCGGGCGGGGTGGCGGCAGCGGGTCGAAGTCCTTGAAGCGGCGCATCCGGTTGCCCCGCAGCGTGCAGTCGATGACCTCGTCGCCCTGGGAGAGCTCGCGGAGCGCGACGTCGATCGTGGCGCCGTGGAGCTCGTCGCCCGCCAGCTGTTCGCGGACGTGCTTGCGGGCGAGCTGGCGAGTCGCCATATGGGCCTTGCTGACCTGCTCGACCAGCTGTGGGCCTCCCCCGGCGTAGCCCCAGCCGACCTGGCCCTCCATGTAGTACTCGGTCACGCAGTACGCCCACACCCGCACCGAGGCGAGCGAGGCCACGACCGGCTACGGGCATGAAGCCGGCCTCGATCGACTTGGTCAGGCGCTGGCCGGCCAGGTACGTGCTCCACGGCACGCCGCCGGCGGGCGGAGAGCCACCTTCCACCGTCACCGCGGTGCCGAGGAAGTGGAACTCGGTGGTGCCGGTGTCGGCGAGGTTCGACACGCGGTCGACGACGCCGATCACGCCGTGGGCGCCGAGATCGGTCGCCTCCTCGATCATGCGCGAGTAGGCGGTGCCGATAGCCGTGGGCCCACGCCGGCTCGACCCAGGGCTGCTCGAGGTTCTGGCCCCAGCATGCGGTGCTCGGCCGACACGTACCCGTGCGGGCAGCGGTACGTCTCCGAGTAGGACCCGGCCGACTGGGCGCCGAAGGAGTACGGGCGTCATGCCGCGCATGTAACTCGAGCCCGGCCCGTACCAGCCCCACTGCATGACGCAGAAGCCCTGGACGAGCGCGACCGGCTCGAGGCCGAGCTCCAGGCAGGCGGCGAAGTCGGGCACGGTGAGGCCCGAGGAGAAGGAGCTCGACTGCAGGCGGCGCACGGCCGCCTCGGGCAGATCGCTTCCCCCCGCCGCCGAGACCGGCGGTGGCGCAGGGTCACCCCCGGGAACGGCGGAATCGGTCATCAGTTGTCGAGCGAGATGATCGGTCGTGGGCTTGGGCAGCGTGACGTCGCCGGTGCCCTTGGTGACCGCCGTGCCGAGCGCAAGGAACTCGATGGTGTGCGAGCCCCACTGGTGCGACTTCTCCTCGAGGCGCACGCCGACGATGCCGCTCGCCTTGAGCGTGTTGGCCTCGTCCTGCATGCGCGTCATGGCGAGCTCGCGCGCCTCGTAGAGCGCCTGGGTGAAGTTCGGGAGCTCGACGTTCTGGCCCATGGACCCGAGCGCCTGGGTGAGCTTGCGGTGCGCGATGTGGAAGACGCACGTGCCCATGACGAGGCCCTGGGGCATGTGGCCGGTCTGCATCAGGGTCCAGAAGTCCTGACCGGACAGGTCGGAGGTGAACGGCTTGCCCTGCACGTTGCGATACGACGTTCCGTCCTCGGCCTTCACCGCGGTGCCGAAGGCGATGAACTCGGCCGAGTCGTTGCCCCACTCGTAGTAGTTGACATCGAGCCGCACGCCCACGACGCCGTCGGCGCCGAGCTCGTTGGCCTCCTCCTCCATGCGGGTCATGGCGAGCTCACGGGCGGTGTACATGGCCTCGGTCAGCTTGGTCAGCTCCTGGCTCTCGCCCCACTTCCGGGTCTGGATCCCGATGTGGTAGATCGACGAGCCCATCACGAAGCCGAGGGGGTGGAAGCCCGCCTCCTTGACGAGCAGGAACTCGTTGACCGAGAGGTCGGAGGTGAAGAGTCCGTGCTCGAGCTCCTCGAGGCGGTGGGCGGCGTCCTTGGGGAGGTCGGCCGCCAGGGGCACGGCCTCGGGCGTCGGGTCGGTCATGTGGGCCCTCCAATCACGATGTTCTCAAGAGCGGTGCGGGTCTGCTCGCTGGTGGCGGCCTCGGCCTGCAGCGTGGTGAGCAGACGGGTCAGCCACGTGTTGATGTCCACCTGCTCGCTGCGGATGCGGATGCCGCCGGACGAATGCCCGATGGTGCACTGCACCGACGGGCCGTCGAGCCTGGCCTCGAGGGTGTCGTTGCCGAGCGTGACGCGCACGGACTTGATCTCGTCGGACTTGCGGAAGCGGCCGCCGGCCCGCTCGACGATCGAACGGTCCCCGAGGGCGTCGGCGAGCTGGGAGGCCAAGAGCTTGAGCATGAGGCGCGTGTCGGTGCTGTTCGACGCCAGCTGCGAGACGGCCATGCTCAGGTCGAAAGCCCCGTCTGCACTTCCTTGGTCCGCCCCGACGAGCGCTCCTGCGTCGTCCGCGGGCGAGCCCGTGGGCTCGATCGACATTGGTCGCACCTTATCGCTGCGCCGCCGAGGGGTTCCGGCGCGGCGGCGCGTGGCGGTCGCGGCGCTCAGCCCGCCCGCGGCTCGCAGATGATCACGGGGATTTCGCGCTCGGCCCGCTTCTGGTAGCCGTCGTACCCCTTATAGGCGGCCACGATGTCGGGCCACAGGGCTTTCTTCTCGTCCGGCGTGGCCGTCCGGGCCCGCATCTTGCGGGTGCTCCCGTCGATGGTGACCTCGACGTCGGGGTTGGCCGACAGGTTGCGGTACCACTGCGGGTCGCGGTCGTCGCCGCCCTTCGAGGCCACCAGCACCACCCGGGAGTCGTCGTAGACGGGCGACGTCAGCATGGTCTGGCGCGGCTGGCCGCTCTTGCGCCCGATCGTGGTCAGCTCGACCGCCGCCATGCCGAAGAGCTTGCGCGGGTAGCGGCCGCCCGTGACGGCGAGGACACCGTGGTGGACGCCGTTCATGATCTTGAAGCCGACATCCACCAACTTGTCTCGCTGTGTGTGGGTCTGCCCTGCCATCGACCTTCTCCTTCGCCGTTGCTCGTCCCGCCACCGGCCCTGGACGCATCCAGCGTGTACACGGGCTTGAAATCTCTGTGACCGGAGATTGAAATCTAGCGGCCGCGCCCGGTGCGGGCCGCTGAGCCGGGGCGGTCGCAACGGCATTGGCGCGCTCGGTAGCCTTGCGGGGCCGGGGATACGGAGATCAGGCGAAGGCAGCACCCGACCAAGGAGGACGGTGTCCCCCCCATCTCAGACTTCCCGTCATCGTGCTCCTTGGCGGCGTCCCTTCTTCATCACGTCCCTCGCCGCGCTCGTGGCGGCCGTCGGCACCCTCGGCCTCGCGGTCGCCGCGGCGACCCCCGCCGCGGCCGCCAACTGGTCACCGGTGCACGCCGGGGACTTCCCCGACCCCGACGTCATGCAATACGAGGGCGTCTACTACGCGTTCGCCACCCAGAACTTCGCCTCGGCAGCACAGACCGTGAACATCCAAGAGTCCGTCTCGACCGACGGCGTGAACTGGTCGCAGACGAGCACCGACGCGCTGCCCAGTGTCGGGTCGTGGGCCAAGCCGGGCAACACGTGGGCACCGAGCGTCGCGTACAACGGCAGCGAATTCGTCATGTACTACACCGCGACCGAGGTCCAGTCGCCCGGCGACCAGTGCATCGGCGTCGCGATGTCAGCGTCGCCGCTCGGGCCGTACACCGACACCAACGCCCAACCGATCGTCTGCCAGGACGGCAACGGATGGCCGGGACCGACGATCACCGGGAACGCCAACGGCGGCGGGAGCATCGACCCCGACATCTTCACCACGACGCAAGGCGCGTCGTTCCTCATCTGGAAGAACGACGGGAACCGTGACGGGCTGAGCACGACGATCTGGTCCACCCCGCTCAACGACTCGAGTCTCCTGCCGACGTCGACGAGCGCGACCGCGCTGCTGACCGATGACCAGTCGTGGCAGGGCGGGATCATCGAGGGCCCCGAGATGTACGAGGTGGACGTCCCCGATGGGACCAATCCGCCGCAGCCGGTCTTCTACCTCTTCTACTCGGCCAACGCCGAGGGGTCGGGCAATTACGCCATCGGTTGGGCCAGCTGCCCCGGCCCCGCCTCTCCGTGCACCGACGGCACCACGAACAACCCGATGCTCACGAGCGGGCCCGGGATGTCGGGCCCCGGGGGCCCCGCCGTCTTCCCGCTGCCGTCGTCGCAGCCCGTCATGGCGTTCGCGGCCTGGCAGGGCACGACGGTCGGCTATCTGTCGTGTGGCATCCGCCCCATGTACGAGGCCGACTTGTCGTTCTCGTCGCCCGGCGGGACACCACAACTGAGCGACCCGGACCCCAACGGCCCCGCGGCGGTCGGCGCCACGTGCCCGGCACCGCCGCCCCCGCCGCCCCCGGGCTACTGGCAGGTCGCCTCTGACGGCGGGATCTTCACCTTCGGGTCGGCGCAGTTCTACGGCTCGACCGGCTCCATCAAGCTCAACAAGCCGGTCGTCGGCATGGCGGCCACGTCCAACGGCAACGGCTACTGGCTCGTGGCGAGCGACGGCGGGATCTTCGCCTACGGCGACGCCCAGTTCTACGGCTCGACCGGCTCGATGGTGTTGAACAAACCGATCATCGGCATGGTGCCCACGCTCGACGACAACGGCTACTGGCTGATCGCCAGTGACGGCGGCGTCTTCGCCTTCGGCGACGCGAAGTTCTACGGCTCGACGGGCGGCAGCCCACCGGCCTATCCGATCACTTCGGTCGCGCCCGGCTTCCTCGACGGTGGGTACTGGATGGTCGACGCCAACGGTCAGGTGTTCAACTTCGGCGACGCGCCGAACGAGGGCTACCCGTCCTCGGCGCCGGACGGCTTCACCGTCAGCGGCATCGCACCGACGCACGACGACAACGGCTACTGGTTGTCCAGCTGGAACGGGAACGTGGCCAACTACGGTGACGCCCCGAACCTCGGCTCCATGTACGGCGCCAACCTGGCCGCGCCGATCGTCGGGATCACGGCGACGCGCGACGGCGGCGGCTTCTGGCTCCAGGGCTCCGACGGCGGCATCTTCACCTTCGGCGACGCGCCGTTCCTCGGCTCCATGGGCGGCCACCACCTGAACGCGCCCATGGTGGGTATCACTTCCATCTAGCGGCCGGCGCGGCCCGGCGTCGCGGTGCCCGCTACGTCACGTAGAGATCGCCGTCGGAACCCTCGGCGATCTGCAGCTCAGTGAGTCCCCGCTGCGCGGGGCCGACCTCGACCGCGCCGGTGCGGCCGTTGAACTCCGAGCCGTGGCACGGGCAGATGAAGAGCCGCTGGGTCGACGAGTACTGCACCGTGCAGCCGGCGTGAGGGCAGACGGCGTCGAACGCGGCGAAGCTCCCCGAGACGGGCTGCACGACGAGCGCCGGGTCCCCCGAGGACGGGTCCTGGAACGATGCGGCGCCACCGACCGGTACCCCGCTCGCCGGGCCGATCTTCGTGCCGGCCGGCTGAGCCGGCTGAGCCGGTGCGCTCGTGGTCGTCGACGCCGGGGTGGACGGCGAGGTGGTCGTCGCGGACCCGGCGGCCGGCGCACCGAGCGTGGGCGTGGTCAGGTCCTTCGACGCCGGGCTCCCTCCCGCCAGGCGCCCCAGCCCGGCGGCCACTCCCCCTCCGAGCAACACGGCCGCACCGACGCCCGCCGCGACGCCGCCCTTCGCCAGCACCGTGCGCCGGTCGAGCTCCCGCTGGTCGATCCGGCGGGTCGCCGACGGCTGCGCCAGAAAGGGGCACGGTGCGGGTGCACACGGCGCGCCGTGGCGCGCCTGACACGACCCGTGGTCGAACTGCCCACAGACACGGCGCACCACCGCGAACGAGACCGGGACCACCGCTTCGGGCTCTGCGCCCATGGCGACGCGCACTCGACGCGCCAGGAGCGCGTCGAGTGACAGCACACCGCCGGCACCGGCGATGACCAACGGCGTCCACGCAAAGACGAAGACGATGTCCGAACCCGTGTAGTAGGGGTGCGAGTGGTAGCTGATGGTGAGGAAGAGCATCAACGAGAGGACGAGGCCTCCGAGCGCCGCACCGCGCGCGATGAACCCGAGCAGCGTGCCCAGGCCGATCGCCACCTCGGCGAACGCGATGACGAGACCGACCGGGATCGCGACGTGGGTGATCGGTCCGAGCAGGCCGTGAATCGGACTGACGCGTTGTGCGCCGGCCAGCTGTGCCTGGATCGAGGACGGGTTGGACGAGTCGAAGAAGCCGGGGTTGGCCAGCTTCTGGAGCCCCGCGAAGACGAAGGTGATGCCGAGGAAGGCCCGCAGGGGCAGCAGAGCCCAGCCGGCGACGGTGCCGGCGTGTGGGGGCGGGCCCAGCCAGTCCCACGTCAGCGACGAGCGGGCACGCTGGCGGGCCGGACGGTGGCTGGCCGCCCCGGCTGCCGCACGCGACGGGTTTGCCGAGCCTGCTCGATGTGGTGTCTGCGGTGCCGACATGTCTCAGTGCGTCGCCATGAGGACCAACGCCCAACGCTATCGGCGACGTCGCAGTATGAGAAGGGCTCCCTTACGGGCGCATGAACAGGGTGTGGGGGTCCACGACTTTCGGGTCGCCGCGACACCGGCGGCCACCCGCTCCCGCCTCAGAAGCTCACTCCCCCACCTCCGGCCGACGAGGGCTGAGTGGTCGTCGTCGTCGGGGGTGCCGTCGTCGGCGTCGTCGTCGGCGGCGGCGTCGTCGGCGGCGTGGTCCGTGGCGTGGTCGGGGGCACCTGGGTCATCGGGGTCTGCGACGCCGGCGGTGCGTTCGTCGTGGTCGGCGCCTGCGTCGTCGGCGTGACCGGGGTCGGCGTCGCCGGGGTCGGCGTGACCGCGGCGGGCGCAGCCGCCGCCGTCGGGATGCCGCTCTTCAGGACGGCGAACCACACGTTCGCCACGCCTTGTCCCTTGGCCTGCCCCTTCTTCTTGTCGCCCGTGAACCGGTAGAGGGCGACGTTGTGGAACGCCAACTGGAAATGGCTGCCCGACCTTGATGAGCGAGAGCCCCTTCACGCCCTTGGGGCCTGCGATGTGCGTGCCCTTCGAAGCGAGAAGCGGCGGCCAGATCTTGGCGCACGCGCCCGTGCAGGTCGCGGTGCCGGACGGGTCGTTGGCGAAGCGGTACAGCGTCATCCCCGAACTCGTGGTCAACACCGTGCCGACACTGGGAACCTTCGCGGTGGAGATGTGGATCGTCGTCGTGCGGGCTCGTCGCGCCGGCGATGCCGCCCGGCCCGGCCAGGACCAGCGACGTTCCCGTCAGGACGGCGCCGCTGAGCGCGGCGGCCGCCATCAGACCCCCGACACGTCGGGCCCCGACGGCCGGTCCACGCTGCGGCCGTCCCTGCTTGTGCATCCTCACTCCTGTGTCCATGGCCAACCCGTCCTTTCGTCGCCGCGGTCGTGTGGCGCTGTTGAAGGGGTCATACGGCTCGGAGCCGGTGGCGGATTGCGGCCTATCCTGTGTCCCGGCGCCCGACCGGCGATCGACCGGTCGACGGCCACTCGTCCGTGGCGCCAGGGGAGGGCAGGTCATGACGAGCAGCACCGGCGGATTCGAGCTGCGGGGCGTCAACCATCTCGCACTGGTGTGCCGCGACATGGAGAAGACGGTCGACTTCTACACCAACGTCCTCGGCATGCCGCTGGTCAAGACGATCGAACTGCCCGCGGGCATGGGCCAGCACTTCTTCTTCGACTGTGGCGGTGGCGACAGCCTCGCCTTCTTCTGGTTCCCGAACGCACCCGACGGCGTGCCCGGGGTCAGTGCGCCCGCCGCCCGGCCCGACCAAGGTGACCTGACGAGCGCCATCGGATCGATGAACCACGTGGCCTTCGACGTGGCCCCCGAAAAGATCGAGGAGTACCGGGACCGCCTCCTCGCCGCCGGCGTCGAGTGCACCGAGATCGCAAACCACGACGACTCCGAATTCGGGATCAGCGACGACCTCCACCCCGGCGTCTACGTGCGCAGCGTCTACTTCCAGGACCCCGACGGCATCCTTTTGGAGTTCGCTTGTTGGCTGCGCGACTTCACGCCCTCCGACGTGTCGCACCGCCCCGCCCGCGCCGCCGACGTCCACATGGAGACGGAACCCGAACTGTCGGCTCCGCCACAACCCTCCCGCGTCTGAGCGCGCCGTACGCCGCGCTCACCACCACGCCCGACTCCCCGCCGAGCTTCGTCCGTCACGTCCCTCCGAGCACAGAGACGCCCATGCCCAGACTTCGCCAGGTCCCCAAGGACGAGGCCACCGCGCCGATCGTCACCTCGATGTACGAGTGGCTCTTCGAAGGCCGCGACCCCGTCGCCGAACCCGGGAGGTGGGACGGGACCGTCGGCGACTGGTGGACCGTCTTCGCCAACAGTCCCGACATCCTCGATCACTGCGTCAAGGGGTTCGGCCTCTACCAGTCGCCCGACCGCCTGCTCCCACCCACGCTGCGCGAGCTGGGACAGATCCGCGCCGGCTGGGCCGCCGGCAGCCAGTTCGTCTTCAGCCAGCACGCCAAGTCCATGCGCGGGCTCGACATGCCCGAGGAAAAGATCACCCACATCCCGGCGTGGAGCGTCGCACCCGAGGGAACGTACGACGCCGCCGAGCGCGCCGTGCTGGCGTACACCGACTGCCTCGTCTACGACCACGGCCGCGTCCCCGACGCGCTCTTCGAGGAGGTGCAGCGTCACCTCGACGATCTCGCCATCCTCGAGCTCACCTACATCACGACGCTGTACTTCCAACACGCCGTGATGTCCAAGGCCCTGCGGACGGAGTGGGACGACCGCGACGAGGTCATCGTCGAGGTGCCGGGACCGCCCGGCGCGACCGCCATGCGCCCGGGGCCGGGCCGATGAGCGCGCCTTACGCCGTCGATCCGGTCGACGAGGGGCGCCACACCCCCGACGCCGAGGACCTGTGGAACGAGTCGTACTACTGCGACTTCGTCCAGGCCGACGGGTCCTTCGGCGGCTGGCTCCGGCTCGGCCTGTACCCCAATCGCCAGGTGGCCTGGTGGACGGCCTGGATCGTGCGCCCCGGGGCGCCCGGACTCTGCGCGGCCGACTACCACGCACCGGTGCCGCCCGGCGACGGCCTCGTCTCGGCGTCGGACTCGGTCGGCCGCGTCGAGCTGGACCTGCGGCGCCCGCTCGAGGAGTTCCGTCTGGTCGCCGACAGCCCCGCGGTCGTCGTGGCGAAACCCTCCGACGCCTACCGGGAGAAGAACGGCGTGACCCCCGGCACGCCCTCGCGGCTCGGGACCGACCTGACGTGGTTCACCGACGGCGTGCCCTACCACTACGCGGTGACCACCCGCTACGAGATCCCCTGCACGGTGCGCGGCACGGTCACCGTGGGCGACGAGACGCTCCACGTCGACGGCCAGGGTCAGCGCGACCACTCCTGGGGCGTGCGCGACTGGTGGGCCTTCGGGTGGTGCTGGTGCTCGCTGCGCCTCGACGACGGCACGCGGGTCCACTTGGCCGACATCCGCGTCCCGGGCATGCCGATGTTCTTCGGCTACGTGCAGACGCCGGACACGGTGGCGCCCCTGAACGCGCTCTCGGTCACCGAGGACCTCGTGCAGCACGGCTTCCCCCGGCAGGCCCGCATCGACCTCACCGCCGGCGCGCTCGGCGGAGGCGACGCGCCCCCTGCTCGCGCCCTCGGCCTCGACGTCACGCCGGTGGCGTTCGGACCCGTCCTGCTCCGCAACGACGACGGGCGGACCAGCCGGTTTCCCCGGGCCATGTTGGAGTGCCGCACCGACGACGGCCGGCGCGGCATGGGCTGGATCGAGTGGAACCAGCCCGACTCCCCCACCTGAGCACCACCCCGATGTGACCTCGGTGTTGCCCCGGTCGGAATGGACCAGGGCCCGGGCCCGAATCCGCCCGTTCCCGGCACCCCACTACCCTTTTGGGGTGGCCAAGCACCCGAAACCAGCCGTTGCCGCGTCGCGCCCGCACCGCCGATTCCGCCGTTCGGCGCTGACGCCCGGCGCCGCCGTCTTGGCGGCGATGGGCACCGTGGCGCTGGCCGCGGGCGTCACGACGTGGGCGGCCGTTCCCGCCGGCGCGAAGGCCTCGACCACCACGACGACCAAGGCGCACTCGAGCACCACGACCACGACCAAGGCCGGCACCCACGCCTCGCTCGCCGACCAGTGGCTCCTCAAGGCCATCGGGGCCGAGGGGAAGATCGGCAGCGTCCGCATCGACGGCAAGATCACCCAGAAGGGCGGACCGATCTACCTCGACCTCCAGGTCAACGGTGACGGGGAGGGTGGCGGCACGTTCATCCAGAACGGCTTCAACATCCAGCTCGAGCGCGTCGGCCCGATCCTCTATTTCAACGCGCCGAAGAAGTACTGGCAGAAGGTGTCGTCGGCCAGTCAGGCCAACCTGTACGGCGGCAAGTGGCTCCAGATCTCGGCGCTCGACGAGCGCTTCGTCTCCTTCGACCAGTTCCTCGACGCGGACGACCTCGTGTTCGCCTCCTTCGAGGGCCACACGTCACCGCTCACCGTGAGCAAGCCGACGACCTACCAGGGCCACAAGGTGGTCATCGTCAAGGACTCCGTCGTCTCCGGGGGCAAGCGCTCGACCGGCTACATGTACATCGCGGCGAAGGGACAACCGATCGTCTACAGGATCGTCAACGACACACCGGGCGACCAGAGCACGATCGTCTTCACGCACTACGGCAAGGCGGTGACCCTCGCCGTGCCGCCGAACGCCATCAACCTGACGTAGGACCCGCCGGCTGGCCGGCTGGCCGGCCCGCCGCGACCTCCCCGATTTATCTGATCAGGCCGCCGAGCACCCCGCCGGCCGCCCCCGCCGCGACGTCGTGGCCGTGGTCGTCGCGGCCGGGCATGTACTCGCCGATGACGCCGGCCAGGATCGGGATCGGCATCGACTGCAGCCAGATGCGGCCGGGACCGGTGAGGACCGCGAAGTGGTGCCCGTCCGAGCCCATGTAGCGATTGGCCAAGCCCGGCACCTTCTGGGTGGAGAACGTCACCGAGGCCTGGAACAGGCCGGCGTGGCCCGGGTGGACGCGCATCGTCTGGCCGGGTTGGAGGTCGTAGACGATCACCTCGCCCGACAGGTCGATGAAGGCGCGGCCCGTGCCGCCGATCTTCTGGAGGATGAAGCCTTCGCCGCCGAAGATGCCCCCTCGGAAGGACTGCTGGAAGCCCATGCTGAGCTCGATGCCCGGTGTCGCCGCCATGAAGCCGTGGCGGTGCACCATGAACTCGTTCCCCGGCGCCACGTCGATCGGCAGGATGTGGCCCGGCACCTTCGAGGCGAAGGCAATCGAGCCGGGGCCGCCTTCCGCCGTGTAGGTGGTCATCATGATCGAGGCGCCGGCCACGGCGCGCTTGACGGCGCCCATGATCCCCTTGCCACCCATCGCCCCGCCGGTGTTGGTCTGCATCTGGACCGAGTCGGACATCCAGCTGAACTCGCCGGCCTCCGACACGACCGACTCGCCGGCCTGGAGCGAGAGCTCGAGCACCGGCATCGTGGTTCCGTGGATCGTCTCTTCCATCGCGTCCTCCTCACAGCACCGCCCGCCCGAAAGGGTCAGGTCGTCCAGTCCGGCAGGTCCACCTCGCCCGAGCGTACGTCCTCCCCCGGCCCGTGTGCTCCCCGGACCAGTCGCTCGGCGAGGGTGACCTCCATCAGGCCGATAGCCATGCCGCAGAGGTCGCCCAAGACGAACGAGGTGAGGAAGATGAGGAAGACCTTCTCGTGCGGGATCAGGTCTGCCACCAGGACGATGACCTCGTGCTCGATCGCCACCGGGAGGGCGATGAAGCAGAACACGAGGAAGAAGTGCGGCAGCACCAGCCGGACGGAGCGTCTGAACGCGTCGGCGACGGAGGAGTCGAGGAGATTGATGAGCGGCCCGACCAGCGCGAACAGCGTGTCGACGACGAGGCCGGGCCCCAAGAAGAGGGCGCCGGTGACGGTGCCGATCACGATGAGGACGAGCTCGGCGAGCAGCAGCCGTCCCCACGGGAGCGTGCGCAGCACGCGTCCGATCGGCTCGGGTGCCTCGTTGCGCTCCACCGAGCCCACCAGGCGCTCGAGCATGCCGGCGTAGAAGGTCAGGCCGAGCGTCGAGGCGCCGAACGCAAACGTGCCGGCGAGCGACTCCCAGCCCAGGTGGTCGACGGCGACCACGGTGTAGAAGGTGCTCTGGAGCGCGTCCAGGCCGAAGATCACGAGCGCGGGCACCACCACCCGCGCCGGTTCCTTGCGGAACGTCCACCACGCCATCGACAACAGCTCCACCGGGTGGAGCCGGTCCCGCGGCGTCTGGCGCGCGCTCTCGGGCTGCGCTCACGCCGGCATGAAGCCGTCACCCACGAAGTCGAAGAGGCGACGGTCCGGGTCGAAGGCGGTGGTCGCCCCGTCGAAGCGATGGTGGCCCACCGTCATCACCGTCTCGGGGGCGCCTCGAACGCGATCTCGGTGAAGCCGGCGGCGGCGAAGTCGGCCCGGATGCCCGGCGTGGCGTCGGGCGGGCGGCGGTGGCGCGTCCACAGGACGTGGGCGCCCGGGAGACAGAACGAGGGCAGGGCCTGCACGGTCGCCGTGATGTCGGCCGCGCTGATGTTGCCGAAGACCCCGCACACCAGGACCAGGTCGGCCGGCACGTGCGGCGGCGTACCAGTGGGACAGGGAAGCGTCGCCTTCGATGATGCGCACCTGGTCGCCCAGCCCGGCGGCGCCCGCCCGCGCCCGGGCGAAGGCGACGAGGGCGGGATCGAGCTCGACCAGGAGCGCCGACACGTCGGCGCGCCGCGGATGCCCGGCGACGACGTCGATGACGTCGCGCCCCTGCCCGGCGCACAGGCTCACGATGCGGATCGCGCCCGTGTGGTCGTCCGGGACCGCGTCGAGCGCCTGGCGCACCATCGACTGGACCGTGCGCAGGCGGAGCGAGAGGTTGGACGACGGGTCCTCGTAGGACGCGTGCCACTTCACCCAGTGCGACGGCTCCTCGGCCTCCCCGCCGGGGGACGTTGCGGATCGGTCATGGTCCCCGGGCCCCATGGTGACCCATCGTAGGGTGGGTCCCCGTGACGGCCCCGGACCTCGACGTGACCGTCTCGTGATCAAGTACCTGGGCTCCAAACGCCGCCTCGTTCCCGTGCTGAGCGAGATCTGCCGCGCCGCCGGCGCCCGGACTGCGCTCGACCTCTTCACCGGCACCACCAGGGTCGCCCAAGCGTTCAAGGCACAGGGCGTGCATGTCACCGCGGTCGACAGCGCGCGCTACGCCCACGTCTTCGCCCAGACCTACGTCGAGGCGGACGCCGCCGCGACCGACATGCCGGCGCTCGAGGGCGCCCTCGCCCGCCTCAACGCGCTGGCGGGCACCGAGGGCTACGTGACCGAGATGTTCAGCCGCCAAGCGCGTTACTTCCAGCCCGAGAACGCGGCCCGCATCGATGCGGTGCGCGACGCCATCGAGCGCGAGTTCGCCGGGTCCGCGCTGTACCCGCTGCTCCTGACGAGCCTGCTCGAGGCGGCCGACCGCGTCGACTCCACCACCGGCGTCCAGATGGCGTACGTGAAGCAGTGGGCGCCCCGGTCGTTCAACCCGCTCGAGCTGAGGGTGCCTGCGTTGCTCGAGGGCCCGGGCCGCGCCGTCAAGGGTGACGCCGTCGTGCTGGCGCCGGCGCTCGGGCCCTTCGACTTGGCCTATCTCGACCCGCCTTACAACCAGCACCGGTACTTCACCAACTACCACGTCTGGGAGACCCTGGTCGCTTGGGACGCGCCCGAGGCCTACGGCGTGGCGCGCAAGCGTGTCGACGCCCGAGACCCCTCGACGCGCTCGGCGTTCAACTCGAAGCGAACCATGGGTGACGCCCTGGCCACGGTCGTCGCCTCGGTGGATTGCGACCTCCTCGTGCTCTCCTACAACGACGAGTCCTGGCTCGCCCGCGACGAGCTGGAGGCAATGTGCGCACAGGCCGGGCCGCGCCACGGTGGTCCGCGGACGGTGGCGACGCTCGGCTTCGACTCGGCCCGCTACGTCGGCGCCCGCATCGGCATCTTCGATCCCTCCGGCCGCAAGGTCGGCCGCGTGAGCCATCTGTCCAACCGGGAGTTGCTGGTCATCGCCGGTGAGGCCGACCTCGTGCGCCATGTGGTCGATGCCGTGCGGGTCTGGCGCGCCGACGCCCAGCGAGTCCGCTGGATCTCGCGTCGAGCGGGGTGCTCTCGCCGCACCCGTGGTGAATCGACTACAACAGGCGACGTGAGCAAGCACGATCACGGTGGTCACGAGCGACGGCCACCATGACGACGGCTCGGCCGGCGGGAAGCACCAGAAGGGGTTCGAGGACTACCCCCGCCTCGAGGACTGCGACCTCTCGCTGCGGCTCTCCAAGGACGAGGAGGGCAAACGTCTCGGCCGGGCCCAGCGGCGGCTGCTGCACCTGCGGTTGATCAACGGCGGCCAGCTGAACGACGGGAAGCTCGGCCCACCCGTGTGCATCGTCTTCGAGGGCTGGGACGCGGCCGGCAAGGGCGGGGCGATCAAGCGGTTGGTCGAGCCGCTCGACCCCCGCCATGTCCACGTCGCCCCGTTCGCGGCGCCCACGCCCGACGAGCTGCGCCACCACTTCCTCTGGCGTTTCTGGCCGCCGCTGCCGGGCTGGGGCGGCATGACGATCTTCGACCGCAGTTGGTACGGGCGCGTCCTGGTCGAACGGGTGGAGAATCTCGCCACCGAGGTGCAGTGGCGGCGCGCGTACCAGGAGATCAACGACTTCGAGCACACGCTGGCCGAAGAAGGGATGATCGTCATCAAGCTCTGGATGCACATGTCCCACGAGGAGCAACTTCGCCGCTTCATCCGTCGGCGCGACGATCCGCTCAAGTCGTGGAAGCTGACCGACGAGGACTGGCGCAACCGTGAGAAGCGGGCCCAGTACGACGAGGCGGTCTCGGACATGTTGCGCCTGACCCACGGGCCGCTCGCACCCTGGGACGTCATCTCGTCGGAGAACAAGCGCTACGGGCGGGTCGACGTGATCGAGACGGTGATCCGGCGCATGGAGGCCGGCATGGCGCTCTGGGGCGTCTCCGTGCCGTCCAACGACGAGGACGAGGAGAAGACGGAGTTGGCGTTGATGTTCGACGACGCCGAGTTCCAGCACGGCCCCGAGGGTCCGCCGAGCGGTCAGGTCGGCGCCGAGGAGCGCCTGCAGGCGTGAGCGCCACCGGAGCGCCACGGGCCGGGATCACGATCCCCTTCGACGGGATTCCGCTCCACGCCCATCGCGAGTGGTTCGCCCGTCTGCGCGACCTCGGCTACACCGACCTGTGGTCGGCCGAGGTCGACGGTGCTGACGGCTTTACGCCCTTGGCGCTCGCCGCGGCGTGGGAGCCCACGTTCAATCTGGGCGTCGCCATCACGCCCGTCTACACGCGGGGCCCGGCGTTGCTGGCCCAGAGCCTGGCGGCCTTGGCCGACGCCGCGCCGGGACGAGTCGCCTGCGGGCTTGGCGCCTCCTCGGAGGTCATCGTGGCGAACTGGAACGGGCTCGCCTTCGAGCGCCAGTACCAGCGGGTGCGCGACACCGTGCGCTTCCTGCGCCTGGCCTTCAGCGGCGAAAAGATCACCGAGGACTTCGGGACCTTCTCCGTGAAGGGGTTCAAGCTGGCGTTGATCCCCGAGCAGCTGCCGCCCATCTACTTAGCGGCGCTGCGCCCGGGCATGCTGCACCTGGCCGGTCGTGAGGCCGACGGCGCGATCCTCAATTGGCTGAGCGCGGAGGACGTCGCCACGTCGGTCGCCGAGGTCGAGAAGGCCGCCGAGGGCGCGCCACGCGAGATCGTGGCCCGCATCTTCGTGATCGTCTGCGAGGACGCCGAGCTGGCCCGGACCATCGGCCGCCGCATGATCACGGCCTACCTCAACGTCGAGGCCTACGCCGAGTTCCACCGCTGGCTCGGCCGGGGCCCGGCGCTGCAGCCGATGTGGGACGCCTGGTCGGCCGGCGACCGCAAGGGCGCGCTGGCTGCCATCCCCGACGAGGTGGTCGATGACCTCGTCGTGCACGGGTCGGTCGAGGAGTGCCGTGCCCATGTGCAGCGCTACGTCGACAACGGCATCACGATCCCGGCCCCTGCGATCGTGCCGATCGGCATCGAGCTCGACGACGCGATCGCTGGCCTCTCGCCGTCGGCCGGCTGAGCTCGCGGGGGCCAAGGCGCGGACGGGGCGGGGGCCACATGGCAGACATCGACTTCCGCACGACGTCCATCGAGGACCTGGCGCGCTCGGTGCGGACCAAGGAGGTCAGCGCGCGTGAGCTGACCGAGGTGGCGCTGGCGCGGATCGAGCGGCTCGATCCGACCTACAACGCCTTCGTCGCGGTCGACGGCGAGCGCGCCCTCGTGGAGGCCGATGCGCTCGACGAGCGCATCTCGGCCGGGCACGACCCCGGGCCGCTGGCCGGCATCCCGCTCGGCGTGAAGGATCTGCAGAACGCGGTCGGGTACGTCACGACCTACGGCTCCGCGCTGCACGCCGACGACCCGCCCGCCACCGTCGGACGACCCCTTCGTCGCCCGCTTGCGCGCGGCCGGCTGCGTCGTCGTGGGCAAGACCAACACGCCGGAGTTCGGTTGGATGGGCAACACGACCAACGCCATCTTCGGCCCGTCGCGCAACCCGTACGACACCAGCCGCGGCCCGGGTGGCTCCTCGGGCGGCGCGGCCGCTGCGCTGGCGGCGGGCATGGTGCCGCTCGCGACCGGGTCGGACGGCGGCGGCTCCATCCGCATCCCCTCGGCCTGCTGCGGGCTCTCGGGCATGAAGCCGAGCCTCGGGCGCGTCCCCGGTGGCGGGGCCCACCCGCCCGGGTGGCTCGGGCTGTCCACCAACGGGCCTATGGCGCACCGGATCGCCGACGTGGCCCGCGCCCTCGACGTCGCCGTCGGGCCCGACCCGACCGACCTCCAGGCGCTCCCACGCCCCGAGGCCTCGTGGCTGGCCGCGCTCGACGACCCGCACGTGCCCGTCCGCGTGGTGTACTCCCCCACGCTCGGGTACGCCACGGTCGATGCCGAGGTGGCGGCCGCCTGCGATCGGGCCGTGTCGGTGCTCGAGTCGCTGGGCGCCGAGGTCACGGTGCTTGGACTCCGTGTTCGACGCCGATCCCGTCGACGACTTCCTGACCTTCACGGCGGCGGCGACGCTGCGCACCCTGCGGCCCTACATCGGCCATCCCCGCTGGGAGGAGGTCCATCCCGTGCTGCGCCATTTCGTGAACCTGGCGCAAGAGACGACGGCGGAGCAGATCCTGCAGATCTTCGACCACTTCCACCTGATGAACCTGCGCCTCGTCGAGCTGTTCCATCGGTCGCGGATCCTCGTCACGCCCACGAGCGCCGCGGTCGCCCCCTTCGCCGGGGAGCTGGAGAGCACGGTCAACGGGGAGCGGACCGCCAACTGGGTCCAGTTCACCTACCCGTTCAACATGACCAAGTCGCCGGCGGCCACGGTGCGGGCGGGCACGAGCAGCGAGGGGCTGCCGATCGGGGTCCAGTTGATCGGGCCCCAGCACGGGGACCTGGTGGTCCTGCGCACCGCCGCGGCCCTCGAGGCCGCCCTGGACCTCGATACGCTCGCACCGTTGCCGGCCTGAGCCGGCCCGAAGGACGAAGGACGAAGGAGCCGAACCCATGTCGATCGCCAGCCCCACCAGCCGTGACGTCGTGCGCCTCGTCGGGGAGGACGACGCGCCCTGGGCGGACACCGGCATCGGCGTGCTCCTCAAGGTCGTGCGCTTCGACGTCCAGCACGGGACCTGGGTCATCCTCAACCGCTTCCATCCGGGCGTGCAGCTGCAGACGCACCGCCACACCGGCTCCGTCGACGCCTTCACCTCCGCCGGGCGCTGGCACTATCTCGAGTACGACTTCTACGTGACGGCGGGCTCCTACCTGTTCGAACCGGCCAACTCGGTGCACACCCTGCACGTGCCCGAGGACAACACGGAGGACACCGACGTCTGCTTCATCATCGAGGGCGCGCTGTTGAACCTCGCCGCCGACGGCTCGGTCGAGTCCGTCTCCGACGGCGAGAACACGCTCGCGGCGTACTACGCCCTGCTCGAGGCGCAGGGCGACCCGCGGCCCAACGGCATCATCGTCGCCTGACGCGGCACGGTCGTCGGGGGGATCGCATGGGAGTCGACGCCACCGGGCTGCTCGACGCGTCGCTCTACGCCGAGGGCGACCCGTTCGCGCTGTACGCGGAGTTGCGGCGGGCCGCGCCCGTCTGTTGGGTCGACCGCGCGGGCGGGGGCTTCTGGGCCGTGGCCACGCACCCCGAGGTGTCGCACATCGGGGCCGACCCGGTCGGGTTCTGCTCGTCGCGGGGGATCCTGACCGACGAGATCGGCACCACGTACGACGACCCGCCGACGATGATGCACACGGACCCACCGCGCCACACCCGCTACCGCAGGCTGGTGCAGCCGGGCTTCAAGCCCACGCTGGTGCGCCTCATGGAGGCAGGGGTGACCACCAAGGCCCGGGCGCTGATCGAAACGATCGAGGCGGGCGAGGCCGTGGACATCGTGCCCACGCTGTCGATCCCCTTCCCCCTGCTGGTCATCTGCGAGCTGCTGGGCGTCGACGGGTCACAGTGGCCGAAGTTCTTCGACTGGTCCGAGGCCGTGATCCCGGGCGAGAGCGAGCGCACCGAGTCCGAACGCGCCGAGCTCCAGGCCGAGATGTGGGGCTACCTCGTCGGCGTGGCCGAGGAGCGCCGTGCCGAGCCCGCCGAGGACCTGGTGTCAGTGCTCGCCACGGTCGGCGTCGAGGAGGGCTCCGACGGCGACCGGCTCAGCGAGCCCGAGCTGGCCATGTTCCTCATCCAGCTCCTCGTGGCGGGGAACGAGACGACGCGCAACCTGATCTCGGCCGGGCTGGCCGCGTTGGCCGAGCATCCCGACCAGTGGGCCGCCCTGCGGGCCGACCCCGGTCTGATCCCGAACGCAGTGGAGGAACTGCTGCGCTGGACGACGCCGGTGATCTCGTTCATGCGCACGGCGACCGCCGACACCACCGTCCGGGGCCAGGCCATCGCCGCGGGCGACCCGGTGCTCTTGCTGTACGCGTCCGCCAACCGCGACGAGGAGGTGTTCGGCCCCGACGCCGACCAGCTCCGCGTCGATCGTCACCCCAATCCGCACGTGAGCTTCGGCTTCGGCCCGCACTTCTGCCTCGGGGCCGCGCTCGCCCGTTTGGAGGGGCGTGTCGTGCTCAGCGAGCTAGTGGAGCGCTTCGCGTCGGTGACACCGGCCGGACCGGTCGAGCGGACGCCCAGCCCCGTGATCGCCGGGGTGCGGCGCGCCCCGCTGGTCTTCTCGTAGGGAACTGCCTGCGACACGAAGGCGAGCATGAGGGACTCGGCCTCTCATCGGCAAGTTCCCATCATGGGCTCGAGGGCTCTCGAAGGCGGGTCGAGGCCTCCCAAATAAAGGTCTCGAGGCGAATGAACATTTGGATAGGAGTCATCCCTGACGAAAGCGGTCCGAATCATGAGGTTTTTGTGGAGAAATCTGTTTTCTTGAGCTCTTTGTGCAGAAACGGGTCAAAAAGCTCAGGCCACCGACCTAGGCAAAACGAAACGTGGGCGCGAGGTTGAATTGCCGGACTAGCCGGATCGCAGTCTTCAGTCACTCGGCACCGCTTCGGTTCAATGCCGCCGAATCTCGCAACGGCGAGAGCACCGGGCGGTCAGGTACAACGCCCGGCCAACCGATAGACCCCCGCAACCGGGGCGTCGGGCAACGGCCCGAACCGATGGATCTACTGGAAGGTTTCCAGCAAGTGGGGCAGCGCCTGCTCCATCGTGAGGACGGGCTTCGTCTCGAACTGGATGTATTCCTCGTACTGGAGGGTCGCGGCGTAGCCGCCGGTGGCGTCCTCGGACTCGGTGATGGTCCAGCCGACCGAGTTGTCGGACGCCACGTAGTGCGCCACCGTCCCCGGGGCTTCCCCTACCTTCGCGAAGAGCTCGAGCAACTTCTTCGTCTCCGACCGCGGCAGGTACGGCTTCACTGTGTAGGTGGTCATGAACAGCATCGTTCACCTCAGGCCTACGCCCGCTTCCGGCAGGACCGTCCCACTGTCCGAGCGCATGATCCCGGATCAGTGCTAGCGCGCTGGGGCGACCCTGTAAAGCGCGACGCCATCGGCTGCCGACGGATTTCGGCGTGAGGTACAGCTGTCCACACTTGCGCCTTCAGAAACTCACGGCGCGACTATCGGACCGGCATCTCGACGCCTCGCCCCAGACCGCTCGGCACGCAGCTCTCCGTGACTCCGTGCAGGCTCCGACCTACGTCACGACGTGATCACGCCGGCACCAGCGCCTCGCCCCCGCACGGCTCGGTGACGCAGTCGTCGGCCACCTCGACCGGTGCCACGACCTCGGCCTCACGCTCGCGCCCCGGCAGGAGCTTGAACGCCGCCACCGCGCCGACCACGGCCACTCCGGCCCCCGCGACGCACGCCACGAACAGCCCGCTGTGGAAGGCGTTGAAGACGATCGTGTCGAGCGCCGGCCGCACCGCCTGCGGGGCACGGTGGATGACCGCCAGCGCCGCCGCCACCGACTGGTGCGACTCGGCCTTCGGCCCCGCCGGGATCGGCAGCGGCCGGAAGGCGCTGATGATCTTCGGCGCGTAGGCCGAGGCGAAGATCGAGCCGAAGACCGCGACCCCGAGCGTCCCGCCGAGCTCACGCGTCGTGTTGTTGACGCCCGCGGCCGCACCGCGCTGCTCGTCGGGCACCGAGCCCATGACCGCCTCCGTCGCCGGTGCGGTGATCGACGACAGCCCGAGGGCGAGCAGCACCATGGCGGCGACGATCGGGCCCCAGTACGCCGTGTTCGCCTCGGAGTTGAAGGCGGAGACCACCAGGCCGCCCGCCATGAGGAGCAGCCCGGCCGTCACGACGACTCGCGCGCCGATCCGCAGCGCCACGATCGCCGCCAGCGGCGTGACGACAGCCGCCACGACCGCGAACGGCAGCGTGTGCACGCCGGCCGACAGGGTCGAGTAGCCCTTCACGAACTGGAAGTACTGGGTGATGAGGAAGATGAAGCCGAAGAGGCTGAAGAAGGCCACCGAGATCGCCAGTGCGCCGCCGGTGAACCGCTTGATCAGGAAGACCCGCACGTCGAGGAGCGGGCCCTCGGTGCGCAGCTCCATGAGGGCGAAGGTGGTCAAGAGCACCGCCGCCGCGGCGAAGCACGCCACCGTGCCGCTCGCCGTCCAGCCCCACTGCGGCCCCTCGATGATCGCGAGGACCAAGGCGGTCACTCCCGCCGTCGACACCACGACGCCCCGCAGGTCGAAGCGGTGCTGGCGGATCCGGGGCAGGCGCGGGATCAGCAACCCGCCGGCGATGAGCGTGACGGCGACGATGGGCACGTTGACCAAGAAGATCGACCCGTACCAGAAGTGCTCCAAGAGCGCGCCGCCGACGACGGGGCCGAAGGCGACCGCGATGCCCGACGTGGCCCCCCAGATGCCGAGGGCCTTCTGGCGCTCGGCGTGGTCGGGGAAGACGCTGGTCAAGATCGCGAGGCTGGCCGGGAAGATGAAGGCCGCCGCGACCCCCATGAGCGCCCGCGCCCCAATGAGCGTGCCCGTCGAGTGCGAGGCCGCCGCCAAGGCCGAGAAGAGCCCGAAGAAGACGAGCCCCACCTGCATCGTGCCCTTGCGCCCCAGGCGGTCGCCGATCCCGCCGCCGGCGAGGAGCAACCCGGCGAAGGCGAGGCTGTAGGCGTCGACGATCCACTGCAGCGAGGTGATCGACGCCCCCAGGTGGCGGTTGAGCGTCGGCAGGGCGACGTTGACGATCGTGTTGTCGACCACGACCAGGAACACGCTGAGGCACAGCACCGGCAGGATCAGCCAGCGGCGGTCCGTGATGCTCGCGCCGCCCGGAGCGGTCGGCCCGGGTTGCCCGCCCGTCGTCTCCACCATGGTTCCGGACATCTCGGCTCCTTCCGAACTGGCAGTTGTAGAACAATGTGCTATTGTTATAGCACGATGTTCTTCAGTAGGGTACCGACATGACAAAAAAGCCTCGGACCAGGACGCCGAGCGCCGGCATGGAGTCCGCGCTCCTCGAGGCCGCCGCCGACATCCTCGAGACCGAAGGGCCCGACGCGTTGTCGGTCCGCCGGATCGCCGCCGCCGCCGGGGTCGCGCCGATGGGCGTCTACAACCACTTCGACTCGAAGTCGGGCATCGTCGACGCGCTCTTCATCCAGGGCTTCGAACGGCTGGCCGCAGCGATCAATGCCGCGGCGGACACCTCCGACCCCTACGAGGCGCTGCGCGAGAGCGGACGCCGCTACCGCGCCCTCGCGCTGGCGCATCCGATGGTGTACCAGCTCATGTTCCTGCGCACCGTGCCGGGGTACGAGCCGACCGACCACGCGCTCGAGGTGGCCGGCGCGGCGTTCAACAGCCTGGTGGCCTCGGTGCAACGCGCCATGGCCGCCGGCGTGATCGCCGACGGCCCGCCCGACGTGACGGCGCGCCTCATCTGGGCCAGCATCCACGGCTGGGTGTCCCTCGAGCTGCTCGGCATCGGCGAGGTCGACGACCAGGGCGGCCGGGTTCGACCGCGTGTGCAAGTCGATGTTGGCGGGCCTCAGCCCCCAGGCCGCCCCGTTGATCGCCGCCCGCGACGCCGCGTCGGCCGCACTGAGTTAACGGGGATCCGGCCGGTCCAGGTTCCAGTGCCGGGCGGTCGACGGGAACCACCGCGTCGTGCCGTCGACCTGCACCGGGATCATCCCGAATCGGGTGACGGTCCGCTGGCCGCCCTCCGAGTCCCCGTAGAGCAGGTCGACGGTGAAGGTCTCCGCGCCGGCGATGGTGCGGCACAGCCACCCGTAGTCCGCGTCGTCGCGGTCACGGATCGCCCCCTGCCAGAACCCGAGGTCGCCGGATGCGATGTACAGGTCGCGCGTCTGCATGCGGAACGTGGCCGGGTCGTCGTGCGGGTCCGTGGCGTGCTTCGTCCCCTCCGTCAGGTCCCACCCGATCGGCACCGCGAGCCCCGGTGCCGACGTTGCGCAGCGACATCGCCATGTACATGTTGCCGTCGACGACCTCGACGGACGCTTGGCTGCCCTCCACCGTCGCCCAGTGGTCGTCCACCCAGCGGACCTTCTGGATCGGGTCGTTCAGCCGCGAGGTGACCAGCACGGGCCGGAGGGTGGCCCGGTACGCCGCCTCCGAGATCCGCGCCGACCGGTTCGCCGAGCGCACCGCCGCGAACGTGGCGATGGCGAGCACGAGCGTGCCCGCCGCGGTGGCCAGGGTCGCGACCGTGGCCCAGGACAGGGACGCCAGCACGACCGGCAGACTACGGCCTGCGCGTCCCGACGGCACCGGTCAGCGCTGTCAAAGCCCACGGCGAGCCGTGCCTGGCAGACTCGCCACCATGCTCGCCCACGTCTCCATCCAGTGCGCCGACTTCGGCCGCAGCGCCGCGTTCTACGACGCCGTGCTGGCGCCGCTCGGCGGGCGCCGCATCATCGAGGTCGACGACGCCATCGGCTACGGCGTCCCCCCGGCGGCCAACTTCTGGATCGGCCGCCAGCAGACCGGCGACGGCTTCCGTGAGACCCACCTCGCGTTCTGGGCCCCCGACCGCGCCGCCGTCGACGCGTTCGTCGAGGCCGCCCGCCGCACCGGCGCCGAGTCCTGCACGAGCCGCGGGTCTGGCCCGAGTACCACGAGACGTACTACGGCGGGTTCGTCCGCGACCCCGACGGCAACAACGTCGAGGCCGTCCACTTCGCCGACTGACAACGCCGGACCGCCGACCGCCCGACCGCCCGACCGCCCGACCGCCCGACCGCCCAAGCGACGCCCTACGCGTCGACGGTCAGGCTCTCCAACAGGTCGGCGAAGCGCCGCTGCGCCTCCGCCCGCCGCGTCGGGATGTGCTCCGTCGGCACCTCCCGCGGCGAGTAGCCCTTCAGCACCTGCCGCGCCACGGTCTGGCGGTGCACCTCGTCGGGCCCGTCGTAGATCCGGGCCGCCCGCGCCGCGCGGTACATGTGCTCCAGCGGCAGGTCGCACGAGAAGCCCGAGCGACCCGTGCACCTGGATCGCCCGGTCGATCACGTCGTAGAGCACCTTCGCCCCGAAGTACTTGATCATGGCGATCTCCACCCGCGCCGCCTGCGCCCCCTCGGTGTCCATCTTCCACGCCGCCTGCAGCGTCATGAGCCGGGCCGCCTGCATCTCGGCCATCGAGTCGGCGATCCAGTTCTGGATCGTCTGCTTCTCCGCCAGCGTCGACCCGTGGGCGTAGCGCGACACCGACCGCTCGCACAGCATGTCGAACGCCCGCCGGGACTGCCCGAGCCAGCGCATGCAGTGGTGGATCCGCCCCGGCCCGAGCCGCTTCTGCGCCAGCGCGAACCCCGAGCCCTCGCGCCCGATCAGGTTCCCCACCGGCACCCGCACGTCGACGTAAAGAATCTCGGCGTGGTTCCCGAAGCGACCGTACGGCGTGTCGGGGTCCTCCATCGTCGCCACGTCGCGCACGATGTCCACGCCCGGCGTCGACACCGGCACGACGATCATCGACGACCCTTGATACGGGTGCACGTCCGGGTTCGTCACCGCCATCACGATGAGGAAGTCCGCCACCGACCCGTTCGACGTGAACCACTTGTGGCCGTTGATGACCCACTCCTCGCCGTCGCGCACCGCGGAGGTCCGCAACAGCGTCGGGTCCGACCCCGCCGTGTTCGGCTCGGTCATCGAGAACGCCGAGCGCAACTCGCCGTCGAGCAACGGCTGCAGCCACTGCGCTCGCATCGCCTCGTCGCCCGTCTCCTCGATACCGACGGCCAGCAACTCCGCGTTCCCCGAGTCCGGTGCGTTGTTGCCGAACACCACCGGACCCAGCGCCGACTGCCCCAAGATCTCGTGCATCAGCCCCAACTTCACCTGCCCGAAGCCCATGCCGCCGAGCGCCGGCGGCAGGTGCGCCGCCCACAGCCCCTCGGCCTTCACCCGCTCCTGCATCGGCCGGATCACCTCGCGCACCTGGTCGTACGTCAGGTCCAACGTCTCGAGCGGGAACACCTCCTCGCGCACGAAGCCGCGCATCCACTCGAGCTTCTCCTCGAACTCCGGCTCGGTCGAGAAATCCCAGGCCATCGGGCCTCCTTCTCCCCGTTCGCCGCGTCGTGTCGGCTGTCGGGGGTCCCCACCCTGCCACTACCGTGGGCGCCGTGACCACCACGCCTGTCGCCTTCCGCTCCCCCGCGTCGCCGACCGCGTCCGCGGCCGAGCCCTTGGGCAGCCCGCCGCCCCCGCCCCAGGTCGCCCTGAGCGCGGCGGACAGGGCCGTGGTCGCCGGAGCCGAAACGGCCCTCCTCGACGAGCGCCGCCTCCTGACCGCCGACGAGCTCGCGGCGCTGGCCGCGCTGCCCGACGGCGCCGTCATGAACCTCGCCGCGCTGGCCCATCAGGTGCGCCTCGCCTGGTGCGGCCCCGAGGTCGAGATCGAGGGCATCCTCTCGGCCAAGACGGGTGGCTGCCCCGAGGACTGCCACTTCTGCTCGCAGTCCTCCCGCTTCGACACGCCGGTGAAGGCCACGCCGTTCCTCGACACCGACGAGGTCCTCACGGCCGCCCGCGAGACCGCCGCCCTCGGCGCCTCCGAGTTCTGCATCGTGCTCGCCGTACGCGGGCCCGACGAGCGCACGTTGCAGCGCATCCTCGACCTGGTTCCCCTCGTCCACGACCAGACGGGGCTGAACGTTGCGGTGAGCGCGGGCATCCTGACGGAGGACCAGGCCCGTCGTCTCGCCGAGGGCGGCGTGCACCGCTACAACCACAACGTCGAGACGGCGAAGTCCTACTTCCCCACCATCGTCACGACTCACACGTGGGAGGAGCGGGCCGACACATGCCGCATGATCAAGTCACACGGGATGGAGCTCTGCTGTGGTGCGCTGCTCAACATGGGCGAGACCGATGCCCAGCGCGTCGAGCTGCTCACGCAGCTCCAGGAGCTCGCTCCAACCGAGGTGCCGCTCAACTTCCTCAATCCCCGTCCCGGCACGCCGCTCGGCGACCGCCCGATTCTTGGCGCCTGGGATGCGATCCGCTGGATCGCACTCTTCCGCCTCGCTCTTCCCTCGGTGATCCTCCGCTACGCCGGCGGTCGCGAGGTGACGCTGCGTGACCTCCAGGCCATCGGCATGACAGCCGGCATCAACGCGCTGATCGTGGGCAACTACCTGACGACGCTCGGTCGCTCCGCCGACGAGGACCTGCAGATGCTCGAGGACCTGCGCATGCCGATCGGCGCACTCAGCGCCGCCATCTGACCCCGTTGGTCAGAGGTCGAGTCGACGCCGTGCCTGCGGCCACCTTTTGCACCGGCTGTGGCCAGTCGCTCGCCGTGTGCGCCGGGTGTGGGCGCAAGTTCGATCCGCCCCGTTTCTGCCCGGAATGCGGCCGGCGCATGACGGTCACGGTCATCCCGACCGGCTGGGTGGCGCGCTGTCGCGACCACGACGCCCTGCGCTCAGCCTGAGGTCGACAAGCCGGCAACACCAGGTTGGTGTCCGCAGGAGAGAACACTTTGGTGATCACCTGCCGCACTTCTCCAGGGTTGGTTACATAATGTGCCTTGCGGACGAAGGGAACCAATGACGGGAACCCGCTGTGTAGCCGCCGGTATGCGGAGGCGGGCACCGAGGCGCGTCCAGATCAGACTGTCCCTGGTGCTCTGCCTGCTGACGGGGCTCGGCCTCTCCGCGGCGGCGTCGTTGTCGGTCGCGCTGCCGGACGCCGGGGCGACGGCGAGTCCCTATGCGCTGGTCGCAGTGGATGGTGCATCGCTCGGCGGGATCGGCGCCGCCTCTCCGTACACCCTGAACCCGGTCTTCTCGCCGGCCACCACCGACTACGACGTGTCGTGTCACACCGGCTCGAACCAGGTCTCCCTCACCCTGACGGGGAACGGGGGACCGATCACGGTTTCGACCAACCAGCAGCCATCTGTCTCCGGTACGACCGTCGCGGTGTCACTCAATGTGGTCCCCAACGAGGCGATCGTGATCTACGCGCCGAGCCCCGGCGGCGCCGGCAGTACGACGCAGTACTGGGTGCGGTGCCTCCCGCCGGACTTCCCCACCCTTCAGGTCAACCAGGCCGGGCCCGCTTCACCGGGGTGGACACCTGGCTACTACTTCACCGGCGACCTCACGAGCTACACCGACGCGTACTACGCGATGGTGCTCGACGGGAACGGGGTTCCAGTGTGGTACCAGAAGCTCCCCGGCGGTCCGACCAACGTGGAGCCGCTCCCTAACGGCACCATCGTCTGGTCGCCAAACCCCGGCCCTGGATTCGGGATCGGAGACAACATCAGCGCCTACACGGGGTTCGATCTCAGCACGCAGACGACCATCGCTTCACTCCCCGCCGCGGTGACGCCGACGGACCCTCACGAACTGACGCCGCTGCCAAACGGGGACCGCATGATGATCTCGACTCCACTCGTGACGAAGGACCTCAGCACGCTCGGTGACGGCGGCGGGGGGACCCCTGCGTCGGATGCGAACAACACGGCAGTCGACTGCGTGATCCAGGAGGTGAACCCGAGCAACCAGGCCGTCTGGACCTGGGACGCCGCGACGCACATTGGGCTGGACGAGGTCAACACACAGAGCGGAGCGCCCGACGCCGGTCCCGCCTGGGGGCTTTCGGAAGTCGAAGGCGCTCCGGTGGCCGACATCTACCACTGCAACTCAGTCGCGGTCGACGAAGACCCGTCAAGCCCGAACTACGGCGATGTCCTCGTGTCCATGCGGAACCTGAACGCGGTCTTCCTGATCGACCGCGCCACTGGCAACGTCATCTGGAAGCTCGGTGGCACGGCTTTCACTACCAATGACCCCGAGGTCGCGCAGGACGTACCGGCACAGCATCTCAGCATCACCGGCGACAGCGAGTCGCAATTCTGTGGCCAGCACGACGCCCGCTTCGTGCCCACCCCGGACCCGGCCGTCGAGGACGTGAGCGTCTACGACGACCACACGGGTTGTGTGGGTGCGGCACGCGGCGTTGAATACGCCCTCGACACCGTCGCGGGCACGGCGACGCCCGATTACCAGTACGCCCAGCCCGACGGCCTCTCGGTTTCGGCCACGGGCAGCTTCCGCAGGATGCCCGACGCCTCCGATGACATCGGTTCGGGCAGCAGCGTCATCGGTTGGGGCATCTCGACGAGCTTTCCGTCCGGCTTCACCGAGGTCGACGGCGACGGGAACGTGTTGACCGACATCCGCTTCACCGACGGCGACACCATCTACCGGGCCATCAAGGTGGACGCGACGCAGGTGAACCTGCAGCTGCTGCGCCAGACGGCAGGTTGGACCGGGACCACCATCCCGCCACCCCCGGCCGGGCCCCCGGGGCCGGCTCCGGGCGGCGTTTCGCTCAATGAGCCCGTTCTGGGCATGGCCGCGAGCCCCGACGGCTGGGGCTACTGGCTCGTTGCCTCCGACGGCGGGGTCTTCAGCTACGGCGACGCCGGTTTCTACGGCTCGGCAGGGGGCACCCGACTCAACAAACCGGTGGTGGGCATGGCGACCACTCCCGACGGCGGCGGCTACTGGCTCGTCGCCTCCGACGGCGGGGTCTTCAGCTACGGCGACGCCGGCTTCTACGGCTCGGCCGGGGGCACCCCGCTCAACAAACCGGTGGTGGGCATGGCGACCACTCCCGACGGCGGCGGCTACTGGCTCGTCGCCTCCGACGGCGGGGTCTTCAGCTACGGCGACGCCGGCTTCTACGGCTCGGCCGGGGGCACCCCGCTCAACAAACCGGTGGTGGGCATGGCGACCACTCCCGACGGCGGCGGCTACTGGCTCGTCGCCTCCGACGGCGGGGTCTTCAGCTACGGCGACGCCCGTTTCCATGGCTCGGCCGGGGGCACCCCGCTCAACAAACCCGTGGTGGGCATGGCGTCTTCTCCCGACGGCGGCGGCTACTGGCTCGTCGCCTCCGACGGCGGGGTCTTCAGCTACGGCGACGCCAGCTTCTACGGCTCGGCCGGGGGCACCCCGCTGAACAAACCCGTGGTGGGCATGACGCCTACTCCCTACGGCGGCGGGTACTGGCTGGTCGCCTCCGACGGCGGCGTCTTCAGTTACGGCGACGCCGGCTTCTATGGCTCTGCGGGGGGCACCTGAGCAAACGTACGCGCCTGAAGGTGGAAGCATCGGTGTGCGACGCCCTCGTCCGGCCGGCCGAGGAACGCCGGTCCGAACTGCCAGTGCCTCGTCACAGCGCCTCTCTAGTCGGATACCCGAATGAGCTTGGCTACCTCCACCTGATCACCCGGGGTTTTGAATAGTCGGATGCCATCGCGGTCTCCCAGCCAAGACAGGTTTCGCTGGTGCAGCTCCGAGCCCGCGTCGAACCGATTGAGCACAACGATGATGTCCGCAGGCAACCGAACGAGCGCGTCCATCGTGAGACGTATCGAGTTGATCGTGCCCAGACCAGCATCGGCGACCAGCAACAGAAGGTCGGGCATCGCGGCAACGACGAGGGCTAGGCAGTCACCGTCCTCGGCGATCGGTGATCGCAACCCCCCAGCGGTCTCGAGAAACCCGACGTCCACCGGCGTCTTCGGCCACCGCAGCTCTTCGACGAGATCGTCGAGCCTGAAGCTCGGACGGCCCAGAGCTTCCGCCGCCATCGGTGGCGCCATCGCCATCTCGTACCAGCGATGCGGCGGGCACACCGTCTCCGGCTCCTCACCGCTGGCCGCACCGAGAATGGCCGCGTCGTAGCTGGCCGGGTCATCGGAAGGCTCGAACGACTGCGCCGGTTTACGCGCCGCCACGCTGCAGCCCACCTGGCGGAGCTCGTCCAGCAGCCGCGCGGTCACCCACGTCTTGCCCACGTCGGTGCCGGTCCCGATTACGGCCACCAACTGGTGCGGCCGCGCCACTAGTGCGCGATCGCCCCAGCAGAGACGGGGATCGACAGCGCAGCCAGCGCGTCGACCAGTCGCCCGACCTCGGCATCGTTGTGTGCCGCCGACAAGGTCACGCGCAGGCGGCTGGTGCCGGCGGGAACGGTCGGTGGACGAATGGCGGGCACCCAGAGTCCGGCTTCGAGGAGTACCGCCGAAGCGTCAATCGCGGCCTGCTCCGGGCCCAGGACCACCGGCACGATCGGGCTCGGATGGTCCGGCGCAGCCAAGCCGGCCTCCGACAGCCGCGCCACGAAGGAGGAGAGCCTTGCCACCAGCGCATCGCCCTCCGCCGAGCGCAGCACCACCAAGGCCGCCAAGGCGGCCGCGGCGTCCGCCGGCGGCAGCGCCGTCGAGAAGATGTACGACCGCGCCCGGTTGACCAGTAGGTCGACGACGTCTCTCGACGCGGCCACGAAACCGCCGAGCGCCCCCAGGGTCTTCGACAGCGTTCCGACACGGACGACGTTGGCCCGGGCGTCCCAAGAGAGCCCCGACATGGCGAGGTGCGGTCCGAGGACCGCGTGCGCCTCGTCGATCACGAGTAAGGCCCCCTGTCGGAGGCAGAGCTCGAGCAGTTCGTCGAGGGATGCAACGTCGCCGTCCATGGAGAACACCGAGTCGGTGACGACCAGGGCAGGCGCCTGCGCCGTGCACCCATCCGATGCGAGCATCTGCTCCAGCTGGGCGAGATCGCGGTGGCGGTAGACCGACACCTCCGAACGGGAGAGCCGGCACCCGTCGATGATGCTGGCGTGGTTCAGCTCGTCGGAGAACACTCGGACGCCGGGGCCTCCGAGCACGCTCAGCACGCCCAGGTTGGCGGCGAACCCGGTCGGGAAGCAGACGGCGGCCTCCGTACCCTTCCATTCGGCGACCTCGCGTTCGAGGTCGGCGTGAACGGGCCGAGAACCGGTGACGAGGCGTGATGCCCCCGCCCCGGTCCCCCACCGATCGAGGGCGGCGTGCGCCGCGTCCACGACGGCAGGATGGCAGCTCAGCCCGAGGTAATCGTTCGACGCGAACGACACGACGTTGGTTCCTTCGAGCTCGCCCCCCGGACCCAGGGCGTCGAACGTACGCGGCATCCGCCAGCGTCCGTCGTCGACCACCTGCGCCAGCTGCGCGCGGATGCGGTCCGCCCAGTTGCCGGAGCTCACGACGAGGCCGTCACGTCGTCGAGCGCCTCGGTCAGCGCGTCGACCACCCGTCCGACCTCGTCCTCTGTGATGGTCAACGGCGGCATCACCACGACGACGTCGCCGAGGGGACGCAACAACACGCCGCGGTCCACCGCGCCGGCACAGACACGGCGGCCCCAGCGGAGCCCCTCCCGCGGAGGCGCCAGCTCGATACCGACCATCAGCCCGCGTTGGCGGACCTCACGCACGGTGGTTCGAAGGGTGACCCGACGCGCCAGGAGGTCGGACAGCTGCGCACTGCGGGCCCGGACGTTGGCGAGCACGTCCCACGATTCGACGAGGCGCAGGTGCTCGAGCGCCACGGCGGCGGCCAACGCGTTCCCTCCGTAGGAATGGCCGTGGTAGAAGGTCGACGGACCGAGGTCCGCGCCCAAGAACGCATCGAAGACCCGCCCCGACGCCACGGTGGCCGACATGGCGAGGTAGCCGCCCGTGATCCCCTTGCCAAGACACAGAAGGTCGGGTCGCAGCCCGCACTGTTCGGAGGCGAACAGGGACCCTGTCCGCCCGAACCCGGTGGCCACCTCGTCGCACACGAGCAGCACGCCGGCGGCGCGGCACGCGTCACCGACGCGGCGCACGTCGTCGGGTTCGGCCACCAGCATCCCCGCCGCCCCCTGCACGAGCGGCTCGAGCACCACGGCAGCCAGCTCACCCGCGTGCGCTGCGATCGTGGCGCAGGCCTTGTCGGCCCAGCCGGGGTCGGCATAGCCCGGCGTCCGCACGACGGGGAAGCAGAGGGGGTCGAAGACCGCGCTGAACACGCCGCCGTCGCCGAGGGACAACGACCCGATCGTGTCCCCGTGGTACGCATCGCCCAACGCGAGAAAGCTCGTGCGGCCCT
Organism: uncultured Acidimicrobiaceae bacterium; assembly: GCA_963821105.1. Taxonomy (GTDB): domain Bacteria; phylum Actinomycetota; class Acidimicrobiia; order Acidimicrobiales; family RAAP-2; genus Bog-473. The sequence continues at coordinate 68,030 of CAWGCO010000008.1, forward strand.
CGACGCCGCGGTTGACCCAGTACTGGAACGCGACCTTGAGGGCTTGCTCGACCGCCACCGCCCCGTCGGCGGCAAAGAGGAAGTGCGGGTCGTCGACGGGCACGACCGGGACGAGCGCCTCGGCCAACTCGACCACCACGGTGTTGCCGTTGCCCAGCATGGTCGAGTGCGCCACCTTGCCCGCCTGGGCGGCGAGCGCAGCATCGAGCTCGGGGACGCAGTGGCCCAGCGTGTTCACCCAGAGGGAGGAGATGGCATCGAGGTAGCGGCGCCCGTCGGCGTCGATCAACTCGCGACCCTCGGCCCGCTCGATGACCAGGGGGGCGTTGTCGACGTAGGCGGCCATCTGCGTGAAGCCGTGCCAGACCACGGCGGCGTCGCGGTCGACCCACCTGGCGGCGGGATCCGAGTTGATGCTGCTCATGGCCCTGATTCTTTACGCGCCGGGCCCGATCGGCCAATGGGCGCTCTGCGCGAAACTGTGGGTATGGACCTGATTGGCGTCGTGGACACGATGTTCGCCCGATACGACATGGGCGGGGAGGCCCTGGACGAGCTGTCCCAGTGCCCCGGCTACGGGACGACCTTCACCACCATCCGCCGCACCGTCCCGGGGTTCAAGGACCTGGCCGTGGCGGCCAAGAAGCTGATTGAGGAGGAGGGCTGCCGGATCGTCGTGGCCCTGGGCATGCCGGGCAAGGAGCAGGTGGACAAGGTCTGCGCCCACGAGGCGTCGACCGGCATCATGACGGCACAGCTCATGACGAACACGCCGATCCTCGAGGTGTTCGTCCACGAGGACGAGTCGGACGACCCGGCAACGCTGGCGATGGTGTTCAAGAACCGCTCGCGGGACCACGCCCGCAACGCGTACCTGATGCTCTACGAGCCCGAGCAGCTGACGGCGCGGGCGGGGCAGGGCGTTCGCCAGGGCTTCGCTCACGCCGGACCGCTGGACGTCTGATCGCACTCGTCGGCCCGTTTGGTCAGGCCGGGGCCCGTCCCCTCAGCTGGCGGGCCCCGGAACAGTCCGCCGACCCGGGTACTGGCTGCCCGCCTGCTGAGGGGCGGATGCTGTGAGAGCGCTTTGACGGTTAGGTGAGCATGAACGGAACGGCACGGATCCTTAAGAGTTCTGCCAGGAGATCGAGAACGATCTTCCGTCGGAGCTGAGGTTGCTCGGCACGGCGAGCGTCTTGCCGTTCGACGCCATCGTGATCTGGTTGGCCGCGAAGGCCGAGAGCGAGCCGTTGTTCCCGGAGTTGTCGATGACGTCGGCGCCGCTGAAGGAGACCTGGCCGAAGTTCGACAGGGGCACCTCACTGCAGAACAACAGGTTGCACGACGACGGCGCCTCGGCCACGACCTCGGCCGACGAGCGGGCGAAACCGCTGGCGCCGTCTGCGTCGTCGAGAAGGTCCAGCCGGCGGTGACGTCCTTCTCGGATAGGTAGAACTTCGTGCCCGACGAGTTCGAGGCCACCCACGCCGTGATCTGGTCGCCGGGGTGCACGGGGTAGGCGGAGGACGTCGTGATCACGTCGGAGGGGTTGGGGTACATCTCCCACCACGCGTAGTAGTCCGGCGTGCTGCCGTTGCAGTCCGCGTCGGTCCCGAGTTGCTCGACACTCGACGAGGTGTAGCCGTCGATGCCGACCCAGAACGACCCGGCGGATCCGCTCGGGCCGATGAGGTCACCGAGCCCCTCCCCGCCCAGCAAGCCACCGAGGATTCCTCCGCCTCCGCCGCTCGAGCCGCAGTTGACGGTGGGCTCGGTCCAGCTGGCCGCGACGGAGTTGTACGTGTCGTTTCCGTCGGCGTAGCCGCTCCAGTTGGACGACGTCACGTCGGTGGCGTGACGCACGCTGTTGCCCCCGAGAAGCTGACCGAGGACCGACGTCACGACCTTGCCGAGGATGGGCGCGTGGTAAATGCCCGGCGTGGGAAGGCCGGAGCCCGCCGCACTCGATGGAGCCGCCGCCGCAGCCGGCGAGGCGGCGGCGAGGGTGAGGACCGGCGCGGCCGTGGCCGCCAGGCCAAGCACGCACGCCGCCGACACGAGCACCTTCCGCGCGGAACCCCGCATCGAACCTCCCCTGATCATCTGGCTCCCAGCAGCCACTTCCCACCCAGACCAGTGGTGCTGTCACGCCGCCGGTGCACCGCTCTGCCTCGACACGTGGATGCGGGGCACACGCCCGCACCGGATTGGGAACGGCCGTGCGTCAGGGATCTCGCGGCAAACCCAGCACCTTTTCCGCCACGATGTTGCGCTGGACCTCGGCGGTGCCGCCCCCCACGGTCAGGGCCGGGGAGAAGAGGAAACCCCGCGACCAGGTGTTCTCGCCGGTGGTGGCGCCGTCGGGGCCCCAACCGCCGACGGGGCCGGTGGCATCGAGCATGGCGTGGGCGCCGGCGAGATCCCTTGCAACGTCCATGACATGCTGGCCGTGAGCGTCGGCGATCGCCTTGCGGACCGACGCCTCGGCGCCGGGCGCCTTGCCGGCGAGGACGGCAGAGACGGTCCGTAGACGAAGGACGCGGAGGATCTCGCCCTCGATGAAGACGTCGACGAGGCGGTCGCGGGTCGAGGGGTCGGGCGCGCCGCCGGCGCCGCGGATGAGGGCGACGAGGTCGTCGGCCGTGGGGCCCATGCCCCACAGGGCGCCCTCGCCGCTCAGCGACACCCGCTCGTTGCCGAGCGTGACCTTGGCCAGGTCCCACCCGCCGTGCTCGGGCCCGACGAGATGGTCGGCCGGGATGCGGACGTCGGTGAAGAAGACCTCGTTGAAGGCGTGCTCGCCGGTCATGTCGATGAGCGGGCGGATCTCGATGCCGGGCGCGTCCATGGGGCAGACGAAGTAGCTGATGCCCTGGTGCTTCGTCGCCGTGGGGTCCGTGCGCGCCAGCAGGATGCCCCAGCGGGCGATGTGGGCGTAGCTCGTCCAGACCTTCTGCCCGTTGACCACGTACTGGTCCCCGTCGCGCTCGGCCTTCGTGCTCAGCGACGCCAGGTCGCTGCCCGCGCCGGGCTCCGAGAACAGCTGGCACCAGAACTCCTCGCCCGAGAGCAGCGGCCAGATCCAGCGGTCCTTCTGCTCGTCGGTGCCGGCGTACATGAGCGTGGGGCCGGCCCACCCGATGCCGATCGGGTTGATCGGACGGCGGACGCCGGCCCGCCGGAGCTCGTCGTCGATGACGAGCTGGGTCAGCGGGTCCGCCTCGAGGCCGAAGGGCGGGGCCCAGTGCGGCACGACGTAGCCGGCCTCGGCGAGCTGTCGTCCCGTGGGGTTCGGGTGCCCGCTCAGCCAGTCTCGGACCTCGCTCCGGCGGGGGTCGTCGTCGCCGGGGAGGCCGAGGTCCACGGCGGGAGCGTATTCTCAGCGTCTCGCTCCGCGCATGTTTGGCGGGCGGGGGGGTCGACACGTTGTCGGCGGTCGAGTGCATCGGGTTTTGCTGCGGGAGGGCGTGGGGCGCCGACGTAGGCGGCGCAGCCTTCGCGAGCAGGACCGGTGGGAGCGAGATAGGCGGGATGGGAGCAAGGAATGACTGACTGGAACTACGCAGACGTCTGGGAGACCGTGGCCGACGTGCAGCCGGAGGCCACGGCGATCGTCCAGGGTGGGCGGACGGTGCTGTGGGAGGAGTTCGACCGCGGGGCCGACGGCATCGCCCAGTTCCTGCTCGACCTCGACGTCGCCCAGCAGGACAAGGTCGCGGTCTACCTGTACAACTCGCCCGAGTACATCCAGGCCACCTACGCCGCCATGAAGGTCGGGCTCGTGCCGGTCAACACGAACTACCGCTACGGCGACGACGAGCTGTCGTACCTGTGGGAGAACGCCGACGCGGTGGCGGTCGTGTTCCACGGTGCGTTCGCCGACCGTATCGAGCGGATCCTCGACCGGGTGCCCGGGGTCAAGGGCTGGCTGTGGGTCGACGACGGCTCCGGGCCGTGCCCCGACTGGGCGACGCCGTACGAGGACGCGTTCAAGTCCGGGGTCGGCCGGACGCGGGCGCCGTGGGGGCGCAGCGGCGACGACCTCTACATGCTCTACACGGGCGGCACGACCGGGATGCCCAAGGGCGTCATGTGGCGCCAGGACGACCTCTTCGCCCGGCTGATCGACGGCGGGGTGCGCCACTACGACGTGAACGGCGGCGTCGACGGCGTGCGGGCGGCGCTGACGGCGTCGCCGGGTGGCGTCACGCTGATGCCGGCGTGCCCGCTCATGCACGGGACGGGTGGGTTCACGGCGAACACGACGCTGGCCGAGGGTGGGCGCGGTCTGTCTGCTCGAGTCGCGCAAGTACGACCCGGTCGAGATGCTCGACACGGTCGAGCGGGAGAAGGTCAACGGCCTCGTGATCGTGGGCGACCCGTTCTCCCGGCCGCTGCTGGCGGCAATGGACGAGCAGCCCGGCCACTGGGACCTCAGTTCGCTGATGATGGTGATCTCGTCGGGCGCGATGTGGAGCGAGCCGGTCAAGCAGGCGCTGCTGGCGCACCACCCGTCCATGTTGCTGGTCGACGCCTTCAGCTCGTCGGAGGCGCTGGGGATGGGCATGTCGGTGTCGGGCGGCGGGTCGGCGGCCAAGACGGCGTCGTTCACGTTGGGGCCCGACGTCAAGGTGCTGACGGAGGACGGCCAGCCGGTGGAGCCCGGCTCCGACGAGGTCGGCGTGCTGGCGTTGGGCGGGCGGAACCCTCTCGGTTACTACAAGGACGCGGAGAAGTCGGACCGCACGTTCAAGGTGATGGACGGGGTGCGCTACTCGATCCCGGGCGACTACGCGCAGGTCGACGCGGACGGGACGATCCACCTGCTCGGGCGCGGGTCGGTATGCATCAACTCGGGCGGCGAGAAGATCTTCCCCGAGGAGGTCGAGGAGGCGTTGAAGACGCACGACTCGGTGCGCGACGCCGTCGTCGTGGGCATCCCGCACCCGACGTACGGCGAGACGATCGTGGCGGTGGTCGAGCCGGCCGACGGCGTCTCCGACGAGGACCTGTCGGAGGCCGAGCTGATCGAACACGTGAAGGGCCGGCTGGCGTCGTACAAGGCGCCGCGGCGCGTGCGCACCGTGGCGACGATCGGCCGGGCGCCCAACGGCAAGGTCGACTACAAGCGGCACCGGACCGAGTCGATCGAGGAGATCGGGGCGCCGGCGGCGGGCTGAGCCCGCCCGTCGTTCGCGTCGCGCTCGCGCCCGCGCCTCCTCGCTCCGCTCTCGCCCTCTGCCGTTCGTTTTCCGATGTTCGTCGCCCCGGTCGACGCCACGCTCGACGAGTCGGAGTGGCGCGGGTTCGTCGCCACGCACCCATTCGGACACCTGGTCGCGGCCGGTGGTAGCGACCGGGCGTTCCCCGTCGTCGTGCCGACACAGTTCGTTCTGGCCGGGTCGACGGTGTGGCTGCACCTGGTGCGAGTGAACCCGGTGTTCGAGGCGCTGGCCGAGAACCCCCGCGTCGTGCTCAGCGTGGCTGACGACTGGGCCTTCGTGCCGTCATCGTGGAAGGCGATCGGTGCGGAGGATCCGTCGTTGGGCATCCCCACGACGTACTACGGCGCCGTGCAGCTGGCGGGAGTGGCGCAGGTGCACGACGAACGCGTGACGCCGGGCAGCGTGGCCGAGATCCTGCGCCGGCAGCTGGCGACGTTCCAGCCCGACGTGCCGGTGGCCGACCCGACCGAGGCCCATGCGGCGAAATTGTCGGCGATCCTCGGGATCGAGATCCGCGTCGAGCAGGTGCTGGCGAAGTTCAAGTACGGCGGCAACGTCGACGAGGCGCACCGACGCGCCGTGGTGGAGAGGCTGCGGACCCGGGGTGGACCCGGCGACGGGGCGGCCGCGGGCCACGTGGAGCGCCGGCTGGCGGCGCCCGACTGAGCCCTCTGCGGGGTAGCTAGGCGGAGGGAACCGACTCGACCGCAGTGGCCAGGTTGGCCAGCGTCTGCTCCATCTGACGCTCGGCGTTGTCCGCACTGTGGTCGCCCATCACCCGGGCGACCGTGGCGAACCACGACTTGCGCTTGTCGACCCACGACTCGGTCACGCGGCAGCCGGTCTCGGTGTTCTCGAACTCGTAGCGCCAGTTGGCCACCTCGAGCGGGCCCGAGGTGACGGCGAACTCGAAGAGCTTGCCGGGCTCGCAGCCCACGACCGTCACGGTGGTCGACCAGCGGCGCACGCCGTTCTTGTTCGTGCCCTTGAACACGGAGCCGAGCGCGGGTCCCATCGCACCCTTCACCCACTTGCCGCCGGCGTTCTCGGGCGACCACTCCCCCATGCGAGGCAGGTCGGCCACGAGGGTCCAAACCTTGTCGGCGGGCGCGGCAATGTCTCGCGAAGCAGCAGTCGGGTACGCCATGGCAGCACACTACTTCCGGTAACTTCGGATCCCCGGAGAACGGAACGCCGTGCGCCCGCCGTGTCGTCCGTGGGGCCGTAACGGGCGGCGGGCCGCCCCCGGCGGACGGTGGGCGAGGCGATTGCCGGGGTAACGAGAACGTGTTCTAATCTCGCCCGATGGAGTTCAACCTCGCCGATCTGTTCGAGGCGGCCGTCGACGCCTTCCCCGAGCGGGAGTACGTGGTGGCGGACGGGAAGCGGCGGACGTACGCCGAGATGGAGGCGCGGGCGAACCAGCTGGCGCACTATCTGGCGGCGCAGGGCATCGGGCCGGGGGACCACGTCGGGATCTACGCCTACAACTCCGTCGAGTGGGTCGAGACCGCCTGGGCCGTCTTCAAGCTGCGGGCGATCTGGATCAACATCAACTACCGCTACGTCAAGGACGAGCTGCGGTACCTGCTGTCGAACGCGGACCTCCAGGCGCTCGTGTACCAGCGCGAGTTCTCGCCGCTGGTCGCCGCGCTGTTGCCGGAGCTGCCCGAGATGCGCCACGTCGTGGTGATCGAGGACGGGTCGGGCGTGGAGACGGCGCCGGGGGCGGTGCGCGTACGAGTCGGCGCTCGAGGGGCAGTCGACGGCGCGTGACTTCGGGCCGCGCTCGGGCGACGACCTCTACATCCTCTACACCGGCGGCACGACCGGCATGCCCAAGGGCGTCGTCTGGCGCCACCAGGACGTCTTCTACGCGCTCGGCGGCGGGACCGACCCGGTGACGAACACGCGGATGACCGACCCGAAGGCGCTGATCGAGAAGGGTGCCGGCGGGGGCATGGTGCACCTGCCGATCGCGCCGCTCATGCACGGGGCCACGCAGTGGGCCGTCATGGGCCAGAGCTTCGTCGGCTCCAAGGTCGTGCTGATGGCGAAGTTCGAGCCCGACGAGGTGTGGCGCCTCGTCGGCGCCGAAGGCGTCAACTCCGTGATGATCACCGGCGACGCCATGGGCAAGCCGCTGGTCGAACAGCTCGACGAGCCGGCGGCCGCGTCGTACGACCTCTCGTCGCTGCTCGCCGTCGTGTCCTCGGCCGCGCTGTTCTCGGCGCCGGTCAAGGACCAGTTCTTCGAGCGCCTGCCGCACATCGTGATCACCGACGCCGTCGGCTCCTCCGAGGGCGGGAACAACGGGATGACCGTCGTCACGGCGGGCAACACGGCGATGAAGAGCGGCCCGACGATCCACCTGTTGGGCGAGACCGTCGTGTTCGACGAGAACCTGGAGTTGGTGCCGCCCGGCTCGGGCGTGATCGGGAAGATCGCGCGGTCGGGCGACATCCCGGTCGGCTACTACAACGACCCCAAGAAGACGGCGGAGGTCTTCATCCAGGTGCGGGGCACGCGCTACGTGATGCCCGGCGACTGGGCCACCGTCGAGGCGGACGGGTCGATCACCCTGCTCGGGCGCGGCTCGATCGTCATCAACTCGGGCGGGGAGAAGATCTTCCCCGAGGAGGTGGAGTCGGCGGTGCGCTCGCACCCCGACGTGATGGACGCCATCGTGTGCGGCGCGCCGGACGAGCGGTGGGGCCAGACGGTGGCGGCGATCGTGCAGCCCCGGGTCGGGCACGCGGCGCCCTCATTGGAGTCGATCCAGGAGCACTGCCGGGCGTCGATCGCCGGCTACAAGCTGCCGCGCCGCCTGCACGTGGTCGACGCCGTCGAGCGCTCGCCGAGCGGCAAGCCCGACTACCAGTGGGCCGCCGCGATCGTGACTGCGACCGGGGTGGGCAGCACGTCGTAACACCGCGCCGGCGGTCTCGTCCGTCGACAGGGCGCGGGCCGCGCGTTAGCGTGCCGCCATCGACTGGGGAACGAAAGCGAGCCGCTCTGTGTCAACGCCCGATGGAGCACGCCGTGCCGCCATCTCGCTCGCCGCGTGCACCCTCGTGCTGCTGGTCGTCATCGCCGCCGTGCTGTCGCCCCGCCCCGGTGCCGCCGGGGCCTCGAGCTCCGGCGCGTCGACGCCGTGGACCGTGTACCACGGGGATCCGCTCGGGAGCGGGGTGGACACCTCGGGCGTGACGTTCTCCCCGCCGACGTCGGCGTGGACCTCCCCCACTCTCGACGGCCAGGTCTACGGGGAGCCGCTCGAAGCCACGGGTCGGGTATTCGTGGCGACGGAAAACGACACGGTCTACGCCCTGGCCGCGGACAACGGGTCCGTCCTGTGGTCGACCCACCTGGGCCCAGCCGTACCCACGGCAAACCTCGTCTGCGCCGGTGACATCAGCCCGACGGTGGGCATCACCGGCACCCCGGTCGTGGACGCCGCGCGGGGAGAGGTGTTCGCGGTGGCCGACGAGCTGGTGAACGGGGCGCCCGCCCACTTCTTGGTGGGACTCAACCTCTACTCGGGCGTCGTCGAGTTGAACGAGAACGTCGACCCGCCCGGTCAGGAGACGGGCGCCATCCTGCAGCGCACCGGGCTGAACCTGAGCAACGGCAACGTCGTGTTCGGCTACGGCGGCAACGCGGGCGATTGCCCGACGTACAGCGGCTGGGTCGGCTCGGTCCCCGAGGGCGGCGGGACGCCGGGCTTCTACCAGGCGGTGCCGATCGGCAACGACGGCGCGGTCTGGATGGGCGGCGCTGCGCCTGAAGTCGATTCGGCCGGGAACATCTGGATAGCTATCGGCAACGGCACGTCGTCGTCGTCGAACTACGACTTCAGCGACTCGGTGGTGGAACTGCCGCCGGGCCTCAACCCCCGCACGCAGTACTTCGCCCCGACCACGTGGGCGTCCGACAACGCGAGCGATTTTGACCTCGGATCGACCGCGCCGGCGTTGCTCTCGAACGGGACCGTGCTCCAGGTCGGCAAGTCCTCCAAGGCGTACCTCTTGAACCAGGCCAACCTCGGCGGCATCAGCAGTCCGCCGCAGATCTCGGCTTGCGGCAGCGACGCCGACGGCGGCGACGCCGTCGAGGGAACTGTCGTCTACGTGGCGTGCAACAGCGGCCTGGAGGCGATCCAGACCAACCCGCTCGGCGTGGCGTGGCAGACGTCGAGCGGCGCCAGCGGCCCGCCCATCCTCGCCGGAGGCCTCGTGTGGTCCATCGGCGGCTCCGAGCTCTACGGGCTCAACCCCGCCAACGGTCAGACGGCCGAACAGGTCTCGCTCGGCGCCCAGGCCAACCACTTCCCCACCCCGTCGGTCGGCGACGGCCTCCTCCTGGCGCCGAGCGCCGACCAGGTCCACGCCTTCACGGGCTCGGCGGGCCTCCCGGGACCGCCCTCGCCGCCGCCACCCGCGCCGCCCAACTCGTCGTATTGGCTCGTCGCCTCGGACGGCGGCATCTTCAGCTTCGGCAATGCGCAGTTCCACGGCTCGATGGGCGGCCAGCCGCTCAATGCGCCCATCGTCGGGATGACGCCCACGGTGTCGCGCAACGGGTACTGGCTCGTGGCGTCCGACGGTGGCATCTTCGGCTTCGGCGACGCCCAGTTCTACGGTTCGGAGGGCGGCAAGCCGCTCAACAAGCCGATCGTGGGCATGGCGGCGACGCCCGACGGCGGCGGCTACTGGGAGGTGGCGTCCGACGGGGGCATCTTCAGCTTCGGCGACGCCAAGTTCTACGGTTCTGAGGGCGGCAAACCGCTCAACAAGCCGATCGTCGGCATGGCGACGACGCACGACGGCCTGGGCTACTGGTTGGTCGCCTCGGACGGGGGGATCTTCAGCTACGGCGACGCCGCCTTCCACGGTTCGATGGGCGGCCAACCGCTCAACAAGCCGATCGTGGGGATGGCCGGCACGCCCGACGCGCTCGGGTACTGGCTCGTCGCGTCCGACGGCGGCATCTTCACCTTCGGCGACGCGGTGTTCGCCGGCTCCGCCGGGGGCACGCCGCTGAACAAGCCCGCGGTGGCGATGGCCGCCAGCCCCGACGGCGGGGGCTACTGGATCGCGGCGTCGGACGGCGGCATCTTCAATTACGGCGACGCCCGCTTCAACGGGTCCGAAGGCGGGGCCGTGCTGAATAAGCCGGTCGTCGGGCTCGCCTCGGCGAGCTAGCAGTCCGCCGCGGCGAGGGGCGGCGGCGCAGTCTTAGATCCGACTGGGACCGCGCTGTGGGCCCGACGCCCGCGGCGTCCCTTTGGCTCCCGGATTCGTCGCAATTTCGGCGCCGGCTGCATCGACAATTGCAACACCACGCGTTAGCGTGCCCACTTCACTCGGGGCGAGAGGACCAGATTGATGCGCAGCGATCGACGCGGACGCCGGACGCTGGCGCGCCTGGCCGGGCCTGCCTGTGTCGCCACGTTCTTGTTGGCTCTCGTCGGCGCGGCGCCCGTCGCGACGGCGGCGAGCGCAGGTGCGAGCGTGCCGCCGGGCGTCGACGCGACGACGTCGTGGACCGTGTACCACGGCGAGCGCGCAGGGCGGAGGGGTCGACACGTCGGGCATCTCGTTCAACAACGCGACCAAGGCGTGGGAGTCCCCCGTGCTCGACGGACCGACCTTCGGTGAGCCGCTCGAGGCGACCGGCCGCGTCTTCGTCGCCACGGCGAACGACACCGTCTACGCCCTGGCCGCCGACTCGGGCGAGGTCCTGTGGTCGGACCACGTGGGCACCCCGGTGCCGTACAGCTACTACGGCTGCGGCGACATCAAGCCGGAGGTGGGGATCACCGGCACCCCGGTGATCGACACCGCGCGGTCCGAGATCTTCGCCGTCGCCAACGAGGATGTCGGCGGCGTGCCGGCGCACTTCCTCGTCGGCCTGAACATCTACACCGGCGCCCAGGAGCTCAACGTGGCCGTCGACCCGCCGGGGGACGACCCCGGGCACCTGCTCCAGCGGACCGGGCTCAACCTCGACGACGGGAACGTCGTGTTCGGCTACGGCAGCTACGAGGGCGGCTGCAACCCGAACCACGGCTGGGTCGCCTCGGTGCCCGAGACCGGGGGCTCGCCCAGCTTCTTCGACACGACCGGGGACGCCGAAGGGCAGCCGCCGGCCACCGGGACCGAAGGGTCGGTCTGGATGGGTGGCGCCGCGCCCGAGGTCGACGCCGGCGGCAACATCTGGCTCGGCACCGGCAACAGCTCGCCCGACACGCCCTACGACGGCGGGGACTCGGTGCTCGAGCTCTCGCCCTCGCTCCAGCTCGAGCAGATCTTCTACCCGACCGACTGGTCCTATCAGAACGCCAACGACCAGGACATGGGCTCGGAGGCGCCGGCCTTGCTGTCCAACGGGACGATCCTCCAGGTCGGCAAGTCGTTCACGGCGTACCTCCTGAACCAGTCGAACCTCGGGGGCGACGGCGGCCAGATCTCGGACGCCCCGGCGTGTCCCGACAACAACGCGGACGGAGGGCCCGCCATCAGCGGGACGATCGTGTACATCGGATGCTACGACGGCCTCCAGGCGATCCAGACCCAGCCGACGCTGAGCGTGCTGTGGACCGCCGCCAGCGGGAACCCCGGCCCGGCGATCATCGCGGGCGGCCTGGTGTGGACGATCGGGTCGGGGCATCTCGACGGGTTGGACCCAGCGACGGGCGACACGGTCGAGCAGCTCGACATCGGCCCCAACACCAACCACTTCCCCACCGCCTCGGTCGGCGACGGCCTGCTGCTGGCGCCGGCCGACGACCAGGTGCTCGCGTTCGCCGGCAACGCCGGCACGCCGGGGCCGCCGCTCCCGCCCAACCCGGTGGGGCCGAACTCGTCGTACTGGCTGGTCGCCTCCGACGGTGGCGTCTTCAACTTCGGCAATGCGAGCTTCTACGGGTCCACCGGCGCGATGACGCTCAACAAGCCGATCGTCGGGATGGCGACGACACCGTCCAAGCTCGGCTACTGGCTGGTCGCGTCGGACGGCGGCATCTTCAGCTACGGCGACGCCCAGTTCGCCGGGTCGGAGGGCGGCCAACCGCTGAACGCGCCCATCGTCGGGATGGCCCCGACACCCGACGGCGGCGGCTATTGGGAGGTCGCCTCCGACGGCGGGATCTTCTCCTTCGGCGACGCGACCTTCGACGGGTCCATGGGGGGCAAACCCCTCAACGAGCCGATCGTCGGCATGGCCGCGACGCCCGACGGCGGCGGCTACTGGGAGGTCGCGTCCGACGGCGGGCTCTTCGCCTTCGGCGACGCCCAGTTCTACGGCTCCGAGGGCGGCCATCCGTTGAACGCGCCCATCGTCGGCATCGCGGCGACGCCGGACGGCGGAGGGTATTGGGAGGTCGCGTCCGACGGTGGGATCTTCACCTTCGGCGACGCGCAGTTCTACGGGTCCATGGGCGGCAAGCCGCTCAACGCGCCCCATCGTCGGGATCGCCGCGACGCCGGACGGCGGAGGGCTATTGGGAGGTCGCGTCCGACGGGGGCGTCTTCAACTACGGCGACGCCGGGTTCAGCGGATCGATGGGCGGCACGCCCTTGAACCAACCGGTCGTCGGGGCGGCGACGGAGAGCTAGTTAGTTCGTCGCTCGACCCGCTCCATCGACGGGCGCGTCGTCGCCCGCCCAGGTCCAGCGCGGGACCTCACGCAGCGGGTGCAGCTCCTCCTCGGTCGTGGCGTTCGAGTTCTGCCGGGCCACCCGCGTGCCGAAATCGACGTGCTCGAGCACGGCCGTGCGGAACTCCTCGTCGGTCGACAGGCCGGCGGCGTCGAGCGCGTCGGCGTAGAGGTCGACGAAGCGCTGCCGCTGCTCCTCGGTGATGCGCAGGCCGCGGTGCACGTCGATGAGGTGGCGGAAGCCGAGCTCCTCGCTGAAGCGGTCGGGCCCGCCGAACGACTCGGCGGTGAACCACGTCAGGTGCTCGACGTGCTTCGCCTGGCCCGCGCCGAACAGCGGCTGGAGCAGCGGGTCGGCGAGGACGCGCGCGTAGAAGATGTCCTCCAGGCGGTGAATGCCTTCCTCGCCGCCGGCGGCCTCGTACAGCGTCGGCATGGTGCGCCCCTCGAGTCGAACGATGTGCGGCACGCGCCGGCTCTCGGGCCTCGCGTCCAGGGCCATGTTATGGAAGGGTTTGGCGGGTGGACGCTCCGCCGGCTCCCGTCCTGCTCCTCACCGGCTCGCCCGGTTGTGGCAAGACCACGGTGGCGCCACTGGTGGCCGACCTCCACTCGCCGTCGGTGTGCCTCGACCTCGATTGGTTCTTCGCCAAGGTGCGCCAGGGCTACATCGAGCCCTGGCTCTCCGAGGCGCACGCGCAAAACCGCACGATCCTGGGCGCCGGCGCCGAGGCCGTCGCGGCGTTCGCCGAGGGCGGCTACTTCACCGTGGCCGAGGGGATCCTGTACCCGTTCATGCTCGACCTCTTCGCCGAGGCGTGCGCCCCGCACGGGGTCGGGCTCAACTACGCCGTCCTGCGGGCGCCCATCGGCGTCGTGCAGCGACGGGTCCAGGACCGCCGCACCGCGCCCGAGCACCTGGGCGCGCTGGCCGACGCGTCGGTGGTCGACGACCTGTGGACGCAGTTCGAGAGCCACGGCGTCGACGAACGCCACCGGGTGGATGCGGGCGACCGCACGCCCGAGGCGATCGCCGCCGAGATCGACCGCCGGCTCGGGGCCGGCGGGTTGCGCCTGTAAGGGTCAGCGGGCGGCCGAGGCGGCTGCGGCCAGCCGCTGCTTGGTCGTGAGGTGCTCGGGGTCCTTGTCGAAGTCCTTCAGCACGTGCTTTCCGAACGTCGCCACGGCCTCCTGGCACAACTCGATCTCCATGGAGGTCGAGAGCATGCCGAAGGAGAGCTGGTCCGCCCCGGTCTTCACGAAGTTCTCGATGGCCTTGCCGACCTCGTCGGGCGTGCCGACGGCCGTGACACCGGCCGCGATGGCCGCGTCGAGCGTGGCGGCGTCCATGGCGGGGATGATGGTGGGCCACTCGGGGATCCCGGGGGGCTTGGGGAACGTGTCGAGATACCGGAAGACCAGGCTCAGGTGGTAGTTCGAGTCGGCCTCGAGGAACGTCTTGCGCGCCTTGGCGCCGTCCTCCATGCAGATCATCTGCGTCGTGATCATGACGTTGTTGTTGACGAACTCGCCGACCGGGTTCTTGCAGTCCTCGATCTTCTCCTTGTACCGGGCGACCAGCGGGGTCAGCTGGTCGGGCGTGGAGAAGCCGAAGCACAGCACGCCCACGCCCATCTCGGCGGCCAGGTCGAACGTCGAGGGGCTGCCGGCCGCCATCCAGATCGGCGGGTGCGGCTTGGAGTACGGCTTGGGCAGCACGTTGCGCTCGGGCATGGAGAAGAACTTGCCGTCGTAGCTGTAGGGCTCGTCGCGCCACATGCGCACGATCTGCGGGAGGGTCTCGGCGACCATCTCGCGGGTGAGCTCGGGGTCGTTGATGCCGAAGCCGCGCTGCTCGGTGGTCGAGCTGCCGCGGCCGGTGCCGAATTCGAAGCGGCCCCCGGAGAGGTGGTCGAGCATGGCCACCCGCTCGGCGATCCGGGCCGGGTGGTTCACCGGCGGCGTGATGTTGAAGATGCCCGAGCCGATGTGGATGTTGTTCGTCTTGGCGGCGACGTAGGCGAGGAACGACTCGGACGCCGAGAGGTGCGAGTACTCGGTCAGGAAGTGGTGCTCGGAGGCCCAGGTGTACTTGAAGCCCGCCTGGTCCGCCGCCACGATGAAGGCGACTTCGTCCATGATGCGGTCGTGCTCCGCCGACGAACCATGCCGCTCGACGTACCTCGGCAACACGCAGGCCGCGTTGAAGATCCCGAATTCCATGGGGTGTGCCCGTCCTCCACTGGGGCCGCGGTCCGTTCCGCAGGCGCTCCTGCGACGCTAACACCGGGAGGGCTAAAATGCAACGTGTTCCAGAAATGGGGATCCCGCCCCAGGTCAGAGTGTTTTGGAGTGTGCAGTGAGCCCAGCTGACGCGCCCGTGCCCGACTCGTCGACCGACGGCGGGCCGCCACCCGACACGATCGCTCACGGCGTGCTCGCCCGCGCCGAGGACCCGGGCCTCGGGCTCTGGGCGGGCGGGCTGGCGATGAGCCACGCCGACGTCGTGGCGGCGGCGGCGGTGCGGGGCGCCTGGCTGCGCGCCGCCCGGGGCGCCAGCCCGTTCCACGTCGCCGTCCTGCTCGACAACGTCCCCGAGTTCGTGTTCTGGCTCGAGGCCGCCGCCCTCGTCGGCGCCGTCGTCGTCGGGGCCAACCCCACACACCGCGGCGACGAGCTGGTGCGCGACCTGACGCACACCGAGTGCCAGTTCCTCGTGACGGACTCGGCGTCGTTGCCGCTGCTCGAGGGGGCGCGGGTCGGCTCGGGGCTGGGCGTGGTGGATGTGGACAACCCGCGCGTGCTCGTCGTCGACACGCCGGGCGCGCCGGCGGCGCTGGCCCCCTTCGAGGGCGCGACCGCGACGGACGTGGTCGACCCCTCGGTGACGCCCGAGAGCCTCGGGTACCTCCTCTTCACGTCGGGGACGTCCGGCGCGCCCAAGGCCTGCCTGTGCACCCAAGGCCGCCTGGCCCGCATCGGCTCGATCGTGGCGCAGATGTACTCGTTGACGCCCGACGACGTCTGCTATCTCGCCATGCCGCTCTTCCACTCGAACGCGCTGATGGCGGGCTGGGGCCCGGCGTTGATGGCGGGCTCGGCGTGCGCGCTGCCGTCGACGGGCCGCTTCTCGGCCTCGGGCTTCCTGCCCGACGTCCGGGCGTCGGGGACGACGTACTTCAACTACGTGGGGAAGCCGCTGTCGTACATCTTGGCCACGCCCGAGCAGCCCGACGACGCCGACAACCCGCTGGTGCGCGCCTTCGGCAACGAGGGCACGCCCGAGGACGTCACGCGCTTCGCCGAGCGCTTCGGCGTGGCGGTCACGGACTCGTACGGCTCGACGGAGGGCGGCGCCACCGTGCAGCGCACGCCCGACACGCCGCCCGGCGCGCTGGGCCGCGCCCCCGAGGGGACCGTCGTGCTCGATGCGGCCACCGGCGAGGAGTGCCCGACGGCGCGCTTCGACTCCGCCGGTCGCCTGTTGAACGCCGAGGAGGCCATCGGCGAGCTGGTGTCGAAGAGCGGCGGCGCCGGCTTCGAGGGCTACTGGCGCAACGACGAGGCCGAGCGGGCCCGGCTGCGGGAGGGCTACTACTGGACCGGTGACCTCGCCTACCGCGACGAGGCGGGCTTCTTCTACTTCGCCGGGCGCGACCACGACTGGCTGCGCGTCGACGGCGAGAACTTCGCGTCGGCGCCCGTCGAGCGGATCCTGCAGCGTCACCCCGACGTCGTGCTGGCCGCCGTGTACGCCGTCCCCGACCCGGTCGTCGGCGACCAGGTGATGGCCGCCGTGCAGCTGCGCCCCGGCGTCGACGCGCTCGAACCGGCGGCGCTGTCGGAGTTCCTCGCCGCGCAGGGCGACCTCGGCACCAAGTGGGCGCCGCGCTTCGTGCGCCTGAGCCCGGCCCTTCCGATCACGGCGACGAACAAAGTGCTGAAGCGCGCGCTGCGCGCCGAGCGCTGGAACTGCGCCGAGCCGGTGCTCTGGCAGCCTGAGAAGGGCGGTGGGTACGCGGTGCTGTCGGCTGACGAGGCACGCTCGCTCGAAGCGTCGGTGGGCGACCGGGTCCTCTGACCGGCGGGCGGGCCGCTCCGGTACATTGCAGCGCCAGCGGCGCCGAGGCCGCCCTACAGAAGCGGGGGCCGGTCCAGGTGTCGAAACGCTCGAGCGACAAAGAGTGCGCGCCGTGCGGGTCCGGCGGCCGGCGGGCCGGGGCCATGCCTGCCCTGGCTCTGGCGCTGGCCCTGGCGCTGGCGCTGGCGCTGCTCACGCTGGCGGCGTGGTCCCCTTCCTCGGTGGGCGCGGCGTCCTCGTCGACGTGGGCCCACTACTTCTTCCCCACCAAGGTGGGCTGGACGTGCCACGAGACCATCGACTCGAAGGGAATCACCGGCTCGGAGACCGAGACCGTGACCGCCGTGCAGAAGGTCTCCAACGGCACGTCGGTGACCGTCACGGAGGGCAGCTCGACGACGGTCAACAACACTTCCGTGCCGACCAACGCGGTGTTGCACTACGTGCTCACGAACAGCGGGCAGCTCATCTCGACGCCCTCGAGTGGCCAGGCCGTGGGCCAGGCCTTCAACCTCGAGGGCAACACAACCTTTCCCTCGGTCTCCAAGATGCTGGCGGGCGGCACCGGCTTGTCGACCATGCACGGCGCCGAGCCCTTGAACCAGAGCGATCTCTCAGAGCTCGGCCCCGCGCTCAAGCCGCACTCGACCGGACTGGACATGACGTTCGTCATCAAGCAGAGCGGTCGCAGCGTGCCCGAGCTGAGCACGCCTCACGGCACGTTTCATCACGTGCTGTGGGTCCGCTCCACATTGGAGTCGATCAAGGTCGACAACGCCGTGCCGGCGGCCGCCAAGGAACTCGACTCGGCGATCAAAGGGGACATCGCCAAGGTCCTCTCCAACGCCGTCTGGTACGCGCCCGGCGATGGACCGGTCGAGGTCGACGTCGACGGGATCATGGGCTACATATCCGGCTGCGGCGCCTCCTGAGGCCGGCCGCCGGCCTATCTCTAGAAGAGATCGAAGACGGTGCTCAGCGGTCGACGCCGAGCACGAGGCCGCTCGTCGGCACGCCCGTGCCGGCCGTGACCACGACGTGCTCGAGATCCGGGACCTGGTTGAACGAGGTGCCGCGGACGAGACGCACCCCCTCGGCGATCCCGTTCATGCCGTGCAGGTACGCCTCGCCGAGCTGGCCGCCGTGGGTGTTGATGGGGAGGTCCCCCCCGAGCTCGATGCGGCCGTCGCGCACGAAGTCCTTCGCCTCGCCCTTCTTGCAGAAGCCCAGCTCCTCGAGTTGGTAGAGGACGTACGGCGTGAAGTGGTCGTAGAGGATGGCCGCCTGCATGTCGTCCGGTCCGAGCCCCGAGGTCTCCCAGAGCTGGCGCGCCACGACCCCCATCTCGGGCAGGCCGAGCAGGTCGTCGCGGTAGTAGCTCGTCATCATGTCCTGGCCGGCGCCGGACCCCTGCGCGGCGGCCCGGATCACCGTCGGGGCCGTCTTCAGATCACGGGCGCGTTCGAGCGACGTGACGACGAGGGCCTGGCCGCCGTCGGTCTCCTGGCAGCAGTCGAGGAGGTGGAGGGGCTCGACGATCCAGCGGCTCGCCTGGTGGTCGGCGAGGGTGATCGGCTGCTCGTAGAACCACGCCTTGGGGTTGACGGCGGCGTGCTTGCGGTCGGCCACGGCGACGCGGCCGAGGTCCTCGCTGGTGGCGCCGGTGACGTAGAGGTAGCGCTGCGCCGCCATGGCGACCCAGGAGGCGGGGGTGAGGAGGCCGACGGGGAGGTACGACGACATGTGCGCCATCTCGGCGCTGGGCGTCGGCGCCCGCCCCTGGATGCCGGCGCCGAAGCGGTTGCCGGAGCGCTCGTTGAAGGCGCGGTAACAGACGACGACGTCGGCCACGCCGGACTCGACGGCGAGCGCCGCCTGCTGGATGGTGGCGCAGGCCGCCCCGCCGCCGTAGTGGATGCGGCTGAAGAACGTCAGGTCGCCGATGCCGAGGCTGCGGGCGATGTCGATGTCGGGGTTGGTGTCCGAGCTGAACGTGACCATGCCCTGCACCTCGGCGGGGGCGATGCCGGCGTCATCGAGCGCCGCGGCCACCGCTTCGACGGCGAGACGCAGCTCGGAGCGGCCCGAGTCCTTGGAGAACTCGGTGGCGCCGATGCCCGCGATGGCGGTGTTGCCCGAGAACGAGTGCGGCATCAGGCCGGACCGCTCTCGTCTTCGCCCAGCGGCAGGATCACCTTTACCGTGCCGGTCACGTGGTCGCCGAGGTGGTTGGCGCCGCGGATGGCGACGGTGACCACGCCGGTCTTGCCGTCGTCGGCGAGCGGGCCCTTGTCGGTCACCGACCCCGTGAGCGTCATGGTGCAGTCGGGGTAGTTCGGCGCGCCCAGACGGATGCTCACGTCGATCAGGCGGCTGCGCGGGCCGGACCAGTCGGTGACGTAGCGACCGACGAGGCCGTTGGTGGTGAGGATGTTCATGAAGATGTCCGGTGAGCCGCGCTCTTGGACAGCTCGTGGTCGTGGTGCACGTCCTGGTAGTCACGGCTGGCCAGCGCACCCGAGACGATGAGCGTGCGCGTGATCGGCAGCTCGAGCGTCGGCAGCTCGTCGCCCACCGCGACGTCGAAGAACGTCGGGCCCAAGTCGATGGCGCTCATGGCGTCGTGTCCTCCTGCGCCGCGCCGGCGCAGCGCGTGCCGTGCAATGTCCGCACCGAGCTTGGCGAGCTGCGCGCTCGGGCCGCCGAGGAGCAGCTCGATCTGCTTGCCCCACAGGAAGTAGCGGTGGATCGGGTACGTGATGTCCGCGCCCATGCCGCCGTGGAGGTGCTGGGTCGCGTGCACGGCCCGCTGGCCGCGCTCGGAGGCCTGCCACTTGGCCACCCGCGCCGCCTCGGCGGCGTCGCGGCCGGTGTCGTAGCACCAGGCCGCGTTCTGCCACGTGACGCGCATGGCCTCGATGTCGATGGCGGCGTCGGCGGCGTGCAGCATGGTGCCCTGGAACGTGCTGAGCGGGCGGCCGAACTGCTGGCGCGTGTTGAGGTAGGCGGCGGTCTGGGTGCAGCGCGGCCTCGCACACGCCGACCTGCAGGGCGCACAGCCCGATGGTGGCCGCCGTCACGATGTCGGCGAGGACGGCGCGTCCCGCACCGGGTGCGGCCAGCACGTCGTCGGCGTCGAGACGGACGCCCTCGAGGCGGACGTGGGGGTGTATCTCGCGATTGGTGGTCACGGTGCGCTCGAGCGTCACGCCGTCGGCGTGCGGGTCGACCAGCGCGATGACGACGCCGTCTCCTTTGTCGCCCGTGTAGGCAGGGACGAGGATGCGCGCCGCGAGGTGCGCCTGGGGCACGGCGAGCTCGAGGCCGTCGAGGATCCAGCCGTCGCCGTCCGGCTCGGCCCAGACGGGCGGCGTCGACGTCGGGCTGGCGGCGGTCCCGTGAGCGCGGCGGTGAGGACGGTGTCGCCGGCGACGACCCCGGGCAGCCAGCGCTGCTCGCTGGGACGTCGGAGCCGAAGCGCGCCAGCGGCAGCGCGCCGAGCACGAGGGTGGACCACAGCGGCAGCGGTGCGACGACGTTGCCCTGCGCCTCGAGCAGCAGGCAGAGCTCGAGCAGGCCGTGGCCCGCGCCGCCGTCTCGATTCGGGGACGGCGAGCCCGAGCAGGTCGGCGCCGGCCAGCGCCCGCCACAGGTCGCGGTCGATGCGCTCGTCGCTCTGCTCGACCGCCGCCACCCGGTCGGGGTCGACGAGCCCGGCGAAGAGCCCGTCGCCGCCTCGGCGACGGCCAGCTGCTCGTCGGTGAAGGCGAAGTCCATCAGCTCCCCTCTCCACACCGCAGCCCGCCGGCACGAACACCGGCAACGACAGCTCGTCGTCGAAGTCGACGAACTCGGCGCGCACCGGCATGCCGATCGTGATGTCGCTCGCGCTCGACGCTCGCCGAGGTTGGCGACGACACGGGTGCCCTCCTCGAGCTCGATGAGACCGATGGGCAGGGGGTACTCGAACGAGGGCACCTGGGGGTAGTGCACGATCACGTAGGAATACAGCGTGCCGCGGCCGGTCGACTCGACGGTGTCCCACTCGAGCGAGCCGCAGTTGGCGCACGCCGGCAGCGGCGGGTGGCGCAGCGTGCCGCACGACGTGCAGCGCTGGATCAGCAGCTGGTGCGCCCGGGCGCCCTCGAACCAGAACGCGTTGTCCTGGGTCAGGGCGGGTGCGGGCGGGGCGGCAGCGGGGCCTTGCGCTCGGGCGGCAGGTACTTGAGGATGCGGAAAGCGCATGGTGGCGACGGGCTCGCCGGCGTCGTAGAGCGCCTGCATCGCGGCCGGCTCGGGGGGCCTTCGGCGGCACGTCGGCGTCGGGCACCGCCACGAAGTCCAGGCGGGTGGTGAGGAAGCGGCCCGTGCCGAGCCCGGTGCGCTTCGGGTCCGAGATCGGCCTCGATCACCGAGCGCACCAGCAGACGGTCGCCCACGACGAGCGGCCGCCCGTAGTGCTGCTCGCAGTTCGTCGCCACCACCGAGGTGAGCCCCTCGTCGTCGAGGAGCGCCATCATGCGGTCGCTCGGGCCGTCGCCCTGCGACGTCCCGGAGTCCCGGGCTGCCTCGACCTGCTTGGAGAGCCCGCAGCCCGCGCATGATCCAGGCCTGCAGCATGGTCGGCGGCGCGATCAGCTGGTCGTAGCCGGCGGCGCGGGCGGCCTCGTCGGAGACGTAGACGGGGTTGTGGTCGTCCATCGCCTCGACCCAGTGGCGGATCATGGGCACGTTGACCGCGTGGGGCGAGAGGGTGGGCGGACCGCGCGCTCTGCGCCGACCAGCGCGGCGAGCTCCGCGCTGCGGTCGGGGAACGGGGCGAGCTCCTCGAAGCGCCCCGCCGTGCCGTTCGTCGACGCCTCGGTGGACCCGTTCGACGAGGGTCGCGCTCACCGGGCCCCCCGCGTCATGCCGAGGCCGGCGGTGGCCACGATCTCGCGCTGGACCTCGTTGACCCCGCCGCCGAACGTGTTGACCTGCGCCTGGCGGCCGGTCGCCTCGAGACGGCCGCGCAGCAGCGCGCCGGGCGAGCCCGGCGTCAGGTAACCGACCGCGCCGACGACGCCGGACAGCAGGCGGGCCACCTCGAGGATCCGCTCCGTCCCGAACACCTTGATCGACGACGACTCGGCCCCGGTCAGCTCCCCGTCGGCCACGTGCACGGCCATGCGCCAGTTCAAGAGCCACATCGCCTCGAGCTCGGCCTTGCACTTGGCCAGGTCCATCTGCACCCACGGCTGCTCGATCACGACGTGGCCCTCGTCGGACGGCGTCGTCGCCGCCCACGCCACCACGTCCTCGTAGAGCGAGAGGGCGAGGCCGCTCCAGGCGGCCAGGCCGACGCGCTCGTGGTTGAGCTGGTTCGTGATCATGCGCCAGCCCTCGTTCTCCTCGCCCACCCGGTTGGCCAGCGGCACGCGCACGTTGTCGTAGAAGGTCTGCGTCGTCGTCAGCCCGCCGACCGTGTTGATGATCGACCACTCGAAGCCGGGCGCGGTCGTCGGCACGCACAGGATGGAGATGCCCTTGTGCTTGGGCGCGTCGGGATTGGTGCGGGTGGCGAGCCAGATGTAGTCGGCCCCGTCGGCGCCGGAGGTGAAGATCTTGGCGCCGTTGACGACGTACTCCTCGCCGTCGCGCACGGCGCGGGTGCGCAGCGAGGCCAGGTCGGTGCCGGCCTCGGGCTCGGTGTAGCCGATGGCGAAGTTGAACTCGCCGGCGAGGATCTGGGGCAGGAAGAAGGACTTCTGCTCCTCGGTGCCGAAGCGCATGATCGTCGGGCCGACCGTGTTGATGGTGACGAACGGGAACGGGGCCCCGGCGCGCCGGGTCTCGTCGAAGAAGATGAACTGGTCGGTGGCCGGGCGTCCCTGGCCGCCGAACTCGGTGGGCCAGCCGATGCCGAGCCAGCCGTCCTTGCCGATCTGGCGGACGACGTCGCGCCAGGCGTCGCCGGCCTCGCCGCCCTCGGCCAGGCCCGGCCCGCACGTCGTCGGTGAGCAGGTCGGCGTAGTAGCGACGCAGCTCGGCACGCAGCTCCTGCTGCTCGGGGCTCTCTTCGAGGAACATCGTGGGGCAGCCTCGCGTGCACTCGGCGGTCCCTGCCAGGTCAAGGCCGCGCTCGGCGCAAAACTGTAACACGTTCTCGTTCTGGCGCCGGTCGGAGTCCGGGTGGCCAGCCGCCCTTTGTGGCGACTCGTCGGACCGGCGGCCCTCCGTCAGCCCGTCACTCTGGCTCCCTCACGCAGGGGGGCCGAGGTGAAGAGGTTGAGCCCCAAGGCCTCCGAGAGGAAGGTGGTGATGCGCTGCCCGCGCACGCTGTTGCCGGCGTCGTCGAGCGGCGGCGAGAACGTCCCGACGCCGCCCTTGCCCGGCGACACGGTCACCAGGCCCCCGCTGACCCCGCTCTTGCCGGGGAGGCCGACGTCGTAGAGCCACTCCCCCGAGCGCTCGTAGAGCCCGGCCGTGGCCAGGACGGCCAACACCCGCTTGCAGTTCGCTGCGGCGATCGCCCGCTCGCCGGTCAATGGGTTGACGCCACCATCCGCCAGCGTGGCGCCCATGACCGCCAGGTCGCGGGCGCTGACCCGGAGGGCGCACTGGCGGGTGTACAGGTCCGTGGCGACTTCGGGGTCGCAGTACATGCGCCCGTAGCCGTTGAGCAGGTGGGCGATGCCGCGGTTGCGGAAGTTGGTTTCCGTCTCGGACTCGTACACCTCGTCGTCCATCGCCAGCCGCCGCCCGGCGAACCGCGAGAGGGCGTGTACGACGGACTCGAACTTCTCTTCGCGCGCTCTCTCCCGGCACGAGGCTGGAGGTGGCCAGTGCGCCGGCGTTGACCATGGGGTTCATGGTGCGATCGGCGTTGAGCTCTATGGCCATGACCGAGTCGAAGGGGAGCCCGGTGCTGTTGACGCCGAGCTTGCGGCGTGCCTCTTCGGGGCCGAGCGCGTCGCAGACCAGGGCGAAGACGAAGAGCTTGGAGATGCTCTGGATGGTGAACTCCACCTCCGCGTCGCCGATGGCGAAGACGCCGCCGCCCACCCCGGCCACGCAGACGCCGAAGGCGTCTGGTGGGGCCGTCCGCCAGCGCCGGGATGTAGTCGGCCACCCTCCCCTCTCGGAGATCGCGGAACCGGTCGTACCCCTCGGCCACGAGCGCCTGTACCTCGTCGGGAGACGGGAGGTTTCCGGTCGAGACTCGCTCTATCCACGGACGGTCGCTGGCCGGCTGTGTCGTCTTCGTTCGGCATCGTCAGTCCTCCGCCTTATCGTCGGCTCGGTCGGCTCGGTCGGCTATGGCGCGGCGGGCACGTCCGTCACGTCTTCCTCGGTGATCGCCGGCAACTCGGCGATGCCACGCAGCAGGTGCCGCTCCCACACTTCACGGATCTTGCCGAGCAGCGGCGAGTCGCTGTCGATGCGGAACTCGCTGAAGGTCCCGGTCTCGATGCTGTAGACACCGAAGTCGTACGGCGGCCCCACGGAGAGGTTCGCCCGTGCGGTGCTCATCATGGAGCCCAGGGCGATCTTCACCGCGGTGACGAGGTCGACGTTGGCCTCGACCGCCAGCTCCAGCATGAACTTCCCGTACTTGCTCTCGCCGATCTGCAGGAAGGGGCGGTCGTCGGAGGCCCGGATGTAGTTGCCCTCCGGATAGACGAGGAGGATGTCGGGCCGCTCGTCGACCGACGTGCCCACCCAGGATGAAGGTGGCGGTGGCATCGGCCCCGACCTCGTTGAGGCCCTCGCGGTGCGAGAGCGCCACCTCCCGGCTGAGGCGACCCAGGTACAGCGCGGCCTCGAAGAGGTGGGAGACGGTGGCCAGGCTCTCGGGCCCGTCGCCGGCCAGGTCCCGCTCCATCCGGTCGAGGACCTCCTGTGTCGTGGCCAGGCTGCCCGCCGACTCGATCACGAAGAGACGATCCGGCGCGGGCTGCATGACGTGCATCTTGCGGAACGTCCCGACGTTGTCCACGCCTGCGTTGGTACGGGTGTCGGCCAGGAACACCAATCCGTCTCGGAGGCGAAGGGCCAGGCAGTAGGTCAACGGTCTCGTCCTCGATTCGCGGTGCGGCGTTGCGCGCGCGTCAGATGGGAAGGGTGCCCCGGGAAGATACCCCTGCTCGGGGAACGGCGCGGACGTCGGTGTCGGCGGGAAGGATGCCGGTCGAGACGAGTCCTTCGAGCTTGGAGTCGTGGTCCATGCGTGCACTCTTCCGTGCCTCGATCGTGACGGGCCCGAGCGTTGGCCCCGCCATCCCCGGCACCCGAAATTTCACGGCGAAATTTATTCGCGAAACGCATAGGGCGTGTGACTCCATTCTTCGGCAAAAAGGTTGAGGTAAAAGTCGCAAGAGGCGAATACTCGACTTAAACCTCAACCTTTGGACCCAGAACTTGAGCCGGGGCGCATAGGCAATCCGAGAACTTTTTCGGGCGTCGGAATTGGGAGCCCCCAATCCCTGGGCGGCGGCCGACCCGTGGGGCGCCCCGGAAGCGGCCCTATGATCACTGACACACGTTCTAGAAATGGCCACGATCGGCCAGGCACCGGGCTCTCGGGTCGGGGGCCGGGTGCAGCGAAAGGGGGGTTCCTTGAGCCTCGACGAGATCGACCTCATCGACGGGCGGAACTTCGTGGCCGGGGTCCCGCACCAGTGGTTCGCCGAGCTGCGGGCCGAGGCCCCCGTCTACTGGCACCCCGAGGAGGTGGCGCCGCGGGGAGGCTTCTGGGCCATCACCCGTTACGACGACTGCGTGCAGGTCAACCGCGACTGGGAGCACTACTCGTCGGCGCGGCGGAGCTCCTTGTTCCACGAGATGGACGACGATCAGCTGGTCCAGCAGCAGATGATGATGCTCAACATGGACCCGACGATGCACACCCGGTATCGGCGGCTCGTCAACAAGGGCTTCACGCCCAAGATGGTGCGCGACCTGGAGGCGAAGATCGTCGAGTACGCCGACGGCATCATCGACGCGGTGTGCGAGCGGGGCACGGCCGACTTCGTCGAGGAGATCTCGGCCGAGCTCCCGCTCCTCGTGATCGCCGAGCTGCTCGGCGTGCCCCAGGAGGACCGGCGCATGGTCTTCGACTGGTCGAACCGCATGATCGGCGCCGAGGACCCCGAGTACCAGGTCCCGGGAGCGGACCCGGGCGAAGCGGCCATGGCTGTCTTCAGCTACGCCGAGGAGCTGGCGTCGCAGCGCCGGCTGGCGCCGAAGGCCGACCTGGTGTCGGTGCTCATCGACGCCGAGGTGGAGGGCGAGAAGCTGGACCAGCTCGAGCTCGACCTCTTCTTCATGTTGCTGATCGTGGCGGGGAACGAGACGACGCGGAACCTCATGTCGGGCGCCATGACGGCCTTCTTCGATCACCCGGACCAGTGGGAGCTGCTGCGCAAGGACCGCTCGCTGTTACCGGGGGCGGTCGAGGAGATGCTCCGCTACGTCACGCCGGTGATGCACTTTCGGCGCACGGCCACGGGCGACTTCGAATTGCGGGGCCAGGAGATCAAGGAGGGCGACAAGATCGTCTTCTGGCACACCTCGGCCAACCGTGACGAGGACGCTTTCGAGAACCCGAACACGTTCGACATCACCCGCTCGCCCAACAACCACATCGCCTTCGGCGGGGGCGGGCCGCACTTCTGCCTGGGCGCCAACCTGGCGCGCATGGAGATCATGGTGATGTTCGACCGTTTGCTCGACCGGATCCCCGACATCCGCCTCGACGGCGAGGTGCAGCGGCTGCAGTCGAACTTCATCAACGGGACCAAGCACATCCCGGTGGCGTTCGCGCCGTCGGCGCCGGTGGGCGGCACGCCGCTGCCCGCCCGGGCCCGCTGACGTGACCGAGGCGGGCGGGACCGACGGCAGGCTGCGGTTCCATCAGGCCGTCAGCTTCTTGCCCACACGCCAGGCCGTCCCGCTGGCGAAGGCGTGCAACGAGCTCGGCTACGCGGGGATGTACGTGTCGGACCACCTCTTCAACCCAAGGGAACTGGAGTCGCGCTACACGTACTCGAAGCGCGACGACGGGCACCCGGGGTGGGAGGCGGAGACGCCGTGGCCCGACCCGATGACGCTCATCGCCGGGATGGCGACGGTGGCCGAGAACCTGTTGTTCACGACCGGCGTTTACGTGGCGCCGGCCCGCGACCTCATCACGGTGGCCAAGTCGGTGGCGCACGGCGGCGGTGATGTCGGACAACCGGGTGCGCCTCGGCGTCGGCGTCGGCTGGTGCAAGGAGGAGTTCGACCAGACCGGGCAGGACTTCGCCACGCGGGGCAAGCGGCTCGACGAGATGATCGTCGCCCTGCGCGCGCTGTGGCAGGACGGCTGGGTCGAGTTCCACGGCGAGTACTACGACGTCCCGGAGTGCCAGATGCTCCCCGCCCCCACCGAGGCGATCCCGATCATCGGCGGCGGCCACTCCCCCATCGCCCTGCGGCGGACGGCGGCGCTGTGCGACGGGTGGATCGCGGCGGGCGCCTACAGCGAGGACGAGGCGTGGATGCACCTGGCCAACCTGCGCGAGGCGATGAAGAAGGCGGGCCGCGAGGACGAAGAGGACTTCTGCATCTACGTGTCGCTGAACGAGCGACCGGACCCCGACCTGTACCGGCGGTTCGCCGACGCCGGCGTGACCGACTTCGTGTGCGCGCCGTGGATGTTCGTCGACGTGGCGCCGGGGACGCCCGACGACGAGGCGCTGGCGGCGCGGCTCGGGGCCGTGCGCTGGTTCGCCGACGAGATCATCGCCAAGGTCTGACCCCTGACGCCCGAGAGGAGCACGACGTGAAGGACATGAAGATCGGTCTGCAGATGGGGTACTGGGGCTCGGGACCGCCGGCGCATGCGCTCGAGCTCGTGATGGAGGCCGACCGCCTCGGGTACGACTCGGTCTGGACGGCGGAGTCGTACGGGTCCGACGCCCTGACGCCGCTGGCGTGGTGGGGCTCGCGCACCGAGCGGGTGCGGCTCGGCACGTCGCTGTGCCAGCTGTCGGCGCGGACGCCGACGGCGATGGGCATGGCGACGATGACGCTCGACCACCTGTCGGGCGGGCGCTTCGTGCTCGGGCTCGGCGTGTCGGGCCCCCAGGTCGTGGAGGGCTGGTACGGCCAGCCGTTCCCGGCGCCATTGGCCCGGACGAGGGAGTACGTCGGGATCGTGCGGGAGGTGCTGGCCCGGGAGAAGCCGGTCACCAACGACGGGCCGCACTACCCGCTGCCGTATCCGGGCGGGACGGGGCTGGGCAAGCCGCTCAAGTCGATCGTGCACCCGCTGCGGGCGATGTGTCGATCATCTTGGGGGCGGAGGGGCCGAAGAACGTGGCGCTGGCCGCCGAGATCGCCGACGGCTGGTTCCCGATCTTCTTCTCCCCCAAGGCCATGTCGTCGTTCGAGGCGTCGCTCGACGAGGGCTTCGCCCGGCCGGGGGCGCGGCGCAGCGCGGCGGACTTCGAGATCCTGGCGTTCGCCCCGACGGTGATCAACGACGACGTCGACGCCGCGGCGGACGGGTTCCGCCCGATGCTCGCCCTCTATATCGGCGGCATGGGCGCCAAGGACATGAACTTCCACTTCGACGTCTTCGCCCGCATGGGCTACGAGGAGGCGGCGCACAAGATCCAGGACGCGTACCTCGACGGGCGCAAGGACGACGCGGCGGCCGCCGTGCCGACGTCCATGGTCGAGGACATCGCCCTGGTCGGGCCGGTGGCGAAGATCCGCGACGACCTCGAGGCGTGGCGCGAGTCGCGGGCGACGACGATGCTCGTCAACGGCGACCTCGACGACGCTGCGGACGATGGCCGAGCTCGTGCTCGGAGGCTGACGCCGACCGCAATACGGCGCTGTATATGGGCTGCGGCGCATGTTCATGAGTGTTTTGGCATGTTCGCAAGCAATTCATCAGGGGCAGGCCGTAGCTCAGCTCACAAGGCTGTCGAGGGCGTCGTACGGGCAGCAGCCCGGACGGGGCTGGCCGGCATGACGTTCGCGGAACGGTCACGCCCGCGGACGGTCACGCCGCGACGGCGGCTGCATTGCCCACTGCAGGGACCTCTGATCAGGAATGCACTGAAGGGTCACAAGTTTCCGCCACAATGCCGGAGTGACTCTCTTCGACCTCTCCGCCTTCGACGGCGCACCACCCCCCGAGCCGCCGCCCGAGACGAGCGAGTTCGTCGACCCGGCCGGCGCCGCGCCGCGCCCGAGGCCCCGCCCGAGCCGCTTTTCGAGCCCGACGCTCAGCCGGACGCGGAGCCCGCGCCGCAGGTCGAGGTCCGCGTCAGCGCGCGGCGCCGAAAGACGTCGGAGGCGCGGTGGGACGGCGACCGCATCGTGGTGTCGCTGCCCGCGCACCTCGACCTCGAGTCGCGCCAGTCCACGATCGACTGGCTCGTCGAGCGGCTGATGACACGCCACCGGCTGCCCGCGCGCCTGAGCGACGAGGACCTCCTGGCCCGTGCCATCGCCCTCAGCGACGCGCTACCTCGTCGGGACCCGGCCCGCCTCGGTGCGCTGGGTGACCAACCAGACCGCCCGCTGGGGCTCGTGCTCCTATTACTCCGGCGACATCCGGGTGTCGCACCGCCTGCGGGTGGTGCCCGAGTGGGTCCTCGACTCGGTGCTCGTCCACGAGCTGGCCCACCTGACGTATCCCGACCACTCCCCCGACTTCCACCGACTGGCCGACGGCTACCCGCGCCACGACGAGGCGGGGGTGTTCTTGGCCGGCTACGGACTCGGGCTCTCGACCGGCCGACCACCTCCTGAGCCGCCCCTGACAAAGCCGGGGTCACCGCGGCGGGCCGCCCTATCGTTGGGCGCATCGTGAGAGGCCGACGCGCGGGACGTCCCTGGTGAAGATCTTGCACCTGCCGCCCATGCTCCAGCACGGAGTGGCCCGCGGCACGGCGAAGACGGGCGGTGCGCTTCGCCCGGCCGTACCGGGGACGCCTCAGCCTCCTGTTCACGGTCGTCGTCGTCGACGCCCTGGTGGCCGCGTCGGTCCCGCTTCTCTTCGGGCTGATCGTCAACGCCATCATCGCCAAGAACCACGGCCAGATCGTCGGCCTGGCCATCGCGCTCGCCGCGCGTGGCCGTGGTGGACCAGCTGCTCGGGGTGACGAGCGTCTTCCTCTCGGCGCGCATCGGACAGGGGATCACGTTCGACCTGCGCTCGGCGGTGTACCAGCACATCCAGAAGCTGCCGCTCGCGTTCTTCACCCGCACGCCGACCGGCGCCCTGATGAGCCGCCTCGACAACGACGTGGCCGGGGCGCAGCAGGCTTTCACCGACCTGACCTCGGTCGTCGTCAGCAACGGGCTCTTGACGTGGTGGCGTCGTTCGCGGTCATGTTCGTCCTCTCCTGGCAGTTCGCCCTCCTGACGCTGGTGGCGCTCCCGGTCGGCGCCCTGATCGTGCGGTTCGCCCGCACGCGGGTGGCCGGCCTGTCGTGGGCCAACCTGCAGGCGCTCTCGAACATGAGCACGCACATGAGCGAGCGCTTCAACGTCGGCGGGTGCACTGCTCGTGACCCTCTTCGGTCGGCGCCACGAGGAGGCGCAGAAGTTCGACGAGCTCTCCGGTGAGGTCCGCGACGTGCAGGTGAAGATGGCGGTCTACGCGCGCAGCTTCTCGGCCATGCTCGCTCGTCGTGTCGGGCCTCGTCACCGCCCTGATCTTCGGGTGGGGCGGCATCCTGGCGGCCAACGGCACCATCAAGGCCGGCACCGTGGTGGCGTTGGCGACTTACCTCGGCCGGATCTACGGCCCCCTGATCTCGCTCGGGCGGGTTGCCGATCGACGTGGTGAACGCGCTGGTCTCCTTCGAGCGGCTCTTCGAGGTCCTCGACGTCCCGGTCGGGCTCAGCGAGCGTCCCGGCGCCATCGACATCCCCGCCGGACCGGCGACCGTGCTGGTCGACGACGTCGACTTCGCCTACCCCGGGCGCGAGGGCAACTCGATCCCCTCACTCGAGAACGGCAGCAGCGCACCCGAGAGCCGAGCCGAGACGACGGTCCTGTCCGACGTGTCGTTCGACATCGCAGCCCGGCCAGCTGGTCGCGCTCCTCGGCCACACCGGTGCCGGCAAGACCACGATCAGCTACCTCATCCGCCGCCTCTACGACGTCTCGTCCGGCTCCGTCTCGATCAACGGCGTCGACGTCCGCGACGCGACGTCACGTTCGCTCCAGGACCGCATCGGCATGGTGACCCAGGACGTCCACCTCTTCCACGACACCATCCGGGCCAACCTGCTCTACGCCGCGGCCCGACGCGTCCGACGAGGACCTGCGACGCGTGCTCGGAGAGGCGCAGCTGCTCACGACGGTGGACCAGCTGCCCGACGGCCTCGACACCGTCGTCGGCGACCGGGGCTTCCGCCTCTCGGGCGGCGAGAAGCAGCGCCTGGCCCTGGCCCGCATGATGCTCGGCACGCCCTCGGTCGTCGTGTTGGACGAGGCCACGGCGTCGCTGGACACGGCCACCGAGCAGGCCGTCCAACGCGCCCTCGAGGCCGCCCTGGCCGGGCGCACGTCGATCGGTCATCGCGCACCGGCTTTCCACCATCCGGCGGGCCGACCTGATCCTGGTCCTCGACCACGGGCGCATCGTCGAGCGCGGCACGCACGACGAGCTCCTGGCCCGGCGGGGCCGCTACTTCGAGCTCTACACCGCGCAGTTCGCCGCCTCGGCGTAGGCGGGCACGGATCAGGGGGACGGTTCCGCCAGAAAGCAACCGGCCCGCACGAGGCGGGCCGGTTGCGAAAACGCTTTTTGAATCCCGCCGGTCGTAGACCGGCGGGCCTGGCCTTAGAGGCCGAGCTTGACGCCGATGTCCAGCAACGAACCGATGCTGAGCAACACGTCGCCGTGGATGATGCCGGTACCGCCCATCGTGAGGTCCGAGAGCGTCCCGAGCTTGGTGAGCGTCGGGGCCTCGTACTCTTCCGCCATGTGGTCCGCCACTGGTGGAACTCCTTTCGGTGTCTTCGCCTGACCGCACATGCACGGGTGCTTTCACCTGCATTGCAATGGTGAAACGCAACGGCCCCACAACCCTTGCGGTTTTGTTGCGTCGGGTCTGCATAAAGTTTCGGGCGTGCCCCCGGCCACCGACCCGACGCCGGCCGCGCCCCCGCTGGGCGCATATGGCCTGGTCGTGACCGGTATTCCGGGAGCCGGCCCGTGGATGCAATCTCAGTTGCCAGGACGCCCGACCTTCGCGCTTCACGTCCACGTAAACGACGACGCCGCCGACGACGCCTCCGAACCGGTGCTGACGAGACGCCGAGCCGATTTCCCCCTGATCGGGGGGGGCCGGCTCCGCCAGGAGCGCCATCGACCGAGGCACATTTCCACCTCGGCGGCGCGCCCCCCGACGAGGATCTGTTGCACCCGTACCTCGCACCGGCGGCCGCCCTGTACTGGCAGTGGGCGGGACGCGAGGCGATCCACGCCGGGGTCTTCGAGGTGGGGGGCGGTGCGATCTTGATGCTCGGCGACAAGGAGGCCGGCAAGAGCACGACGCTCGCCTGGTTGGCCACCCAGGGTGGCACGCCCGTCCTGTCCGACGACCTCGCCGTGCTCGACGGCGACGACGTGCTGGTCGGCCCGCGCAGCATCGACCTGCGGGTGGGGCAGGGTACGCTGCCCGGCGTCTCCGAGCATCTGGTGCGATCGGGTGAACGCCACCGGGTGCGTCTCCCGGCCGCGTCGCCGACGCTGCCGCTGGCCGGGTTGGTCGTCCTCGACTGGGCCCCCGAGGCCGAGCTCGGCCCCGGTCGGCTTCGCCGACCGCATGGAGCTGATCGCACGCCAGCGGACGTTCCCGACCGTGCCGGCGAACCCGACGGCGTTGTTGGAGCTGGCCAGCGTGCCGATGATCCGGGCCGTCGCGGCCGCGCGATCCCGCCGGGCTGCGCCGTTCTGCCGCCGCTTGGTCGACTACTTCTCCTGAAGCGCCGTCCGCGCGCCCGACGCGGCAGCCTCGCCGCCAGCCCGTGGCCGTGCGACACCAGCCACGCCTCGTGCAGCATCGTCCAGCTGTGGAAGACGGGTACTCGGCCCGCCACGCGGCCGGAGCCGCTCGGGGTCGACGAGCGTCCGGGTCGAGCCCGCGCCCGTCCCACGATTCGACGAACCCGCGGGCCTGCGTCGAGCCACACCGCATCGCCGAAGGCGGCCTTGCTCGCTCCGCTCGACCGTCTCGATCGGCAGGAGGTCGCCCACCAGGTGGCGCATCGCCTCGGTCCGGTCGCCGAAGCCCGCCGGACCGCCCTCGTGCGCCAACGCGGCCAGGAACTCGGGGTGGAGCAGCGGGTTGCCCACCTGCACGTCGTCGCGCGCACCGATCACCTCGAGGTTGCGCTGGGCCAGATACAGGGCACGCGCCCCGGCGTGCCACGACGACCCGCCGATCCCACGCCGGGGCTCGCCGGCGGCCCGGTCGAGCACGGTGTCGGCGTACTCGGCGCCGGCGTCGAGCGAGAGCCAACCCGGGACGAAGACGCCCCGCCGGCGATAGGCGGCCCGGCGGAGCGGGCACCGGGGCGAGAGCGAACGCCACCCGGACCACGTCGCGTGGGCCGCGGGCGCGACCCGGCGGTGCAGCACCGCCTGCGCGTGCGCCCCACCGCCAGTCGCCGAAGAGGCCGTCCCCGTCGAGGCCGGTCAGCACGGTGCCGCCGGCGGCGGCGCGGAAGACCGGGACGTGGAGGTACGCGTTGGCCGGCCACATCAACCCGAACTCGGTCAGGCACCGACGGGCGACGTCACCGAGGAGATCGAGCTCGTCGTGGAGGTCCACGCGCTGCCAGTCGTCGAGACCGAGGTGCGCTGATGACGTGCTCCTGCCAGTCGGACTCCTCGGTGAGCGGCTTGCCGGGGAACCGGAACGTGAAGGGGATCGGCAGGGGCAGCCCGTCGCGCCGCGCCACGTGCGTCGCGACGGCGAGGACGGCCGACGAGTCCCGGCCGCCGGAGAAACTGACGACGCACGGTGTGCGCTCGAGAAAGCGGCGCTGACACGTCCTCGAGCGCGGCCGCGGGCGGTCGTCGTCGGGCCGTCCGGCAGCGGCGCCATCGGGTGCGCCCCGAGGGCGACGCCCGCGGCACGTTCGAGCCGGGTGAGCGAGGGCGCGCCTCCTCGTCCGCCATCGGCCTCGTCCCGCCGCCGCTCACGCCGGGCGGAACGCGCGCCTTCGGCGGGATCCGGTGGATCTCCTGAGTGGCCCTCGCTCGCCGCCTCGGGTGCGTCGGCCAACCAGGCGTGCGCGGTGAAACCCGACGACGGCGCGGTGACGCCGATCACGACGTCGACCAGGTCACCGTGGTCGGAGCGCCACGCCTGGGCGATCAGCGCATTGCACAGGCACTTGTCCTCCCGGTCGCGCAGCAGCCGGCCACGGCCGCCCGCCGCTCCACGGGGCGATGCGGGCCGACGACGGGAAGGGACGGTGCGCACGTCGTGCTCGTCGAGGTGACGGCAACGAGCGAGGCAGCGCAGGGTCCAGACGCCGGCGCGGAGGTCGTCAGGCGTCGGGACTCGCATGCCCGTCCGCCGACAGCAGGAGGTCGGCCTCCCGGAGCTGCGCGACCAGTGCGTCGACGTCGCGCTCGGCCACGGCGGGCGGGACGTCGTGGCGCTCGCACAGGGCGTCGATCAGCGTGGCCCGGTCGGTGCCCTCGACCATCAGCGGCCACAGGTGCGCACCGGTGCGGTTGAGGCTGAGGTAGGTCTGCGTGCGCAGGTCGAGCAGGACGAGCTCGTCCTCGACGGCGCGCGTCTCGAGGTCGTCCGAGCGGGCGACAATGTGGTCGGTCATCGGGACTTGAGGATACGCCGACGCGACACCAGGGCCGATCCCGTCCGCCCGGCCACGACGAACGGGCGAGCCGCGTAGGCCAGGCCGAGGCCGAGCCGCCCGTGCCGGGCCAGCGGGGACACCTGGCGCAGGTTGGCCGGCGACAGCATGATCGGGTTGACGAGGAGGCGCATGCGCTCGCCGAAAGTGTCGGCATCGAGAAAGCGCTGGACCTGGTACGCCGGAAGCCCGACGGTCGACGGTGGCGGCGATGCGCACGATGCCGCGCCGCTCCGCGGTGAGGCCGAGCCGGTCCGACAACGCCTCGCCCTGGGGAACGAGGCAGAGCCCGGCGGCCAATGCATCTTCGGCGCCCAGACGGCGGCTGATGGACGCCGCTTCGGCCCACTCCTCGAAGCTCGCCGCATCGACGGCGCGACGCAGGTCCTCGAACGGCCCACGGGCCTCGAACGCGTGCTGCAAGGCGTGGATGGCGATGTGGAGGCACCGCTGCGGCACGCCCAGGACGTCGACGTCGATCTCGCCGAGCGCGATCGCGTCGTGTCCGGCGTGCAACGCCCTCCACACGTCGGCCGGGGGCGCCGCGACGTAGGGCAGCGTGCGGTGAAGGTCGACGGACTGCGCGTAGCCGCCGGCACCCCGCGCGTAGGTGTGCGCGTGGTCGACGAGGGCATGCGACGGTGCGCCGAAGCCGAGCTCCCGCAGGACCGCGGCGGCCCGGCCGAAGTCCTCGGGACGCACCAGCAGGTCGGTGTCGCGATAGCCCCGTCCGCCCGCCGGGTAGAGCCAACGAGCGATCGACGGGCCCTTGAGCAACATCGAGGGCACGTCGGCCCGGTCGAACGCGCCGACGACCTCTTCGGTCACGTGGTCGACCGCCATCGTCACCGCCGCGCCGATCAGTTCCGCCCGCACCGCATCCGCCATCGCGTCGAGTATCGCACCTGGCGGGGGCGCCGATGAAGCCTTTCGGTGAGCGTTGGAGTCGTATACGCCCCGGGCCTCACAATTCGAGCCGCAGACTCCACTCTGGCCTAAACAGGTCGGCCGAAATCCACTCTGGCCTAAAGCTGCCGCGCCAAAAAATGCGGCGCCCGCCTAGGCAAAATGAAAAATGGAACGGAGGAGCTTTCGAGCGAACTGTTCGACCCAGCCTCCGAACGAACCTGACGCGTCCCGCCCGAGCGCTGAGCGCCCCGCACCGCAGAAGGGGTCAGACGGGTTCGTCCGCCAGGATGCGCCCCAGCCGGCGCAGGCTCTCGTTGGCGCCGCCGAGCGTCAGCTCGATCTGCCGGGTCAGAAGGAAATAGCGGTGCAGCGGGTAGTCGCGGTCGACGCCGACGCCCCCGTGAAGGTGGGAGGCGGCGTGGACGACGCGCTGGCCACCCTCGGCGGCCCAGTACTTGGCGACCGCGACCTCCGGGGCGGCCGGGAGGCCGGCCGCCAGGCGGAAGGCCGCCTGCCACGCCGTGAGCCGGATCGCCTCGGTGTCGACGTAGGCGTCCGCGGCACGCTGGCCGACGGCCTGGAAGGTCGCGATGGGCTTGTCGAACTGCACCCGGGTCTTCGTGTACTCCGCCGTCAGCTCGAGCGCGGCGCTGCACGCGCCCGCCTCGAGGATGCACAGCGCGGTCGTGGCGTGCTCCGTGATGGCCCGCACGATGGCGGCACCGTCCGCCTCGGCGCCGCCGAGCAGGCGGTCGCCCGGGACGTTCACGTCGGCCAGCTCGACGATGGCCTCGGGACGCCCGGCGGTGGTCGTCTGGCGCGTCAGGCTGACCCCCGGCGCCGCCGGGTCGACGATGAACACGCCCACGCCCGCGGACGAGCCATCCGGCGCCTCGCACCGCGCCGGCACCAGCAGGGCGTCGGCCACCAACGCGGCCGGGACGCACGCCTTGGTCCCGCGCAGCGACCACGAGCCGTCGGCCTGGGCGGTCGCCGTGGTGGCCGGCTCCGTCCCGCCGGGCAGGATCACCTCGCCCACGAGCTCGGCCAGCGCGGCGGTCAGCACGGTCTCGCCGCTCGCGACGCCCGGCAGCCAGGTCTTGCGCTGCGCGTCCGTCCCGAACAGGGCGATCGGGACGGCGCCGTAGACCATCGTCTCGACCACCGGCACGTACGCCGCGGTGCGGCCGGCCGCCTCCACGACGAGGCAGGCGGCGATGAAGTCCAGCCCGGCCCCGCCGACGTCCTCGCTCAGGTGGATGCCGAGCAGGCCCGCGTCGGCCGAGCTCGCGCCACAGGTCACGGTCGAAGGGGCCCTCGTCGCCGGCGGCGGCCTCGATCTCCTTGAGGCGCTCGTGCGTCGCCTGGTCGCCGAAGATCTGCCCGGCCAGCTGGCGGACGGCCTCCTGCTCTTCGCTGTAGTTGAAGTCCATGGGATCGGGGTCTCCTGGTTCGAAGGGGTCAGCGCAGCGAGCGCGGCATGCCGAGGCCGAAGATGGCGATGAGGTCGCGCTGGATCTCGTTCGTCCCGCCGCCGAAGGTGAGGATGATCATGGAGCGGGCGTACATCTCCAACCGCCCCGCGATCACGGCCGCCGGTGACCCACGCGTCAGGTACCCGGCCTGCCCGATGATCTCCATCAGCGAACGGAACGCCCGCAGGTAGAACTCGGTGCCGAACACCTTGATCGACGAGGCGTCCGCCACGTCGAGCGCACCCTGGGTGGCCTGCCAGGCGACCTTCCAGTTCATCAACCGCAGATACTCGAGCTCGGCGTGGACGCGGGCCAGGTGCTCCTGCACCCACTCCTGGTCGACGACGCGCCGCCCGTCGGGCAACTTCGTCTCCTGGGCCCAGGCCCGGACGTCGGTCAGCACGCGCTCGATGATCCCCGGGGAGCACAGCGTGACGCGCTCGTGGTTCAGCTGGTTTGTGATGAGGCTCCAGCCCTGGTTCTCGCCACCCACCAACGCCGTGGCGGGGACGCGGACGTCCTCGTAGAACGTGTAGTTGATGTTGTGGTCGCCCAGGAGCTTCATGGGGACCACGCGGATGCCCGGCGTGTCCATCGGCACGAGGAACATCGAGATGCCCTTGTGCTTGGCGACGTTGGGGTCCGTCCTCGTGGCGAGCCAGATGTAGTCGGCGTCGCCGGCCAGGCTCGTGAAGACCTTGGCGCCGTTGATGATGTACTCGTCGCCGTCGCGCACCGCGCGGGTGGTCAGCGAGGCGAGGTCGGTGCCCGCGTTCGGCTCGGTGTAGCCGATGCAGAAGTGGATCTCCCCGGCCAGGATCTTCGGCAGGAAGAACTCCTTTTGCTCCGGCGTCCCGAAGTTCATGATGGTCGGGCCAACGGTGTTGATCGTCAGCATCGGGACCGGCGCGCCGCTGCGCATGGACTCGTCGAAGAAGATGAACTGCTCGATGGCGGACCGGCCCTGGCCGCCCCACTCCTTCGGCCAGCCGATGCCGAGCCAGCCGTCCTGGCCCATCTGGCGGACGACCTGGCGCACCACGGGCCCGATGCCGTTCGCCTTCGAGAGATCCTGCTCGAGCTCGGGGGTCAAGAGGTTCTCGTAGTAGGCGCGCAGCTCGCTCTTCAGCGCCTGCTGCTCCTCGGTGTAGGCAATCTCCATTCGGTGTGTCCCTCCCGGGATGGCGGGGGCGTGTCACCCCACGTCAACGCCACGTCGTCGCCGGCCCGCCGGATCGGCTCGGCGCGATAGAACACGTTACAGTCCGGCCCCTCGACGCGGCCAATGTCGGCCCGCCGGGGGCCCTTCTACCGACGAGTAACCTGCTCTGCGTCCTGCGGGCCGCGGCCCCGGACCACGACACAGCGAGGAGCCCCGTCACCATGCCTGAAGCCGTCATCGTCGCCACCGGTCGGACGCCGATCGGGCGGGCCAACAAGGGCTCGCTCGTCGAGTGCCGCCCCGACGACCTGAGCGCCCTCGTCATCAAGGCGGTGCTCGACAAGGTGCCGCAGCTCGACCCGCGGACGGTCGAGGACGTGATCCTCGGGTGCGGCGCAACCGGCGGGCGAGGCCGGCTACAACGTCGCCCGCGTCGCCGCCATCCTGGCCGGGCTGCCCGACGTCCCCGGCGTCACGGTGAACCGTTACTGCTCCTCTTCGCTGCAGACCATCCGCATGGCCGCGCACGCGATCAAGGCCGGCGAGGGTGACGTCTTCGTCGCCGCCGGCGTCGAGACGGTGAGCCGCTACCTGCACGGCGCGTCGGACACGGGCCCGCACAACGCCGCCTTCGCCGACGCCGAGCAGCGCACCAAGGTGCGCACGCCCGCCTGTCACCGAGCGGTGGGCGCCGCCGGCCGGCCTGCCCGACGTGTACATCGCCATGGGCCAGACGGCGGAGAACGTCGCCGAGTACGAGAAGGTCAGCCGCCAAGAGCAGGACGAGTTCGCGCTCATGTCGCAGACGCGCGCCGTCGAGTCCCAGGAGAACGGCTTCTTCGAGCGCGAGATCATCCCCGTCACGCTCGCCGACGGCACGGTGGTGACCAAGGACGACGGCCCCCGGCCGGGGACCACGCTCGAGAAGCTCGCCAGCCTGCAGCCCGTCTTCCGGGAGGGGGGCACGGTCACGGCCGGGAACGCGTGCCCGCTCAACGACGGCGCCGCCGCGGTGGTCGTGATGAGCGACACCAAGGCCAAGGAGCTCGGGATCACCCCGCTCGCCCGCATCGTGGCCAGCGGCGTGTCCGGCCTCAACCCCGAGATCATGGGCCTGGGCCCGATCGAGGCCTGCCGCCAGGTGCTGGCCCGCGCCAACATGACCATCGACGACATCGACCTGGTCGAGATCAACGAGGCCTTCGCCGCGCAGGTGGTCCCCTCGGCCAAGCACCTCGGCATCAGCTGGGACAAGCTCAACGTCCACGGTGGCGCCATCGCCCTCGGCCACCCGTTCGGCCAGACCGGCGCGCGCATCATGACGACGCTGATCAACGGGCTCGAGGACGGCGACAAGACGTTCGGCCTCGAGTCGATGTGCGTCGGCGGCGGCCAGGGCATGGCCATGATCGTGGAGCGGCTCAGTTCAGCGCGCTCAGGGTAGGCCCAGGGTCGTTCCTTAAGGTCCGCGCCAACGTCCCCTGGGTATGAGCACCGGCGTCCGCGCAGTACCCGGCAGCAACGGAGGAGTCGTGGCCAAGGCCGAGCCGAGCCGCTGGCGTCATGCCGTCGGCCGCGTCCCATTGATCGATCGTTCGCTGCGCCGGCTTCGGCGGAGCGACGAGATCGCAGCGCTGCAGGCTCATCTGGCGCGGTTGCGGGGACAGGACGCCGAGCCGTTCCTGGTGCGGTGGCCGCCGGGACACTTCTACTCCCCCGTGCCGAACATGAAGGAGATCAAGGAGAACGAAGGGCGCATCTTCGACCGACCTGAGTACCTGACGGGCCTGGACCTCAACGAGGACGCTCAGCTCGACCTTCTCCGGACGTTGGCGCCGCTGTGCCGCGGCGTCACCTTCAACACGGAACGGCGTCCCGATCGCCGCTACTGGACGGACAACCCGTCCTATTCGCTGGGCGATGCGCTCATCCTCCAGGCGATGCTGCGGCACTTGCG
Organism: uncultured Acidimicrobiaceae bacterium; assembly: GCA_963821105.1. Lineage (GTDB taxonomy): Bacteria > Actinomycetota > Acidimicrobiia > Acidimicrobiales > RAAP-2 > Bog-473. Next base: position 108,386 of record CAWGCO010000008.1, read on the forward strand.
ACCCCGCCGCTACCTCGAGATCGGCTCGGGCTGGTCGACCGCCTTGGCGCTCGACACCAACGACCAGTGGTTGGACGGCAGCATGCGGATCACTTGTATCGAGCCGTATCCCAAGGATCTCAAGGAGATCCTCCGGCCCGGCGACGACGTCGAAATGCTCACCTGCGGCGTCCAGGACGTCGGGCTCGATCGCTTCGCCGAGCTGGCGCCGGGCGACGTGCTCTTCATCGACTGCTCACACGTCGTGAAGACCGGAAGCGACGCGCACTACCTGATCACCCGGGTCCTGCCGACCGTCCCCGCCGGGGTCTTCATCCACATCCACGACATGTTCTCGGCGTTCGAGTACCCCAAGGAGTGGGTCTACGAGGGGCACGCGTGGAACGAGGCGTACCTGCTCCACGCGTTCCTGCTTTTCAACTCGTCCTTCGAGATCGTCTTCTTCAACGACTGGCTCCTGCACGAACGCGGCGAGCTGCTCGAGCGCGAGCTCCCCGCCCTGGTGCCGTGGGCGGGCGCGGCGTTGTGGCTCCACCGCCGCGAGCCCTGACCCGTCGCGATCGCCGCGAGGGGAGGGACGATGCCCGGCCCGCCCCTGTCCGCCCCGCCCGCCCCGCCGCGCCCCTCGTCAGAGCTGGTCCGCGTGGGCCTCGTCGACCGCCGGCACCGGCCCCGGGTCGACGCCCTCCCGGGCCGCCAGCTCGAGAGCGACCAGCTGGCCCACGAACGCGAGGTCGAAGAAGCGGGCGAGGTCGTCGGCGCCCTCGGCCCACACCTCGAGGACGTCGGCCATGACCTCCTCGGTGGCGTCGCGCACCGCGTCGAAGAGCGCGGCGACGGGCGCCTCCTCGTCGTCGTGGCGCAGGAGGACGAGCGTCACTGTCTGGCGGGTGATGTCGCCCCCCTGGCCCCACCCGGCCACCTCGTCATAGGCGAGCGCAGGGAGCTCGGCCGCGAACGACGGCGACTTCGCGTCGAGGTTCACGCAGGACTTCCACCAGCGCGCCGCCACGGCGCCGACCCCGCTCCACCCGTAGACCAGCGGGATCGTCCGGCCGATCCGGCGAGCAAGATCGCCTGCCACACCGCGCTCGGGCCCGGACGCGTCGCGTCGCCGACCCAACAGGTCCGCCGCAGCCGCCACGGACGACGCGCAATCGGGCAGGAGGCCCTCGGCGCTCAGCGCGCCCAACATCGAGACGGTCGCCGCCCCGAGCGCCGCGCGCGCCGCCGCGCCCTCGACCCCGACCGGGCACCAGGGGAACCCCGACGCCGCGGCGAGGCGCGCCAGCTCGCCGTCGCTGCCGACCCCGACCACGCGGGCGCCGCGGGCCATCGCCTCGCGCACCGCCGTCAGCGTCTCGGGGCTCTCCGCCCCGCACGATGCGGCGAGCACGAGGCAACCCGGACCGACGAACGCCGGCACCGCGTCGCCGCGCCACACGACGAAGGGCACGCCCAGCGCCGGGCCGGCCAGCGCGGCGACGACGTCGCAAGCGGTCGCGGCGGTACCGACCCCGATCCCGACCACGGCCCGGAGCGGCTCGGCGTCCACCGTGGCGGTCGGCCCGAACACGCGGCGCGCCGTCTCCAGCGCGCCGGTGAGTTGCTCGGGCAGCGCCGACGCGGCGTCCCACATCCCCGCCGAGTCCAGGCGGGGCCCGGGGCTCACCCCTCGGCCGGCCCCGTCGAGCGGACCTTGTCCTTCTCGGCCTTGGCGGCCAGCCGCTCGGCCTCGGCGTCGCTCACGTCGACCGCCTCGTCCACCAGCATGACCGGGACGCCGTCCTCCACCCGGTAGCTCTTCTTGAGCCGCGGGTTGTAGAGGACGTCCTCGTCCTCGAACCACAGCAGCGGGCCCTTGTCGACCGGGCAGGCGAGGACGTCGAGCAGGAGGGGGTCGAGACTCATCGGGGGCTCCTCACGGTTCGTTACTCGATTCTCAGTTGTCGGTGTCGGCCGGCAGGCCGGCGTTGGCGGCGATCAGCTCCTGCACCTCGGCGACGTGCGCGGCGCACTCTTCGGGCGTCCGCGCCTCGACGTTGAGGCGCAACAGCGGCTCCGTGTTCGACGGCCGGACGTTGTACCACCAGTCCGCGTGCTCGACCGTCAGCCCGTCGAGCAGGTCGATCGAGGCCCCGGCGGCGCGCTCGGCCTCGGCGATGGCGGCGACCGTCGCGGCGGGGCTCTTCACCTCGGTGTTGATCTCGCCCGAGTCGGCGTAGCGCTGGTACGGCTCGAGCATGGTGGAGAGGGTCTCGCCGCTCTGGCTGAGCAGCTCGAGCACCAAGAGCGCGGTGATGATGCCCGAGTCGGCCCGGAAGTTGTCGCGGTAGTAGTAGTGCCCCGAGTGCTCGCCGCCGAAGACGGCGCCCGTCTCCGCCATGATCTGCTTGATGATCGAGTGCCCCACCCGGGTGCGCACGGGGGTGCCGCCCAGCTCGGTGACGATCTCGGGCACCACGTGCGAGACGATCAGGTTGTAGAGGATCGTCTCGCCCGGGTGCTTCGCCAGCATCGAGGCCGCCACCAGCGCGGTGGTGAGCGATCCCGAGACCGGCTCCGCCCGCTCGTCGACGAGGAAGACCCGGTCCGCGTCGCCGTCGAAGGCCAACCCGATGTCGGCCCCGCGGTCGAGGACCGCCTTCTTGAGGTCGACCAGGTTCTCCGGCTGGATCGGGTCGGCGGGATGGTTGGGGAAGCTGCCGTCGAGCTCGGGGTAGAGGATCTCGAGCTCGAAGGGCAAATGCTCGAAGACGAGGGGCACGACCAGGCCGCCCATGCCGTTGGCCGTGTCGGCCACGACCTTGAGCGGGCGCAGCGACGCCACGTCGACGAAGGAGACGACGTGCTCGGCCCACTCGGGCAGCAGGTCCAGCTCGCGGCGGACGCCGCGCAGCGGCAGCGCGTCCTCGCCGTGGAGCTTCTCGGCCTCGGCCTGGATGTCGGCGAGCCCCGTGTCCTGGCCGATCGGCCTCGCCCCCGACAGGCAGAGCTTCATGCCGTTGTACTGCGCCGGGTTGTGCGAGGCGGTGAACATCGCGCCGGGCGCGTCGAGGTGGCCCGACGCGAAATAGAGGAAGTCGGTGGAGGCCAGGCCCAGGTCGGTGACGTCGACGCCCTCGGCCCGCACCCCGTCGGAGAACGCCCCCGACAGCTCGATACCCGAACGGCGCATGTCGCGCGCCACCAGGATCTCGCGGGCACCGGAGAAGCGCGCCATCGCCCGCCCGATGGCGACGCACATGTCGGAGTCGAGCTGGTTGGGCACGATGCCACGCACGTCGTACGCCTTGAAGACCTGGTCCATGCGTTTCACGGGTCACCACCATAGGGGGCCGGCGCAGGGCGCTCCGTCTCGACAACGGACCCAGCCCGGAGCCTCGCGCTAGTGGAAGATGACGCTCCCGTTGAGGGCGATGGAGATGATGGCGACCAGGTTGAACGAGGCGTGCGCGACGTAGTTCATGCCGAGGCGCCCCGTCCGGTACGACACAGCGGCGAGCACGATGCCGAAGAAGGCGAGCCCGGCGAGCTGCACCAATTCACCGTGCGCGAGGCCGAAGAGGAGCCCGTCGGCCGTCACGGCGAGGACGACCCCGAGGGTGCGGGCACCCCCGATCGCCCGCAGCGGCGTGAACAAGCGCACCATCGACTTGAGGAGGAGCCCGCGGAAGAAGAGCTCCTCGGCGGCGGGCGCGAGGAGCACGGTGGCGATGGCGATGACCACGAAGCCGGCGCCGTGCGACGCACCCGTGAGCTTTTGCGAGGGCGCGTTGAAGTTGTTGAAGTTGTGGTGGAAGAGGTGCTGGTACGCGTTGTACCCCTCGTCGATCAGGAACTGGCCGACCACGCCGATGGCGATACCGACGAGGTCGATCCACTTGAACCGGACCCCGAGGTCGCGCACGAAGTTCCGCGTGCCCTGCGTCCGGCTGGCCAGCCAGGGTGCGCCGATGAATCCGATCCACAGGCCGAGCAGGGTGCTGACGACGTACCACTCGGGGGGCACGGTGGCCGAGGCGATCGCCGTCAGCTGCGAGGCCGACTTGCCGGCGATCGCCCCGGCGATCACGGCGAAGATCTCGGCGCCGATCTGGCCGATCAGGAAGCCCGCGACGGCGAACAGGAGCCAGTACCCGGCCTGACGCTTCGTCTGCGGCGGCACGCCCGGCGTGTCGAGGAACGGCACCTCGCCCTCGCGCCCACCTGCCGCGCCGGGCGACACGATCGAGTCTCGGGGCTGGAGCGGCGGCGCTCCGGGTGACCCGTACGCCGGCAGCGGCTGGGGTGCGACCACCGCGGCGGCGGTCGGAGGCGGCGGTGGGCTCGTCTGCTGTACCGAATCGCGGGGCACGTAACCGGGCGGGAGGGCGCCGGGCGGCCGCGCCGGCGGCCGGGAGGCGGGCGCGCCGGACTCGGGGTCGGTCATCGGCAAGACGATATCGGGGTGCCCTGTGCCCGAGACCTGCAGGCTGAGGACGCAACGCACCTGGTGAAGGGCGGTCACCGTCGCGTGAGGGCGGCGCCTAGCATGTTGAGGGTGAGTCCACAGCGCTCCGACAAGCCTGCGAGCCGCCAGAACGCGCCCCAACAGGGCCCCGACGGCGGGCCGCCCCAACCCGGGGCGCCGGGCGGTGGACAGAGCTGGCGCTGGCTGTGGGGCGTCCTCGCCATCGGGATCGTGGCGATCCTCCTGGCCGTCGGCACGATCCACACGAACAACGCCAAGAGCCTCACCTACACGAAGTTCCTCCAAGACGTGACCGGTAAGTCGGTCTCCACGGCCCAGATCTCGAACGCGAGCGGCGTGATCACCGGCAAATTGAAGGACGGGACGACCTACACGGTCCAGGGCCCCAGCCCGTCGCTGCCCAACGACGTGACGACGATGCGCGACAACGGCGTGCAGGTCAGCTTCCCCACCCCGTCGTCGAACCTGCTGAGCGACATCCTCCCCTACGTCTTCATCATCGCCATCGGCGCCGCCTTCATCTACTTCATCGGGCGCCAGACCCGGGGCCAGATGTCCGGCATCATGTCGATCGGGCGCTCCAAGGCGAAGACCTTCAGCAGCGACCGCCCATCCACGACCTTCGAGGACGTGGCCGGCTACACGGGCGTGAAGCAGGAGATCAGCGAGGTCGTCGACTTCCTGAAGACGCCGGCCCGCTTCAAGGAGATCGGCGCCAAGATACCCAAGGGCGTGCTGCTCGTCGGCCCCCCGGGCACCGGCAAGACCCTGATCGCACGGGCCGTGGCCGGCGAGGCCGGCGTGCCCTTCATGTCGGTCAGCGGCTCGGACTTCATGGAGATGTTCGTGGGCGTCGGCGCCAGCCGAGTGCGTGACCTGTTCCAGACCGCCCGCAAGCAGGCTCCCGCCATCGTCTTCGTCGACGAGATCGACTCCATCGGCCGCAAGCGCGGCGCCGGCCTCGGCGGCGGCCACGACGAGCGTGAGCAGACGCTCAACCAGATGCTCTCGGAGATGGATGGCTTCGACACCGGGGAAGGCGTCGTGATGATCGCGGCGACGAACCGCCCCGACATCTTGGACCCGGCGCTGCTGCGCCCGGGTCGCTTCGACCGCCAGATCGTGGTGCCGCTGCCGGACCTCGAGGAGCGGCTCCCGATTTTGCAGGTGCACTGCAAGGGCAAGCGCATGGCAGGCGACGTCGACCTCAGCATCGTGGCGCGCGGCACGCCCGGCATGTCGGGCGCCGACCTGGCGAACTTGGTCAACGAGGCCGCGCTCCACGCAGTGCGGCGCGGCAGTGCCGAGATCGCGATGGCCGACTTCGAGACGGCGCGGGACCGGGTGCTGCTGGGCCAGCGGCGCGAGTCGATGGTGCTCTCCGAGGAGGAGAAGGAGCGCATCGCCTACCACGAGGGTGGCCACGCCGTGCTGGCCTACGTGCTCGAGCACGCCGACCCGGTCCACAAGGTGACCATCCTGCCGACCGGCATGGCGCTGGGCGTGACCCACCAGCTGCCGATGGAGGAGCGCCACATCCACTCGCGCCAATACATCGAGGACGCGCTCTGCGTCCGCATGGGCGGCCGGTGCGCCGAGCTCCTGGTCTACGGCGACCTGTCGACGGGCGCCGCCAACGACCTCGTCGGCAACACGGAGCTGGCGCGCAAGATGGTGCGTGAATGGGGCATGAGCGAGGCCATCGGCCCCATGGCGTGGGGCTCCCAGGGGCAGGTGTTCCTGGGCGAGGACCTCATGCACACGCGGGATTACTCCGAGGACACCTCCAAGATCATCGACGACGAGGTCGAACGGATCTTGCGCTCGGAGGAACAGCGGGCGATGGAAGTGTTGAGCAAGCACCGGGGCGGGCTCAACGCCATCGCCCGCGCCCTGCTCGACAACGAGATCATCGACGGTGCCGAGGTGGCCCGCGTCGTGGACGAAGCACACGGGTCGCCCGTGCATGGCGAGGGCGCCAAGTCGGTCCCCCACTTCTCCACGGCCGCGATCGGTGCACCCGTGGCCAAGGTGACCAACGGCTCGAACGGCGCCACGGACGGGACCGCTACGGCGGGTGCGCCGAACGGCCACGGCACGCTGGACGAGACGGGCGTGAACGACGACGGCCCCGTGGTCGCCGTGCCCTCCGCCCCGGCGACGCCCTCGGCCACGCGGCCACCCGACGCAGAAGCGTGGCCGCCCCCAGCGTGGCCCCCCGCCAACCCGGCTCCGGGCTCGCCCGAGGGATCTTCGGGGGGCTAGGAGCTCCTCCCTCCTCCGGGCACCCCCGAACCAATCCGCGCCGGGCTGCGTCATGAAGGGGGATGGTGGACGCACAGCTGGCCGAATGGCTCGAGGAGGGGTATGCGCCCTCGTTCCGCACCGCCTGCCTGATCCTGGGCAACCGGGCCGACGCCGAGGAGGCGGTGCAGGAGGCGTTCCTGCGGGCGTGGCGCTTCCGCGACTCGCTCTCCGCCGTGCCGAGCATCCGGCCCTGGCTGTACCGGGTCGTCGTCAACTCGTGCTACTCGAAGCTGCGCACCGAGATCCCGCACCGGGACCGGCGCGCCCCTGAGGAGTCGCTGGCGCACCTCCCCGCCACGGGGACTGGTCCCGAGGCCGGCGCCGAACAGGGCGAGGTCGCCGACACCGTCATGGCCGCGTTGGCGCGGCTCCCGATCTCGCTGCGCGTGCCGGTGGTGCTGCGCTACTACGCCGATCTGAGCGAGCGCGACATCGCGCGCGCCATCGGGCGGCGCCAGGGCACGGTGAAGTCGCGCCTGCACGAGGCGCGTCGCCGGCTGGCGGCGGACCCCGACCTCTGCGCGCTCGCACTCGGCAACGACACGGACGCGACGCCCGCCGAGGAGGCCGGATCATGACGATGCTCGACGACGATCGCCTGGCCGCGCTGTTCGATCGCGCCGCAGCAACCTTCGAGGTTCCCACGTCCGGCCCCGACGAGATCCTGGCCCGGGCGGCGGGCAGCCCGGACACTGAACCCCAGTCGGCGGGAGGCCTGCACGGACCCTCCGACGAAGACGCGAGCGAGGAGGGCGCGGACGACTTCCCGGCGACCGGGCGCGGTCGTCGTGTTGTGGCGGTCGCACGCCGGCACCGCATCCTCTCGGTGGCCGCGTGTCTCGTGGTCGTGCTGATCGCCGCCGGAGTGATCGGCGCGGCGGTGCGTGCGCCCGCGACCTCGGTGCGGAGCGCGGCACTGACGGCGCCGCGGACGCCGGCCGGAGGCGGCCTGAGCCTGCCGGTGACCACGACCACGGTGCCGGCGGCCCACGCGCCGGGCGCCGCTCCGTTCGGCCCTTCGAATTCGACGTCCGGCTCGGCGGGTACGTCGACGGGTGCCAGCGCCAGCACCCCCAACCAACCGGCGCTCCCCAACGGCGCAGTGGGACAGTCCACGAAGATCGAGCAGACGGGCTCGCTCAACCTCACCGTGGGCCGCGGCGGCGTGGACCGGACGATGACGCGCCTCACCGCGCTGGCCACCACGTATCAAGGCTTCGTCGCCAGCTCCCAGACCCAGAGCGGGACCGGCGGCGGCGCCCCCTACGGCACCATCACGCTGCAGGTGCCGGTCAACGACTTCTCCGCCGCGCTCCAACAGGCCGAGCGTTACGGCAAGGCCTCAGACGTCTCGACCAAGGCGACGGACGTGACGGGCCAGTACGTGGACCTCCAAGCGAGGCTCAGCGCGCTCGAGGCCAGTCGTCAGCAGTACCTCGCCATCCTCGCCAAGGCGACAACGATCGGCGACATCCTCTCGGTGCAAGAGCAGCTCGACACCATTCAGTCCCAGATCGAGCAGCTGCAGGGTCAGATCCAGGTGCTGACGAGCCAGACGTCGTATTCCACGCTCACGGTGACGGTCGGCGCGACCACTCCCCCGCCGAAGCCGAACCCGCTCCCCGAGTCGGGCCTGGTGCAGGCTTGGCACAGCAGCGTCGGCGGCTTCGTGGCGGGCGTCGAAGGCGTCGTCCGCCTGGCCGGCCCTTTCCTGTTCGCCCTGCTCTGTCTGGCGATCGCGGCGGTAGGCGGTCGCGTGCTCTGGCGGCGCTACCAGCGCCATCGCCTCTAAGCGCTCAGAGGCCGATGGCGGCGGCCAGAGGGAGACCGGGCATGGTAACCACGCCCACCATGCCGCTCGGTGCAACGTCTTCGCTCACGGCCATCGGACCGCTGGCGCGCACGACGATCGGATCGAGCCCCGCGCCGGCCAGCGGCGAACCCGACACCACGTCGCCCTCGCCGACCCCCAGCGTGCCCGTGGCCACGAGATGCTGGCGGCCCGGGGCGACCGCGTACGCACTGAACGTCTCGGGGACGCCGCCGACGTTGAGCAAGGCCAGCGTGTGCGGCGCGGCACCGGAGACGGCGAGGTTGCCGCTCGTCCCCGGTGGTGGCACCAGCCATTCAAAGGTCGGCGAGGTCGTGGTCAGGCCGTCCACCGCGGGAGCGGCGCCCGCTTGCGGAGCAGCGGCCGACGACGACGCGGCCACCGAGCGCCCGACGACGACGCCCGGGCCACCCGTCGCGTCGATCTCGGCCGAGTAGGTCGCGCCGACGGGGATTCGCGTTTGGCGGTTCGTGGCGATCGACCACGTCGCGCCGGGGGCCACCGTGTTCGTCAGCGGCGCCAGCGGCCCGGAGGCCAGCCGGAGATGCACGGTCGCCGCCTCGGGCACCGAGCCCGGGTTGAAGATGTCGATGTCCGAGGTCCCCCCCGACGTCTCTTCGGCCTGAGGGATGGCCCAGTGGGACTGCGCCCGGGTCTGGCCGGGCACGAGGGCAAGCCCGGAGCTCGGGCCGATGAACGTCTGGAGCTCCGAGGCGACGATCCGCCCGGCCCGCACCGTGACCACGGTGCTGATCTGTCCGGCATTCTGCACCTCGGACCCCACGTCCTCGACCACCACCGCGCCGGGGCCGAGCACGACGCCCTGATAGTTGATCGGCTGCACCTTTCCGGCCGGGGTCTCGAAGCCCAGGTCCACGACGACGGGAGTCGTCGTCGGGTTCAGCAGCGTGACGTACAGCGCGTTGGTACCAGTGGTCGACCCGTTCGGGAAGTACCAATCGGCCGATGTCGAGCTCTGGCACGGTGCCTCGGCCCAGCCCGACGAACCGTGCACCACCTGCGACACGGCGACCCCGCCGCCGGCGATCGTCACCGTGTCGGCCTGCCAGGAACCTGAACCGAGGCTGGGCAGCGAGGGAGCGATGACCCCGCGTGCCGGCACCGAGACGGCCGAGTGCACGGTCGCCCCGGCGTCGCTGACGGTCGTAATGCTGGCGACCGCAGCGTGTGCGGTCGCGTTGGAGAGCACGAGGAACCCCACCGCCCCGCCTGAGGCCGTCGTCTGCCCCGTGCAGTACCACGCCGAGGACTCGGCGTCGGGTGGGCTCACCAGCGCGGAAGGCACGTCAAGGGAGCTGGCCGACGTCGGTGAACCGCGCGTCCCGGCCACGATCCCGACGATCGCGATGACCGCGACCACGACGGCGAGCATCGGCCAGCGCCGTTCCCGCGGGTAATGCGACGCCGGGCGGACGTGGGCGGGACTCACGCCGAGCTCCGGTGCCCGGGTCGAGGTCGGGGGCGGCGGCGCCCGACGAGAGCAACCAGGAGAACGACCCAAGCGGCGACTTCGACGAGGACGAGAAGCGGCACGTAAGGGAACTGCGACAGCGACAGGGTCGCCTGCCCCTTCGTCGTGACGTACTGCGCGGCCCAGCCGAACGCCGGCTGCTGGCGCACGGTCCGCCCGTTGACGGTCGAGCGCGAAACTGCCGGCCGGGGCGTACCCGGCGTAGACGGTGCCTGTCTGCACGGTGCTCGCCACCGACCCCGAGCCCGACAACGAGGCGAGCACCGGCTCCCAGCCCACGACGTCGCCCGCGCTCGGATACGACCACGACTTCACGACGGGCAATGGCGTGGCGCGCTGCGCGGTGGTGGGCATGGCCTCGTCGTTCTCGAACACCTGCACGCCGAGCTCGCCCGGGACCACGTGCAGGTCGTCCTGGTCGAGGAGGTCGGTCTCGAGCCCGGGCGGCGGGGGCGCATTCACCGAAGGAGTGAGCGAGCCGACCGTCGACGGGGCCAATCCCTCGACCAGCACGATGTAGCGCACCCCCTCCGACGCCAGGAGCTGCCCCAGGTGCACGGTTCCGCCCGACGTGGCCAGCCGGACCGCGTTGGCCACGAGGACGGCCGGTCCCGGTCCGGCGGGCGTCAGCACCTGCGAGGTGTCCGGCAGGTCTTCGGAAGTCAGGGCATAGGCGAGGCCGGGCTCGACGGACCACCCGCCGACCGGGACGGCCCTGGGGTCACCGAGCCACAAAACCCGCGCCGTGTCCGCCGGCGCGGGGTTGGTCGAGAAAGGACAGCGGCTGCTCGATCCCCTGCGCCGGCATCCCCCAACGCCCGCCGACGGCGCCACCGAGCACAGGGAGCAGGCCGATCGCGACGAACACCACCGCCCCGACACTCATCACCTGACGCCAGCCGAACTCGCGCCGGGTGAGATCGTTCTCGAACGAGGAGATCCCGAGGCCGACGCACGCCGCGACGGCGAGCGCGGCCGGAGCGAGCACGACTGTTTCGGAAGGGGTGAACGATCCCATGTCGCCCCGCACCGCGGCGAACGCAAGCACCCACGACGCACACGCCGTGGCCCAGAGCCGGGCCGCCCAGAGGAGTCTGATCCCCCGCCCGAGGAACAGCGGCAAGGCCGCGCCCGCCACCAGCAGCCACACGAGCGGCGAGCGGGCGGTCGGCCCGACGGCGAAACGGATGACCTCACCCCAGTCGGGCGCGTTGGCGCCCGCGATCGGCAGCCCGAAGATCGCCACCGCGCCCTTGCCCGCCAACAAGGTCCCGACCACCCACGGCGCCGACAGCACGAGCGCCACCCCCACGGCTTCGAGCGCCACCACGAGGAGCCGAAGGCTGCCGGCGCCCTCGCCGACCAGGACCGAGCCCAGCACCCAGGCCACGGCCGCCAGCAGTACCGCGGGAACGAGCGCCGGCGCGAACGACGCGCCGACGGCGATGAGTACGCCGAGGATGGCGACCTGCCCGGCCGGTCGGCTCCGCCAGCGGGCCCCCGGCTCCACCGCGAACGGCTCCAGGCCGCCGGCCCGGGCCAACCACAGGGCGATGAAGGGAAAGATCCCGTAGGCCACGAGTCCGTCCCAGCGGCCCGCGCCGAGCGACCCGTACGCCAGCGGCAGGCCCAGATAGGCGATGACGGCGACGACGCGCGCCCGCGGCGAGACAAGCAGCCGCATGAACCGCGCCACGCCGAGCGCGCCCAAGGGGATGCAACCCAAGAGGAGGACCCGTTGGAGGGTGCCCATCGCGCCGAAGAACACCGTGCCGACGAGGCCGAACAGGCCGAACGCTGGGCTGGCGGGGGCGGTCGTTCCCACCCCCGCGGACTGCCAGCCCGAGAAGAAGTGGTGCCAGGCCGAGGACCACGAGGGCAGAGGAGCCAGCTGACCCACCAGCGGCAGCGTCCCGAATAAGAGGTCGCGGGTCCCGATGGCGATGACGAGCAGGGCGATCAACACCGCCACCAGGCGCTGGCGTCCGGTGCTGAGGGGCTCGGCGCGGACCTGCCGGCCGAAGCGGTCGCGGCCGGCACGACGGCCCAGGTCGTCGAGCTCGTCGAAGTCGGCATCCTCGCTGAACGCCGAACCCACGCTGCCGGTGAGGACCGCCACCTCGGCGACCTCCTCATCGCGGGTCAGCGTGCGGGTGATCGCGACCGCGTTGGCGGCCTCGAGGCCTTGGTGGGAGAGCCGGCTCAGGTAGCGCGACAGGCGGGCGCTGCCCCGCAGCTGCAGGCGGCGCACCTCGGAATCTGGGAACAGGCGGTGCTCCGCCAGCTCGCCACGCTGCAACGAGATCTCGGTCAAACGGCGGGCGTTCCAAGTCCAGGCTCCGTACACCGCCCGCGCCCGGTCGCCGTCACGGGCCAACAAGGCCACCAGCACTTCGCCGATCGCGAGCAGCGCCGCCTGGGGCAGTACCCGGATTTCGTGCGTCCGGGTGTAGTTCTTGAGCACGGCACGGAGCTCGTGGCGCCGCTGCAGCGACTGCAGTGTCTCGGAGTGCCGGCCGCGCGAGGCGCGGGCCACCGCGAGCGGGCGTAGTCCGCTGGCCACCGCCTCGCGGTGCCGCACACGGGCGTCGGGTGCGACGACGACGCGGGCACCGGCCACCTGGCACCGCCACGACAGATCGAGATCCTCACCCATGGCGACGATGCCCGGGTCGAATCCCTTGAGCTCGCGAAACAGGTCGGCTCGGATCAAGATGCATCCGCCGGGCGCGACGAACACGTCGCGGACGGCGTCGTGCTGCCCGTGGTCGACTTCGCCCTCGAGGATCCGGTCGACGACGGCGCCGGTCTTGTCACAGCTCATCCCGACGTGGAGCAGGACGCTGGGGTCGTCCCAGTTGACGAACTTGGGCGAGACGACCCCGGCATTCGACCGGAAGGACTCCTCGACGAGCTTGTGGATGGCGTCGGGGTCCAGCGCCACGTCGTCGTGGAGGAGCAGATAGAAGGCGGCGCCCTCCACCATGCCCAAGACCTCGTTGGAGGCGGCGCCGTAGCCCGGTCGACCCGGCAGGCTCCGGACGAAGGCATCCGGGAGCGCGCGACCGACACGCTCGGTGACCTCGAGCGAGTCGTCGCCGCCGGCCACGAGGACGAGCACGGAGAGCTCCTGGTAGTCCTGGGAGGCCAGGGAGGAGAGCACCTCTTCGAACCACGGGCCGGGGTCGGTGGTGACCATGACGGCGACCACGGCCGGCACTTGGGCGTCCATCAGGTGCCAGACGCTATCTGTTCGGCCATAACCCCCTCAGGCACGGATTTCGTGCGGACTGCTTGCTACTGTTTAACAAAGGTGATACTCTAGTACACGAGCGCATGAGGCCGAAAGCCGGCTTTGTGCGTACGGATCGCCAGAAGAACGGACGAGACAGGAGCCCCCATGCCTGACATGACCAACAACATCAACAGCCTTTCGAAGGGTGTCACCGACCTGGCCCGGGACGCGGCCTACGTCGCCGTCGGCCTCGGCGTGCTCGCCTACCAGCGGGCCCAGGTCCAGCGGGTCGAGCTGCAAAAGCGCCTCTCCAAGGAGCTGCCCGCTCGACCAGCGCCTCGACGACGTCCGTCAGGGCGTGGCCAAGGGCTACGCGCAGATCGACGACCTGGCCGAGTCAGCCACGCAGTTCGTGGAGTCCACGCTGCAGCCGATCGAGGACAAGTTGCCGGCATCGGTGACGCAGATCACCATCAAGGCGCGGGAGCAGGCGCGTGAGGTGCGTCTTCAGATCCGCCAGCGCGTCAACGCCTGAGCGGCTCCCTTTCCACCCCTCAGACGACGCTCGCCGTCAGTCCGCCTCCCACGAGGCCAGGACGTCGGCGAGCGTTGTCGCGAGTGGGATGACGGGCCGCCAGCCGGTAGCGGCGTGCAGCCGACCCGCGTCCCCGCGTAGCACCGGCACGTCGACGGGCCGCACGAGCTCGGGATCCGTCTCGAGGGTGAGGTCGGCCCCGGCGAGCGCCAGCAGCTGGGCTGCGACCTCGGACATGGCCACGTCGCGACCCGAGCAGACGTTGTAGACCTCTCCGGGCGTGCCGTCCTCGACCAGAAGGCGATACGCCGCGACGACGTCCCGCACGTCGGTGAAGTCCCGGCGCGTGGTGAGAGTGCCGACACGGAGGAATCCGGCGCCGGTCCGGCGCGCCTCGACGATCCGCTTGGCCAGCGCGGGCACGAAGAAATTCGGCGACTGCCCGGGTCCGATGTGGTTGAAGGGTCGTACCACGATCACCGGCTGGCCGAAGCCACGCCAGGCTTGGAGCGCCACCGCCTCAGCAGCCAGTTTGCTGGCGGCGTACGGGCTCGCCGGCGCAGTGGGGGTTGACTCTCCCAACGGCAGCTGCTCGGGGCTGACCACCCCGTAGACCTCCGCCGAGCTCACCACCAGGACCCGTGGCGACTGCTCCAGGGTCCGGGCCGCGGCGAGGATCTCGGCCGTCCCGAGCACGTTGACCCGCAGCACCTGGCTCGGGTCCTCCCAGCTCTCCCCCACGTGGGTCAGCGCTGCGAGGTGGTACACCGCGTCGGGGTTCACGTCCTGCATGACCCGGCGGACGGCGGGGCCGTCAGCCACGTCGGTCTCGACGTCGATCACGACGACCTCGTCACCGAGGTCCTTCAGGTGCGCGGCCAGCCACTGACCCACGAAACCCTTTCCCCCCGTGATCAGCGCACGCACTCGACGAAACCCTACTGCGAGGCCGACTCGGCCAGCGCGTACGCACGGAGGTGCTCGTCCACGCTCGCCCGCCACGTTCGAGCCGCCGCCACGGCGAAGCCGCGCTCGCGGCGTTGGGAATGCCTGCCCTGGTCGAGGGCGGTTTCGAGTGCTTCGGCCAGGGGCGCCACCGAGCCGGGTGGCACGAGCAGGGCCGCGGTGCCGGCCAGCTCTGCCATCGCCGTTCCCTCCGTCGTGACCAAGGGCGCCCCGCAGGCGAGCGCCTCGAGGGCGGGCAGGCCGAAGCCTTCCTCCAAGGCCGGGTACGCGACAACGGCGGATTGTCGGAGCAGGGCCGGCACGGCGGCGTCGGGCAGATAGCCGGTGCGGACGATCTGGTCGGCGTGCCGCGCGGCCGCCAGCGCCTGCTCGGTCTCCGCCATGCCCCAACCGCCCTGGCCCGCCAGCACGAGCACGACGTCGGGGCGGGACGCCGCCAGCGCGTCGAACGCGGCGATCAGCGGGACCACCCCCTTGCGAGGTTCGAGCGTGCCGACGAACGTCACGAGCGGCCGGTCGGGAGGCACGCCGAACCCGTGCAACAGAGCGGTGTCGGCACCCGCGCCGGGCTCGGACGGCGAGAAGCGGTCGTGGTCGACGCCGTGCGGAGCCACGACCACCGGTGCGCGCACGGTGACATTGGCCGCCAGGCGCTCGGCCGTGACCCCGCTCACGCAGATGAGCACGTCCGCCCTGAGGGCGGCTCGCCGGATGGCGCGTCGGAAGAACGCGGCTTTCGAGCGCAGGTGCCACTCGGGATGGTCGAAGAAGGTGCAGTCGTGGATGGTCACCGCGACCGGGACGGGCGACCGCGCCGGCATCGTGTAGTGAGGGCCGTGGTGCACGTCCACCCCGGCGGAACGCAACACGGCGGGCAGGCCGACCTGCTCGAAAGCGAGGCGGCCCGGACGCGAAGACGGGACGTCGCTTCGCACCTGCGCCGCGCCCATCTCGTCCCACCGCGCCGCGTCACCCCGTCGCGCCACGAGCGTGAGGCTCACGTCGGGACGGGCGACCAGGCCCCGGGCGAGCGCCAGCGTGTACTGCCCTGCCCCGCCGGGATGGGCCGGCACGGCAGAGACGTCGAGGGACAGATCGAGCGGGGTCAACGGAGACGCCTCCACAGCGCCACGTGGGCGCGGGCGACACCGTGCCACGTGCGTGACAACGCGAGGGCGGAGCCGCGGGCCGTCAGGTCCGCCCGCAGGGCGTCGTCGGTCAGCACGGCGCCCAGGCCGGCGGCGATGTCGTCGACGTTGAGCGGGTCGACGATGCGGGCGGGCGCGGGTCCGCGAGCGCCGAGATCGTTCACGCTCGGCACCTCGGCGGACACGACCGCGGGCGTGCCCATGCGCATGGCCTCCAGCGGTGGCAGGCCGTACCCCTCGGTCAACGGGACGTAGGCGAAGGCTCGGGCGCGCTGATAGAGGCCCGCCAGCACCGGGTCCGAGACGGATCCCGTGAAGATCACGCCGTCGGTGTCGGGTGGCCGCGCCCCACGGCCCCACCCCGTCGGGCCGACGATGACGAGCGGCCAGCGGCCGGGCAGCGATGGGCGGATACGCCGGAAGGCCTGCACGAGGCGGTCGAGGTTCTTGCGCGGCTCGAGAGTGCCGACGGTCAGCAGGAACTCGCCGGACACACCGGCCCTGCTCAGCAGGCCGTCGGCGGCAGCCTCGTCGGGTGGCGCCAGGTGGTCGGTGCCGCCGGGCACGACGGTGATCCTCGCTTCGTCGACGCCGAACGCGACGAGATCTGCGGCGACGAGGCGGGACGGCACGACCAGCGTGGCCCCGCAGTCGCGGGCGCGGTGGAGGGCGCCCTCATGCCAGCGCCGGCCCCGCGGCGTGGTCGCCTCGGGATGGCGGCGCCAGGCCACATCGTGCACCGTCACCGCAAGCCGGCTCGCGCTCCCGGATCGGAGCATGGGCGCCGCCAATGACACGGAGTGCACCACGTCGAAGCCGTCCGGGGCGTGCAGCCACGAGTGGTCCCAGGCCCTGGTCAGCAGCGGCCCCGGGAGCGCGGACGCGACCACCGGTCGCCCGAACGCCTCGAGCGGGTCGTCCTCGCGTCGTGGCACGCGACTCGCCAAGAGCGTCACCTCGACGCCATCGCCCTCGGCGGCGCACTGGGCCAGCCCGGCCAGGAGGCCGCGCGCGTAGGCGCCGATCCCGCCGGGCACCTTGCGCCGCAGCTGCTCGACGGCGACGAGCACCGTCGTACCCGTCTCAGCCACGCCGTGCCCCGGCCGCATCGCGATAGAGCCGCTCGAGCCCCTCGCCACAGGACGCCCACGAGTAGCGGGCCACCCAGGCGGTCCCGGCGGCGATCAGCTCCCGGCGTACCGCCTCGTCGGCCAGGCACTCCTCGAGCGCCGCCGCCAGGCGCGTCGCGATCGCCCGCGTCGACCAGCCGTGCGCCGTCGCCGAGCACTTCGGGCAACGAGCCGGCCCGGGTCGCGACGACGGGCACGCCGGCGCGCATGGCCTGCAGCGGCGGGAAGCCGAAACCCTCGTAGAGCGACGGATAGGCCAGGACGGCGGCCCGTCGGAGCAGCGCGGCCAGGTCCCGCGCGTCGAGCCACCCCGTGCGCACGATCCGCGCCTGCGCCGGAGACGCCGCGACCGCGTCGGTGAGCGCCTGCTCCCCCCAGCCGGGTGGGCCGGCCAGGATCAGGGAGACATCGGGGTCGCGTGCGGCCACGCCGCCGAACGCGTGCACGAGACCAGGAAGGTCCTTGCGCGGCTCGGCCGTCCCCACCGCCAGGCAGTAGCGACGGGTCCCCGCCGGCAAGATGCGCCGCAGGATCTCCTCGCCTCCAGGTCGGCGACCTCTGGCAGGTCGGGCACCCCGGGGTAGACGACGCGCACCCGATCCGGGTCGGCCTCGAACGCGTCGACCACCTCGGCGGCGACGAAAGCGGAGTCGGCGTGGACCCACGCGTCTCGCTGGAGGGCCCGGCGGATCAGGCCTGGGTACGCCAGCGTCGCACCCTCGCTCAGCTCGGGGTGGCGCAGAGGGGTGAGGTCGTGGATGGAGACGACGGACGCGGCGCGGCGCGTCGGCGGCACCACGAAGTTCGTCCCGTGGACGACGTCGGCCGCGCCGATGAACAACTCGAGCGGCGGACCGTCGTAGCGCGACCACAGCGAATGGAGTGGGCGGGCCGGCATGGGGCGCTGCCGCGAGCTCACACCCGCCGGGAGTTGGCCGTCGAGCCCCGAGCGGCGTCGCCAGCTGACCGCAAAGGCCTGCACGGCCAGGCCGGGCCGCACAGAGAGCGCGTCGAGCGCACCCTGGCAAAAGGCTCCGATGCCGGTAGGGAGTCCGAGAAGCGGTGTCGCGTCGAGCGCGACCCGCAGGCGCGAGAGCGGTGCGGTGTCGCTCAGGTCGTGATCGCCCCGTCGATGGACAGAATCGCGCCCGTCACGTAGTCGGCTTCGTGCGAACCGAGATAGGCGAAGGCCCCCGCGATCTCGTGGGGATAGGCGAACCCGATCGGCGTCATCAGACGCTGGATGAGGTTCCAGTCGGCATCCTCGGGCGGGCCGAAGTTATGGATGATCGGGGTGTCGACCCCGCCGGGGGCAACGCCGTTGACGCGCACCCCGCGCGCCATGTACTCGACCGCGAGCGCCATCGTCAGCAGCCTGACCCCACCCTTGGACGCGCAATAGGCGGCCGAGTACGGCTGGCCGATCATCCCGGCCGTGGAGACGGTGTTGACGATGGCGCCCCCCTGCTCGATCATCCCGGGGAGGACCGCCCGGCACATCAGGAACGTCCCGGTCAGGTTGACCGCGATGATCTTCTCCCAACCGCTGAGGGACTGCTCGGGTGTGTGGGCGAAGCCGCCGATGCCGGCGATGTTGCACAGGTTGGTGATCTCGCCGAGCTCCAGCTTCGACTGCGCGACCGCCTCGGCCACCGCGCCCTCGTCGGTCACGTCGCAGCGCAGCGCGATGGCGCGTCCGCCCGCCTCGGCCGCCTCCTGGTTGATCTCGGCGGCCACCGCGCCGATGGCGTCCTCGACCAGGTCGAGACAGGCGACGGCGGCCCCTTCCGCCGCCAGCCGGCGCGCCGTGGCCCGGCCGATGCCCGAACCGGCGCCGGTGACGATCGCGACCTGGCCTTTGTAACGACCCGGAGTGATCGCCTCGGGGGTCGTCCCGCGGTTGGGATCGGACTCCCCGACTCTCTTGGTGGGGCTCATGCGCGCTCCTTCTTGCCGGCCGCGTCGGCCGCTTCGTCGACGCCACTGCCTACCATCCCGGCGGCGGCGCCACGATCCTGCGCCCGGGCCGCACGGCGCTCGTCGGCGGCCTCCGCCGCCAGCGCGCCCAGTCGGACGGGGTCCACCTTCATCATCGGCGTCAGCGGGAGCTCGTCGACGACCACCAACGCGTCCGGGGCCTTGTAGTCCGAGAGCTGCGCCGCACAGTGCGCCCGCAAGGCGGCGAGCTCCGGCTGGGCGCCCGGGGCGGCGACCACGACGGCAACCCCGATCTCGCCGAGCACGTCGTCGGGCGACCCGACCACGGCGGCCCGCGCCACGGCGGGGTGCGACGCCAGGGCCTCTTCGACCTCGGCGGGGTACACGTTGTAGCCGCCCCGGATGTAGCGCTCGTGGGCCCGCCCGGCCAGCTGCAGGTTGCCCTCCGGCGTGATCGAGCCGAAGTCGCCCGTGGTGAGCCAGCCGTCCGCGGCCAGGACCGCGGCGGTCGCCTCGCCATCGATGAGGTCCGCCACCGAGCGGCCGCGTCCCGGGCCCTGGCCCCAATAGCCGCGCATGACGGCGGGCGAGCGGAGCATGACCTTTCCGATGGTCCCCGGCGCCACGGGGGCGCCGTCGTCGTCGACGATGGCCAGCTCCACTCCGGGCACGGGCCGTCCGACGGTGGTGGCGACCTCGTCGTCGGTGGACGACAGCGTCGTCCCCGTCCCGAGCGATGCCTCCGTCGACGTGTAACGGACCACGACGGGCGCGCCGAACCTCTGGCGTACCTCGGCCACCATGGCGGCGGCCATGCGGGCGGCCCCCGTACCGACGACGCGGCAGCGCGCCCAAGTCGGCCTCCGCCGATTCTTGGCGGGCCAGCATGAGCGCCCATTGCGTCGGCACGCCTTGGCCAACGGTGATGCGCTCGGCCTCCATGATGCGGATCGCGTCCTCGGCCCGCCACGGCGTGGGGGTGATCACGGTGGTGACGCCGTGCGCGATCTCGTCCCAGGCGCGCGTCATGTAGGCGACGTGTGCGAACGGCAGGGGCGACAGGCGGCGGTCGCCCGGCCGGCTCAGCACGTCGGTGCCGCGGGCCACCGCGGCGAGGTTGGCATGATCGAACAGCGCACCCTTCGGGCGGCCCGTCGTACCGCTCGTCCACACCACGGCCACGGGATCGTGGGGGCCCAGATCTGGCCACGCCGGCGGCGGATCACCCGTCCAGGCCTCGGCGACCTCGGCGCGTGTCACCTGCGGCACGTCCGTCTCCGCCGGCAGGGCGACGTCGGGGTCCACGACCAGCAGCACCGGGGCCGCTCGCTCGAGCACGGAGGCGACTTCCCGGGAGCCCATGCGGGGGTTGATGCCCGAGGTGATGGCTCCCAGGCGTTGGAGCGCGGCGTAGAGCACGGCGTAGTCGATGCACGACGGCAGCAGGAGGCCGACGACGTCGCCCTGGCCCACGCCGCGCCCGTCCAGGTAGCCCGCCACGCCGTCGGCGGCGCGGTCCCATTCGGCGAACGTCAGCGAGCGGCGCGTCCCGGGGCCGGCGGGCTCGACATAGGCCTCGACGTCAGCGTTGACGCGGGCCGCCTCCCGCAGGACGGACACCACCGTCGCGTGCCGATCCAGCGGAATGGCGGTGGGCATGGCGGGCGGCGATGGTACCAGGGGCACCGCTCGGGCCCGACCGACCGCGCTCCTATGCTGCCTCCGTGCTGGTGACCCTGTGCGGCGGCGTCGGGGCCGCCCGGATGCTCTCGGGCCTCGTGCGCGTCATGCCGCCCGAGGAGATCACGGCCGTGGTCAACGTCGGCGACGACATGGTCCTGCACGGCCTCGCCATCAGCCCGGATCTCGACACGGTGACCTACACCCTGGCCGGCATGGACAACCGGGAGACCGGGTGGGGCGTGGCCGGTGAGACCTGGGCGGTCATGGACGAGTTGGGCCGCCTCGGCGGCGAGGACTGGTTCCGGCTCGGGGACCGCGACCTGGCCACGCATCTCTTCCGCACCGGGCGACTCGCCGCCGGCGACCCGCTGAGCGAGGTGACGGCGTCGATCGCCACGCGGCGCGGGGTGGCGGTCCGGCTGCTGCCGGTGACCGACGACCCGCTGCGGACCCGGGTCACCCTCGCCGCGGCCAGCGCCCTCGGCCCGGCCGGGACCGAGGTGGGCTTCCAGGACTACTTCGTCCGCCTGGCCCACGACGTCCCGGTCAGCCGCGTGCGCTTCGACGGGGCGTCCGACGCACGCCCGGCGCCGGGGGTCCTCGCTGCGCTCGAAGCGGCGGATCGCATCGTGGCGTGCCCGTCGAACCCGATCGTCTCGATCGCGCCCGTGCTCGCGGTGCCGGGCGTCGTGGAGGCGCTCCGCACTCGACGCGACGACGTGGTGGCGGTCTCCCCCATCGTCGCCGGCGCCGCACTGAAGGGGCCGGCCGACCGCTTGATGCAGGAGTTGGGGACCGATCCTTCCGTGGTGGGCGTCGCCCGGCTGTACGCGTCGTGGGCGGGCACCCTCGTCATCGACGAGGCGGACGCCGCGCACGCCGGGGCGGTGGAGGCCGAGGGTGTTCGCTGCGTGGTGGCCCCGACCGTCATGAGCTCTCCAGAACGGGCGGCCGACCTGGCGCGCGTGGTGCTCGATGCCGTCCGCTGAGCACATGGCGCTGATCCCGATCACCGGGATCGGGGAAGTCACCGTGGGGACCGACCTCGGGCGGCTGATCGCAGACGCCCTCGCGCCGGCGCAGGCCGACGGGCCCGACCTGCGCGCCGGCGACGTGCTCGTCGTGACGCAGAAGGTGGTGTCCAAGGCCGAGGGCCGCCTGGTCCCGCTGGACCACGACGACCCCGAGGCGAAGGTGGCCCTGGTCGAGCAGGAGTCGGTGCGGATCCTGCGCCGCCGCGGCGAGCTCCTCATCAGCGAGACGCGTCACGGCTTCGTCTGCGCCAACGCGGGGATCGACCTCTCCAACGTCGCCGACGGCACCGCCGCGCTCCTCCCCGAGGACCCCGACCTCTCCGCACGGCGTATCCGGGCGGCACTCCACCACCTGCTCGGCGTCGACGTCGGCGTGATCGTGTCCGACACCTTCGGGCGCGCGTGGCGGCGTGGGGTCACCGACGTCGCCATCGGGTGCGCCGGCGTGGCCGCCGTCGTCGACCTGAAGGGCACCCTCGATGCCGGGGGCCGCGAGCTGATGGCCACCGAGGTTTGCGTGGCCGACGAGCTGGCGGGCGCGGCGGAGCTCGTGATGGGAAAGGACCGCGGCATCCCGGTCGCCATCGTGCGCGGCGTGCCGGACGCCTGGCTCCGGCCGGCGTCGGTCCGCTCGGAGATCGTCCGACCCCCCGACGAGGACCTCTTCCGTTGAGGCGCCCTCAGCCCAGTCGCGACCGCACGAACTCGAGCACCGCCTGCGTGCCCTCGGCCAGCTCCGTCCAGGGTCGCCAGCCGAGCTGAATCGCCGCCCGCTCGATGTCGAGGCACGAACGCAGGAGCTCACCGGGTCGCGACGGGGCGAAGACCGGCGACACCTCGACGCCGGCCTGGGCCGCCATGGTGGCGAGCAGCTCGTTGACCGACGTCTCCGTGCCCGTGCCGATGTTGCACATGAGGCCGCCCCCTCGGCTGGCGGCCCGGACAAAGGCGTCGACCACGTCGTCCACGAACACGTAGTCCCTCGTCTGCTCACCGTCGCCGAACACGGTGACGGGTTCGCCGCGCAGGAGGCGCTCGGCGAAGATGGCGACCACGCCGGCCTCCCCGTGGGGGTCCTGCCGCGGGCCGTACACGTTCCCGAGTGCCAGCGCACAGAACTCGAGCGCGTGCAGCTGGCGGTAGGCCACCAGGTAGTCCATCACCGACTTCTTGGCCACGCCGTAGGGCGACAGCGGCTGTTGTGGGTGTGACTCGCGGAGGGGAAGTTCCTCGGGTGCGGGGTCGCCGTACAGCGTGCCGCCGCTGGCGGCGAACACGACGCGTTCGGTCTCGGCCTGTCGTGCGCCCTCGAGGATCTGCAGCGACCCGATGATGTTGACCGCGGCGTCGAAGGCGGGCCGGGCGACCGAGACCCTCACGTCGACCTGCGCCGCCAGGTGGAACACGAGCTGCGGCCGCCGACGAGCCATCAATTCGACCACTCCGGGGGCGGTGATGTCGAGGTGATGGATGGTGAGCGCACGACCCCCGCTGCCACGGGCCTCGGACAAGTTGGACAACGAGCCGGTCGAGAAGTCGTCGACGACGTCGACCTCATGGCCCTCCGCCAGCAACCGGTCCACCAGGTTCGAACCGATGAAGCCCGCGCCGCCGGTCACGAGGGTGCGCATGGCCTGCCTTCTTAGCCCGACACCCGTTCGCCGTCGACCAGGGTGCCCGACGAGACGACCGCGTCGGCGCCGAGCACCGACACGGGGCGGACGTCACCCCGCTGCCCGACGACCGAGCGGGGGCCCATCACCGAGCCCGACGACCTTCGCGTCCCCCGCGACGTGGCAGGCGTCCATGACCACCGAGTCGATGATGACGGCACCGGCCGCAACGACGGTGCCGCGTCCGAGAATGCTGTGCTCCACCCGGGCCCCCGGTTCGATCACACAGCCGGAGAAGACGACAGCAGGGACCGAGCACCTCCCCGAGATCTCGCTGTCGCCCTCGACCAGCACGCCTTGGCCCAGGTCGGCGAGGCCCGGGGCCACGACTGGCCCACGCTTCCCGTCCAGGTAGTCGAAGTTGGCCTCGAGGAACGCGGACGGCGTCCCGGTGTCGAGCCAGTACGTGTCGTCGGACCGCGCGAACAGGGTGCCGTCGCGCACCATGGCCGGGAACGTCTCCCGCTCGATGGAGACGCGCCCACCCTCGGGGATCCGCTCGAGCACCGACGGCTCGAGCACGTAGGTCCCCGCGTTGATCTCGTTGGTCGGCGCCTCGTCACGGGGCGGCTTCTCCACGAAGGCGGTGACCCGGCCCTCCGAATCGGTCGGCACCACGCCGAAGGCCGACGGATCGGCCACCGGATGCAGGGCGATCGTCCCTTCGGCGCCCCGGTCGCGGTGGAAGGCCACCAGGCCGGTCAGGTCGAGGTCCGTGAGCACGTCGCCGTTCACCACCACGAAGGTCTCGGCGATGCCGGCGAACGTCGCGGCAAAGCGCACGGCGCCCGCCGTGTCGAGGGGCTCGGGCTCCACGGCGTAGGTCAGTCGCACGCCGGCGGCCTGTCCGTCGGGATACGCCTCCATGAACGCGTCGGGGAGGTAGCCCAGGGACAGGACCGCCTCGTCGACCCCGTGGGCGGCCAGGTGCGTGAGGACGCGTTCGATCATCGGGACACCGACGATGGGGAGCATCTGCTTGGGGGACGTGAGTGTGAGTGGACGCAACCTCGTCCCCTCGCCCCCGACGAGGACGACCGCCTTCATTACTTCGTCGTCGTGGTGGTCGGCGCTGTCGTCGTGGTCGTCGACGCCTTCGTCGTGCTCGTCGTGGTGGGTGCGGCGGTCGTGCTCGTCGTCGTGGCGGCGGTCGTGCTCGTCGTCGTGGCGGCGGACGTGACCGCCGTGGACGATGCGGCCGTCGTCGTGGTGGTGGTGGCGACGGGCTGGCTTCCCGCGAGGACCTGCTGCAGCGCAAGGATCGTGCTGGCGGGGGGCTTGGGCAACGTCGTGCCGGCCGGCACGAAGCCGACGGTGATGAGCTGGCGGTTCAAGAGCTTGAGGTTGGCGGGCTTGGCCGTCGTGACGCCGTTCGTCTCGACCTCCTGGTTGTTCTTCACCTTCGTGGTGATGACCCACCAGCGGGCCATGACGTCGCCCGCCTTGCCGGCGTCGGGGGTTCCGGCCGGGCACTTCTCGCCGTTCGTGTACTCCTGGCTCTTGGCGCCCGGGTACTTCAGCGAGGTGTTCGTCACCGTGAGGCCGGAGTACTCGTTGGCGAACTTGCCCACCGTCGCGTTGTTGCCCGCCTCGCCGGACGTCTTGGGTGCGATCAGGAGCACGCCAGAACCGGTCGTGGTGAGGCCCGACTTCGAAGTGCTGGGTGAGGCGGCAAGGGCCGGCTGCGACGTGCCGCAGATGTCGAAGTCGATGGCGGCGTGCCATGTCGTGCCGACAGCGGGCTGGACCACCGTCGGGGTCTGGTTGTAGTGGTACTTGGCGATGGCGACCGAAGCGAGGCCGACCAGGACGATCACCACGAGCGCGGCGTACCAGTTCACCGGCATTTGGCCGCGGTAGGTCGCGCCGCCACCCGTTGCGGCGGCGCGTGCGACCGATTTCCCAGAGGAGCTTCTCGCCATGGCGGGACGCAACCCTACAGCCTGGCTGGCGCCCCTCCCGTCGCAGGCCACCCACAGAGAAGCTCCTGATAGAGGGAGGTCGTCTCGGGGTGCAACATGCTCATTTCCGCACCGCTCCGACGCCCGAGCGGCGCGGCGAAGGGCGCGTCGGCCGCCACGGTGAGCAGCTCCGCCATGGCGCCACGCAGCCGGACGCGGTTGCCTTGGGCGGCCAGGGCTCGGAGCAGGGCCCGGTAGAGACGTTCGTCGTACGGGCTTACGACCAGGCCGCGCCGCACCATCCACTCGGACTCGGCGGGCCGCCCGTGGCGCAGCAGGTCGTCCGCCCCCTGCAACACGGCGCGCACCACCATCCCCTCGACCTGCGCCTGCGTGCCGTCGAGCACCGCCCAGTCGGCGCGTCTCATTCCGCTGAAGGGCCGCCCCCGCAAGAGCTCGACCGCCTCGAGCAACCGATCGGGGTGACCCGAGTGGGCCAGGGCATCGAATCGGTCCACGTCCGAAACGACGGCTTCGTGGAGCCGGATGCAGGCGCCGCTCGACACGAGCGGCGCGCCGTCGGCGGCACGGCCGAGCGCTCGCCGAGCGTCCGAAGCGGTCGAGTGCACCGTCGCCAGAGCGACCGCCTGGTCCGGCCACAAGGCGATGGCCCACTGGTCATGACGCACACCCTCTCGGTGGAACGCGAGGTACACGACGAGATCGAGGGCGGCCAGCGCGACGGAACGGGCACGCAGTCCCCACGACTTCGACCGGACCGAGAACGTTGATTTCGACAAGCCGAACAGGCATGCCATTGAACGGTTGGGCCAGTAGCCCGCCGGTTCAATCTGTTTCCGTGTGACGCGCGGCCTCGGCCTCCACGCCTCTATCGATCTTCGCGTCCCAACGAAGGTTTCAGCTCCTCGAGCAGGTCGCGGACGATGTCGTGGTCGATTCGTACGAAGTCCAGGCATTCGTCGACCTGCTGGCGCAGCGCCCGAAGCTCCGTCAAGCCATCGGCGAGTGCAAGCTCGGCTTCAGCAACCTGGTTCATGAGCTGCGCGACGGTCCGTTCCAGCGTGTCGAAACGTGGGTCGGTGGCTCCGGCCACCAGCCGTCGCGCCGTCGATGCGAGGCGCCGGAGGGTGGGGCCTGCCAAGCGGCCACCTACCTCCCTGGGTGCGGGGTGCTGCGTCAACCTTTCACCTTTCGGGTTCCGATTCGAGCCGAATCCACTCTGACGGGACGAAGGCGTCGGTGCCCTCGAAGATGGGCCCCCAGTGGGCCGGGCACACGGTCCGGCCGCTCTCCGCCAACCAGGCGCCCCACCACGAGAAGGTTGAGTTGGCGATGACATGCTCGTGGCAGGTGGTCATGAGGAAGAGATCCTCGTAGTCCCGATTGCGGTCCATGAAGATGCATTCGCCGGGAAGATTCCGGCGACACCAATCGAGGTCGTCGGAGAAGACCAGGTACGGACCCTGCGTCAACGCCATGGCCTGGCGGTAGTACTCGATGCCGAGATTGGTGAAGAGGTCGCTGTGGTCGATGAAGTCCCCCCGGCGCACATGCACCGCCGTCCGATGAGGCAAGCCGAGCAGAGCCGCGAAGCGGTGAGCGAGGCGCTCCCACACCGCGGGGGCCGGCTTGAACCAATCCTTGACCTCGTCCCCGATCCCTTGGAGGTAGCGGAGGTTTTGGTAGTAGCCCATCCCGAGATCGGTGCCGACAGGTTCGCGACCATGGACGAAGAGGTCGCCCGGCACACAGAAATAGGGCTCGTATCGCCAAAACGGGAAGGCGGACCTTTCACCTTGACTGCGGGCGATGCCGGTCGTGCTCGCTATCTGCCAAAGCTGATTGCCAAGCCGTCCGTTCCGACCAAGGTTTCGGTACGTAATCATATGTGCGGTTTACTTGGACCGTCATGAAGCGACTGCTCTTCGTCATCCCGCACTTCTATCGCTACGATCCTTCATCCGCCCTGGGAGCCGAGCGCGAAGCGCGGGAGGTCCGGGCGAACGCTATCGCTCGTACCATCACCCGTCTACACGAAACGTTCGGGCAATCGGCGATGGTCCATCCCGAGTTACGGGTTCCCGCGGCGACCAGGCACCAGGTGGACGTCATGATCGTGACCACCGGTCCAAACCACTTGATCGACGAGGTCGGTCCTGTTCAACTGCTGGTTCATCACGAACAGACAGACGTACCACCGCTTGACCTTCCCTTTGCTGCTCATCGTCTCTTGGCACAGGCAGTCGGTCGGTACGACGCGTTCGGGTACCTCGAAGACGACATCGTCATCCACGATCCGTTCCTGTTCGACAAACAAGCATGGTTCTGCTCGGTCGCCGGACATGACTCGCTGCTGATGCCGTCGCGCTACGAGGCCAGTGGCGGTGCCAAGGTCTACCCGGACGCCGACATCCCGGCCGTCCACCTCGAGAAGCTTGCGCTGCCCCCTGGCCCACGAGCCGTGACCGCTCGGTGGATGGGGGTCGACCCGACCTTCGAGCGCCCCTCCAATCCGCACGCCGGATGCTTCTACGTGGACGCTGCGCAGATGGAGCGGTTGGCGCGCCACCCTTTGTTCGGAGTTCCCAACAGCGCCTTCATCGGGCCCCTCGAGACGGCTGCCACGGCAGCGGTGACCGAGACCTTTCGGGTGTACAAGGCCGTGTCACCACACACCGACTTCCTCGAGGTTGAGCACCAGGGGAGCCACTATCTGTCGGCTTGGGGAATCCCACCAGACTCACACGTCCTCGAGGCAGCGCGCCGAGCCGCGGAAGCGCGCGCCCACACAGCTGAGGCCGACGCCTCTGCGGCTCAAGCCGCCGCCGCTTCGGCGCAACGTGAGAACGAGGAGCTCAAGACATCCACTTCTTGGCGCATGACCGAGCCGCTCCGCCGCTTCGCTGACGTTCTGGCGCGATTTCGCGGCGCTGACAAGTGAGGGTCGCGCGTTCTCGCCTTCCCTGTCGGTCGACCAAACTCTCATAAGGCCGGCTCCCCAAACGGGGTCCAGCGCACTGAGTGGGGGCGGAGGGATTCGAACCCTCACTGGGGACGGTTTAAGCGCCCTGCCTCTGCCAATTGGGCTACACCCCCGGCCCGCCCATTCTTGACCCCGCCGGGCACCCCCATGAGGATGTCCCGGTGGTTGACGTTCTCGACGGGGTGGACCTCACGGATCTCGACACCTTCGCCGATGGGTTCCCGCACGACGTCTTCCGCCGGCACCGGGACCTGGCGCCCGTCTGGTGGCACGAGCCCACCGCGCACACTCCCGACGGAGAGGGCTTCTGGTCGGTCGCCACCTACGACGAGGTGCTACGCGTGCTGCACGACCCGGCGACCTTCTCCTCCGAGACCGGCGGCGAGCGTCCCTACGGCGGGACGATCATCCAGGACCTGCCCGTGGCGGGCGTGGTGCTCAACATGATGGACGACCCCCGCCACGCCCGCATTCGCCGTCTGGTGTCGAAGGGCCTCACGCCGGCGGCCGTCCGGGACCTGGAGGTGGAGCTGCGTCGGCGTATGCGGTCCCTCCTCGCCGCGGTCGGCGACGAGTTCGATTTCTTGATCGACCTCGCGGCCGAGCTGCCGATGCAGGCGATCTGCCTTCTGCTCGGCATCCCCGAGGACGATCGCCACTTCCTCTTCGACGCGGTCGAGCACATCTTCGACATCCCCGACGAGTCGGACTTCCTTTCCATGACCCCCCGGCGCCAAGCGGCCCTCGACGGCATGTACGACTACGGGCGCGCCCTCATCGAGGAGAAGCGGACCACCCCGCGTGCGGACATGCTCTCCGCCGTCATCCACGCCGAGTTGCCCGATGAGGACCCGCCGCGGCTGAGCGACGACGAGCTGTCGGCGTTCTTCTCGCTCCTGTTCTCGGCCGGAGCCGAAACGACCCGGAACGCCATCGCCGGTGCCATGGTGGCCTTCCTCGAGTGGCCCGACCAGCTCGCTCTGCTGCGCAACGGCAACCTGCCGATGACGACCGCCGTCGAGGAGATCCTGCGGTGGACGACGCCGTCGCCGTCCAAGCGCCGCACCGCGACGATCGGATGCGAGCTCGGTGGCCAGAAGATCGAGCCGGGGCAAAAGGTCGTGGTGTGGGAGGGCTCGGCCAACCGCGACGAACGCCAATTCAGCGCGCCGGACGCCTTCCGCCTCGGCCGCGACCCGAACCCGCACCTGACGTTCGGCCACGGCGTCCATTTCTGTCTCGGCGCGCACCTGGCCCGCCTCGAGATCCGCGTCGCCCTCGAGGAGGTGTTGCGCGTGGTCGAGCGCTACGAGCTCACCGGGCCGGTGGAATGGACGCGCAGCAATCGCCACTCGGGGATTCGCCACCTGCCGTTGCGGGTGACCCGCGTGGCCGCCTGATCAGCGCGTGGCAGGAACGGGCAGGGGGCGGTAGCGCTCGAGGACGCCCAGCTCGCTGTCCCGTGGCGCGTCGGCCAGCCCGCTGTGAGCGCCGAACACCATCGTGGCGCGCCCGGCTCTGTCCCACTGCCGCCACTCCCCGATGCCCTCGTGTGATGGCTCCCCCAACCGTGCAAATGCGAGCCACGCCATTTGCATCTGCCGGGACAGCGTGTCCGCGGCCGGGCCGCCCCCGGAGAAGAACTGCACCACCGGGATGTGCACTGCGCCGAACACGAACGGGAGCTCGAGCGCGTGGGTCGAGCCGAGCATGCCGTCGAACGCCGGCGACTCCCAGTCGAAGAGGTAGACGAAGGTGGCCGCACCAGAGGCGCCGTGTGCCGCCGCCAGCTGGAGGCTCGGCCAGCGAAAGACGATGTCGGTGCCGGCCGCCACCCACACGTCCTTGACCTCCGTCGACTCCGAACGCGCCCGGCGCGCCTCCCGGTACGCGTCGATCACCTGCGCCGGCGGGATGTCGGGGAGTGCGTTCGCCATCCAGCGCTCCAAGCCGGCGTCGTCCATCGCGAAGAGGGCGGGATTCCCGAGGCCGAACAGCGTCAGCTCGTCTCGGTTCGTGCCGACCATGAGATCGACGCCCGCGGCCGCACCGTCGGCGACGGCTTCCAGTGGGTGGACCGGGAGGAAGACCCCGTCGATGACGGGCAGGAAGGGCAGCGGGACGAGCCCCGGGTCCGGGCGCCGCTTGCCCAACTCGGTGGTCGCGGCGACCAGCTCCGTCGCCGGCACACGTGCGAGCGACGCCCGGTCGCACGACGCGGCCCCCAGTTCGGCGGCGAGCCGGCTCGCGGCGCGCTCCGCCTCCTCCACGGAGTGGACGTGCGCGCCGCCGCTCTCGACGATGGCGCGGCGGAACAGCCCGTGCGCGGCCGGGCAGCCCAACAGCGCCGCCACGCTGAAACCCCCGGCCGACTCACCGAAGATCGTGACGTTGGCGGGGTCACCGCCGAAGGCCGCGATGTTCTCTCGCACCCACGCCAGGGCGGCCACCTGGTCCATGAGTCCCCAGTTGCCGACCATGCCGTCGGCCTCGGCCAGCTCGCGATGCCCGAGGAATCCGAGCGCGCCCAGGCGGTAGTTGATCGTGACCACGACGGCGTCGCCGTTGCGGACGAGATTCCCGCCGCGGTAGAGGAACACCGAGCCGCTGCCGGAGGTGAACCCACCTCCGTGGATGAAGACCAGCACCGGCCGTCGGGTCTCGGGGTCCAAGGCCGGCGTCCACACGTTGAGGAAGAGGCAGTCCTCGCTCTGCGGCTCGGAGGCGTCGGGATCCGACGGGCTGGTGATCCCAGGCACGGGAGGTGCCTGGGGTGCGATGGCGCCGAAGGTCGACGCATCCCTGACGCCGTCCCAGGGCTCCGCCGGTGCCGGAGGCCGCCAGCGCAGTTCGCCGATCGGGGCGCGTGCGTACGGCACGCCGGAGAACGACCACAGGTCGTTGCGCCACGTGCCGCGCAGCCTCCCCTGGGTTGTCGTCACGACGCCCTCCACGCACGATGACCCTACGGACGGTCGCCCGACGAAGCAATCGACGGGAAGGTGAACGCCCCGCGAACGGGGGTCGCAACCTGCCGGCCACGCCGCGGGTGCCGAAATTGCCACGTCAGAGCCGTTACGATTTACCAGGTGAGAGCAGTGAGGTGTCGGGCCACTGCCGGCGGAGTCACCCCCGCCACCCGTGTGGCGATCGTCGCCGGGATGCTGGCCGCGCTCTGCGCGCCGCTCGTCGCCTCCGGGGCGGGTGCCACCAACACGTCCACCACGCTCCCGGGCCCGGCCCCGAACCAGTCGCAGATCAACTCCACCCAAACCCAGGTGTCGCAGATCGAGGGGACGCTCACCCAGGAGGAGCAGCAGGGCTCGGTCCTCGACGACAAGTACAACACGGCCGAGCAGGACCTGCAGAACGCGCAGAACCAGTTGCAGTCGCTCGCGGCCAGCCTCGTGCGCACCAAGTCCGAAGTGTCGGTGGACAAGAAGCTCGTCTCGTCCGACGCCGTGGCCGCGTACGTCTACGGGACGCCCCAGAGCAACTTCACGTCCTACTTCTCGTCCTCCGCCACCCTGAACCAGGCGCGCGACCAGTACACCGATCAGATCGTCGGCAACCTGAGCCGCGACGAGAACGCGCTGCAAGGGTCGGAATCGCGCCTGCAGGACCAGGAGACGCAGCAGCAGTCCGTCGCCGCGCAAGCGCAGACCGAAGCGACGCAGGCGAAGTCGCTCGCATCGGCGAACGAGCAAGAGGCCGCCGCGACGAAGGCGACGCTGAGCCAGGTGCAGGGGCAGCTCGCCAACGAGGTCGCCGCGGCCGCCGTCGCCGAAGCACAGCAGGAGGCGGCCGCGGCAGCCAAGGCGGCCAACCAGCAGCAGCAGGAGGCGGCCGAGGCGGCGGCCGAGGCCGCGGCCACGGTGGCCGGGACCGTCGGCGGCTCCGGGAGCGGCGCGGCGGCGACCGACGCGGCGAACCAGGCGTCCGGCGACGTCGGGCCCGTCGGCGGGACCGCGACGGGCGACGCGCAGCAGATGGCGGCGGTCCAGGCCGCGGTGTCCCAGCTCGGCGTCCCCTACGTCTTCGGGGGCGAGGAGCCCGGGGTGGGCTTCGACTGCTCGGGCCTCGTGCAATGGGCCTGGGGACAGGCCGGCGTGTCGATCCCACGGACGACCGAAACCCAGTGGCCCGCGCTCCCGCACGTGCCGCTCGATGCGTTGGAACCCGGTGACCTGCTCTTCTATTACAACCTGGACAACGACAACCAGGTGGACCACGTCGTGATGTACACGGGCTCGGGCCCGTACGGCACCGACACCGTGATCCAGGCGCCGTTCACCGGCAGCACGGTCTCCTACTCGCCCATCTTCACCGAGGGGCTGATCGGGGCGGCTCGTCCCTGACCCCCGCAGCCGGGGCGAGCGGACGGGGCGGGGCGGTCCGTCCGCTCGGTACGATGATCGGGTGGCGAGTGGGCGTCCAGTCGTCGGCGAGAAGAACCGGACCACGGCCATCGTGCCGTTGCGGGTCAACGTCGACGACGGCGAGGAGCTCGAGGACCCCCGCCTCTCCGACGTCGACGAGTGGGGCCGTTCCGAGCGCACGCGCGCCGTGGTCCGCACGCTGTACGAGCCCATCTACTCGCGGTGGTTCCGCACCGAGTGGGAAGGGCTCGAGAAGATCCCCACCGAGGGTGGCGCGCTCCTCGTCGCCAACCACGCGGGTGCCATCCCCTCCGACGCGCCCGTCATCATGCACGGCATCGAGAAAGAGCTCGAGCGCCCCGTCTACGGCCTGGCCGACTACTTCTTCCGCACCGTTCCCGTCGTCGGCACCCTGTGGGCCCGCGCCGGTGGCGTGTCCGCCCGCCCCGCCAACGCGTACCGCCTCCTGAAGGAGCAGCGGCAACTCGCCCTCGTGTTCCCCGAAGGGACCAAAGGACCGTCGAAGTCCTACACCGATCGGTACCAACTGCGGCGATTCGGACGCGGGGGCTTTGTGGAGATCGCGATGCGCGCGGGCGTGCCGGTCATCCCGATCGCCGTGGTCGGCTCGGAGGAGGCCATGCCGGTCGTGTTCCGACTGCCGACGCTGGCCAAGGCGCTCGGGGTGCCGTACTTCCCCGTCACCGCGAACCTGCTCGCCATGGGGCCGCTCGGCGCGGTCATGCCGTTCCCGGCGAAGTTCAAGCTGCGCGTGCTCGACCCGGTGCACTTCGACATCCCGCCCGATCAGGACCGCTACTCCAAGAGCCGCATCATGGAGGAGTCCGAGCGCATCCGCACGCATCTGCAGGACGCGGTCTACGACATGCTGCGCGACCGGCGCAGCGTCTGGTTCGGATGAGCCGCCGCATCCTCGTCACCGGCGCGAACACCTTCTGGGGTGGTCGGATGGTCCAGGCGCTCGAGACCGATCCCAGCATCGACGTCATCCTCGGCATCGGGACCCACGAGCCGTCGGTCCCCTTCGAGCGCGCCGAGTTCGTCCGGTCCGACCAGAACTACTCCATTCTCAGCCGCATCGTGAAGGCCACGCAGGTGGACACGATCCTCCACACCTTCATGATCACGAACTCGTCGACCGTGCCCCGGCGGGCCATGCACGAGATCAACGTCATCGGGACGATGAACCTCCTCGCCGCGGCGGGCGCGGCCGATTCGTCGGTCCGCCACGTCGTGGTCAAGTCGTCGACGCTGGTCTACGGGTCCGCCGCCAGCGACCCGAACACCTTCGCTGAGGACACGCCCCGGACGAGCCCGGTGCGCAACAGCGTCGAGCGCGCGCTGGTCGATGCGGAGACCCTGGTCCGCGACTTCTCGGAGGACAATCCTGCGACGAAGGTGACCGTGCTCCGGTTCGCCAACGTCCTCGGCACGCACCTGTCGACGCCGCTCAGCCGCAACCTGGCCCGGCCGGTCTGCCCGTCCATCTTCGGCTTCGACCCACTCCTGCAGTTCGTCGAAGAGGACGACGTCGTGCGCGCCCTGGTGCACGTCACCCGCGGCGGCATCCCCGGCCTCTACAACGTCGCGGCGGACGGACGGCTCCCCTGGAGCGAGGTGGCCGGTATCTGTGGCACGCGACTCGTCCCTCTCTCACCGTGGAGCCCCCTCAAGATCCGGCCGCTCTCGCGGCTGTTCGACCTCCCCTCGGAGCTGGAGGACCTCCTGCGCTACGGCCGCGGCGTCGACACCCGGCGCTTCGCCGCCACCGGCTTCAGTTACAACGCGACCAGTGCGGGCGCCGTGCGCAAGTTCATCCGGGCCGTGCGGTTGCGCCGGCAGTCCGGTCGTCCGCCGCGGTCGTACACCTACGAGCACGACGTCGAGCAGTTCTTCCGCCACTCGCCGTCGATCGTGGGCAGCGGCGAGGGCTGAGTCAGCCCTCCAGCCACTCGCCCGCGAGGCTCGGCTGGCGCGCCGTCCACTCCTCGGCGGTGATGGCGTAGCGCACGTGGTCCTCCCAGACGCCGTCGATCTCGAGGTAGCGCAGCGCAACGCCCTCGTCGCGGATTCCGAGCTTCTCGACCACCCGGCGACTGGCGTGGTTGCGCGGGATGATCGAGATCTCCACGCGGTGCAGGGAGATGGCCTCGAAAGCGAAGCGCAGGGTGACCACGACC
The DNA here is from genome assembly GCA_963821105.1 of uncultured Acidimicrobiaceae bacterium. Classification (GTDB taxonomy): domain Bacteria; phylum Actinomycetota; class Acidimicrobiia; order Acidimicrobiales; family RAAP-2; genus Bog-473. Next base: position 143,317 of record CAWGCO010000008.1, read on the forward strand.
GCTTCGGGAACGAGGCCGCGCCCCGCCAACGCCTCGTCGATCCAGTAGCCCACGAACCCGCTCTGGAAAGGGCCCGCGCTGGATCGACGACAGCGTCACCTCGCCGGCGAAACGCTCGCCGACGAAGATCCCGAAGCCGTAGCCGGTACCGAGGTGGCGCTCCCGCTCACGGATGCCGCAGCGTGCCGCGAAGCTCGGCCGGTCCTCGGAGGGCACGGGCGCGCCCTTGGGCCGTGGCTCCCAGCGCAGCAGCCAATCGGCGCAGCGCGTGCGCACCTCGTGCCAGGCGGGAAAGTCGTCTTCGGTGAGGGAGCGCAACAGGACCCGCCGGCCACGCAGCTCCAGGGGGGCGTGGCGGACCGCCCGGGCCACGCTCACCGTCCCAGCACCTCGGCCAGGGCGGCCAGCAGCGTCACGACGTTGCGGCGGCGCGCCGTGTTGCCCATGCAGCCGATCCGCCAGATCTGCCCGGCCAACTGGCCGGCACCGGCCCCGATCTCGATCCCGTAGTCGGACAGCAGCCGGCGGCGGACGACCGCCTCGTCGGCCCCGGCCGGCACCTTGACCGTCGTCAGCTGCGGCAACCGGTGACCGGGCTCGACGAGGAGCTCGAGCCCGAGCGTCTCGAGGCCGGCCTGCAGCTGTTTGCCACACTCGGCGTGGCGCTGCTGCACCTCGGTGATGCCCTCCTCGGCGAGGACGCCGAGCCCGGCGTGCAGTGCGGCCACCATGGGGACCGGCGCGGTGTGGTGGTACACGCGCCCGCCGCCCGACCCGTCCTGCACGTAGCGGGCCAGAAGATTGAGGTCGAGGTACCAGCTGGAGGGCCGCTCGAGCAGCCGCTCGAGCGCGCGCGGCGACACCGTGAACGGCGACAACCCCGGCGGCACGCCAAGGCACTTCTGCGTGCCGCTGTACGCGAGGTCGACGGACCAGTCGTCGACCGCGACCTCGATGCCCCCGAGCGACGTGACCATGTCGACGAGGAGCAGGGCGTCGCCCTTGTTCCGCCCCAGCGGCTCGATGTCGTTGCGCACACCCGTGGAGGTCTCCGCGTGCACGACGGCGATGATCGAGGGCGACGGGTGGGCCGAGAGCAGCTGGTCCGGGTCGATGGGCTCGCCCCACGGCGCGTCGACGCGCACCACGTCGGCGCCGAGCCGGTCGGCGACGTCGCACATGCGCTCGCCGAAGACACCGTTGACCCCCACGACGACGGGCGCGCCGGGCCGCACGAAGTTGACGAACGAGGCCTCCATGCCGGCCGAGCCCGTGCCGCTGATCGGCAGGGTCAAGGCGTTGGACGTGGCGAAGACGCGCCGGAGGCGCTCGTTCGTGCTGTCGAGCAGGGCCAGGAACTGCGGGTCGAGGTGCCCGAGGACCGGTCCGGCGAGCGCCAGGGTGACTTCGGGATAGGGGTTCGACGGCCCCGGCCCCATCAGCAAGCGTTCGGTCATGCCCACCCGCGCATCGTGGCAGGTCCACGCTCACCTGCGCCAACGCGCCGGAAGGCCGCGCAGGGTCCGGTAGATTGCCGGTGTGGAACGGGTGCTGTTCGCTCCCCGGGAGCTGCCACCCCTCCGTCCGGACGTCTCGGAGGATCCGCGGCCGTACGACGGGTGGGTCCGCCGACGCGCCGGACAGCGCACGCGCCGGCGCACGCGAGCGTCAGGGCCGGAGCTGCACCTCGTCCTGGCGCTCGGCACCGAGCCGGGCGACGCCACCGCCCGGACCCTGCGCAGCCTGCGGGCCCAGACCAGTGCCCGCTGGAACCTGGCCATCGTCGTGCCGCGCCGTGGGACGACGCGTGCCGTGCCGCGGCCGCGGCCGCCGGGCGGCCGGTCGCCCGGCGGACCCGCGTCGTCGTCGGCCCCGGACGGGGCCCCGCTCGCCGAGCTGCTCGGGCTCGGGCTCGCGACGAACGAGGGGCCGGGCGCCGCGCTGATCTTCGACGGCGACGCCTGGGCGCCGGACGCGGTCAGGCTCCTCAGTGGGGGGCTGCGCGACCACGATGTCGTCTACGCGGACGAGGACCGGGTCGACGCCGACGGCGATCACGTCGACCCTCGGCTGAAGCCCGCCTACTCCCCCGACTTCCTCCTGTCCTCCGCCTACGTGGGTCGCCCGGTGGCCGCCCGACGCAGCGTGCTGGCCGGCCTCGAACTGGCGGCGGGCGAGGAGGTGCCCTCGAGCACGAGTGGGCGCTCCACGTCTGCGACGCCGCCGGGACGGTGCAGCACCTCAGCGAGGTCCTCTGTCACCGCTCGGGGCCGGCGGTCACCCCGTTCGACGAGCACGCGCACGTCGAGGCGGCGCTCCGGCGGCGCGGCGACCCGTCCCGCGTGGAGCACGGACGCACCGTCGGGACGTTCCGGATCGTCCGGTCCGTCCCCGAGGGGACCACGGCGAGCATCATCGTCCCGTTCCGCGACCAGGCGCGCTTCCTCCGTACGTGCGTCGACTCGGTCCGCGCCACGGCGCGCGGCGTCGGCCACGAACTGATCCTCGTCGACAACGGCTCGGTGGAACCCGAGACCCGCTCGCTCGTCGAGGAACTGGCGGAGCGAGAGGGCGTCCGCGTGCTCACCGACCGCGCGCCCGTTCAACTGGGCGCGGCTGAACAACGAGGCGGCGGCGGACGCCGCCGGCGACGTCCTCGTGTTCCTCAACAACGACATCGAGGTGCGAGAAGCCGGGTGGCTCGAGGCGCTCTGTGCGCAGGCCATGCGGCCCGACGTGGCGGCGGCCGGGGCCCGGTTGTTGTACCCGGACCGGCGGCTGCAGCACTGCGGCATCGTCGTCGGCCTCACCGGCGCGGCCGGCCATCCCCTGCTGGGCCTGGCGGAGGACGAGCCGGGGTATCTGGGGATGGCGACGACGGTGCGCGAGTGCGCGGCCGTCACCGGCGCCTGCCTCGCCACGCGACGCCAGGTCTTCGCAGAGCTCGGCGGCTTCGACGAGGACCTCGGGGTCGACCTCAACGACGTCGACTACTGCCTGCGCGCCGGCACAGCGGGGCTACCGCGTGATCTACGAGCCGGGGGCCGAGCTGATCCACCACGAGTCACCGAGCCGTGGCACGGCCGGGGGAACCGGCGACATCGTCAACTTCGTCGACCGCTGGGCTGAGTACATTGACGCCCGGGATCCCTACCTCAATCCACATCTCACCCGCGACGATCCCTCGTGCGGACTGGCGACACCCGAAGAGAAGGAGGCGTGGGACCGATGGCATTCGACCCTCATGACGGGCTAGCCCCCGAAGCGGACGCTTCGGCTCCGCGATTGCTGCGCCGCCCCACGGAAGCGCCGCCCCGCTTGGGCCGCGTCGCGGACGGCCCGGCGCTGCAGGCGCTGCGTCACGAATGGTCGTTGCACGGGCGCGCCGACGCGCGCTGTGGTCCGGGTCGCCGCGCGACACCGCCCGGCTCTGGGCCGGACGGCTCAGCGGCCGGTCCCGTCGGCGTCTCGTCGCCGCGCTGGCGGGCGCCACGATCGAGCTGGCGGAGCGGTGCGAGGTGTTGACCGATCGGATGATGAGCGCCGAGGAGGTCACCGGGGACGTCGCGACGACCTTCGGGGAGGAGCTGTCCCGCCTGCGGGCGGAGGTGATGCATCTCGCCCGACTGCTCGCCGACCTGTCGGAGCCGACGCATGCCTGAGCGGCCCGTCGTGGTCGTGGGTCGCCACTGGCGCGACGGGTCCGCCGAGCTGTCCTTCGTGACGAGAGCGATCGCGGGAGGGGCGTCGCGCAGCGGTGCCGTCACCGTCCTCGTGCCCGGCCCCGAAGGCGCCCGCGAGCCCGACGGCGCCTTCGACCTCGAGGGCACCGGGGAGTCCGACGGGTTCGTCTGGCCCGCCCGCCTGCCCGCCGACTCCGTCGTCGTCGTCGTGGACGACCTGACGCCCGGGGTGCGCACCGGGCTGGCCGCGGCCGGCGTCGAGTCCGGGTTCCGGCTGTCACCCCGCGCGGGTGCCGGCGTCGAGGACCGCTGGCCGCGGATCGGGTTGGTCGAGGGGGACGGCGACGTGTGGCCCGGTGGCCCGTTCGTGACCGTCGACCCGGGCGCCCTGGCGCACCGGCACCACGGGTTCGGCTTCACCGGCTACGTGCTGGTCCTCTCGGGCCGCCTGGGCCGGCACGCCGATCCCCCGGCGGCCGTGGCGTGGCTGACCTCGGCGTTCCACGACTGCGACATCGTGGTCATCGAGGACGCCGTGGCGTCGGCCTGGAAGGGCCGCGCTCTGCGGGGCACGACGCCGGTCGACACCCGCATGGACCTCTGGCGACTGGTCGCCCACGCCGGCGTCTGCGTGGACCTCGCGCCGGGGGCGTTCGTGGCGCGTGAGTGCGTGGAGGCCCTCCGCTTCGGCACGCCGATCGTCGTCCCCGCCGCCGCCGCGGTGGCGTCGTCGCTGGCCCGGGCGAGCGGGGGCGGGACGTTCTCGGACACGTGGGGCCTGATCGAGGCGACGGACAAGCTCCACGGCGAGGCGGCGGAGGCCTCGGCGCGGGCCAAGGACTACGCGGACGCCACGTACGGCGACCCCGAGGCGTTCGTGGCGGGACTGCGCGGCCTCCTGGGCCGCACGCCCGGCCGACCCAGCCGGGGCCCAGGACCCACCCGACGCATTCACTAGGATGTCCGCCGGTGGAGAGGACCTCTCTCCCTCCGTGAGCTCGTAAGGTCCTCCGACAGCGAAATGTCCTGCTCAGATCCCGTTCCCTCTGCATCCTCGCCACAGGCCCACGTTCGCCGGGGCGGTGCACGGTGACGTTCGACCCGGTGACGCCGGCCAGCAAGACCGTGGTGGCGGCGAACGCGGAACCGGGACGGGACACGGTCGCGGACCTGCTCCGCCTCGAGTTCGGTGGTGAGTCCGACCTGCCCGGCGCCGTGGTGTCCTTCATCGGGCGCATCGTCGAGCAACAGCAGGCGGAGCGAGAGACGTTCTTGGCCGCGTTGCGCGTCTACAAAGAGGAGACGTCGAGGTTGACCCTGGAGGTCTCCCAGGCCAGGGGCGAGCTCAGCCAACAGCTCCGGTTGGCCCGGGAGGAGCGCGAGCACCTGGTGTCGGAATTCCTCGACCGGGTCGACCAGCTCTCGGCCAAGATCTCCACCACGGCCTCGAAGTACGAGGGCGAGCTCGAGGAGAAGGACGCCAAGATCGAAGACCAGGAGCGACGGGTCGAGGCGTACGCCGGCTTGGCCGCCGACGCCCAGAGCGAGCTCGACGCCATGCGGCGCTCGAGCTCGTGGCGTGTGACGGCGCCGCTCCGGCTCTTCTCCCGGATGATGGCCGCCGTCGCGCCCCGTCAGACAGCTAGATCCCTGCAGTGGTGCCGGTGACGCAGCGCGACCCCTTCGACGACAACGTCTCGGTCATCGTCCTCAACTACAACCAGGCGGCCACGACCCTCGAGTGCCTCGACGCCCTCGGCCGGGCGGACAGCCCGCTGGTCAGGGAGATCATCGTCGTCGACAACGGTTCGAATCCCGAAGAGCTGGCGGTGCTGCGCAAGCGCCACCGTCGCGGCTGACTTCAACCTCGTCGAGGTGGGGGTGAACCGCTTCTTCGGCGAGGGCAACAACATCGGCGTCGACTTCGCCGCCGGCGACTTCATCGTGTTCCTCAACAACGACGCCTTCGTCGAGCCCGGGTGGATCGAAGCCCTGACCTCGACCATGAGGGACGATCCGACGGTGGCCGCGGTCGGCCCGATGTTCCTGTACCCCGACGGGAGGGTGCAGGAGGTGGGCGGCGTGGCCGTGCCGACCGGCGACGTGGTACAGATCGGCAAGGGCACGGTCTGGGGCCCCGACCACTACGACACGCCCTGCGTCGTGGACTACTGCTCCGCCGCCTGTCTGCTCATGCGCCGCGCCGACTTTCTGGCCGTCGGTGGCTTCGGGCTCGAATGGGAGCCGGCGTACTACGAGGACACCGACCTGTGCCTGAAGCTGTGGACCCAGTGCGGCAAGGTCATGGTGAACCCGAGGGCGAGGGTCGTCCACATCGAGAGCAAGACGACCTCCGATCGCCGTCTCCAGTTGCACGACATCTCGGAGATCAACCGCGCCCGGTTCGTCAGGAAATGGGGCGCCTGGCTCGAGAGCCGCCAGGTGGCGCACCTGGCGTCACGGGACCTCCCCGAACCGAGTGCGCCGCCGGAGTTCGCCGGGACGGATTTGGACCTGCCGGTCACGCGCCGCGGCGACCCCAACGCGCAGTACGTCCTGTACTCGCCGTACCAATTGGTCCCGGGCGGGGGCGAGCGGATGCTTTTCGAGCTCGCATCCGTCCTCTCCTCACTCGTCGGGTCCCCCAACGTCGTGTTCGTGTCTCCCCAGCGCTACAGCAGCCTGCGGATCAGGCAGATCGAGGCGACGTTCGGCTTCGACGACGTCGTCGGGACCGCGCTGCCCTGGGACGAGCTCGACGAGAAGCGCTGCGAGTTCGCCGCGGTGATCGGCAACTCGATCCTGCCGCCGGTCCCCGCCTTCGGGCGCCGCAGCGTCTATCACATCCAGTTCCCGTTTTGGATCCCGGACGAGCAGGTGGAAGAACGCGGTGAGTGGCTCGCCGGCTACGACGAGATCTGGGTCTATTCGGAGTTCGTCCGCCGCAACGTCAACGGGCTCATTCGTCACTACCAACTGCCGGCTCCGCCGATCCGCCTGCTGTCCCCGCATGCGATCTGGCCCGATCCGAAGCAGCTCGTCCCGTGGCCGGAACGACGGACCCTGCTCACGGTGGGTCGCTTCTTCACCGGCGGGCACAACAAGCGCCAAGACGTGGTGATCGAGGCCTTCCGGCGGCTGTCCGCCAGCAACGGAAGCCGACTCGAGCTCGCCCTGGCCGGCGCGATCCATCCGAGCCCCGAGGGGAGAAACCGCTTTCACGAGCTGCAGCGGATGGCGGCCGGGCTGAACTGCACGTTCCATCCAAACGTCGGGCGGAGCGACCTGGCTCGCCTCTACGAGCGCTCGGCCGTGCTCATCCATGCCGCCGGGTTCGGCGTGGATCCCGACGAGTTTCCCGAAAAGCTCGAGCACTTCGGCATCACGCCGATCGAGGCCGCGAGCTTCGGGTGCATCCCGGTCGTGTACGGCGCGGGCGGGCCCAAAGAGGTGGTCGAGAAGCTGGGCGCGCCGACGGCGTTCACGACGATCGAGGAATGTGCCGAGATCGTCTCGCGCCTGCTGGCGGACCCCGGAGGCTCGACCGAGCTGAGCACGCACCTGCTCGAGACCTCGCGGCTGTGGTCGCCCGAGGCGTACCACAACGACGTGCGGGAGTCCCTGGAGAAGCTGGGCGTCCTTTAGCCGGGTGCGGGGCCGGCCTCGCTCGTGGCCCCTCCGGGCGGGGACGCCCAGATAGATTTCCACCGGTCATGACGGACGAGCACGGTTGCGACGAGGCACCCTCGAGCCCGGTTCGGCCCCGGCACCGCCGCCAGCTCGGACGCCCATGACGGGCCTCGAGACGGAGGTCCGCCCACCACCGCGTTCGCAGGCCACGCCGCACGCCGCCCGCACCCGCCGCCCGCTCGGGCCGGCGTGGGTCCCGACCGCGGCGGCCATCGGCACGTACGCGATCCTGGCCGTCCTGGCCAACTGGAACGCCTGGACGGCCGGTGCGACGCGACACGTTGCAGCCGAGCCAGGATCCGAAGCTCGACGCCTGGTACGTCACGTGGACCCCGTTCGCGCTCACCCACGGCGTGAACCCGCTCTTCAGCCACTGGGTCAACGTTCCCTTTGGCGTCAACTACGCCGCCAACGTCGCCATCCCTCTGTTGGCCGTGATCGCCAGTCCCGTCACGGCCATCTGGGGGCCGGTGGCCGGCGTCAACTTCTTGACCTCGTTCACCTTCTTCGCCTGCTGCGTCGGCGGCTATTGCTTCGTCCGGCACTGGACGACGTGGCGACCGGCGGCGTTCGTCGGCGGCCTGCTCTACGGGTTCTCGCCCTACGTCGTGTCGGAGGGCATCGCCCACCTCCACACGATGTTCGTGGCTCTCGTTCCGTTCATCTTCATCGTCCTCGACGAGATCTTCGTGCGGCAGCGATACTCCTCTCGTCTTCTCGGCGCTCATCCTCGGACTCCTCGTCGTCGCGCAGTACTTCATCTCCAGCGAGGTGCTCGCCACCACCGCGATCATTGCCGTCATCGTCGCCATCCTCGTCGGCGCTCTTCAACCTCCACAAGGTGCGGCGCATCTCCTACCGCGCCGTGCCGGCCATCGGTATTGCGCTGGCTATCGCCGTGGTCGTGCTCGCCTATCCCGATCTTCTACTCGCTGCGGCGGACCACTGCACTACACGCTGACGATTCCCGTCGGCCAGTACCAGGCGGACCTGCTGAGCGCCGTGCTCCCGACCAAGACCAGTTGATCGCGCCCACGGGAGCGACCGCCATCTCGCGACCACGTTCGCCAACAACCTCTCGGAGAACGGCTCGTATCTCGGCATCCCCCTGGTCCTGCTCCTCGTCACGACCACGTCGTCTGCCGCCGGTCGAAGGTGGTCGTGATCTGCTTCCTGGCCGCGTGCAGCGCCTATCTCCTCTCGCTGGGATCGCCCCTGCTCGTCGACAACCACGTACGTCGGCTGGCTGCACCTGCCCGGAGGCATCCTGCACCACCTTCCGCTGTTCGAAGGCGCCATCCTCGCCCGCTTCTCCGTCTACGTCGTGCTCTTCGCTGCGCTCGTGCTCGGGGTGGCGCTGGACCGCCTCCGCAAGCCTGGGCCGGCTGGCCACACCGTGGGCCGGGCCGGCCACCGCGGTCGTCGTGGCGCCGGGTGGCGCTCTTCCCCCTCGCTGCCCGCCCTGCCCTACACGGCGGTGGCCGTCGACACCCCCGCGTTCTTCACCTCGTCCGCCGTCGATGCGGTGCCGGCCGGCTCGGTCGCCATCGTGTACCCGTCCACGAGCCACGGTCAATGCCGACGCCACGCTCTGGCAGGCGTCGGCCGGCATGCGCTTCAAGATGCCCGGCGCGTACGCGCTCGTGCCGGCGCCGCGCACCGACGCAGTCGCGAGTGGGGGACCCCGACCCTGACGAGCAACACGCTCGGCAGCATCGCCGGCGACATCAGCCTCCGGAGGTGCGTCGCTCGCGCGCAGAGCCTTGCGGGCGCAATGGCGGACGTGGAACGCACGGACGTTCATCATGGGGCCCGGGCCCAATGAGGCGCTTCGCCCGGCAATTCGTCTCGTGGGTGCATCGGCGCGACACCCGTCCACAGCCACGGCGTCTACGTCTGGTACGACCTCGCGCCGCGACCTGACGGCCCCCTGATCAGACGTCGCGGAGCACGCCCTTCAACCGCCGCAACGGGGCCGTGAGCCTGAAGGACGCTGAGCCTTTGAGCTTGGCGTACTCGCGCTCGCTGTCCTCGAGCGCCTGGCTGATCCGGTGCGCCGTGGCCCCGTACTCGTCGGCGCGGTTGGTCATCTCCGTGAGTTGCTTCTGCAATTGCCCGACCTCCTGCTCCATCTCGAGCGCGCGGCCGCGCCACTGGTCGAGCTCGCCCAGCTGGGCCCGCTCCTCGGCCATCGCCGCGATGCGTTCCGCTTGTTCGCGGATGGTCTCGTCGAGCACCCGGATCCGCTCCGCCTGGGCATTGGCCCGGTCGCCCTCCGCCTCGAGCCGGCTGGACATCTCGGCCACGGCCGCCGAGCCGTCGTCGATGACGGACTTCATCACGAACTGGTACGTCTCGTACTCGGGATTGGACCTGATCTCATCGACCACGGCCGTGGGGAAGTCCTCCCGCCTCAGCCCGAACTCGGCGGCGAACAGCGGCACCATCACCCGCTGGGTGTCGACGACGGCGAGCCCGGCCTCGCCCAGGAGCTCGCGGACGCTGTCGACGGTGAAGAAGCGAAGGTGCGTCCGGTCGAGGAGCCCGAGGTCGCGATAGCGGAACGACCCGCGCAGGAGCGAGAGCCGCACGTCGCCGTGCGCGATATTCGGGAGCGACGTCACGACGAACCCGTTCGGCTTGAGCTTCTTGCGCGCCATGCGCAGGGTCGCCAGGGGGTCCTGCAGGTGCTCGAGGACGTCGCCGAACGTGATCGCGTCGACTGACTCGTCGTCGACCTGCTCCCAGGCCGCCTCGTCCTCGGCGCTGCCCACGATCACCCGCTCGGCCCACTGCGCTGCCTGCGCGGCCGCCCCCGCGTTGATCTCCATGCCGATGACCTTGCAGCCCCTCTCGGCCAGGACCTTCGTGAAGTACCCGGTGGCGCAGCCGACCTCGAGGACCGTCTTGTTGTGCCCGACCATCGCCAGTGCGAACGCGTGCGTGTTGTTCTCCGCGTCGGGGTCGATGATCAGGTCGTAGACGAACTCCATGCCCCTCCGTCCTCGTGCACCGCTGTCATTGCGTCACCTGTGCTGGCCCGGAGCGGGGTGGGTCTCCGCCGGGGTGGCTCCACTCTATCCCGGCGCTTTCATCCGACAGCGGGGCCGGGCCTGAGCGATTGCACCAGGCCATCGAGGATGTCGGACTCCGAAACGGTGCACTCGGCGCACGCCGAAGCGGGCCATGCATCTCGCGAGCACGAGCGCGCCCCCGAAGATCACGTCCACGCGGCCCTCGGGGATGGCGGCCCGCTCGGCGCCGCGCCCGGGCCGGCTCGCTCCCCGAGCACCTCGCACCATTTCCTGACCGCATCGAGCGACAGCACCGAGTGATGGATGCGCTCGCGGTCGTAGTCGGTGAGGCCCAGCTCCAAAGCGGCCAGCGTCGAGACCGTGCCGGCGAGTCCGACCAGGCGGTCCCGCGGGCCGAGCGCGCCGAGCGACGGGGACGTCACGCACCGCCCGGCCAAGCTTCGCGGTCGATCTCGCCCACCGCGTCCGCCACCTCGTCGGCGCGACGGCGGGTCGTCGCGCAGGAACCGCTCGGTCAGGCGCACGCAGCCGAGGTCGAGCGAGACGGCGGTGATCGCGTCCGTCGACCATCGTCACGATCTCGGTGGATCCTCCCCCGATGTCGACGACGACGGTCCGGCCGGCGACGGGCGGGAGCTCCGCGGCGGCGCCCGCGTACGAGAGGCGTCCCTCCTCCACCCCGCTCAGCAGCTCCGCGGGCACGCCGATCACCTCGGCGGCCGGCTCGAGGAACGCCTCGGCGTTCGCCGCGTCGCGCACGGCCGACGTGGCGACGAGGCGGGCGCGGGTCACGCGTGCCGCGTCCATGATCGAGCGGTATTCGGCGAGCACCTCGAGCGTGCGCGCGATCGCCGCGGGTTGCAGCCGGCGCGCCGCGTCGACGCCGGCCCCGAGCCGGGTGATCCGCATCTCGCGGGCGGCCACCTGTCCTGTCGTCCCGACGACGAGCAGGCGGGTCGAGTTCGTCCCGCAGTCGACGGCGGCGACGGCGGTGCTCGCTCATGCGCGCGTGACTACCACAGCGGCGAGCGGCGCTCACTCCCCGGGACGGGTGAGACCCAGTCGGTCCGCCGCCCAGGCGCCGACCGGGTCGTCGCCCCCCGCCATCCACCAGGCCACATGGGCGTGGAGGCACTTGACGCCCCGGCGGGTGCCACCGACGCCGCCGCTCGGCCGTGGCCCCGGCCGGTCCGGCGGGATCAGGGCGTCACGGTCGGCCGCGTAGCGACGGTGGCAGTCGTCGAGCGCCTCGAGGTCCACCCGGCGCTCGGCCGCCCGGACGCCCCCGGACGCCTCCAGCCGGCTGACCTCGGCGCGCAGCACGGGGTCGACGAGCCAGTAGCGGGTCGGCATCGGCGTGCCGTCGCGCAGGAACGGCTCGTTCTCGATGACGAGCGGCGCGCCGTCCGGCGCCGCGGACGACGACGGTGAAGTTGCCCCCGGGGTCTCGCCCCAGCAGGGCCGCGACGGCCTCGTCGTCATCCATGCGCCGCGTGTGGTCAGCGCCAGAATTCGAGCGCGTGCAGCATGCGCGACAGCAGGCCCGAATCCGGCGGCTGGTCCGAGGTCGCGCCGTGCGCGGCGCGCCCGGCCGGCGTGGTGGTCGTCGTGACGCTCCCGGGCGGCAGCTCGGGCGTGGCCGACGGGGTCGCCGGAGCGGCCGAGCCCGGATCGCCCGCGTACGGCGTGCCCGCCGCCGCCGCACCGGACGGCGGGAGCACCTCGTACGCCTGCTGGCCGGGGTTGACGAGCTGGTACTGCTCGACGGGCGATGCGGCCGATCTCCCCGTCGTCGCTGAGGTTCTTCTTCTCCTGGGCCAACGCGGCGTCCTGCTTGTGCAGCGCCGCCAGCTCGCTCCTGGGCGCTCGAGAGGTCCGAGCGCTGGTGAGCAGTGAGCTGGCCGGGAACCACGCCACGAGCACGACCGCGGAGACGACGAGCGCGCCGAGGAACCACAGGCGGGAGCGGCGGGCCGCCGTCGAGGCGGCCGCGGTGCGGCGGGTCCGGTTGCCCCGCTTGCTCAGGCGTTGCCACGCCCGGTCCCCCCACCCGCCAGCGCGGCACGCCCCGGGAAGGTGGCCGACTCGCCCAGGTCCTCTTCGATCCGCAGCAGCTGGTTGTACTTGGCGACGCGGTCGGAGCGGGCGGGCGCGCCGGCCTTGATCTGTCCCGCGTTGACCGCGACGGCCAGGTCGGCGATCGTCGTGTCCTCCGTCTCCCCCGAGCGGTGCGAGATCACGGGCCGGTAGGACGACCGCGTCGGCCAGGTCGACGGTGTCGAGCGTCTCGGTGAGCGTGCCGATCTGGTTCAGCTTGATCAGGATGGCGTTCGCCACGCCCTCGCGGATGCCGCGCTCGAGGATCTCGGCGTTGGTCACGAAGATGTCGTCGCCGACCAGCTGGATCCGCCCGCCCAGGGCCTTGGTGTGCGCCGACCACCCCGCCCAGTCCTCCTCGGCCATGCCGTCCTCGATCGAGACGATCGGGTAGCGGTCGACCAGGTCGACCCAGTAGTCGACCAGCTCCGCCGACGACAGCGTCCGGCCCTCGCCGGCGAGGACGTACACGCCGTCCTGCCACAGCTCGCTGGTCGCCGGGTCGAGCGCCAGGGCGATCTCGTCGCCCGGGACGCGGCCGGCCAGCTCGATCGCCTCCATGAGCAGCTTCACGGCGTCCTCGTTCTTCGGGCAGGTCGGGGGCGAAACCGCCCTCGTCGCCCACCGCGGTGGACAGGCCCCGGTCCGCCAGGACCGAGCGCAGCGTGTGGTACGTCTCCGCACCCCAGCGCAGCGCTTCGCTGAAGGAGGCGGCGCCGACCGGCATGAGCATGAACTCCTGGAAGTCGATGGAGTTCTTGGCGTGCGCGCCGCCGTTCAGCACGTTCAGCATCGGCACCGGCAACGCGTGGGCGTTCGAGCCGCCGATGGAGCGGTAGAGCGGGATCTCGAGGTCGTCGGCGACGGCCTTGGCGCTGGCCAGCGAGACGGCCAGGAGCGCGTTCGCCCCCAGCCGGCCCTTGTCCGGCGTCCCGTCCAGATCGATGAGCGTGTGGTCGACGGCCCGCTGATCCAGGGCGTCCAGGCCCGCCACGGCGGCGGCGATCTCGCCGTTGACGTGCGCCGACCGCGTGCGTCGACGCCCTTGCCGCCGTAGCGGTCGCCGCCGTCGCGCAGCTCGACGGCCTCGCGGATGCCGGTCGAGGCACCCGACGGGGCGATCGCTCGTCCGCGCGCACCGGAGTCGAGGAGCACCTCGGCCTCGACGGTCGGGTTGCCGCGGGAGTCGAGGACCTCGCGCCCGATCACGTGCTCAATGGTGCTCACGACGTCACTCCTTCGGCATCCGCCCTGGTGGGACACCGGTTATCCAGACTAGCGGTTGCCCTCCGCAGCATCGGGGACGCCCTCGGCGCGCCGGATCTCGCCGCGGAGCATCGAGGCGCGGTCCCGCAGCGCCTGTTCCGCGTCGACACCGACGCGTTGCGCGAGGTTCACCACGGCGAAGAGCAGGTCGCCGACGCTGCCGCTCGACGTCGCCGCGCGTCGCGGGCGAGCGGGTCGTCGGCGTGCGGCGTCGCACGCTCGGCCAGCTGCGCCAGCGCGGTCAGCTCCGACACCGCCTGCGCTCGACGCCTTCGGGTCGTAGGGCTCGACGCCGACGGCGCGCGCCTTGCGGGCCAGCTTGCTCGTGAAGACCAGGGCCGGCAGGGCGGCCGGGATGCCCTCGGTGACGCTCGCGCGGCCCTTCTCGCTCTTCTTGATCTCCTCCCAGTTCGCCACGACCTGGCCGGGGTCGTCGGCCTCGACGTCGGCGAAGACGTGGGGATGGCGGTGCACCAGCTTGTCGTGCACGGTCTGCGCCACGCCCGCCAGGTCGAAGGCGCCCTCCTCGCTGGCCAGCCGCGCGTGGAAGACGATCTGGAACGAGAAGGTCGCCGAGTTCCTCTTCGAGGTGGGCGTAGGCGGCTCGGCGCGGTCGGGGCGCCCGGCCAGCGCGGAGAGGGCGTCGAGCACCTCGTAGCTCTCCTCGACCAGGTGCGGCATGAGCGACGCGTGGTCCTGGGCGCGGTCCCACGGGCACTCCTCGCGCAAGCGTGTCCATCAACGCGACCAGGCGCGCCACCTGCACGCCGGCGGCGGCGCCCCCGGGCTCGCCAGCCGGGGCACGTAGAGCGAGGTGAGGTGGTCCGGCTCGACGGTGCGGTCGAGCTCCCACCAGTCCACGGCGCCACCACCTCGTCGCCGAGACCGAGATGGTGCAGCACCACGGGCCGCGGCAACGCCGTCGCCGTCGTCGGCGACCGCCAGCTTGACCTCCGAGAGGAGGTGGCGCGACCAGCACTGGGCCACCAGGAACGGCCCCCGCTCCGCCGCCGCGGCGGCGGCGAACTCGGTCGCGTCGACGAGCCGGACCCCGTCCGCCAGCGGGTCGACGCCCAGCGCGCCCCACGCCAGGTCGAGGAAGGAGAGTGCGGGCACGATCGACACCTCGACCCGCTGCGTCGGCGCGCAACAGCGTCGACCGTGCGCTCGGCCACGAGCGGCGAGCCGGGCACCGCGTAGACGACCGGTTCGGGCGCCGCCGCCTCGGCCTCCGCCACCAGCCGTTCGACGATGGCCGTCGTAGACCTCCGTCGAACGTGTCGGCCGCGTCGTAGAGGTCGTCGAAGCTCTGCGCCCCCTCGAGCGCCGCGGCCGCCGGATGCCGGGCCGTGCGCAACCAGATGCGGGCGCGGTGCGCAGCAGGAGCGCCGCCGCGCCTGGCCGATGAGATCGTCGCCGGCGGGCCCGAGGCCCACCACGACGACGTGGGGGCGGTCGGCCACGCTCAGCCGCTGAAGGGGCTCTTCGAGGACGCGACCGGCGCGCTCGTTGGCCGGCGCGTTGAGGACGTCGGACGGCTCCGGGACGAACGGCGTGAGGATCGAGCCGTCGTCGGCTGCCACGTGCCGTAGCGCGGGTCGACGTGCACCGAGGCGTGACGCTCGGCCGCGCTGATGGCGGCCTGCGCCGTCTCCGGCGCCCTGCCTCCTGGACCGCCTGCGGACACGATCGGCCTTGGCCGTGGCGTAGGGCGTCGGGGTCCGCTTGCTCAGCTGGAGCACGACGTAGCTCCCGTTGACGTGATCGGCGCCGAGGCCTTGTCGACGGCGAGGCCCTGCAGCGTCGAGACGTCGGCGCCCAGCTCGCCGGCGACGGCGACGAGCTCGGCTGCACGGGATCGTCCCGCTCTGGGTGGCCGAGCTCGCGACCGGGTGAAGGGCGTCCCCGAGTTCGACCGCCGCCTGCGCGGCCGCCGGCCGACGACTCGCTCGTGAACTCCGCCGCGTTGAAGCAGACCGTGTCGAACTCCGAACTGTGCCGCTCGTAGTACGCCTGCAGGTCGCTCTCGACTCGAGCCGACGCCCGACCAGGTCCTCCTGCAGAACGCTGGCGGTGGCGACGAATTGCACCTGTTGGTCC
The DNA here is from genome assembly GCA_963821105.1 of uncultured Acidimicrobiaceae bacterium. Classification (GTDB taxonomy): domain Bacteria; phylum Actinomycetota; class Acidimicrobiia; order Acidimicrobiales; family RAAP-2; genus Bog-473. The sequence continues at coordinate 159,188 of CAWGCO010000008.1, forward strand.
ACGAACGACGCGGGCAGCGAGTCGAGCACGTCGGCGCCCGTCAGCGGCGCGGTGGTCGCCCCGCAGGTGAAGTGCGGGTTGTCGCCCTCGGCCGTCTGCGCGACCTCGCTCATGACGCTGTCGATCTGCTCGATCAGGCTGGACCGCGCCTCGGTCGAGGTCGTCGGCGTCACCGTGACGTTCCGCTCGCCGGCGAGCTGCAGCACGATCTGGTGGCCGATCACGGTGTCCAGGTACGTCGCGACGAACGCAGAGTTGGCGGTGGGGGTGTCGCCGGGGTTCTGGCCCTGGCCCGCGCCGGTCACCGGGGGCAGCCCCTGCTGGCTGCCGTTGGACGACAGGTAGTCCTCCGAGTTCAGGTAGCACTGGTAGTCGGGGCTCCCGGCGATGGCGGTGATGTCCGAGTTGAGCGTGTCCTGGCTGATCGTGGTGCCGTTGACGATGGCCGCGTTCGTGGGCACGGCGAACGCCGCCGCGGCGACGCCGCCACCGAGCAGGACGAGGAGGACGAGGAGCCACTTCACGCGCCGGGCACTCTACAAGCTGCCCTCGTCTCGAATTGGAATCGCCCTGGGCCACGGGCAGCAGCTCTTCGATCACCCCGCGCACGCTCTCGGCGGCGGGCGCGCCGTCGGGGACGGGCAGCAGCAGTTGCGCCAGGTCGTCGCGGTAGGTGGCCCCGGGCACCACCCGTCGGAGCCGCACCTGCGCGCTGGCCGGCAGCGCGACGGGCGACAGGCGCACGACCGGGCGCTGCGTCCCGCCGGGGCGCACCGAGCTCATCGCGACCTCGCCGATGCCACGCGCCAGCGCGCTCGCGCGCGGAGGCGACCGAGAGCAGAGCAGCCCCTCGGCCGGCGCCGGGCAGCGGGCCGTACCGGTCGGCCCACTCGGCCCCGATGTCGTCGACGTCGTCGAGGGACACCGCGGCGGCCAGCCGGCGGTACGCCTCGAGGCGGGCGTCCTCGGCGGCGACGTAGTCCTTCGGCAGGTGCGCGTCGCCGGGGACGTCGATCGAGACCGACGGCGGCGTCGGGCCGCGGCTCCCCCCGTGCCTCGGCCACCGCCTCGGCCACCAGCTGCACGTAGAGGTCGTAGCCCACGGCGGCGATGTGCCCCGACTGGTCCGACCCCAACAGGTTGCCCGCCCCCCGGATCTCGAGGTCGCGCATGGCGATCTTGAAGCCGGAGCCCAGCTCGGTGTGCTCGCCGATGGTGCGCAGCCGCTCGTAGGCCTGCTCGGACAGGACGCGGTCCGCCGGATGGAAGAGGTAGGCGTAGGCCCGCTGGCCGCCCCGGCCCACCCGGCCGCGGATCTGGTGGAGCTGGCCGAGCCCGAGGAGGTCGGCCCGGTCGACGATCAAGCGTGTTGACCGAGGGCATGTCGATGCCCGACTCGATGATCGTCGTGCACACGAGGACGTCGTAGCGGCTGCTCCCAGAAGTCGAGCACCACCGTCTCGAGGCGCGCCCTCGTCCATCTGCCCGTGGGCGACGGCCACCCGCGCCTCGGGCACCAGGTCGCGCAGGTCGCGCGCCACGCGGTCGATGTCCGACACCCGGTTGTGCACGTAGAACACCTGGCCCTCGCGCAGCAGCTCGCGGCGGATCGCCTCGCTCACCGCGGCCGTGTCGTGCTCGCCCACGTAGGTGAGGATCGGGTCGACGGTCGGCCGGCGGCGTGTTGACCATCGACAGGTCCCGGATGCCGGTGAGCGCCATCTCCAGGGTCCGCGGGATCGGGCTCGCGGTCAGCGTCAGCACGTCGACGCCCTCCGCGATGCGCTTGACCGCCTCTTTGTGCGTGACGCCGAAGCGCTGCTCCTCGTCGACCACGAGCAGGCCGAGGCTTCTTGAACTGCACGTCCTGGGCCAGCAGCCGGTGCGTGCCGATGACGACGTCGACGCTGCCGTCGGCCAGGCCCTGCACGACCTGCGCGCTGCTGGGCCGGGGAGAGGAAGCGGCTGAGCAGCTCGACCCGGACCGGGTAGCGGCGCGTAGCGCTCGGCGAAGGTCTGCGCGTGCTGGCTCGCCAGCAGGGTGGTCGGGACCAGGATCGCCGCCTGCGTGCCGTCCTGCACCGCCTTGAAGACGGCCCGGATGGCGACCTCGGTCTTGCCGAAGCCGACGTCGCCGCAGACCAGCCGGTCCATCGGCCGCGGCTCCTCCATGTCGGCCTTGACGTCCGCGATGGCCTTGAGCTGGTCCTCCGTCTCGACGTAGCCGAACGACGACTCCATCTCGGCCTGCCACGGGGTGTCCGGGCCGAAGGCGTGGCCCTCGACGGCCAGGCGCCGCCGGTAGAGCTGGACCAGCTCGGCGGCCACCTCGCCGGCGGCCGCCGCGCGCCCGCGCCCGCGTGCGCTGCCAGTCGGCGCCGCCCATCTTCGACAGCGTCGGCGACTCGCCGCCCGAGTACGGGGTGATGGCCTCGATCTGCTCGACCGGGAGGTACAGGCGGTCCGACCCGCGGTACTGCAGGATCAGGTAGTCGCGCGTCGGTGCCGCCCATGGTCCTGGTCGTCACGCCCTCGAAGCGGGCGACGCCGTGCTGGCGGTGCACGACGAAGCTGCCGGCCTCGAGGTCGTCGAAGAACCCGTCCGCCGCCCGCGCCCGGGGCCGGGCCCGCCGGTGCGGCAGTGCGGCGGCCGGTGACGTCGGTCTCGGAGAGGACCGCCACCTTGGCGTCGGGCAGCACGAAGCCGCTCGTGACTGGGCGCCACCACGACGACCACACCGGGCGTCGCGCGGTCGCGACATCGAGCACCGGCGCGTGCACGCCCTGCTCGGCCAGCGTGGCGCGAGAGCCGCGCCGCGCCCCGGTCGGTCGCGGCGCACAGCGTCACCACGTAGCCGTCGGCGACCAGCCGGGTCACCCCGCCGGCGAGCCGCGCCGGGTCGCCCGCCACCGGGTCGAAGCGGCCCGACCCGCAGCGCCGCCGTCGAGGGCCCCTCGGGGACCGGCGGGAGCGAGACGACCCCGGCGTCGCAGTCGCGCAGGAGCCGCTCGAAGGGCACGTGCAGGCGCGGGAACGGGTCCTCGTCGCCTTCCTTGGCGCCCCACGTCGGCGGCGAGCGTCTCGGCCAGGGCGGCCTCCTCGTCGAGCAGCTGCACCGCCCGGTCGCGGATGCGCCGCGGCTCGACGAGCACCACCTGCGCCCCGGCGGGCAGCAGGTCGGGGAGCACGCGTGCGCTCGCCGTCGAGGAAGGGGAGCCACGACTCCATGCCGTCGAACTGCTCCCCGCGCTCGAGACGCTCCCAGATGGACGCACCCCAGGGCCGCCGCGCCATCAGCGCCGTGGCCGTCCGGCGCATGTCGTCGGTGGCGGACGAGCTCGCGGCAGCCGTAGAGGATGACGGCGTCGATGTCGCCCGACGGACCGCTGGTCGCTCACGGCGAAGGTCGTCAGCCGGTCGACCTCGTCGCCCCACAGGTCGATGCGGACCGGCGCGTCGGCCGTGGACGGGAAGACGTCGACGATGCCGCCGCGCACGGCGAACTCCCCGCGGTGCTCGACCTGGTGCTCGCGCCGGTACCCGCGCGCCACCAGCTCGTGCAGCAGGGCCTCGGAGTCGACCTGCTGGCCCCGCGCGATCACGAGCGGCACCGACGCCTGCTCGGGCGCGAGGCGCTGCAGGATCGCCCGCACCGGGGCTGACGATCACCCTGGGCGGAGGCGTCACGCCGGGGTCGCGGCAGTGCGTGGAGCACGGCGAGCCGGCGCCCCATGGTCTCGATCTCGGGGCTGACCCGCTCGAAGGGCAGGGTCTCCCACGCCGGAAGCAGCGCCACGGCACCGCGCCGTCCGCCGAGGACGACGTCCTCGTCGTCGCCCGTCGCCCCCGAGTCGGGTGCAGAGGAGGCAGGCCAGGTCGTCGGCCAGCCGCTCGGCGTCGAGGCCCGTCGGCGTCACGACGAGCAACGGGCCCCGCTGCGGTGAACTCGGCCAAGGCCGCCGCGACGATCGCCTGCGCCGACTCGGGCACGGCGACGGTGGCGTCGGCCGCGCCGAGCAGGCGCCCAGCACCGGGTCGGCGCGCAGCAGGCGCGGCATGCCGGCGAGGCTGCCGGCGACGGGCGGCGGGATGGTCGGGGGTGAGGTGGTGGTCATCGGCGCTCAGCTCGGCAGCGAGTGGCACCACAGCATGGCGGCGTCGATGCCGTCCGCCGCGATGCGCTCGACGGCGTCCGCCGCCGTCTCCACCGCGACCTCGAGCGCCTCGCGCACCGACCGCGGCGGGCGGCGCAGCACGTGCGACGCGCCCTGGTCCGCGCTCGGGGGCTTGCCCGATCCCGATGCGCACGCGGAGGAAGTCCTGCGAGTGCAGGTGCGACGTGATGGAGCGCAGCCCGTTGTGTCCCGCCAGCCCGCCCCCGGCCTTGAGGCGCACCGCCCCCGGCGGCAGGTCCAGCTCGTCGTGCACGACGACGATGTCGGCCGGGTCGTCGATCGCCGAAGCGCCGCGCCAGCGCCCGCACGGCCACGCCGGAGTCGTTCATGTACGTCGTCGGCACGGCGAGCGCGACGCGCCGGCCGCCGATCGTGGCCGTGGCCACGCGCGCCGGCACGCCCTTCTCGGCCCGCAGGGATGCGCCGTGCCGCCGCGCCAGGAGCTCGACCGCGTCGGACCCGGCGTTGTGCAGGCTGCCGGCGTACTCGGCGCCCGGGATTGCCCAACCCGACGACGAGCAGGTCGGCCGGGGTGCCCCGGCGCTCCGACCGGGCGAAGGGGCGGCGCAGGGCCTAGCCCTCTTCGGACCCGGAATCCGTCGTCGTCGCCTCGCCCGTGGCCTCGCCCTCGGCGGCCTCGCCCTCGGCGGCCTCGCCTTCGGCGGCGGCCTCTTCCTCCTCCACCGTGACCCGCGGCGGCTGGCCGATGAGCGACCGCGGTCTCGGGGTCGACGTCGGTCGTCACGCCGGCGGGCAGGACGAGGTCCGAGCACGCGCACCTGGCCGCCGATGATCAGCTCGCTGACGTCGGCGTCGATGCAGGACGGGATGTTGGACGGCAGCGCGTTGATGCTCAGGGTGAACATCTGCTGCTCGACGAGCCCGTCACCGTGGTGCACCTCGAGTCGCCTCGCCGACCAGGACGATCGGCACGTCGGCGCTGATGACCTCGTCGCGCCGCACGATGATGAAGTCGACGTGGGTGACGGTCTGGGCCACCGGGTGCCGCTGCATGTCACGGGCCAGGGTGAGGAACGTCCCCGAGCCGGTGTCGAGGGAGAGGAGCTGGTTCGCGCCGGCCTCGCTGTTCAGCGCGACGCGCAGTTCGCGCGCCACCGACGGCGATGGGCAACGGGTCGGTGCCGTGCCCGTAGATGACGCCCGGGATCTTCCCCTCGCGCCGCAGGCGGCGGACGGCACGCGAGCCCAGGGGGCGCCCAACCTCGGCGGCAAGAACGATTTCGGCCATGACGGATCTCCTCGGGTACGGCGAGAGCGGCGTGCACGGGCTGCCCATGAGGCGCCCGGTGAACGGCCCAACAGCGTAGCCGCGCCGCCGAGGCCTCAACCAGCGGCCGTCGGCCCTGGTCGAAAGCCCAGGGCGACCCAGCGCGCCCGTCAGACGAGGTTGTCGCCGCCGAAGAGCTCAGAGACCGAGGTGTCCTCGAACACGGCGTCGATCGCGTCGGCGATGATCTTGGCCACGGAGAGCACCTCGAGCTTGTCGAAGGTGTGGTCCTCGGCCACGGGCAGCGTGTCGGTCACGACCACCCGGGAGATCGGGGCCGCCTTCAGGCGGTCGACCGCCGGGTCGGACAGCACGCCGTGCGTCGCCATGGCGCAGATGTCCGCCGCCCCGGACTCGGCCAGCAGCTCGGCGGCGGCGCAGATCGTGCCGGCCGTGTCGATCATGTCGTCGATCAGCACGCAGTGGCGGCCCTCGACGTCGCCGATCACGTGGCGGGCCTGCACCTCGTTGTAGCTGCCGCGCGGGCGCGTCTTGTGGATCAGGGCCAGGTCGCACCCGAGGTGCTGGCTGTAGCGCTCGGCCACCTTCACCCGCCCGGCGTCGGGCGCCACCACGACGACCTCGTCGCCGAAGTGCTCGCGCATGTAGGCCTCGAACACCGGCGCGGCCACCAGGTGGTCGAACGGCGTGTCGAAGAACCCCTGGATCTGCCCGGAGTGCAGGTCGACGCTGACCACCCGGTCGGCGCCGGCCGCCGAGAGCATGTCCGCCACGAGCTTGGCCGTGATGGGCTCGCGCCCGGTCGACTTCCGGTCCTGACGCGAGTAGCCGTAGTACGGGCACACCGCAGTGATGCGCTTGGCCGACGCGCGCTTGGCGGCGTCGATCATGATCAGCTGCTCCATGAGCGAGTCGTTCACCGGCGTGGCGTGCGTCTGGATGATGAAGACGTCGCAGCCGCGGATGGAGATGTCGTACTTGCAGTAGATCTCGCCGTTGGCGAACTCTCGCAGGTTCGCCTGACCGAGCTCGACGCCGAGGTGGCCCGCGATGTCCTGGGCCAGCGTCGGGTGGGCGCGGCCGGAGACGAGCTCGAGGCGTCGGCGCGGGATCAGCTCCACGAAGGAGACGCTACCGCCCCGCTGTGCGCGGGTTTGGCGGACGGCCCCCGGGGGCGGTCGCGACGCTTCGACGAGGAGCGATCGGCCCGGCCCCTCAGCCCTCGGGCGCGCCGAGCACCGAGTGGGGGGCCACCTCTGCGCCGGGCGGGACCTCGGCCCCGGCCTCGAGCACGCTGTAGGGGCCGACCCGGGCCCCGTCGCCGATGGTGGCCCGGGTGCACACGCTGGCCTCGACGACCGCACCCTTGCCGACCACGCTCTCGGTCAGGACGCTGTTGGGACCGATCTCGGAGCCTGCGCCGATCCGGCAGGCGCCACGCAGGATCACGCCGGGCAGCAGCGAGACGTCCGCCTCGAGTTGCGCCTCGGCGTCCACGTAGGTCCGCTCGGGGTCCCACATCGTCACGCCGCGCCGCATCCAGCGCTCGTTGATGCGGTCGCGCAGCTCCGCCTCGGCGAAAGCCAGCTGGGCGCGGTCGTTGACCCCGGCCGCCTCGATGGAGTCGGGCAGCACGAGCGAGCGCACCATGTAGCCGGCGCTGTGGAGGACGGCGACGGCGTCGGTCAGGTAGTACTCGCCCTGCGCGTTGGCCGGGCTGAGACGGCGCAGCGTGGGGGCCAGGATGCTGCGCCGGAAGCAGTAGATCGACGTGTTGACCTCGTCGATGGCCCGCTCGTCGTCGGTGGCGTCCGCCTCCTCGACCACCCGGGCCACGTCGCCGTCCTTGCCGTGCACGACCCGGCCGTAGCCCGAGGGGTTCTCGACCACGGCGGTGAGCAGCGTCGCGCCCGCGTCCTCCAGCCGGTGCGCGCGCACGAGCGCGGCCAGGGTCTGCGGCCGCAGGAGCGGCGTGTCGCCGGGGAGGACGACCACGTCCTCCCCTTCGTCGTCGTCGTCGGGGAGGCCCGTCAGCCCGACGGCCAACGCGTCGCCGGTGCCCGAGCGGGTCAGCTGCTCGACGAATTCGATCTGCATCGTCGGGGGCGCGTGCTGCACCAGCGTCTTCGTCACCCACTCGCCGCGGTGGCCGACGACGACCACGACCCGGCCGGACGTCGATCTCGGCCATGGCGTCGAGCACGTGCAGGATCATCGGCCGGCCACACAGGAGGTGCAGCGGCTTCGGGCGCTCGGATCGCATCCGCGTGCCCTCGCCGGCGGCCAGGACGACGGCGGAGAGGCGGCGGCGTTCGGGCATCGCCGCATTCTTAGCCCGCCCGGCCGCCCGGCGTGCGTATGGGAAACTGCGGGGGTGCCGGAGCTGCACCCCTACGACGAGTTCGGGCTGTTCCACGAGAACGCAGCCGAATACGGGCTGCCCTTCGACGGCCCCCCCGACGTGCGGCGGGTCGACGTCGAGGTCGCGCCCGGGTCGCCGGGTGTCGAGCCTCCTCTGGGGCGCCGACACCGGGCCCCCCGAGCTGGTCCTCGTCCACGGCGGGGCGCAGAACGCGCACACGTGGGACACCGTGGCGCTCGCGCTGGGCCGGCCGCTCCTCGCCGTGGACCTGCCGGGCCACGGCCACTCCGACGGCGGCCCCGAGGGCATGCCGTGTCGGCCGGCAGCAACGGCCGGGACCTGGCGGTGGTCGTCGCCGAGCTGGCGCCCACCGCCCGCGGGGTCGTCGGGATGTCGCTCGGCGGCGTGTCCTCGATCGCGCTGGCGGCGCACGCGCCCGAGCTCGTGCGCGCCCTGGTGCTCGTCGACATCACGCCCGGGGTCACCGCCGAGAAGGCGGCGCCGGTCACCAACTTCGTCAACGGTCCCGCCAGCTTCGCCAGCTTCGACGAGCTCCTGGCCCGCACGATCGAGCACAACCCGGGCCGCAGCGAGTCCTCGCTGCGGCGGGGCATCCTGCACAACGCGGTCCAGCGCGAGGACGGCAGCTGGGTCTGGCGCTACGCCCGCTTCCGCACCGAGCCCGTCGGCGGCCCATCCCGAGTTCGGCGACTGGTGGGAGGCCGTCTCCGGGCTCACCGTGCCCGTCCTGTTGGTGCGCGGGCTCGGCGTGGTCCGTGGTGGACGACAAGGACGTCGCCGAGCTCTTGCGGCGCCAGCCGACGGCCAGGGTGGTCGGGCGTCGAGGGGGCGGGCCACAGCGTCCAGGGCGACCGGCCGCTCGAGCTGGCCGCCATCCTGTCCGAGTTCTTCTACCCGGAGGGATGATGGACCGGCGCGTGTGGCTCTCGCGGCGTGCCCTCAAGCTGCACGCGGTGATCCTGATCGTGGTGCCCGGCGTTCATGGCGCTGTGCATCTGGCAGATCCACCGCGCCCTGGGCGGCAACAGCCTGAGTTGGGCCTACGTCTTCGAGTGGCCGCTCTTCGCCGCGTACGCCGTCTACATGTGGTGGCGCATCCTGCACGAGAAGCCCGACGCCGCTGGCCGAGCAGCCCGTCGGAGAACGGCCAGCCCCCGCCGCGCCCACACCGGCCGGCGGGGTCAGGAAGCGCCCGAAGACGCCGAGCTGACCGCGTACAACGAGTACCTGGCCCGCCTGGCCGAACGGGACCGGGCCGCCGGTCGCTGACCGGCGGGGACGTTCCGGGGGGAGGGCTCGAACCTCCAACATCCGGCTCCAAAGGCCGACGTTCTGCCGATTGAACTACCCCGGACTGGGAGAAGCGCCCGCGAGAGGTTAGGCACGGTAGCGACGCCGGCGCGCGCCGTCGCGTCCGTGCGCCACGAGGTCGGCGGCGTAACCTCGCTCCGTGCGCATCCTGGTGGTGGACGACGACCTCGCCGTCCGCCGTTCGATCGACCGCGCCCTGCGCCTCGAGGGCTACGAGGTGGTGACGGTCCCCTCGGGCGGCGAGGCGCTCGAGGAGCTGGCCCAGACGCCGCCCGACGCGCTCATCCTCGACCTGGGACTGCCCGATCTCGACGGGCTCACCGTCTGCCGGCGGATGCGGTCCGCCGGCGACGACACCCCGGTCCTCATGCTCACCGCCCGCGACGCGGTCGACGACCGGGTCCAGGGCCTCGACGCCGGCGCCGACGACTACCTGGTCAAACCGTTCGCGCTGGCCGAGCTCCTGGCTCGCCTGCGTGCCCTGCTGCGGCGCCGCTTCGAGGGCGACGGCGGCCTGCTGCGCGTCGGCGACCTGACCTTGAACCTCTCGACCCGTGAGGGCCAACGCGGCGAGCGCGGCTTCACGCTCACGCGGATCGAGTTCGACCTCTCGAGATGTTCCTCCGCCACCCGCGTCAGGTCCTCACGCGCGAGGTCCTGCTCAACCGGGTGTGGGGCTTCGACTTCGACTCGGGGACCAACTCGCTCGCCGTCTACGTCGGGTATCTCCGACGCAAGCTCGAGGAAGGGGGCGAGCCCCGCTGCATCCAAACCGTGCGCGGGGTCGGCTACGTGCTGCGGGACGCGTGACCTTCCGCACCCGGCTCGTGCTGGCGACCACGGTCGCCGTCGTGGTCGCCGTGCTCGCGGCCTCGAGCGCCGCCTTCCTCGTCGCCCGCAACACGCTCCTCCAGGCGGCCGACAACTCGCTCACCACCGCGGCGCAGAGGATCGTCGCCGGGCAGGAGATCGGGGCGACCACCGCCACGCTGGGCCAGGTGATCGACTCGAGCGGCGCGGTGGTCTCGGGCGGGGGCCTCCCCGTCACCGGCCAGGTGCGCCTGGTCGCGGTCAACCTGGCGCCGGCCTTCTTCACCACCGTGACGTCGACGGGAACCCGATGCGCGAGCTGGTCGAGCACCTGCCCGACAACACGCCGGTCGACTCGGGCGTCCTCGTCGACGGCGGCGCGCTGCAGATCGCGACGTTGTTCAACGCCAACTCCGAGCTCAGGACCCTGGCCCTCCTCCTCGGTGTCGTCGCGCTCATCGGCGTGCTCCTGGCGGTCGTGCTGGGCTGGCTCGTGGCGCGCACGGCGCTCGTCCCGCTGAACTCGCTCACCGACACCGTCGAGGACGTGGCCGAGACGACCGACGTTTCGCGACGGCTCTCGCCCGGCGGCTCCGACGAGCTCGGGCCGCCTTCGGCGCACGTTCAACCGCTTGCTCGAGGCGCTCGAGTCGTCGCGGCGCGCCCAGAGCCAGCTGGTGCTCGACGCGTCGCACGAGCTGCGCACCCCGCTGACCAGCCTGCGCACGAACCTCGAGGTGATCCGGCGCGTCGACGAGCTGAGCGCCGGAGGACCGCTCGGTCCTCGTCGACGACGTCCTGGTGCAGCTCCAGGAGCTGACCGACCTCGTCGGCGACCTGGCCGAGCTGGCCCGGGGCGACCAGCAGCCGGCGCCGCGCGAGCCGCTCCGGCTCGACCTGCTCGGTGCGCGACGCCGTCGGCGTGCAGACCACCCACGGCCGCGCCGAGGACGTGACGTTCGACCTCGACCGCCGAGCCCTGCTGGGTCGAGGGTCACGCCGACCGCCTCGGCCGGGCGGTCGGCAACCTGCTCGACAACGCACGCAAGTGGAGCCCGCCGGGGCAGACGGTCGTCGGTGGAGTGCCGCGAGGGCATCGTCGTGGTGCACGACCGCGGCCCGGGCATCGCCGAGGCCGACCTGCCGCACATCTTCGACCGCTTCTACCGCTCCCCCGCCGCCCGCGGCCTGCCCGGGTCGGGACTCGGCCTGGCCATCGTGGCCCAGGTGGCCAAGGCCGAGGGCGGGACCGTGCTGGCCGAGAACGACCCCGCCGGCGGTGCCCGCATGTCCTTGTTCCTGCCGACCATCCCGAGCCCGGAGGACGGAAAGCCCGGGGACGACGGGCACCCCTAGAGATCTACATCAGCTGCAGGCAGGCCGGGCTACGTGGCCTTTTCGTTCAGGACCCAGGAAGTGCCCGGTACCAGGCGATCGTCTCGGCCAAGCCGTCGCGAAAATCCGTGCCAGCCTCGAACCCGAACAGGTCGCGCGCCTTGGACGTCTCGAGGCGCCGGCTCGGTTGCCCGTTGGGCTTGGTGGTGTCCCACTCGATGGCGCCCGTGTAGCCCACGGCGTCGGCCACGGTTTCGGCCAGCTGCTTGATGGAGATCTCCCGTCCTGATCCGATGTTGACCGGCTCCGCGCCCTCGTAGTGCTCGAGGGCGAGTCGAATGGCCGAGGCCGCATCACGGACGTAGATGAACTCGCGGGTCGGGCTGCCGTCACCCCACAGCACCACCTCGGAGGCACCGCTGTCGTGCGCCCCAACGAAGCGCCGGATCATGGCGGGTATGACGTGGCTCGACTCGAGGTCGAACGAGTCGCCCGGACCGTAGAGATTCACGACCAGGAGATGGATGGCGTTGAAGCCGTACTGCTGTCGGTAGGCCTGCGACTGGACAAGGAGCATCTTCTTGGCCAACCCGTACGGGCGCGTTGGTCTCCTCGGGATAGCCGTCCCAGAGGGACTCCTCGCGGAAGGGCACCGGGGTGTACTTCGGGTAGGAGCACACGGTGCCGCTTACGAGCACTTTCTCGATACCGCGGACACGGCACGACTCGAGGAGCTCGATGCCCATGATGGCGTTGTCGTAGAAGAAGCGGCCCGGCTGCGCCCGGTTGGCGCCGATCCCACCGGTCACGGCAGCCAGGTGGACGACCGCCGATGGCGCCACCTCGTCGAGGAGCCGGTCAATCTCCCCGCGGTACCGGAGGTCCGCATGGGCCGTGCCCACGCCTGCCACCTTTGCGCCCGCCTCCTCGAGTTCGGCGACGACCTGGCGGCCCAAGAAGCCCGTCCCGCCGGTCACGAGGACCGTCGCACCTGAGAGGTTCACCGGGTTCCACCCTCGCACGCGGAGGCATCGACCGTTCTCGCACCGTCGGGAAGGGCGTCATGGAAGACGAGGTAGGGACCCTCCATGGTCGACATCGCCTGGGCATAGTATTCGGCGTCCAAGACGGTGAGTAACCAGCACCAATGGTGCTGTTGAAGGGGCCGTTTCGGTCCCTCCCCGTTTCCTGTCGGAGCCCATCAGAGATCCTTGCCGGTGTCACGTTTGACGTCACGCAGCAAGCGAACGGCAATCGTCATTTCATCGGGGCCAACCACGAATCGAATTCTTCGAATCTTCGATTCTTCTTATTGGTTCCCCATCCGGCCCCAAGGTGCCGCTCGCACACTGGGAAGTACCCGCCGGTGGGAATCGAGTTTCCGCCACTCGACCACCGGTGTCGCCGGCAGGGACGGATCCGCACCGTCCCTGCCGGCGCCTCCCTCCCTCCGGCCCGCTCAGTCGGCCGCGATGAACTCGATCCGGTTGCCGAAGGGGTCGTCCACGTACGCGCCCCGGCCCGGCTCGGCCGATCGGGGTTCGGTCGCAGCGCCACGCCGGCGGCCTCGCACGCGTCGCTGCAGCGCCGCCAGGTCGTCGACGACGAAGGCGGGGTGGGCCTTGCGAGCCGGCCGGAAGTCCTCCTCCACGCCGAGGTGCACGGCGACGTCGCCGTGGCGGAACCAGCAGCCGCCCCGGGCCGCCAGCGGCGCGGGCTTGGGGACGCGCTCGAGCCCCAGTACACCCGAATAGAACGCCTCGGCCTGCGCTTCGAGGCCCGGTGGCATGGCCAGCTGCACGTGGTCCAGGCGCCACGATCTCGAACCCCATGGGGGCCTCCTCGGGCCTCCCCGGTTGCCGCGCGACCTGGCAGTCGGGCACCGGGACCGCTAGCCTGCCGCACGACATGGGATCACTGATCAAGAAGCGCCGCAAGAGGATGCGCAAGAAGAAGCACAAGAAGATGCTGAAGGCCACCCGCTGGCAGCGCCGGGCGGGCAAGTAGCACCCCCAGCCGGATCAGTCCCCCTCCCATCCCGCCGGGACGGTGCGCACGCGCACCAGCCGGGCCGTCTCATCCCCGAGCCGCAGCTCCGGCGCGTCCTCGTGCCCGCCTCGGCCGGCCCGCCCTCGACGAACCAGGTAGACCCGCTCCCGGCCAGCCGCGGCTCGCTCGCCCGTCAGCTCCGCCGAGCGCGTCGCGCCACGCCGCCAGCCGCGGCTCGGTCGCCAGCGCGGCCGCCGTCAGCTCGTTCGTCCCCTCGTGGCGCGGCTCGTCGTCCCAGGCCCGGTACACGGCCGCCGTGTCGACGCCGAAGGGCGGGAGCACCAGCAGGTAGTCCCGCGCTCGAACTCGAGCGGGCTGACCCGCTCGCCCACGCCGCGCGACCCGGGCCCGCCCGCCGCCGACGCAGAAGGGGACGTCCGCGCCGAGGCGCGGCCGCCAGCGCCGGATCGCGCACGCCCGCCCAGCGCAGGACCGCCGCCGGCGTCGGCCGACCCGCCGCCCAGGCCCGCGCCGAGGGGGATGCGCTTGGCCAGCCGGACCGCCGCACGGCGCCCGCAGGCGGCGAGGGCCCGGCCGATGAGGTTGTCGTCGAGGGGCGGGATCTCCTCCGCCCGCGCGCCCGCTCGACCTCGACGCTCAGGCCGTGGCCGCCCTCGTCGATCACGAGCTCGTCGGCCAGGCTCAGCGTGACCATCTCGGCGTCGAGCTCGTGGTAGCCGTCGGCCCGCACGCCGGTCACGGCAGCGTCGCCGTGAGCTTCGCCGGCGCGCCAGACCGTCAGCACGCCGCCAGCCTCCCCCACGCGGCGACGTCGAGCTCCTCGGCTCGCGCCTCGGGCCGCACGCCGGCCCGGGCGAACGCGTCGGGCTCGACCACGCCCGCCAGCGAGCGTCGCAGCATCTTGCGCCGCTGGCCGAACCCGGCCCGCACCACCGTGTCGAGTCGCTCGTAGGACACGAGCCCGGGGTCGACCGCCGGATCGGGCCGGCGCACGAGCCGCACCAGCACCGACTCCACCCTCGGCCGCGGGATGAACACCGACGCCGGGACGCGCCCGACCACCTCGGCGCGCGCGAAGTACGCGACGCGGACCGACACCGCGCCGTAGCCGGGCTCGCCCGCCGCCGCCGCCATCCGCTCGCCCACCTCGCGCTGCACCATGACGAGCAGGCGGGTCACCGAGGGCACCTCGGTCAACGTCCGCAGCACGAGCGGCGTGGCCACGTTGTAGGGCAGGTTGGCCACGAGGCTCCACGGGCCGGCGCCCCACGGTCCGCCAGGAGCGACGCGACAGGTCCAGGGTCAGGGCGTCGCCCTCCACCACTTCCACGCCGGCCGGCTCGACCACCGAGCGGAGCACCGGGACGAGGTGGCGGTCCGTCTCCACCGCCACGACGTGGGCCCCCGTCTCGGCCAGGGCCAGGGTCAGGGAGCCGAGCCCGGCCCCGATCTCGAGGACCTGGTCACCGGGCGGAGAGCCCGGCCAGGCGGGCGATCCGGCGCACCGTGTTGGGGTCGGCGACGAAGTTCTGGCCGAGGGCCCGGCTGGGCCGCAGTCCGTGCGCCGACAGCAGCTGGGCGATGTCGGCGCCGGAATGGGTCACCAGGAGATTGTGACTGCCACCACTCCCTGGCTCAGGTCTGCGATCTGTTAGAAGCCCGCGGGCGACAGGTCGACCACCCGGGGGTAGCCCGCCTCCTCGCGGTCGTCGACCGTGCAGACGGTCGAGGCGCCGGTCGCGTTGTTGACCACGGTCAGCACGGTACCGAAGGGCAACGTCGGGCTGGCGCAGTAGCCGGCGGGCGCGGCCGCGTACCACGTCGCCTGTCACCGACCTCGCTGGTTGGCCGCCGACGCCGACCGGTCCGTCGTCGTGGTCGTCGGCGGCGGCAACGTCGTGGTCGTCGTCGGGCGGCAACGTGGTCGTCGTCGCCGGCGCGCCGTCGTGGTCGTCACCGGTGGCGCGGTCGTCGAGGTCGTCGACGACGGCGGCGCCTGATACGCGACGAGGTGCGACGGCAGGTTCACGGTGTCGAGATGCGACGCCGGGTACACGACGTTGTTCTTCTGTTGCGTCTTGTGCACGGGGCGCGCTGCGACTGTGATCGCAACGCATGCGCCGCATTGCTTTGCAACAGCAGGAGAGGCGCGCCGAAGAGCGTGCCGCAAATGATTGCAGCAACGCCGAGGCGCCTCCCCCCAGTGCTCTGGTTCCGCAGGGCTCCACCCTTCTCCGGGGACACAGTGCACCCGCGCCGACACACGGGTGGCGAGGGGTTTTGATGAACTTAGATAACCAATCGCCTCGCTGTGCAAACCAGAGAAAGTCGACAAATATTTTTGGCGCTTATTTCCGCAGGTCACGAACGTACGCCATGTGATATTTCGGTGAACTCCCTGGCTCACGCTGCCATTTTGGGCCAAATTCAAGGTTAAAATTCCTGGTCAGAAGGTTCTCGTATTACGCACAGAAACAGGAGAATTAGCCGCCTGTGGAAAACACCATGGCTGTGGACAGGCCGTGCGCTCTCTGACGTCGTCGACGCTGCACTGCTTGACGCGCCGCGATGGCCTCGCCGACCAGCGACACGTACGACGGCTCGTTCGTCTGGCCGCGGTGGGGCACCGGCGCGAGGAACGGGCTGTCCGTTTCGACCAGCAAACGCTCCAACGGACAACGCTCCGCCGCGGCGCGCACGTCGGCCGCGTTCTTGAACGTGACGATGCCGCTGAACGACACGTACATGCCCGGCGCGCAAGCAGCGGTCGACCTCGTCCGGGACCGCCGGTGAAGCAGTGCAACACCGTGCGCTCGGGCACGCCTTCGGCCTCGAGGACGTCGAAGAGGTCGTCCCATGCGTCGCGCGCGTGGATCACCGAGCGCGAGACCGTGCGGTGCGCCAAGCGCGATCTGCGCGGCGAAGGCCGCACGCTGCGCGTCGCGCGGCGAGTGCTCGTAGTGGTAGTCCAGTCCGCACTCCCCGACGGCGACCAGCGCACCGGTCGCCCGTCGCGCACGACACGCGCCAGGAACGCGGCCACCTCGTCGACGCCCTCGCTCGCCTCGTGGGGGTGGAGGCCGACCGAGGCCCACGCCCGGGGCGCCGCCCCGGCCCGCTCGGTGGCGCGGGCCAGCTCGAGCGCCTGCACCGAGGTCGCCGGCCCCCGTCCCGATGCAGATCAGCCGGTCGACCCCGGCCTCGGCCGCCCGGGCCAGCACCGGCTCGGCGTCGGCCGGCTCGGGCCCGCCTCCGCCGTCTTCGCCCCCGCGCAGGTATTCCTCCTGCACATGGCAGTGCGAGTCGAACCAGCCCGCCACGTCAGGCCTTGCGCCGGGGGAACAGCGGCTCGCCCTTGACCACCGCCGTCCCGCCCGCGTAGCCGCCCCAGGCGGCCGTCCCCCGGCAGCGTGGCGGCGTTCGGGTCGCCCTCCAGGCCGATGCGGCGCCACACCTCGGCCGCCGTGCGACGGCATGGCCGGCGCCACGAGGATCGCGACGATCCGCAGCACCTCGAACGCGTCGCCGAGGACCGCCTCGACCGCGGGGCCCGGCTCCATCTTCCACGGCTCGGCCGCCTCGAGCTCGGCGTTGGCCGCGCCGATCAGCCGCCACGTCTCCTCGAGCGCGTCGTGCGGGGCCCAGCGGGCCCACGCGCTCGTCGACCGTCTCGAGGACACGGCGCCGAGACGGATGCGAGCTCGCTCGACGCGTTGGGCGGCGGCCCGATGCCGCCGCACTTCGAGTGCACGACGGTCGTGACCCGCGAGACGAGGTTGCCGAGGTTGTTGGCGAGGTCCGCGTTGTAGCGCGCCACGATGCCCTCGTAGGAGAAGTCGCCGTCGCTCCCGAGCGGCACGTCGCGCAGGAGGTGGTAGCGCAGCGGGTCGACGCCGAAGTCCTCCGCCAGCGCCAGGGGCGAGACGTCGGTGATCTTGAGCGGCGCGGCGTCGTCACCCGACCCGGCCAGGCCCGACGCGATCATCGTCTTGCCCAACTTCTGCCCGCCCATGAGCAGGTACCCGTGCACGAAGATCTCGGCGGGCGGCTCCAGGTCCGCCGCCATGCACATCGCCGGCCACCACACGCAGTGGAACTTCAAGATGTCCTTGCCGATCAGGTGGTGCGCCGCCGCCCACCGCGCCGCGAAGACGTCCTCGTCGACGCCGTAGCCGGCGACGGTCAGGTAGTTGATGAGCGCGTCGTACCAGACGTAGAAGACGTGGCCGGCGTCCCACGGCACCGGGACGCCCCACGTGAACGAGGTGCGCGTGATGGAGACGTCGCGCAGCCCGCCGCGGATGAACCCGAGCGCCTCGTTGCGCTTGGAGACGGGCCGGACGAAGTCGGGGTGGGTGTCGTAGTACTCGAGCAGCCGCTCTTCGAACGCGCTCAGCTTGAAGAAGTAGTTCTCCTCGGACATCTCGATCACCGGCCGGCCGTGCACCGGGCACTTCCCGTCGACCAGCTGGTCCTCGGTGTAGTAGTCCTCGCAGGAGACGCAGTAGAGGCCGACGTAGACGCCCAGCTCGATGAACCCGTTGTCGTAGATCCGCTGGAGGAACTCCTGGACCACCTTGTAGTGCCGGGGCTCGGTCGTGCGGATGAAGTCGTCGTTGGAGATCTCGAGCGCCCGCCAGGCCTCGACGAAGCGCTCGGAGGTGCGGTCCGTCCACGCCTTGGGCGTCATGTCGGCCGCCTCGGCCGCCTCGACGATCTTGGCCCCGTGCTCGTCGGTCCCGGTCATGAACCAGACGTCGTCGCCGAGCAGGCGGTGCCAGCGCGCCAGCGCGTCGGCGTTCACCGTCGTGTACGCCGTGCCGACGTGCGGCGCGTCGTTCACGTAGTAGATCGGCGTGGTCAGGTAGTAGGGCGGCACCGCCGGTAGCGTACCGGCGCGCCCGGACGCAGCTGGACGTGGCTGGACGTCAGCCTGCGGCGTCGCCGTCGTCGCGGATCCGCAACGCCGCCTCGTACGCGCGCCGCTTGGGGACCCCGAGGCTCGCCGCCACGCGCTCGGCCACCTGGCGCGGGCCCGCCGCGGGATCGTCGGCCAGCGCCGTGCGCACGGCGGCCACCACGTCCGCCTCCTCGGCCGGTGCGGCCGGCGGCGCGCCCCCGACCACGAGCACGACCTCGCCCGCGGCGCGGCTCGGCCTCGAACTCCTTGGCCGCCCGCCCGAGCGTGCCCCGCCAGACCTCCTCGTGCAGCTTGGTCAGCTCACGGACGACGGCCACCGGCCGCTCCGGATCGAGCGCCGCCAGCTCGGCCAGCGTGCCGGCCACCCGCCCCGGCGCCTCGAGGACGACGGCCGTCCGCTCGTCGGCCATCAACGCGGCCAGCCGGCGCCGGCGCTCCGCCCCCTTGCGGGGCAGGAAGCCCTCGACGCCGAAACGATCCGTGGGGAGCCCGCTCACTACCAGCGCGGCGATCACGGACGACGGGCCGGGCACCGTGGTGACCTTCTCTCCCGCCGCCGCCACCTGCGCCGCCAACCACGCGCCCGGGTCCGAGATGCCCGGTGTCCCCGCGTCACTGACCACCGCGACCGAGCCCCCGGCCGCCACGACCGCGGCGACGCGTGCGAGGCGCTCCCTCTCGTTGTGCCCGTGCAGCGACAGGAGGCGGTCGCCGGCGCGGATCCCGCAGGCCGAGAGCAGCGCACGCGTGCGACGGGTGTCCTCGCAGCAGATCAGGTCGGCCGCCGCCAACACCTCTTGGGCGCGGCGGCGAGAGATCGCCCAGGTTCCCGATCGGCGTCGCCACGAGGACGAGCTCGCCCTGGCCGGCCGGGCTCATCGCTCCCGGATCCCGGTGCTCGGCTCGCTCACCCGGCCTCGCGCACCTCGAGCTGGTCGCCGACCTGCACACCCCAGCGCTTGAGCGAGCCGGCCTGCGTCTGCACGACGCTCCGGGCGCTGGGCCCCCCGAGCGCCACGCGCCAGGGCTTGAGCTGCGCCACCCGCAGGACCGTCAGGTCGGCCGAGAGGAACGCGGCATCGATGGGGAACCGGAGGCCGATGGTGTGCACGGTGCGGCGGCCCGCGACGTGGAGTGCGCCGTCGTAGCCGTTCCGGCCGCGGAGGGCGCTGCGCCGCTCCGCAGGTGAATCGGCCATCTCCAACGCGCACAGGACATCGCCGTCACGCAGCAGCCATCCGGACCGCACAAATCGGGAGGCTACCGGATCGGCCCCTGCCGCCCGGCTAGGCTCTTCCTCTTATGTCGAAGCGAACCGTCAAGCGAAAGCTCCGTTCCAAGAAGAAGGCCAACCACGGCAAGAAGCCGAACTGCGGCCGCGGCTAACGCCGCCCGGCCCCGGGTGACGGGGTCACGCTCCGCCGCAGTCGGCTTCAGCCCCTGCGACCACGCTCACATGAGCTCCCGGACCCGCCGTACGCACTGATTCCAAGCATTCCAACGCTCGCCGCGTTTTCGGCTTTGTATTGCACAGCTGTGCGAGATTCCAGAGGATCTCGCACGTCCTCGTTCGGGCTCCGAACCCCTTCGTTGGAGATGTGCAAGAACTTCGACCGGGAACGTAAAGGCTTTCGCGAAAACCCGACGATGGGTTTTTCGGGAGCGCGGTCACCGAATTCAGGCGGCGCGGGTCTGGATCGGGAGCGGGCGATTGATCTCCGGGAGTCTCAGCGCACCCAGTCCACGTGGCGCGCCGACAGCACCCCGCACAAGGTGGTCGGCACGTCCGAGATGATCCCGTCGACCCCGAGGTCGAGCAGACGCTCCATCGACTCGATGTCGTTGACCGTCCACACGTGGACCGCCTTGCCGGACGCGTGCGCCGCCGCCACGAACTGCTCGTCCACCACGACCAGGTCGCCCTGGCGCTCGGGCACCTGGTAGGCCACCGCCGGGCTGTCGGGCATGGGCTCGCCGGCGTGCACGGCGCGCCAGGCGTCCGCCGTGGCGATCGTGCCGGCCGAGGTGGGCACGTGGGGTGCGACGCCCCGGAAGGCGTCGGTCGCCTGGTCGAGGAAGGAGGCGACGATCACGTCGTCGACGCGCTCGTACTCGGCCAACAGCCGCGCCAGCGTCTCCTCGTACGGCGCCACCACGGGCGCCGTCTGCTTGATGTCGAGGTTCAGCACCACACCGGGGAAGGCGCTCGAGGACCTCGCGCAGCGTGGCGATGCCGAACGCGCGGTCTCGCCGGCGCCCGGCCGCGGAAGGGGTACTCGTCGGCCGGCCGTCCCGGCGTCACGTCCGCCCCCGGGATCCACCAGTACGAGAAGTCCATCTCGCGCAGCTCCGCCAGCGTGAAGGAGGCGATGCTGCCGGTCCGGTCGGTGGTGCGGTCGACGGTGGCGTCGTGGCACACGACGAGCTCGCCGTCGGAGGTCGCATGGACGTCCAGCTCGATCCCCGTCGCCCCGGCGTCGATGGCGTGCTCGATCGCGTGCAGCGTCGACGACGGGGACTCCCAGGCGCCCCCCTGGTGCGCGTAGGCGATCACCCGGCGCTCCAGCCACACGTAGTCCTCGCTCATCGGGCCGACGGTAACAGCCGGCCTGGCCGCCCCGTCCGTGACAAGCCCCACAGGCCACCGCCGGCCCACGCCCGGGGGCGAAGCCGACCTCTCGGCCCCGGCGCCTATCCTCGATCGACGTGCTCGACCACTTGCTCGTCGACGTCATCGGCACCATCCGCGACCGCCTTCGACCGCGCGCTGCTCCAGCGCCAGGCCGTCGAGGAGCGCTTCCAGGTGGACGTCTTCCTGGGCGACGTGTCCTGGGAGACCTCCTACAGCCTCCCCGGCGAGGAGCAGCCGCCCCGCGTGCGGGCCGACGTCTCGGTCGACTGGCCGACCTGGAGCCAGACCTCGTATCGCAGCTGGTCGATCGGTGAGCCCCCCGACGAGATGCCCGAGGTCGTCATCGAGGTCGCCCTGCGCGTCCAGCGCATGGCGGAGGCACCCGACACCGAGAAGGTCATGGCGGTGCTGCCGATGAGCGGGCCGCTCAGCGACCCGATGGACCTGGTGCGCACGGCGACGACGATCGAGCAGGTGCGCACCGACACGGACGACGCCGACGACGGCGGCCCCGGCGCCGGCGCCACGCGCTGGGCGGCGGAGGCCACCTACGAGGGCTCGGTCCGCTTCAGCGAGCACCAACTCGAGGACCCGCTCTCGATCACTCCCGTCTTCGACGGCCTCACCCGCTGGATCGCCTCGACGCTCATCTCGCTGGCCGACCTGCCCTTCACCTTCCTGCCCCCCGGGGAGGACGACGACTGACCCGTCTGTCGCCCCGCCGCGCCCTCATCCTCGTTCTCCTTGTCTTCGGCGTCGTCCTCGCCGCCTGCGGCTCGTCCGCGCCCGCGGCGCCGCCGGCCAACGAAGGCCTCATGCTCAACCAGCCCACGCCCCAGCAGGTCCAGCTGAGCAACCAGCAGCGGCCAGGCCGTGTCGCTGGCCTCGCTGCGCGGCAAGGTCGTCGTGCTCTCGCCGTTCCTGTCGTTGTGCCAGGACGAGTGCCCGCTGATCACCGCGGCCTTCACGTCGCTCCAGCACGACGTGCAAGCCGCCGGGCTCTCGATCGCGTCGTCTTCGTGGAGGCGACGGTCGACCCGGGCCGTGACAGCGTGGCCCGCCTCGCCGCGTACCAAAAGGAGTTCGGCGCCGACTGGGACCTCTGGACGGGCACGCCCGCCGAGATCGCGGCGTTCTGGAAGCCGTTCGGCGTGAGCTACCAGATCGTGCCCGAGGAGCAGCCGCCCAAGCTCGACTGGTGGACCGGCAAGCCGCTCACCTACGACGTCGACCACACCGACGGCTACATCGTGATCGACGCCGCCGGGCGCGAACGCTTCGTCGACGCCAGCGCGCCCAACATCCCCGACCTCTCGCCCAAGCTCAAGACCCTGCTCAACGTCGGCGGCCTGCACGAGCTGGCGCACCCCTCGCCGACCAACTGGACGACGGCCGACGCGCTCGGTGCGATCGGCTGGGTGCTCGGGACCGACATCCCGGCGTCGGGCCCGTGAGGCGGGGCCCGCTGCGCCGTGCCGCCCTCGTCGTCCCGGCAGCCCTCGTCCTGTGCGCCGTCGACCTTCGCCGCCTGTGGCAACGGCGGCGGCGTGACCACGCTGTCGGCGCCGCCCACCACCGACGTCTCGCTCACGCTCACGCTCCAGAAGTCGCCGGAGGGCCAGATCCTGGCCACCGGCGGCGGCGACACGCTCTACGACTTCGTCCCCGACACGCCGACGCACAGCGCCTGCCTCAACGACGGCTGCGTCTTCCAGTGGCCGCCGCTGGTGGTGAACGGGCCGATCCACGTCGGCAAGGGCGTCGACCCGTCGCTGGTCGGCACGCTGAAGCGGCCCGACGGCGCGACCCAGGTCTCCTACGGCGGGCACCCGCTCTACACGTACAACCTCGACGTCACGCCGGGCATGGTGACGGGACAGGCCATCGACCAGGACGGTGGGCTCTGGTACGTGGTCAACCCCGAGGGCAAGCAGATCACGACGTCGTTCTCGGTGCAGAGCCAGAACCAGAACCGAACACCTGACGTCGCGACGCCGAGCGCCGCACCGCGCCTACGTGTTGAAGCGGAACTCCACCACGTCGCCGTCGCGCATGACGTAGTCCTTGCCCTCCATGCGCGCCTTGCCGGCCGTGCGTGCGGCGGCGACCGATCCCGCGGCCATCATGTCCTCGAAGCCGATCACTTCGGCCTTGATGAACCCCCGCTCGAAGTCGGTGTGGATCACCCCGGCCGCCTTCGGCGCGGTGTCGCCGGCGTGGATCGTCCAGGCCCGCGCCTCCTTGGGCCCGGCGGTCAGGAACGTCTGCAGCCCGAGCGTGGCGAAGCCGACGTGCACGAGCTGCTCGAGCCCCGACTCCTCCTGGCCGTAGCTGCGCAGCAGCTCCCTGGCGTCCTCGGGGTCGAGCGCGGCCACCTCGGCCTCGATCTGCGCGCACAGGACGATCGCCGGGGCCGGGCGCACCGGACGCCGTGAGCTCCTCGGCCAGCGCGGCGTCGCCGAGCGCAGCCTCGTCCACGTTGAACACGTAGATGAACGGCTTCGCCGTCAGGAGGTGGAGCTCGCGCAGCAACTCGATGTCCACCTCGCCGGCCGCGGCGGCGCTCGAGATCGTCCGGCCCTCCCCCAGGATCCGCTGTGCCGTCGCCACCGCCTCGGCCATCGGCTTGAGCGACGGCGTCGCCCGCGCCTCCTTCTCGAGTCGGGGTAGACGGTTCTCGACGGTCTGGAGGTCGGCCAGGATCAGCTCGGTGTTCACCGTCTCGATGTCCCCGGCGGGGTCCACCCGCGCGTCGACGTGCACGACGTCGTCGTCGTGGAAGGCACGCACGACCTGACAGATGGCGTCCGTCTCGCGGATGGCCGCCAGGAACTGGTTGCCCAGGCCTTCGCCCTTGGACGCGCCGCGCACCAGTCCGGCGATGTCGACGAACGTGACGGTCGCCGGGACGATCGGCGCACCGTCGTAGAGCGCCGCCAGTTGTTCGAGACGCGGGTCCGGCACCGGCACCACCCCGACGTTGGGCTCGATCGTGGCGAACGGGTAGTTCGCGGCCAGCACCTCGTTGTTGGTCAGGGCGTTGAAAAGCGTCGACTTGCCCACGTTGGGCAGGCCGACGATGCCGATCGACAGGCTCACCGGCCGCTACCCGTCGAGGAGCCCGGCGGCCTTGGCCAACACCTTGAGGTCCGCCTCGGGGCGCGCACCGGTGTGGGAGATCACCTCGGCCGCGCAGAGCCCACCGAGACGCGTGCTCTCCACCGGCCCCATGCCGTGGGTGAGGCCGAACAGGAGGCCCGCCGCGAAGAGATCCCC
The DNA here is from genome assembly GCA_963821105.1 of uncultured Acidimicrobiaceae bacterium. GTDB lineage: Bacteria > Actinomycetota > Acidimicrobiia > Acidimicrobiales > RAAP-2 > Bog-473. The sequence continues at coordinate 183,291 of CAWGCO010000008.1, forward strand.
GGCGCCCGTGGTGTCCACGACGCGGTCGACCGCCGCCGCCGGCACCTCGACCGGCCCCTGGGCCGTCAGCACCACCGCCCCTAGGGCGCCCCGGGTCATCACCACCAGCAGCCCGGTCTCCTCGGCGGCCGCGATCGCGGCGTCGGACGAGCCGGCCCCGAAGAGCATCGTCAGCTCCTCCTCGTTGCCGAGCAGGACGTCGATGTCGTCGACCAGCAGATCGAGGAACTCACGCTGGTGACGGCTCACGCAGAAGGGGTCCGAGAGGGACAGGGCGACCGAGCCGTCGCCGCCGTGCGCCGTCCCGGCGGCGTGCCGCATGGCCTCCTTGGCCGCGGGAACGTCCCACAGGTACCCCTCGAGCAGGACGATCGAGGCCCGCGCCACGAAGGGCTCGGGCACGCCGGCGGGCGTCATGGTCGAGGCGGCGCCGAGATAGGTCCCCATGGTGCGGTCCGCGTCCTCGGTGATGAGGACGATGCAGCGCCCGGTGCCCAAGCCGTCGCCGGCCGCCGTCTCGCTGTAGTGCGGCTCGAACTCGACCCCGGCGGCGCGCAGGTTCTCCGCGTACGTGCGCCCGACCTCGTCGTCGGCCACCGTGCCCACGAAACCGGCGGTGCCGCCGAGTTCGGCGATGCCGGCGGCGGTGTTGGCCACCGACCCGCCCGACACGTAGCGCGGCGCCGCCATGAGCGCCTGCACCTCTTTGGCCTTCTCGAGGTCGATCAGCGTCATGGAGCCCTTGGCGAGTCCGGACCGGGCCAGTTGCTCGGCGTCCGCCAGCTCGATCACGTCGAGGAGCGGCGACCCGATCGCCACGACATCGAGGTCGTGGGCGCCCCCATCGTCCCGGACGGGGGATGCAGCGTCGTCGGCGTCGGTTGTCGTCTCTCGTTCGGGCACGCTGCGAGAACCTACTCGGAGCGCGGCGGGTAGCCTTCCCCGGATGCATCCCCCGACTGCGACGTCCTCGGGCGGGCCCGGAGCCGTGGCGTTTCGCCTGCCCCGCACCGTCGAGCCGGAGACATACCACCTCGAGATCGAACCCGACCTGGGCACCGCCACCTTCTCGGGCACCGTGGCCATCGACGCGTTGATCCACGAACCCATCTCCGAGATCGTCCTCAACGCGGTCGAGCTGGCGGTGAGCGACGTGGAGGTGCGTACCTCCGACGGATCCACCGTCGGCTGCACGGTCACGTTCGACGACGACCTCGAACAGGTCACGTTCCGCTCGTCGTCCGAGCTTCCCGCCGGGCCCTGTTGGTTGACGTGCCGGTTCACCGGGACGCTCAACGACAAGCTGCGGGGGTTCTACCGCTCGACCTACACCGGGCCTGACGGCGAGACCCAGACGATCGCCACCACGCAATTCGAGTCGGTCGACGCCCGGCGCTGCTTCCCCTGCTTCGACGAGCCCGACCGCAAGGCCGTCTTCGAGGTCACCCTGATCGTCGACCCCGACCTCGACGCCATCTCCAACTCCCCGATCGTCGCGGACGACCGGGTGGGCGAGAAGCGACGCGTCCGGTTCTCGCCGACGATGAAGATGTCCACCTACCTGGTGGCCTTCATCGTGGGCAAGCTCGAGACCTCAGAGACCATCGACGTCGACGGCGTGCCACTCCGCGTCGTGTGCACCCCGGGTAAGAGCGCCCTGGGCCAGTACGCCCTCGAGGTGGGCGCCTTCGCGCTCCGCTTCTTCTCCGACTACTTCAACATCCCGTATCCGGGCGACAAGGTCGATCTCGTCGCCATCCCCGACTTCGCCGCCGGTGCCATGGAGAACCTCGGCTGCATCACGTTCCGAGACACGGCGCTCCTCGTGAACCCAGCCGAGGCGGCCCGCTCCGAACTCGAGCGGGTCGCCGACGTGATCTCGCACGAGCTCGCGCACATGTGGTTCGGCGACCTGGTGACGATGGGCTGGTGGGAGGGCATCTGGCTGAACGAAGCCTTCGCCACCTTCATGGAGATGCTGTGCGTCGATGCGTTCCGTCCTTCGTGGGACCGCTGGGTCGGCTTCGCTCCCTCCCGCGAGGCGGCGCTCGCCGTCGACGGCGTGCACTCGACGCGCCCCATCGAATACCCCGTCGGCCCTCCCAAGGAGGCCGAGGGGATGTTCGACCTCTTGACCTACGAGAAGGGCTGCGGCGTCCTGCGCATGCTCGAGCAGCACATCGGACCCGACGTCTTCCGCGACGGGGTGCGCACCTACCTCAAGGCGCACGCGTACGGGAACACGGTGACGACCGATCTCTGGGACGCGCTGGAGGACGCAAGCGGCGCGCCCGTGCGGGACGTGATGAACACCTTCATCCTCCAAGGCGGCCATCCCCTGGTCACGCTCGAGAACGGCGATCTGCACCAGCAGCCCTTCGCCTACGGGCCGGTACCCCCGGGCACGGTGTCGGCCATCGGCACCCTCTGGAACGTCCCGGTCGCGTTGCGGGCCCTGCCCGACGACCGCCGGCCGGGAGCGCCGGTCCGTCGTCTCGTGCTGCGCCAGGAGCCCGAGCCGGTCCCGGAGATCGAACAGGGAATCGTCGTCGTCAACGCCGGCGGCTGGGGCGTGTTCCGGGTGGGCTACGAGACAGAGCATCGACTGGCCCTCGCCGAGCACCTCGTCGAGCTCACCCCGCTCGAGCGGGCCAACCTGCTCGGCGACACCTGGGCCACCACGTTGGCGGGACACACGCGGCTCGAAGAATTCCTCCGCGTGGCCACGCGGCTCGGTGTCGAAGCCGATCCGGCCCCGTGGACCGCCGTCGGCTCGGCCCTCGTCTTGTGCAACCGGATCGCCGGTCCCGACGATCGCGCCGGCCTGCACCAAGGGGTGACCGCGCTGGTGGGCCCGCTCCACGGGCGCCTCGGCTTCGAGGCGATCCCCGGCGAGGGCGAGCGCACGCCGACCCTGCGCGCGTTGGCCATCAACCTGCTCGGCACGGTTGGCGCGGACGACGAGGTGCGCGCCGAAGCCGCCCGTCGCTTCGACGCCTCGCCCATCGCCGGAGGCTCCTCGCCCATCCCGGCCGATATCGAGATGGCCACGTTGACGGTGGTGGCGCAGCTCCTGCGCGCCGGTGACTACGACGCGATGTTGGCCCGCTACCGCGGCGCGAAGACACCCCAAGAGGAGATGCGCTCGCTCGGCGCACTGTCGACGTTCCCCGACGTCGACCTGTGCCTCCGCACCTTCGACCTGGCCATGACGGAGGTGCGGAGCCAGAACGGCTTCGCCGTGCTCGAGCGCGTTGCTGGCCAACCCCGTCGGGTGTCAAGCCGTCTGGACCCGCATCACCGAACGGTGGGACGCCATCTTGGAGCGCTTCCCGAAGAACGCACCGGTCCGCATCCTCGAGTCGCTGCCGGCGTTGTGTGGGGACGCCGAGTTCGCCCAGTCCGCCATTGACTTCCTGGGCGACCACCCCCTGGCCTCGGGCCCGCGTCGCGTGGCGCAGTCGATCGAGCGGCTCCAGGTCAACGTGGCCTTCGCCGCCCGTGAGCGTGGCGAGTTGGGTCGGGTCCTCGCGACCGCCACCACTCCTTCGTGAGCACCGCGTCTCACGCGACACCCACGGAATCCGCTTCCGCGCGCCTCGACGCCCTGTTCGAGGCGGCACGGCAGACCCGGGGCTTCATGCCCGACGATGAAGGGCTGGCGTTGTTCGATGCCGCCCTGCGCGCGGGACGAGCCGACATCCCGGCCGCAGAGCCGGCGACGTTCGTGGAGATCGGCGCCTGGTGCGGCAAGTCGAGCGTCTATCTCGGCGCGGCGGCCGAGGCGACCGGCGCCGTCCTCCTTTCGGTGGACCACCACCGCGGCTCGGAGGAGAACCAGCCCGGCTGGGACTATCACGAGGCCGACCTCGTGGATCCCGACGCGGGACGCATCGACACGCTGATGCACTGGCGGCGCACCATCACGTCCGTCGCGCTCGAGTCCTCGGTGGTGGGCATCGTCGGCGACTCGCCTACCGTCGCCCTGCGCTGGGACCGGCCGCTCGCCTTTTGTTTCATCGACGGCGGGCACGGCGAAGAACCCGCGTGGGCGGACTTCCGGGGCTGGTCCCCTCACGTGGCGCTGGGCGGATGGCTGGCCATCCACGACGTGTTTCCCGACCCCGCCGACGGTGGGCGCCCGCCCTACGAGCTGTATTGCGCCGCCCTCGAGTCGGGCGAGTTCGCCGAGGACGCCGCCTGCGGCAGCCTGCGCGTCCTTCGTCGCGTCGCCGTGGCGCCGCGCCCGTAGCGCTCGGCCCGCGTCACCCCGCGTAGCCGAGCGCTACGAAGGGCGCGCTACCAACCCAACTCCCGCAACCGGGCGTCGCCGATGCCGAAGTGATGGCCGACCTCGTGGATGACCGTCTTGCGCACTTGGCGCTCCACTTCTTCCTCGGTGTGGAAGGCGTTGCAGATCGTCTGTTTGAAAATCGTGATCCGGTCGGGCATGGCGCCGGCGTAGTGGCCCCGGCTCGTCAGCGGGACGCCCTGGTAGAGCCCGAAGAGTGGACCCGGCGGGCTGGTGTCGTCGACCTGGATCATGACGTTGTCCATGCCGGACCTGAGCTGTTCGGGAATGTCCTCCAGCGCCCGGTCGACGAGGTCCTCGAACTCGTCCGTCGTCATCGTGATCACCTTGGCATCATGCCAAAGATGAATTCGAAAACCTGGCCGCCCAGCGAGCCGAACATGCCCCATTAGGGTGTGGCGCCATGGTGCATGAAACGAGCACGGGCGCGTCGCCCATCGTCAAGGGCCTGATCAACAACCTGCGGGAGATCCTCCCAGCGGACGAGCAACCGAAGCTCGATGCGTACCAAGACCAGGCCGAGGCGACCACGCCCAAGGGCGACTTTCACCGGGCGAGGTACTGCGTGCACTGGGCGATCGAGGTGGCGGAACGCCCCGAGCATTCGCATCTCTCCCACGTGGCGACGCACCTCAAGGAGATCCACAAGGAATGGAAGGACGTCTGGCTCGGTGTCGAGTTCGGCTCCGAGGTCGAAGTCGGCCACGGACAGGTCTCCAAGGAGATCAAGGGTGACCAGAAGGTCGGGCCGGGCGAGGACATCGAGCTGCTCTGGGTGGAAGAGGCCACCGACGTGGCGAAGAGCGCCGCAGAGAAGTCCGGGTGGGGCAGCGTGCCATGGGAAGAGCTCGTCCAAGAGGTCCTGAAGATCGGTTGACGCCCACTACCGTGATGCGCGTGAGTAGTGAACGCGTGCCCGGTGGCGTCGTCCACAAGCTCCCGGCTGACCTGCGTCAGGCGTTGATCGCTAACACCACGGCGCTCGATGCCTGGAAGGACATCACACCGTTGGCCCGCAACGAGTTCATCTGTTGGGTCGAGGACGCCAAGCAGGAGAAGACCCGGGATCGGCGCATTCGCCGGACCCAAGAGGAACTCGAGGACGGCATGCGACGGCCCTGCTGCTGGCCGGGGTGCGCCCATCGCGAGCGCAACGGCAAAGCGGTCCCCTCGCCTTCATCCGCCTGACGGCGTGAGCCCGATCGGGCTCAGTCGCGACCGCGTGCGCTCCGAGAACTCCAGGACGGTGCAGCCCTCGGCGGCGTCGCCGCAGTGCGGCTCCGCCAGGTCGAGCGCGGCCGGAAGGCACTCGCCGCGGAACAGGCCCGCCGCCGGTGTCGTGTCGGACAACGCGTCGGCGGCCAGGACCATGGCGGCGAACGTGTACGTCGTGCGCTCGTGCTTCGGGAAGGTCTCCTCTTCGGGGTAGACCATCCCGGTCCAGTACGAGCCGTCGGGCAGACGCAGGTTCTGGCCGGCGGTGAACAGCTCGCGGGCGGCCTGGTCCAAGCCGAGCGCGTCGAGCGTGAGGACGCACTCTGCGGTCTCCGCCGCCGTCACCCAGTCGCCGGTCGAGACGCAGCGGACGCCGAGGCCCTCCATGACGAACGTCGACCAGCCTTCCGCGATGCGGCGCCGGCCCGCGTCCCCCTCGAGCGCCCCCGACAGCATCGGGTAGTACCAGTCCATGGCGAACTCGACCTTGGGTGCGAACGCGCCGGGGTGGTGCGCCACGGCGTGGCCCAGACGGCCTGCCGCCAGTTCCCAGTCGGGCCGGTCCTTGGCCAGGCACTCAGAGACCGCGACCGCGCAGCGCAACGAGTGGTAGATCGAGGACGACCCCGTCAGCAACGCGTACTTCTCGAGCCTCCCCGAGGAGTCGCGCGACCACAGCACCGAGCCGTCGGGCTGCTGGAAGCGCAAGACGAAGTCGATGCCGCCCTCGATGGCGGGCCACAGCTCGCCGAGGAACTCGACGTCCCCGGTGATCAGGTGGTGGTGCCATGCCCCGGCCGCCAGGTACGCGCAGACGTTGGTGTCGAGCCGGGAGTCCTTCACCGCGTCCCGGCGGTAGTAGTTGAACCAACTCCCGTCGGGGAGCTGACGCTCGGCCAGCCACCGGTACGCCGCCTTGGCCTCGTCCACCAGACCGCACACGGTGAGCGCCATGGCGGCCTCGACGTGGTTCCACGGGTCGCAGTGACCGTCCTCGAACCACGGGATCATGCCGTCGGGGCGCTGCACCTCGGTGATGGCGCGCGCCGTGGCCAGGACGTCGGCGCCCGTGAGGATGCCGGGGACCTCGGGGATGGTCACTTGCGCCGAACGGATCTCCTCGGTCGTCATGCCGCTGCTCCCTGCTTCGGTGTGGTGGGCCCGCGTCGGCCGGGCACACCGCGGGGGCGGTCCGGTCGGGCGTCCGGCAGTCCGGCGACGACGACGAGCGGCTTGGTGAGGTAGACGACCAGGCTCTTGCCGATGACGGGGCTCAGGACCCGATCGGCCGCACGCGTCAAGAACGGGGCCTTGACGATGTCCCAGACGAGGACCTGGTGGTACGCCTTGACGGCCGGGTGCTCGTCGTTTGACGGGCCGACGAGACAACGCAGCCACCAGTACGGCGAGTGCAGCCCGTGGGCGTGGTGATAACCCGTCGGCTCGAGCCCGGTCGAGGCGAGGCGGCGCTCGAGCGTCGAGCGGCGGTAGATGCGGACGTGCCCGCCCGGCGTGTCGTGATACTCGTCGGAGAGGGCCCAATTGACCGCTTCGGGCATGCAGCGCGGCACCGTCACCGCCATGGTGCCGCCGGGCTTGAGGACCCGGGCGAGCTCGCGCATGGCGGCCACGTCGTTTGGGATGTGCTCGAGCACCTCGGACGCGATCACGCGGTCGAACGTCCCGTCGGCGAAGGGCAGGGCGAGCGCGTCGCCTTGCACGGCCGAGGCGGGGTGGTCGGGCGCCAGCTCACCGGCCTCCACCATGGCTCCGAGCGTGCCGCGCACTTGGGCCACCTCGTCGGGGCCCGCGTCGAGCGCCACCACGAAGGCGCCGCGGCGCGCCGCCTCGAACGCATGACGCCCGAACCCGCAGCCGAGATCGAGGACGAGGTCACCCGGGCCGACGCCGAGCCGGTCGTAGTCGACCGTCAGCACGGGCTCGCGGCCCCGGACGGAGTCATGTCGGGTGCGTCGGGCGCGCCCGGCAGTGGGCGCCCGTCGAGCATCGCCTGGTAGCACTCTGCCGTCCCGGCGGCGGTCACCTGCCAGGTGAAGCGGCGCACGACACGCTCGCGGCCGGCCGCGCCGAGTCGGGCCCGCAGGGCCGGGTCATCGAGCAGGCGGGCGATCGCCCCGGCCAGGGCGCCGGGGTCGTCGGGCGGGACGAGCAGCCCGGTCTCGCCGTCGTTCCCCACGACCTCGGGCAACGCGCCGCCCGTGGTCGCCACGACGGCGACCCCGCAGGACATCGCCTCGATGGCGGGGAGCGAGAACCCTTCGTAGAGCGAGGGGACGACGGCGACCTCGGCCTCACCGTAGAGGTGGGCCAGCGCGTCGTCGCTGATGCCGCTGACGCAATGCACCGCGTCGGCGAGGCCGAGGCGGGCGATGGCCCGGTCGACCCGCCCGCCCTCGGTCGGGCGTCCGATGACGGTGAGCTCGACGTCGCGCTCGGTGCGCAGCTTGGCCACCGCCTCGAGGAGCGGGACGAGCCCCTTCATGGGGACGTCACTGCTCGAGGTCACCATGATGCGGCCCGGCACCGGCGTCACGTCGTCGAAGGGGCGGAACACCGTCTGGTCGACGCCGACCGGCACCACCGTCATGCGCTCGGGCAAGACGCCCATCTGTGCTGCGATGTCCCGGCGCGAGTTCTCCGACACCGTCACCACGGCGGGCAGCGCCCGCGCCACGCGCACCTGCATGCCCAAGAAGCCGAACCAACGCCGCTGGGTGAAGCGCTGCCACGGGTTCGTCGCGTGCGCCAGGGCGAGCTCGCGATCGACCGTGATCGGGTGGTGCAGCGTCGTCAGCAGCGGCCAGCCGTCTTCGACCATGCCGAGCATCCCGTGGCCCAGGCACTGGTTGTCGTGGACGACGTCGAAGTCGCCGCGGCGCTCCGCCAGCAGCTGGCGGGCGCGGCGCGAGTACGCCAGCGGCTCGCCGAAGCCGGCGCTGCACATGACGCCGAACTCGATCCAGTCCTCATGCGAGGAGAATTCGCGCGGGTGGGGGAAGCGAAAGGGGTCGGGGTCGCGGTAGAGGTCGAGCCCCGGCACCGGGGTGAAGCCGACGCCGGGGTCGAGCTCGGGCCACGGCGGGCCCGAGAAGACCTCGACCGAGTGCCCGAGGGCGACGAGCTCACGGGTGAGGTGGCGGGTGTAAACGCCCTGGCCACCGCAGCGCGGATTGCCCCGATACGTCAGGTAGGCGACGCGCAGGCCCCCGGGACCAGGTGGGGCGGCGGGGATCGGGGCGGGGACCTCGATATGGAGCGATCGCTCCCACGATTCCCTGGTCTCGATCCACTTCTGGCGGGGAGTCTTAGGCAATGGATGTCCCGACTCGGCCCGACATAGCGTCATAGCCTCCCCGAACGCCCTGCTCCTGCGCAAACGGCGCGGCGCAACGGGGGCGTCCGCCCAACGCGTCGGGCCAGCTCAACCGATACCGAGCCAGCCGAGGACGGTCAAGACGACGTAGACGGCCGCCACCGCGGCGACCGCGACGATGGCCAGGCCGCCGACGGTGCGGGCGAAGGTGCCGTTCGCCGCGGAGCCGAGGAGGGAGCGCCGGTTGGCCAGGATGAGGATGAGAATCAGCGTCATCGGGGTGATCACGCCTTCGAGCACCTGAGTGTTCAAGATGAGCGTGATCAGGTTGCCCGGCACGAGCACCACGGCCGCCCCGATCACGATCTGGAAGGTGAAGATGCCCAGGAAGACCGGGGCCTGGCGGAAGCTCGACGAGACCGAGCGTTCGACGCCGATCGCTTCGGCCACGGCGTAGGAGGTCGACAGCGGCACCACCGCCGCCGCCAGGGCGGAGGCCCCGAGGAGGCCGAGGCCGAACAGGGTGGTGGCGAAGGCGCCGGCGACCGGCTGGAGGCCCTTGGCCGCCGTCGAGGCCGAGGTGAGCGGCCCCGTGCCGCCGATGGTGGCGCCGGTGGCGACGATGATCGACATGGCCACGAACGCGGCCAGCACGGCGCCGGTGATGGCGTCGACACGCTGGAAGCGGTACTCGGAGGGCTTGACGCCCTTGTCGACGACGGCGCCGGCCTCGTAGAGCTGGATGTAGGGGGTGATCGTCGTGCCGATCAGCGCGACGGAGAGCAAGAGGAACGACTTGCTGGCCACGAAGTGGGGCCACACCGTGTTGGCCGCCACCGCCTTCCAGTTCGGGTGGGCGAGCACGGCGGCGATCGGGTAGGCGATGAAGACGACCGTGAGGAGCAGGAAGACGCGCTCCGCGTAGCGGTACGAGCCGAAGAGCACGAGGGACCAGATGGCGACCGCCGCGATGGGCACCGAGATGTAGCGCGACACGTTGAAGAGCTCGAACGACGTGGCGATGCCGCCGAACTCGGTGACCATCAGGCCCACGTTGGCGATGGCGAACGCGGTGATGGCGAACGCCGTGAGACGAAGGTCGAACTCCTCGCGGATGAGGGCGGCCAGTCCCTTGCCCGTGTGCACCGCGAGGCGGGCGACCATCTCCTGGACGATCACGTAGGCGATCGTGATGAGCACCATCAGGAAGAGGGTGCGATAGATGAACTGGGCGCCGGCCGACGAATAGGTGACGATGCCGCCCGCGTCGTTGCCCGCCGCCGCCGCGATGAGCCCGGGTCCGGCGGCGGCGACGTAGAGCAGCCACCGCCTGGGGGCCTGGGGGTTCACGACAAAAGGCGTGGAAAGTGGAAGCGGCCCTTGGTGGGCACGAGCGCATCGAGGACGTCGTCCGCCAGGATGCGCCCGAGCGGGCGCCCGTCGTCGTCGACGACGACCATCGAGTGACGCCGCGTCTCGATGAGGCGCGCCGCGACGTCGCGGGCCGATGTGTGCGGCGTGACCGTGACGACGTCCTCGTCCCGCAACAGCGCCGACATCCGGGTGTCGGAGTCGTCGCGGAGGGCGAGGAGCAGGTCGAGGAGCGTGACGTCATCGAGCAAGCGCTCTTCGTCGTCGACGACGGCCACCGCATCGATGTCTTGCTCGTGCGCGCGCGCCTCAGAGAGGCGATTGGCGACCTTCTTCACCTTCTCGCCGGACTTCGCCGTGACCAAGGCGGTGGTCATGATCCCGCCCGCCTCGTCCTCCTCGTAGCCGAGCAACTCACGAAGCTGGAGCGCCATCCGGGCCGGCACGTAGCGCAGCACCTCGGCCCGCACGGCGAGGGGGAGGTCGCGCAGCGCGTCAACGGCCTCGTCGGGCTCCATGGCGGCGAGCAGGCGCGCCGCCTCGGCCGGGTCCGACTCGCGCAACAACTGCTCGAGGTCCTCGGCCTGCATCTCTTCGAGGGCGTCCGCCGCCTCGTCGGGGCTGAGCGCGGCCAGGAGCTCGCGGCGTTCGTCGCGGCGCAGGTCCTCGAGCAGGTCGGCCAGCTCTCCGGGGCGCAGCCGGTGCAGCCCCTCGTTGGTCGTCTTGAGCACCACCGGCGCGGCCTCGCCGTCCGGCTCACCGGACGGCTCGCTGAAGGGCTGGATGGCGGCCCAGTCGATCGACGCGGTCGGGGGTGGGACGCGGACGCCAGCGGCGCGGGCCGAGGCGCCGGAACAGCGTGGCGGTCGAGACGTCCGCGCCCACCAGGCGGACGCGGCCGAGCACCTCGGCCAGGTAGAGGTCGGCGGCGCGGATGACCTGGACGCCTTCGACGTCGACGAGCTGGTGGTCGAGCACGTCGCGTGCGAGCAGCACCTCGCCCGGGCGCCGGACGACGTCGCGCAGGTCCAGACGCGAGGAGCGCAGCAGCACCTCGGCGTGGCCGATGCGGTCAATGGCCGACGCGGGGACGAAGGCGATCCGGCGCCCGACGCGGATGATGAGCCCGCTCACGGGCGGGTAGACCTGCCCGTCGGCCCAGCGGGCCACGATGTCCTCGAGGCGGCCGATCTCCTGACCCTGCTGGTTGCGGACCGGGCGGCCGAGCAGGCCGGCCAGCGACACGATGGCGTCGAAGACGCCCTCTTGGGCCAGGATGCGACGCGTGCGCCGCCGCCGTTGGTGCGGCAGTCGTTCGGGGTCGCGGGCGCGGCCGGGCAGCAGCCGGGTCAGGCTGGGCGTGACGGTCGGCGTGGTCGGCGTGGTCGGAATGGTCGGTGGTGGCGGCGGGGGCGTGGCCATAGGAGTACCTCCTGTGGTGTCCTCGGAGGATCGGCGGAACGGCGGTGGGCCCGGCCCGACGCCACACGACGCGGCGCGACCGGGGGTTCAGCGACCGGCGCCCCTCACCACTTCGATACCCGCAGAGCCGCCGCGCGGCACGCCCGACGTCGCGGGCGTCCGGGGTCAGCCCAGGCTGCGGAGCTGAGGTGCGCCGGAGGTTCTACTGGGGGGTTCGCCCCTTTTCATGGCCACACCTCCTTCACGGTTGCCCCTGTTCAGGGGGAAGGCAACGTCAACGCAACACCAATTCTACCCGGGGAGCGGCGTCGGAGGGGTGGGACCGCGACGGGTACCGTGACCCGCATGGACCTTGCGTACCCGCCCGAAGCAGAGGCGTTCCGGGCCGAGATCGCCGCCTGGCTGAAGGCCAACCTGCCTGAGGGCTGGGGCGAGCCGGACTTCTCCATGACGCCCGAGGAGCGCAAGGCGTTCAACGAGGAGTGGACGACCAAGCTCTTCTCCGGCGGGTGGATCTGCGCCAGCTGGCCCGCCGAGTACGGCGGCAAGGGCTTGAGCCTCCTGCAGCAGGTCGTCTTGAACGAGGAGTTCGCCCGCGTCGGGGCGCCGCTGCGCGGTGACTTCTTCGGCGACACGCTCGTCGGGCCGACGCTGCTGCAGTGGGGCACCGAGGAGCAGAAGCAGCAGTTCATCCCGGGGATCTTGAAGGGCGAGATCGCCTGGTGTCAGGGCTTCAGCGAGCCCGACGCCGGTTCGGACCTCGCCGGCCTCAAGACACGGGCCGAGCTCGACGGCGACGAGTGGGTCATCAACGGCCAGAAGGTGTGGACGACGCAGGCGAAGTACGCGGACTACATCTTCTTGTTGGCGCGGACCGACCCGGATGCGCCGAAGCACGCCGGCATCTCCTACCTGCTGGTCCCGATGAAGCAGCCCGGCGTCGAGGTGCGGCCGATCGAGCAGATCGACGGCTCGGCGGAGTTCAACGAGGTCTTCTTCACCAACGTCCGCTGCCCGAAGGACAACGTCATCGGCGGCGTGAACAACGGGTGGAAGGTCGCCATGACGACGCTCGGGTTCGAGCGCGGCACCTCGGCCACGACCGGGCACCGCCGCTTCCAGAAGGAGTTCGACGCGATCCTGCGGTCGGCCCGCGCCCGGGGCAAGGACCAGGACCCGCTCGTCCGCCAGCGGCTGGCGCGGTCGTGGTCGAACATCAAGATCATGCAGATCAACGGCTGGCGCACCCTCACGGACGCGCTCAACGGCACGCACACGACGGCCAAGCTCAGCGCCTGCAACAAGATGTTCTGGTCCGAGGCCCACCAGGCGACGATGAACCTGGCCATGGACATCCTGGGCCTGGAGGGCCAGGTCCTGGGGGGCAACGAGGACGACGACACGATCCTGCCGGGCGCCCGGCACGCCAAGGCCGCGTATCCGGTGGACAACATGCAGTCCCTGTTCTTCTTCTCACGCTCCGAGACGATCTGGGGCGGGGCGGCCGAGATCCAGCGCAACATCGTCGGCGAGCGGGCACTCGGCCTCCCCAAGGAGCCCAAACCCGCCTAGAACCCCGCTTGCACGCCACCCGAGCCAAGCAGTCGTTAGGCTCGTCGCCGTGGCGGAAGTAGTACGGCGGTGAATACCGGCGGCGCGCGCCCAGCGCGGCCGCCCGACGGAGGCGAAGGCGGGGGCGAGAGCACCGGGTACGTGCGCGTCATGGTCGTGGACGGCCACCGGGTCTTTGCCGAGGCCCTGGCCCTGGCCATCAACGGCGCGTCGGCGATGCACTGTGTCGCCATCGCCTCGGGGGGCGACGAGGCCGTGCAGCTCGCGCAGGACACGTCCCCCGACGTCGTGGTCATCGACGTCCCGGAGGGCAACGAGGGCATCGACACCACCAAGTCGCTCTGCGCGGAGCACCCCGGCCTGCGGGTCCTCGTGCTCACGGGGCGGCCGCCCACGCCCTCCGCCGTGCGGGCCGCGGTCGAGGCGGGCGCGGCCGGCCTGCTGCCCAAGTCGTCCACGCTCGGCGTCGTCTGCGACGCCATTCCCGCGCTGATCGCAGGGTGCTTCATCGCGGACCGGCGCACCGTCGAGCTCCTGTGCAGCTCGGCGCTCCCCGAGTTCGCCGCCGGCCGGCCGGCGGGGCCACTGACGCGCCGCGAGCGGGACATCCTCGTCCTGTTGGTCCGCGGCGTCGACTTGCAGAACGCGGCGGCGCGCCTCGGCATCACCGTCAACACGGCGCGCGGGTACGTCAAGACGCTCTACCGCAAGCTCGGCGTGCACAACCAACTCGAGCTCGTGGCGCTGGCCCGAGAGCGCGGGCTGCTCGAGCCCACCGACTGAGCGCGCGAGTGGCGTTCAGCTCCCGACGCCCTGCGCCCGCAAGCTCGACTCGGCCCCCACGGAGAGTGGGGCGATGACATCGGTTGGTTCGATCGTCGCCACGGAGCCAGGCGCGTCGGCCTCTCCCTCACGCCGCTGGCGGGCGGCCAGGGCGAAGAGCGGCACGCACGCGACCAGCGTGGCCACCCCGCCGACCAGGAGCGACACGCGCGGGTTGGTGACGTCGCTCAAGTAGCCGAGCAACGGCGCGCCGATCGGGGTGCTCCCGAGGAAGGCGATGGCGTTGAGCGACATGACGCGGCCGCGCATGGCGGGGTCGGCGCGCAGCTGGAGCGTGGCGTTGTTCGTCGAGACGAACGAAATGCTGGCCGCGCCCATCGGCACCAGCAGCACCAGGACGAGCACCTCGCTCGGGGCGAGCGCCACCGCCAAGATCGCCACGCCGAACACGACACCGATCCCCGCCAGCATCCGCGTCGAGGGCCGGCTGCGGAAGGCCACGCCCAGGCCGCCGACGACGGCGCCGGCGCCCATGGCGACCAGGAACCAGCTGTAGAGGGCCGCGCCACCGTGGAAGGTGAACTTGGCCAGGAGGGGCAGCGTCACCGTGAAGTTGAACGCGAACACGCCGACGATCGCCATGGAGATGAGCGGCACCCGCAGGTCGCGCGTGGCCCAGGCGTAGCGCAGCCCCTCGCGCACCTGGCCCTTCGCCCGCTCCACGCCGGGCCGTTGGTAGAGCTCGTGCGGGCGCATCATGGCGAGGGCGACGATGACGGCGGCGTAGGACGCCGCGTTCAGGAAGAAACACGTGCCGACGCCGACCGTGAGGATGAGCACGCCGCCGACGGCCGGCCCGATCACCCGGGCCGAGTTCATCAGGACGCTGTTGAGGCTCACCGCGTTGGGCAGCAGGTCGAGCCCGACCATCTCGGACACGAAGGTCTGGCGGGCCGGGTTGTCGAAGAGGTTGACGACGCCGAGCCCGGTGGCCAGCAGGTACACCTCGTCGACCGTGGCGGAGTGCGTGGCGACGAGGACCCCGAAGGCCAGGGCGAGAAGCCCCGCCGAGGCCTGGGTGACGAAGAGGACCTTGCGCTTGTCGAGGCGGTCGGCGATCAGGCCGCCGAACGGCCCCAGGAGCAGCAACGGCAGGAACTGGAGGCTGGTGGCGATGGCGACGTCGAGGCCGGTGCCGTGCAGGACGAAGAGGATGAGGTAGGCCTGCGCCACCGTCTGCATCCAGGTGCCCGAGACGGAGATGACCTGGCCGGTGAAGTACAGCCGGTAGTTGCGCACGGAGATGGCCCGGAAGGTGCGGCGCCCGGCCTCGCGGACCCGGCGCCTCACGGCTCCTCCAACAGGCGCTCGAGCAGGGCGACGAGCTCGACCGTCTGGCGCTGCTCGTCGGCGCCGAGCTGACCGAGCCGGCGCACCAGGAAGGCGTCCTTGGCGGTGCGCATCCGGGCCAGCGCGCGCTCCCCGCCGGCGTCGTGCGCACGCGCGCGCTGCGCCGGTCGTTGACGTCGGCGATGCGCGTCACCAAGCCGGCGTCGGCCAGGCTGGCCACGGTCCGGGTCATCGTCGGGGGCTGCACCTGCTCGAGGGCGGCCAACTCCCCCAGCGTGGGGTTGCCGTGGCGGCTGACCGAGCCCAGCGCCGACGCCTGGGCCGGCGACAGCCCGCCGAGCGCCTGCTGGCGCAGCCGGCGCTGGAGCCGGTTGACCGCGCTGCGCAGCCGTCCGGCCACTTCCTCGTGGGTCAGGGTCGGCTCGGGGGTCCGGGTGGGCATGCCACCATTCTAATGGTTAGTTGTGCTAACTAATCAATGGGTTGCCGCGGCGTCCGGGGTCCTTGGACGGACGGAAGGGGAAGGCCGCGGCGGGTTGC
The DNA here is from genome assembly GCA_963821105.1 of uncultured Acidimicrobiaceae bacterium. GTDB lineage: Bacteria > Actinomycetota > Acidimicrobiia > Acidimicrobiales > RAAP-2 > Bog-473. The sequence goes on from CAWGCO010000008.1 coordinate 199,190, forward strand.
GACGGTGCCGGGTGCTGGGTGGCGGATGGTGGGCGTCAGCCGGAGGCCCGGCCGGCGCCCGGCTCAGAGGCTGGGGACGTACCCGCCAGCGCCGAGAGCGGCGCTCTCCTCGAGGTCGAGGGAGTCGTCGAGACCGCCGAGGACCTCGGTCACCCACGGAAGGCGTTCGCGCAGGATCCGCTCCACCCCACCCGAGAGGGTGGCCTCGCTGATGGCGCACGAGCTGCAGGCCCCCTGGAGCTGGACCTCGACGACGCCGGACTCGACGTCGGCGCGCACGAGGACGAGGTCCCCGCCGTCGGCCTGCACGGCCGGGCGCATGAGGTCCATGATCCCCTGGAGCTTGGCCAGGCGATCGGCCCGCTCCTCGTCGGTGATCTCGGGGGTGGCATCGGTCACCCCACCATTCTGCCGTGCCGACGCGGGTCCTCCGGCCGTTCGGTGGCGCGCAGCGTCTCCACCAGCGCAAAGCCGGCTCCGTTGGGGTCGGCGGGGTTACCATGCTCGAGCCAGGGCGGCACCGGGCCGGCGCTCGAATGCGGCGGGCCCGAGGACGACGCACACAAGGGGACTCCATGAAGATCCAGGGTGTGTTCAGAGGCGCGACGGAGACCCGTGAGGTGCCGGCGGGCTCGATGATCTTCGACGCCGGCGAGAGCGGCGAGGAGATGTTCGGGATCATCGAGGGCGGCGTGGAGCTGCGCGTCCCGGGCGGCCGCGTCTTCGAGCTCGGGCCGGACGACTCCTTCGGCGAGATGGCGCTGGTCGACCATTCGCCCCGCAGCGCCTCGGCCGTCGCCCTCACGGACACGACGTTGGCCGTGATCGACCGCCGGCGCTTCCTGTTCCTCGTGGGCGAGACGCCGAACTTCGCGCTCCAGGTCATGGCGAGCATGGCCGAGCGCATCCGCAGCACGCCCTGACGGCGGCGGGCCCGCCGTGGGTGGCCGGGCTACGCCAGCCCGACCGGCCGGGGCGTCGTCCCCTGCACGACGGGGTTCACCAGCTCGCCCACCCCCTCGATGGCGATGCGCACCACGTCACCGTCGGCGAGGAACTTGGGCGGGCTGAAGCCGGCGCCCACGCCGGCGGGCGTCCCCGTCGCGATGATCGTGCCGGGCTCGAGCGGGAACGCCGTCGTCAGGTACTCGATCATGGCGGCGCAACCGAAGATCAGGTCGGCCGTCGTCGAGTCCTGGCGGAGCTCGTCGTTGACCCAGGTGCGGAGGCCCAGGTTGCCGGGATCGCCCACCTCGTCCCCCGTCACCAGCTCCGGCCCGCACGGCGCATGGGTGTCGAACGACTTGCCCATCGTGAACGTGGGGCTGCGCCACTGCCAGTCGCGGGCGCTGACGTCGTTGATGACGGTGTAGCCCGCCACCACCTCGAGGGCGCGCGCCGCGGGGACGTGCTGGCACCGCGGCCCGATCACCAGGGCGAGCTCGCCCTCGTAGTCGACTGCGTCAGAGACGGTGGGCAACACGATCGGGTCGCCCGGGCCGGCGATGGCCGTCCGCTGCTTGTTGAACCAGTACTGCCATTCCGGGGCCTCGCGCCCCATCTCGGCGACGTGCGCGCCGGTAGTTCATCCCGATGGCGAGGATGTTGGGCGGGTCGGGCACCGGGGCGTGCAACGTCACCTCGGCGCGGGCGTGCCGGGCCGCCTTGGTCGTGGGCGCGGCGCGGGCCGTGTCCATACCGGGCGGCCCGAGCGCCAACAGCGCGCCCATGGCGGGCGGCAACCCGACGGCGGGGTCGCTCAGGTCGACGACCTCGTCGCCGAGCACGAGGCCGGGCCGGATCGGCCCGCTGGACATGGAGAAGCTGACGAGACGCACAGCCTCCTGGCTTAGCGCATCTCCGCCTTGCTCTTCTCCCAGTACTTGGTCGCGTGCCGGGCGGAGAACGCACCGACCACCTCGACGGCGCCGAACACGATGAACAAGATCCCCATGAGGACGATCAGCGCGGTGATCGGCGCACCGGGGTGGCGGAGGCACAGGAAGCCCAGGGCGACGGCGATCACGCCGCGGATGAGGTACGCCCACCAGTACGGCAGCTGGTGGAAGCGGACCGACGAGATGATGTCGAAGATGCCGAGCACCAGGAACGCCCAACCGATCAGCACGGCGATGATGTAGATCGTGATGTGCGGCCAGACGAAGCCCACGATGCCCACTCCGATCCATATCACGCCGAAGACCAGATGGAGCCAGCGCTGTCGCGCCATCGTGAACGAGCCGAAGAACTCGAAGAGGCCCCCGACGATGAAGAAGGCGCTGGCGAAGTAGATGACGGCGTACACCGTGGCGTGGCGCCAGCTGATCACGAAGAAGCCGAAGATCATGGCGATGATGCCGCCGGCCAGGTACCAGCCCCACATCTTCTCGAGCTGTGTGCTGACGGCGTCTCCGACGGCGATCTCGTCGTCTGTGAGCACGTAGGTCATGACGTTCCCTCCCTGGCGAGCACCCAAGGCGAGTAGGGATGCAGTTACGCCGAAGCGCAGCGTACAGCCGTGTTTCACGCGATCAGTGGATACAGGCGGCCAGTGCGTCCAGCGCCCGGCCGCCCCACGAGGCGCCCGCCGTGGCCCACCGATCGGGGTGCTCGAGCACCGCGTCGGCTTCGCCCCACAACTCGTCCTCGACCGGATCGAGCACGCGGCGCACCGGCGGCGAGCGCTTCGGGATCCTCCTCGACCCGTCGTCGCACCGCGTCCGCCGCCTGCCAGAGCTCCTCGCTCGAGAGCTCGAAGGGGACGAAGGGGGGCGGTCCGGCCGCGCACCGCGGGAAGCCCGGGACGTAGATGCTCGAGCACGGGCTCCCCAGCGCGACCCAGGCGCGCAGGGGGGCGCCGTCGGCGACGTCGTGGGGCAGTTCGGCGATCATGGAGGCGGCGCTCACATAGCGGCCCCGCACGTGCATGCACACGCTGACGCCACCGAAGTCGGCACCGACCCGGCCCGGCACGGGCGACACCTCCCGCTCGGACCCGGGCGCGCCCCACGGCCCGGCGCCGTGGTCGCGGCAGGTGCGAGGCGGTCGCCCTCGGGGTGAGCCCGTCGGGCGGGACCGACTCGAGAAAACGGCGGCTCGCCGCCAGGCGGACGTCGGCGGGGCCGGTGGGCTCGGAGGGGTCAAGGAAACGCCCGAAGTCGTCGCCGGGTGCGAGGGCGTCCGACGCGCGCGTCCACCCGGTGCCGAGCGCCAGACGGTTCGAGATCGCGGTGCCGCCGGCGAACGGCGCCACGGCGTAGTCGCGGCCGGCGGTCTCGACGACGAAGGCCTCGCCCGGGTCCGCCACGAGGAACGAGGAGTCGTACGCCTCCCCGTGGACCGCGTCCGCCACACCCCCCTGCCCGCACGCCTCGAGCAGGGCGGTCATGACGTCGACGGCCTCGGCCGCCGTGCGGGCACGCTCGAGGCCGAGCCGGACCAGGTCCATGCCGATGAGGGCCGGCGGGGCGGCGGCCGCGTCGTGGGTCGTCGCCACGCGTTCGTTGCCGATGGCGACGCCGTGTTCGTTCACGCCGTGCTCGGCGCCCCACAGCCAGGTCGGGCACGACAGGAGCGTGGCGTGCGCACCGGTGTCGCCGATACTCAGATACTGCGTGCGCAGCGTGCACCCGGCCGACGCCCGCCGGCCGAACGGCCAGGCGACCTGGGGCTCGCCGGGAGGACGGTCCGAGTTCTTGGCGAACACCATGCCCGCAGGCCCCCGTGCGCACAGGGTGTCGCACATGTCCGCAGTGTAGGGACGTGGATAGGGTGGGCCGCATGGAGCCTCACGCGGTCCTCACGGCGGACGAGATCAACCTTTCGGACATGGAGTTCTGGGCCCGGCCCTGGGACGAGCGGGAGGGCGCGTTCCAGACGCTGCGTCGCGAACGCCCCATGGCGTTCTTCGAGGAGCCCGAGATCCCCGAGGCGCTCTCGTTCATGGTGCCGCGATGGGCCGGGGTACTACGCCTTGACGCGCCACGCCGACATCTCGGAGGCGAGCCGGCACCCGGAAATCTTCCTGTCCGGCCCAGGCGCCACGTCCATGATCGACCTCCCCGTGGAGATGCTCGACTTCTTCGGCTCGATGATCAACATGGACAACCCGAGGCACGCCCGACTGCGGCGCATCGTGTCGGCCGCGTTCAACCCGCGCATGATCAAGTCGATCGAGGACCGGATTGAGCTCCAGGCCAACGACGTCATCAACCGGGTGGCCGACCAGGGCGGGTGCGACTTCGTGGTCGAGGTCGCGGCGCGCCTGCCGCTCGAGATCATCTGCGACATGATGGGCATCGGCCCCGTCGGACTACGACACCGTCTTCAACGCGTCCAACGTCATCCTCTCCAACGGCGACCCCGAGTACGTGCCCGAGGGCACCGACCCCATGGTGGCGTTCATGACGGCGGCCCAGCAGCTGAACATGCTGATGCTGGACATGGCCGCGCATCGCAAAGAGCACCCGACCGAGGACGTGGTCTCGGCGCTGGTCAACACGAACGTCGACGGCGAGGCGCTCACCGACACCGAGATCGCGGCCTTCTTCATCCTCCTCGTCGTGGCGGGCAACGAGACGACCCGCAACGCGATCAGCCACGGGCTCTTGGCGATGACCCAGAATCCCGACCAGCGTGCGCTGTGGCAGGCCGACCCGGCGGCGATCGCCGCGACCGGCGTGGACGAGATCGTGCGCTGGGGATCGCCGGTGATCTGGATGCGCCGCACGGTGGGCGTCGACACGGTCCTCGGCGGGACCGAGCTCCACGAGGGCGACAAGGTCATCATGTTCTACAACTCGGCCAACCGCGACGAGGACGTGTTCACCGACCCGTTCACGTTCGACGTGCGGCGTGATCCCAATCCCCACATCGGCTTCGGCGCGGCCGGGCCACACTTCTGCCTCGGCGCGCACCTGGCCCGCCAGGAGATCACCGTGATGTTCCGCCAGCTGTTCGAACGGCTGCCCGACATCGAGGCCGTCGGCGAGCCCGACCGCCTGCTGTCGCCGTTCATCAACGGGATCAAGCACATGGACTGCAAGTTCACGCCGGCGACCGCGTCGACCTGAGCTTTCCGGCGGGCCGCCTCGTCGGCCCCCATTCACCAAATTCAGAGTGCCGCGCGTTTTTCGCCTCGCATATGGCGCGAACCCCAGGCGTCTCTTGCGGCTGTATATGGCGTCAAGGCTCTCGATCAGACCGGATCGCTTGGTACCGCGCTGGGAGGTTCCGCGACCGTTCGGGCGGGACCTCTCTTTACGACGTCTTGGGGCTCGGCTCGACGGGGCCGGCGAATTCGTCGTAGGCGGCCAACGCTCGTGGACCCCAGACAGTGGCCGGGCCACCGTTGAGATTGATGGCGACGCCGATCGCCTCGGCTACCTCTTGACGACTGACCCCGCGCTGCGCGGCGCCGCGCGCGTGGGCGACGATGCAACCGTCGCACTCGCGAGTGATCGAGATCGCCAGGGCGATGAGCTCTTTGGTGGTGACCGGCAGCGCGCCGTCCTGCATGACCGCAGTGCCCAGCGAGTGATAGGCGTTCATGACCTCGGGGATCAGCTCACGTAGGGCGCGGTACGGAAGGCGGAGGTCCTCTTGGATCTGGTGGTATTTCGCATGCTCCATGCCGCATGCTGGCACGCGGGCAGCGTCAGCCGCCGCCCGCCGACTTCGGTCCCCGATTGCGAACTTCCTCGACCGCGGTCATGGCGGCACGCAGCTCTTCGATCCACTCCCGCTCGTGTTGGGAGACCAGACGGACGCACCAGGCCAGCGCCTCGCTGCGGCTGCGCGCCACCCCGGCATCGATGAGCGTGTCGAGGACCCGTCGGTCGTCCATGCGCAGGCGGGTCATGACCGGCACGCCGGTCGTCGTGAACAGGATCTTGGTGCCACCACACTCGGCGCCCCACGACACGGCTCGCCGGAAGGCCGGCTGCGCCTCGTCGGCGATGCGCATGCGTGCCCCGCGTGTCTCCTCACGGAAGCCGGCGATGCGGGCCTGCTCGGCCACCTTGACCTCGTCCTCGGGCGTGCCGTCCGCCAACGCGGGCGATGCCAGGCTCCCGACGACGAGGATCTCGTCGCCGTCGATGTCGATGGTCGGGCTTCCCTCGTACCAGCCGTCAGGCACTCGGCCGGCGAACCATGCGCCGATCAGTCGCTCCTGCTCCGGGCCCGACGGCGGCGCCGTCGCCGAACGCCGACGGCCGCGGGAGGGGCCACGGCGCCCTGTTTGCGTTTCTTCGTCCATAGTTACGAGATTACACGGTTACGTATTGCTCGGCAAGGTCCGGCTGACGCGTGGGGTCCCGACGGAGGTTGGCCAGCGAAGGACCAGGAAGAGGAGGAGAAAGCGGCTGACAGTCGGCTCAGCCGGCGGCCTTGCGCTGGCGCAAGGTGATGGCGCGACGCGGACAGTCCCGGGCGGCACGGCGGGCCACCTCGACGAGCTCGGGGGGCAGCGGCTTGCCGTCCACGATGGGATAGCCCCACTCGTCCAGCGAGATGGCCTCGGGCAGCAGCTCGGCGCAGAAGCCGTAGGCGTCGCAGGCCACGGGGTCGATGACGATGCGAATCATCGCTGCGCCACCCGGTCCGAGGCGGGGAACCGCAGCACGCTCGGACGGTCCGCGTGCGGACACGGGGTGCCGGCCGCGTGTGCGTGCACGTCGGCCGCGAAGACCCGCAGCGCGCTGCGGACGAGGCCGACGGCGCCGTCGGGATGCCGGCACGCCCCACGGCCGTTGATCTCGCGTAGGCGGCGCTCCAGCCGTGGCATGAGGCCCGCGTCCGATCGACCGTGGGCGAGGCGGGTGATGTCCTCCGCGATGGCGGGAAGTCCGTAGACGCAGGGCCCGCACTGGCCGGCACTCTGGCTCGCCAGGTAGTGGGCGATCCGTGCCGACTCCATGAGACCGCAGGACTCGCGGCCGAGCACGACGACCGTGCCGACACCCGCAGTGGCTCCGACGGCGCGCGAGCGCCAAGGAGGCGTAGGGGGTCGCGAAGTGTGCGGGCTCGACCCATGCGCCGCCGTACCCGCCCACGAGCAGCGCCTGGGGCGTACCGGTCGGCGTCGCACGACGCGGCGATGTCAATGAGAGGCGTGCCGCGGTCCACCTCGACCACGCCGGGCTGCTCGACCGCGCCGGAGATCGTGACCAGGCACGTCCCCGGGTCCTCGACGAGCCCCCGAGAGCGAAAGGCGTCCGCGCCCATGCGGGCGATCATGGCCACGTGGGCCAGCGTCTCCGCGTTGTGCACGAGCGCGGCACGGCGGCCGATCTTGAGTGGCGTTCCCTTCTCGGGGCGGAAGGCCGGCAGCGAGGCGCCCGTTTCGATCCATCGGGCCAGGGCCGACTCCTCCCCGGCGATGAAGCGGTCCGGTGGGCGCACGAGCACCTCGGGCACGGGCGCGTACGCCGGCCCGGATCGCTCGAGCATGGCTGCGGCCGCGGCGCCGGCGACGTGGTCGCGGCTCACGGGCACACACACCATGACCTGCCGGGCGCCGGAGGCCGCCGCGAGGAGCTGCGCCCCGTCGAGCACGAGATGCGGCGACCGGAGCAGCAGGAGCTTGTCCTTGTCGCTGGCCGGCTCGCCCTCCATGGCGTTCACGACGATCGTGCCGCCGCGTCCTGCGGCACACGCGACGGCGAGCTTGGTGGCGGCGGGGAACCCCGCTCCGCCGCGACCGGCGAGACCGGAGGCCTCGAGCTCCGCGAGGAAGGCCTCGCGCCAGCCCCGGGCCGACGAGGTCGGGAGCGGGGCGGGGCCGAGCGCGGCGAGGTGGGCGGCCAGATCGGACGGATGGCCGAGGACCCGATAGCGAGCGGTCTCGGGCAACGTGTCACACGGATTAACCACGACGGGACCCCGCCCTCGCGCGTCCGTGCAGTGAGAGGTGCTTGGGGGGCATCCCAGGAACGGCAGCGTGCGCCGTGCGCGCGCTTGCCTGTCGCGACACCGTGCGCAGGCGCCAGGCGAGCGCCACCGCGACGGACAGCACGCAGACGACGCCGAGCACGATTACCCATCCCTCCCGGGAGTCGGTGCCCATGCCGAAGGTGTGGGCCAAGGCAATCGGCCAGCTAAGAAAGGCCAACCAGTGCACGGCCCGCCAGGTGCCTGGGCGCATCCGGTCCCGGAGGAGACTGGTGACGAACACGGCCACCATCAGGTCGAGCGCCACGGCGCCCACGCCGACCCAGAAGCTCGAATAGTGCGACGTGAACGGGATCACGATGGCGACCCAGCTGATGTTGACGTAGGTGTCGAGGACGCTCGTGAGCACGTGGATACCCAAGAAGACGACCGCGAGGATCGAGATCCGGCGGTGCATCTCTTGGTGCGCGAAGCCCGGCCAGTTCCGCGCCCGCGCCCGCGTCGTGGTGGTGATGCCGAGCACCATCGTGAGCGTGAGCAGGATCAGTGCCATCAACCCGCTGGCGCGGGTGGCATACCAGAGCGCGGTCGAGCTCATGCCGCTTGCTCCAACGGCCAGCCGTTGACGGAGAAGACCTCGCCATCGGCGCGCACGAGCCGCACGGACTGATCGAAACCGGCCAACCGCTCCAGGGCGTCGCGGCCCCACACGATGGCCGCGGTCGTAACGAGGTTTGCGTCGACGCAGCTCGCGCCGGTCGCGGATACCAGCACCCAGTACGGTGCCGCGGCGTCGCCGGTGCGCGGATCGAGGATGTGGTGCACCTCGCGGTCTCCGGCCTTCCACGTCCGGACCGACGTGGCCGAGCTGGCGAGGCCGCCGTGCGTGACGGCGACGACCTGGTCGACCTCGTCGGCGGGTGTCGCCGACTCGCGGGCGATGCCCACGGCCCACCCGCCCGGAGGGGGCGAACCGGACACCGCGACGTCGCCACCCAGACTGACGAGCACGCCCTGGCCCAATGTCCGCGAGATCTTGGCGGCGGCGCGATCGGCCGCCAGCGCCTTGGCCGTCGAGCCCAGGTCGAGCCGGACCCCACGCGGGATGCGGACCGTGCGATCGGCCGGATTGAGGTGCACGTGGGCATACCCCGCGACCGGGCCGAGGGCCGATGCCGGCGCCGGCGGCCGGGCGCGGACCTCGTCGAGGTCGGCGTCATACCCGAGGGCTGCGATGGCGTTGCCGACGGTCGGGTCGACCGCACCACGGGTGCGCTCCGCCGCATCGACGGCAACGTGCAACGCTTCGAACAGCAGGTCGCTGACCTCCACGGGGCGGCCCGCCCGCGCGTGGACGACCTGGAGCTCCGAGTCCTCGCGGAAGCGGCTGCAGGCTCGGTCGAGCGCGTCCAGCTCGCCCGTCAGGATCTGCACCGCGGTGTCGGCGCCCTGCTCGTCCTGCACGACCACGGTCGCCGTCGTGCCGATCGCACGGAAAGACCGCGAGGTCAGCGCGGGCTCTCCAGGCGCGAGACCGCTCACGAAGTGCCGCCGGAGACCACGCTGGGTCGCGACGTACTGCTGCTGGGCACGGTCGAGGAGCTCCCCGTGTTCCCGAGGTCGCCCGTGTTTCCCGAGTCCCCCGTGCTGCCGGTCGAACTGCCCAGGGAGGAAGAGGAGGACGACCCGCCCGTTGTGGTGTTCGAGCCGGAGGACCCCGACCCCTTCGACGTAGACCCATCGGACCGAGTGGCCGCACCCGAATGCTCGTGCGCCACCAGCACGCCCAGGCCCGCGGTGACCCCGAGGGCAGTCACCACGCTGGCCTTGGTCAAGCCGCGCAGGCGGCGACCGTGCTCGGTCTCTCGTCGCGGGCGGGCTCGGCTGGCTCTGGTCTGGCATCGGGTACGCGGACCTTTTTCCGGGGACGCCGTCCATCCCACCACCCACGGATCGACCCCATCGCACGGCCCGCTGTGGGCCTCCTGTGTCTCTCTTTGTGCCCAGGCGACCCATCGAGGAGTCATCGGTCCCCCGCTACGATCCGCGCAACCCCGGTGATGGCCCGGGGCGCTCGAGGGGAGGGCGATGACCCAGGTCAACACGGTGCGCGGACCGGTCGACTCGGCGCAGCTGGGCCGCACCCTGATGCACGAGCACATCTTCGTGCTGAGCCCGGAGGTCGAGAAGACGAACGAGGAATGGGACGAGGCGTCGCAACAGGACCGGGCGGTCGACAAGCTCCGCGAACTCAAGGACCGCGGGATCGACACCCTGGTCGACCTGACGGTGATCGGACTGGGTCGTTACCTGCCCCGCATCGTGGAGATCGCCGCACAGGTCCCTGCGATCAACGTCGTCGTCGCCACCGGCGTCTACACGTACAACGACGTGCCGATGTACTTCCACTTCCAGGGCCCTGGAACGATCTTGGGTGGACCCGAGCCGATGGTGGACCTCTTCGTCCGGGAGATCCAAGAGGGGATCGGGGAGACCGGCGTCCGGGCCGGCATCTTGAAGTGCGCCTCGGACCGTCCCGGTATCACGCCAGGGGTCGAACGCGTCCTGCGCGCCGTCGCCCGGGCCCACCGGCTCACCGGGGTGCCGATCACCACGCACACCCCGACGCCACCTGAGCCCTGGGGCCTCGAACAGCAGCGCGTCTTCCAGGAGGAAGGCGTGGACCTGTCACGGGTCGTCATCGGCCACAGCGGCGGCACCGTCAACACGGAGTACCACCTGAGCCTGATCGACAACGGGTCGTATCTCGGATTCGACCATTTCGGGTTGCCTGGCATCACGCTCGAGGAACGGGTGGAATCCGTGGCGCGGCTCTGCGACCGTGGCTATGCCGAGAGGATCGTGCTCTCGCACGACGCCATGTGCTTCGTGGACTGGTTCCCGCGCTCGATGATGGATGCGAACCAGACGTGGCGTTGGACGTACATCTCGGACTTCGTTCTGCCGGCCATGCGGGCACGCGGCATCAGCGAGCAGGACATCACGACGATGCTGGTGGACAACCCACGCCGGATCCTCGAGGGCGGCCCGACCTATTGATGGATGTCGACGTCGGTGAGCGAGGTTTGGGTGATGCCGAGCGCGCGCAACGTTCGACCCAACCCGAGGAAGGCCGAAAGACAGATGGTGAGGTCGAGAATCTCCGGATCGGTGAAGACACTCCGTAACCGCTCGACGAACGCGTCGTCGATGCTGGTGTGGTCAACGGCAAACCGCTCGGCGTACGCCACGGCCAACCGCTCCTGCTCGCTCAGCTGGTCCTCTTCTGGACCCCCGACGCAACGATAGAAAGCCTCGTCGAGCCCCTGCTCCTTGACCCTGTCGGCACGAAAGGTGAGGCATACGGTGCACTCGTTGAGCTGGGCGATGCGCATGCGCGCCGCCTCGCGGACGCGCACGGGCAGGATGCTCTTGTTGTAGGCGGCATCGACGAGACGCATCGCCGCGCCTCCCAGCGCCGGCTGCAGCGACCAGATCTGCACCGCGTCCCCGCCCTTTCCGGCCGGAACATCGATGCGAGCCACGAGGCGACTCTATGCCAGTATTCGTTTTCGCGCGCGTCGAACCGAGGAGGTCTGCACGCTGGGAAGAGGAGAGGCAGGGATGCAGCCTCGCTACAACTTCGATTCGGACCGTTCGTGCGTGTGGGTGAGCGGTCGGTCCAGCCTGCACCCGATCAACACCGAGACGCGCGGGATCACCGGATGGTTCGAAGCAGGCGCCCACGAGGACGGCACGTTGGACCTCGATGCGCCGATCAAGGGCGAGCTGCAGGTGGCGGTCGAGAAGCTCACGTCGGGCAACTCCATTTACGACCGCGAACTCCGGCGACGGATCGATGCACGGCGTCACCCCACCATCGAGGGGCGCGTCACGAGGATCGTCGCCGAAGGTACACATCCTCACTACAGCGTGACGGGCGACATCGTCTTCCATGGCAAGACTCGCTCCTTCGAGCACGCGATGGAAATTCAGATCAGTGAGGACGAGGTCGCGTTGACGGGTGACTACGTCTTCGACATCCGTGAGTTCGGGATGAAGCCTCCGAGCATGCTCATGATCCGCGTGTACCCCGAGATCGCCGTGCGGATCGAGCTCTACGGGACACGCGCCGCCGACGACGAGGGGGGTCGGTGAAGGATCACTCCCGGGCCGGGACCAACGGACTGAGCGAATGCTGCGCGCCGTCCTGATTGCGCCGCCCGGTGCGGGAAAGGGGACCCAGGGCGATCGCATCGCCAAGATCTACGGCGTGCCCCGCATCTCGTCCGGCGATGTCCTTCGGTCCGAGGTCGCCCGCCAGACCCCACTCGGAGAACGGATCGCATCGGAGCTCGAACACGGTGACCTGGTCGACGACGGCCTCGTGTCCTCGGTGATCTTTCAACCGATTGGCCGAATCGGCTGGGGGTTTCATCCTCGACGGCTTCCCTCGCACCGTGGGTCAGGCGGTCGCCACCGAGAAGTGGACCGTCGCAGCCGGGCTCCCGTTGGACGCCGCGATCGAGTTGGAGGTGCCCCACGAGGAGCTGATCAACCGGATCCGTCACCGCTCAGCCGAATCGCCACGATCGGACGACGCCCAGCAAATCGTGCTGCACCGGATCGACGTGTACGAACGGCAAACCAGTGAACTCCTGAACTTCTACGAACAGCGCGGAATTCTTGTCGCCGTGGACGGCACGGGTGACGTCGATGCCGTGACGCAGCGGATCCAACACGAGCTCGATCGCGTGCTTTCGACCTAGGGTCCAGAACCCCCTTGTGATCCTCGCAGCGGCCGCGGAATTGCCCACCTCTCGCTGGGCGCGATGATCTTGCAGACGTGACCACCTCCGAATCGATCGAGACGCCGGCCCCTCGGGTCCCCAAGCAGGAACAAATGGATGCTTCGCCCGAGATCGTCGAGGTGGCGCCCGGGATCCTCCGCCTGCAGCTGCCCATCGATTTCACCGGCCTGGGCCACGTCAACACGTACGCCCTCGAGGATGACAAAGGCTTCACGTTGGTCGATCCAGGTCTCCCGGGCGAGGAGTCGTGGAAGGCGCTCCGGGGCCGCATGGACCAAGCGGACATCCCACTGGCACGCGTTCACACCATCGTGGTGACGCATTCCCACCCTGATCACTTCGGTGGTGCCGGGCTGCTGGCCCAGGAAAGCGGTGGCGACATCGTCGCGTCCGACCGCTTCCGCACCTTCTTCGATCCCGAGGACATCGACGATCGTGAACTCGAGGCGGCCGACGACATCGATCCGGCGGAGAACCCGATCCCGAACTTGCGCCTCGAGCGAGCGGCACCCTGGGGTGGGTCCATCGTCGGACCACCGCCCGAAGCCCGGAAGAGGATGCTGTCGCACCAGGAACAATTCTTCAGGTGGTTCAAGCCTCCGCGCCCTTCGCGGCGCGTCGCCGACTGTGACCACATCACGCTGGGCGGCCGGGACTGGGTCGGCCTCTTCACTCCGGGGCACACCGACGACCATCTCTGTCTGTACGACGAAGAGGGGGGCGTATTGCTCTCGGGCGACCAGGTGCTGCCCACGATCACGCCGCACATCTCAGGGTTGATTCCGGGCGATCCGCTCTTGAGCTACCTCGAATCCCTGGACCGCCTGTCCGACCTGCCTCACGTGTCGACCGTTCTGCCGGCGCACGGGCAGCCGTTCTTTGATCTGCCCGGCCGCGCCCGGGAGATCAAGGTCCACCACGACGAACGGTTGGAGCGGCTGCTCGAGATCTGTGACGCGGCCGGGTGGGCCAACGTGGTCGACCTGTCGCACGAGCTGTTCGCCCCACGCTCGTGGGGCTCCATGGCCGAGGCCGAGACCTTCGCCCACCTGGAGCGCCTGCGTGCTACGGGCGCCCTGCAGCGCCGCGAAGAGGCGGGCATCCTGCTGTACCACCCCTGACGTCTAGGCGCACTGCCCGGGTAAAGAGAGGTACGTCGGCGCCCCCGGCACGATTCGAACGTGCGACACACGGTTTAGGAAACCGTTGCTCTATCCCCTGAGCTACGGGGGCGGACGCCGCACCGAGGGCGTCGCCGCCGGTGCTCGATCAGATTAGACCGGCGGCGTCGGACCACTCGGCACCGCTCGACCCGATTGAGCGATCCGCCGCGCGACCGCTCAGGCGACGCCGTTCTGAGGGTTCAGGATTGGCATCGTCGCGGCAGCTTTCACCTCAGAGAGCGCCGGTGGATCCGGCGCAAGTGGCCCACCCGAGACCGGCGTCATCCACACGTGCATCATGGGCTGCGTCACCTGGTTCGCACTGCCGGCGGCGCACGATCCGTTGTTGTCGTTGCCGACCACACGTCCGCTGCTGAAGCACAGGTCGGTGTGGATGTGCCACTGCGTCAGGCAACCGCCAGGCTGCGGCGGCGTGACCCCCTTGGGGTCCAGGTACATGGCTGCTAAGAGCACGGCACCGTGTGCGGTGTTGACGTACACGAGCGAAGGGATCTGGTCCGGGTTGAGAGCGTTACCGGCTCGATAGACGGCCGGATTGATGTAGTGGACGATGCGGGCACCGCTGGGCGTCACGGGCACGTAGCCGGCCGCTTTGGCCGTGGCCAGGCTGGTGTACTTCTGCGCCGACGCCACCGTCTGGTTGACCAGGCTCACCGCCGCTTGCTGCTGCACCGCGGTGGGTTGCGTCGTGCAATTGGGCTCGGCCATCTTCATTCCCGCTGCCATGGTCGCCATGTCGTCGGGCCACACGATGTTGCCCGCCGGCGACGTTGTCGGCAGCGAGAGCGCGCTGTCGTGCGCCGTGGTGCTCGACATGCCGGCCATACCGCCGCTCGCGGAGGACGACGTCGTGCGTCGTGGTCGTGGTCGGCGTCGCCGACCTCACCGGTGCGGCGGTCGCTGTGGCGGTGGCTGTCGTCGTTGCGCCGGCGATCAGGTTGGTGCCCAGGAGCGAGACCAGTGCGACCGGGACCGCCGCCAGCGCGACGGCGTGTTGACGAGCAGCCGATCCCGTGACTGCGGCGATCGGCGACAGGACGATGAGCGCAGCCGCTGCTTCGATCGTGGTGGTCACCAACCCGACCAGGTCCATGGTCTCCCACCCGGTGAGGATGTAGAGGGCGTAGAAGCACGCGGTGCCGCCCAGCATGGCGACGGACACGACTTGCCAGTGGCGGCGTGCCGTGTACGTCCACCAGAACGCGACCGCGAAGCCCACGGTGTCGACGATGAACAAGATGGCCGTGACTCGCGCGTCGCCCCAGTGGGTCGGCACGATCACCGCATGAACCACGGCGCCGACCAGCGTCCCGAGCAGCACGATCTTGCCCGCGAACGGTAAGGCGTCGAGGCGCCGTTGCGCTCGCTGGGCCCACGGCACCTGGCGAGCGTCCAGCGCTCGCAGGCCGGCCAGCGCGAGCCAGATCACGGGGCCGAGCAGCACCAAAGCAATGAGGCCGGGCAGGTGCTCGCTGGGCACCGACAGGACACCATTGGAACCCGTCATCTGCATCGTCATGTCCCGCATGCTGGACCTCCCTCCGTCCTACGGGGACGCTACGGAACGGGTGTGAGGATTCTGTGAGGTGCCGATCAGGGGATTGTCCCCCACCCCCTCGCCGACGGCGTACTCTTGATGCCGGGTACGCGGCCTCCGACAGAGGTCGGAGCACGTGCGTTGCGCTTCCGCCGTCTGGCCCGCCGCAGTGTTCTGCGCGCATGCGCACGTCGATTCCGATCCAAAGGAGCTGTCATGACGACACCCGCTACCGCCCTGTCCTTCAAGGTCGCCGACCTCTCGGAGGCCGAGTTCGGCCGCAAGGAGATCCAGCTGGCCGAACACGAAATGCCCGGCCTCATGGCCATGCGGGCCGAGTACGCCGCCAGCCAGCCGCTGACCGGCGCTCGCATCACCGGCTCGCTGCACATGACCGTGCAGACCGCCGTGCTGATCGAGACCCTCACCGCCCTCGGAGCGCGGGTGCGCTGGGCCAGCTGCAACATCTTCTCCACCCAGGACCACGCCGCCGCCGCCGTGGCGGTCGGCCCCGACGGCACGACCGACGATCCCAAGGGCGTCCCGGTCTTTGCCTGGAAGGGTGAGACCCTCGAGGAGTACTGGTGGTGCACCGAGCAGGCCCTGTCGTGGCCCGGCGAGGGCGGCCCCAACATGATCCTCGACGACGGTGGCGACGCCACGTTGCTCGTGCACAAGGGCGTCGAGTTCGAGAAGGCGGGCTCCGTGCCCGACCCCTCGACCGCCGACTCCGAGGAGTTCGCCGTCGTGCTCACGCTTCTCGGCCGCGTGTTGGCCGAGGACCCGGGCCGCTGGACCTCCATGGCCAACGACATCAAGGGGGTCACCGAGGAGACGACGACGGGCGTCCACCGCCTGGTCGAGATGGCGAAGAAGGGCGAGCTGCTCTTCCCCGCCATCAACGTCAACGACTCGGTGACCAAGTCCAAGTTCGACAACAAGTACGGCTGCCGTCACTCGCTGGTCGACGGCATCAACCGCGCCACCGACGTGCTGATCGGCGGCAAAGTGGCCGTCGTCTGCGGCTACGGCGACGTCGGCAAGGGCTGTGCGCAGTCGCTTGCCGGCCAGGGCGCCCGCGTCGTCGTCACCGAGGTCGACCCGATCTGTGCCCTGCAGGCGGCCATGGAGGGCTTCCAGGTCACCACGCTCGAGGACATCCTGCCGATCGCCGACATCATCATCACGACGACCGGCAACAAGGACATCATCACCGCCAAGCACATGGCGGGCATGAAGCACCAGGCGATCGTCGGCAACATCGGCCACTTCGACAACGAGATCGACATGGCCGGCTTGGCCCAGACGCCCGGAATCGAGAGGGTCAACATCAAGCCGCAGGTCGACAAGTGGGTGTTCCCCGACGGCCACGCCATCATCATCCTGTCCGAGGGTCGTCTGCTGAACCTGGGCAACGCGACCGGGCACCCGAGCTTCGTGATGTCCAACTCGTTCACCAACCAGACGATGGCTCAGGTCGAGCTGTTCACCCAGACCGGGCAGTACGTGAACGATGTCTACGTGCTCCCCAAGTACCTCGACGAGAAGGTGGCGCGGCTCCACCTCGGGGCGCTGGGCGTGAACCTCACCACCCTCAGCCAGGACCAGGCCGACTACATCGGCGTGCCGGTCGAGGGCCCCTACAAGCCCGACACGTACCGGTACTAGAGCAGGGCGTCAGCCCAGCGTGGCGGTGGCGATCACCGTCCCGCTGGGCGTGACGACCTCTGCACTGCGCACGTCCTGCGGCTTCACGCTGAGGGGGGCGATCCAGGCGCCGTAGCCGTCGTCCGAGGCGTCGAACCACCCGACCTGGTGGCGTGCGCCGTCCGACGTCACGACGACACAGTTGACCCGGCCCCGTGCGCTCGAATCGAACAGCATCATCGACACCCAGGGATGCGCGCCGCCGTGGGTCGCCACGCGGCCTACTACCGTGCCGTGATCGACCAGGTCGGCCGTCGCGACCTCGTGAGCGCCCTGCGCGCCCTGCGCGCTCTGCGTGGGCGGCGTCGGCGACGACTGCCCGAGGCTGAGCCCGACGACCAACGCCGCCACGGCGGCGGCCGCGGCCAGCGCTCCGGCCACCCAGCGCGGCCGGACCCGGCGCCGGGGACGCACGTCGGCGATGCCCATGCGCTCGAAGAGCCGCGTCTCGAACCCAAGCGGCGGCTCGACCTCCGGGGCGACCTGCACCACCGCGTCGGCGGCATGCGAGAGCTGCTCGAGCTCCTCCGCGCAACGCGGGCACGATTCGACGTGCGCGAGGGCCTGCACCCGGTCGCGCCCGGTCAGCACACCCAGCGCGAGCTCCGGCAGTTCCTCCTGGTGTGCGTCGCAGCCGTGTTCCTTCATGTCATCGCTCATCACTCACCCCCTCCGATTGTTCGATCGCGGCGCGTAGTCGGATCAGCCCCGTACGGATACGCGTCTTGGCCGTGCCGAGGGGGATGCTCTCTGACTCGCTGATCTCGAGAGCCGTGCGGCCGTAGACGGAGGCCAAGACCACGGCGCGCCGCTGCTCGTCGGGGAGGACCTCCAGCGCGTCGCGCACGGTGCGCCGCACGTCGCCCCGCCGGACGGAGTCCTCCGGGTTGTGCTCGTTGCTCATCATCGCCGCGGCCGCGAAGTCGTCGGGGTCAGTGGGGACGGCGCGCCGGAGACGCAGGGCGTCGATGGCCAGGTTGCGCGTGATGGTGAGGACCCATGAGGCGACCGAGCCGCGCCTCGGGTCGAAGACCGGAGCGTGCTTCCACACCCGGATCATGGCTTCTTGGGCCACGTCCTCTGAGACGCCGGCGTCGCTGGTCATCGAATAGGCCAGCCCGAACACCCGGCGCTGGTAGCGGCGCACGAACGCGACGGCGGCCGCCTGCTCCCCCACGGCCATGCCGGCCAGGAGGGCTTCGTCGGACGGGTCGCCCGTGGCCACGCGCGATTCTCTCATGACCTGGGTATACGGGCGCCGCCGCCGACGGGATTTCGCCGTTTCCACCTCTTCTGCCTCAATCCCGGGGCCGGTCCGGGTCGTATCCCCGTCCGTGCCCACGCTTGCGCCCGACATCCACCACCCGGCACCCCTCCGGATGGATCGTGTGCAGATGCGATGGAGTCTCCTCGGGCGGGGCCCCGGTTGGTCACGCCGGCCTCTCGCCGTGGCGGGAACGGCGTCGTTCGTCGTCGGCGGCCTGCTCCTTGTCTGGTCCGCCTACATCCACTTCCACCTCTGGGGCGAGCCCGGCGGCTACCGGTCCATCGCCACCATCGGGCCGCTGTTCCTGCTCCAGTCGATCGCCGGACTTGTCATCGGCCTCGGGGTGATCGTGGTGCGACGGCTCTGGGCCGCCCTGGTCGGCGTCGGCTTCACGCTCACCACGATGGGCGGGTTCTTGCTCTCGGTCACCCATGGCCTCTTCGGCTTCCAGGAGACCTGGCTCGCTCCCTTTGCCCAGCAGGCCTTCGGCATCGAGGTCGCCGCCGCGGTGGTGCTCATCGCCGCGGCGCTCCTGTCCCTGGCGGGATCGTCTCCCCACGTACGCGCCGGCGCGTCCCCTGCCGGTCCTGCGGCGTAGGGACAACACCCCGGGCCGGGTCTGCGTCCTATCTCCCGGTTGGGCGCCGGCCCGGCCCGGCTCCTTCTCAGCGGAGACCGGCGAAGAGGTCGTCCTCGGGGAGCGGCGCACCCGTTGTGTCGAAGAAGCGCACGAAGAACTCCGCACCCATGACGCGGGAGAACACCTCCTCGCCCATTTCGAGGAAGAAGATGTTGTCGCTCTGGCTGGCGTGCGCGGCGAGCGAGGCGTACTTGCGCCCCGTGACCGCGCTGACGTCGATCTGCGCCGCGATCAGCTCGTCGGGCGTCCCGAAGTCGGGGTTCTCCTCCACCTCGTCGGGCACACGAACGCCCGACTCCGCCAGTGTCTCGCGGAAGCCCTTGATCACCGAGCGCGGGATCGCCGTGTAGTACAGCTTCGACGGGATCCCGCTCTCATCGATGGCCGCGCGCGTGATCCGGTTGGCCTGGATGTGGTCGGGATGGCCGTAGAAACCGTTCTCGTCGTAGGTGACGACCACCTGCGGGCGGTACTGGCGCATGAGGTCCGCCAACCGGCCGGCCGGCGCAGAGACCGGCGTCTTCCAGAAGGAGCCGGGCGCGTCGTTCTGTGGCCAGCCGTCCATGCCCGAGTCGTGGTACCCGAGCAGTTCGAGGTCGGACACACCCAGCACCTTGCAGCTCGCCTCGAGCTCGGCGCGGCGCAAGGGGACGACGACCGCCTCGTCGTGACCGGGGTCGTCGGGCTTCAGCCCGCCCGGCGCGTCACCGAGCTCGCCGTTCGTGCACGTGACCAGGACCGTCCGCACGCCTTCGTCGGCGTAACGGGCCAGGATCCCGCCGGTCGAGATGGCCTCGTCGTCGGGATGGGCGTGCACCGCCATAAGGGTGAGGGGTTCTGCGGGCATGGGTGGCAGCGTACGGGGCGCCTGTGCCCCTTGGTCACGTTTGGAGGTCGCCCACCGCGCCGGCCAGCACCTCGAGCTCGGCCCGCCAGTCCTCGGGCGGCCCGAGCGGCCGCACGATGAACTTCGAGAAGCCCACGTCGAGGAAGCGCTCGATCATGGCGCGGAGCCCCTTGAGCCCGACCGGGATGATCTCTTCGAGCGGTCGCCCCCGGGCGCGCCGGGCCAGGGGCGTCGCCGCGAGCGGCGCCAAATCGGCGCCTTCGGGGGCGTAGGCCAGGCTCACGCCGAAGTGCTCGGGGCTGATGGCGCGCTCGTGCTCCGCGGCGACCCGGTCGATCACCTCCTTGCCGGCGGCGGCGTCGGCCGGCGTGCAGAACGCCGGGATCCAGCCGTCGGCCAGGCGCCCGCAGCGCTCCAGCGCCGAGGGCACGTTGCCACCGAGCCACACGTCGAATGGGTCCTGCACCGGACGCGGCGAGACCGAGACGTCGGCGAACGAGCCGGCAACGCCCTCGTGGCTCACGACCTCGCCGGCCCACAATCGGCGCAGCACGGGCAGCGCGTCCTCCATCTGCGCCGCCCGCGTCGAGGTCGGGATCCCGATGGCCGAGCTCTCGCCCCCCAGTCCCAGCCCGGGCACGAACGTAAGAAGGAAGCGGCCGCCCGAGAGCTGATCGAGGGTGCCCACCGCCTTGGCCAGCCACACCAGGTTCCGCCCCGGGAGCAGCATGGTGGTCCCGATCTTCAGCCCCGGGCACGCCCCGGTCACCCAGGCCAGCCCCACCAGGGGGTCGGGGCCGGGACGCGTGAGGACCTCGGGCAGCCAGAGCGAGTCGAACCCGTTGTCGACGATGGCGCGGGCCAGCCCGACCAGCGCCTCGGGCCCGGCGCTCTCGCCGCCGCCGCTGATGCCGATTCGTACCTTCATCCGTCACCTCCCGGCGCTGTCCGCCAACGCATCGAGCGCGCGGGCGACGCCGGCGTCGTCGACGTCGTGGTGGGTCACGAAGCGCATGGTCTCGGGCGCGATGGCGTGCGCCAGGACGCCATGGCCCTCGAGATGCGCCAACAGCTTGTCCGGCTCACCGTGCGAGAACGTGACGATGTTCGTGCGGACGCGTCGGGGGTCGAGCGACCCCGGCCAGCGCTCCGCCACGGCGTTGGCCAGCCGCGTGGCCCGGGCATGGTCCTCGGGCAGACGATCGACCATCTCGCCCAGGGCGACCAGGCCCGGCGCCGCGAGCACCCCGGCCTGGCGCATGCCCCCACCGAGGCGTTTGCGGGCGAGGCGCCCCTCGGCGATCACGTCCGCCGGTCCGGCGAGCACCGAGCCGACCGGTGCGCAGAGCCCCTTGGACAGGCAGCACATGACGGTGGTGGCGCCCTCCGCCCAGCGCGCCGCCGGGACGCCCGTGGCGGCTTCGGCGTTGAACAGCCTCGCCCCGTCCATGTGGATCGGGACGTCCCCGGCGGCCTCGACGAGTGCGTCCAACCCTTCGAGCGTCCACGGCGCACCCGACGCGGCCATGTGCGTGTTCTCGATCGCGACCAGCGACACCTCGGGCTGATGGTGCGCCGCCGCCTGGCGCGCCCGGCGCACCTCGCCGGCCGACAGCGTGCCCTCGGTGTCGTCGAGCTCGATGAACTGGATGCCCGCGTTCATGGCCGCCGCGCCGTACTCGTAGGCGACCACGTGCTGGCGCCGGCCGGCCACGACGGCCGTGCCCGGCTGCGACAGGACACGCACGGCGATCTGATTCGCCATCACACCGGACGCCGTGAACAGCGCCGCCGGCTTGCCGACCCGCGCCGCGAACGCCTCTTCGAGCGCGCGCACCGTCGGGTCCTCGCCGTAGTCGTCGTCTCCCACCTCGGCGTCGGCCATGGCGCGGCGCATGGCGGGCGTCGGGCGCGTCACCGTGTCGCTGCGCAGGTCCACGACTTCGGCGGCGCCGGGGGGGTCGGGCACGCGGTCAGGTTAACGGCGCCCCGTTATCGTGCGGCGATGACCACGCCGCCCTTCCCTCCCGTGCCCGACGTACCGAACGGGCAGCAGAGCATCCACGACCTGCTCGACGTCGAGGTGCTCGAGGCCGGACCCGAGCGCGTCGTCATGCGGCTCCCGGTCGACTGGCGGGTGCACCAGCCCTACGGGCTCCTCCACGGCGGCGTTTCCGCCCTGCTGGCCGAGTCCGCCGCCAGCTTCGGTGCCGCTCTGGCCGCCGGGCCGGGCCACGGCGTGGTGGGGATCGAGCTGAACGCGAGCCACCTGCGCTCGGTGCGCGACGGCCACCTCACCGCCGAGGCCACCCCACTGCGCGTGGGCCGCACGATCCAGGTCTGGCGGATCGGCCTCACCGACGACGAGGGGCGCGCCATCTGCGAGGCCCGCTGCAGTTTGGCGGTGCTCGGTGCACCCGGCGGTGCCGCCGGCGCCGTGTTCGCTTCCGGCGCGAAGGAATAGGCAGGGAGTCGACGCTGTCGTACTATGACGGTGTGACTCAGGTGGGAAGTCGTACGCGTCGTCCGTCCCTGGGATTGATCCTCCCGCCCACTACGCAGGGAGAACTGGTCACGGCGGACGGTGATACCAGAAGTACTACCAACCGCGCCGACGAGGTCGCGGAAGTGTGCCGGCGAGGAGAGGCGGCGGGCGCCGACTCGTTGTGGGCCGTGGATCATCTCTACTGGCCGCACCCGATCTCGGAGCCCTTCACGACCTTGGCCGTCGCCGCCGCGACGACGACCGCGCCGGTGCTGGGCACGTGCGTCCTACAGCTGCCCCTCCGCCGGCCTTCGGCGGTGGCCAAGCAGGCGACGACGCTCCAGTTGCTCTCCGGAGGGCGTTTCGTCCTCGGGGTGGGCGTCGGCATCCACGAGGGCGAGTACCAGCGGGCGGGCGTGGACTACCACCGGCGGGGACAACTAATGGACGAGAGCGTGGCCGAGGTGCGTGAGGCTTGGGCCCCCAGCGACGTTTCCGATTACGTGATGGAGCCGTCCTGCGCCCCGGTGCCGATCTGGTTCGGCGGGTCGAGTGCCGCGGCCCGGCGCCGCGCCGCCACTTCGGGCGACGGCTGGATCCCGCTCTTCCTCACGCCCGACGACTACGCCGCTGCACTCTCGGAGCTGCGACGCGACGCCGAGGACGTCGGGCGTGACCCCGACGCCGTGACGCCCGGGGTCGTGGTGTTCGCCCGCGTGGGCGACGACGACGCCACGACCCAAGGCTCGCAATGGCTCTCTGACATGTACCGGCTCCCGCCCAAGGCCTTCACCCGGCACATCGCCGCCGGCTCGCCCGACGTGTGCGCCGAGCGGCTACACCAATACGTCGAGGCCGGGGCGCAGCACATCGCGGTGATGGTCGCCGGGTCCCCGGCGGTCGAACACTTCTCCGAGTTGCGGGCCGCGTTCGCGCCGGAAGAGCGCATTCTGACGGGGTCACCGGCATGAGCGGGCACCAGACGGAGATCGCGATCCTCGGCACCGGGATGACCGACTTCAGCCGGCGCGACCTCGAGCTCGAGACGATGACCGAGCAGGCGGTCAGCGCCGCGCTCGGCGACGCCGGCCTCGCCCCCTCCGACGTCGGCCTCGTGATCATCGGCAACGCCGCCGCGGGCCGGCTGAGCGACCAGGGCTGCGTGCGCGGGCAGACGTGGCTGCGCAAACTCGGCCTCAGCGAGGCGGCCATCGTCAACGTCGACAACTCGTGCGCCGGCGGGAGCTCGGCGCTGCACCTCGCCACCATGGCCGCGGGGATGCAGGACCGGCCCATCCTGGCCGTGGGCGCGGAGAAGATGTGGACCGGCAATCGCGCCGAGACCATCGCCGGTATCGAGGACGGCCTCCCGGCCGGGTACCGCAACGACCTGCACGCCCAGCCCGACGACCCCGAGAACCCGGCGGGCAGCATCCTGATGGGCCTCAACAACAAGTGGGCCCTCCAGCTGATGCGCGACACGGGGACGACGCTGCCCCAGATGGCGGCGGCGGCCGTCAAGGCGTTCGACCACGCGGCACGGAACCCGCTGGCGCAGATCCAGCAGCGCACGGTCACCGTCGAGGAGGTCCTCGCGTCCCCACAGGTCGCCGGGGTGCTCACGCGGCTGATGTGCAGCTCGTTCACCGACGGCGCGGCGGCGCTGGTGCTCGGCGGACCCGAGGTCGAGGCGCCCGCCGCGGCGCCGCGCATCGTGGGGTCGGTCGCCCGTTCGGGCAACGGCCTCATCGACTATCACGAGCGGCTCGCCCAGACCGCCCAGGTCGCCTGGGACGCCTTCGGCTGGGGCCCCGGCGACGCCGACCTGGTCGAGCTGCACGACGCCACCGCGCCCGAGGAGATCTTCGCCCTGGAGTCCCTCGGGTTCTTCGGTGCGGGCGAGGCCGGCCCGGCCACGGCGGCCGGCGCCACGCGCTTCGACTCGCCCGGCCTCGTCGTCAACTCGAGCGGCGGGCTGGTCGGACGCGGGCACCCTCTGGGTGCCACCGGGCTGTCCCAGGTCGTCGAGCTCGCGACACAGTTCCGCGGCCTGGCCGGGGACCGTCAGGTCCTCGCACCGCGGCTGGGCGTTGCCATCAATACCGGCGGGATCATCTACGGGGATGCGGGGATCGTCTGCATCCACGGTCTCCGCGCCGGGACTGGCGCGTGAGGGGGATCCGGGTCACCGGCTGGGGCATCGCGGTTCCTGACAAGGTGGTCACCAACGACGACCTCGCCGTGCGTCTCGACACCAGCGACGAGTGGATCGTCGAGCGCACCGGAATCCGCGAGCGCCGCATCGGCGGCACGACGAGTGGTCTGGCCATCGAGGCGGCGCAGGCTGCGCTCGCCTCCGCCGGCCGCAAGGCCGAGGACATCGACAATCTGCTGCTCGCCACGACGACGCCCGACGGCCTCGTCCCCGGCACCGCCCCGACGGTGCAACACGGCATCGGCATGCACGGAGGGGCCGTCGACCTCAACGCCGCCTGCTCGGGTTTCGTCTACGGCCTCGTCACCGCCGCCGGGCTCATCGCCGTCGGATCGGGCCCGGTGCTGCTCATCGGTTCCGAGACGCTGTCGCGCATCACGGACATGGACGATCGCAAGATCGCCATTCTGGTGGGCGACGGGGCCGGGGCGTGGGTGGTCGAGCCGGTCGAGGGGCCCGGCGCGCTCCTCAGTTGGAATTTGAACTCCGACGGCTCCGTGCGCCACCTGCTCAAGTGCGAGCACGGGGCGACGCTCTACATGGACGGCAAGGAGGTGTTCCGCCGCGCCGTCCGTGTTGTCGTCGAATCGGCCGAACAGGCGATGGCCGACGCCGGGCTCGGCCCCGAAGACATCTCCTTGCTGGTGCCCCATCAGGCCAACGGCCGCATCATCGCCGCGGCCGGACAGCGGCTCGGGATCCCCGAAGACCGGACGGCCGTCGTGATCCACCGGTACGGCAACACGTCCTCGGCCTCCATTCCCCTCGCCTTCCACGACGCCATGCAGCACGGCCGTGTGCGCGAGGGCGACAACATCCTGCTGACCGGGTTCGGCGGGGGAATGACATGGGCCAGCGCGATCCTGCGCTGGACCACATGAGCGACGCGTCCCACGGACATCTGAGCCTCGTCGTCCTGGCGGCCGGTCGGGCCAAGCGCTACGGGGGCCTCAAGCCGCTGGCGCCGATCGGACCACACGGTGAGGCCGTCATCGACCTGGTGGCGTCCGACGCGCTCGCCGGCGGGTTCTCCACCGTTGTGCTGGTCCTCGCGCCGGGCTCCGGGCCCTCGATCCGCTACCACGTCGAGCGCACGTGGCCGGCCGCCGTCGACGTCCGCTTCGCGCTGCAACCCGAGACCGCGCGGCACCGTCGATGCCGTCCTGAGCGCGTCCGAGTTCGTGGGCGAGACCTCCTACGGCGTCTGCAACGCCGACGACGTCTACGGGATCGCCGGCTGCACGATGCTGGCGGAGCACTTGCGCCGGGACAACGGGGCCAACGCGTTGGTGGGCTACCGCCTCGCCGACGCCATCATCGGCTACTCCCCCGTGACACGCGGCATCTGCCGCGTCGACGCGGAGGGCCACCTTCTCGGGGTGGACGAGCGGCGTCAGGTCGCCACGCGGCCCGAGGGCGGCTTCGCCGCCGGCGATGGGCGCGAGCCAGCCGAGCTGGCGGCCGACTCCCTGGTCTCCATGAACCTGTGGGGCTTCACGCCCCAGTTCCACAAGGTCCTCCACGCCGCCATGGAGGCTTCGGTCGACGCCTCCGAGGAGAAGGAGGTCCTGTTGCCCGAGGCGGTGGCGCAGTCGCTCGGCACGTCGACGTTCGACGTCCTGGCCTCCACCGGCCGCTGCGTCGGGGTCACGCACCCCGGCGACCTGGGCCTCGTGCAGGACGAGATGAACCGCCAGGTCGCAGCCGGAGAACGGCCGGCCGGGCTCTGGACCTCCCTCCGCTGACGCAACGGGCGGCCAACGCCGAGCCCGTCGCTTTCCACAGCCCTGGGGCGCGGGGGACGACCGTCGCCGCCGTTACCGATCCATGGGAAGTGGAGAGGGGGATCGGGGCCCAGACGCGACGCAACCCCGAGTAACCGTTCGGCCGAAGCCTCCCGTGCTCCTCGGGGCAGCGTCCACGATGACCCGCTGGCCGCAGGCGGTGGTCGTGTCGGACAACCCCCGCCCGTGCCGGACCCGGCGACTCCAGGGAAGCCACCGTGACGCACCACGGACCATCTCAGATCGGATCTTCCTGCCCACTCCGGTCACGCTCCCCTTGCGGGGCTCGCTCCCATCCCTCGATCTCGCCTTGCAGCGTTCTCTCGGCTTCCCGCCGGTCCACCTTGCGGCTTCCCTTTGGGCTTCCCTCGCTCCCACCTTGCGGTGGTTGCTTGAGGTTCGGCGGGCTCTCGTCTCCGAACTGGAGACAGATTGCGCCTCCCGTCACGCGAGGTCAATGCCCATTCGCGAAATCCAGATGTTCTCCCCATGTTTCTTGCATTCATCCCCAAGAGCCGCCGCCGCCGTCCCCAACTCTTCCCCATGTTGAGCCCCGACAAGACCGCCTCGGCACCCCGGCGGAGGACGATCGCCACCACGATTGCCGGCAGTATGGTGCTCGCCCTCGGGGTAGCCGCCCTGTTCGCCGTCGGCGCGACGAGCGCCGGGGCGAGGACGGACCGTGAGGCCCGGGTGGGCCGCGTGGCGCACGTCGGCAAGGCGACGACGGCGTCCGCTCTCGGCCCCCCCGCCGGGCAAAGCGCGCTCGGGCTCCGCAGCTCCTACTACCAGCCGGCGGCGCTGGCGGACCCGAACCAGCCGGCGATCATCGACCACACGGGCTGGGACGACCCCGACCCGTTCGTCTTCGTGCAGAACGGCAGCTACTACCTCTTCACATCGAACAGCAACGAGCCGCAGAACGTGCCGGTCCGCGTGGCGTCGGCGTTCGGGCAATGGGGCGCGCCGACCGACGCACTCCCCGACCTCCCCTCGTGGGCGAGCGCCAACACGATGTGGGCACCCGACGTCGCGCAGTTCGGCACGCACTACATGCTCTACTTCACGACGCAGACCCAGCACGTCGCCGACAGCACCAAGTGCATCGGCGACGCCGTCAGCACGAGCCCCGCCGGCCCCTACATCGCCTCGGCCGTCCCGTTCATCTGCCAGACGTCGCTCGGCGGCGACATCGACCCCCGCGTGTTCGTCGACGGCAACGGACAGGCGTACATGCTCTGGAAGTCGGACCAAAACTCGAGGTTGAACGGCGGGCCGACCCAAATCTGGAGCCAGCCCCTCAGCGCCGACGGCACGCAGCTCGAAGGTTCGCCCACGGTGATATTCGGGCCCGACGAACCCTGGCAGCAGTCGATCGTCGAGGCGCCCCAGATGGTGCTCGAACAGGGGACCTACTACCTCTTCTACTCGGGCGGAAACTTCTTCGCGCCGAACTACGGCATCGGCGTCGCCCGGTGCGCCGGCCCGTTGGGCCCCTGCACCGACACGTCGTCGAGGCCGCTGGTGGCGTCGAACCTCCAGGGCTGGGGCCCCGGGGAGGAATCGCTCTTCGCCAACGGCACGGGGATCTGGATGATCTATTCGCCGTGGTTCGCCAACCTGTCCGGCACCGGCCCGCCGCGACCCGTCGCGTTGACCCGCCTCGGCTTCGGTCCCGCCGGCCCGTATCTGGCCGCGCCGTACCAGAGCAGCGGTACCAGCGCGGGCACGACGGCCGCCAGCCGCGTGCCGTAACCACCACGCCGGGCGACCCCGACGGCGCCGGCCCATGGAACATTCGGGCGATCAAGTGATGCCTTGCCGGGGAAATGGAACCCGCCATACGCTCGCGTTCGCGAGACGAGGAGGTGTCCGTGGAACTCGTGCACGAATTTGACCTTTCCGCCAGCGTAAAACCAGCCGTGACGTTCGGGAATCGGATGTTCTTGGAGATAGCCGAAGGGAAGGTGAGCGGGGAGCGACTGAACGGCACGGTTCTGTCGGGTGGCGGCGACTGGATCACCTTGGGCTCCGACGGGTGGGGACAGATTGACGTGCGGGGCCAGATGGTCACCGACGATGGTGCATACATCTACACCCATTACACGGGATTGCTCGAGTTGAACGACAAAGTCGTGAACGCGACCGTCAGCGGCACCGCGACGGACTGGGGTGACCAATATTTCCGTACCACGCCGCGATTTGAAACCGGGGACGAGCGCTACAGCTGGATGACCACGAGTCTCTTTGTTGCTGAGGGCCGTCGATTGGCGGGCGGCGTGGAGTACCGCGTATTCAGAGTCAGTTGACCAGCAGGACCGCCAAAGTCCATCCGGCGAAGTGGGACACGTTGTCGCGTCCCGCCCCCAGGCGTAGGGTGAGTGAGGAGTACCACACTCGTCGGCAGACCGGAATGATCGTTTCGGACCCTACGTACGGATGATGGACTCCTGGGAGGACCATGACCTCTTCTGAGTCTCTGCACGTTGCTGCTCAACTCGACGAACACCATGCGCCCGAAACGAACGGCCGAATAGCAGTCTGTCGACGGTGTGGGGCCCGCACAGACAGCCCGACGGGACTCCACCACGTCCTGCAGGAAGGTCGCGAAAAGCGATCGAGTGATTGGCTCATGGCTCAATCACGACTCCGAGACATCGCGCACTCGCAACTGCGACGAGGCATTTCGTCCAGGAGTTGAGGCGGGACGCTCCCGGTACCGGGGCAGTCTCGACGAGGTCATGAGGCATGCTCCGGACCGCACGATCGAGAGATCAAGGAGGAACGTGCCAGGCTTCATTTCTGAGAGTCCATTGGCCCAGGATCTGATTCGCATCGGCAACGAGGCCATCGCCATTGAGGACGAGCCGAAGTTGAGGGCCTACTTCACTGAGGACTACGTCTTCCACGGACCCGGCGGCGACGTCACCTTTGAAGAGCTTCGCGCTTACTTTGCCTCATTGCGGTCTGCGTTCAGCGGCCTGCGACTCATCCGTGAACAAATCATTGCTGACGGAAACTTCCTGGCGGCGCGGACCAGGTTCTCTGGCGAATTCACCGACGTGTTCACCTATTCGCCCATCGGCCCAGTCGAGCCCAGCGGCAAGCACCTCGAATGGGAAGTGATCGGCACCTTCAGGTACGACAATGACGGTCGTTTGGCAGAAGAGTGGGTCCAAACCGATTACCGCAGTTTCTTGACCAAGCTCGGCGTGAATGTGACGGAGTCCATCGCGCGGTAGCTGTACCCACTGGTCGCCCACCATTGGCCAGCGTCAGCAAATGTGTGCGGCTGGACATAATGGGCATCCGTGACGTTCCTTTTTCCGGGTGAGGGGAGATTCTCGTGATCGTCAGCGTGTTTGTGAGGCGTCTCAAGGAGGGGTGCACGTTCGAGGATTTCGTCGACGAATGGGAAGCGGACCAGGGCTTCGGCGTGCCGACGCGAGTCTTCAATGCGCAAAGTCTCGAGGATCCGAGGGACGTGATTTCAATCGGCTTTGTCGCTGTGACCGTCGATGAGTTGCAGCAGGGACTCTCCGCTTCCGAGGCGCCAGAGGCTGTCCGGCACGATCGGATCGGCACTGTCATCGAGTCGACCAAGCTGCGATGCATGTACGAGGTAAAGACCGAACACGACTTCACCTTGGAACCGAACGAGATCGATCTCTGTTCGGCCGAGAGCCTCTTGGGCGCCCTTCGTTGACTGAGGAAGGACCGTGCCCCAGCCCGGCGGTGTCGGGCGGGTCCGCAACGCTGCAAGTCACCTGAGCAAGGCGGTGAGCTGTGACTCAGAGGACCGAAATGGGTTGGAACAGGGATCCATTCGAGCTCGAGGAAGCTCGATAGTTGTCAGAGGCAAAGCCGATGGCCCTGGTCAGGGAGGGCGACCGCAAGTCCCCGACCCACCTCCGGCGGACCCCTTCGACACATTCCGATCAGTTCAGCTCACGCTCTTTTGGATGGCGATCGCCTCAATCGAAATCAGGAGACCTCTCGGCAAGGCCACATTGGCTGGAGCCGACCGTGCGGGCGGGGGATCAGGCATGTGGCGGGCGTACACCTCGTTGATGGTGGCGAAGTCATCCACGTTGGCATAAAAGATCGTTGTCTTGACGAGGTGATCGAGTGACGATCCCGCGGCCTCCAAAATGGCGCCCAAGTTCAACAGTGCCTGCTCAGTTTGCTCAGCCACCCCGTCGCCGAGCGCGCCGGTTTGAGGATCGATGCCGACTGTGCCAGAGCAGAAAACGAACCCATTCGCGACGATCGCCTGACTGTAGGGACCAAGCGCCGCAGGAGCGCTCTCTGTCGAGATCCGGTGTCTGTCCATTCGAGTCTCCTCCAAACGCCAAGTGGTCTAGGCGTGCAAACGGTAGCCGGATGGTCTTATCGCTGACCGGCAAACAAGTCATTCTTGGGCCCGTCCGGCAGCGTCACTTGTGCGCAACGCAGGACATGATCGGACGTCTGTCAAAGGGAGGTCGAACTTCGCCGGCGCTCGCGGTTTGTGAGTCGAGCCGAGCTCGTCTATTCGGTTCGCAGACGTACCTCAAAAACGGGAACTGGGTCGGCGAACCCCTTGAGGTCGAACGCTCCCTTGGAATCGAAATCAAAGAGCTTCCCAACACACAGGTCACGTACGGTTGTCGAAACGGCGATGCCACCGGGAGAGGCCACTCCGCAAAGTCGGGCCGACAATTGAACCGCCGCCCCGAACAAGTCGCCACTTTCTGTAACGGGCTCCCCGACGCTGATGCCAACACGTAGGTGAATGGGCTGCTCAGCCTGCTCATTCCGGTCGCGCAACGAGCGCTGAATCTCTATGGCGGCCGCAACCGCAGCCGACACGGACGTAAAGGACGCCATGATCCCATCGCCCGTATGCTTCACCTCGCGTCCATGCTGGTCTTTCAAAGCGGTTCGCACAATGTTGTCGTGCTCGTGAATGAGCACCATGAACCCCTCGTCGCCTAATTCCTGGGTCTGCTGCGTGGAGTCACAGAGGTCGGTGAACAGAATTACTCGAACGGCAGAGTCGACGTAAGCCTCCCCTGCCGGGTGTCGGGGAATCTCGCCGAGGAACGCATTTATCGGCCCGTCGCCTACCTCGATGATGTTGTCAGCCAGCAAACCGTGTGCCTCTCGGTGCACTGTCTCTAGGGACTGTCGGTCCGGCCCCTCGGCGAGACAAAACACGGTCCCTTCGTCTGCATCGAACCAGTAGGTGACGTAACGAACCTTGTACCGCTCCTGAACAGCCAGGTCGAGTTCGTGCGCAGCGGCGATGTCGGCGGCCGTCGCACCAGGCGCCTTGTGTCGATCAAGGAACAAGGCCATGCCGTGAAGGCTAATTCAAGGGGCGATTCGTTGTGAAGGCCGGAGGGAGGCCGTTCGCCCGAGCCTGTCTCGCTGCCCCTTGGGCGAGCATGAGCAGATGACCGTGTGGATGAAGCCCAGGTGGGCGGACCCTAGATCCTTCGCGGGAGGCCGGGATCGCTCGGGCGGGCGCCACCGAGAGGGTCCCTCTAAAGGCGAAAAGGAAGATGGGCCGGCTGCGACCGGGACGAGGACGAAGCTCTGTTCGAAATGGCCGCGGTCGATCTATGGCCCCGGCGACCCCGCGGAGCTTTGGAACATGCGAGCGCGCTCGGCCGGTGAAGCGTTCGCCGTCAACGCATCCAACCCTGCCAGGGCAGGAAACAGAGCCGTCAGGAATCTGCCTTGCAGGTCAGCCACGGCGGGTCTATCGGGGCACTGATCGAGGCCCCCCATGAGATTGAGGCGGGAGGTTTCGACCCAGGCAACCACGTCGGGAGCTTTCCGCCACTCCAGTTCGGTCCTCATCCCAGTCAACAGATGCCGCATCCAATCGAAGGGCGTGTCGAACCACATGTTCGGCGGACAAAGCCGATTCTTCTCGGCCGTTGACCGTCCGGATGCCTCGACGAAACCTATGAGTCCTGCCGAAAGGCTGAGACTGACGCGAGTGATCGGCTGCAAGAGGATGGTGTCGTCGGTGAAGATCGGTCTGGGGGGGTTGTCGCTCAGTCCGGCCGAGGCGCAGTGCACGTGCAGGTGGTCGGGACTGGTCGGGGTCGAACCCCCCTCAAGAGTGATGCTCTCCGAATCGATCCGAGTGACGTGTCCTAAACGGACGACATTTTCGATCCTTTGCAAGCGCTCGAGCTCGCCGAGACTCACCGTGGCCCCTTTCATCATCGTGGGCTGAATCGAGGGATCGAGACGCAACGTCACCTGGTGCTCCTCGAGCCGATCGAACACGTGCTGGATCGATGTGCACTCGGCCATCGCCTCCAACTCCAGGACGATTCCAGCGAACGTCGTCAACAGGCCCTCGCCCGGCTGGAAGAAGGCACGGTTCAGCATCCATGGATCCCGGGGTCGGATCCAACGGACGTCGTCGGGCGGTGTCCCGCTGTCGAGCAACCAGCACACGGCGTCCATGGCCGTCTTGCCGGCGCCGATGATCACGTAGCCGTCGGGGGGCGTGACGACCCTCGTGAGTGCGCCGACCGGGACGCACGTCGCTCCGTCGGCCACCTCGAAGGGTGGGGCATCGGTCGCCGGGACGCGAGAGGCCATGTAGGTGGCATCGACGACGCTCTTTCGGACCGTGACCTCCGTCTCGGCGCCCGTCAGGCGGGACCGAAATCGGCGGTCTCCGAGGTAGTCGCACATCGGGAAGAACCGCACCCGACCCGATGCCAGGAATCGGTGACGCATGATCTCGTCGTAGTAGCCGCAGATTTCTGGTCCACTTGCTCGCTCGAAGAACCCTGCGTCCCGCCCATCGGACTCGACCCGACTCTGACCCAGAGGGGTGGAGTTCACTCCGTAGATCATGGAGGGCTGATGCAGCTGGACGAAGGGGTAGGCATCCAGCCAGTGGCCGCCAGGGCCGTGCCGCCGATCGATGATGACGATCTCGGCGTCGGAATGCTCCAGCAAGGTGTCGACGAACCCCAACCCGAGTGCGCCTGCACCGATCACGAGGTAGTCGGTTTCCATGTCCACCCCCATCGATCGCAAAGGACCTTACCCGCGCCCCATCGCTATCGCGTGGGCCACAACACATAGGGTCCGGTACTGCCGGTCACGCTCGCGGTGCGCGAAGTGTTGGGCATTTCTATTGCCTGACCGAAGCGAACCTGCCCGACGGAGACGGCCTACGGCCTCCACAACCTCAGGAGAGCGGACCGCCCGCCTGTCGCACCGGCGAACGAGTGGAACCCACTTAGCTCCCGGGGCTATCGCCGTGGTGCCGGTCAGCTGCACCGCATCCCGGCGAAGTGAGATACCTGGGGTCAGGCGGGTTCGACGAGTGAGGTCGCCGAGAAGGGTTGGTGGACAGCCCTCTCATGGGTGGCGCGATCAACGACAAGAGCCGTGCATTGACGGCACACGGTCCAGTCGGAATTGCTCAGTCCGCTCGACGTGCCCACGGCGTAGGTTGCTGCCCGGCGCTGGGGATCCGCCTCATGGTGGCCATATCTGTGCTGGTGGTGGGTGGCATATACCAGCGGAACGGTCGCAATCGCGACTCCGATGACCATTAATGGAACGCAAACGGCAATCCAGGACATGGTGCCTCCTCGGGTGTGTACGAACTCACTCGCCTTCGGGTTCGCCGAGATTTACTCAACTCCGCTCCCGTTGCAGCGACGTGACATCCGCGTGGCAACCACAGGCTTCATTGGGGCGTTTTGAAGGTCAAAGAAGCGCGATGGCTGGTCACCACGTCACACGTCAGTCCGACACAGCGGGTCTTCGTCGCGCCACGAGCCGGCGAACTGGGGGCACCATTCTGATCGATGACGGCACTCATGTACGAAGGAAGTCACGGGCCGCACGCTTGGAGCGCAGAACGTAGAACGCGACATGTTCCGCGTGCCGCGAGAGGATCCCGAGTTCTAGTTCGCGCTCCGTTCGGTGGTCTCGCCAGATGCGCCAGCTCAGCGACCATTCTTCTCGCAACCGACGCAAAGCAGACTCGTCGCAACCGTTGGGCAACTGGAAGCCAACCGGACGCGTTCGGACTCCGCGGACGAGTGCTCGTCGAGCGCACACCCACCATGGCGTATCGAGGAACACCGCGGTGCTCGGCGCGCTCCAGCCGGAGGGCGAGGGTGGCGTGGTAGTTGCCGTCGAGAATCCACTCGTCGCCGGTGATCAGGTCGCACTGCTTCTCGCGCCACTCCTCCTCAGAAGGCTCCACCCAGCCCGGTTTCCAGAAGTGGACGTCGAGATGGACGACGGGAAGCCCGGTCTTGGCCGACAGCGCTCGCGAGAAGGTGCTCTTCCCAGCTCCGGCCATGCCAGTGACCACAACACGTCGTCCGACAGAAATTCCGGGTGGGATGTCCCTTGCAGATCGAAAGACCGTGAAGCCGTCATCCGGCACCAGCGCATATTGCCGGATCCGGGGTGGACGAGGAGGCATGCCGTTCATCCGGCGTTCGGGGTTACCCCGACGAGACCTTCTGGGCCCGCGGTATCCGAGGTGAAGAGGCCCGGCAACGGCATCCCGAGGCGCCGAAATGCTACGACCGCAGCACAGTGGGAAACTGAGGAGCAGATCGAAGCGAGGTTCGCCATGGACAAAACCCGGCTTCACCGAGACCTGGTCGCTTTCGCCGCCGCGGTCGTCCTCCCGCTCGGCGTGGCGGCCATCCTCGTCCCCTTCCGCGCGAGCTTCGCCAACACGGCCTCCGCTCTGATCCTCGTGGCGGTGATCGTGGCGTGCGCAACATTGGGTAACCGGATCTCGGGGATCACGGCCACGATCTCTGCCACCGTATGGTTCGATTTCTTCCTCACCCGGCCCTACGGGCAGCTTGCGATCACCCATCGGCAGGACATCGAGACTGCCGTCAGTCTCTTCGTTGTCGGGATCATCGTGACCGAGTTGGCGGCGCGTAGCCGTCATCACCATGAGACAGCGGTCGAGGAAGCCGACTTCGTCGCACTGATCCACGACGTCTCGGAGCTTGCCACTTCGGGCGCCCCTTCTCGTGAGGTCGTTGCACGCGTGCAACGCGAACTCGTTACCCTGCTGCACCTCAGATCGTGTCGTTACGAGTCCGGCTCGTCCGACGAACCCATGATGCAGCTCGAACACGATGGACGGGTCTTCCTCGGGGGTCGGGCTTGGAGTGTCGATCGCATGGGGCTCCCAGGCCCACAGATCGAGTTGCGGGTGCAAAGTCAAGGCCGGACGCTGGGCCACTTCGTCATGACGCCGACGCCGGGGTACGAGGTTTCCTACGAGCGACGCGTGGCGGCTGTCGCGATCGCCGATCAGGTCGGTGCATCGCTGCGACCTCTTTTTGGTTCCCGCGTGTAGGTATCCGCACGAGTTGCCGAGGAACGTCTCGGTAGTGCGGAGGGTCCCACCGACCCGGCAGTTCTGGAGCAGCATGGCACTCTGGTGATCTCTCCAACAACGCCAACCGAAGGGTCTTGACTCAAGCGCGAGGACCTGCGGGTTCGTCCCTCAGTCGCACGCATCCCACTGGGCCGATCTGGTCAGACCGGGCAAACTACCGAGGTGAGCTTCGATCAGTACGCGCCTTACGGGCCCGTGGTTGAGTCCAGCCTGCGAGTCGCGACTTGGAACGTATGGGGCCGCTACGGGCAATGGCAGGGGCGACAAGCGGCGATCGAAGATTCGTTGGTCGCGGCCAATCCCGACATTGTCTGCTTAGTCGAGTCCTGGTCGAGCGCCGAGACAACGCAGGCCCAGCTCGTTGCCGAGCGGCTGGGCGTCGAATATCACTTGTTCGCCGGCGACTGGGAGCAGGACGATTGGGTTTCGGGCATCGGCATGGTCTCCCGCTGGCCGCTGGCGCTCGTCGAACGGCGCAAGCTGCGAGGAGAGGATGATTCGGGGGTCGGAGAGGTGCTGGCCGCGACGATTGAAGGTGACCGGGGGCTGATCCAGTTCTTCGCAGTGATGCTGGACTACCCGCTCGGAGCGAGCGTTGTGCGCCAGGCGCAAGTCCGCCAACTTGCCCAACTCATTTCCGCAACGACCCACCAGCGCCACCCGATACTTGTGTGCGGCGACTTCAATGCAGGACCCGACTCGGACGAGATTCGCATGCTCACTGGACGAAGTGCCACCGCAGCACCGGGTCTGGTGTTCTACGACGCGTGGGAAGTCGGCGGAGACGGAACAGCCGGCATCACCTGGTCCAACCGCAATCCTCTGGCGGCGGTGGCGCTGTATCCCGATCGACGATTCGACTATGTGCTGTCGGCGTGGCCGCGACTTGGCGGGGTTGGACATCCCACGCATTGCGAGCTGCTCGGCGTGGTATCGGACGACCAGCTTCAACTCTCCGATCACTACGGAGTCCTCGCTGACCTGAGGTACTGAGGGGAACCCTGAGAAGAGACTCTGCCCTGTCGGTCTTGGGGGCGTATTGGCGCACCGACTCCGTGCCTAGGGCGACCCTGGGTGACGTTCCTCCCTGCTCACGACAAGGGTTGACCCGCAGCCTCGGCGCTCGCTCCCGGCGTTGGGGGCGGCTGGCCTTACTGGCTCATTCGCCGAACGGTTGATCGATCGGCACCGCTGTCACATGAAAGCCACCGGTACGAATCTGCAGTGGGTCGGGAACCGGTGACTCCGGTTCCCGACTCTCGGGATCCGGGCCATTGTCCTCAGCCTGCTCCTCGATAACTCTGACATGAGCCGAGGCCATCGGTGCTGTTACTTCCTTCTCGGATACCTCAGCCAATCGTTCGAGCTGACGCTTCTCGCGTCGTCGCTGGAAAGGGCCGCCCCTCGACGTTGGTACATCGCCCTGACCCATGAACCGAGACTAGAGGCTGGTGGTCACCCAGAGTGGGCATCGCGGTCGGGGCGATTGTGACGGACGATCCACCCGGACGGTTAGACAGCAGTCCGGCAGCGAGGGGCGGCTCGCATCGGTCCGGACGAGCCCATCGGGCTCTTATGACGCGTCAAATGACCAGTAGGGTCGAAATGTGATCGCCCGAGATCAGGCGCCGGCGGCCTTCAGGGCATGGGACGAATTGATCGACGCAGTCGCCTCGACCACGCCGGACGACCTGACGCAGCTGGCCCGTGCCGTCGCTCGGGCCAGCCTCGACCCGACCGTTCCTGCCCTGCCGAGATCTGACGCGACGGCCTTCGCTGAACAGATGGTCGTCGATGTTGCATCGATGACCAGTGATGTTCGAGCGGCCGGGCTGGCCGAACTCGGTGCCGATGCCCCAGCCTTCGTCCTTGCCGTGTGGACTGAGGACATGATGATTCGCGCCGGCGCCGCCTGGAGCGAGATGTTCGGCGAAGAATGGCGTCCGAGCCCGACTTCGGCTGAGGGCGATCCGTGGGTGGCCCACGAAAGGTTCCTCCTCGAGGTGGCCAAACTGCCGGACCTCGATCCGGTGACCTCTGAACTGGTCAGACTCCGCGGAGCCAGAGCCCATGACTGCCGGCTCTGCCAGTCCCGCCGGAGCGTGAGTGCCATCGATCGGGCAGGTCGGAGTGATCTGTTCGATGACAGGGATCCGAGCGGTATCTCCGACGCCCAGGTCCTGGCCCTCCAGGTCGTGGATGCCTTCGTGTGGCAGCCGATCCATTGGCCGCCCGGACTGGGCGCGCAGGTCGTGGACGCCCTGGGTCCTTCCGCCGCAACCGAGCTGACCCTCGATATCGTCCGCAACGCCGCGAACAAGATCGCCGTCGCCTTCGACGTGGACGACCCGAAGGTGGAGACGGGCGTCGAGTACTACGACATTGACGTGTCGACCGGGGAACTGCGCTACGACGTCAGCCCCGTCACCTCCAGGACCTGAACACCGGCTCGCGATGAGGTGTAATCCACTGGCATTGGTGGACTACCCAGAAACCTTGGTCAAGAGAGCTTCAGCACAATCGTCACGAGCTCCCACCGAGGTGGTGAGCGTCAGTTCCACATCACTGCGGAGACCGTAAGGACAGCAAAGACGGCGACGCAGGCCCACACCAGCATCCAGCCCATGTGGCTGATCGTTACTTCTTCGTTGCTCATCGTCGTGTTGTCCTTTCCGGAGATGCCCCAGGTCGCCGTAGCTTGTGTTTGTGTTCACAAGCTACCCGTGTGCCGCAGGTGCTTGCAAAAGTACGCGGCCAGCAAATACCCCGGCGGTTACTCCCTTTTCGGGGTTGACCTGGGCGGATACGGGTGGGCCGCAACGCGGGAATCTCGATCGAAGACCCGTGACAACCGGTGCTGAGCGTTGGCCTGCCGACCCCATGTTGAGGGTCCGCGAACACCGCCATTGCCGTACTCAGAGCGGCGTGACGTACGCCCCCGAGATCCCGCCGTCGACGAGGAACGTCGACGCTGTGATGAACGACGAGTCGTCACTCGCCAGGAACGCCGCCGCCGCCGCGATCTCCGTCGCCTCACCAAAACGTCCCATCGGGATGTGCACCAGGCGCCGTGCCGCGCGCTCGGGGTCCTTGGCGAAGAGCTCCTGCAGCAGCGGCGTGTTCACCGGGCCGGGGCACAGGGCATTGACCCGCACCCCCTGGCGCGCGAACTGCACGCCCAGCTCCCGCGACATCGCCAGCACACCGCCCTTGCTGGCGGTGTAACTGATTTGGCTCGTGGCCGCGCCCATCACCGCGACGAATGACGCCGTGTTGATGATCGACCCCTTCCCCCGCGCCAGCAGGTGCGGCAGCGCGTGCTTGCAGCAGAGGTACACCGAAGTCAGGTTCACCCGCTGCACCCGGTCCCACGCGTCGAGGCCGGTCTCGAGGATGGAGTCGTCGTCGGGCGGGCTGATGCCGGCGTTGTTGCAGCAGACGTCGATGCCGCCCTGGCGGGCAGCCACCTCGCCGTAGAGCGCCTCGACCTCGTCCGAGGACGTCACGTCGGCCCGGACGAACATGCCGCCGACGGCCTCGGCGACTGCGCCGCCCGCGTCCTCGTCGAGGTCGACGACGGCGACTGCCGCGCCCTCGGCGGCGAAACGCTCGCACATGGCGCGACCGATGCCGCTGGCGCCACCGGTCACGACCGCGACCTTGCCGGCCAGGCGGTACGCGTAGGGAATGGAATCGGGTGTCATGTCACTCCTTCGGACGCTCACTCCGAGCTGATGAAGACGTTCTTCACGTCGCTGAACGCGTCGAGCGCGTCGGGGCCGAGCTCGCGCCCGATGCCCGACTGCTTCATGCCGCCGAACGGCGTCCAGTACCGCACCGACGAGTGCGAGTTCACCGAGAGCGTCCCCGTCTCGACGGCCCGGGCCACGCGCAAGGCGCGGCCGATGTCGCGCGTCCAGAGCGAGCCGGAGAGCCCGTAGGGCGTGTCGTTGGCGAGACGCACGGCGTCGGCCTCGTCGTCGAAGGGGATCACCACGACGACCGGCCCGAAGATCTCCTCCACCGCGGCGGGCGCGTCGGGCGCCACCGGGGCGAGCACCGTCGGGGCGAACCAGTTGCCGGCGCCGTCGGGGCAGGACCCGCGCACCGCGACGGGCGCGTCGTCGGGCACGAACGACGCCACCTTGGCGAGGTGCTCGGGAGAGATGAGCGGCCCCATCTCGCTGGACGCGTCGGCCGGGTCGCCGACGGCCACGCCTCGCACGGCGGGTTCCAGCAACTCCATGAAGCGGTCGTAGGCCGCACGCTGGACGAGGATGCGCGACCGGGCGCAGCAGTCCTGGCCCGCGTTGTCGAACACGCCGTAGGGGGCTCGGGCGGCCGCCAAATCGAGGTCGGCGTCGGCGAAGACGATGTTGGCCGACTTGCCGCCGAGCTCGAGCGTGACGCGCTTGATCTGGGTCGCACACCCCGCCATGACAGCGCGCCCGACCTCAGTGGAACCCGTGAAGCACACCTTGCGCACGGCGGGGTGCGCCACGAAGCGCTCCCCCACCACGCTCCCCTTCCCCGGCAGGATCTGCAGGACGTCGGGCGGCAGCCCCGCCTCGAGCGCGAGCTCGCCGATGCGCAGCGCGCTCGAGCGGCGTCAGCTCCGCCGGCTTGACGACGACGGTGTTGCCCGCCGCCAGCGCCGGGGCCAGTCCCCAGCCGGCGATCGCCATCGGGAAGTTCCACGGCACGATCACCCCGACGACGCCGAGGGGCTCGTAGAACGTGACGTCGATGCCGCCCGGCACCGGTATCTGCCGGCCGCTGTGGCGCTCCGGCGCTCC
Organism: uncultured Acidimicrobiaceae bacterium; assembly: GCA_963821105.1. GTDB lineage: Bacteria > Actinomycetota > Acidimicrobiia > Acidimicrobiales > RAAP-2 > Bog-473. The sequence goes on from CAWGCO010000008.1 coordinate 239,765, forward strand.
GGCGTAGAACTCCAGCACGTCGCGGACGTTGCCCGCCTCCCAGCGGGCGTTGCCAATGACATGGCCGGCGTTGGCCACCTCGAGCGCCGCCAGCTCCTCGCCGTGGGCGTCGACGGCGGCTGCGAAACGCCGCAGGAGGCGCGCCCGGTCGCCGGGCGCGACGGCGCGCCAGGCCCCGAACGCGGCGGCGGCGCGCTCGATGGCGGCATCGGTCTCCGCTGCGGTCAGGCCCACCACGGTCTCGATCACCTCGCCCGTCGCGGGGTTGCGCACGTCCATAGGGGGATCTTTGCCGAAGTCGCGCCTCCCTCACGACCGCCGTTCGGGCGATGCGGCCCGGCCGCGGGCACAGCGGCACCGGTACAGTGCGGGGCCGTGCCCGAGCCCGCCGCCCCGCCGACCACCGTCCAGTTCAACCTGGCCAAGGCCTTCGACACCCTCGTCGAGTCGTTGGCCGAGCGCGACTGCATCGTGTGGCGGGGCCGCCGCCTCAGCTACGCACAGGTGGCCGAGCGCTCCCGGCGGCTGGCGTCGTACCTCTACGACCGCGGGCTGCGCACGCGCCAGGAGCGCCCGGAGCTGCGGGGGTGGGAGTCGGGCCAGGACCACGTGGCGCTGGCGCTCTACAACGGCAACGAGTACCTCGAGGGGATGCTCGGCTCGTACGCGGCCCGAGTCGCGCCGTTCAACGTCAACTACCGCTACGTCGGCGAGGAGCTGCGCTACCTGCTCAACGACGGCCAGCCACGCGCGCTGATCCTGCACTCGTCGCTCGCCCCGACGCTGTCCGAGGTGCTGCCCACCCTCGAGCAGCCACCCGACGTCCTGCTCCAGGTCGACGACGAATCGGGAAACACCCTCCTCCCCGGGGCGGAGTGGTACGAGGAGGCGTTGGCCAAGAGCTCGCCCGACGGCCCGCCAGTCGACCCCTCCCCCGACGACCTCTACATCCTCTACACGGGGGGCACGACCGGCATGCCCAAGGGAGTGCTGTGGCGCCAGCACGACATCTTCATGGCCGCCATGGGCGGGCGGAAGGTCGGGACGTGGGAGGTGGTGACGAGCTACGCGGGGCTGACCGAGCGGCTGGCGGAGAGCTACCCGCTCAAGCTGCTCGTGCTGCCGCCGCTCATGCACGGCGCGGCGCAATGGGCCTGCTTCATGCTGATGGCGCAGGGCGCGACGCTCGTGTTCCCCGACGACACGCGGCGGGTCGACCCCGACGACGTGTGGTCGACCGTCGAGCGCGAGCAGGCGAACACGATGACAATCGTGGGCGACGCCATCTTGCGGCCGCTGCTGCTGCAGCTCGACAAGAAGAGCTACGACCTCTCGTCTTTCTTCGCCGTCGGCAACGGTGGCGCGCCGCTGACACCGGCGGTGCGGGCGATGGCGATGGAGCGCCTGCCCAACCTGGTGATCTCCGACTCGGCGGGCTCGTCGGAGACCGGGGCGCAGATGCACGTGACGTCGGTCGACGCGATAGAAGTGGGGACGTTCATCCCGGGGCCCGGCACGGTCGTGGTAGACGAGGCGCTCTCGCACGTGCTCGAGCCGGGGCACGAGGGCAACGGATGGCTGGCGCAGACCGGAAACGTGCCCCTCGGGTATCTCGGGGACGAGGCCAAGACGGCGCGCACGTTCCCCGTGATCGACGGCGTCCGCTACTCCATCCCCGGCGATCGGGCCAAGCACCTGGCCGACGGCTCGATCCAGCTGCTCGGGCGCGACTCGGTGACGGTGAACTCGGGCGGCGAGAAGATCTTCGTCGAGGAGGTCGAGCGCGCCATCGCCGGGCACCCCTCGGTGGCCGACGTCGTGGTGACGGGACGCCCGTCGGAGCGCTGGGGCTCCGAGGTGGTCGCCGTCGTGCAGCTGGCCGAGGGCTCGGTCGGCGACGAGGGCTCCATCGTCGAGCACGCCTCGTCCCACATCGCCCGGTACAAGCTGCCCAAGCAGGTGGTGTTCGTCGAGCGGATCCAGCGCTCGCCCTCGGGCAAGGCTGACTACCGCTGGGCCGCCGAGACCGCCATCAAGGAGGCGTAGGCCGGGCGTGCCGGAGTCCGGCGCCGGGCCGACCGTCGCGACGTCCAGGCTCTTCCTGCGACCGTTCGACGACATGGACCGGGCGCCGTTCCACGCGTTGAACACCCATCCCCTCGTGGTCGAGTCGCTGGGCTCGTCGCCGACGCGGGCGGAGAGCGACGACATGATCGACCGGTACTCCGCCGAGATGGCCCGCGAGGGCTGGGGGCTCTGGGCCGTCGCCGAGGCCGGTGGGGTCGGCGCGGCGTTCGTGGGGATGGTCGGCCTGCACCGCGTGCGGCCCGAGCTGCCCTGCGCGCCGGCCGTGGAGATCGCTTGGCGGCTGCATCCCGACGCGTGGGGGCGCGGGTACGCCACCGAGGCGGCGGCGGCCTCGCTGCGCTTCGGCTTCGAGGACGCCGGGCTGGGCGAGATCGTCGCCTTCACGACGACCCTCAACACCCGCTCGCAGGCGGTGATGACACGCATCGGCATGCGGCACGACCCCGCCGGCGACTTCGACCACCCGTCGGTGCCCGAGGGCAGCCCCCTGCGGCGCCACGTGCTCTACCGGGCGACGGCGCCGGGGAGCTCGGCAGTGGCGCGGTCACACGGCCGCCCTAGCGTGGCGCCATGAGCCCTTCGACCTCACCCACCGACGACGGCCGCCGGCGCTGTGACTGGGCCGGGACGGACCCCGAGATGGTGGCGTACCACGACACCGAGTGGGGCGTGCCGGTGCACGACGACGACACGCACTTCGAGTTCCTCGTGCTCGAAGGGCGCGCAGGCCGGGCTGAGCTGGTCGACGATCTTGAAGCGCCGCTCCGGGCTACCGCAAGGCGTTCGCCGGCTTCGACCCCGTCAAGGTGGCGCGCTTCACCCCCGCCAAGGTGGAGAAGCTGCTGACCGATACCGGGATCATCCGCAACCGGGCCAAGGTGAACTCCACCGTGCGCAACGCCGGCCTCTTCCTCGACGTGCAAAAGGAGTTCGGCTCGTTCGACGCCTACATCTGGGGCTTCGTCGGCGGGCGCCCCGTGGTGAACAAGTGGCGCCGCATGGCGCAGCTGCCGCCGACGTCGCCGGAGTCCGAGGCGTTGAGCAAGGACCTGCGCCGCCGCGGCTTCAGCTTCGTGGGCCCGACCGTGTGCTACGCCCACCTGCAGGCGGCCGGGTTGATCAACGACCACCTCGTGGGGTGCTTCCGCTACGACGAGATCACAGGGGCCGCGCCATGAGGATGCGGGTGCCGTAGCGCGCCATCACCGGCTCCTCGGGTGCGAAGCCCGCGCGCGGCGAGCCAGTCGTCCGCCGGCCCGACCTCGACGAAGCCCTCCGTGGCGTAGAAGGGCCCGTTCCACGGCACCTCGCGGTACGTGACGAGCGTGAGCTCCCGGTAGCCGTGGTCGTGGGCCCACTCGATGCCGGCGCGCAACAGCGCCCGGCCGACGCCGCGGCGGCCGTGGTCGGGGTGCACCGAGAGCTGCTCGAGGTGGGCGGCGGCGCCCATCGCATCGATCCGGCAGAGGCCGACCGGCGGGTCGCCGGCGACGAGCACGACGAGGGCGGCGGCGAAGTCGTCAGGTGTGGCCGGCCCGGGGAAGGGCCCCCGGTCGAGCGGCGCGAACAGGGTGTCGGCGGCCGCCTCGAGCGCCGGCAGGAGCGCGAGCTCGTCGGGACGGACGGTCCGGATCGAACTGTCGGCGCCCACCGCTCCGACGGTAGCGTCAGCGGCCGTGCGTGCCGTCGTCTGCAACGAGCTCGGCCCCCCGGAGTTGCTGCGCGTGGAGGAGCGCCCCGACCCCGAGCCGCGGTCGGGCCAGGTCGTGGTCGACGTGGAGGCCGCGGGCGTGAACTACGTCGACGCGCTGTTCGTGGCGGGGCAGTACCAGATCAAGCCTCCGGTGCCGTTCGTGCCGGGCACCGAGTCCGCCGGGGTGGTCTCCTCCGTCGGCGAGGGGGTCTCGGACCTGAAGGTGGGCCAACGCGTCCTGGTCTCAGCGGGCCTCGGTGGTTTCGCCACCAAGGTGGCGGCCGCGGCCCCGTCGGTCACGGTGATCCCCGACGTGCTCGACGCGCGCGCGGGCGGCGACGTTCACCCAGAGCTACAGCACGTGCCTCTACGCCCTGCGCTCGCGAGCCGGGGCGAGCCCGGGCGAGAGCGTGCTCGTGTTGGGCGCCGGCGGCGGTGTCGGCCTCGCCGCCATCGGCGTGGCGCGGGCGCTCGGCTGCCGGGTGCTCGGCGTGGCGTCGACCGAGTCGAAGCGGGCGGCGGCGCTGGGGGCGGGCGCCGAGGCGGTGATCGACCCGGCCAGGGAGTCCGTGAAGGACGCGGCGCGCGCGTGGGCGGGCGGGACCGGTGTCGACGTGGTGATCGACCCGGTCGGCGGCGCGCTGGCGGAGCCCTCGCTGCGCGCCCTCGGCGATCGGGGCCGCTACTGCGTCATCGGCTTCGCCGCCGGCGATATCCCCTCCATCCCGCTCAACCAGGTGCTCTTGCGCAACCGCACCGTGGTCGGCATCGACTGGGGCATCTGGGCCATGCAGCACCCCGACGATCAGCGGGCGCTGCTCGGCGACCTGCTGGCGATGGTCGCCGGCGGGCACATCGACCCGGTGCCGGCCGAACGAGTACGCGCTCGACGACGTGGCGCGCGCGCTCGACGACCTGCTGGGGCGGCGCGTCGTTGGGAAGATCGCACTCATCCCCTGAGGTCCTCGCTACGTGTCGAAGAAGCGCGCGAACACATCGGGGTTGTCGTAGAAGACCTCGACCCGGGAGATCTTCAGGTTCTCCGACACCTCCACGAGATAGACGATGCGGAACTCGTCGAGACGCCCCGGACGCTGGAGCTCGAGGCGCACGATCCCACCGATATACACCGTCCCGACCAACCAGTCGTCGTAACCCAGGACGTTGATCGGATTCTCCGTCATCTGGAGGAACTTCTTCAGGTGTGCGGCCACCGCGTCGGGGCCGACGAAGTCACCGGCGATAGGACCGCGGCCCGGAAGGTGTATCTGGACGTCGGGTTCCAGCAGGGCGACCGCATCGTCGACGCGGCCGCCGAAGTAGTCCTGAAAGAAGGTCTGCACCAGTGTCAGCCGGTCATGGGCCATCCGATTTCTCCTCTCATCAGTGCGGCGCTCTCGATGCTTCCTCAGTGCCCCGTCCACTGCGGCGGCCGGCGCTCCGCGGCGGCGCGACGGCCCTCGGACGCGTCGTCGGTCGAGGACGCCACGTGCCGCATGGTCTCGCCGAAGCGGATCGCCTCGAGCGGCGCCATGTGCCGGGTCCGCATGGCCATCTCCTTCATGGCCCGCTGCGCGAGCGGCGCCCCACGCACCAGCCGTCGTGCCAGGGCGTTGGCCTCTTCCAGCAGGGAGTCGTGCGGGACCACCCGCCAGACCAAACCCATCTCCCGGGCGCGCTCGGCCGTGATGCGCTCGCCCGTGAACAACAGCTCCATGGCGTCGGCCCAGTTGATCCGCTGCGGCAGCCGTATCGAGGCGACGATGGCGGGCACGCCGATGCTGACCTCGGGGAGCCCGAACTCGGCCCGGTCGCTGGCCAGGACGAAATCGCACCAGCTGGCGAGCGTGAGCCCATAGCCCAGGCAGTACCCGTTCACGGCAGCGATGACGGGCTTGAAGATCTCCCAACCGCTCTCGAACGAGTTGAGCGTCGGCTTCTCCCAGAAGGTGCCCACGAACTCCCCGGTCGAGCCGGCCCCGTCACGCAGGTCCGCGCCGGAACAGAACGCCCGTCCCGAGCCGGTGACGATCGCCACCCAGGCGTCGTCGTCGTCCCGAAAACGCGCAAAGGCGTCGTTCAGGTCTCGCCGCATTTCTCCGTTGATCGCGTTCAGGACGTCGGGACGGTTGTACGTGATCGTGGCCACATGGCCATCGAGTCGGAAAGTGGCGGCGTCACCCACGGCTTCCTCAGTCTGCCTGGTCGAGAATCACTCGTGCCGAGAGTCCAGCCTCAGGAACGACGGATCTGTGTGTCCGGGTTGCCCGGGTCGACACCCCAGCTCGCCACCCACGTGGGCGTGATGCGAATGACCTCGCGGCTCATGCCCTGCACCGGGGGGTCGACGTCCTCCTCAGCCACCGCCGTGCCGCGTACCTCGAGTCCCCGCACGGTCCAGGGGTCGCGCGAGGCCAGGTCGTCGACGACAAGCGCGACCCGGCCGTTCGCCTTGACGTTGCGGAACTTTCTCGTGGCGCCCATGGCGTGGCCGCCCACGAGGACGTCGCCGGTCGCCTCGTCGATGAACGCACCCACGGGGCTGTTCTGCGGCGCGCCGTTCTCGTCCACCGTGGCGAGGCGTGCGAGAGGCTGGTCCTTCAGATACATGCGTTCCGCTGCGGTCAGGCCGACGGGCATGAGTGCAGCGTACGGCCTCTACCGAGGACCGTGCCCTGGCCCTCTCTTGGATGACAGACTCCAGCCATGCCGATGAATGCGCCTTTGGTGGAGAGCGAACGCGAGGGGCTGCTGGCCTTCCTGGAGCACCAACGACAGGCCGTTCGCTACGCCGCCTACGGTCTTCGCGAAGACCAGGCGCGGCTGACGCCCACGGCGAGTGGGTTGAGCCTCGGAGGGCTGGTCAAGCATCTCGCCGACGCGGAGCGCACTTGGACCGATCGCGTCGAGGGTCTGCCCCCGGGCGATGCGTCGTTCGAGGACTACATGGCCAGCTTCGTGTTGTCGGAGGATGAGACCCTGGCCGACGTTCTGCAGCAGTACGCGCAGGCCTGTGCACGCACCGATGCGGTGGTCAACGGCATCGACGAGCTGGGTCGCCGAATACCTCTCCCTGCGGCGCCGTGGTTCCCTGATCCCGAGAACTGCACGGTCCGGTGGATCCTGCTCCACCTCATCGAAGAGACGGCACGCCACGCCGGACATGCCGACATCATCCGCGAGGCGCTCGATGGTGCGCTGAGTGGCCCTCTCATGGCGGCCGCAGAGGATTGGGGCGAGGGCGGATGGGTCAAACCCTGGCAGCCCGGGGCATGATCCACTGATTTGGCGGCGCCGCGCGTCGGCGCAAAGACCCAGTTGGACCGTCTACCAGAGACCTCGAGCCCCGCCCCCGTGCGCACGATGGGGATACCTCTAGCGCCCGTTTCGCTGCGCGTTATGGGGCGCTTGTTCTGCTCGGATCTGCCTGTCTTCGACGGGCGCCGATCGGCAGATCGGGCGCTACGGCGACGGGGCCGCAGGCGGAAATCGGTAGAAGATATGGGGACGGAGCCAGTGTCCCGTTGGAACGTTGGGGTGCTCGAAGTCCGACGACGGATCGCGAATCATGCCGAGGCGTTCCATTACCTTCCACGACCGGACGTTGTCTGGGTTGGTGAAGGAAACGATCTCGTCAAGACCGACCTCTTCGAGTCCGAAGCGAACCGCACTACGAGCCGCCTCGGTCACGAATCCGTAGCCCCAGTGCTCGCGGGCTAGGCGCCATCCGACTTCGACCGCAGGCGTGAAGGGAGCGTCAAACGGCACTCGGTGCAACCCGACAAAGCCAATGAACGGCGAGTGGTTCGGCACCTCTACGGCCCACAGACCGAAACCGCAGTCGTCGAACTCCTCCTCGATGCGCGCCACGAATGCGTCGCTCTCCTCTCGGCTCATGGTCTTCTGCATGTGCGCCATTACGTCGGGATCGGCGTTGAGTTCGGCAAAGGGTGCTAGGTCTTCGGCGCGCCAACGCCGCAACACGAGGCGTTGAGTCCGCAGTGTCGGGCCCCTCGCATCGGACGCGAGGTCTCGATCGGGATACACGAGCGCATATTGCCCGATCCGGCGTGATCTTGCGAGAGTTCGGGCCGCACAGAACCCACCAGCCCGGGTGCCCCAGAACGTGCATCCCCGAAGGACGCGCCACGGGTATCACCTGACGCCGGCACGGCCACCTCGCCGTCCGGTGTTAACTGAGACGGTGGAGAGTCCTCTCGGGGAGACAAGTGGCGGATTCCCGCCGGAAACTGTGAAGGCTGCCATCAGGGCATCTTGGAGTCTTGAGACATGCGACCCGACCGACGCAGCTAAATGGACCCCGGCAAACCCATCTCGGGGTCAGTGCGCGGTGACAGCCTTGGTTGTGAACGACCTCTTCGGAGGCGAATTGCTCGAGGCCGAAGTGCACTTCCGCGACGGTTCACGCCAGGGATTCCATTACTGGAATCGGATCGACGGGGTCGAGGTGGACCTCACTCGAGAGCAATTCTCGAGGCACGAAGTGGTTCAAGGGCCGCAGGTGATCGACCGCCGACCTGAGTTTCCATGGCTGGCTCAGGAGCAGTACGTCGTCTTTCGACAGCGGGTTCACGCGGCGTTGGCCGGCGCGCCAGGGCGGGAGTCCTAACTATCCCAGTGCGCCGGGTGGAGGACGCCCGGCCGGCGTTGCGTCATACCGTAGAGAATCCCAATTTCCAAAGACACTGGGGTCGAGTCCGAGGATGATCGAGGTCTTCAAAGATGGACGAATCAGCCATTCGTGACACGCTCAATATTGAGCGAGCGGAAACCCTGGCTCGAATCCGAGCAATGCAAGCGGATCTCGACGCGATTGTCGTCGCCTCGGCGAATGCCAATACCGATGACGAGCACGATCCCGAGGGATCAACCATCGCCTACGAGAGAGCGCAGGTGGCTGCACTCCTTGCTGGAGCCCAAATGACCTTAGCGAATCTTGATCGTGCCCTGGCCCGGCTCTCAGCGGGCGACTATTCGGTGTGCGAACGATGCCATTCCCAGATCTCGGCCGAACGTCTCGCCGCACTGCCCGCTGGGCGGACCTGTTTCAACTGCGCGAATAGCGCAACCTAACCAGGCTCGTCGAGGCTGCCCGCCTTCGCCGGATCGGCGGGGCACTTCGACCTCGGTATCTTGCTGAACATGCTTGACCACATTTACATCTCGGTGAGCGATGTGCCGCGGTCCTTGGCTTTCTATGCGGCGACTCTGGAGCCCTTGGGGTGGAGAGAACTCGGGAGCTACGACTCCTCCACCGGACCCGCGGAGGTTCCCGATCTCTATGGTTTGGCCGACGAGGCCTACGGTTCTGGCGTCGCAGTCGGCTCGAGCATTTGGCTACGCCAGCGACAGCCCGGTGAAACCGGACTGTATGTGGGGTTTGTTGCTGACGATGAGTCCGAGGTGAACGCCGCGTTCGCTGCAGCGCTTGAGGCTGGCGGAAGAAGCGAGGGCGAGCCAGCGATACGCTCGTACTTTGGCCCGAGCTACTACGCAGCCAACGTCGCTGACTTCGACGGTAACCACCTGGAAATCGTTCATAAGAGCTTCAACCCACCGAGCCGTCAGCATCACGAGTAGACGGCCTCGAAAATATCGCTGTGCTCTTCCGCAACGCGACCTCACTGCTACCGACCAAGATCCCGTCCCCTATCGCCGGTGGTGGGGCGTGGGTCCCCGACGGAGTTAATCGGTGCGGGTAGTCGTTCGTGCCTGGCTATGAAGGGCGGCGACGCAGAGTAAGGGGCGACGCCTCGCGGTCGAGCTCGAAGTCGCGGATCAAGGTGAGGACGTGGAGCTCCTTCTGCTCGTCGGTCAGCGTAACGAGAACGGCATGCTGACCCGGACGGGGACGCGGCTGGTGGTGAAGCACCGCCCCTCCGGGACCGGGTGTGTCGGCGGCATCGGCAACGGCGAGAATCCGGCCTTCGTCGTCATGGACGACGTGGACGCGAAGCATCTCAGGATCCCGGTGCCACGAGCATCCGCGGCGTGAACCAGGTGAATCCCTCCTCTGGACCGCTCGACGTTCTTAGCGTCGCTTTCCATACGGCGTTATTTCCGCCGGCCGGGTACTGGTAGGAGCGATAAGCCCCCTGCTCGGTGAAGGTCAGCCCTGTGGCATATGCCGGCAAGTCTGGGTTCGGACTGGGCTCATAGTCGGGCACCGCGCCCATCCAGTAGAAGTGCTCCGGGTCGATCATCGAGATCCCGTCCGCTCCGGTCATCCAGAAGGTCCAGTCCAACTCGGTGTCGGGGGCCATGCTGAACTGATTCCACACCCATACATCGACCGGCACTCCCATGAGCCACCTCCACTCGACTGGTCTGCTCGGAGCCAGCCTAGGCATCGTCGGGAACGAGCCTGCCCGCGTCAATGACACATCCCTATGGGCTTGACGATGACATGAGGGTGCCCCAGTTCGCCGGGTCTGGGCGTACTTGGAACAGGGACCCACCGGTAACCTGTCGCGTCATGACGCCAGGTCACACGATCAACATCGTCCCAACCGCCGCTCATGTGGAAGTCAGGCTTGGCGGCCGGCTGCTCGCCACCACCGACCGGGCCATGAAGCTCGACGAGACCGGGCTGCCCTCTCGCTATTACATGCCGCCAGACGACGTGCAGATGGATCTCCTGAGGACAACGACGTTCCATACCAACTGTCCGTTCAAGGGTGAGGCGTCATATTGGTCTTTCGACATCAACGGAGAGATCCACGACGGCATCGCGTGGAGCTACGAGACGCCGACGGCTCAGGCCGCCGAAGTGGGAGGGATGTTGTCTTTCTACCCCGACCGCACCGAGGTGACCGTCGACGGTCAGTCACTTCGAGACTGACGTACCTGTCGAGTTCGATCTCCGGAATCAGCCTGCCGACTCGCAGGCGAAAACGCGACGGCAGACTGCCCCAGTACGCCGGCTCCGAGTGATACCGCCTGGGTACCTCGTGTGGGCCAGAGCGCATATCCGCCGGCATTACCGGACAGTGTCAGCCCTCGTAACACCTATGGAGTGCGGACGACACCCCGTTGATCCAATGCGGCTACGTTCGCGGAATGGCACCGGTGCTGCCGGCGACGCGCCGTCGCCAGCACATCTTCGATGACAGCCAACGGTGGGAGCGATTCACTCCGCGGCCGGACGACATCTTCATCACGACTCCGCCGAAGTCGGGGACGACATGGATGCAGGGCATCGTGGCTTCGCTGTTGTGGCCCCACGGCGACGCGCCTGCTCCCGCCTTCGACCTGAGCCCCTGGCTGGACGCCCGGATAGTTCCGTTGGACGACATGATCGCGAGGGTCGACGCGATCCCACACCGACGGTTCATCAAGACGCACAGCCCAGCCGACTGCACGCCGATCTTCACTGAATGCCGCTACCTCGCCGTCTATCGTGACGGACGCGACGCCCTCATCTCACTGGCAAACCACCGGCGCAAGATGCGGCCGGAAGTGATAGAGGCCCTCAACGCGATCGCAGCCCGGGACGGCGTCGCACCATGGCCACCGGTGTGGGATGGCGACATGGACCAACTGTTCGACGAATGGGTCGACTGGGGGACGCCCATGGAACACCTGGCCTCGTGGTGGCCGAATCGCCACGAGCCGTTCGTGCTGCTCATCCACTACGCCGACCTCATCCGCGACCTCGGCGGCGAGATGCGACGCATCGCCGACTTTCTCCGCGTCGACATCCCCACTGCGCTCTGGAGCGAGGTCGTAGAGCGGTGCAGGTTCGAGGCTATGAAGTCACAACATGAAGCATCGGCGATCCTGAACCAAGCCTTTCCCGAAGGCGCGACCGCATTCTTCAACCTGGGGACGAACGGGAGGTGGCGCGCCCAGCTCAGTGAGGCGCAACTTCGTCGACACGAGGAACTCACTGCCGGGAGCCTTCCCGAAGATGCCGCCCTGTGGCTCGAGCATGGCTCCCTCGCCCTGGGGCAGCGCCCCTAACTGCTGAGACCGCGCCGCTCACGACTCGGAAAGTGCCGATCCCGAGCACCAGGAGTTCAGTCCTCAACCCCCGGGGAACCGGTCGGTATCGCCTCCCCTCACACTGTCCCAATATCTCGGGCGGGCTCGGCTTTGTGAGTAGACCCGAACGCCGGGACTGGGGCCTCAGTTGGCGCGGCGACTGATGCTGCCACCTAGCTTTTACTCCCCGAGAGTTGCCAGCCGTAGAGGTAGCATTCGCTCCGTCCACGAGGCGCGAAGGGGAGAAAAGAGATGCCTGAGTTCCCTGCGATTACTCACGTGGCGCTAACGGTTACGAGCCTTGAACGGAGTGTGCCTTGGTACAAGGATCTGTTCGGCTCGGACCCAATCCTTGACGAGGACACAGGTCCGTTCCAGCGCGTCGCTTGGCTTACAGGCGGCACAATCGTTGGCGTAACTCAGTTCCCTGACTTGGACAGCACTAAGCCGTTCAACGAGCGGCGGCCGGGGCTCGATCATCTAGCTTTCGGCTGTGCCAACCGCGATGAGTTAAAGACATGGGAAATCCGTCTGAACGAACTCGGCATCCCCAACGGTGGCATCGTGGACACGCCTCACTACTCGGCATTGTCGTTTCGAGATCCCGACAACATCGCACTTGAGTTCTTCGCACCCCGGGGCTAAGACCGGCGGAGTATCCGACTGCTCATAGGCCATCCCATACCGCCGCTTTAGCGGCTATTCCGAATGGCGGCAGTGCTCGCGTTTCTTGTGGCATCCCGACAACGGGCGTCCCGGAGACCCGATCGGTCAGTCGCCTGAGATGTCGACGTAGAGCTCAATCTCGTTTCCGTCCGGATCGAGCACGTGCACGCTCCTGGAGAAATCCCGCTGCGCCTCGTAGAGGACCGGGATCCCCGACTCATCGAGCAAACTCCGTGCCAGACCGAACTCCTCCAGTGAGCTCCCGACCTTAAAGGCCACATGAGCAAGCCCCGTGGCGTCGCCCGCCGGCGCTGGCGCGACGGAACCGAGCGGCACGGGTAGCTACCTGCGTGCTCTCAAGCGATTCGTCGATGAGGATCCCGGGTAGCCCATAACGCCGAGGCGGTGGCTACAGCATCGACTCGAGTCGACTCGCCACTTCCCGATAGCGATTGACGGGAATGAGGTGCACGCCGTCGAATGCCTCAGACTCTCGAAGCTGCTCGATCAGGTGACACGCAATCGAGACCCCGGCATCACGGTCGGCATCGATTCGCCGGATGATCGGTTCAGGTACGGCCAATTGGGCCACCTCGGCCGAGAGCTTTCTCGCCATGGAGGCACTCGGCAGAACCATGACACCGGCGAACACTGGACCGTCGAAGTCGAAGGTCGTTCGCCAACGGACGAGATCCTCCACGGAGAACGACACCTGAGTCAGCAAGAAATCGGCCTCGTGCTTCCAGGCCGGGATCGACCGCAGGCCGGTTGCAACACCGATGCGGAATCCTTCACCAACATCTGGACGGTGGGCGAACTGTCGTGCTTCGGTGATCATGGAACGAACGGTGAGGTCGTCCGACCGAGAACCCGTCTCTGGCCGGTCCCCGTAGACGAAAAGGAACTCGTTCACGCCATACGCCGTTGCCGTTAGAAGGTCTCGGTGAAAGCCGAGCATGTTACGGTCCCGAGCGTTGACGCAGGCAATCGAGCGACCTCCCATGCGCTGTACCTCATGAGCGACCGCAATACTTGAGACAGTCGACCTCCCGATGTGATTATCGGGAATCAAGAAGGCGTTCGCCACCGGACTCAGGACACCAATCTGGTGGCGAACGCGCGTCAGATCCGGCCGAGTGGCGGGCTCGATTTCACAGATGATCTCGAAAGCCTTGGCCACCGACAAATAGTACTTCCGGTGAAACGCAGGGTGCCCCCGTTCGTTGCCGGTTCTGGCCAAGGGGTCGCACTGCTCGCTCTTCTCGGGTGCCGCAGGGCTGGTATCCCAGGTGCGATCGTGGTCCGCTGAATGGTCCCGTCCCGTCCAGTCCCGGGCCACTGGTCGGCCTCAGAGGCGGATGAGGGCCTTGCCGCGCAGGCCGCCACGGCGGAGGTTGTCCAGTACCTGCGCGGCCGCGGCTAGTTCAACTGTGGAACCAATGCGTGCGGTGATAGTTCCGTCCGCGAGCATCTGTGCGACCGTGGCCAGCCCTTCAGGCGATATCAGGGGGTTCTTATTGGAGGAGTGGTTGTGCGCGGTGATGTGGCGTTCAGCAAACCAGCTTTCATCCGCAGCGAAGATGGTCGAGACCAGGCGCCCTCCGGGCCTGATGACTTCGGCGTCGCGGCGGATGGCATCGGGGCCGTTGACCAGGTCAAGGACGGCATCGACGCCGTCGGGATGATCCGCGCGCAGGGCGTCAATCACGTCAACGGCCTGGCTGTCGTATACCTCCTCGGCTCCGAGGCGACGCGCCTCGTCGGCGTCGCCGCGGACAGTTGCGATGACATGTGCGCTGCGGGAGCGGGCCATCTGCACTGCGTAGCCACCGACCCCGCCGGTCGCGCCCATCACCACGACGTGCTGGCCTGCGGTGACCTCGAGCAAGTCAACCGTCCGCAGCGCCGTGACCGCCGGGATGGGCAACGCAGCGGCCTGGTCGTCGGCAACGCCGTCGGGTATACGGGCCAACGGCTCCATCGCAGCTGTCGGGGCGACCCCGGTGTACTCGGCATAGGAACCGTGCGTCCGCGCCATACCGAAAACACGGTCGCCGGCCTGCAGCCCATGTGCCCCGGCCGGGACGCGTTCAACCACGCCGGCGAAGTCAATGCCCACCACGAACGGATACGACGAGGCCGCGGTCAGCCGTCCCAGGAGATTGTTGTCCAGCGGGTTGACTCCCGCGAACCGCACGCGAATGAGCACCTCGGCATCGGCGGTGGGAACGGGTAGGTCCTGCACAGACGCAGGCTCACCGAAACTACGAACAGCGAATGCACGCATCCTGACCTCCATACAACATGGGGCTCTGAATATATTCCCAAGGGCAAGCCGCAGACCCTCCGTGGCACTCTCGGGGCCATGGTGCCATCCATCCGCAGGTTTTTGCTCCACGAGGACGTAGTTGCAGTCCGAGACGTAGCCGTTCGATCGACCCCTGCCCTCGTACGCCGGCTCTGTGTCACTGAATCAGCGAGTTCATTCTGACCTCGGACGAGTTCCCGGCCTGATTGGAACCCGATGTCGGACTGGCTTCATCCGTCTACCCTTTTGGTCGGTACTTTGCGAACAGCAAAGAGTCCCCGAGGGTGTAAGGAGATCACCATGCCAGCAACCAAAGACGATGCCAATCTCGTCATGCAGATCGTTCGCTGGGGCAACGAAATGGGCCTCACCGACGCCGTCGTGGCCCTACTTGCCGACGAGTTCGACCCGGAGGCAGCTAGCACGGACGACCCCTCTGTGCTGAAGGTCCTGAACTTCGGCGAAGTAGTCGGCACTCTCGTCAATCAAGGCGTGCTCGACCGCGGCCTGGTTTTGGACATGTGGTGGATGGAAGGGCTATGGGCACGGGTGGCCCCGGCCGCCCGGCGCCAGCGAGAGCATCTCGGCGAGCCCCGCCTGTCGGAGAACTTCGAGAAGTTAGCCGGAGGCTGACGGCCCATCCCCATAGGCCGAGGTAGCCCAGTACGCCGGAAGGGTGACACATAGCCCGCGATCTCTGACATTTGGCGAAAACCCGACCGGCACACAGCACTTCCAGGGGTTGGAGCAAACCAGCGCTCGGGGTATCGCACTGATCCCCAGACGCGTCGGCAGCGTCGGGTGATCTCTGTCGCCCTTCGGGCAAAGAGATTCCAAAGGCGTCTCTGACCAACCGCTGGAGTTCACGGTGCGCTTGCGCTACGTTCACGCATTGTTATCAACAGCGTGATCCAGAGCCCTCCAGGGGGGCAAAACTTATGGGCGACCCAGACCCCGTCGACCATTGGTCATTCGGCATGATCCTGATTCCTGCGCGTCGAGCGGGCAATGGTCCGATGGACGAGTTGGTCGTCCGCCTTGTCGCAGAGCGACGCGCAAAGGGCTGGGAGTTCGTGTCGACCGCGACCCAAGATGACGGCACACGCTCTCTACGGTTTCGTCGAGCCCGGTAAAAACCCACCCGTTGGGTCGCAATCGGCCTCGGGATCCGTACTCGGGCTCCGACAACATCACGAAACGGGCCAGCACAATAACCTGAGCGCCCCGCCCTCAGACCGTTGAGATCACTCGGCACGACTTCTGGCGGACTGCCCCACTCGTGCCTGATTCGTACGGGGGACGGCGCCCGGGCGGGCCAGGTAACCCTGTTGCCAACAAGTCCGAACATCCATCGGCACCGAGCTGTGGCGTCACGCCGCTTGTAACGTGACCGCCGTGGCCGATCCCCTCGACGACCTTTCGACCCTCTGGCGCTGGTTCGCCGACGGGATCCTGGCGGGCTACTGCCCGCTCTACGACGAGATCGCCCGGTCGGTGGCCGACGACCGCGAGCTCTTGGCACTGCAGTACTCGGCTCGTCCGCACGCGCACCTGCCGATGATGCTGTTGGCCGGCGCCCACTACCTCCTTTTGGACGGCGTCTCGCACCCCCTCGCCGACGTGTACGCCGGGCGTTCCGAGGACCCGGCCCCGCCGCTCTTCCGCGACCTCTGCCTGGGGCACAGGGATGCCCTCCTCGAGGTGTTGAACAGCCGGACCGTGCAGACGAACGAGGTCGGCCGAAGCGCCCTGATCGGTCCGGCTCTGACGTACGCCGCGAGCGGCGACGACGTACAGCTGGTCGACGTCGGCTGCAGCGCCGGCCTGAACATGCTGTGCGACCAGTACCGGCTCGACTACGGCGCCTACGGGGCGACAGGACCGGAGGACTCGCCCGTGCGCATCGTGTGCGGGGTGAACGGCGGCGCGCCGCCGGTGGCGCCGTTCGTGCCGACGATCGCCGGGCGGATCGGCATCGACCTGGACCCGCCGGACCTGACCGACCCCGACGACCAGCGGTGGCTCCTGGCGTGCGTGTGGCCCAGGACCGGCCGCTTCGAACGAGCGACGCGCGCCATCGAGCTCGGCCAGCGCGACCCGCCGCGCGTGCTGCAGGGCGATGCCCTCGAGACGCTCCCCGGCGTGCTGGCCGACCGCGAGGACGGACGAATCGTCGTGCTCAACTCGTGGTCGTTCTCGTACTTCTCGATCGAACAGCGCCAGGACTACATCGAGCTGCTCGCCGATGTCGGCCGGAGCCGCCCGGTCCAGTGGCTGTGCATGGACGCCCCAGGCGTGGTTGAGATGGTCGCCGGCGAGGTTCCACCGTCCCGGGGCGTCGAGAGTGACGTGGTCAGCCTCGTGACGTTCGAGGGTGACACTGCACCGAGAGCCGAAGTCCTGGCGTTCGTCCAGAGTCACGGCATGTCGTTGGACTGGCAGGCCAGCCGTTACACGCGGCCAGCGTTCTCCGCGTTGGATCACGGCGTCTGAGGGCATCGGCGACCGAGCCAGTCCAGCATCGCCTCCGCGACGGCCGCCGGCTGCTCGGGCAGCAGCGCATGGCCCGCGTCGGGGATCGTGACCATCCGGGCGCGCCGGCCGAGCAGCTCGACGAGCCTCGTGGCGTTCTCGGGCACGGCGACCACGTCGGCCGCTGGTTGCACCACCAACACGTCGGCCGAGCCCGCCGTCCACCAGTCTTCGATCGGGGTGCCGGCTGTGGCCGCGGCCTGCGCCGCCGCGGTGGCGGCGTGCCAGCCACCCTCCCAGGGGGAGGGGTCGTGACCGGGGGCGAAAAAGGCGCGTGCGACGGCGTCGAGGCGGGCGGCCGAATCGAGACGCGCGTCGAACACCGAGACCATCGCCGTCGTTACCTCCGGTGCAGGAGGAACGAGCCCGCCGCAAGCCAGCAAGACGACGCTCTCCACGAGGTCGGCGTGCGTCGTCGCCACCATGCGCGCCACACGGTTCCCGAACGCGTGACCGGCGACGGTGGCCGGCCCGTCGGCGAGGGCGCGGATCACGGCAGCCACGTCGTCGGCCAGGTCCGCCATCGTGACGTCCCCGAGCGGGCTCGCGCTCGCCCCCACCCCGCGCGGCTCGAGCGCCAGGGCGCAGAAACCAGCCGCGGCGAGGCGGGCAGCGAGGTCGGCGAAGTCCTCGGCGCCGCGCCCGAGCGAGGCGATCAACGCAACCGCCGGGCCGGCCCCATAGACGTGGGCCTCCAGTGGCCCTGCGGGGCCCTCCACCACGGTGCGCTGTTTCACGGCGTGATCGACCTCCGTCGCATGAGCCCGGTCAGCACTGTAAGAAGATGGTTCCGATGGCGCCAGCGCACCCCACAGCCGGACACTCGCCGTTGAGCAGGAGCAAGCGCTCGCTCGACCTCGCGCGACCCGAGGTCCTCGCCGCGGTCGGCGCCGACCAGATCGCCTACTACCGTGCCCGCTCGCCTTGGTACGACGACCTCTACGAGTGCAAGGGCGACTACGACGGCGGGCCGGACCAGAACGCCGAGTGGCGCTCCGATCTGGCATCCGTGGAGAACGCGCTGGCGGCGGTACCTCTGCACGGCGCCTGCGTCGAGCTCGGCGCCGGCACGGGCTACTGGAGCGAGCAGATCGTCGACCGGGTGGAAGAGCTCTGGGCGCTGGATGCCTCGTCCGAGGTCCTGGAGATCGCGCGGTCGCGTCTGAACGCACACGCCGGCAAGACCCACTTCCAGGTCGTCGACCTATGGAGATGGGAGCCGACCCAGGCATGGGACGCGGCCGTGGCGTGCTTCTTTTTGGAGCACGTCCCCGACGAGGTGCTGTCCAGCCTGCTCGCAACGCTGCACGACGCCCTGCAGCCGGGCGCACCGTTCTTCGTCGCGGAGGCTGCGGCCTCTGCCTCCGAGCCCGAGATCGAGACGCGCAGCATCGACGGCAGGGCGTACGACGTGGTGGAGCGTCGCCGCAGCCCGCTGGAATTCGAGGCCGCCTTGGAGGCCGCCGGCTTCACCGTCGTAGACGTGGCCACCGAGCGACTGGTGCATCTCACTGCGATCCGGAACTGACGCCTCCGACGTCGTTGCGCGTTCTCGGACGCACCGACTGTCGCCTCGGGTACCTTGGGGAAATGGCGCAGATGAGCAGTTCTCCCGGCTCCGTCGCGACCCGCTACCTCGAGGCGCTGGCTCGTCTGGACTGGGACGAGGTCACGAACTGCCTCGCCTCCGACGTGCTGCGGCACGGTCCCTACGGCGACGACTACCGGGGCGTGCCGGCGTACCTGGGCTTCTTGCAGGAGACGATGCCGGCGCTGCCGGGCTATCGGTTGGACATCGACCGGGTCACCGATCTCGACAGCCGGCGCGCCCTGGTGGAGCTCCGCGAGACGATCGACGTGGAGAGCGGCCCCCTGGTCACCTGGGAAAGCCTCATCTTCGACGTGGACGCCGACGGTCTGCTCGAAGAGATCGCCATCTACATCCGTCAGGCGCCAAAGGCCTGAGGCACGCCCGCCGAAACTGGCCTACGACGCGGCCACCTGCACCGGGAAGGTGAAGTGCTTGTTGTCGACGACCACCTTGTAGGTGCCGGGAGCGACCCGCTGGGTGGAGTTGGGCTTGTCCTGGTTCCAGGTGCCCGTGCCCGTGACCGTGGCGCCGGCGGCCAGCTGGGCGAAGCCGAGGGCGGGACAATTCGAGCAACTGGGGCCCCGGCCAGACCTCGTGGCCGTGCGTCGTCTCGATCTCGAAGCCGATCGAGCCGCAGGGCCCTGCCTCGAGCGCGGTGCTGGTCGGCCCGGGGGCCACGCCGGCGTAGGGCGCCGTGAAGTTGCACGACGCGGTGCTCTGGTTCTTGACCACGAAGTTGAGCGTCAGCGAGGACCCGGGGTGCAACGTGAGGGTATTCACCCCGACGAGCATCTCGGTGGTCTTGGCGGGGCACTCCCAGAACCTCACGTGGCCGACGACGTCGAGCTTGGAGGCGGAAGAGTGGTGCGTGGTCGTCGTCGTGCTCTTGGCCGCCGCAGGAGGCCCGGCGGGCACGACGAGTGCCGCCAGGACGAGTCCACCGGCCGCCGTGGCGGCCGCCAACATCGAAGCCCACTTCCGGGGACGCATCGCCATTCCTCCAGCCTGCCCTACGTGCACTAGGTGGTTGGGCGCGGGTCAGTCCGCGAAGGCGGGAATGACCTCGGTGCCCATGAGCTCGATCGTCTGCATGACGGACTCGTGGGAGATCTTGTAGGGGTTGACCAGGCATAGCAGTAGGTCGACGCCGGCCGCCTCGTAGGCCTTGCACGCCTCGATGCACTCGGCGGGGGTGCCGAGCACGCAGGCGTTCGAGTCCGTGAGGTACTCGAGGCTGAGCAGGTCGAGCAGACCCTCGTCGTCGCTCTTCTTCATGTCGGCCGCGTAGTGGTAGGAGCCGAGCGACTCGTTGCGCTCGGCCATCCAGTCGGTCAGCGTGGCGATCTGGCGAGCCCCCGCCTTCGGGTACCACTCGAAGGACTCGCGGGCCTCGGCGATCGCCTGGTCACGGTCGGGTGCGCAGAGGGCCATCGTGAACGTGGCGGCCTGGTTGTGCACGAACGAGCCGATCGGCGTCGTGCAGTCGGTGACGGCCTCGCGGTAGATGTCGATCTTGCGCTTGACCTCGCTCGGCGGGAGCCCGACGGCGAACGAGCACAGCCCCAGGCCGAGGTCGCCCATCTGCGCGTGGCCCTCGTCGCTCGTCGTGGCGCCCCACAGCGGGGGGTGTGGCTTCTGCCAGGGCTTGGGTTGCACGCGCCGCTTGGGCATCTGCCAATGGTCGCCCGCGAACTCGTACTCCTCGTTGGTCCAGCAGCCGACGATGTGGCCGATGGCCTCCTGCCACATGCTGCGGCTCTGCGCCGGGTCGATGCCGAAGCCCTCGAGCTCGGCCCGGGTGGCCGAGCGACCGGCGCCCATGTCGACGCGTCCTTTCGAGAGCAGGTCGAGGACGGCGACGGACTCGGCGGTGCGCACGGGGTGGTTGTAGGGCTTGGGCATGAGGCGCACGCCGTAGCCGAGTCGGATCCGCTCGGTGCGCGACGCGATGGCGCCGTAGAGGACCTCGGGGTTCGAGCAGTGCGAGTACTCCTGCAAGAAGTGGTGCTCGACCGTCCAGAAGGCGTGCCAGCCGAAGCGGTCGCCGGCGATGGCCTGCTCGAGGGTGTTCTGGTAGGCCGTCATCTCGCTGTCGGCGTCCCACGGGCGCGGGACCGGGATCTCGTAGAACAGCGCGAACTTCATGGCGTTGGCTCCCCCCGGGAGGACGGCGATCGGTGGTCCCGGGGCGGCCCGGGCTAGAACAGTGCCTGCTCCCTATCAGCCCGGGTTGGCCGGACGCAACCAACAGCGGGCGGCCGAGGGGGCTTCGACGGAGTGGAGGGTTGATGCGTGGACTGCAGGGCCGGACGTACATCGTGACCGGAGCCGCCTCGGGCATCGGTCGGGCCACCGCGGCCCGGCTGCTCGAGGAGGGCGCCAGCGTCATGGGGGCCGACGTGGCCGAGGGGGCGGTTGGCGCACCCGGGCCGGCCGCCGCGGGCGCCCGGTGGGGCTTCGCCCATATCGACGTCACGGACGAGGCGGCGGTCGAGGCGCTCGTCGCCGAGGCGGTGCAGCTCGGCGGCGTCGTCGACGGGCTCGTGAACGCCGCCGGCGTCGCCGGCGGGGGGCCGGTGCACATGCTCCCGTTGGCCGAGTGGTCGCGCGTGATCGCCGTCAACCTGACGGGCACGTTCCTCACGGCGAAGCACGTGATCGCCCAGATGCTGCGGCAGCCGGTGCGGGAGGACGGCCAGCGCGGCTCCGTCGTGACGGTCGCCAGCATCGAGGGGCTCGAGGGGACCGCCGGCGGGAGCGCGTACAGCGCGTCGAAGGGCGGCGTCGTGATCCTCACCAAGAACATGGCGATCGACTACGCGGGACGCGGGATCCGGGTCAACGCCATCTGCCCGGGTTTCATCGAGACGCCGATGACCGAGTCGATCTTCGGCCCGGGGATGGAGGCGGCCCGGGATGACATCTTGCGGGAGCACAAGCTGGGCCGGCGCATGGGCCTGCCCGAGGAGATCGCCGCAGCGGCGGCGTACCTGTTGTCCGACGACTCGTCGTTCGTCACGGGGCATGCGCTGCCGGTCGACGGCGGGTACACGGCGGGGCGCGACCACGGCGTGACCGACATGCTGGGGTTGTCCGGGCCCGAGTAGACGCCGCCTTCGCCGCGGGTTGTCCGCTCCGCGGGCGACAGGGGTGGCGGCTGCCCGTTTCTGGAAGTGACCCCTTGACGGCGTCGTCGCTTGCGTCAATACTTAAGTGAATGCTTAAGCAACAACCCCCCGTCGACGACGTGTTCCGGGCCCTGGGTGACCCGACCCGGCGGAGCATGGTGGAGCACCTGGTCCGGGGCCCGGCGACGGTCAGCGACCTGGCGCGGCCGCTCGAGATCACGCTCTCGGCCGTCGTCCAGCACCTGGCCGTCCTCGAGTCGAGCGGCCTGGTGGCCTCCGAGAAGGTGGGCCGGTCCCGGACGTGCCGCATCGAGCCGGTCGGGCTGCAACTGGCCGCCGACTGGTTCGCCGGGCAGCGGGCGCTCTGGGAGCGCCGGCTCGATCGCCTCGGCGAGGTGTTGGGCGAGGACGAGGCGGCCGAGGCCCCGCCGGAGACGGACTGACGCGGCGCGCCGTTCACCCGCAGGGCACCGCCACAGGCGACATTCGACGAATCAACAGAGAAGACAGAAGAGAGAGGAGCACCACCATGCCCAAGCGCAGCACCGAGCACGGGTCTTTCGTGCTGAACCGGACCTATCCCGTACCCCCGGCGCGCGTGTTCGCCGCCTGGTCGAGCAGCGACGCCAAGACTCGCTGGTTCGGTGACGGGAGCATCCCGGACTTGCGGCTCGACTTCCGCGTCGGCGGCACCGAGTTCTTCCGCGCCGGACCGCCGGACGGACCCGTCTACACCTACGAGGCCACATACCAGGAGATCGTGCCCGACGAGCGCATCGTCTACGGCTACACGATGGACGCCGACGAGACGCGAATCTCGGTGTCGGTCACCACGGTCGAGTTCGCGCCGGCCGGCGACGGCACGACGCTGACGCTCACCGAACAGGGCGTGTTCCTCGACGGCGCCGACACGCTGACGGTGCGCGAGAAGGGCACGAGCGAGCTCTTGGACCAGCTTGGAACAGCGCTGGCCTGAGTTGCTCGCTGTGCGTGTGCCGTAGCCCGCGGATTCTGTTCGAGAGACAACGACGAAAGGAGGTCCGATGCCGAGGTTCTTGACGATCGGATACGGCAGCAGCGCAGACTACGAAGCGACCGCACCGGCACTGCGGGACAAGGCCCACGCCCACGACGCATGGCTGGTGTCGCAGGGCGCCGTGATGGGCGCCGTGGGGACGCCGACCCAGGTCCGGAACCCCGAGTGCTCGGGCGTGACCACGACGAACGGGGCCTTCCTGCGCGCCGACCTCCCCCTGGCGGGCTTCGCCCTGCTAGAGGCCGCGAACCTCGAAGAGGCCGTGGCGCGCGTCGCCACGACGCCCTGCGCCGTCGCCCACGGCGTCGTGGAGGTCTGGCCGCTGCTCGACACCCTGGGCGAGACCGGGCCTGAGTAACGCGTCCCTCAGGGCGCGTTGTGGCCCCCGAAGGTGAAGCGGGAGTGTCCTTTCAGGGCCTGGAACACCTGGAGCTGATGAAGGATCGAGGTGCCGCGTCCCAACAGGACGGCCACCTTGCCGGCTTGCCAGCCGTCCACGAAGGAGGGCGTCACGCCGGCGAGGGCAAGGAGGTACCGGGCCGCCGCCGAGCTCTGCGACTGCACGAGGTACAGCGCGCCCTGCCTCGCGGTGGAGCCGGCGTCGCATCGCTTCGTCGAGCTGAAGCTCATGATCTCGATCGTCGAGGATCCCCCCTGGTTCTCCGGTGAGATGTCGCTGATCTGACACAGGGTGGGGTGCCCGAAGGCCGCAATGCGCCCCTCCAGCCCGGCAATCGGGCCGCCACCCTGGCAGGCCCCGCACTGGCTGGGCGCCGCGGCCGCGGCGGGGAGCGCCGACACGCAGAGCCACGTCGCGCCAGACAGCGCCAACGCGGCGACCCAGCGCACGCTCACCCGACGGCGGCTCTGCGCCCGCCGGGAACGGCCGGAGGAATTCCGGTGGCCTAACGTGGAGTGACGTCGTGGCAAAGGGGAGCGCAGAGTTGTCATCAGATCCAAGTCTCTTCGCCGGCGTGGACCTGGCCCGGCTGGAACGATCGTTGGCGGGACGCCGGGACGAGTACGCGTCCGCGCAGCCCTTTCCTCACATCGTCCTCGACGACTTCCTCGAGCCCGAACGCTTGGCTCAGGCGGCCGGCGAATTCGGCGACGCGCACTCGTCGGAGTGGATCGGGTACGTCCATTTCAACGAGAAGAAGTTTTGTAACCCCAATATCGACTCGTGGGGCCCCACGCTGCGATCCGTGGCCCAGGCCCTCAACTCCCCCGAGTTCGTCCGGATGCTGACCGAGCTCACCGGGATCGAGGGGCTCATCGCGGACGACGGAATGGAAGGCGGCGGACTGCACCAGTCGCTGCGGGACGGCTTCCTCAACGTCCACGCCGACTACACGGTCCACCCGCTCCATCCGACGTGGCGGCGCAGGGTGAACCTGCTCCTCTACTTCAACGACGAGTGGCCCTCCGCCTACGGCGGTGCACTGGAGTTGTGGAGCACCGACATGAGCCGTCGCGTCGTCACCATCGAGCCCTGGGGGAACCGCGCCGTGATCTTCGATACGGAGAGCGACTCCTTCCACGGTCACCCCGATCCGTTGCAGTGCCCGCCCGGCGAGTCCCGCAAGTCGCTTGCGCTCTACTACTTCACCGTCGAGTCCGATCCCATGGTTCGCTCCACCGAGTACCGCGCTCGTCCGGGCGAGGGCCTGCGCGGCATCTTGATCTATATCGACAAGCAGGCCTTGCGGTTGTACGACCGCGCCAAGCGGCGGCTCGGCATCTCCGACGCGCGGATGGACAAATTCCTTCGCCGCTTCCGCCCGAAGCGACGAAGCGGCACCGCCTAGCGCGCCCTGCGCCGGGCGCCCTCATGACTTCTGCGGCGCCGCCGCCGGAGCGGCCGCCAGGCTGGGTTTCAGGGTGACGAGATGAGTGCACAACGGCGATTTGGCCACGGGCCGGCTCGTGATCTGGAAGGCTCCGCCCTTCGCGCGGAGGGCCGATCCGGTGTGCCGGGTGATCGCGATCTCGCCGCTCGACATCAAGCTCTGCAGCGCCAGATGCCCGTTGATGTCGACGTTCAGACTCTGCCGGGGGATGTCGGCGACGACGTTGATGTCGTAGCGCTTCCCGAGTGTGACGGGCGCCCACAATCCCGCATCGAAGAAGAGCGGATCTGAGAAGACGACCCTCATTTGGGAGCCGTCGTAGTCGAGGTAGACGGCGCTTTGGACATCCCTGCCCATCTGCACCAAGGCGACCTGCTGCAGCGTCTGCGTCCGCCGGGTGAACCTCACGGCGAAGTCCTGGCTGAACGGCGAGGCCAATGAGACGGGTATCCACGGGTCGTACCGCTCACCGTTGGAGAGGTAGAGCGCGCTGCAGTTGTCGAGGACGAAGAGCGTGTCGGCCGGAGCACCGGCGGGAAGCGTGGAGCCGCCGACCGCGTTGGACGCGATGGGGTTGCCGGTGCCGGCGCTGAGGTCCTCCTGGGTCTGGACGTACGACTGCACCTTGGAGCCCTGCCAGGCGCCGACGTCTTGGGGCGTGCTGGCGACGGCCACGTTGATCAGGACGCTCACCACGGCGAGAACCGCAAAGCCCGCCGACCAGGCTCTCCGGACCCGCTTGGGGCGCCCTTCGAGCCTGCGCCAGATGTCGGCGACGCCGACCGCGGCGGCCACGAACAACAGGGGCAGCAGGTCGGAGAGGTAGCGGTTGGCCACGTAGCCCCAGACGAAGACCCCCACCGTGGCCGCGGCGGCGGCCAGCATGGGGATGCGGACCAGGGCGACCCGGCCGGCCGGCGTGCGCCGGAACGCCGTGATGGCGCCCCAGACGCCGAGGAGGAAGACGAGCGGCATCGACGCGGGCGCACTGGACGTCCGATAGGTCATGTCCATGACGACCCCGCCGACGACGGAGGGAGCCTGCGCGGGCAAGGTGACGTACGGGAAGACGTCGGTGAGACGCAGGCCGTCCGGGCGCAGATAGGCCAGGGCGGTCGTCGGGATGAAGCTCGGGCTGTACGCCTTGCCGCCGTTGGCGGCCAGGAACTGCTGTCGGTGCTGGTCGATCTGGGTCCAGACCTGGTCGGCCATGGGAAGCCCGAAGGGGTACCCGAACTTGGCCCAGGTGACGTAGCAACCCAGTGCCAACGGGGCCAGGGCGGCGGCCGCCGTCGGCCACGCCCACCTCCGGTTGTCCTCACCGCCGCGCCCCGAGGCGAACCACCCCGCGGCGAGGAGGACACCGATGTCGCAGCCCCAGGCGACGGTGAGGCGCGACAGGTTCACTGCGACCATCAAGACGGCGAGCAGGACGAACCGGCGGCGCGACGGGTGCTCCAGGACCCCTAACAACGCGAAGAGTGCTCCCACGCTCGTGGCGACGCCCCAACTGAAGTCCTCGTTGTAGACGTAGGGAGCGGAGGCCAGATAGACGAGGACCGTGCCGGCCATCAGTCCGGCCACCGTGAACCCATAGGCCACCGCCTCGGGCCGACCGAGCGGAGCATCGCCGCGCACGAGGAGACGGGCGCGCCAGAGGAGCAGCGACGCGAACACGCCCGTCACGACCCAAGCCACCAGCATCGACAATGCGGTCAGACGCCCGTCCAGGCTCGAGGTGAAGAGCAGCACCGGCATGCGGAGCAACGCGGGCAGGGGCATGAAGTAGGTGTAACTACGCCCGTGCACGACGAACGACTCGATCCCCAGCACCCCGTTCGACACCCACCAATGGCCGTGGAAGAGAGCCCGGGCTTGCAGGTCGTAGAAGTTCGAGAACGCGTTCCCGGGAAAGTCCGTCCGGAGCGGATTGAGGCTGCCACCCCAGAGGACCCAGAGGTACGGCACGCACGCCGCGCCGAGCCCCGCCAACATGGCCAACGTGAACCGCCGCCGGTCGGTTACCTCCCGTTTGGCGTGGCGCGCCGCCGGAGGATGCTCGACGAGTTCCGCAGCACCGGGTTCGTCGACCGGCGGCGCCGCACCGGCAGCCTCAGATGTGGCGCTTCGGGGCAAGCTCGTAGACGTATTGATAGGCAAAGAGGTTCGGCCACTTCCTCGCCGTCCACCCGTTCACCCCGGCCAGCATCCGAGCGAGCAACGGCGTCCCCCGCCGGTGACCGCCCTGCCCCTCGGGCCCGCTCCCCCGCCTGACGACTTCGAACGGCACGCCGACCGCCTCGCAGCGCACGATCTTGAAGCCGGCCTCGTGGGCGAGGCGATCGAAGCTTCGGCGGGTGAAGAAGCGGAGGTGGGTCCGGTCGAGGATCCCACGCCGGTCGTAGTCGAATCGTCCCGCCATCACACGCAGCCGCGGGTACCAGTGGGCGAAGTTGGGGATGCTCGCGATGAGCGTCCCGTCGGGTCCGAGACACCCGTCGATCTCGGAGAGCAGGATGTCGGGTCGGCGAACGTGCTCCAGGACGTCGGCGGCAATGACGACCTCGTAGACGCCGGCGACCTGGTTCTCGAGGCCGTCTTCCAGGTCGGCGGCGATGAACACGTCAACCGACTCGTCCACGCCCTCGGTGACGTTGACATCGAGGCCGGTCACGTGGTGACCCTGCTTGCGCAGCAGCGCCCCGAGCGCGCCGTCGGAGCATCCGAGGTCGAGCACCTTCTTCGGGGAGCGATCCGACAGCCACGACACGATGCGCAGGTGGGAGGAGTCCTCCTGGACCTTGACCGCGTACGCCGACTCGGCGAAGGCGAGGCTGCCGCTGCCGAACCCCATCTTGTGGAGACGGTAACGCGCCACGTCCCGCACGACGTCGCGGGCGTACTTCATGCCGTTCACGTAGCAGATCTCGTTCCCGTAGTACGTCGGGATCGGTCGCTCGACGATCCGACGACCCGCCTCGTGGAACTGCACGATGATCTGGGTGTCGAAGTCGAACCCGTCCGAATTCGACTCATAGGGCACGGACTTGAGAGCCTCGACCGCGTAGGCGCGATAACCCGAATGCCATTCCGAGAGCTCCAGCCCGACGAGCGCGATTGGCGATCTTGGTCAAGATCCGGTTTCCGACCCGCTTGTACAACGGCATGCCCCCCTGGCGTGCCGCACCCGGGGTCATCATGCGAGACCCCAGGACCGCATCGCAGTCGCCGGCGAGCAGAGGATCGATGAGGTCGGGCATGTGCTCGGGCGCATACTGGCCGTCACCGTGGAGCAGCACCACGATGTCCAGCCCGCGCTCGATCGCCCATCGGTAGGCGACTTTTTGGTTGCCGCCGTAGCCGAGGTTCATGCCCCGGCGGAAGACCAACACCGGCAGTTCGGGCGTTGCCTCTTGGTAGCGCAGCGCCACCTCGTAGGTGTCGTCCTGGCTGTAATCGTCGCAGACGAGGACCGAGTCCAAGCGCTCGCGGAGCCCCTCGGGGATCCGATCCAGGACGGGCGCCAGGGTCGACTCCGCGTTGTAGGCGACGACCACCACCCCGATCCGCTTCGTCTCGCGCCCAGTCATCGCTTCCCCCACCCCTCCGGTCCCACAAGAATACGTTTCGTTGCCCCCCGGGGCACTGCATGCCGCATTCGCATCCTCGTGGCCGTCTTGGCGATCCTGCTGGACCCTTTCCTGATAGGACTGGTTTCCTGGCCATCCCGACGGACGCATCCAGCCCGTTGTGATGGGAAATGTAGTCCACAGGGGGCACTGGTGACGTTTCGGGGAACTCGGAGGCTGGCTGGCCGGTGCGGCTGAGGAAGCGGAAGGACTTCGAGGGAGGCTTCCCCACCGACGGGATCTCCAGGCCGATCGGGGACCTGAAGCGGTTTCCGGCTTTCGACGGCCTGCGGGCCTTCGCCGCGATCGCCGTCGTCGGGGTGCACACCGCGTTCTCTTCGGGCTTCTCGAAGCGGTCCGGTTTCGCGATCTACACCGCGCGCCTCGAAATCGGCGTCTCGGTGTTCTTCGTCATCTCCGGGTTCCTGCTCTACCGGCCCTTCGCCGCCGCCCACCTCGACGGTCGCGCCGCGCCCGAGACGCTCAAGTTCTGGGTGCGCCGCCTCTTCCGGATCGTGCCGGCCTACTGGTTGGCCGTGACCATCATCGTCTACGTCCTGCACGACGCGGTGATCCCGAGCGGCTGGAGGGGTGCGCTCGTCCACTACTCCTTCCTGCAGATCTACTTCCCGTCCCAGATCTTCTTCGGGGTCGGCCCGGCCTGGTCGCTCTGCACGGAGATGAGCTTCTATCTGTTCCTGCCTCTCTACGCGATGGCGATGGCCTTTCGGCGGCGCAACGCGGCGACGCAGTTCAGCCGGGAGTTGTTGGGCTTGGCGGCACTGGTCGCCATCAGTTTCGGCTTCCGCATCTGGTCGCTCAGTCGGCATTGGGCCTGCGGCGGCAATTGTTTCTTGCGACCCGCCGTCTCCTCGACCATGACCTCCTGGCTGCCGTCGTACCTGGACCTGTTTGCGATCGGGATGGGCCTGGCCGTCCTGAGCGCGTGGTTCAGCGCGCGGGCCACGGAGCCGGCGTGGCTGCGCCACCGCGCCATGCCGTGGGTGAGCTGGGGCATCGCGCTCGTCGCCTTCTATAGCGTCTCGCATCTCGGCATCACGCCCCAGCCGCTGTACACGGCGACGCCGGCGGTCAACATCTTGAAGCAGACGCTCTACGGCGTCTTCGCGCTCTCGCTGGTGGCTCCCGCCGTCTTCGGCCCACAGGACGCGGGGGCGATCCGACGAGCGCTGCGGCTCGCGCCCGTGGCGTGGTTGGGCGTCGTGTCCTACGGCATCTACCTCTGGCATCCGGCGCTCACCGAAGAGCTCTTCAAATGGACGGGTCGCCAAGAGTTCGGGATCCCGTTCGGAGTTCTCTTCGTGTCCGTCGTCGCGCTGTCGGTCGTGGTCGCCACGATCAGTTACCTGGTGATGGAGCAACCGCTCTTGGAGTTCGCGAACCGGTTGACCCGTCGGAAGGCCTACGCCCAAGCAGTGGGGGCGAACGACGGGGAGACGACCTTGCGCGAACCGTGGCGCGTTGTCGGATCCCCGGTGGCCGTTCCGCCGTTCTGGGCGGCCGGAGCGCACCTACGAACGAAGGCAGTGGCGCTCCGATGGCGTGCGTGGCGCGCCTCGTTCGGATCGAGCTGGTTCCTCCCGGGACTTCTCGGCGTGGTCGCGCTGGCGATCGGGGTGCGCGTCGGGTTCGCGGCCGGCTGGACGTTCGGACGGCCGCTGACGGGGGACGCGCTGTTCTTCCACCAGGCGGCCGCGAACCTCGCGGGCGGTCACGGCTACGCGGTCACCTCGTTCGTCCCACCGCACCGGGTGCTGCCGACCGCCGAGCACCCTCCCCTCTTCTCGTCCCTGTTGGCGAGTTTCGACCTGCTGGGCTTCCATTCCGTCGACGCCCAGCGGGTCCTGGTGGGCGTCGTCGCGTCGCTCGGGGTGTTCCTCACGGGTCTCGTCGGACACCGGGTGGCCGGCCCGGTCGTCGGCCTCATCGCCGCGGGCATCGCCGCGCTGGACCCCCTCTGGTTCCAGCCCAGTGCCGCCTTGATGAGCGAGAGCATCTACCTCGTCGTCATTCCCGCGGTGCTGTTGCTCGCCCTGCACTGCCAGGACCACCCGCGCCCCTGGCGCTTCGTCCTCCTCGGCGGCTGCATCGGTCTGGCCGTACTGACGCGCAGCGACGCGCTGTCCCTCGCCGTCTTCCTCGGGGTGCCCGTCGTGCTGTTCGCCGCCCGTTCGGGGCGCCGGCGCTTGACGCTCGCCCGTTGCCTCTTCGCGGGCCTGGTGCTCGTGCTGGCTCCGTGGGTCGTACGCAACGAGATACAGCTCGGCGGCTTCGCCCTCTCGGACAATCAGGGGGGCACGTTGGCCGGGTCCTACTGCGCTCCCTCCATGAGCCCCAGCAACAACGAGTACGGGGACTTCGACGCGACGTGCGCCGAGGGGGCGGCCGGATTCCTGATCGAGGAGGCCCAGCCCCCCGACAATGCGCCGTCATGGAACGAGCTCACCATCAGCAACGTCCTGACCTCCAGCTCCGAGTCGTACATCCGGGGCCACCTCAGCGCACTCCCCGGTCTGGCCGTGGCGCGGGTGGAGAACACCTTCGGGCTGGCCCGGACGACCCAGCAGGTCGACGACGGCGTCATCGAAGGGCGGATCGCGTCGTTCGAACGGTTCGGCCTCGAGCTCGGGCGCGTCCTCCTGCTCTTCGAGGTCATCGGTGCGATCGTCCTGGCGCGCCGGTCGAAGCAGCGATTCTTCGTCCTGCTCGCACCCGTGCTCGCGGTGGCGTGCAACGCGTCGCTCTTCTACGGGACGACGCGGTTCCTCGCCCTGGCCCTCCCGGCGCTCGCCGTCCTCGCCGCGGTCGGCATCGCCGCCGCGGTCAGCCTGGTCGCGTCCCGCCTGAGGGGACGACCGGCCCCCCGAAAGGACGAGGATCAGGCCGATCACGCGCAGCCGGACGAGCAGGTACGCCCGCTGGCCGGGGCGGCCATGGTCGAGTCCGCGGCCGCCACCTCTTCGCCGGGAGGCAACGAGGCCCCGGCGTAAGGGGGCCTCCGCCTTTCCGGCCTAGCCGAGGATCAGCCGGCCCCCCGTGTAGTCGAACACCACCCACCCGTAGCGCTTCAGCTGGTCCGACCCCAAGAGCCCCTGCGTCCCGCCCAGGCCGATCGTGCCGAAGGACGTGTCCCCCACGAGTTGGGCGTAGAGCGGCTGCCCGGGCAGCGACCACGCCCCGCTGTGCACGAGCGGCACCGTGATCACCGAGCACACCGTCGCCTGGCGTTGCGCCAGCTCCGTGCGCGCCAACGACTCGGCGTGGGCCACCGTCGTCGACACCACGCTCTGCGACGACCCCGTGTCGACGACGAAGCTGCGGCGTGGCCCGCCGGCGAAGCGCACGGCGACGCTGAGCGAGACGTCGCCCGGCACCGGCGACACCGTCACGGGCACCGTGGTCCCGCCCCCCTGCGTGAGCACCGGCGCCGGCGCCGGGCCCACCGGTCCGGTGTACGACGTGTCGCCGGTCAGCGGCGGCCCCTGCGGGCCGGGGAGCACGAGGTCGCCCGCCGCGAAGTCGATGCGCACCGCGCCGAACCGCGCCAGGACGTCGGACCCGAGCAGGCCGACCGGCTCGCCCTTGCCCCCGATCTGGGGCAGCGTGGCCGACGTCAACTGCTGGGGCGCCAGGTCGACCCCTTCGAGCGACCACGGGCCCACCGACACCGGCTTGGCCGTCCCCGTGCAGTCGACCCCCGCGAAGAGCGTCGACTGTCCGGCGGACGCCAGGTGGAGCCGCGTCGCCAGGTGGGCGTCGATGGTCGATTGGCCCGCCCCCGTGTCGAGGACGAAGGGGAACGGGCCCTGACTCCCGATGCAGACGTTGACGATCTCGGCCACCTGGCCCGCCACCGTGCTGACCTCGATCGGCACCCGGGTGCCGCCGCCCGGCACCGGCGTCGCCGCGGTGCACCCGTCGGCGGCCGGAGGCAACGCGAAGTTGACCTCGGGCTCGACGTGGACGTGAGGCGCCGCCGCCCCGCCGCCCCCGCCGCACGCCGCCAGGGTGAGGCCGAGCGCCAGTCCGGCGACGAGCCCGACGACGCGTGGGGCGCGCGCGGGCGCGCCTTCGACGCGCCGTCACGCCCCGGCGCGCGCGAGGCGGAGGGTGGCCATCGCCATGCGCGCCCCGAGGACGAGCACGGCGAAGGGGAGAGCCAGACGCCGCCAGCCCGTGGTGGTACGGAACGTGAAGCGCAGGGCGGAGCGGTGGTGCGCCACCATCATGCGGTACGGGTCGCGGGCCGTGCTCACACCCTGGACGTGCGTGACGGCCGCGGTGCCGGCGAAGCCCACGCCCCATCCGGCGTGGTGGGCCCGCCAGCACAGGTCGGTGTCCTCCAGGTACATGAAGTACGCCTCGTCGAAGCCGCCGAGCTCTTCGAGCGCCCCGCGACGAGCCAGGAAACACGACCCCGAGACCCAGCCGGCCCCTGTGACGACGTCCCCCTCCGGGGTGCCGGGGTTGTAGCGCTTGGTGAACGGGTTGTCGGGCTTGAACACCGCCAGCAGGGCGTGGCCCGCGGCGTCGGTGAACGAAGGGAAGGCCCGCACCGAGGGGTAGACCTCGCCGGTGTCGGTGAAGATCCGCGGGCCCACCAGGGCCCAGGCGGGGTTCGCCACGAGCGCGCGCCGCAACGCGTCCAGCGTGCCCGGATGCACTTCGAGGTCGGGGTTCGAGACGAGGACCCACTCGGGGAGCGACCCGGACGAGCCCGCCAGCGCCGCCAGGCCCCGGTTCACCCCGGCCCCGTAGCCGAGGTTGGCGCCGGGGCGTACGACGCGCACGCGCCCCTCGGGCCCCTCGCCGACGAGCTCCCCCAGCGCCGCTTCCGCGCTGCCGGGGGCGCCGTTCTCGACGACCACGATGGTCACAGCACCGTCGTCGAGGAGCGAGCGCACGCAGCCCGAGAGCAACGGCCCGGTGTCGTGGTCGACCACGACGGCGGCGACCGCCTCGGGTACCGGGGGCACCGCGGGCGCCGGAGGCACGAGCGGCTCAGAACTCCTTGGTGAAGCGGAACTTGATCAGTGCCCGCATGGCGCCGAACCCGTCGCGCCAGGTGATCTTCTTGCCCTCGTCGTGCTCGCGCCCCGCGTAGGAGATCGGCACCTCGTAGATCCGGTAGCCGCGCCGCAGCACCTTCGCCGTGATCTCGGGCTCGAAGTCGAAGCGGTTCGACACGACGGTCAGGCCCTCGAGGACCTGCGCGTCGAAGAGCTTGTAGCACGTCTCCATGTCCGACAGCGTCGGCTGTACAGCACGTTGGTGACCAGCGAGAGGAGCCGGTTGCCGATCCAGTGCATCGGCAACATGTTCTTGCGCTCGCCCGTGAAGCGGCTGCCGTAGACGACGCGCGCCTTGCCGCGCAGGATCGGCTCGAGGAGCTTGGGCCAGTCGTTGGGGTCGTACTCGAGGTCGGCGTCCTGGATGATCACGAGGTCGCCCCGGGCCTCGGCCAGGCCGGTGCGGATCGCGGCGCCCTTGCCCTGGTTCTGCGTGTGGCGCAGCACGCGCACGGTGGAGTCCTCGAGCGCGGCGAGCACCTTGTCCGTGCCGTCGCTCGAGCCGTCGTCCACGACGATGATCTGCAGCTCCACCGGCAGCTCGACCGACCGCATGCGTCGGATGATCTCGTCCACCGTCGTCTGCTCGTTGAACACCGGCATGATCACCGTGAGCGTGCGGTACGTCCGCGGCGGCGGCAGCTCGGATCAGGTCGACGTCGGTCATCGGGCCTCCTGCTTCGACCTTGCAGCGCGAAGTACTCGATCGTGCGCTCGATCCCCTCGCGCAGCCCGGTCGTGGGCTCCCAGCCGAGCGCCGTCCGGGCCAGGGTGATGTCGGGGCAGCGCCGCGTGGGGTCGTCCGTCGGGCAGCGGCTCGTACGTCGACGCTCGACGACGATCCCGTCACCTCCAGGACGAGCTGCGGCCAGCTCGAGCATCGTGCGCTCGTCGGGGTTGCCGATGTTCACCGGCCCGGTCAGCGACGAGTCGAGCAGCGCCAGGAGGCCGCCGATCTCGTCGTCGACGTAGCAGAGGCTCCGCGTCTGGCTCCCGTCGCCGTAGACGGTCAGCGGCTCGCCGCGGAGCGCCTGCACGATGAAGTTCGACACGACCCGGCCGTCGCCCGGGCGACAGGCGCGGCCCGTAGGTGTTGAAGATCCGCACGATGCCCACGTTCGACGCCGTGCGCGCGGTGCATGCGCCATGGTGAGGCTCTCGGCGAACCGCTTGGCCTCGTCGTAGACGCTGCGCGGCCCGATCGGGTTGACGTTGCCCCAGTAGGACTCGACCTGGGGGTGGACGTCGGGGTCGCCGTAGACCTCGCTCGTGGACGCCATGACGAAGCGCGCGTCGTGCGCCCGGCCAGCTCGAGGAGCCGGCGGGTGCCCTCGCTGCCCACCGCCAGGGTCTCGAGGGGCCGGGCGAGGTACGCCGGCGGCGACGCCGGGCGAGGCGAGGTTGCATCACGGCGTCGACCGGCGTCGTCGCCCACGTCGACCTTCTCGCTCACGTCGGTCACGACGAGCCGGAAGCGGTCGTGCTCGAGCAGGTGCGCCACGTTCTCCTTCGACCCGGTCGACAGGTCGTCGAGGCACACCACGGTGTCGCCCCGCTCGACCAGCCGGTCGCACAGGTGCGAGCCGAGGAACCCGGCACCGCCCGCGACCACGACCCGGCTCACTGGCGCCCGATCCCGGTGTACGTGAAGCCCATGCGCCGGACCGCGGCGGGGTCGAGCAGGTTGCGGGCGTCGACGATGTTCGGCTGCCGCCATGACGGAGCGCACCCTCGCGAAGTCGAGCCAGCGGAACTCGTCCCACTCGGTCAGCACGACGATCGCCTGGGCGCCGGCGACCGCGTCGTAGGGGTCGGCCCGCAGCTGCCAGCCCGCGCAGGTCGTCCGGGCCGGCTCCGCCGTGGCGTCGACCGTCGGGTCGAAGGCCTGCACCGTGGCGCCGAGCTCGGCGAGCCGGCGGCAGATCTGGAGGCTGGGCGAGTCGCGCCGGTCGTCGGTGTTGGCCTTGAACGTGAGGCCCCAGCACCGCCACGGTCGCTGCCCTGTCACCGAGCCGCCGCACGCGCGTCTCGACCTTGGTCGACCACCCGGTCCAGCTGCTCGTCGTTGGACGCGATGGCGCCGGCGAGGAGCGAGAAGTCGTAGCCCGCCTGCCTCGCGATGTGCACCAGCGCCCGGGTGTCCTTGGGCAGGCACGAGCCGCCCCAGCCCGGCCCCGGCCGCAGGAACTCGAAGCCGATGCGCTTGTCGTAGCCGAGCCCGAGCAGCACGTCGCGGACGTCGGCGCCGACCGCCTCGCACAGGCCGGCCATCGCGTTGACGAAGCTGAGCTTGGTGGCCAGGAACGCGTTGGAGGCGTACTTGATCGTCTCCGACGTCGTCGCGTCGGTCACGATCAGCGGCGCCCCGGTCGAGGCGAAGAGCTGCGCCCACCGGCCGCCGCGGCCTGCGGTCGTCCGCCCCGACGACGATCCGGTCCGGGTTGCAGGCTGTCGAGCACCGCGGTGCCCTCGCGCAGGAACTCGGGGTTCGACACGACGCTGATGTCGGGGCGCCCGATGACCTGCTCGACCATGGTGGCCGAGCCGACCGGCACGGTCGACTTGTTGACGACGATGGCGCCCGGCACGCAGGTGCGGCGCGATCTCCTCGGCCGCCGCCTCGACGTAGGACAGGTCGGCCGACCCGTCCGCGCTCTGCGGCGTCGGCACGCAGAGGAAGACGAACTCGGCGCCGGCGACGGCGTCGACGGCCGACTCGACGAAGGAGCAGGTTCCCGGCCGTCACCGCGCCGTTCACCAGGTCGTCGAGGCCGGCCTCCACGATCGGCAGGCGACCCGCGCGCAGCGCGGCCAGCCGGCTCGCCTCGCGCTCGGCCAGCACGACGCGGTGGCCGAAGTGGGCCAGGGTCGCCGCCGTCGGCAGGCCGACGTAGCCGGCGCCGATCACGGCGACGGTGTGGCGGGCCCGGCGTCCGTCGCGGCCGTTCGGAGGGGTCATGCCGGCGCCTCCGCTCTCGTGCTCGGCTCGAGCTCGCGCTCGCACGCACGAACGGGACGAGCCGGGCCAGGCTCTCCTGCCACGGCGGGCAGCGCCGGCAGCCCGCTCAGGCGCAACGCCATGTTGTCGAGCACCGAGTAGGCCGGACGAGGGGCCGGGTCGTTCGCGGTTCGGCCGTCGTGATCGGCTGCACCCGCTCGGGGTCCGCCCCGGCCGCCGCGAACACCTGGCGCACGAGCCCGAACCAGGTCGTCACGCCGCTGTTGGTCACGTGGAACGATGCCCGGCCGGCGGTCGAGCCCGAGCGTCACGATCGTCGGCGCCAGGTCGGCGGTGAACGTGGGCGAGCCCGTGCTGGTCGTCGACGAAGCGGAGCTCGCCGTCGCCCTCGGCCAGGCGCAGGGCGGTCCTCACGATGTTCTTGCCGTGCGCGCCGCACAGCCACGAGGTCCGCACGATCGTCGTGCCCGGACGGCACTCGCGCTCCCCCGCCAGCTTCGACATGCCGTAGACCGACGTCGGGCACGGCGGGTCCCACTCGCGGTACGGGCGCGTGCCGGTGCCGTCGAAGACGTAGTCGGTGGACACGTAGACCATGTGCGCGCCGACGGCCGCCGCCGCCGTCGGCGACGTGGCGCGTGCCGATCGCGTTCACCGAGTACGCGCCGTCGACGTCGGTCTCGCACTGGTCGACCGCGGTGTACGCCCCGCCGTGCAGCACGAGCTCGGGGCGGAAGTCGGCGAAGGTGTGCTGCGACCGCGTCGCGGTCGTCGACGGGCATGGTGTCGATGTCGGTCCCCAGGACCTCGTGGGCGAGGCCCGGGCGGGGCCCCTCGGGGCCCAGCAACGCGCAGCGCGACGCCGCCGTCGGGCACCCGCCCGGCCAGGGCGTCGGACGAGGTCGCGTCCCGAGCTGCCCGTAGGCCCCGGTGATCAGGATGCGCACCGGCTCAGCCCGCTCCGGTGCGCCCCAGGCTCCTTCGACGACGGGCGCCCGGGCGATGAGCGGCTCCCACCAGTCACGGTGCTCGGCGTACCACGCCACCGTCTCGGCCAGGCCCTGGTCCCACTCGACCGAGGGGGCCCAGCCCAGCTCGCGGCGGAGCTTGGAGGAGTCGAGCACGTAGCGCCGGTCGTGACCGGGGCGGTCCGGCACGATCGTCTTGAGCGACTCCGGCTTGCCCAGCGCGGCCAGGATCCGGTCGGCCATCTCCATGATCGAGGCCTCGACCCCGCTGCCGACGTGGTAGGTCTCGCCGACCTTGCCCCGGGCGAGCACGGCGTCGATGGCGGTGCAGTGGTCGATGACGTGCAGCCACTCCCGGCGGTTCTCGGTGCTCGCGTACAGCGTGAGCGGCTTGTCGTCGAGGGCGAGCGCGCAGAAGTGCGGGATCAGCTTCTCGGGGAACTGGTACGGCGCCGTAGTTGTTGGCGCAGTTCGTGATCGTGATCGGCAGCTCGTACGTCTCGGCGTAGGCGCGCACCGCGTGGTCGGCCCCCGCCTTCGAGGCGTTGTAGGGCGTGCGCGGCCGGTACGGCGAGTCCTCGGTGAACGCCTCCTCGGTGTCGAGCGGCAGGTCCCCGTAGACCTCGCACGTCGAGACGTGGTGGAAGCGGTCCACGCCGACCTGGCGGGCCGCCTCGAGCATGGTCTGGGTGCCGAGCACGTTGGTGCGGAAGAAGAGCCCGGGGTTGAGGACGGCGAGCGAGTTGTGCGACTCGGCGGCGAAGTGCACGATCGTGTCGATCTCCTCGCCCCGCAGCGCCTTCTCGGCGGCGTCGGGGTCGCAGATGTCGCCCTGGACGAAGACGATCTGGTCCTCGATGTCGGACAGGTTGGGTCGGTTGCCGGCATAGGTGAGCACGTCGTAGACGACGACATGGTCCTCGGGGTGCCGTTCGACCCAGTAGCGGGCGAAGTTCGACCCGATGAAACCGGCACCTCCCGTGACGAGAAGGCGCATAGTGCCGGACATATTAGCCCAGCCCAGGCGGCCCCTTCGGTGGACCTTGCGGCCCGAAAACCGCTGGTCTACTCGTCGGGGCGCAGGTGCACGACGTCGCCGGCGCTCACCGCCCGCGGTCCCGACGCGGTCTCGACGACGAGGTGGCCGGCGTCGTCGATCGCCGTCGCCACCCCGGTCAGCTCGTCGGCTCGGGAGCGTGACCCGGACCCGCTGGCCCAGCGTGGCGCAGCGCCGTCGCACCTCGTCGGCCAGGTCGCGCCGCCCGGCCTCGTCGTCGAGGAGCGGGCGCCGGGCGGCCAGCCCCTCGAGCATGCGCTTCGAGCAGCGACGGCCTTGTCGACCGGCTGCGCCGCCCCGCCGGCGTCGTCCAGGCAGGTGCCCCCCGCCTCCGGCGGGCCGGGCCACGCCACGTTGATCCCGATCCCGACGACGACGGCCTCCAGGCGGCGGCCGTCGAACTCGGCCTCGGCCAGGACCCCGGCCAGCTTCGCCCCGCCCACCAGCAGGTCGTTGGGCCATTTGAGGGCCGGCTCGACGCCGGCCACCGTCGGCGCAGGCGTCCGCGGCCGCCAGGGCCACCGCCCCGGTGGCGAGGTGGAGGTCACCGGATGCGCACGCCGGGCGCAGCAGGACGGAGGCCAGGAGGTTCGCGCCGGGGGGCGACTCCCAGCGGCGGTCGAGGCGGCCCCGTCCGGCGGTCTGGTGGTCGGCCACCGCGACCAGGCCCTCGGGGGCGCCCGTGGCGGGCCTGCCCGCGGACGATAGGTGTTGGTGGAGTCGATCTCGGCGAAGCGGCGGATCTCCCACTCGCCGGCCCACATGGCAGACACCCTAGGCACGTGCAATTGTGAGGATCCGTCCCAGGGAGGAAAAACCCAGCGTGCTCGACAAGATCCTCATTGCCAACCGCGGCGAGATCGCCGTCCGGGTCATCCGGACGTGCCGCGAGATGGGCATCGGCACCGTCGCCGTGTACTCGAACCTCGACCGTGACGCGCTCCACGTGCGCATGGCCGACGAGGCCTACGCGCTCGGGGGCGAGACGGCGGCCGAGAGCTATCTGAACACCGAGGCCATCTTGAAGGCCATCGAGCAGAGCGGGGCCGACGGCGTCCACCCCGGGCTACGGCTTCTTCTCCGAGAACACCGACTTCGCCCGCGCCATCACCGAGCGGGGCGTCACGTTCATCGGGCCGCCGCCCGAGGCGATCGAGGTCATGGGCGACAAGATCAGCTCCCGCATCGCCGCCGAGAAGGCGGGCGTGGCCGGCGTGCCCGGTCGCTCCGAGCCGCTCACGTCCCCCGACGAGGTCGTGGCCTTCGGCGAGGAGTTCGGCTGGCCGGTGGCGATCAAGGCCGCCTACGGCGGGCGGCGGGCGCGGCATGAAGGTCGTGGCGTCGGCGGCCGAGGCGGCCGAGGCGATGGAGTCTGCGGCGCGCGAGGCGCAGGCGTACTTCGGGCGGCCCGAGATCTACCTCGAGCGCTACCTCGGCTGGCCCCGCCACGTCGAGATGCAGGTGCTCGGCGACCAGCACGGCCACACCCTGTGGCTCGGCGAGCGCGACTGCTCGGCGCAGCGGCGCCACCAGAAGCTGATCGAGGAGAGCCCGGCGCCCGCCTTCCCCGACGACGTCCGCCAGGCCATGGGCGCCGCGGCGGTCAAGGTCTCCGAGGCGTGCGGCTACTACAACGCCGGCACCGTCGAGTTCCTCTACCAGGACGGCGAGTTCTTCTTCCTCGAGATGAACACCCGCCTCCAGGTCGAGCACCCGGTCACCGAGCTCGTCACCGGCCTCGACCTCGTGGCCTGGCAGATCCGCATCGCCTCGGGCGAGGCCCTCGACTTCACCCAGGACGAGGTCGCCCGCAACGGCCACGCCATCGAGGTGCGCATCAACGCCGAGGACCCGAGCGGCGGCCGCTTCTCGCCCTCCCCCGGCACCCTGACGTCGTTCCACGAGCCCTCGGGCCCGGGCGTGCGGCTCGACGCCGGCTACGAGACGGGCGACACCATCTCGCAGTACTACGACAACCTCATCGCCAAGCTCATCGTGTGGGCGCCCGACCGCGAGTCGGCGCGGCGGCGCATGCTCCGCGCCATCGACGAGACGCGCATCACCGGCGTGGCCACGACGCTGCCGGCGGACGTCGCGATCCTCAGCCACCCCGACTTCGTGGCCGTGGAGCACTCGACCAAGTGGGTCGAGGAGACGCTCGACCTGAGCGGCCTCGTGCGCCGAGACCCCGGGTGCGCCCCCGACGAGCGCGGGCGACGAGGAGGTGCCGACCGTCGAGCGCGACGTGACGGCCGAGGTCGACGGGCGGCGGTACTCGGTGCGGCTGTGGGTGCCCGACCT
This sequence comes from uncultured Acidimicrobiaceae bacterium, assembly GCA_963821105.1. GTDB lineage: Bacteria > Actinomycetota > Acidimicrobiia > Acidimicrobiales > RAAP-2 > Bog-473. Next base: position 280,665 of record CAWGCO010000008.1, read on the forward strand.
GGGGCCGGCCGTCGGCGCCAGCCGGCCGGCCAGCCGGCCCAAGCGCGCGGCCTCCTCCGCCGTGACGGGCACGGGGTCGGGCCAGGTCATCGTGCCGATGCAGGGCACGATCGTCAAGGTGCTCGTCGCCGTCGGCGACGTCGTCGAGGTGGGCCAGACCGTCTGCCTGCTCGAGGCCATGAAGATGGAGAACGCCGTGGCGGCCGAGAAGGACGGGGTCGTCAAGGAGGTGCGCGTCAGCGCCGGCGACTCCGTCGGCGCGGGCGACGTCGTCGCGGTCATCGAGTAGGTGGCCGCCGCACCGGACACCGTCGCTGCGGCCAAGGACGCCGCCGCCGCGGTCGTCGACCGGCATCTCGACGAGCTGGTGTCGCTGAGCCACTTCGTCCACGAGCACCCCGAGCTCTGCTACGGCGAGACGGTCTCGTCGCACGCCGTGGCCGAGGCGCTGCGGGCCGGCGGCCTCGAGGTCCGAGAGGGCGTCTACGACCTGGAGACGGCGTTCGAGTCGCGCACCGGCACCGGCGACCTCAACGTGGCGGTGTGCGCCGAGTACGACGCGCTCCCCGAGATCGGCCACGCCTGCGGCCACAACATCATCGCCGCCACGGCGGTCGGCGCCGGCCTGGCGCTGGCGTCGGTGGCCGACGACCTCGGGCTGACGCGTGCGAGTGCTCGGCACGCCGGCCGAGGAGGGCGGCGGCGGCAAGGTCCTCATGCTCGAGCGCGGCGCCTTCGGCGGCGTGCACGCCGCGATGATGGTCCACCCCTGGCCGACCGAGCGCCTGACGGCCACGTGCCTCGCCGTGGCGCACTTCGACGTCCACTACGCCGGGCGCGCGGCGCACGCCTCGGCCGCGCCGTGGGAGGGCGTCAACGCGCAGGACGCGCTGACCATCGCGCAGGTGGCGATCGGCGTGCTGCGCCAGCAGCTGGCGCCGGGCGACCAGGTGCACGGCGTGGTCACCAAGAGCCCGGGTGCGGCGAACGTGATCCCCGACGCCATGACGGCGCGCTACATGGTGCGCTCGCGCACGGCGGCCGGGCTGGCCGCGCTGCGCCCGCGGATCGAGAAGTGCTTCGAGGCGGGCGCGCTCGCCACCGGCTGCACCGTCGAGTACGAGGAGCTCTCGCCGGTGTACTCGCACATGGAGCCCGACGCGGGGCTCCTCGGCGCCTACCGGGCCAACGCCGAGGCGCTCGGGCGCTGCTTCGAGGCGGACGACTCGGGCACGCCGCCGCCGACGCTCTCGACCGACATGGCCAACGTCTCGCTCGCCGTGCCCACGATCCACCCGCTGATCGGGATCGAGGCCGGCGGCTCGATCAACCACCAGCGCGAGTTCGCCGCCGCCTGCGTGACGCCGTCGGCCGACGCGGCCGTGCGCGACGGCGCCGTGGCGCTCGCCTGGACGGCCATCGACGCGGCGACCGACCCCGAGCTGCGGGCGCGGCTACTGGCCGACCGGTGATCACCGAGCACGCCGTGCTCGAGGTCGTCCCCGGCCGCGAGCTCGAGTTCGTGGCGGCCATGGAGCGGGCGAAGTCGCTGATCGCGGCCAGCCCGGGCTTCGCCGGCCTCCGGGTCGAGCGCTGCCTCGAGCGGCCCAGCTGCTTCCTGCTGCTCGTCGAGTGGGAGCGCCTGGAGGACCACACCGAGGGCTTCCGCGGCTCGCCGGCGTACGAGGAGTGGCGGGCCGCCCTGCACCACTTCTACGACCCGTTCCCCGTGGTCGAGCACTTCGAGGCCGTCGTCACGGCCTGAGGGGCGCCGGCGTCGGCGGGCGCGAGGTTCCCAGGCGTTGCTGGGTATACCTCTGGCATGGCACAGCACAGCATCCCCGAGAGCCACCGCGACCTCCTCGACGGCGAGTTCGCCACCCTGGCCACCGCCGGCGAGGACGGCTACCCGCACCTGTCCGAGGTGTGGTTCGTGACCGAAGGCGACCAGATCGCCATCTCGCTCAACACGGCGCGGCAGAAGGTCAAGAACCTGGAGAAGCAGCCCAACTGCGCGCTGCTGATCCTCGACCTGGCCAATCCGTACCGCTACCTCGAGATCCGCGGCACGGCCGACGTGGAGCCCGACCCCGACCTGGAGTTCGCCAACAAGGTGGGCGCCAAGTACGGGTCCGACTTGTCGGTGCACGACGCGCCCGGTGACCGCCGGGTCGTCGTGCGGATCATCCCGGTGCGGGTCCGGGCCGTCGACATGTCGGGCTAGGGCGACGGCTGCGCCAGCGCGAGATCGCAGCGCGTCAGAGCGGCGGGAGCGGGCGCTGCGGGATGACGGCGTCGAGGACCCCGAGGCGGACGACCTTGTAGGGGATCCCGAGCTTCGTCAGGTAGCGCCTCGAACGTCTGCTCGGTGTACGGACCCGGGCCGGGCTGGGGATTGCCGAACACCGTCGTCGCCTCCGCCGTCTGGGTCGGGGCGAAGAAGAGCCACGCCGGGTTCTTCGTCGACGCCACCTCGGAGGAGATCGCCGTCGAGCGGTTGACGTCGAGCGGCGAGGGGCTGACGGTCGGGCTGCCCGCCGCTCAGGAAGTCGAGGTCGTAGGCGGTCCAGTAGTCGCCGTAGGCCGCGGTGATGTGGTGCGCCTGCATGGCGCTCAGGACGTGCTGCATCGGCGCGTCGCCGTCGGGCCAGCTGGTGAAGAAGCCGGCGGGGACCCCGGCCGTCCGCGCCCCCGCCACGGTGAGGCACAACGCGCCGAGGACGCCGATCGCCCCGACCACGAGCGCGCGCGCTGGCGGACGGGCGCCCCGTCCTTGGCCGCGCCGGCCCGCGGCGTGCCGACGCGCAAGCGTCAGCAACACCGTGGCGAAGAGCAGCACGACGAACGTCGGCAGATAGATGCCGTAGCGGCCGTCGTTCCAGTACGCCGTGCCCGGCGCGGCGGCGTAGAGGAACGGGTAGACGACGACCGCGCACGGCCAACGCGAGCGGGCACGAACTCGGTGCGCCCGCTCACGGCGACCCAGACGGCGCGCACGGCGGCCGCGGCGATCAGGAGGAGCAGGACGGCGTAGAGCAGCTTGCCGACCGCCGACCCGCCGACCCACGTGCCCGTCAACACGGTGCGCACACCGAGCTGCATCGGCAGCATGTAGTGGAAGAAGACGGAGAGCCGCCCCCGTACGTCGCGCCGGCGTTCGCCGGGAACGAGCTCGAGCGGATCGAGGCGAAGCTGGTGTGGGCGTTGGCGTACCACCACGGGATCGACCCGACCAGGCCGCCGGCGGCCACCAGGGCCAGCGCCACCCAACGCGTGGGCTCACGCTCGGCGCGGCGGACCATTGTTCGCCTGACGTTCGCCGCGTGGCACCACCACGCCACCAAGAGCACCAGCCGACGGCACCGCGAAGTAGCACGATCTCCGGCGAGGCCCACCACCCGAGGCCGAGGGCCAGCCCGAGGACGAGGAAGGTGCCCGGTCCGGCCCGGCGTCGGAAGACGCCGGACGCAACACAGCAGGGCCGCCAGGCCGCAACACAGGGTCGCCTCGCGGAAGCCCTGCTCGCGCACCGACTGCCAGATCACGACGTAGGGCCAGACCCAGACCGCGCCGGCCGCCGCGAAGGCGAGCGGGCCGGTTTCGCCCGGCCGCGTAGACGAGGCCGCCCACCAAGACGGCAGCGAGCGGCGCAGAGCAGGGCCGGCGTGGCGTTCAGCGCCCGCTCGCCGCCCCCGCCGACCTTGAGCACCAGGGCCATCAGGTACGACTCGAGCCCGCCGTAGTGCTGGCCCCAGATGAACGCGGTGAAGTGCCCGCCGTCGATGGCGCGGGCCATGATCCCGACGATCGCCTCGTCGCCCCAGATCGGCAGCTGCACGAGGAGCCACCCGCGCAGGACCAACCCGTAGGCCAGGGCGAGCACCGCGACCGCCAGGAGGCCGAGGGCCACCAGGTTGACCCCCCGCGACGGTCCCCCCGGGGTCGTTGCGTCTCGGCGCCCGGGGACGTCGGTCGCGGGATCGGCCGTCGGGCTCGGCGACAGCACGGCGTCGGAGCCTGCGGCCCGCCGGGCTCATCGGCTCACGTCGTCGGTGCGGTGGGGTCGGGGCGACGAACATGTCGAGGCAGCCGTCGAGCCCGCAGAGCTCGATGTCGTCGCGGCGACGGCGCTCCCAGGCGTCGCGGCCCAACCGAAAGCGGATCGTGCGAGCCGACCCGTCGCGGCGACGGCCCCTGGCCTCGCCGTTCTCGTCGTAGCCCACCGCGCGCGACACGGCGAGCGAGGCGGCGTTGTCCTCGAACGCGCCGCTCAGGGCCTCCGCGGCGCCGAGCCCGGCAAAGGCAAGGTGCAGGATCGCCTCGCGCATCTCGCGCCCGTACCCCTGTCCTTGGTGGGCGCGACCCAGCCACGACCCGGTCTCGACCGATCGCACGGCCCGGAAGTTCTCGGCGCCGATGTCCTGGATCCCGACCGGGCGCCCTCCGACGAAGACGCCGGCGGTGAAGGTCCATTTGTCCGGCGACCAGTTGGCCCGGTGCCCCCACATCCACTGTGCGGTCTCGCGGGCGCGGCGTGCCGGCTCGACGTCGGTCCACGGAACGAAGAACGGCATCGTGGCCGGATCGTGGATCCCGCCGTCGACCAGCTCGACGAAGGCCGCGAGGTCTTCGTCGCGGGGCAGACGCAGCTCGAGGCGGGGCGTGCGGACGACCAGGTCGAACAGGGGCCAGAACGAGCCCGGCCCTCCCACTCGCTCAGCCCCCGGGCTGGTAGACGCCGAACTCGCTCCGCAGGACGTCGGAGACCTCACCCAGCGTCGCCATCTCCTTGAGAGCGGCCTTCATCGGCGCCAGCAGGTTCCCCTCTCCCCGGGCCGTCTCGGCCACGTCGGCGAGGGCACGGTCCACCGCCGCCTGGTCACGCGCCGCCCGCACCGAGCGCGTGCGGTCGATCTGCATCTGCTGCAGCTTGATGTCGATCGGGAAGACCTCGGCCGGCTCCACCTTCGGCGTCGATGAAGCGGTTCACGCCGACGACGACCTTCTCGCCGTCGTCGACGGACTTGGCGAAGCTGTAGGCGGCCGCCTCGATCTCCTCCTGCATGAAGCGCGCCTCGATGGCGGCGACCGCACCGCCGAGCTGGTCGATGCGGTCCAGGTAGTCCGTCGCCGCCTCCTCCACCTGATCCGTCAGCGTCTCGACGTAGTACGAGCCGGCCAGTGGGTCGACCGTGTCGGCCACGCCCGATTCGAAGCCGACGATCTGTTGGGTGCGCAGCGCGATCTTGGCCGCCCGCGGTCGTGGGCAGCCCGAGCGCCTCGTCGAAGCCGTTGGTGTGGAGGCTCTGGGTGCCGCCCAGGGCGGCGGCCAGCGACTGGACCGTGACGCGGACGATGTTGTTCTCGGGCTGCTGGGCCGTGAGCGTCGAGCCGCCGGTCTGGGTGTGGAAGCGCAGCATCTTCGAGCTATCGTCCTTGGCGCCGAAGCGCTCCGTCATGATGCGGGCCCACATGCGCCGCGCCGCCCGGTACTTGGCGATCTCCTCGAAGAGGTTGTTGTGCGCGTTCCAGAAGAAGGACAGCCGGGGCGCGAACGCGTCCACATCCATGCCGGCCGCAATGGCCGCCTCGACGTAGGCGATGCCGTTCGCCAACGTGAAGGCGATCTCCTGCACCGCCGTCGAGCCGGCCTCGCGGATGTGGTAGCCCGAGATGGAGATCGTGTTCCAGTTCGGCAGGTTCTCGGCGCAGTAGGCGAAGGTGTCGACGATCAGGCGCATCGACGGACGCGGCGGGTAGATGTAGGTGCCGCGGGCGATGTACTCCTTCAAGATGTCGTTCTGGATGGTGCCGCGGATCTTCTCGCCCGGCACGCCCTGCTCCTCGGCCACGAGCTGGTACAGCAGCAGCAGGATGGCGCCGGTGGCGTTGATGGTCATGGACGTCGTGACCTTGTCCATCGGCAGGTCGGCCATCAGGAGCCGCATGTCGGCCAGCGAGTCGATGGCCACGCCGACCTTGCCCACCTCGCCCTCGGCCCGCGGGCGCATCGGAGTCGTAGCCCATCTGCGTCGGGAGGTCGAAGGCGCACGACAGGCCGGTCTGGCCCGCGTCGAGCAGGAACTTGAAGCGCTGGTTGGTCGCCTCGGCCGACCCGAAGCCGGCGTACTGGCGCATCGTCCACAGCTTCGAGCGGTACATGTCGCGGTGGATGCCCCGGGTGTAGGGGAACGACCCCGGCTCGCCGAGCTGCGTCCCCGGGTCCCAGGTCGCCAGGTCGTCCGGCCGGTAGACGGGATGGATGACGAGGCCCGAATCCGTCTGGTGCTCGGGGCCGCCCTGGGGGTCCTTGTTCTGCGGTGTCACCCCCAAAGACTACGGAGAATCCGGGGAGGGGGGCATACCGGGCCTGGTCACGGGCGCCGCAGCGGGCAGACTACGGCGGTGGACGACACGGAACCGACCTTCTCGCACTTCGGCATCTGCGTGAGCGACCTGGAGCGGTCGCTGGCGTTCTATTGCGGCGCCCTCGGCTTCGAGAAGGCCGAGTCGCACGAGATCGGTTCCGAATTCGCCGCGCTGATGGACCTGCCCGACGTCGCCGTCACGTCGCAGTTCATCCGCCGGGGACCGACGGCGATCGAGCTGCTCGCCTTCAGCGAGCCGAGCCCGTTCGGGGACACGACCCGGCGGGCGGTCAACCAGCTGGGACTGACGCACCTTTCGTTCCGGGTCTCCGACGTGGAGGCGGCGGCGGCCCGAGTCGTCGAGCTGGGTGGGGCGATCGTCGAGTCCAGCCGGACGACGATCGACTTCGGAGGCACCGCGCTGCAGTTCGTCTACTGCACGGACCCCGACGGGGTGCGCGTGGAGTTGATGGACCTGGGCTGAGTGGTGTCGCCCAGCTCGGCGAGCGCCTGGGCGTCGAGCTCGCGGTCGACCCGTACGGCCCTGCGTTCTTCGAGGTGCATCCAGCGCAGCGCGACGGGAATCATCGGCCAGAGCATGAGCGTGTCGCCGACGACCCACATGATCGTGCCGCCGATGTGCAAGTCGGTGACGTAGGAGGGCCCCCACGTGCGGTGCGTGGCGAGGTAGGCGGGGAAGAGCTCCCGCGACGCGCCAGCCAAGGAGACTCCCGTGAACGTGTCGATGGGGATCGCCAAGAAGAGGTAGAAGAACTGCAGGGCCGGGTGCAACCGGTACTTGTTCGGGTCGTCGCCGAAGATCTGGCGCCAGAACAGGTACCCGACGACGAGGAACGCGAGGTGCTCGGCGTTGTGGATGCTCTCGTGCTCGAGGGTGAGGTTGTACCAGCTCGTCAGGTGGCTGACCGGGATCAACACCGCGTAGAGCACGAAGGCCACGATGGGGTGCCCGAAGAACTCGGCCACCTTCGAGCGCAGCGCCTCGGTGACCACGACGTGTGCCGTGCCCGTCGTGGATCGCCAGGCCAGTTCGAGCGGTGAGGCGATGGCGAACAGGGGCGCGGCGACCATGATGAGCAGCAGGTGCTGGACCATGTGGTCCCAGAACAGCTCGCCGTCGTAGACGCCGATGAAACTGAAGATCGACACCCCGGTGGTCACGAGCGCGCCGATCCAGGCGGCGGTCTTGCCGACCGACCACCGGTGGCGCGGGTGGAGCGCGTTGTTGCGCCGCACGCCCCAGAGGTAGAGCGCCAGCGCCACCACGATCATGGCGACGGGGACGAAATCGAACTGCGTGGAGTAGAACTGCGAGCCCTGCAGGGGCGGGAGTCCCGCGTCGTACAGCGCGGCGATCACCTCAAGAAGGTACCGCCGCGGTCAGCCGTGTTGCCAAACGCGCTGGGAGATGCCCCGTTTGCCGTAGAGGGCGGCCGCAGTGAGCTGGGCCACCTCCTCATCGGTCATCCGCCAGCCGAGCGCGCCGGCGTTCTGCTCCGCCTGGGAGCGGTTCTTGGCACCGGGAATCGGGACCGCGCCCTGCGCGATGAGCCAGGCCAGGGCGACCTGGCTCGGGGTGCGCCCGTCGTGGTCCTCGCCGATCCGGCGGAGGTCGGCGACGACGGCGTCGACCTGCTCCATCGGGTGGGCCGAGAAGGTCCGCCCCCGGGGCGGGGGGTTGGAGGCCGAGTACTTCCCCGTCAGGCGCCCTTGGCCGATCGGCGAGTAGGCGAGCGGGAGCACGCCGAGCTCGTGACAGCAGTCGATCAGACCGACGCGTATCGGCATCGTGCGCAGCAGGGAGAACTCGATCTGGTTGGTGGCCAGCCGCAGGCCGCGCTTGCGCAGCGCGCCGTCGATGGACCGCATCTCCTTGGCCGAGTAGTTCGAGACGCCGACGGCCCGCACGAGTCCCTCGGCGTGCGCCGCGGCGAGCGCCTCGGCGAGCGCGTCGTGCGAGCGCAAGGAGACCGGCCCGTGGATCTGGTACAGGTCGATGGTGCCGCAGCCGAGGCGTTCGAGCGAGTGCCGCGCCGCCGAGAGGAGCGCGCCGTGCACGTTCAGCTTCCAGGGGCTCGGCATGAACTTCGTCGCGATGACGACGCGCGCCCGCACGCCGGGGTCCGCCGCCAGGAGCCGGCCGATGATGCGCTCGCTCTCACCGTGGCCGTAGACCTCGGCGGTGTCGAAGAGGACGACCCCGGCTTCGATGCTGGCCTCCCAGGCGTCGCGGATCGTCGTTTCGGTCAGCGACTGGTCGTAGCCGCCCATGCCCCAGACGCCCTTGTCACCCCAGGCCCACGTGCCGACGCCGAGAGGCGGGATCGCGACGTCGGAGCCGGCGAGGGTGATGCGGTCGGTCGCCTGCGGCGGCGCGTCGCCGCTCATCGCCCGGCCCGCTCGGCCTCGGCCCAGGAGAGATGCGCCGCGCACCGCGTCCGTCCATTGCCGGGGGTGGGTCAACTGCGGCGAATGGTACGCACCCTCGATCAGGGTGAGGCGGCCGTCGGCCACCGACGCGGCGAGCTCGGCTGCCTGGTCGGCGAGTGGGTGATCGTGCTGGCCGGCGATCACCGTCGTCGGGCAGGCGATCGAGGCCAGCCGGGGCTCGAGGACGACCTGGCGGTCGGACACGTCGGCCAGCAACGCCAGGCCGAGGGCCTTGACCGCGTAGGGGTCCATGCCGGCGAACGAGGCCGCCTTCGCTTCCTGCCACTCGGGCGAGGTCGCCGCTTCGATCAAGTCGTCCTCGGGCCCGCCCATGCTCATCGAGTCGGGCATGCCCTGGGCCGGGTCGAACGCGTCGATCCAGGCGCGCACCACCGCGGCCAGGGCCTCGTCCTCGGGCGTGAACGATCGTGCCGAGGTGTCCATGAGCACGAGGGAGCCGACCAGATCGGGGCGGCTCAGGACCAGGCCCATGACGATCTGCCCGCCCATCGAATGGCCGAGCAGGTCGACGGGGCCGTCGCCGACCGTCTCGAGCACGACCGCCAGGTCCGCCACCAACTGCTCGAGCGTGTAGCCCTCGAGGCGCCCTGTCTTCGTCGAATGGCCGTGACCGCGCTGGTCGATCGTGACGACCCGCCGGTCCGACGCCAGCTCGTCGGCCACCAGAGCGAAGTCGAGCGCGGCGCCGCTGAAGCCGTGCACCAGGACGAGCGTGGGTGTTCCCGGCGCGCCGGCGCCACGCTCCCACCAGGCGAGTTCGACGTCGTGGACGGGCAGCCTCTGCGTGTCGATCTGCGTCATCGCCCCCTGTTTAGTGGGTTCGGGCGCGGGTTGCCCGGCCCGGCCTACGAGTCGACGGAGAGCGTCTGGGCCGCGGCGGCCGGGGCAGGCGACGTCTCGCTCCCGTCGTCGGCGATGGAGGAGCCGGGCGTGGCCGTGACGTTGGTGCACGATCGCGTCTGCGTTCCAGGCGGCGAGCGCCTGCGTCGCCGCGTCGCCGGACAGCGGCTGCGGGAGGTCGTCGACGATGAGGGCCGGCCGCCAGGTGACCGCGTCGATGCGCCGGCCGGTGGCGGTGATGACGAGCGAGCCGCTCTCGTTCTCCGGCGGCGAGTTGTCGTAGAAGGCGAAGTTGCCGAGCCCGTAGTCGACGTACGCCGATCCGAGATAGCCGCCGCCGAGCAAGACGTGCGCATGCGTGCCGACGACGATGTCCGCGCCCGCCTGGACGAGCACCTGCGCCAGCGGCTCCTGCAGCGGGTTCGGGCACGCATCGAGCTCGGTGCCCCAGTGGACGTAGACCACGACCGTGTCGGCCCATTGCCGCGCCTTCTCGACGGCCGCCACCAGATCGTTCACGTCGTAGGCGCTGGCGAGTCCCGGTTGCGTGGTTGTCGCAGTCCACGCGCTCTGGAGGTCCGAGTCGATCACTTGGGTGGCCGCGATGATGGCGATGCGCTCTCCGTGGATGGTGGTCTCGTAGGGGGTGAACGCCTGTGCCGCGTCCTGTCCGATGCCGAGGATGGTGTAACCGCTCTGGGCCCGGGCCGTCAGCGCCATCTGCAGACCCGCCGCGCCGCAGTCCTCGCCGTGGTTGTTGGCCTCGGTGATCAGGGTCACGCCCGCACCCTTGAACGCGTCGATGGCGGTCTGGGGTGCGTAGAAGACGTACTGCTTGCCCTGGGCGTCGGGACACGTGCCGTCCGTCAAGGCGGACTCGAGATTGACCATGGAGAGGTCGACCCCGGCCAGCAACTGGGGCACCGTCGGCCCGAGGGCGCCGGCCGGGTCGGCGGCCAGCCGGTCGCCGAGGTTCGTCCCGACGGGGAAGTGGACGTCGCCGCCGAAGGCGAAACTGACCGGCTGGCCGTCCCCGTCCCAATCGGGATCGAGCCGCGCGTTGGCGCCCGGCGTGTGCGGCTTGCCGTGTTGATGCGCGGCGGCGCCCTCACGGCGCCCTGCGCCGGAGGGCCGTGCCCCGCCGCGCGCGAAGAGCGCGACGAGCGCCAGGGCGAGCAGAAGGAGTCCGGCCCCCCACCAGCGGCGGTTCCGCTTCACGCGCGGCGACGTCAGCGTCGGGGGCAACGGCGGCGGCGCGACGTGGTCCTCCGGCTCAGCCTCCGCTTCGGGCCGCTCGAGGAGTTCGGTCGGGGACGTGGGCAGACACTACGTCGGCGCTCACGCCGGTTTCAGGAAGTGCTCAGTGGGCGTGCGGCATGCAGAGGTCGTCGTACTCCGCGATCACGATCTCGCCCGCGTCGGGCCCGCAGGCCGGGCACGCCGGGTCCTGGCGAACCTTGAACGTGCGGAACGAGGCCTCCAGCGCGTCGTACGCCAACAGCCGGCCGACCAGCGGGTCGCCCAGGCCGAGGAGCACCTTGATCGTCTCGACCGCCTGGATCGAGCCGATGATCCCCGGCAGCACGCCCAGCACGCCCGCCTCCGCGCACGACGGGGCCAGCTCGGCCGGCGGAGGCTCGGGGATCAGGCAGCGGTAGCACGGGCCGTTGTAGGGGTCGAACACCGTGACCTGGCCCTCGAAGCGGAAGATCGACCCGTGGATGACGGGGATGCGCTTGAGGAGCGCGGCGTCATTGACGAGGTAGCGCGTCGGGAAGTTGTCGGTCCCGTCGACGATGGCGTCGTAGCCGTCGATGATGTCGAGGATGTTGTCGGCCCCGAGGCGCACGTCGTAGGTCACGACGTTGACGTCCGGGTTCAGCATGGTCAGCGTCTTCTTGGCCGAGTCGACCTTGCGGTCACCGACGCGGTCCATGTTGTGGAGGATCTGGCGCTGCAGGTTCGACTCGTCGACCACGTCCATGTCGATCACGCCGAGCGTGCCGACACCCGCGGCCGCGAGGTAGAGGGCGGCCGGTGAGCCGAGCCCGCCGGCGCCGAGCAACAGGACCTTCGAGTCGAGCAACTCGAGCTGGCCCTCCTCGCCCACCTCGGGCAGGAGCAGGTGCCGCTGGTACCGGTTGCGCTGGGCCGGGGTGAGCGTCTTCGGCGCAGCCCAGGGCCGGCCGTCGTCCTTCCACTTGTTGAACCCACCCGTCATGGACTGCACGTCCGTGTAGCCGAGGTCCGCCATCGTCTTGGCGGCGAAGGCCGACCGCACCCCACCGGCGCAGTACACGACCACGGGCGCCGCCTTGTCGGGCAGCTTTCCCTCGACCTGGAATTCGAGGTGGCCACGCGGGAGGTGGACGGCGCGAGGAATGGCGCCCTGCTCGTACTCGTCGGGCTCGCGGACGTCGAGGAACGTCACGCCGCCACCCTCGTACAGGGCCTGCGCGCCTTCGGGATCCACCTCGCGGATGGACGCCTTGGCCTGGTTCAAAAGATCTCGTGGCGTGGGCACGCTGGTCCTCCTCACGCGGCCGGCCCCTACTGGGCCAGCACCTACGAACCGTAAAACACTACCAGCGGGGTCAACATTCCCGGGGCGTCGGGGCCGCGGGACCGCCGGGGCGGCTCAGGGCTTCGAACACGAGAGCGTGATCAGCAGGCCGCTGGCACCGAAGCCGGCCGAGCCGGTCTGGGTGCACAGTCGCCCCTTGGTGACCTGTGCGACATCGGCCTGGAGCTCCTTCCCCGACGTGCCGAAGGGAATGTAGATAAAGACCTGGGGAGGATTCACCCGCTCCATGGTGCGGTGGATCGAGGAGGAACCGGCGTGCACCACGAAGTCGGCGTGGCTGGTGCCGATCTGGCGCCCCGTGTCGGTCGCCTTTCCGGCGTACTCGTACTGGTAGTACTCCCACCCGTCGATCGCCATCAACCCGGAGACCACGACCGCGGCGCCGGGCCGGGCGTGGGAGCGGACGGTCGCCACGGCGTCGCCGATCCTGGCGCCGTAGGCGGGCGCCGTCGTCGCCGCCCGGATCTGCCGGTACGCGCCGACCTCGTAGAGCGACACGACCACCAGCCCGGCGACGAGCAGTGCCACGAGCGCGAGCCCGACCGCCGCCCCGGCCGCACGGCGAGCGGCGATCCAGCCCGGTCCGGTCCGTCGGATGGTGGCCCAGCACCAGCGGACCGAGCGGTGCGCGCCCACCCCGGCCAAGAGGATCAGCGGCGGGATCAGCCAGAAGTTCGTCCGCACGAACCCGAACGGCCAGTGACGGAAGTACGAGGCGAGCAGCGTCAGCAGCAGCGAACCGCCGAGCGCCAAGAGCATTTGGCGTCCCCGGCGCGACCGGGCCACCGCCACGATCCCGAGGAGCAGCAGCACGCCGAACGCCACCGACGCCACCCAGGACCATCGTGAGGCGACGAGACCGCCGGGAAGGGCACCCTGCAGTGAGCTCGTGAACGTGCCGGTCACGAAGCCGTTCAGCCCGTCCCAGACGAACGACGCCTGCTTCCCGAACCCGTGGTGCGGGAGGAACTGCGCGTCCCAGTAGGGCTCCTTGGTGAGCGCGCTCTGCGGCAGGACGAACACCACGAGGTGCACGAGGGCGAGCACCCCCGCCACCACCGAGGCCAGCAGACGGGGCCCGAGCTTGCGCCTCCACAACTCGCGCACCGCGTCGAACAGGAGGAGCGGCCCGGCCACGAACACCGCAGGTGTGCTGAACACGCACGCCAGGGCGATCCCGCCGTACATGGCGTAGAGGCGCCAGGTGCGCCAGGTGGGCCGCTCGATGTCCTCGATGAGCTCGTGGAGCAGCAGGACGCCGACAACGGCGGCGGCGTCGATCTGGTACTCGGAAAGCTGCACCGCGTAGCTCACGAGCGTGCCGGTCAGCGAGCCGACCAGGGCCACCACGACGGCGGCGCCGAGCGGCAACCACCGCCGCGCCAACAAGCAGGAGGAGCACGCACGTGATGGGAAGGAAGATCGCCGTCGGGATCCGCAGCGCCAACTCGGTGCTCCCGAAGATCGAGCCCGACAACCGCTCGAGGAAGTACCAGCCGGCCGGGAACGGCGCGCCGTCGGTCTTCAACGCCTGCCACCAGTTGCCCTGATTGGAGATGTAGTAGGCCCGCCACTGCTCGTTGAACCAGAACGGCAGTGTGAGGTTGCTCCACAGCGAGATCAGGATCCCGGTGGGCACGCCGGCACAGATCAGCAGCGCTGCGACCAGCCCGAGCCGCGTCCGTGCCCGGTCCTTCTTTGCGCGCCGCGCCTGGCTCCTCGATGACGGCGGCGGTTCACCCTCGGGTTGGTCCGCCGGAGGGTCGAGGAGATCCTCGGGGGCGGGTCGCAAGGTCGGAGAGGCGGTGGTCATCGGCATTTGCGGCTCGTGGGGGCACCCGAAGGGAACCGAGCTGATCGATTCTTGCAGATGGGAGGCCCAGCCCCGGGGTCGTCGGGCGGCAGCCTGGGCCGGAGCATCGGCGCCCGGTGGCAGACTCCCGCCATGGAGCTCCTCGAGGCGGTCCGGCGCCGCGCCATGGTGCGGAGCTTCTCGTCGGAACCCGTCGACGCGGCCCACCTCGACCGTCTGCTCCATGGGGCGCTCCGCGCACCCACCGCCGGCAACACCCGCGGCACGGCCTGGGTCGTCCTCGAAGGCACGCAGACCGTGGCGTATTGGAAAGCCACGACCGACGAAGCGTGGCGGGCGCGCAACCCCCAGTGGGCCGCGGGGCTGGCCCGCGCCCCGGTGGTGCTCCTCGCCTACGCCTCGCCCGCGGCGTACGTCGCCCGTTACGCGGAGAGCGACAAGGCCGACTCAGCATTGGGAGAAGGTCCCGACCGCTGGCCGGTGCCGTACTGGTTCGGCGACGCCGCCTTCGGGGTGATGTCGGTGCTGTTGGGCGCGGTGGACGCCGGGCTGGGCGCCTGCTTCCTCGGCGTCTTCAGAGGGGAACGCGCCCTCGCCGAATCACTCGGTGTACCCGCGGAGTGGCGGCTCTTCGGCGCCGTCGTCCTCGGGCACCCCGACGGCGCGGCGCACCGCCCGTCGTCGCTCGAGCGCAACGGGACGGAGCCCACGGACCGGATCCACCGCGGGAGCTGGTGACCGGCACCGAGAAATCCATCGACCGGCTCGGCGTCGGCGCGATGCTGAGCGCACGCGATCGGCCGCCCACGTGGCAACGGGACCACGCGTGACGAACTCCTCATGAACGACAGCTCTACGCAAGTCCGACCCGCTGATGGAGGGCGGCGGCCCCGCGCCCCATGGGGCGCGGGGCCAAGGCCTCGTCGACGCGCTGCGAAACAACCTGTTCCCGATCATCGTCTTCGCGGCCATCAACGGAGCAATCCTTCTCTCGGTCGCGCTGCTCTCCCCCTCCCGCCGCAGGTTGTTCGCCGAGACGCACGGCGACTCGGCGATCTATCTGTGGATCTCCAATCTCGGCTACCAGCTGATCCGCTGCCAGACCGGACCGACGCTCCCCTATGGCCCGAATTCGTGGTGCGGGAACTCCGCGTGGCAGCCGCTCTACCCATGGATGATCAAGGTCGTCTCGTACACCGGCCTGAGCCCGACCGTGGCGGCCGAGATCCTGACCCAGTTGTTCGCGCTCGGCGCCTTCATCCTGATTTGGCAGGTCGTTCGGGAGAGCCGACACGCCCGGTCCGTCATGGTCCTCGCCGCAGTGTTCCCGGGGAGCCTCTACCTCTTCACGATCTACCCGATCTCCCTCGTGATCTTCCTCTCTCTGGTGCTCTTCAAGCTGCTCGAGCAGCGGCGCTACGTCTGGGCGATGGTGCCGGCCTTCCTCATCCCGCTCGGCTACAGCTCGGCGGTGGCGATCATCGGCGTGCTCGGCCTGTGGTGGCTGGTGTTCCGGCGCCTCAAAGACTGGCGGCAGGGGGTTCTCGTCGTCGGCTCATCGATCGCCGGGTATGTCTTGTTCTTGGGGGTGCTGAAGATCGCGGACGGCGCCTGGCGGGCGGAGTTCATGGAGTCGGCCAAGTACGGCATCGGCATCCACGACCCGCTCTCGACGCTCTTCACTCTGTTGACCACGAATGGTGTCGGGCCCAAGGCTTTCCTCCAGGTGAGCGGCACGTGGATCACGCCGCTCCAATCGCTGCTCGTCCTCTGCATGATCGGCCTGATGACCTACGTCGTCTGCACGCGTTGGCGAACGCTGACGACGATCGACCAGCTCGTCGCGTGCTACGGCTACGTCTTTTGGGTCGTGCCGCTCATCAGCGGGCTCGGGGTGGCGGCGTACCGGACGAACGCACTGTTGCTCCCCATCGTCATCCTGCTGCGCTATCTGCCGAGACCACTCATCGTCGCGCTCGATCGTGCTGGGGGCGCCGCTCGTGTACTTCTTGTCGGTGGGCGTCCTGACCGGGCAGCTGCTCTAAGTCGTGGTCGAGCTTCGACTTCCTCGATGAACCCCGTTCCACAATCCGAGCTGGTGGCCGATCGCGGGAAAGATACGCGTGCGGCACGAGGCGATCGAGATGGAAGGCCGCGAACGACGGCGCCCACTTCGCAATCGTCCTTTCGTAGAAGGCGCTTTGGCGTTCTGCAGCTATCTCCCCATTGCCGCCCTGGCGTACTGGCCGGTTTGGGTCCACTGGTCCTCCAGTTTGAACGGGTGCAACTGCTGGGATCAGGTCCAGCAGCAGTGGTTCGTCCAGTGGGTGCAGTCAGCGTTGGGTCACGGGCACTCGGTTCTGTACACGAACGCCATCTACGTGCCGGGTGGCATCAATCTGATGTGGAACGCGTCAGTGATCGCCCTCGGGTTCCTCTTTTCTCCGTTGACGGCGACCATCGGCGTGGTCCACACGTTTTCGATCCTGCTCACGGCGAGTTTTGCGTTCTCTGCGACGACCACGTTCGTCGTCCTCCGGAGATGGACGAAGTGGGGACCAAGCGCCTGGATCGGCGGGCTGGTCTACGGGTTCTCCAGCCTCGCCGTGGTCGAGGCGAGCACGGGCCGACTCAACCTCGTCTTCATCGGGGTCATGCCTCTGCTGGTCCTCGCGTTGGACAAGCTCATTTGCCATGAATGGTCGGCCGTCCAGGGCGGGGTGATTTTCGGCCTTCTCCTCACCGCGCAGCTCTTCATTTCCGAGGAACTTCTTCTGATTTTCGTCGTCGTCGCCGGTCTGACGCTCGTCGCCCTGGCGGCCGTTCATCGCGCAGCGGTGTGGCACGAGCGGATGCGCGTGATCTACGCGGCAGTCTCTGCCGCGATCGTCTTCGTCGTCATCTGTGCCTACCCGCTCTACGTGCAGTTCACCGGACCAGCCAAGATCACCGGTCCTCCGCAGCCAAGAGCGACGATCGCGGCCTACAGCTCAGACACCTTGAGCCTGATCACCCCCGGCGCGGCGCAGTGGATCGACTCTGGATGGACGAGCCGGATCTACGACCACTTCACGGCGGTGCTCGGGACTGAGGTCACGACGTATGTAGGCATCCCGCTGTTGTTGCTCGTGCTCGCAACGGCGATCCTGCTGCGTCGCGAGCGGGTCGTTCGCATCTTCTCATTCGTCGCGCTCGTCTCTTTCGTGCTTTCGATGGGCCCGACGCTCATGTTCAATGGGCACAAACTGGGTCTGCCGCTTCCGGAGGACATCCTCTCCAAGTTGCCCGTGGTCGGAGACATCATCCCGTCGCGGTACGCCGTCGGCATGTGGCTCGGGGTGGCCATCGTGCTCGGTGTGGGTCTCGATCATCTGCGAATTTCGCTCGAGAATCTCGTAGGCAGGTGGGCGATCTCGCGGTCCCCCGCCCACGCGAAGGGAGGCATCGACCTCCGACCATTGCTGGGTGGGACGTTGGCCGTCGTCGTGGCGTTTGCCTGCCTCATCCCGATGATCCCGCAGTGGCCCTATCCGCAGGTGCCGGCTGCCGTGCCGACCTTCTTCACCTCGAGCGACGCTCTCGCCATTCCCCCCGATTCGGTCGTCGCAACTTATCCGTATCCGCTCACGGCGACCGCATGGCCGATGGTCTGGCAAGCCGACACCGACATGCGCTTCAGGATGCTCGGTGGATACGCGATCGGTCCCGACCCCACCGGAGCGGGCACTTACTTCTCGAGCCCAAACTCGCTCGAGTACTGCTTCCTCGTCATCTACTCGAGCCGGAGTGCGAAATATTGTGACCCGACGCAGTTCAGAGAGACACTGCAAAGCCTGAACGTCACCTCGGTCGTGGTCGGCAACGCACAGACCAACGCCAGACTGGCGCGGTCGACTGTCACATCAGCGCTCGGAGCACCTCCACGACGGGTCGGAGGCATCTCCCTGTGGCGGTGTGTCGGCGCCTCCCGCGCCCATCGTTGCCACTGGGAGTAGCCCTCGGTCCGGACGGCTTGTGAGTTCTCAGACGTCGCGCGCGACGACGTGCTCGGGCCCCTCCTGCCAACGCGCCATCGCCCAGAGGAGGTCCGAGAGCCGGTTCAGGTACGCCGGCACCAGGGAGTCGCCGGCGGGCTCCATCGCGGCGATGCGCTCGGCGCGGCGCACGATGGTGCGGGCGAGGTCGAGCGATGCGGCGACCCGGTTCTCGCCGGGGATGGTGAAGTCGCTCGGCATGTCGAAGCGCCCGAGCAGGTCGTCGATGTTCGTCTCGAGAGCACTGACCATGTCCGGCGTGACCAGGGTGGCTCCCGCCGTGAGCTTTCTCCGGTTCTCCGGGGCGGTGGCCACCTCCGCCATCAGCACATAGAGGTCCCGGGCGAGCCCCGTCAGACGCTCGTGGACCTCCGAGCCGGGGGCGGTCTCGGCGCGGGCCAGACCGATGGCCGCCTGGGCCTCGTCGACGACGCCGTTCAGGTCGATGCGCCACGAGTCCTTGCGGACCCGGCCCCCGTAGAGCAGGCCGGTGGTGCCATCGTCACCCTTCTTGGTGTAGATCTTTGGCTGCACCAGGCCGGATGCTAGCGGCGCCGTTCCGGGAGGCCCCGGGGGCACCGGTATTCTGGAACCCTCATGGCGCCTTCTCCTGAACTGCTGGGACGTCTCGACCCGTCCGCCTCCACGTACCTCCAGGCGCTGCGCGAGCGCGTCGTCATCTTCGACGGCGCCATGGGGACGAACCTCCAGCTGCTGGGCCTGGAGCCCGAGGACTTCGGGGGCCCCGAGCTCGAGGGCTGCAACGAGGTCCTCGTCGAGACGCGGCCCGACCTGGTGGCCGAGGTGCACCGTTCCTTCTACGAGGTGGGATGCGACGTCGTCGAGACCGACACGTTCGGCTCGACCTCGGTCGTGCTGGCCGAGTACGGGCTGGCCGACCGGGCCCGGGAGCTGACCCGCAAGGCGGCCGAGCTCGCCTGCGCGGTGCGCGACGAGTTCTCGACGCCCGAGCGCCCACGCTGGGTGGCCGGCTCGATGGGCCCGGGCACGAAGTTCCCGACACTCGGCCAGATCTCCTACGCCGACTTCCGTGATGCCTTCGAGGAGCAAGCGCTCGGTCTGCTCGAGGGTGGCGTCGACCTGCTGCTCATCGAGACGCAGTTCGACATGTTGTCGGTGAAGGCGGCCATCAACGGCGCCCGCCGGGCCATGGTGGCCCTCGACCGCATCGTGCCGTTGCAGGCGCAGGTGACGATCGAGCTGACGGGCCGGATGCTGCCGGGCACGGAGATCAGCGCAGCGTTGACGGTGCTCGACGCCATGCAGGTCGACGTCGTCGGGCTCAACTGCGCCACGGGACCGGTCGAGATGAGCGAGGCCCTGCGGCACCTCTCCGGCGCGAGCCGCGTCCCGATCTCGTGCGTGCCCAACGCCGGCCTCCCGTCGGTGGTCGACGGCCAGATGCACTACGACCTCACGCCCGAGGGCCTGGCCGAGCACCTGCACCGCTTCGTCACCGAGTTCGGCGTCTCGGCGATCGGCGGGTGCTGCGGCACCACGCCGGCGCACCTCGCCGCGGTGGTCGAGCGCTGCACCGGGGCGACCATCGCGCCGCGGACGCCGGTGTACGAGCCTTCGGCGGCGTCCATCTACACGTCGGTGCCTTTCAAGCAGGACACGTCGTTCCTGGTGGTGGGCGAGCGCACGAACGCCAACGGCTCCAAGGCGTTCCGCGAGGCGATGCTGGCCGGCGACTGGGACACGTGCGTCGCCATGGCGCAGGACCAGGTGAAGGAGGGTTCGCACCTCATCGACGTCTGCGTCGACTACACGGGCGCCGATGGCGTGGCCGACATGACCGAGGTGGCCAGCCGCCTCTGCACGCAGTCGACCGTGCCGCTCATGGTCGACTCCACCGAGGGGCCGGTCGTGCGCGCCGCGCTGGAGTGGATCGGCGGGCGGCCGATCCTCAACTCGGTCAACCTCGAAGAGGGCGACGAGCCGGGCACCCGCCTGGACACGTTCCTGCGCCTGGCCCGCGAGTTCGGCGCGGCGGTCGTGTGCACCTGCATCGACGAGGAGGGCCAGGCCCGGACGGCGGAGTGGAAAGTGCGGGCGGCGCGCAACATCCGCGACATCGCCGTCGAGCGCTACGGGCTGGCGCCCGAGGACCTCCTGTTCGACGCGCTGGCGTTGCCGCTGTCGACCGGCATGGAGGAGAGCCGGTGCGACGGGATCGAGACCATCGAGGGCATCCGTTCCATCAAGACCGAGCTGCCGGGGGTGTCGACGATCCTGGGGCTCTCGAACGTGTCGTTCGGCCTCAACCCGGCGGCGCGCCAGGTGCTCAACTCGGTGTTCCTCCACGAGTGCGTCGAAGCCGGGCTCGACTCGGCCATCGTGCACGCATCGAAGATCCTGCCGCTGTCGCGGATCGAGGAGCGGGCCAAGGAGATCTGCCTCGACCTCGTCTACAACCGGCGCACCGAGGACTACGACCCGCTGCAGGAGCTGCTGGCGCTCTTCGAAGGGGTCAAGGTCAGCGCGCCCGGGGCGGACGACCACGCCGACTGGCCGGTCGACCAACGGCTCAGCCAGCGCATCATCGACGGCAACCGCAACGGGCTCGAGAACGACCTCACCGAGGCGCTCGAGGGAGGGCTGAGCCGCGCTCGAGATCGTCAACGACATCCTGCTGGCCGGGATGAAGGTCGTGGGCGACCGCTTCGCCTCGGGCGAGATGCAGCTGCCCTTCGTGCTCCAGTCGGCCGAGACGATGAAGTCGGCGGTCGCGTTCCTCGAGCCGCACATGGAGAAGTCGGACCAGGGCGGGAAGGGGACGGTCATCCTCGCCACGGTCAAGGGCGACGTCCACGACATCGGCAAGAACCTCGTCGACATCATCCTGACGAACAACGGCTACGTCGTGGTGAACCTCGGCATCAAGGTCGGCATCAACGAGATGATCGCCGCGGTCGAGGAGCACGAGGCCGACGCCATCGGCATGAGCGGCCTTTTGGTCAAGTCGACGCTCATCATGCGCGAGAACCTGGTCGAGCTGAATGGCCGGTCGCTCTCGACGATCCCGATCCTGTTGGGCGGGGCGGCGCTGACCCGCACGTACGTCGAGCGCGACCTGCGCGAGGTCTACGACGGCCGGCTGTTCTACGGCCGCGACGCCTTCGAGGGGCTGCGCACGATGGACCGCCTCGTCGAGCTGAAGAAGTCCGGAGAGGAGGACCCGCTCTTCGGGCGGGAGATCTCCGAGCGCAACGTGCCGCGGCGCTTCGACAAGCAGGACACCGGCCCGGTCGAGGGCCAGCCGGCGCGTTCGGACGTGGCGGCCGACAACCCGCTCTTCCCGCCGCCGTTCGTCGGGAGCCGCATCGCCAAGGGCCTCCCGCTCGACGACGTGGCCGAGTACCTCAACCTGACGGCGCTGTTCCGCAACCAGTGGGGCTTCCGTCCTGAGGACGGCGAGGACGACCCGGCGTTCAAGGAGCGGGTCAAGGCGACGCTGCGCGAACAGCTGGCCAAGGCGAGAGAGGCCGACATCCTCGTGCCCCAGGTCGCCTACGGACACTTCGCCGCCAACGCCGAGGGCAACGACCTCGTCGTCTGGAAGGACGAGTCGCGCTCGTCGGAGTGGATGCGCTTCACGTTCCCGCGCCAGCGCAAGGAGCCGTGGCTGTGCATCAGCGACTTCTTCCGCTCGGCCGACTCGGGCGACGAGGACTACGCCTCCTTCATGCTCTGCACCATCGGCGCACAGGCGACGGAGGAGGCGAATCGCCTGCGCGCCGAGAACCACTACCAGGACTACCTGTTCCTGCACGGCCTCGGCGTCGAGATGGCCGAGGCGACGGCGGAGTACTGGCACCGGCGCATCCGCGAGGAGCTCGGCTATGCGGACCAGGACGGCCCCACGCTGACGGGGCTGTTCCGCCAGCAGTACCGGGGTGGCCGCTATTCGTGGGGGTATCCGGCCTGCCCCGATCTTGATGACAACGCCAAAGTTGTGGAGCTTCTGGGGGGGGACCGCATCGGCGTCACGGTGAGCGAGGGATTCCAGATGGAACCCGAACAGACTACTGACGCGATCATCTGCCACCACCCGGAGGCCAAGTACTTCGTCGCGTGAGCGACTTCGGCGAGCGCCGGCCCCTCAGCCGACGCCCGGCCCGCACCATTTGGCGAAGGATGCAGGCGCTGTGGGTGTGGGGCGCGCTGGCGTTGGTGGGCGTGCTCGTGTTGGTCGGCGCCGGCCCCGGCCTTGCGTCTGGGGCGACGCACCGGACCGAACCCCTCGACCAGGTCGTTTTGTCGAGCGTGAGCGCGGACTACACCGTGACCTCGCAGGGTCCGGTCGATGCCTCGTCGTTCGCGGCGAGCTCTCAAGGCCAGGGCGCGGCTGGTCGCGCGCTGAGTGAGCTTTCCCACCAGGTCGCGTCCTACCGACGGAGCTGGCAGAGCAAGGGCGGCACGAACGAAGTCCAGGACCTCCTGGTGCGCTTTCCCACGGCCGCGTCGGCCACCGCGTTCGTGGGCGCCGTCCGCCATTCGCTCGATTCGGCCGAGATCATCAGCGAAGGTCCGCTCGCCGCGGTCCCCCGCGCCCAGCGGACCACGTACTACTCGACGTCGTCCGACGCCGGCGTCGGCCAGGCCGTGACGATGCAGGCCGGCGAGTACGTGGACGTGCTCTCGTTCTTCTCGGGGACGGTCGGCAATCTCGGCCCGATCAACGCCGCCACGGTCGACCGGGTCGCCGCGGCGCAGTGGGCCTCGATGGTCACGGCGCCGGGCGCCCGCGAGGCGGTCACGACGGCCAAACCGGGCACGTCGGGCAGTGGCGTGGTGTGGGCCGTCATCGCGGTGGCGGTGCTGACGGCCGCGGTCCTCACGCCGTTGGTGCTCCGGCGTCGCAGTGGCGCGGAGCCCGAACGCCATTGAGCTCACCGGTTCGATGAGATCGGCTCGCGCTGAGATTCCGTAGGCACAAGATATGGTGGCCTGACCTCGCGCTCAGAGTCCGCACGGCCGGAGCTCTCGGCCTTCGCCCCGATCCGGCGACCTGGGTCATTCCTGGCATATCAAAGCTGGTCCGGATAGGTGAAAATGCGATGTGACCATGCGACGGATCGCGATGACGATGCTGAGCCTCGCCGTCTTGATCTTGTGCGCCATGGTGGGCGGAGGGTTCGAAGCCCCCGCCAGCTCGGGGCAGGAGTCCCTCCTCGCTGGACGAGACCTTCCGACTTATCTTCAAGGGACACTGCACGCGAGGCAAGTGACTCAATCAACTGGATCGTCGGTCATCGCCAACCCTCAACCCAGGGGCACCCTCGTACCCACTTCTGATGTCGTGGTGATTGCAGCCGACAATCGTCAGCTGCGATTCGGCCTCGCCACGTACTCGTCTGCCGGGGATGCCGCGTATCCAGCCATCAGCACCGATGCGGGAATCATCTGGAGGATCGATGGGCCGCTGTTCCACGTTGACGCTTTGCAAGGTGCGAGCGTGATCACCAACGTAGGCTCGCTCGGCACCGACGGGGCGTACTACTGGGGTCGAGGCGGCAACGTCGTGTGGATCACAACCGATGGTGGCAGTCGTTGGTGGCTGACCGGATTCTCATATGGAGTCAACCGCGTCACCGCCAGCCATGGCACTCTCCGTACCGTCGCGCTGGGTAGACAACTCAAGGGCGGCGAGATTGAGAGCTTCCTGTACACCTCAAATGATTCGGGCCATACGTGGGAGCTTCGTGGCCGACTTGCGAACCTCAGGTCCTAACCGAGACTCGCACAATCCC
>CAWGCO010000009.1:0-104869 GCA_963821105.1 uncultured Acidimicrobiaceae bacterium
TCGTGCTGCGCACCTCCGACTCCATGCGGTGACGGAACTCGTTGAAGGTGCGCCAGGCACCCCCGACCTGGCGGGCGAACTGGGGCAGCTTGTCGGGCCCGAGCAAGATGATCGCGACCACGCCGATCACGATCAGCTTGCCTGGGTCGAGGTTGAACATGTGCCCTCACTCTACGGTGCCGCCCCGCGCCCCAGATGGCGAGCCGGCCGCGCGCCGCCAGCGCCGCTCAGAGCGACTGGATCAGGCGCTCCACTCGCTCGTCGTGCGACTTGAAGGGATCCTTCAGCAGCACGGTGCGCTGCGCCTGGTCGTTCAGCTTCAGGTGCGACCCAGTCGACGGTGAAGTCCCGACGCCGCTCCTTGGCCGCTTCACGAACGCGCCCCGCAGCCGGGCCCGGGTCGTCTCGGGGGGCTTCGGTCATGGCCTCGGTGATCGCCTCGTCGGTGCACGGTCCGCTCCATCTCGTCGCGCTCTGGAGCTGGTAGAACAGCCCGCGGCTGCGGTCGACGTCGTGGTACATGAGGTCGATCATCGCGACCTTGGGGTGCGACAGCGAGACGTCGTGGCGCCGGCGCATCTGCTCGACCAGTCGGTACTTGGTCACCCAGTCGCACTCGCGGTCCAGCGACATCGGGTCGGCCTCGAGGCCCTTCAGGCAGTGCTGCCACATGTCGAGCGCCCGGTCCTCCTCGGGCGACAGGCCGCGGCGCTCGCGGAGCTGCAGCGCCCGCTCCAGGTACTCGACCTGGATGTCGAGGGCCCAGCACTCGCGCCCGTTGGCCAGCCGCACACGGCGCTGGCAGGTGATGTCGTGGCTGATCTCGCGGATGGCCCGGATGGGGTTCTCGAGGGTCAGGTCGCGCAGCACGATCGAGGAGTCCTCGAGCATGGCGGAGCATGATCGACGTCGTCCCGACCTTCAGGAAGGTCGCGTACTCGCTCATGTTGGAGTCGCCGACGATCACGTGCAGGCGGCGGAAGCGCTCGGCGTCGGCGTGCGGCTCGTCGCGGGTGTTGATGATGGGCCGGCTCCGCGTCGTCGCCGAGGAGAAGCCCTCCCAGATGTGCTCGGCCCGCTGGCTGATGCAGAACACGCGCGCCGCCGTGCGGTCTGCAGCACCTTGCCCGCGCCGGCGTAGATCTGGCGCGAGACGAGGAACGGGATGAGCACCTCGGTGTAGTGCGTGAACACGTCGTCGCGCTCGGTCAGGTAGTTCTCGTGGCAGCCGTAGGAGTTGCCCACCGAGTCGGTGTTGTTCTTGAAGAGGTAGACGTCGCCGCGGATGCCCTCCTCGCGAAGCCGCGCCTCCGCGCCGGTGACGAGCTGCGCGAGGATCCACTCCCCCGCCTTGTCGTGCACGACGACGTCGCTGATCTTGTCGCACTCGGGGGTGGCGTACTCGGGGTGGCTGCCGACGTCGAGATAGAGCCGGGCGCCGTTCTCCAAGAAGACGTTCGAGGAGCGGCCCCACGAACGACTCGGCGGAAGAGGTAGCGCGCGACCTCGTCGGGGCTGAGACGGCGCTGCCCGCGAAGGGTAAAGGTCACGCCGTACTCGTTCTCGATCCCGAAGATGCGACGATCCACGGGGTCAACCGTACAGTGCCGGGCTAGTGCCAGCAAGCGCGAGCCAGCTCCTCTTCGTCGACGCGCCGGAACGTCCGCCGGCCGTTCCCCGGCTCAGGAGCGGCCACCTCGAGGTCGCCGGCGCCCAGGCGTGCGGTCCGGGCCCGCCAGCGCCGCAGTGCGCCGCCTTGATCGCCGTCGCCAGGTCCCAGTCCGGCCTGCCACGGTGCGCCGATGCGCTCGGAGATCGCTCTCCGCTTCGCCGCCGAGCACGGAGAAGCGCTCCTCGTCGGTGACCGTGCCGTCGTAGGCGATGTGGTACAGCTGCTGTGTCGTCGTGCCGGCGAGCTCGGCGACGACGATCTCGACCTCGAGCGGCTTCATCTCGTGGGTGAAGACCTGGCCGAGGTACTGCGCGTACAGGTTGGCCAGCGACCGTGCGTCGACGTCCTCGCGGCTGAAGGCGAAGCCCTTGGTGTCGGCGTGGCGGATGCCCGCGACCCGAGCTGGTCGTACTCGTTGTACTTGCCGACCCCGCCGAAGGCGAGCCGGTCGTAGATCTCGCTGATCTTGTGCAGGGACCGCGACGGGTTCTCGGCCACCATCGCGATGCCGTGGTCGTACGTCGTGGCGACCAGCGAGCGGCC
The DNA here is from genome assembly GCA_963821105.1 of uncultured Acidimicrobiaceae bacterium. Lineage (GTDB taxonomy): Bacteria > Actinomycetota > Acidimicrobiia > Acidimicrobiales > RAAP-2 > Bog-473. The sequence goes on from CAWGCO010000009.1 coordinate 2,216, forward strand.
CCGGGCGATGCCCTTCTGGGCGTACTCGGCCCGGTCCTTCATGACCTGCTCGGGCGCCACGTAGTACGGCATGCTCATCGTGCACGCTCCGCCTGCAGCCGGGTCGCCAGGGCGCCGAAGCGCTCCGCCACATCGGGCTCGGGCACCTCGCGGTAGCCCGTGGCGTCGACGACGGCCACGATCGGGTAGATGCCCCGGATGGGGTCGGGCCCGCCGGTGGCCGAGTCCTCGTCCGCCGCGTCCCACAAGGCGCGGATCGCCAGGTTCAGGCCCTCGTCGAGCGGCAGGTCTCTCGCGCCAGCCCAGCTTCACCGTGTTGCGGGCGTCGCGCCCGCCCGAGCCGGTGGCCTGGAAGTCGGTGTCCTCGTAGCGCCCGCCCGTGACGTCGTAGTTGAAGATGCGCCCGTGCCGCGCGCGCCGGTCGTAGCCGGCGAAGAGCGGCACCACGGCGAGGCCCTGCATCGCCATCGGCAGGTTGGACCGCACCATCCCGGCCAGCTGGTTCGCCTTGCCCTCCAGCGACAGCGTCGAGCCCTCGACCTTCTCGTAGTGCTCGAGCTGCACCTGGAAGAGACGGACCATCTCGATCGCCACGCCCGGCCGAGCCGGCGATGGCGACGGCCGAGTGCCGGTCCGCCGGGAAGACCTTCTCCATGGCGTGGTGGGCGATGATGTTGCCCGCCGTGGCCCGGCGGTCGCCCGCCATGATGACGCCGTCGGCGACGCGCAGCGCCACCACGGTCGTGCCGTGGGGGACGCCGAAGGTGCGCTCGTCGAACCCGCCGCCGCCAACGACGCCCGCGCCACCACACGCCGTGGCGGCCCGTCTCGGGCCGGTCGGCCGTCAGGCGCAGGAGGCCGACGAAGTCAGGACCCGGATCACGCTCCGGGGGAAAGAGGGGAAGGGCCACCGAGGACTACTGTCCGCCCTTTTGCACGTAGTTGCGGACGAACTCCTCCGCGTTGTCCTCGAGCACCTCGTCGATCTCGTCGAGGAGATCGTCGAGCTCGGCCTTGATCTTCTCGCCCCGTTCCGACGTGGCCGGGGCGGCCTCTTCGACTTCGGTGTCGGTCTCGGTGGTCCGGGACCCCGAGCCCTTCCGTTTCTGTTCCTGTTCTGCCATCGCCAATCCTCTTGAGAGATCTCGACTCGTTCGCCTAGGAGTTGAGCCTATTGAGCAGGTCCGCGGGCCCTGTGCTTTGTGCCAGTAACTCTGCGGTGTGCTCGGCTGTCCCCTTCAGGGGGTCCATCATAGGGACGCGCCGCAACGGGTCGGCGCCGACGTCGAACACGAGCGAATCCCAGTTGGCGGTCACCACGGCCTCGGGCCAGCGGGCCAGGCACTTCCCCCGGAACCACGCCCGCGTCCCCTTCGGTGGCTCGGTCACGGCCCGCTGTACCTCGGCCGGGTCGGCCAGCGTCTTCATGTCCAGGCGCATGAAGACCGACTTGTCCGGGCGCAGGTCGTGGTACTGCAACGCCAGTGCGGCAACCCGCGGGTCCTTCCATCCGCACGAGTGGCGGTCCATGTACGCCAAGAGGAGCTCGCGCTTGGCCACCCAGTCGAGCGTGTCCGACAGCCCGGCCACGTCGGACTCGAGCCCGCTGAGCACGCTCTCCCAGTGCTCCATGACCAGGGCGCCCACCGTGCCGTCGTCGCCGAGGGACTCGAGGCCGCGCTCCTCGGCGTACTTGCGCGCCGCGCCGAAGATCTCCCACTGCAGCTCCAGCGCCGTGGCGCTCGAGCCGTCGGTCAGCGCCAGGGGACGCGACAACGAGAGGTCGGCCGACACCTGGTGCAGCGCCCGCACCGGGTCCGACAGGGAGAGGTCCCGGGTCGGGCCCGCCTCGTCCTCGACCATCGACAGGACGATCGCCGTCGTCCCCACCTTCAAGAACGTCGCGACCTCCGACAGGTTGGCGTCGCCCACGATCACGTGCAGGCGGCGGAAGCGCTTGGGGTCGGCGTGCGGCTCGTCGCGCGTGTTGACGATCGGTCGCTTGAGCGTCGTCTCGAGCCCGACGATCTCCTCGAAGAACTCGGCCCGCTGGGAGATCTGGTACTCGATCGAGTCCGCATCGAGCGCGGGCGTCTCGACCCCGACCTTGCCCGACCCGGTGAACACCGTGCCGCGACACGAAGTGGGGCACCACGCCGTCGATCACCTTGGCGAACGGCACGGCGCGGTCCATCATGTAGTTCTCGTGGCAGCCGTAGGAGTTGCCCTTGCCGTCGGAGTTGTTCTTGTAGACGATCGGGGCCGGCTGGTCGGGGATGCGCAGCCCCGCCGCCACCATCGAGCGCCGCATGATCTCCTCGCCGGCCTTGTCGTAGACGAGGCACTCCAGCGGCGTCAGGCACTCGGGGCTCGAGTACTCGGGGTGGGCGTGGTCGACGTAGAAGCGCGCGCCGTTCGTCAGCACCGTGTTGGCCAGGTGCGTCTCGACCATCGGCGCCAGCGAGCCCTCCCGGGCGAAGCCCCGGGCGTCGTTGCCGGGCGTCTCGTCCTCGAAGTCCCAGCCGATCTGCTGCTCCACGTCGGCGGCGTACACGTTGACCAGGACCGACGACGCGGCGATCGGGTTCTGCTCCGGGCCGGGCGAATGGATCCCGTACTCGGTCTCGATGCCGCAGACCTTGATGGTGGCCACGGCGCGACCCTAACTCCCAGGGGTGCAGGCCGAACACCTCCTGGCCCAATTCCCCGTGTATTGGCGAAGACCTCGAACTTCGGGGCGACCTTGTTTAGGTCAGAGTGGAAATTTCGACGAAATTGAGTCGAAAGTGGAAAAGTTGCGCCAAAACTTTAGGCCGAGGTCGTATACACCGCAGGGCGGACCCGCCTTAGAGGTATTGGCCGGTCCCGACTCGCTCGATGGACCGCCCGCCGTGGACCTCGCGGTCCTCGGTCAGGAGCGTGCGGACGTAGACGATGCGCTCGCCCTTCTTGCCCGAGATCCGCGCCCAGTCGTCGGGGTTGGTCGTGTTGGGCAGGTCCTCGTTCTCCTTGTACTCCTGGCGGATCGACTCCACCATGTCGGAGGTGCGGATGCCGCCGGCCTCGCCGGCGATCTCGCGCTTGAGGGCGAGCTTCTTCGCCCGCCGCACGATGTTCTCGATCATGGCGCCCGACGCGAAGTCCCGGTAGTAGAGGATCTCCTTGTCGCCGTTCTGGTACGTGACCTCCAAGAAGCGGTTCTCGTCGTCCTCGCGGAACATCTCGGCGACCGTCTGCTCGATCATCGCCTGCACGGCCTTCTCGGGGTCGCCCCCGCCGAGGCGGGCGACCTCCCCGGTGTCCAGCGGCACCGACGTCTTCAGGTAGCGGCTGAAGATCTGCCCGGCCGCCTCCTCGTCGGGGCGCTCGATCTTGATCTTCACGTCGAGGCGGCCCGGCCGCAGGATGGCCGGGTCGATCAGGTCCTCGCGGTTCGACGCCCCGATCACGATGACGTCACGCAGCGACTCGACGCCGTCGATCTCGGCCAGCAGCTGGGGGACGATCGTCGACTCCATGTCCGAGGAGATCCCGGTCCCCCGGGTGCGGAACAGCGACTCCATCTCGTCGAAGAAGACGATGACGGGCATGCCTTCGTCCGCCTTCTCCCGGGCCCGCTGGAAGACCTGGCGGATCTGGCGCTCGGTCTCGCCGACGTACTTGTTGAGCAACTCGGGGCCCTTGATGTTCAAGAAGAACGACCGCACGTTGTCGTTGCCGGTCTTCTCGGCCACCTTCTTGGCCAACGAGTTCGCCACGGCCTTGGCGATCAGGGTCTTGCCGCACCCCGGCGGGCCGTACAACAAGATGCCCTTGGGCGCCGGCAGGGAGTACTTGGCGAAGAGCTCGCGGTGCATGTACGGCAGCTCGACGGCGTCGGTGATCGCCTCGATCTGCGTGTCGAGGCCGCCGACGTCCGCGTACGTGATGTCGGGGACCTCTTCGAGGACGAGCTCCTCGCTCTCGAGCTTGGGCAGCTTCTCGATCAGCAGCTGCGTCCGCACGTCCAGCAGCAGGGAGTCGCCGGCCCGCAGGCGCACGCCCAGCATGTCCTCGGACAGCTCGGCCACCCGCTCCTCGTCCGCCCGCGCGTAGATGATGCAGCGCTTGCGGTCCTCGAGCTGCTCCTTGAGCGTCACGACCTCGCCCGCCAGCTCGCCCTCTCGCACGAGCACGACGTTGAGGCTCTCGTTCAGGACGACCTCGTTGCCCTTCTTGATCTGCCCGGGGTCGATGTCGGGATGCAGGCTGACCCGCATCTTGCGCCCCGAGGAGAAGACGTCGATCGTGCCGTCCTCGTTGACCCCGAGGAACGTGCCGTAGGCCGCCGGGGGCTGGGTGAGCTTCTCCACCTCCTCGCGCAGCGCGGCCAGTTGCTCCTTGGCCTGCTGGAGGGTGAAGGTCAGCTTCTCGTTCTGCGACGTCGCCTGGGCCAGCTGCCCCTTCGACTCGAGCAGCCGCTCCTCGAGCGCCTGGACGCGGCCGGGGCTCTCCTGCAGCCGGCGACGGAGCGCGTGGATCTCGTCCTCGGCGTCGGTCAGCTCGGCGCGTATAGCCTCGAGCTGGGCTGCGGCTTCGTCGGGCGTTGCGGTCACTGCTGATCACCCTAGCCCTCGCCTCGGGGCGTTTTGCCGCCATGTTTCGGCCCGCCGACCCGGCAACTTGCGTGCCACGAGGATGAACCGGGTGGGCGACCCCTGGCGGGTACTCTTAAAGCGTCTGCGCTGCCAGATTGACGATGCGCGGGATGCCTCACTACGGTCCACTTGGCCCGTCGGGCGGTGACGACAAGGTCAACAAGGGAGAATACGGGAGCCATGAAGGTCTGGATCGACCAGGATCTCTGCACGGGGGACGGCCTGTGCGAGGAGATCGCGCCCGCCGTGTTCACCCTGCTCGACGACGGCCTCGCCTACGTGAAGGAATCCGACGCCGTCAAGAACGACCCCGGTGGCTCCGCCGGGATGGCGCTCGTCCCCGACGAGCTCGAGGACGCCGTCGTCGAGGCCTCCGAGGAGTGCCCGGGCGAGTGCATCTTCATCGAGCGCGACTGACGCCGCTCCGCACCACTTCTTCTCCCTCTTCCCCGCCTCCTGATCGCCCTTTCCCCGGGCAGTCGGCCGCGCCCTTCCGCCGGGCCCGATCCGGCGGCCCACCCGTCGGGCAATGACCGTTGACGGCGCCCGGCCGTTGGATAAGCATCGATGGCACCGGCACGACCGCCCGAGATATCCGCGGACGGCAAGGAGGCGACCGTGGCCCAGCCAACCGAGCGTCGAGCACGCAGCCGTAGGGGCACCGACTAGATGGACACGTCCGCCCTCGCCGTGGTCACGGCGTTCGGCGACGCGTGGGGGGCGCACGACCTCGACGCCACGCTGGCGCTGATCACCGACGACTGCGTCTTCGAGTCCACCGGGCCGGCTCCCGACGGGATGCGGCACGTCGGGCCGGCCGCCATCCGCCAGGCGTGGCAGGAGATCTTCGACGACACGAACTCGAGCTTCGAGGCCGAAGACACCTTTCTGGCGGACGACCGCGTCGTGCAGCGCTGGCGCTACAGCTGGGACGGCGGCCACGTGCGCGGGGTCGATCTGTTCAAGGTCCGCGACGGCTTGGTCGCGGAGAAGTTCTCCTACGTAAAGGGGTGACCATGGCCGCTTCCGCCCAACCGATCAATGGCGGTCCCGTCGAACGGTTTCTTTCCGGTGTCGAGACGGGCGAACTTTCCGGCGACGTGTTCTCCGACGACGCCGCCTTGGACGCCACGGTGCCCAACTGGCGCTTCCAGGTGCGCGGCGGCGACGCGGTCCGGGCCGAGCTGGCCCGCTGGTACGCCGATCGCGGGGAGTTCCTCGACCTTCAGCGCACGCCGATCCCCGGCGGCGAGTTGGTGGAGTTCACGCTGTCGTGGACCGAAGAAGGGGTCCCCCATCGGGTGCACCAAGCGCACATCCTTCGGCTCTCCGAGGACCGCGTCGCCGCCGACACCGCATTCTGTGGCGGTCGATGGCCGGCGGAGCTGATCCAACAGATGGAGGAAGCGGGCACGTAGGCGGGCCTACGACTCCGCCTCCGCCGACTCGCCCGCTTCGCCGGCGTCGGATGATTCCTCCTCCTCGGCGGCCGCCTTGAAGCGGGTGTCGGCGCCCGGCTCGATCCGCCGCGCCGTCGTCAAGAATCCCGTGTGCCCGACCATCCGGTGGTCGGGGCGCACGGAGCGGGCCTCCACGTGCCACGTGCGCCGGATGATCTCCTGCGTCTCGGCCAGCCCGAAGGGCGACGCGGGATCGTCGAGGGCGGCGCGGAGCAACGCGGTCTGATTGATCGTCGGCAGGTACGCCAACAGGATGCCGCCGAGGCGCAGCGCCTCGCCGGCGGCCGCCACGACCTTGTGCGGGACGGGCATGTCGAGCAGGACGCGGTCGAGGTCGCGCTCGTCGATCCCCTGGGTCACGTCGCGGATCTCGACCCGGTAGGGCGCGTCCGGCCCGAGCGCCGCCTCCACGTTGGCCCGGGCCCGCGCCGCGAAGTCCTCGCGCAGCTCGTAGCCCACGACCGACGCGCCGGCGCGCAAGACCGTCATGGAGAGTGCACCCGAGCCCACGCCCGCCTCGAGGACGCGCTGGCCCGGCCCGATGTCGGCGGCGATCAGGATGGCACCGAGGTCCTTGGGATAGATGACCTGCGCGCCGCGCGGCATCTTGAGCACCACGTCGCTGAGCGTCGGGCGCAACACGAGGAAGGACCGGCCGGTGGACCCGGTGATGGTGCGGCCCTCGCAACTGCCGATCAGGTCGTCGTGCGCCACGATGCCGGCGTGGGTGTGGAACATGGCGCCCGGCACGAGCGTGATGAGGTAGCGCCGATCCTTGGCGTCGATGAGGAGGACGCGCTCCCCTGCCGCCAAGGACCCGGGCAAGGGCGTCAGGCTTCGACGGCGACGGCGACGGGCGCTGCCTTCGGGTCACGCACCGAGATCAGCACCTGCTCGCCCGGCGCGAGGGCGACACGCGACACCGCACTCGTCCGGTCGTTCAGCGTGCGGCGGAGGAACCACGTCGCGCCGGCCAGCGCGAACCAGTACCAGTTGCCGCCGAGACCGCGGCGCACCCCGGCGCGCAAGAAGCGCCGAAGGATGAGATCCACGTCAGAGCCGCCGGATCTCGACGACCGCCGAGCGGGCCCGGCCGCGGCGGCGCCCGGCCAGGAAGGCCAACGCGATGATCAAGATGGCGACCGCGCCGCCGATGGCCAGCCCCCGGGGCGCGGCGGCTCGCAGCTCCGCCTCGCCCTCGCCCATGACCTGTGAGTAGGCGGCCTGCAGGTCCTGGCGGGTGATCAGCCGTCCGTTGCTCCCGGCCTTCGTGGTGGTTCCGGCCATCAGCTCGCTCCCTCCTGTGCCTCTTGCTCTAGTGCTTGACGTCGTGCCACGACCTCGGGAAGCTTGGCCTGCCCCGGCCCGGCGGTGATCCGCCAGACGGCCACGCCGATCACGGCGAGCCCGAGAACGAAGACAGCAGCGTAGGGCACCCAGGACCAGTCGCCGGTCAGCGTCGTGCCCGTCTCGGTCTGCAGCAAGCGCAGGACGCCGAGCAGGATCAACAAGATGCCGAACGCGAGAAAGAAGGAGCCGGCGATCCCCATATAGAGGAAGCGACCGAGACCGCGGAGCGGCTCGACCGTCTCCTGCTTCACATAGTCGACGGTGAGCTGGAACGCATCGTCGCCTGCGTGCCGCAACCCGCTGCTGTTGTCAGACCGTGGTGTCATGTGGCGCACAATCCTGGTGCCTGGGCCGACGCCGTGCAACAACCCAGCGGCGCCCGTGCCTGACGCAACATCACTCCCGCTCCTTGAAGATGTAGGTCGACGACGCCCGGGCCACCAGGCGCCCCTCGCCCTCCCCGTGCCCGCCCGGTGGGCGGGCCACGACACTCGCCTCGACGAAGGCGACACGCCGGCCCCCGGAGACGACCTCGGCCGTGCACTCGAGTTGCGAACCGGCGTCCACGGCACCCAGGAAGCTGATCTTCATCTCGGCGTTGGAGCAGAAGACCTTGCGCCCCGCGGCGTACGTCACCGCGGCCGCGCCCATGGCCGAGTCGGCGAAGGCGCCGAGGAAGCCCCCCTGCATGATCCCGGCCGGGTTGGCGAAGCGTTCGTCGGCCTTCATGCGCCAGGTGCGTCCGGCCCGGAGTGGCCTTGTCGACGCAGGTCATCCCGAGCGTGAGGTCGCTGTTTGGCGGCACTTGCATGCGGGAAGCCATGAAGGGTGAATAGTACGTGAGCGCCCCTCCAACAGGCGTGGGCAGACGGTTAGGGTGACCTCGTGACGGTGCAGACGACTCCTCCGGTGGTGCAGGACCCCAGGCTGGTCGAGCTGGGCATCAACGTCATCCGTGGCATCGCCATGGACGCGCCGGAGGCGGCCAATTCGGGCCATCCCGGCACCGCCATGGCGCTGGCCCCGCTGGCCCACGTGCTCTGGACGCGGATCATGCGCTACGACCCGGTCGACCCCAAGTGGCCCGACCGCGACCGCTTCATCCTCTCGAACGGGCACGCCTGCATCCTCCAGTACGCCATGCTCCACCTCACCGGGTACGACCTGTCGCTCGAGGACCTGAAGCAGTTCCGCGCAATGGGGCAGCCGGACGCCGGGCCACCCCGAGTTCCACCACACGCCGGGGATCGAGGTGACGACCGGGCCGCTCGGGCAGGGGTTCGCCAATTCGGTCGGCATGGCCCTCGCCGAGCGCTGGGTGCGCACGACGTTCGGGACCGACGTGTGCGACCACCGCACGTACGTCTTCCTGGGCGACGGCTGCATGATGGAGGGCGTCTCGCACGAGGCGGCGTCGCTGGCCGGGCACCTCGGGCTCGGTCGCCTCTTCGCCTTCTACGACGACAACCACATCACCATCGACGGCCCCACCGAGCTGGCGTACAACGACGACCCGGTCAAGCGGTTCGAGGCCTACGGGTGGCGCGTGCACTACCTGGGCGAGATCGCCAACGACGTCGACGCGCTCGAAGCCGCGATCCGCGAGGCGCTCGAGCATCCCTCCGACACGCCGGACGCGCAGCCGAACCTGCTCGTGCTGCGCAGCCACATCGGCTGGCCCTCGCCCCACCTGACCGACACGGCCAAGGCGCACGGCGACCCGTTCGGCGCCGACGAGATCCGCCTGACCAAGGACCTCCTCGGGCTGCCGACGGACCAGACGTTCTGGGTCCCCGACGAAGTCCGCGAGTTCTACGGGCAAGAGGTCCCGCGTGGCGCCCAGCTCCACGCGGAGTGGACGGAGCGCTTCGAGGCGTGGGACGGCGACCGTGCCGCGTGGGACGCCGCGCACACGGCGCACGGAATGCCCGGGTTCGCCGACGACCTCCCCAAGTTCGACGTCGGCACGCCACTGGCAACGCGCCATGCGCTGAACCAGGTCCTCGACGCCACCGTGGCCAAGATCCCCGGCCTGCTCGCGGGCTCGGCCGACCTCACCGGCAACAACGGCGTGAAGGTGGCGGGCGCGGACAACCAGGAGCGTCTGACGCCGGGCGGGATCCAGGTGCGCTACGGCATCCGCGAGCACGGGATGGGCTCCGCCATGAACGGCATGGCCCAGCACGGCGGCGTCCTGCCGCTGGGCGGCACGTTCTTCGTCTTCAGCGACTACATGCGTCCGGCCGTGCGGTTGGCCGCCCTCACGGGCTGCCACGTCATCTACTCGTGGACGCACGACTCCATCGGGCTCGGCCAGGACGGGCCGACCCACCAACCCATCGAGCAGCTGCCCTCGTTGCGGGCGATGCCGGGCCTCAGCCTCATCCGGCCGGCCGACGCCTACGAGACGGCGCAGGCGTGGCGCCTCGCCGTGGAGGCCGACGGCCCGGTCGGGCTGCTCCTGACCCGCCAGAACGTGCCCGTGCTGGCCGAGACGGAGGAGCGGGCCGCCGACGGTGTGCAGCGGGGCGCCTACGTGCTCGCCGACCCAGAGGGCCCGGCCGACATCGTGCTCGTGGCGAGCGGCAGCGAGGTGCAGCTGTGCCTGGCGGCAGCGACGACGCTGGGCGCGGACGGAGTGCGGGCCCGGGTGGTCTCGTTCCCGAGCTGGGACCTCTTCGAGAAGCAACCCGAGGACTACCGCGCCGGCGTCTTCCCGGCGGGCGTCCCGGTCCTGAGCATCGAGGCGGCGGCCACCTTCGGGTGGGAGCGCTACGCCGACGACTCCATCGGCATCGACCACTTCGGCGCTTCGGCCCCCGGGGACGTCGTGATGGAGAAGTTCGGCTTCACCGCCGACCACGTCGTCGAGCGGGCCCGCGCGCTGCTGGCCCCGGCTGGAAAGTGAGCTCGGCGTTGCGCAAGGGCGGCGAGCCATGAGATGGACAACCGACAACGACGAAGGGAGTTGTCCCGATGACCCGACTGCAGGACCTCTACACGATCGGCGGGCAGAGCCCCTGGCTCGACAACCTGCGCCGGGACTGGATCCACGGCGGCCAGCTGGCCAAGTGGCTCGAGGTCGGTGTGCGTGGCATCACGTCCAACCCGACGATCTTGGCCAAGGCCATCTCGGGGCAGGACACCTACGACGACCAGTTCCGCGAGCTGATGAAGGACCACACGGTCGAGTCGGCGTACTGGGAGATGGCGATCACCGACATCAACGACGCCCTGGCGATGCTCGCGGCCGCTCTACGACGAAAGCGACCACGAGGACGGGTTCGTCTCGCTCGAGGTCTCCCCCGCCCAGGCGCACGACACCGCCGCCACGGTGAAGTCTGCCCGCGACCTCCACGAGCGGATCGCGCAGCCGAACCTGTTCGTGAAGATCCCGGCGACGCAAGGAAGGCGTGCCCGCGATCGAGACGATGATCGGCGAGGGCCGCAGCATCAACGTCACCCTGATCTTCGGGCTCGACCGCTACGACGAGGTGATGGAGGCCTACCTGCGCGGGCTCGAGGCACTCGTGGCGGCCGGGCACGCCGACCAGCTCGCGCACGTGGCCAGCGTGGCGTCGTTCTTCGTCAGCCGGGTCGACACCGAGGTGGACCACCGCCTGGTGTCCCTGGCCGGTGGCGTGGACGGTGACCCCGCCATTCTCGGCCTGCGGGGAACGGCCGCGGTCGCCCAGGCCCAGAGCGGCCTATCAGCACTTCCACCGCACCTTCACCGGCGACCGCTGGGAGGCGTTGCGCGAGAAGGGCGCCCGGGTGCAGCGCCCGCTGTGGGCGTCGACGTCGACGAAGAACCCGAGCTACTCCGACCTGCTCTACGTCGACGACCTCATCGGGCCGGCCACCGTCAACACCATGCCCGAAGGCACCTTGGAGGCGTTCGAGGACCACGGGACGCTGCAAGCGCACGGTCGACGCCGACCCCGACGAGCGCGGCGCAGGCGCTGGCGCGTCTGGCCGACGCCGGCGTCGACATGCTCGACGTCGAGCAGACGCTCGAGGACGAGGGCGTGCACTCCTTCGCCAAGTCGTTCGACGAGCTGCTGCAGTCGCTGACCGACAAAGCCGCTACGTTCTGATTCGCCCGCGCAGTTCGCAACCGAGAGGAGCGCGCATGAGGATCGGCATGATCGGCCTGGGCAAGATGGGCGCCAACATGACCGAGCGCCTGCTGAAGGGCGGGCACGAGGTGGTGGCGTACGACCTCAGCGCGGACGCGCTCGAAGCAGGCGGCGTCGAAGGGGGCCGAGACCGCGACCACGCTGGCCGAGGTGGCCCAGAAGCTGAGCCCGCCGCGGGCGGCCTGGGTGATGGTGCCGGCCGGGAAGCCGACGAACGACACGATCGACGCGCTGGGCGAGCTCTTCGAGAAGGGCGACGTCATCGTCGACGGCGGCAACTCCAACTTCAAGGAGGCCGAGCCGCATGGCCGACCGGCTCAAGAAGAAGGGCGTCGGCTTCGTCGACGCCGGGACGTCGGGCGGCGTGTGGGGCCTGACCGAGGGCTACTGCCTCATGGTGGGCGGCACCAAGGAGTCGGTGGCCGTCGTCGAGCCGGCGTTCCTGACGCTGGCGCCCGAGGGCGGCTACGCCCACGTGGGACCGGTCGGGGCCGGGCACTTCGTGAAGATGGTCCACAACGGGATCGAGTACGGGATGATGCAGGCCTACGCCGAGGGCTTCGAGGTGATGGCGCGGGCCGACGAGTTCAACCTCGACCTGCACGAGATCGCCTCGATCTGGCGCTACGGCTCGGTCGTGCGCAGCTGGCTGCTCGAGCTGGCCGAGCGGGCCCTGCGGCCCGACGCCGGCTTCGACGGAGATCGCACCGGTGGCGGTCGACTCGGGCGAGGGCCGCTGGACCGCGCTCGAGGCGATCGACCGCGGCGTGCCGGCACCGGTGATCGCGACGTCGCTCTTCACCCGCTTCGCCTCGCAGGACAAGAACTCGTTCCAGCTGAAGATGGTCGCCGCGCTGCGCAACCAGTTCGGCGGGCCACGCGGTGACGCTCGAGTCCGGCCAGCAGGGCCTGGAGACCGAGACCCCGAAGCCGTGGAAGGCCTTCGACAGCGTGATCACCCCCGTCGAAGACGTCACCCGCGCGTTCGCCGACGCGGTCGTCGAGGCGTTCACGGCGCGACCCGGGTCCCCGGTTCGCCCTGGTGCTCTCGGGTGGGCCGACGGCCCGGGCCTGCTACGAGGTGTTGGCCGAGACCGCCGGGGATCGACTGGAGCGTCGTCCGACGTCTACGTGGGCGACGAGCGCATGGTGCCGCCCGACGACGACGACGCCAACCAGCGGCTCATCCGCGAGTCGCTCCTGGACCGCGTCGGGCCCGGTCGGCTCGTTCCAGCCGATGCCGACCGAGCTCCCGGTCGAAGAGTGCGTCGCCGCCTACCAGCACGTGATCTCGGCGAGCTCGTGACCGGCGCCAGGCATCGACGTCATCCACTTGGGCATGGGGCCCGACGGCCACACGGCGTCGCTGTTCCCCGGGGCGTCGACGCTCGAGGCGGGCCCGAGCGAGCTGGTGGCGGCGACGGAGGACCCCAACGGCGTCAACCCGCATCCGCGGCTCACGCTGACGCTGTCCGGCCATCAATTCGGCGTGCCTGGCCATCTTCACCGTGGCCGGCGCGTCCAAGGCCGACGCCGTCGCCGCCCTCGAGCGCGGGCGACGACATCCCGGCCGCCCGCGTCCACGCCGGGCGCATGCTGTGGCTGGTCGATGGTCCAGCCTGCGCCATCGCCCCCTAGATTGGCGCTCGTGCTCACCGACGCCGATCTCCTCGCCACGCCGCTGCCCGAGCTCACGGCCTCGGCCCGCGTCGTGCGCGACGGCGCCCACGGCCGGCGGGTGACCTTCTCCCCCAAGGTCTTCATCCCGCTGACCATGCTGTGCCGCGACCGCTGCGGCTACTGCACGTTCGCCAAGGCGCCGGCGCGGCTCGAGTCGCCGTACCTGACCGCCCGAGGAGGTCCTGTCGGTCGCCCGCGGCGGGGCAGGCGGCCGGATGCCACGAGGCCCTGTTCACCCTGGGTGAGCGGCCCGAGCTGCGCTACCCGGTGGCGGCGGAGTGGCTCGCCGCGCAGGGGTACGCCTCGACGGTCGACTACCTGGCCGCCATGTGCCGGCTCGTCGTCGAAGAGACCGGGTCTGCTCCCCCACGCCAACGCGGGCGCGCTGTACGCGGACGAGCTGGCCGCGCTGCGGCCGGTGACGGCCAGCCAGGGCATGATGCTCGAGTCGATGGCCGAGGGATCTGGCCGCGCACCGAGGCGCGCCCGACAAGGAGCCGTCGCGGCGCCTGGCCACGCTCGAGGCGGCGGGCGAACTGGCCATCCCGTTCACGACGGGGATCCTCGTCGGGATCGGCGACACGCGGGCGGACCAGCTGGCGGCGCTGCGGGCGATCGCGGCGGCGCACGATCGGCACGGTCACGTCCAAGAGGTCATCGTGCAGAACTTCTTGCCCAAGGCGGGCACCGCCATGTTCAAGGCTGCGCCGTGCCCCGCCGACGACCTGGTGTGGGCGATCGCGGCGGCGCGCCTGGTGCTGCCACCGTAGATCCACGTCCAGGCGCCGCCCAACCTCTCCGACGACCTGGCGCCGCTGCTCGACGCGGGCATCGACGACTGGGGCGGCGTGTCGCCGGTGACGGCCGACCACGTGAACCCCGAGCGGGCCTGGCCGGCGCTGGACGTGCTGCGCGCGGCGACCGAGGCGGCCGGGCACACGCTCGCGCCCCGGCTGACGATCTACCCGACGTTCGCCCTGGACCCGACGCGCTGGCTGGACGAGGCGATGCGCTTCCCGGTGCTCGATGCGTCCGACGCCGAGGGACTGGCCCGTGACGACGTGCTGGTGCTCGGGGGGCGAGGAGGCGCCGCCGGCGTTGCTCGACGGGCCCACGGGTGTCGTCGGGGTCGGCAGGGCGTGGGCGTGGCGGCGCGGGCGGGTCGGCGGCGGCGCCGTGGCCGAGGTCCTGTCCGGCGTCGCGTTCGGACAAGAGGTCGGCGAGCCCGAGATCGTCACGTTGTTCAGCGCCCGCGGCCCCGAGGTGCGCGCAGGTGGCCGAGGTGGCCGACGACCTGCGCCGCCGCATCGCCGGTGACGCGGTGACCTTCGTGTACAACCGCAACATCAACTACACGAACGTGTGCACGTTCAAGTGCCGCTTCTGCGCGTTCTCGAAGGGCCCGCTGTCCTGAACCTGCGGGGGAAGCCGTACCTGCTCGAGCTCGACGAGATCACCCAGCGCGTGGCGGAGGCCGAGGCCGAGGGCGCGACCGAGGTCTGCCTCCAGGGTGGCATCCACCCGAACTTCGACGGGGACTACTACGTCCACGTGCTCGAGGCGGTGCGGGCGGCGTCGACGACCATCCACATTCACGCCTTCACCGCGCTGGAGGTCACCGAGGGGGCGCGGCGCTCCGAGGTGCCGCTGGCCGAGTACCTGACCCGCCTGCGCGAGGCCGGCCTCAAGACGCTGCCGGGCACGGCGGCCGAGATCCTCGACGACGAGGTGCGGGCCGTGCTGTGCCCGGACAAGATCTCGACGGAAGAGTGGCTCGAGGCGCACCGCACGGCGCACCAGGTCGGGCTGCGCTCGAACGTCACGATCATGTTCGGCTCGATTGAGCAGCCGGTGAGCTGGGCCCGCCACATCGTGGCGACCCGGGCCCTGCAGCGAGAGACAGGCGGCTTCACCGAGTTCGTGCCGCTGCCTTTCGTGCACATGGCCACCCCGATCTACCTCCAGCGCCGGGCCCGGCGGGGCCCCACCTTCCGCGAGGCGCTGCTGATGCACGCGGTCGGGCGTATCGCCTATGCGGGCGACATCGACAACATCCAGGTGAGCTGGGTGAAGATGGGCGCCGAGGGGTCGCGCCAGGTGCTGCGGGCCGGCGTGAACGACCTCGGTGGCACGCTGATCGACGAGAACATCTCGCGGGCGGCCGGGGCAACCCACGGGCAGCGCATGGGCGTCGACGACCTCGAGGCGATCGTGACGCCGCTCGGCCGGCCCCTGGTGCAGCGTTCCACGCTGTATGCGCTGGCCGGCGCCTCCGCGGGCGCGTGACCGAGGCGGAGGACCCGGCGGACGAGGGCGACAGGCGGCAGGCGGGCCTACGAGGACCTCTTCGCCGACCGAGAGCTCTCGCCCGCCCAGACGCGTGAGCTGCAGGCGATGGTCGACTCGCTCGACGACATGGCGCGCGAGGGCACGTCGGTCGGTGACCTCAAGATCGCCAACGCCGCGCTGGGCGAGATGGCCGAGGCGTTCCGGGTGTTCCGGCCCTACCGGCACATCCGCAAGATCACGATGTTCGGCTCGGCGCGGACGAAGCCCGAGGACCCGGTCTACATCCTCGCCCGCGACCTGGCGGCGACCCTGGCCGCTGCGGGCTGGATGGTGGTGACCGGAGCCGGACCCGGGATCATGGCGGCCGGCCTCGAAGGCGCCGGGCGGGAGCACGCGTTCGGGGTCAACATCCGCCTGCCGAATGAGGAATCGGCGAACGCGTTCATCGCGCAGGACCCCAAGCTGGTCGAGATGCGCTACTTCTTCACGCGCAAGCTCATGCTGATCAAGGAGTCGCACGCCTACGCCATCCTCCCCGGTGGGTTCGGCACGCAGGACGAGGCGTTCGAGCTCCTGACGTTGCTCCAGACGGGCAAGGCCGAGCCGGCCCCGGTCGTCATGGTCGAGACACCCGGCGGCACGTACTGGCACGAGTGGCTGCGCTTCTTCAAGGAGCAGGCGATCGCGGCGGGTTGGATCTCGCCCGAGGACACGGCGCTGTTCAAGGTGACCAACACCATGGAAGAAGCGAGCGCGGAGATCCTCGGCTTCTACCGCAACTACCACTCGCTGCGCTGGGTCGGCGACCTCCTGGTCCTCCGCGTACAGGTGCAGCCGAGCAAGGCGGAGCTGGCCGACCTGAACAAGCGGTTCGGCGACATCGTGCTGCGCGGCAGCATCCGCACGACCGGCCCGTTCCCGCCGGAGCGCAACGACTATCCCGAGCTCCCCCGCTTGGCCTTCCGCTTCGACCGCTTCCACTACGCGCGGCTGCGCATGCTCATCGATGCATTGAACGAGTACGCGGGATGAGCCGGGCGTAGGATCGCCCGCGTGCTCGGTGTGAGCAGGGCGGGTGTGCGGCGGGTCCTGGTGGTCCTGCTGCTGGCCGTGGCTCCCCTGGTGGGGGTCCTGCAGCTTTCGCCCCTGCCGGCGTTCGGCCCTCTGTCCGCCGGCGCCACTCCCCCGCCCGACGGCGTCGTGCCCTTCGGGAACACGCCCATCGGTGCGAACTCCGTGCCCAACGCCAACGCTCCGATCGTGGGCATGGCCGCCACCCCCGACGGGGCCGGGTACTGGCTGGTCGGCTCGGACGGCGGCATCTTCAGCTACGGCGACGCGCAGTTCTACGGCTCCACCGGCTCGCTCGTGCTCAACGCGCCGATCGTCGGCATGGCGTCCACCCCGGACGGGAAGGGCTACTGGCTCGTGGCACGCGACGGGGGCGTGTTCAACTACGGCGACGCCCAGTTCTGGGGCTCCGCGGGCTCGTTGAGCCTCAACGCGCCGATCGTCGGCATGGCCGTGACGCACGACGGCGGGGGTTATTGGCTGGTGGCTTCCGACGGGGGCATCTTCAGCTACGGCGACGCGGCAGTTCTACGGCTCCCACGGCGGCCAGCCGCTCAACGCGCCGGTCGTGGGGATGACGGCCACGCCCGACGGCGGGGGCTACTGGTTCGTGGCGTCCGACGGCGGGATCTTCAGCTACGGCGATGCGTCGTTCGCCGGCTCGACCGGCTCGCTGGTGTTGAACGCCCCGATCGTCGGCATGGCGGCGGCACCCCAGGGTGGGTACTGGCTCGTCGCCCGCGACGGTGGGCTCTTCAGTTTCGGCAACGCGACGTACGAGGGCTCGTTGGGCGGGACCCAGCTGCCGGCTCCGGTCGTGGGCATGGCGGCGGCGCCGGGCGGGGGCGGGTACTGGCTCGTCGTCGGCTCGGATCCGCTCGCCGGCAAGGTCGTGGGCATCGACCCCGGTCACAACGGGCTGAACTACAGCGACCCGGCGTACATCGACGCGCCCGTGTTCAACGGCACCGGAACCGAGCCCTGCGACACCACGGGGACCGAGACGGCGAGCGGCTACACCGAGGCGCAATTCAACTTCAACGTCGCCTCGTATCTCCAGTCCGACCTGCAGGCCGAGGGCGCCACCGTGGTCATGACGCGCACGAACAACGACGGCGTCGGGCCCTGCGTGACGACGCGCGCCGCCATCATCAACAACGCACACGCGGACGTCGCGGTCGACATCCACGCCGACGGGGGTCCGGTGAGCGGCCGCGGCTTCACCGTCCTCGAGCCGGTGGCCGACGGGCCGAACAACGGCGTGATCGCGTCGTCTGACTCGTTCGCCTCCGTGTTGCGCGACGTCTTCGCGTCGGAGACGGGCATGCCCGTGAGCGACTACGACGGCGTCGACGGCCTGCAACCGCGCAACGACCTGGCCGGGTTGAACCTGACCACCGTGCCCAAGGTCTTGATCGAGTGCGGCAACATGCAGAACGCCACGGACACGGGCCTCCTGGTGACTGCGGCGTTCCAGCAGTCCGCGGCGTCCGCCATCGCCGGGGCGATCACCGAGTACCTGACGGGGCAGACGGGGCCCTAAACGCGACCTCTGAAAAGTTCGAAGGGTCGCATATGAGCTCCGACTCCATTTCTGGGCTGAAAGTGTGAGGTTTCAGTGCAGAAGGCGCGTTCACTGCAGCATGGACTCATCAAATTGACGTCCCCCGTGAAGGCGCTCTCGTAGGCCGAAGCGAAAACGAACGGCAAGACCTAACCCTTGCCGAGCGGCGCGCGGACCAGCGTCGTGTAGACGTGGCCCTCGGGGGACGGCTGCGACGAGACCAGGTCGAGGGCGGGCACCGGGAAGGACGCCTCGAAGGGGACCCCGGCCATCTCCCCGAGGGCGGCGACGCTGAGGCGCCGTCCCTTGGAGCGGGCCAGCGTGAGATGCCCGTTGAACTCCGGCTCGGGGTTCGCCGGCTCGGGCACGAGAGGGATCGTCGCGGCGTGCACCGCGGCGGCGAGTCCGTCCAGTCCGGCGGCCGGCAGGTAGAGGACGCGGACGCCGGTGAACCAGCCGGTACCGGGTCCCAAACGGCACTCGACGGGCCCGCGGTGTTCGGCCGCGGTGGTCACCAAGGCCTCGCCGAGGGGGCCGACGGCGTCCTCGTGCACCTCACCCAGGAAGCGGAGGGTGACATGCCAACGCGACCCGCCAACGAAGCGCAGCCCCTTGCTGCGGCCGAGCTCCAGCTCCAGGCCGGACAGCCGCCGCCGCGTCTCGTCGTCCGGCCACGACGGCCACGAAGAGGCGCATGCGGGCGCTTTGAGATCAGGCGCCGTCGTCGAGTGGCTCGCGACGGGCGTCGGAACCCTCGAGCAGCGCAGCGACGGAGCGCTCCAACGCCCGCCGGGCCTTGAGGATGCGGCGCTCCTCGGCCAGGGCCACGCCCGTCTCCTGGGAGTCGGGGTCGCCGGCAGTGGCGCGGCTCAGCGCGTCGATCGCCATGTCACCCAGCTCCTCGAGCAGGCCCTCGAGCCGCTCGGCCATGTGCTCCATGGCCTCGCTCGGCCCGCTCACTTGGGCAGTGGCGTGCTCTGCACCTCGTAGTCGCCGTCCGCATAGGCGGCCCGCATGACCTTCTTGTCGAACTTGCCGACGCTGGTCTTGGGCACCTCGCTGATGAACGTCCACTGGTCGGGTAGCCACCAACGCGGCACCCGGCTGACCAAGAAGTCGACCAGGTCCGCGGGTGCGGGACTGCGGCCGGGGTTGGGTACGACGGCGACGAGCGGGCGTTCCGACCACTTCGGGTCCGGGATGGCGATCACGGCGGCCTCGAACACGTCGGGGTGCGCCATCACCGCATTCTCGAGCTCCACCGAGGAGATCCACTCGCCGCCGGACTTGATCACGTCCTTCGTCCGGTCCGAGATGGTCATGTAGCCCTGACCGTCAAGACAGCCGACGTCGCCGGTACGGAGCCAGCCGTCGTGGAACTTCCCGGGGTCTTCGTCCTTGTAGTACGAGCCGGTGATCCACGGGCCGCGGATCTCGAACTCGCCGATTGACTTCCCGTCGTTGGGTAGCACCCGGCCGTCCTCGGAGACGACGCGCACCTCGCACCCGGCGACGACCCGGCCGGCCTTGATCTTGTAGTACATGTCGTCGTGGCTCTCGTGGCGACGAGCCGGCGGGATGGCGAGCGCGGCGAGCGGGCTGGTCTCGGTCATGCCCCAACCCTGGATGATCGTCACGCCGAAGCGTTCCTCGAACGCCTCGATCAGCGATTGGGGCACCGCCGCACCGCCGGCGGTGATGTCCCGCATCGTCGAGAAGTCGATCGGGGTGTCGAGCGCGAGCAACCCGTTCCAGATCGTGGGCACACCGCAGGCGACAGTCGGATGGTGCTCGTTGATCACGTTGGCCAGATGCTCTCCCATGAGGAACATCTGCGGCATGATCATGTCGGTCCCGGCCAGCCAGGCGGCGTAGGGCGTACCCCACGCGTTGGCGTGGAACATCGGGACGATGATGAGGATCCGGTCCTTCTCCATCATGCCGAGCGACGACGCGGACTGCAGCGCCTGGGTGTGCAGCCACGTCGAGCGGTGCGAGTAGACGACGCCCTTGGGGCTGCCCGTCGTGCCGCTCGTGTAACACATGGCCGCGGCCGACCGCTCGTCCAACGTCGGCCAGTCGAAGCCGGGCTCTTCGGCCGCGATGAGGCGCTCGTAGGAGAGCGTCTCCCCCAGGGGCGAGGTGTCCCCCTCCCCCGCCACGATGATCGTCTCGACGGTCTTCAGGTCGTCCTTGATCCCGGCCAGGAGCGGGATCAGCGACGCGTCGACGATGATCACCCGGTCCTCGGCGTGGTTGATCACGTAGGCCAGCTGGTCGGCGGGCAGCCGGATGTTGAGGGTGTGGAGCACGGCCCCCATGCAGGGGATGGCCAGGTAGGCCTCGAGATGGCCCTGGTTGTTCCAACAGAAGGTGCCGACCCTGTCCCCCTCTTGGATCCCGAGACGGGTGAGCGCGGCCGCCAGGCGTTCCGCCCGCTCGGCGACCTCGGCGAAGGTGGCCGAGCGGTACCCGCCCGCCTCCACGGTGATCACGGTGCTGTCGCCGTGCTCGAGCTGCCCGTGCCGCAGGATGTCGGCGATCAGGAGTGGTGCGTCCTGCATGGTGCTTTTCATGGCCCAAGTATGGCGAGCGCGTCCTGGTCGTGCCCACAGGCCGGTCCTGCTCGCGGTCGGAGGATCACCGGGAACGGGTCGTGGGCCGCCACGCCCGCCCTGGCGGGCGATCCCCGGGCTGATTCGTTCCGTGCCACCAAGCGGCTGTCGTACTCGAGCACCGCGAACGCCACCGACCCTCAACAGCACGGTCGCATCGGACGACGGCGAGTCGGACGGACCCGGCCACTGCCGAAGGAGCGACGGCGCTCGCTCCGGGAACGTTCCGTTCAAATTCGATCGACAACACCACGAAGCAATGGCGACACATCGCCCGTGAACGGTCAGACCATGAGCCGTGTCCGAAGATTCGTCTTCGACGTTCACGCCACTAAGCCCGGGGACATCTTTTCGATGCTCTGATGTGACGTCGTCAGACGCAGCGCAACTTTCTCAGCCCCGTCCCATCATTTATTCGTCGCGCCACCGACTCTGTTCTGCACTGCATTACGCACGATTACGCAGGCATCTGGGTTGGTCTCACCCATTCGGGTGATTTCCAGAACGCTGGTTTCTCGCGTCGAGTGGTTCACTCGTTTCTCCGCGATCGACACGGGTATGTCCATCGCACCCTGATTGGAGGTTGCAAATGGTTGGAGCTGGAGGACTTGTGGCGAGCATTATCGCCTTTGCCGTTGGCGCCATTTTGGATTACGCCGTCACCGCGAGCCCTGATCAACACGGATTCAACGTGAACAAGGTCGGCGTCATCTTGATGATCGTCGGCGTGGTTGGAGCGGCGCTGTCCCTGATCGCCATGGTGGTAGCCAACACGCGCCGCCACCGGACCGTCGTCGACGACGGAGAGGGGAACGTCGTGCGCCGAGTCGATTCGACGTACTGACAATCACTGCTTTCTCAGCCTGAATCCAGGGCTGTATTTAGAACCGAATCCTCAAACCGAAAGGAAACGTCATGTCAACTGTCGACAAGGCAAAGAACAAGATCCAAGAAGCAAAAGGTCATTTGAAGGAGGCCGCAGGAAAGGCCACGGACGACGACTCTTTGCGGGCTAAGGGCAAGCGAGACGAGGCGGCCGGCAACTTGAAGCAGGCGGGGGAAAAGGTGAAGGACGCCTTCAAGAAGTAGGTCTGTGGAGCGCCCGGTTCGGTCCGGCGAGTTCGAGGCGGGCGCTCTCCAGCGACATCCCGGTACGCATGTCAGCTTGGCGCTGACTACAAAAATAGAAACGAGAGAAACTCATGGTAATTATCTTGTTGGCTCTTCTGGTGCTGATCCTCTTCGGCGCCGGGTTCGCGATCCACTTGCTGTGGATTGCCGCCGTCGTCGTCGCGATCGTCTGGGCCGCGAGCTTTGCGCTCGGCCGAGGGCGGGCGAGCCGCGGGTCGGTTCACCAGTAGCTCGGGCGCTCCACATACGACCTCGCTTCGCCCCGGTGCCTCATCCGATTGGTTTGGATTGCTGACGATGATCCCCAAGGATCCCTTGCCCGGCCAGCGACGCGGCTTGCGCTCGGTTCCGGACACCGAGCTTGGCGTAGAGGCTCCGCAAGTGGGTCTTGATCGTGTTTTCGCTGACGTAGAGGCTGGTTCCCAATTCGCGATTGGTCATACCAGTCGACAGGAGCGACAGGATCTCGCTTTCGCGCTCGGTGAGACCGATGGAACGCCCCGGCCATCGCAATGCTTCATCGATCTGGGAGTGTTGCGAACGTTGCGTGAGAATGACACGCTCGCCTCGCGCAGCAGATTTGATGCCCTCGATGATCTGTTGGCGCGGTACGGCCTTGGAGATGAAGCCCTGAGCGCCGGCTCGCATGGCATGCTCAACCGCCTGGGGTCGGTCGGAAAAGCTGAAGACCACGATCGCCCCGTTGCTGGGGTCAGCAGTTAGAGAGCGCACCCTTTCGTCCAGGGAGTCGAGCTCGCCGTAGGTATCGAGCAGCGAGACATCGACTGTTCGGCGCGGTCCCTTCCTGACGTCGATCTCGACGATCACAATCTCGGGCTCACTGGACCGGAGGAGGGAGCGCAGCCCTTCAAGGACGATCATGTAGTCGTTGATCAGCGCGACTGTGATGGGCTTGGCCATCGTTTCACTCTAAAACTGGGCCTCGCCTTGGTAATCACCCTTTCGGGTGATTGACCAATCGGTGTTCCTCATCCAGGCTGTCAGCACGGTAGATCGAGGACTAGCAACGAGGCCGAAAGGTCAGAAACGGACGGGTTCCTCTCTCACGCTGAGGGAGGACGGCAAACTCGGACAGGGGAACAAGGTCGGCACGTGATCTTGGACATATTTGACGTGACGTCCTACGCCTTTGATGGGGGTCGTGTATTGACCCTAAAAGGTGAACTCGACGCATCGACCGTGCCGAGGTTCGCCGAGCAATCGCTCGGTGAACCTGGTGCGCTCGTTGTCCTCGACCTGAAGCACCTGACCTTCGTTGACTCATCCGGTTTGGGGGCTATTCACGTGGCCCGGCAACAAGTGACGAACGACGGGGGGATGCTTGTGGTCAGTCGCCCAAGCCCGGCAGTCCACCGCGTGCTGGAGATCACCGGTCTCGACATCTGGGTCGCAGAGTGGGACCCGGCATGGTCGAATCCCGCTGACCCGAATTGAGGTTGGCGCGGCGGCGGCTGCGGTCAACCAACGTCAGCGCGCGTGATCACTCAAGTCCGAGCGTCACCCGCAGTGGTGGACCGACGATGACCGTCCCATGCCGACTGGTCGCTGCCTTGAGGCCGTCAAGGTGATCGGGTCCTTCTGGGACTCGAGCCATGTCCTCAATCGTTGGAAAGAGCCCTCCCGGCGTCATCACATTGATGGACCGCACAAGCTCGTCCCCGTTGTGCAGGTTGTCAAACGTGTGCGCCATGCCGGGTGGGATGCTGAGGAACTCGCCCGGGCCGAGGTCGAGGATCTCGTCGCCCGCCTGGACCGTGAGCAACCCTTCGAGGACGTAGAAGGTGTCGTCCTGGGCTTCGTGGTAGTGCAACGGCGGACCGGTCCTGGGCGCCATCGCCATGGTGAGGAAATCGAAGCGCCCCGAGGTGTCGTGCGCGGCGGCCTTGAACAGGTGCGGGCTGCCGAAGGCCAACTGGCCCTCGTCCGCCCTGGCCAGAAGGTATCCGCCGGTTCCACCAGGCGTTGTCGTGGTGATGCGCCCTCCACTACTCAACGTTCAGCTCGCTCCATCATGGCAGGCAAGGGCGTTCCGGGGCCTGCCGGTGTCGGTGGAGGTATCACCCGTCCCCCACCCGAGGCTCTGTACCGGATCCGTGGGGTGATCAGCTGCCGCTAGCGACCATTCCGGTTCGCTATTGCCGGGAAATCGCGACCCTGATGAGGTCCTCGGGATTGATCATGTGGTCGTGGTTGTCGTCACCGATGTCGATCTGGACAAGGTCGATCTTGCCGTTGAACTTGCTCGCGCCGGCGTAATCCGGCGAGACCTGCATCCCGTAGTCGTCACCGACGTCGGTGGTCTCGTCAGCGGAGAACACGATGGGTTGAGTAGCTTCCACCCTCCCCTCGCCAACCGCTCGGCCGTCGTAATAGAGAGTCACAGACCCACCCTTGGCCAACCCGCCGCCGTCGTAGGCGAACTCCATGCGGACCTGGTGGTCACCCGGCTGGATCGCCTCAGTCGCCTCAGTGGTGAATGACAGGATGCCCAGAACGTTGTAGACGAACTTGGCCCGTCCATCCGAGGTGTACAGCGCCCAACCTCCGAAGGCACCGCCCTGGGCGATCAGGACCCCTTGGGCTGGTGCGCCTCCGACCTGGAGCTGAGCGGTCACCGAGAACGACTTGTTCTTGATGCTGACCACGCTGTTCTCAGAGAGTCGCTTCATGCCGGGGAAGAGAAGTTGGGACGTGCCGCGGATGAGCTGGGGGCGTCCCGCGATGTCGGGATTGCCCCGTTCGATCCCGCGATCGTCGAGCGGGAGGACGTTGTACTTGACTGCCTCAATCAGCCACAGCCGCTGCAGCTCACGAAGCTTCTCGGGCAGCTCGGTCGACAGATCGTCGGCCTGCGTCCAGTCCTTACTCCCGTCGTAGAGCTCCCAGATGTCGTCATCGAAGGCTGGGAGCTGCACGCCCATCATCTCCCATGGGGTTCGGTGCTTGGAGACGGCGCTCCAGCCCTTGTAGTAGATGCCGCGATTGGCGAAGATTTCGAAGTATTGAAGATCGTGACGCTCGGGAGCGTCGGGATCGTTGAGGCTGTAGAGCATGCTGGTGCCCTCGATGGGGGCTTGTTGCACGCCGTTGACTGAGAGCGGGTGGGGGATGCCCGCTGCCTCCAAGATGGTGGGGGCCACGTCGATGACGTGACAGAACTGGGAGCGACTGCCACCCGGATCGGTGATGCCTTCGGGCCACTGGACGATCGTCCCGTTGCGAGTCCCACCCCAGTGGGAGGCCACCTGCTTGGTCCACTGGTAGGGCGTGTCCATGGCCCAGGCCCATCCCACGGCGTAGTGGTTGTACGAGGTCGGTGTCCCGAGTTCGTAGAGCTTGGAGATCATGTACTCAGGTGTCTCGAGGGCGGCCATCCCGTTGAAGTTGGCCATCTCGTTGAAGGCGCCGTTGATCGTGCCCTCGGCCGAGGCTCCGTTGTCTCCGATGATGTAATAGATCAGCGTGTGGTCGAGGATGCCGAGCTGTTCGATGGCGTCGACAACCCGGCCGACGTGATGGTCGGTGTGTTCGAGGAACCCGGCGTAGACCTCCATCTCCCGCTCCAGGATGGGCCGAAGCTCCTCGGGCATGTCGTCCCACGCCGGGATCTCGTCATGGCGAGCAGTCAGCTTGGCGTCGGGGCCGATGACACCCAGTTCCTTCTGTCGGGCGAAGGTGATCTCTCGTTGCCGGTCCCAACCCTCTGCGAATGTGCCCTTGTACTTGTCGGCCCATTCCTGGGGGACGTGATGCGGGGCATGCGTGGCTCCGGGGGCGAAGTACATGAAGAACGGCTTGTCGGGAACCAGGGCCTTTTGGGCACGCACCCAGTCGATTGCGTGATCGGCGAGATCCTCGGTGAGGTGGTAACCCTCCTCGGGCGTCTTCTCCGGCTCGATGGGGGTCAGCCCTTCGTAGAGGGCCGGATACCACTGGTTGTTTTCGCCCCCGATGAAGCCGTAGAAGTATTCGAACCCACCCCCACCCGACGGCCACATGTCGAACGGTCCCATGGGGGACGACTGCCACACGGGAACCTCGTGGCACTTACCGAACTGGGCGGTCGAGTAACCGTTGAGCTTCAACGTCTCGGCCAGCGGTGCTTTCGTGTTGGGTCGAAGCGAACTCTGTCCCGGTGCCGACGTCGCGGTTTCGGTGATGCTGCCCATGCCGACCGAGTGGTGGTTCCTGCCGGTGAGGAGGGCCTGACGCGTCGGGGCACACAGGGCAGTGGTGTGAAACCGGGTGTACTTCAGGCCACGTCCGGCCAGACGCTCTGCTGTCGGGGTGTGGCACGGCCCCCCAAAAGCACTCGACGCTCCGAATCCGATGTCGTCCAACAGGATGACCAGGACATTCGGGGCGCCCTCTGGGGGGAGCAGTGGCTCAATGGGTGGGTAGTGGGTGTCGGGGTCTTTGGCGTCGTAAGTGGTGAGACCCACCTCTGGTCGGTCCGGGATCGGCAAAACAGCACGAGACACCTCTGTCAACTCGTCACCCTCCTCTTCGAGCAACCCAAGGCACCGACGGGATGCTGGTCTGAGGGCGAGGATAGGCGCCCATCTGGGGAGTGGTGTCGGTTGCCGAGGGTTTCCGATAGCCGACGCCGATCGTCCGCGGCCACGTCGCGACTGATCGGCTTCGTGACTCGCAAGTGACCCTCGTGTCTTCTGTGGGCCCGAGGACGTACGCGGCCAACCGTTCCCCGGCGTGGCACGACCCGTCGGGTTCAGAAATGGGACCGTCCGCACATGAGGGGCCTTGCCGCGGCCGCGGCCGCCGTTGTCCTCGGTGCGGCGTTGGTCGGTCTGGCCGTCGTGGCGTCCGCCGTGTCGTTCCTGGGTGGCAGCGACAGCGAACCCGCAGCCAGCTCGACCGCCACGGCGGACATTCCGCCGGCCATGCTCGCCCTGTACCAACAGGCGGCGGCGACGTGCCCCGGGCTGCCCTGGACCGTGCTGGCGGCCATCGGCACCGTCGAGTCCGACAACGGCCAATCGGACCTGCCCGGAGTGCACAGCGGGGCCAACGCCGCAGGCGCGGAGGGCCCGATGCAGTTCGAGCCCGCCACGTTCGCGGAGTACGCGCTGCCCGTCCCGCCCAACGGGGCCACCCCGCCGAGCCCCTACGACCCCACCGACGCCGTGTACACGGCGGCGCGCCTGCTCTGTGCGAACGGGGCTTCGGGTGGGACGAACATCTCGGGTGCGATCTACGCGTACAACCACTCCGACTCCTACGTGCAGCAGGTGCTGTCGCTGGCCCAGTCCTACGCGGGCCAGACCGGGGACGGGACCGCCGTCGACGTGTCCGCGACGTCCGACGCCGGTGCCGTCGCGGTGGAGTGGGCACTGGCGCAGATCGGCACGCCCTACGTCTGGGGTGGTGAGACCCCCGGAGTCGGCTTTGACTGCTCCGGCCTGGTCCAGGCCGCCTACGCCGTTGCCGGCGTCACGCTCCCTCGGGTGGCCCAGGACCAGTACGACACCACACCCAAGCTCGCCGTCGGCGCCACGCTCGAGCCCGGGGACCTCGTCTTCTTCGGGAGCGCCCCCTCGAGCATCGACCACGTCGGCCTCTACGTCGGCGTCGTCGACGGCGAGACGGTCATGGTCGACGCGCCCTACACGGGAGCCGACGTCCGAGCGGAGCCGTTCCCTGCCGCCATCGGCAGCACTTTCGGCAGCTTGATCTTCGTCGGCGCGACCCGTCCAGCCTCGCCTTGATTCCGTCGATCAGACCATCCACCGATCTATCGCGTCACGAGGGTATCGTGACACGATGCGACTGACGGACGCCGACTACGAAGACCTGTTGACCCTGTGGACGGGGCTACGGCGCTTGGTGCGCTGGAGCGAGCAACAGGCCGAGGCGGCCGGCCTGACGCCGGCGCACCAGCAACTGCTCATTGCCATTCGTGGCCACTCCGATCCGCGTGGGCCGACGATCGGCGAGACGGCGGACTATCTCCTTCTGCGGCACCACAGCGCCGTCGGACTGATCGACCGGGCCGAGGCCGCGGGGCTCGTGGAGCGATCCCGCGACGACGACGACCATCGTCTGGTCCGGCTCAAGCTGACGAAACGCGGCACGAAGAGTCTCGAGGCGCTGTCGTCGCAACACCTCGACGAGCTCAAGCGCCTTGGGCTCAAGTTGCCCGGCACGTGGCGCGGCCTGATGCCGAGCCAACCGCTGCACGGCCTCATCGGCCAGCCGTAACCGGCTTCCGCGTCGCGTCGGCGAGCGGACGGGGCGCCCTCACCGAAAGTTCGATCGCCTCGCGATTCACTCGTAGAACGATGGAGTGCCTCAAACCGCCCGGCCACGCAGCCCGCGGTACTGCCGCACCAGCGACGCGGTGGACGAATCCTCCTCCGAGAGGTCCGGCGCGGACGGGCTGGTGAGGATCGGCGCCAGCTCCTTCGCCATGACCTTGCCGAGCTCGACGCCCCACTGGTCGAACGAGTCGATCCCCCAGATCGTCCCCTCCACGAAGACCGTGTGCTCGTACAGCGCGACCAGTTGGCCGAGCACCGACGGCGTGACCTCCGGGGCGAGGATGGTCGACGTCGGGCGGTTGCCGGGCATGACCTTGTGCGGCACCAGCGCCGGTGGCGTCCCCTCGGCCCTGATCTCGTCCGCCGTCTTCCCGAAGGCGAGCGCCTTTGTCTGGGCCAAGCAGTTCGCCACCAGCAGATCCTGCTGGTCGCCGATGTCGTGCGTGGACTCGGCGAAGGCGATGAAGTCCGCCGGGACCAACTTCGTGCCCTGGTGGAGCAGTTGGTAGAACGCGTGCTGCCCGTTGGTGCCGGGCTCGCCCCAGAAGATCTCGCCGGTCTGCCCCTCCACGGGCGTGCCGTCGAGGCGCACCGACTTCCCGTTCGATTCCATCGTGAGCTGTTGCAGGTAGGCGGGGAACCGGGCCATGCGGTGGCTGTACGGCAGGACGGCGTGCGTCTGTGCGCCGAAGAAGTTGTTGTACCAGACGTTCAGCATGCCCTGGATGGCGGGCAGGTTCTGCTCCAGGGGTGTCGTCTTGAAGTGCTCGTCGATCGCATGGAAGCCGACCAGCATCTCGTTGAACGCCTCGCGGCCGATCGCCACCATGAGGGAGAAGCCGATGGCCGAGTCGTACGAGTAGCGGCCGCCCACCCAGTCCCAGAACTCCAGCATGTTGTCCGGATCGATACCGAAGTCCGCCACCCCCTTGGCGTTGGTCGACACGGCCACGAAGTGCTTGGCGACGGCGTCGTCGCCCGCAGCCGAGCCGAGCCCGTTCAGCAGCCAGTCGCGCGCGGCGGCGGCGTTCGTCAGCGTCTCGAGTGTCGTGAACGTCTTGGAGCTGACGACGAACAGGGTCGTGGCCGGGTCGAGACCCTGGGTCGCGGCGTACAGGTCGATCGGGTCCACGTTCGACACGAAGCGGCTCGTGAGGCCGGGCTGGGCGTAGTCGGCCAGGGCCAGCGTCGCCATGGCGGGGCCCAAGTCGGAGCCGCCGATGCCGATGTTCACGACCGCCGCGATGCGCTTGCCCGTCGCCCCCTTCCACGTCCCGTTGCGGATGCGGTCCGAAAGGTCGCCCATCTTGGCGAGCACGCGGTGGACGTCACCGGTGACGTCCTGCCCGTCGACCTCGAGATGTGAGCCCGGCGGCATGCGCAACGCCACGTGCAACACCGCGCGGTCCTCGGTCGTGTTGATGTGCTCGCCACGGAACATGGCGTCCCGGCGCTCCTCGACGTGGGCGGCCCGGGCCAGCGCCATGAGGAGGCGCAGCGTCTCGTCCGTGACACGGTGCTTGGAGTAGTCGAGGCTGAGGTCGGCTGCGCCGGCGGTCATGCGGTCGGCTCGCGCGGCGTCGCCGGCGAAGAGCTCGCGCAGGTGGCGGTCCGAGATCTCGTCGTAGTGCGCCGCCAGCGCCTTCCACTCGGGTGTCGCGGTCAGGTCCATGCGACGAATCTAGGGCGGGAGCGCCCGCCTCACACCGAGGCGCTCAGTTCCTGAGGAAATCCAGCATCGCCGGGATGGCCGCGGGGTCCTGCATGAAAAAGCCGTGGCCGCCGTCGAAGAACGCGAGCTCGGCGCCCGGGATCGACCGGGCCAGGAATTCACTGTTGGCCGGCGGTGCGATGCCGTCATAGACCCCACCGCAGACGAACGTGGGGCAGCGAATCTGTCCGAGGCGCTCGGCCGTGTCGTGGTGGCTGCGCGCCTCGAGTTGGCGCAACGGGCCTTCGCCGGGGCCTTCACCGTCCTCGCCCAGCTGGAAGCCCTCGGCGATCGTGCGCACCATGTCCGGATTGGCCTCCCGCCAGGCTTCGTCCCAACGGGTGTCGATCAAGGCGAGCCTCTTGGCGAGCGAGGTCTCGGCGTCCAGGCCGACGAGCTCGTGCAGCGGATAGGACGCGCCGCCGGCGCCTCCGGCCGAGGTGCACGCGAGCACCAGTCGGCGTACTCGCTCCGGGTGACGGATCGCCAGCTCCTGGGCCACCATGCCGCCGAAGGAGACGCCGAGCACGAGGCAGTCGTCCCAGCGCAGCGCATCGAGCAACGCGGCGGCGTCGTTGCCGTAGTCGGCCATCGTGTACGGCCCGTCCGGCACCTCGGACTGGCCGAGGCCGCGCTGGTCGTACTGCAGAACCTCGAACTCGGCGAAGGCGGGCACGTCGGTCAGGCGCGGCGTGCGGCGCAGGTCCGACCCCGTGCCCGAAATGAAGAGCAGACGGTCCCCGGTGCCGGCCAGCTCGTAGTAGAGCTCGATGCCGTTGGCCTGGGTGAGAGACATCGCCTCAGCGCATGGCGAGTTGGCCGGGCACGATCGGCGCCGGCAGCGACGTCGTCCCCATGAGCCAGCGGTCCACCGACTGGGCGCACGAGCGCCCCTCGGCGATCGCCCACACGATGAGGCTCTGTCCACGCGTCTGGTCCCCGCAGACGAACACGCCGTCCACGTTCGTCGCCCACTGCGCGTCGGCGACCACGCTGCCGCGCGGCCCGACCTCGACGCCGAGCTCGTCGACGGCGTTGCGGCGCTCGGTGCCCAAGAAGCCCATGGCGAGGAGCACCAGCTCGCACTCGAGCTCGAACTCGGTGCCCGGGACCGCCTCGAAGACCGGCCGGCCGTCCTCCGTGCGCGTCTCGACCGTGTGCCCGCGCAGGGCGCGCACCGCACCCGAGCCGTCGTCGACGAACTCGGTGGTGGTGACCGCGAAGAGACGCTCGCCGCCTTCCTCGTGGGCCGCCGAGCTGCGCAGGATCAGCGGCCACACGGGCCAGGGGTTGTCGGCCAGGCGGTCGCTCGGGGGCTCGGGCATGATCTCGAACTGGTGCACCGAGGCGGCGCCCTGGCGGTGCGCCGTGCCCAGGCAGTCGGCCCCGGTGTCGCCGCCGCCGATGATGACGACGTGCTTGCCCGACGCGTTGATCGGGGACTGCGCCAGCGCGCGCTCGCGGACGAGGTTCGCCGGCTTGAGGTACTCGAGCGCGTAGTGCACGCCGTCGAGCGCGCGCCCGGGCACCGGCAGGTCGCGCGGCAACGTGGCGCCGCCGGCCAGGACGAGGGCGTCGAACTCGGCGCGCACCTCGGCCGCCGGGCGGACCTTCACGTCGGGGGCGTTGGCCGTCCCGAGGCCGCGCTCCTCCCCCGGCTCCATCGGGCCCGCCGCCCCGTCGCCGGCTGCGGCGGCGCCGTCGGGGCTGCCACCCACGGACGTCGAGCACACGAACGTGACGCCCTCCGCCTCCAACTGGGCGAGGCGGCGGTCGAGGACGGCCTTCTCCATCTTGAACTCGGGGATGCCGTAACGCAGCAGGCCGCCCGGCCTCTCGGCCCGCTCGAAGACGGTCACGGTGTGGCCGGCGCGCACGAGCTGCTGCGCCGCCGCCAGCCCGGCCGGGCCGGAGCCGACGACGGCCACCGACTTGCCGGTATGCACCGTCGCCTGCTGCGGCGTCACCCAGCCCTCGGACCAGGCCCGCTCGACGATCTCGTACTCGATGCGTTCGATGGTGACGGGGTCCTCGTTGATCCCGAGCACGCAGGACGCCTCGCAGGGCGCCGGGCAGAGCCGCCCGGTGAACTCGGGGAAGTTGTTCGTCGCGTGCAGGCGCTCCATGGCCTCGGGCCAGTCGTCGCGGTAGACGAGGTCGTTCCACTCGGGGATGAGGTTCCCCAGTGGGCAGCCGTCGTGGCAGAACGGGATGCCGCAGTCCATGCAGCGCGCGCCCTGCTCCTTCGTCTGCTCCTCGGGGAACGGCTCGTAGACCTCGCGCCAGTCGCGCAGCCGCACCGGTACCGGCCGGCGGCGTGGCAGCTCGCGGGCGGTACTCCATGAAGCCGGTCGGCTTACCCATGCGCGGCCTCCATGACGGCCTCGTCCACCGAGCGGCCCTGCGCCTCGGCCAGGCGGGTCGCCTCGAGGATGCGCCGGTAGTCGCTCGGCATCACCTTCACGAACTCGAGCACCTCGGTGTCCCAGTGCTCGAGCAGCCGGGCGGCGACGGCCGACTCGGTCTCGACGCCGTGGCGCTCGACCAGCGAGCGCACCATGAAGCTGTCGGAGGGATCGAGCGGCTCGACGTCGACCATCTCGAGGTTGACGCGCTGGCCGAACGTGCGGGTCGGGTCGTAGACGTAGGCGACGCCGCCCGACATGCCGGCCGCGAAGTTGCGCCCGGTCGGCCCGAGGACCACCACGAGGCCGCCGGTCATGTACTCGCAGCCGTGGTCGCCCACGCCCTCGACGACCGCGGTGGCCCCCGAGTTGCGCACGCAGAAGCGCTCCCCCACCTGGCCCCGGATGAACACCTCGCCGGCGGTGGCGCCGTAGAGGATGACGTTGCCCGCGATGATCTGCTCCTCGGCGGCGAAGGGCGACTCCAGCGGGGGGCGTACGACGAGGCGGCCGCCCGAGAGGCCCTTGCCGAAGTAGTCGTTGGCGTCGCCGTAGAGGCGCATCGTCACGCCGCGCGGCATGAAGGCGCCGAAGCTCTGGCCGGCCGAGCCGAAGAACGTCAGCGAGATCGTGTCGTCGGGCAGACCGACCGCGCCGAAGCGCCGGCTGATCTCGGAGCCGAGCAGCGTCCCGACCGTGCGGTCGACGTTGTGGATCGGCAGCTCGACGGAGACGGGGACGCCCGTGTCGAGCGCCGGCGCGCACGCGTCGAGGAACTCGTGGTCGAGGGCCTTCTCGAGGCCGTGGTCCTGCAGGCGCGCCTGGCGCCGCCCCATCGACGCGGGCACGTCGGGCTCGGCCAGGACCGAGGAGAGGTCGAGGCCCGACGCCTTCCAGTGCGCTGACCGCCGGCTCGGTGTCGAGGAGGTCGACGCGGCCGATGGCCTCATCGAGCGAGCGCAGGCCCAGGGCGGCCAGGTGCTCGCGCACCTCCTCGGCGATGTACTCGAAGAAGGTCTCGACGAACTCGGGCTTGCCGTTGAACTT
Organism: uncultured Acidimicrobiaceae bacterium; assembly: GCA_963821105.1. Taxonomy (GTDB): domain Bacteria; phylum Actinomycetota; class Acidimicrobiia; order Acidimicrobiales; family RAAP-2; genus Bog-473. The sequence continues at coordinate 35,614 of CAWGCO010000009.1, forward strand.
CTGGCGCAGGGCCGGCGTCTGGGTGGCGATGCCGACCGGGCAGGTGTCGAGGTGGCAGACCCGCATCATGATGCAGCCGGACACCACGAGCGGCGCCGTGGCGAAGCCGTACTCCTCGGCCCCGAGCAGCGCGCCGACGACGACGTCGCGGCCCGTCTTCAGCTGCCCGTCGACCTGCACGACGATGCGGTCGCGCAGCCCGTTGACCAACAGCGTCTGTTGCGTCTCGGCCAGGCCGATCTCCCAGGGGATGCCGGCGTGCTTGAGCGACGTCAGCGGCGCCGCCCCCGTGCCGCCGTCGTGGCCCGAGATCAGCACGACGTCGGAGTGCGCCTTGGCCACCCCGGCCGCCACCGTGCCGACGCCGACCTCGGCGACCAGCTTCACGTGCACGCGGGCCGCCGGGTTCGACGACTTGAGGTCGTGGATGAGCTGCGCGATGTCCTCGATCGAGTAGATGTCGTGGTGCGGCGGCGGCGAGATCAGCCCCACGCCGGGCGTCGAGCTGCGCGTCCGGGCGATCCAGGGCCAGACCTTCTGCCCGGGCAGCTGGCCGCCCTCGCCGGGCTTGGCGCCCTGGCTGATCTTGATCTGCAGGTCGTCCGCGTTGACGAGGTACTCGCCGGTGACGCCGAAGCGGCCGGACGCCACCTGCTTGATCGCGCTGCGCCGCAGGTCGCCGTTCTCGTCGGGCGTGAAGCGGTCCGCGTCCTCGCCGCCCTCGCCCGTGTTGGAGCGCCCCCCGATGCGGTTCATGGCGATGGCGAGGTTCTCGTGCGCCTCCTTGGAGATGGACCCGTAGGACATGGCGCCGGTGGAGAAGCGCGCCATGATCGCCGAGATCGGCTCGACCTCTTCGACGGGGATCGGGCCGCCGGCGGCCGGCTTCAGGCGCAGCAGGCCGCGCAGGGTCCCGAGCTTGTTGGCCTGGTCGTCGACCGCGGCCGTGTACTCCTTGAAGATGTCGTAGCGCTTGGCCCGCGTCGCGTGCTGCAGCTTGAACACCGTCTTGGGGTTGAAGAGGTGGAACTCGCCCTCGCGCCGCCACTGGTACTCGCCGCCCACCTCGAGCTCGCGGTGGGCCCGCTCGGTCGGCCGTGGCTCGTGCGCCCGGCGGTGCCGCTCGGCCACCTCGGCGGCCAGCACGGAGAGGCCGACGCCGCCGATGCGCGACGACGTCCCGGTGAAGTACTCGTCGATCAACGGCGGCATCGAGCCCGATGGCCTCGAAGACCTGGGCGCCGGTGTAGGAGGCCACGGTCGAGATCCCCATCTTGGACATGACCTTGAGCACGCCCTTGCACGACGCCTTGATGTAGTTGCGCCGGGCCTGACGCGGCGAGAGGCCCTCCATCAGCCCCTCGGAGATCATGTCGTCGATGGAGTCGAGCGCCAGGTAGGGGTTGACGGCGGCGGCGCCGAAGCCGATGAGCAGCGCCATGTGGTGCACCTCGCGGGCGTCGCCGGTCTCGACGACGAGACCGACCTTCGTGCGGGCCTTCTCGCGCACGAGGTGGTGGTGGATCGCCGCGGTGAGCAGCAAGGAGGGAATGGGCGCCCAGTCGGGCGTGGCGTTGCGGTCGGAGAGGACGATCACGTTGGCGCCCGTCGGCGATGGCGGCCGAGACCTTCCGGCGCACCTCGTCGATGGCGCGGCGCAGCGCCTCTCCGCCCGGCCTCGGTGGGCGCGCCGGCCCGCCCGGCCTCGCGCACGTCGAAGAGCCCGTCGATGGCGAAGGCCTTGAAGCCCGGCGTCTCGCCGTGCTCGTTGACGTACATGAGCTTGGCCAGGTCGTCGCGGTCGATCACCGGCAGCGGCAGGATGATCTGGCGGCACGACCCGCAGCGGGCGTCCAAGAGGTTGGCCTCGGGCCCGATCGTGGCGGCCAGCGACGTCACCAGCTCCTCGCGGATGGCGTCGAGCGGCGGGTTCGTCACCTGCGCGAACAGCTGGGTGAAGTAGTCGTAGAGGAGCCGCGAGCGGTCGGACAGCACGGCGATCGAGGTGTCCGAGCCCATCGAGCCGAGCGGCTCGATGCCGCTGCGGGCCATCGGGGCCACGATCACGCGCAGCTCCTCGTTGGTGTAGCCGAACTCGCTGCTGTTGCGTGACGACGCGCCCGTGCTGGGGCGTGAGCATCGTGCGGGCCGGGAGCTCCTCGAGGCGGACCTGGTCGGTCGACAGCCACTGCTCGTAGGGGTGCTCCGACGCCAGCTCGGCCTTGATCTCCTCGTCCTCGACGAGGCGGCCCTTCGACGTGTCGACGAGGAACATGCGGCCCGGCTGCAGGCGGCCCTTGCGCACGACGCGCTCGGGCGCGATGTCGAGCACGCCCACCTCGCTGGCGAGCACGACCAGGCCGTCGTCGGTGACCCAGTAGCGCGACGGGCGCAGGCCGTTGCGGTCGAGCACCGCGCCCACCACGGTGCCGTCGGTGAACGAGATGGCGGCCGGGCCGTCCCACGGCTCCATGAGCGACGCGTGGTAGCGGTAGAAGGCGCGCCGCTCGTGGTCCATGAGCGAGTGGTTCTCCCACGCCTCGGGGATCATCATGAGCACGGCGTGCGGCAGCGAGCGCCCGCCGAGATGCAGGAGCTCGAGCACCTCGTCGAAGCTGGCCGAGTCGCTCGCGCCCGGCGTGCAGATCGGGTAGACGCGCGACAGGTCGCCCTCGATCAGCGACGTCGACAGCAGCGCCTCGCGGGCCCGCATCCAGTTGCGGTTGCCCTGCACCGTGTTGATCTCGCCGTTGTGGCAGACGTAGCGGTACGGGTGCGCCAGCGGCCAGCTGGGGAACGTGTTGGTCGAGAAGCGTGAGTGCACCAGCGCCAGGCCGGACTCGAACGCCGGGTCGCGCAGGTCGGGGAAGAACTCGCGCAGCTGCTCGGAGGTGAGCATGCCCTTGTAGACGATCGTCCGCGCCGAGAGCGACGGGAAGTAGAGGCCGTCCACGGCGTGCTCGGCCCGCTTGCGCAGCACGAAGGCGCGGCGCTCCAGCGCCATCGTGTCGACGCCGGCCCCGGCCGGGGCCACGAAGAGCTGCTCGATGCGCGGCATGGCCCCGAGCGCCGTCTTGCCGAGCCCGAGCGGCTCGATCGGCGTGACGCGCCACCCGAGCACCGCCAGGCCCTCCTCGCCGGCGAGCTGCTCCACCACGCCGCGCGCCTTGTGCGCGTCGTCGGCGTCGGTGGGCAGGAACGCCAGGCCCACGGCGTAGCCGCCGGCCGCCGGGCAGCGTGAAGCCCGCCGCCTCGGCTGCGCCCACCAGGAAGCGGTGCGGCACCTGGGTGAGGATCCCGGCGCCGTCGCCGGTCTCGACCTCGGCGCCCGACGCGCCGCGATGCGCCAGGTGTTCGAGGACGGTCAGCGCCTTGTCGACGATGTCGTGGTCGGGCGTGCCGTGCAGATCGGCCACCATGCCGACACCACAGGCGTCGTGCTCGTAAGCCGGGTCGTAGAGGCCAGCGGCCATCGGCGTCCTTGTCCTTCCGAAGGGAACAGTTGAGTCGCTACCGGGACGACGTTGGCCCGAAGGTCGAAGAACCAGGATACACGACGGCGCTCGTAGGCTGGCCCTATGACGACGCAGGTCCACGTCGTGGGGGGCGGGGTCATCGGCCTCGCCTGTGCGTGGGAATTGTCACGCAACGGTCATGATGTGACGGTCGTCGCGCCCGCCCCGGGCCGGGACGGCGCGTCGTGGGTGGCCGCCGGCATGCTCGCCCCCGTCACCGAGGCGCAGTTCGGCGAGTCGGCTCTGACCGCGCTCTTGCTCGAGGGCGCCCGGCGCTGGCCCGACTTCGCGGCGGCCCTGGAGTCGGCCAGCGGCCGGTCCATCGGCTACGACGCCACCGGCACGCTGACGGTGGCGCTCGACGCGTCCGACCGCGCCAGCCTCGACGACCTCCTCGCCTACCAGCACGCGCTCGGACTGCGCGCCACGCGCCGCAGCGCCGTCGGAGTGCCGCCGGCTCGTCCCTGCGCTCAGCCCTTCGTTGCGCGGCGGCATCGACGTGCCCGGCGACCACCGCGTCGACAACCGCGCGCTCCTCGCCGCACTGGTCGCCGCGTGCCGGGCCGCCGGCGTCGCCTTCGAGCCCACCACGGTCAGCGCCGTCGCCGCCGGACCGGAGCTCGTCCTGGCGGACGGCCGCCGCCTCCGCCCGGACCGGGCCGTCCTGGCGGCGGGGGTCGGCCTGGCCGACATCGCCGGGCTGGACGAGGCGCGGCCCGTGGTCCGGCCGGTCAAGGGCCACATCTTGCGCCTGGGCCCCGCCCCGGGCACAAGCGCACCCCTGTTGGCCCGCACCGTGCGCGGACTGGTGCGCGGCCACTCCGTCTACCTGGTGCCGCGGCCCGACGGCTCGCTCGTCGTGGGCGCCACGGTCGAAGAGCGCGGCACCGACACCACGGTGCAGGCCGGCGCCGTGCACGAGCTGTTGTGCGACGCGCGCGCCATCGTGCCCGGCGTCGACGAGCTCGAGCTGCGCGAGGCGGCGGCGGGCCTGCGCCCCGGCACGCCGGACAACACGCCCCGCATCGGCTGGAGCGGCCTCGACGGCGTCGTGCTCGCCACCGGGCACTACCGCAACGGGATCCTGCTGGCGCCGTTGACGGCGGCGGCCGTCGTCGACCTGGTCGAGCGGCGCCCGGTGGCGCCGCTGATCGAGGCGCTGGCGCCGGCATGAGCGAGATCGCGCTGCGCGTCAACGGCGAGCCGATGTCGCGTGGCCGACGGGGCGACCATCGCCGACCTCGTGACCCGTCTGACCGAGGACGGCGACCCCAAGGGCGTGGCGGTGGCCGTCGACCGCTGCGTCGTCCCGCGCTCGGAGTGGGCGACCACCCCCGCCCGCGCGGGGACCCTGGTCGAGGTCGTGAGCGCCGCCGCCAGGGGGGTGACCCCATTGAGCCCGGCCGACGGGCGGTGGCAGAATCGTCGGATGCCCGAGCACGCCCAACCCGGCCCGACCGCGTTCGTCCTGGCCGGGGGCGGCACCAAGGGCTCCTTCGAGGTGGGCGTCCTGCAGTATCTCGTGGGCGTCGAGCGGATCGCGCCCGAGATCATCACGGCCGCCTCGGCGGGCGCCATCGCGGCCACCGTCCTGGCCCAGGCGCGCACGCTCGAGGAATTCGCCGCCCGGGTCGACGAGATGGAGGACGACGTCCTCGCCTTCACCCACACCGAGAACGTCTTCGGCAAGCAGGAGTGGCTGCGGGCGCTCGACGGCACGGCCCTCGGCCGCGAGATCAACCACGGGCTCACGGACGGCACGCGGCCGCCGTTCCCGCTCAACCCCGCCGCCGTGCTGGCCACGAACGAGGGTGCACCGCCGCCGGCGGCCCCGGGCCGCCACGAGCGCCGCCAGGCCAAGCGGGCGCGGCGCAAGCGCCAGCGCCACCTGCTGCGGCTCGTCGCCGGGTCGGGCCTCCGCCTGCCGCGGGTGCGACGCCGCTTCCGCACGAGCGGGAGTGCCGTGCTGAACCTGGACCCGTTGGCCGACGCGCTCCGCCTCGGGTCCGACGACGGCGTGCGCGCGATCGACCCCGCCCTGGTGGCGCGGCCGGGCCTGCAGCTGCGGCTGGCGGTGACGGCGCTGCGCGCCGGCGTCGTCCGCTACGTCACCGAGGACGGCACGATCGTGGAGGCCGACGCGCGGACCCCGGCCCCCGGCGCGGCGGCCGGCCCGGTCGAGCTCCTCGACGGCACCATCGCGTCGGCGAGCGTGCCCATGATCTTCCCGCCGCACTCGATGGCGGACGACGACTACGTCGACGGCGGTGTGGTCGAGATCATCCCCGTGCGCGCGGCGGTCGAGCTCGGCGCCACGCGCCTCTTCGCCGTGGTCGCGGTGCCGCTCTCGGTGCCCCGCGACGACCGGGACTACGCGACGGCCCCGGCGGGGTACATCGGGCTGCGTTCCATGGGCATGATCGGCATCGCCGAGCGCCAGGTCTCCAACCTCGGCTTCCCGTTGCCCGAGGGGTCGCACCTCACGGTCATCGACCCGGTCATCGACGTGGTGGGGCTCTTCGAGGTCCAGCCGGGGCTGCTGCGCATCAACAAGGACTACGGCTGGCTGCGGGCCGCCGACGTGCTGGCCGACGGCGACCCCGACCTCCTGGCCGACGCGGCGGCCGGCACGCACGCGCTCGTCGAGGCGCGGCGCGAGGCCTGGCGGCTCGAGGAGGCGCTCTGGTCGGGCGAGGGGGCCGCGGACTCAGAGGCCGGCACGATCGCCCTCATCCGCGAGCAGAAGGAGCGCGTGCGCGACCTCGTGGAGCGGCGCAAGGGCCTCGGCTTCCCGGTGCCGAGCGGCTGCGAGGCCTGGTGGAGCGAGTACGAGGCGCACACGGGCGAGCGCCCGGCGCGGCTCCCGAGCCGGTTCGCGCCGTCGTCACGCGCCTGACGCTCAGACCGTCGGGCCGCCGAGCCAGCCTCTCTTGCGGAACATCCAGACCAAGAACACGACGGTGACCAGCTCGAGCCCGATGCCGATGACGTAGAACGCCCACGTCGGGGCGAGCCACACCCGCACCAGGTAGGCGAAATTCTGCCCGAAGAACCCGGTCAGGAAGCTGAGGGGCAAAAAGATCGTGGCGATGATCGTGAGCTGCTTCATCACGACGTTGAGTCGGTTGGACACGGTGGAGAGGTGCGTGTCCATGACGCCGCTCAGCAGGTCCCGGTAGGAGTCGACCTCGTCGGCCAGCCGGATCAGGTGGTCGTAGAGGTCCCGGAAGTAGCGCGACGCGTTATCCGTCATCCAGGGGATGTCCGCCACCCCCGCGTTGATGCTGGCCATCATGTCCCGCTGCGGCGCGATGACCTTGCGCATCTCCATGAGCGAGCGCTTCATGTCGAACAGCTCGCCCAGCTGCGCCTCGGTCGGCGCCTTCAAGATGTCGTCCTCGAGCTCGTCGATGCGGTCGTCGAACTTGGACAGCACGGGGAAGAAGCTGTCCACCTCGGCGTTCATGACCTGGTACACGATCACGATCTGCGGCGGCGTCGCCACGGTCGAGTGGTGCAGTTGCTCGAGTCGTTGACGCGCCCGCGCGATCGGCGGACAGGCGTCGCCGCGGTGCACCGTCACCACGTAGCTGGCGGTCCAGAAGCAGTGCACCTCGGCGGTCCCGGTGTGTTGGGGGTCCGCGCCGCGGGTGACGAGGTACGTGAACTCGTCGTACTCGTCGATGCGCGGGCGCTGGTCGAAGCGCTCAGCCGACTGCACGGCCAGGGGATGGAACTTGAAGTGCACGCCCAGCAGCTCGGAGACCGTGCCGTCGGACGCCTGGTCGTCGAGGTCGAGCCAGAAGAAGCCCTGGCCGGCGAGCGCGGCCAGGACGTTCTCGGTCGAGGCGGGCTCGTAGGTGGTGCCGTCGTAGATGGTCCCCTTCAACACGGCCCCAGTCTCACGCCCCCGTGCCGAGCGGGGTGGGATCCCGCGCTCAGGCGAAGCGGGCGGGGGTGAAGGCGTCGGGCAAGGGCACCTCGCCGCCGGGCAACGGCTCCCCTGCCATCGCGTGCGCGAGCACGCGGGCCGAGTACGGCCCTTGCAGGAGGCCGTTGGCGCCGTGACCGGTGGCGACCCACACGTTCGACCAACCCGCTAACCGTCCGACCAGGGCGCGGTCGTCGGCCGAGGTCGGCCGCAGCCCGACGCGCGTCTCGCCGTACGTCGCCCCGGCCAGACCCGGCGCGACGATCAGGCACTCGCGCAACAGCTCCTGCAGCCCAGCGGCGGTGACGCCGACCGAGAAGCCGGCTCCCGGCTCGAACGTCCCACCGCACGCGACCCGGCCCCCGGGCCACGGCACGAGGTAGTGCGTGAGCAGCGGTTGCGCGATCGGCCACTCGCCGGTCCGAGCCTCGACGCCGAGGTGCACGATCTGCCCCTTGGTCGGACCGACGGGCAGGGGCTGGCCGAGCCACTCCCCCATGGCCGCCGTCCACGCCCCGCCGGCCACGGCGAGCGCGTGGCAGTCGACGTTGCGGTGACCCTCTACCTCGAGCGAGGTGACGTGGCGCCCCCCGCCGTCGATCCCCGCCGCGACGCCGTGCACGGAGCCGGAGACGAAGGCGACGCCGCGGGCCGCGGCGGCGTGCCGCAGGGCGGCGGCCATGCCCCGGCCGTCGACCCGCGCCGACGTCGGGCTGTAGAGGGCGCGGTGCACCGCGCCGAGGGGCGGGAAGAGGTCGCGCGCGTCGGAGGGCGCGATCTCAGACACGGCACCGGCCGAGCGGCGCAGCGTGAGCTCGGCGAACGGCGCGAACCAGGAGTCCTCGTGCTCGCGCAGGCCGAGGGACAACAGCCCGCAGACGCCGTAACCGGTGGCCGCCACGTCGGCGCCGTCTGACTCGAGACGCCCGAGCAGGCGCGGGTAGTGCACACCGCACTGTTGGAGGAAGGGCCAGAGCGCGGCGTCGGTGTCGTGGCTCGTCGCCGGGGAGAGGATGCCGGCGCCGGCGTCGGTGGCGCGCCCGGCTAGCGACGCATCCACGACGGTCACGGCCGCACCGAGGCAGGCGAGCTCGTAGGCGAGCGACAGGCCGACCAGGCCGGCACCGACGACGGCGACGTCGACGTCGCAGCGCTCCCCGGTCACGCCCCCGAGTCCATCAGCCCCGGGGTGGTCGTGCCAACAGGTGGCTCGGTCACACTGGGGGGATGGAACTGGTACGCACGCCCGAAGGCCGGTTCGACGGGCTCCCGGGGTTCCCCTTCGCCCCGCGCTACGCGGACCTGCCCGACGGCCTGCGGCTGCACTACGTCGACGAGGGACCCGCGTCCGCCGAGACGGTGCTCCTGCTGCACGGCCAGCCGACGTGGTCGTACCTCTACCGCACGATGATCGAGCGGCTGGCGGCGCAGGGCGTGCGCGCCGTGGCGCCCGACCTCGTCGGGTTCGGCCGCTCCGACAAGCCGCGGGAGCGCACGGCGCACTCCGTCCACGGGCACGTGGAATGGATGGCCCAGTTCGCGGACGCGCTGCGCCTGCGTGACGTGACGCTCTTCGTGCAGGACTGGGGCGGCCCGATCGGGCTCGGCGTGCTCGCCGAGAGACCCGGCCTGGTGCGCCGCGTCGTCGCGGCGAACACCGCGTTGCACACGGCGGACACGGCGCTCGCCGGCCGCCTGGCCTGGCCCGTCCACGCCGACGACGGTGGCACCGTCACCATCGCCCAGACGTTGCTCGACTACCAACGCCTGACCCAGGAGCTCACGCCGTTCCGGCCGAGCCTGTTCGTGCAGGGCGCGACGATGTCGCAGGTGCCCGACGACGTCCTGGCGGCGTACGACGCGCCGTTCCCCGACGAGACGTTCTGCGCCGGCCCGCGTCAGCTGCCCCTGCTGATGGGGCTCACGCCGACCAGCGCGTGCGCCCGGCTGAACCGCCGCACGTTCGAGGTGCTCGAGCGCTTCGACGGCCCCTTCCTCACCGCGTTCTCCGACGGCGACCCGGGGACGGGCGGCTGGGCCGACGTGCTGTCCGAGCGCGCCCCGGGCGCCCGGGGCAGGGACCACGTGACGGTCACCGGCGCCGGCCACTTCCTCCAGGAGGACCGGGGCGCCGAGCTCGCCGACGTGGTGGCGCGCTTCGTCGGCGAGACACCGCCGGCCGTCACCGGCTGAACCGACGGCCCTCGGTCAGGAGGCGGGCTTGGCCTCGCCGTCCGCCGCCGGCGCCGCCGCCAACGCGTCGGGTTCGGGGGCACCGGTGCCGATCTGCGCCTTCAGGGCGGCCAGCTCGGTGTCGACCTGGGAGTCCTGGCCGACCTGGTCGAGCTCCTTTTGGATGTCGTCGGAGCCGCCGCCGACGTCCTCGAGGACACCGGACTCGAGCAGCTCGTCGAGGGCGCCCGAGCGGGCCTGCATGTTGGCGATCTTGTCCTGCGCCCGCTGCAGCGCGGCGCCGGAGTCGTTGACGGACTTCGAGATCCCGGCCGTGCTCTCGTCGACCGAGGAGACGGCGGCGGCCGCGGTGTACTGCGCCTTGAGCGTCTCCTTCTGCGTACGGAAGTCGTTGACCCGCTTCTGCAGGACGTCGAGCGTCTTGGTGAGCTTCTGCTCCTCGTCGACCAGCTGCTGGTGCTGCGGCTCCATCTGGTCGATCTGCTGCTGGGCGGTCGCCTTGCGGTTCAAGGCCTCCTTGGCCAGGTCCTCGCGGTTCGCCTGCAGGGCCTGCTTGGCCTGGTCCTGCAGGTGGTCGACGGTGTGCTGGAGTTGCTCCTCCTGGAGCTCGAGGCGCTTCTTCGAGGCGGCGATGTCGACCAGGGCGCGCCGCACCTGGGTGATCTGCTCGAGCATCTTCTCGTAGGAGAGGTCGAGCATCTCGTCCGGCTTCTCGGCGGCGTCGAGCGCCTTGTTCGCCTTGGCCTGCACGATGTCGTGTGCCCGCTGGAAGATGCCGCTCATCTGTGCCTCCAAGTCCCTGGGTGGTTCTCTGACCCCACGATAGATTCGTTTCCTTGCCGCCGCGGCCCAGGCCATCCGCACGGGCGAAGGAGTCTGCGTGACCGACGAAGATCGCGACCTGGAGAAGAAGCGCCGCGCCGCCCGGCACCCCGACCGCCCGGGCGAACGCTGCGCCGCCCCCGCCGGGTCCTTCGGGCCGGTCGTCGACCACGGACGATGCGAAGGGAAGAAGGACTGCGTCGTCGTCTGCCCCAACGAGGTCTTCGAGGTCCGCCGGATCGACCGGGAGGACTTCGACCGGCTCGGGCTCTTGACCAAGATGCGGGTCCTCGCGCACCGGGGGCAGACGGCGTACACGCCCAATCTCGACGACTGCCGATCGTGTGGGCTCTGCGTGGTCTCCTGCCCCGAGGAGGCGATCACGCTCGTCCCCCGCGCGGGCTGAGGCGGGCCCGAAAGGGCTAGGAGCCCGAGGCGGCGATGATCGGGCCGGCGAGATGCGTGCCCGACATGTCGCCGTCGAACGGTGCGTCGCCGAAGTTGTCGACCTTGCCCAGCGCGGTCACGACCCAGTAGCCGGCGCCGTCGCTGGTGGAGAAGATCGAGGCCGCCGGGTCAACGCCGCCGGCGGAACCGGCCGGCGGGCTGCCCAGACCGGCGGCGTCGCCGTAGGGGAACACCTGCCCGTTGGCCTCGAGGATCCAGTACCCGCCGCCGTCGGGGGTGGCCACGGCCGAGCTGATGGGCGAGCTCTGCGGACCGGGGGCGCCGTAGTTGTGCGCGTCGCCGAAGGCGTAGACGGAGCCGGTGGCCGTGACGACCCAGTAGCCATCGCCGCTGGCGTCCGGCACGACGGCGACCGCGGCGCCGTTGCAGCCGCCGATGCCCGGGCACGAGCCGGCGAAGGTGGCGTCGCCGAACGCGAACACCCCGCCGTCGGAGGCCACCATGAAATAGCCGCCGTCATCGTGGCTGGGCACCATGCCGACGATGGGCGCATTCAGGCTGTGCGGCTTGCCCGAGCCGGCCGGGTTGAAGCCCAGGCCCGGCATCGAGCCGTAGAACTGCGTGTCGCCGAAGCTGAAGACGCCGCCGTCGGACGCATCGAGCCAGTAGCCGTTGCGGTCGGGCGTCGGCACGATGCCCACCACCGGACGCTGCAGCGGCACGCCGCCCATGGAGCCGTGGAACTGCGACGAGCCGAACGAGAAGATGCCGCCGTCGGATCCCACCAGCCAGTACCCGTGCGTGGCCGGCGGGGGCGACGGCGCCGGCGGTGGCGCGACGGGTGGCGGTGGCGGCGCGGGCGGCGGTGTGGGGACCGTCAGCGTGAAGGACTGGGTGGCATCGGGCGCGACGCCGTTGGACGCATCGAGACACACGGTGTACGCCCCGGCGTCGCCCGCCTGGGGCGTGCCCTCCAACGTGGCGGTGCCGCCACCGGTGTACACGAGCGAGATGCTGGCCGGGAGGGTGGACGGCGTGCAGCCGCTGAGCGCGGTGTCGGTGATGGAGCTCACCGGCGGCGTCGCCGACGTCGTGACGTCGAACGTGTCGGCGGTGCCGACGTCGAAGGTGGCGGCGTCGGCACTCGTGATGGACGGGGCGACGGTGGTGCCGGTCCCCGTGTAGGTGTAGTGGTCGGCGGCGAGGACCGGGCTCGAGCCCGCCGGGGTGGTGACGGTCACGTTCACCGTGCCCGCGGTGACCGCGTCCGGGATCGTCGTCGTGATGGTGTTCGAGGTGGCGCTGAGCGAGCCGATGCTCGCCGTCGTGCCGAAGTCGACGATCGGCGCGGTGTCGTCGGCGACGAAGTTGGCGCCGTGGATCGTGATGCTGCCCGAAGCGATCATGGGGCCCGAAGAGGTCGTGATCGACGTGATGGAGGGTGCGCCGCCCGGCGCGTACGTGAACTCGTTGACCAGCGCGACGCCCGTCGGGCTGGACGAGCCGGCGCCGGTGCTCACGGTCACGCTCACCGTGTCCGACGACGTGCCCGCAGGGTCGGCCGGGGCGTCGGCCGTGAGCTCGCCGTCCCAGTCGACGTGCACGTTGGTGGCGGCGACGCCGCCGAAGTCCACCGTCGGCAGCGGCGACGTGTCGAAGTAGTTGCCCTCGATCGTGACCGGCGTCCCGGCCGCGGTGTCGGCGGACGACGACGGGAGCACCTGGACGACGTCGGGGGCGTTGGGCGACGTGGGCGTCGGCAATGTGCCCGTCAGCGGGTCGACCAGCGAGTCGGCGGGGTTGTCCTCGTTGGCGAAGATCTCGGCGTAGCCGCCGGCCGCGGTGGCGCCGACGCCCATCATCGGCGTCGTGGACGACGTCGAGCTCCAGCCGCCGAGGATGGCGTTGCGGTGGCCCCAGCAGTTGGTCGAGGTGGGCGTCGTGCAGTCGAGGTTGGTGCCGCCGTACCCGTCGTTGTACATCCAGGCGAAGTCGGCACCGATGGGCGAGACGTCCTGCGCGAAGACCGACATGGCCGTCGTGTACTGGTAGTCGATCGGTGGCGCCGGGTCGGCGTCGCTCGTGGCGCCGAGCAGCGCGGCGGTGTTCAACGAGGCATCGAGGCCGGAGAACTCCGGCAGGCCCCGGTCGCCGCGCTCCTCGTCGGTGAGGATCAGCTGCTGCATCGTGACGGAGTCAGTGGCGTAGTCGCTCGGCAGGACGAGCGGGCCGAGGCCCTCGAGCGAGCGCGGCGTAGTTGATGTTGTGCAGTACCGAGTCGATGCACCCTGCGATCGAGTTGTCCGCCGGGGTGGACGTGCACGCCGGCATGACCTGTGGGGGGACGTCGGCCGTGGGGTTCGACGGCGGCACGATGCCGGCGGCGCCGGCGCTCCCGGCGGCGGACGGCAGCGCGGCGAGCGCGACCGTCCCCGCGACGATCACCACGACGCCCGCGAGCGAGCGCACGACCCTGCTCGTCCGGACGCGCGCGGCCACGCGGTGCTGTATCACGATTCCCCCGAGCCCCCTCTGCTGGAATGAACACCAGCAGGAGGAACGTAACATTTTCGGTCCTTCGGGCCGAGAGGCGAGCCCCACAATTGTCACGGGTTTGTCGCGCCGGTGCACTCGGGCGTCACAACTATCGGCTCGCGCGTTTTCGCGATCGCCTACGAGGCGCGACTCCACGTCCGTGACAAAGAATTGAGTCAGGACTAAAGATCCGCGAATTCTTTAGTTCAGAGTGGAGAGTTTCGGCCTTGTCATGAGGGCGCACTCATAGCGGACCTCAGAAACGTCTCGAGATTGGTCTACCCTCCCGCCATGTTCGGCGCACAACCGGCCCGGCCTCGCCAGCGGGTCCTCGAGGCGACCGCGGCTGCCAGCGTGCTGGCGGGAGCACCGTCCCTGGCCGTTGCGCTCTCCCGTGAGGGCATCGTCGGCACGTGGCGATACGGGGTGCGGGCCACCCGCGCCATCGGGGTGCTCGTCCCGCCCGGGCGGCCCAACTTGATCGTGGGCGTCCTCGCCCACTTTGGCATCTCGGCCGCCGCCGGCGAGGTCTTCGGCCGCTTCCTTCCGGTTCGCCACTCCATCGCCTGGGGCGCGGCCGGCGGCGCCGTCATGGGACTCGTAAACGTCGGCCTCATCGGCCGGCGCTTCCCCGCCATCCGCGACCTGCCGTTCGGCCGGCAAATCGCCGACAACGTGGCGTTCGGCGTCATCTTCGCCGCCGTCGCCGACCGTGGGCCGCTCGAGTGACGCCGAGTTGGGGTCCCCGACCTGCGGTCGGCATCGGCCCTGAAGTCGGTAGCCTTAACTTGATGAGCGACCACGGATCAGACCTCGACGCTGCACTCACCGAAGAGGAGCTGACCGAGCTCGCCCTGGCCGCCGACCCGGATGCGCCGCTTCCGGCGGACGCCGTGCCGATCGGCGTCCACCTCGCCCAGTGGGGCGCTCCGCTCCCCCTTTGGTACATGCCCCCGGTCGCACGGTCGGGCGGCGGACGATGGAAGATGCCCGTCGTCCTGGCGGTCGTCGGCGCCTTCCTGCTCATCGAGGCGCTCGGGCTCTGCAATACGTACGGGATCCTGAGCCTGGCGTAGACCCCGGGGTCAGCCCATACGGCTGTTCCCGTACACCCGGCGCGGGGTGATGAACACCGCGGCCCGGCGCTCCTCCGCCATGACCTTGTCGAAGGTCTCCCAGTCGTCGTGGGTGCCACCGGCGGCGCGGAAGATGTCGCGCAGCATCAACCTGAGCGATTCGGCGACGACCCCGGCGTGCGGGTCGTCGGGGCCGATGACCTCGGCCGGGCCCTCGACCGCCACCCATTGCCACTGGGCGCGGGCGACGATCGTGGCGCGCGGGTCGCCGCGCAGATTACGGAGCTTCTGCGTGCCTCCCGCCGCCACCAGCCCCACGACCTCGGCCCCGGTAAGCGGATGCGGCAGCACGCCGGCGTTGACGACGCACGAGTGGATGCTGCCGTCGCGGCGCGAGGTGCTCAGGACGCAGAGGCCGCTCTCGAGCGCTCCGAGATCGACGAACGAGGAGAGTTCGGTCACGGCTGGACTCCCTTCCGGAGGGTGTCTCGTCAGAGTAGGCGCAGCTCCAAACAGATATGCCGGCCTCGGGCGACTCAGCGGATCAAGCCACGGCCTTCCTGGCAGTGCGGCCCGCCCCAGTGCTCGACGATCTTCCCGTCCCGGAGGCGCAAGATCGCGGTGCCGTTGATCGTGACGGGATCTCCCGAGGGCGAGACGTCGTAGAACGGCGCACCGGTGTGGGTGCCCTGCACCGTCCAGTTGGACACGACGAGATCGTCCTTCTCGATGACCAGGTTGACGGTGAAGACCATGTCGGGGAAGGCGTTGCGGGCCTGTTCCCACCATTTCTGCTCCTCGCCGCGGACGTCGTCACCGACGCGTTCTGGCGCGACTCTCGACGTCACGTGGCTGCGGAACTCCGGGGCCCAGAATTCGTAGACGGCCTCGGTGTCGCCCGAATCCATCGCTTCGCTGTACTGCGCCAGCGTCCTCAAGTTGTCCGACATGTGGCCTCGCAATCGTGTCGGTCAGACCGTACAGCAGCGGTTCTCGAGGAACCCGGGTCAAATGGGGGAACCGGTACCAGGACAGCCCGACGTGCGACAACGGTGTCGTCGTCAATCACGACGAAGCCCGCGAACCGGCCCCTGGCGAAAAATGGGAACCGAGTTCGCCCGCCGTCAGTGCAAAAGCCCGAGCCTTGGCGAAGCTCCGAGGGCAAATGCCTCACCCCGATGGCGGCGGTTTTGTCTACAAGTTGACGACACCGAGACGCAGCCGTCAAGCATGCAGACGCGGATCGCTGTCAACAAACGTTTGTGAGCCGCCGGTCGCCAACTTCCGCGCTGGAAGCAATCTTACGCACATCCCGCGCCTTCTCCGCCAGTGTCTTCCGAGTCGGGCGGCCGGGATTTGAACCCGGGCCTCTTGGCCCCCAGGCGTTCCCACTCAGATTTCGACTCTTGGTCCTGATCTGCGAGTTTGGGTGGAGGAACATGCGCGCACCCCATGTTCTGTGGTTCCAGAACGGGGATCGGATCCGACAGGCGTCGCCCCTCCCCGACTAGAGCCCGCCCCAACTGGTCACCTTGTAGGGCGCCACGATGGGCGTGCCCACGTCGAGCTGTATCTCGAAGTGGTCGCCCAGCGGCAGGTTACGCGGGTCACCCGTGTAGACAGCGCTCTGATAGCCCGGCGCGGTCAAGAACGCCGTTACCGTTCCCTTCGCTGACCCGACCTGGGTGCTGCTGAGCGGGATGCCCCATTCCTCGAAGAACTGGCCGAGCGTGAACTGGTCGGTAACGCTGGGCGACTCGACGTGGATGATGCCGTCGTTGGCATGTGTGTGCAGCCAATAGAAGCAGCTGCCCGACTCGACGAAGGGACCGCCCTTTACTTGGACGGCTTGAAAGCCGGGGATGCCAATGCCGTAGGGAATCACTTGCGCCTGGCCGTTCACGAAGACGGTCAGGTGCGTGTGGACGTGAATGACCAACTGCTCGTCCGTCTGGCACTGGACGCTGTCCACCGTCGCTCCGACCGCCGCGTTGGACAACGTGCCCAACGGCGGACCGCTGGGAATACCCACCGTCTCAGGGCCGGGTTTCTCGGTCGGCGGCTGCACCCAGGTCGACGACATCGACGCGGGGACCGGCTCCAGGAGGGCGGACGCCTGTCCCGCACCACCACACAGGGCGGCGTTGACGGCCTCGAAGCTGTAGTTGGCTCCGGCTCGGTACGGCTTCGTTCCGGCTCGGATGGCCCAGATCGTCGCCACCCGGCCGTGCAACTCGTCTCGGCCCTTGAGGTCGATCAGATAGCCCTTGGGGCCGCTCGAGCACCAGTTGGGGGTATAGGTCCCCCCAGCCGCCGAGAGGCACGTACCGACCTCTCCGGTCGTCATCGTCTTGTGCGAGAGGAGCGTGCTCGAGCAGGTCATCGCCTGAGCGTGCGTCGAGCTGCGCACTCCAGCCGACGCTGCGGTCGGGAGGGCGGCCAGGACGGCCCAAATGAGCGTTCCCGCCAGTGCGAGCTTCATTCCGTTCCTCATGGGCGCTGCGGATGATAGGAGCTGGAGCCACACGACATGTTCCACCTCTTGAGTCTCAGACGACGCGGCCTTGAGAAAGGGCACGAGCGCCGAATGGCCTCGTCGAGCCGACTGGCGGACCGTGCGCGTCGTTTCACGCGAGTGGAGCCGGCGGGGACGAATGAGACGCGAAGAGGTCGACGATGGGGCCCGCCATCTGACCTGAATCCTTGAGTCGGGCTGCCGGGATTTGAATCCGGGTCCTCTTGACCCCCAGGTATCCCCTACTCAACGCTGTACTACCGGCCGTTCAACCTCCTCGCCTCCAACCAATACGGCAATAGTTAAGCGCGGCTCACTGCGGCACGGGTATCCCAGACCCGGCGATCGGAGCGCGTTCCACCCACTCCACAATCCCTGGTTCGGCAATTAAGTCACCCGCGGTAGGGCCACACTAGGATCGACCCTGCAAGTCTTTGGCCATTGGGCACCGAACCTCCTAGGAGGACGGATGATGCGGTCCTTGCGAGTTCAGCTAAGACAGCTGAAGGAACACTGGGCGATCGATCGAGAACCACGCCAACGTCTTGCTGGTGAATGGCCCAAGAGGTTCCTGGCCCTGATCGCCTTTCTGGCCGTCGTCGCACTCCTCGTGCTGCTCGCCCTTCAACCTGGCAATGGCGGATGACGAAAAGACAGTCCACGCAATTGGCGCGCTGACTCGGATAGGCAAGGAACCCCGAATCGGCGAATCGTGAATGAGTCGGGCTGCCGGGATTTGAACCCGGGACCTCTTGACCCCCAGTCAAGCGCGCTAACCAAGCTGCGCCACAGCCCGTACGTCGCCCTCTCGGCCCAGCGATGCGTGCGTCGTGACGCAAAGTCCGCATCACGCCCCGGGAGAACGACCGGGCAATGGTAGTCCAGGCCCGGACGGCGCCCGGAGGCGTCCCCCGAGCCCCCACCGTTGGTTGGAGAGCCGGTACGGTTTGCCCATGGACGTCGTCGGCGGACGTCCCCGGGCGGCTCGAAGTGCGATCACGGGGAGCTAGGGCGGCCAAGGTCCATCCGCGGGCACACGTCGTCGCCGGAGTCCTCAAGACCGCCTTCGTCAACCCCGAGTTGCGGCGCGTCGGGTTCGGGTACGCGCTCTTCGGCACCGCCGAGCTGGCCATCTGGATCGCCTTCCTCGTCTACGCCTACGACCACGGCGGGCACCAAGGCCAGCACGGCGATCGTCCTGATCCAGCTGCTCCCCTGCGTGCTGCTGGGGCCGCTCCTGGGCGCCTACGCCGACCAGCACCGCCCGCTGCGCGTGCTGACCGGCGGCTACGCGCTCCAGGTCGTGGCCATGGACGCGGTGGCCACCGTCATGGTGCTGCACGCCCCCGCCGCGGTCGTGTTCGCCCTCGCCCCGTTCACGGCGCTCGCCTTCACCGTCACCCGTCCGGCGCAGGCCGCCCTCTTCCCCGCCGTGGTCCGCACCCCCGAGGAGCTCACGGCGGCCAACGTCATGTGTGGCTGGACGACGGGGGCGGCCAGCCTGCTCGGGCCGCTCCTGGCGGGCGTCGGGCTCGCCCTGCACGGCCCGGCCTTCGTCGTGATCGTGACGACGGTCCTCTCCGCGCTCGGCGCTCGTCCTGGTGTCCAAGGTCAAGGTCGCACCGGAGCCCGCAACCCCCGCCGCCGCGAGCGGGCGTCCTGGCCGACGTGCGCACCGGGTTGCGCGCCAACCTGGCGGCGCTGGGCGACAACGCAGCGCTGCGCATGCTCCTCTCGCTGCACGCCTTCTACTACGTGCTCGTCGGTGCGGTCGATCTGCTCTGCGTGGTGCTCGCCGCTTCGTACCTCCACCTCGGCACGGGCGGCGCGGGCTACCTCAACGCGTCCTTCGGCGCCGGCGCGCTCCTGGCGGGCTTCGTCACGGCCTTCCTGGTCGGGCGGCGCCGGCTCAAGCGCACCCTCGTGCTCGCCCTCCTCGCCTCCGTCGCCGCCCTGGCCCTCATCACCGTCAAGGAGGACGTCGCCCTCGCCCTGCTGCTGCTGGCCGCGACCGGCCTCGCCGGCACGGTCTTCGACGTCTCGGGCCGCACGCTCCTCCAGCGCTCGTCGCCGGTCGACGCCGTCGCCGGCCTCTTCTCCGTCCTCGAGGCGCTCATGGACCTCGGCCTCGCGCTCGGCGCCGTCTTCGTGCAGGTCGCCATCACGCTGGGCGGCCTCCGCGCCGGCCCTCGTCGCGCCCGCCGTCGCGGGCGCCGTGCTCGTCCTCGCCCTGTGGACCCGTCTGGGCCGTCTCGACAAGGCCGCCGTCATCCCGCACATGGAGATCCGCCTGCTGCGCGCCATCCCGATCTTCGCCGTCCTGCCCGCGCCGACGCTCGAGGCCGTCGCCCGCGAGCTCGAGCCGGTGTCCGTGGTCCAGCGGCACCGCCGTCGTCCACGAGGGCGACCCGGGCGACCGCTACTACGCCGTGTCCACCGGCAGCCTCGACATCACCCGCCGGGGCGTCGTCGTCAACACCGTCTCGCGAGGGGAGGGGTTCGGCGAGATCGCGCTGATCCGCGACGTCCCCCGCAACGCCACCGTCACCGCCACGAGCGACTCCAGCCTGTACGCACTGCGCAAGGACCTCTTCGTCGGCGCGGTCACGGGCCACGCCGCCACCGCCCGGGTCACCGGGCAGATCATCACGCAGCGCCTGGGCGACCCGCCGGCCGGCCGGGACGGGCCCCAGGCCCGGCCCGCCTGACCCGGCCCGGACGCCGCCGGCGCGGTGTGCTCGAATGTCCCGCATGGCCCTCGATATCGCTGCCGACACCCGCCTCGACCCGCGCCTGCGCCGGTTCCTCGAGTTCCTGCCCTCCGAGCCGCTGCGCGACGTGGCGTCCCGCGAGGAGTTGCTCGCCGAGACCGCCACGCCCGAGGCCGCCGCCATCCGCCAGGCGATGGAGGGGTTCTTCGAGCTGTGCGACACCGAAGAGGTCGCCCCCACGGCCGGGCTCACCACGACCACCCGCGAGTTCACGTCGCAGCCGGACGGCAACACCGTCAAGGTGCAGGTCATCCGGCCCGACTCCGGCGAGTCGCTCCCCTGCGTCTATTACATCCACGGCGGCGGCATGGCGGCGATGTCGTGCTTCTACGGCATGTACCGCGCCTGGGGCCGCATCATCGCGGCCAACGGCGTCGCCGTCGTCATGCCCGACTTCCGCAATTGCGTCTCCCCCTCTTCCGCGCCGGAGGTGGCGCCGTTCCCCGCCGGGCCTCGACGACTGCGTGTCGGGCTTGCACTGGACGCTGTCCCACGCGGACGAGCTCGGCCTCGACCCGGCGCAGGTCGTGGTCGCCGGCGAGAGCGGCGGCGGGAACCTCACGCTCGCCACGGGCCTGGCGCTCAAGCGCGACGGCGACCTCGGGCTGGTGAAGGGGCTCTACGCGTTGTGCCCGTACATCGCCGGGGAGTGGCCCGCCCCCGACTCCCCCTCGAGCATCGAGAACGAGGGCATTCTTCTGCGCCTGCACAACAACCGCGGCCGGATGGGCTACGGGATCGAGGCCTTCGAGGCTCGCGACCCGCTGGCGTGGCCCTCGTTCGCGCAGGTCGACGACGTGCGCGGCTTCCCGCCGACGGTCATCAGCGTGAACGAGTGCGACCCGCTGCGTGACGAGGGCATCAACTTCTACCGCCTGCTCCTCGCCGCCGACGTGCCGGCCCGCTGCCGCCAGATGATGGGGACGATGCACGGCACCGAGATCTTCGCCATCGCCTGCCCGGACATCAGCCGCGACACGGCCCGCGACATCGCCGGGTTCGCCCGCGCCACACCCTGACCCGACCGCACCCGGCGTTCCCGCTACGCTCCCCCGCCGTGAACGGAGCCCCTCTTTCCTCGCTGTCCCCTCGCGCCCTCACCGCCACCCTGGCGGGCTGCGCCGCCCTCGTGCTGCTCCTCGTCGGGGCCGCACCCGTCGCCGGAGCCGCCCCGAACGGGTCGCACGTCACCCGCGCCGCCCTCCCGCCGGGGAAGATCAACCACATCCTGGTCATCGAGCTCGAGAACGAGGGCTACGACGCCACGTTCGGCCCCGGGTCCCCCGCCACGTACCTCAACGGCACGCTGCGCAAGAAGGGCGAGCTGCTCCAGAACTACTACGGGATCGGCCACGACAGCCTCGACAACTACATCGCGCAGGTGTCGGGCCAGGCGCCGACGGAAGACACGCAGGCCGACTGCGCCGACAACGGCTTCGCCTACGCGGACGTGACGCCGGGCACGCCCGATCCCGACCAGGCCGCCAACCCCGGCCAGGTCGACGGCGAAGGCTGCGTCTACCCCTCCTCGGTCAAGACGATCGCCTCGCAGCTCGACGCCAAGTACCCGCCCAACCCCAAGACGCACGTCGCGTCGTGGCGCGCCTACGAGCAGGACATGGGCAACACGCCGTCACGTGACGGCGGGACCCCCGACCCGACCGGCGGCACCGACTGCGGCCACCCCGCGCTCGGGGCCCCGGACACGGCCGAGGTCGCGACCGCGCAGGACCAGTACACGACGCGGCACAACCCGTTCGTCTGGTTCCACTCGGTCATCGACAACACAGCCGAGTGCAACGCCAACGTGGTGCCGCTCGGCACGCTCGGGACCAACGGCGCCCCGTCGCCGTCGGGCCACCTGGCCCACGACCTGCGCAGCGAGGCGACCACGCCGCGCTTCGGCTTCATCACGCCGAACCTGTGCAACGACGGGCACGACGGCACGTGCGCCGGGCCGAACAGCACCGGCGGCAACGTCGGCGGCCTCACCGGGGCCGACCAGTTCCTGGCGGCCTGGGTGCCGCTCATCATGGACTCGCCGGCGTACAAGCACGGCGACCTCCTCGTGGTGATCACGTTCGACGAGTCCGAGGTCGGCGGGGCCCAGGCCGACCTCGCGTGCTGCAACGAGCAGTCCGGGCCGAACACCCACGCACCGGGCGACGCCGGCGACACGGCCGACAGCCAGGCGCCGGGCGGCGGCCAGATCGGCGCCCTGCTCCTCAACTCCAAGTACGTCGCCCCCGGGTCGACGGACACGACGGGCTCGTACGACCACTACTCGGCGCTTGCGCAGCTACGAAGACCTCCTCGGCCTGACGACCGGCGGGACCGACGGCGAGGGCCATCTCGGCTTCGCCGCCGCCAAGGGGCTCGGCCCCGTTCGGCCCCGACGTGTTCCCCGCCCACCTGAGCGGCGCCAAGAAGTAGCGCCAGAACCCGGCGCCTCAGTCGATGCGGCGGAGCTCGGTGCGGTAGCGCTTGGCGTTGAGCACGTACTGCGCCGCCGAAAACTTGATCATCGGCACGTCGGAGCGGCCCTCGTAGATCTTGGCCGGCACGCCCAGGGCGAGGTGGCCCGGCGGCACGACCATGTTGTTGGGCACCACCGCGTTGGCGCCCACCGTCGCGCCCCGGCTGATGACGGCGTGGTGGAGCACGACGCTGCCCGAGCCGACCAGCGACTCGTCCTCCAGGGTGCAGCCTTCGAGGTGCGCGAGGTGACCGATGACACAGCCGTCGCCGATGATCGTCGGGAAGCCGGGCCCGGCGTGGATCACGGTGCCGTCCTGGATCGACGTCGCCGCGCCGACGGTGATGGTCCCGTAGTCGCCCCGCAGGACGGCCTGGGGCCACACGCTCGATTCGGCGCCGATCGTGACGTCACCGATGATGACGGCGTCGGGGTGCACGTAGGCCTCCGGATCGATGCGCGGCGTCGCCCCGTCGAGCTCGTAGATCGGCACGGCGCAGGACGCTACACGTGCCGCGGCGACCCAGGTCACGCCCTGGTAGCCGCGGTAGCCGAGGTAGATGATGCTCGCCACGATCATCGCCTTGAAGTACCACGGGATGGGTCGGCGCTCCTGCTCGGCCAGGATCGTCCCGCAGGTCGGGCACTCGCCTTCGTCACCGAGGTCCTCGTCTTCGACGAGTGCGTCGCACTCCTCGCACCACGGCATCAGGGAACGGCTCTCACTTGCCGCCCGATACGCACTCGCAGCTTGATCGGCGTCGCGCCCAGGTCGAACTTCTCGCGGATCCCGCGCTCGATGTAGCGCAGGTACGTCTGCGGCAGGCGCCCGCTCGCGAAGAGCGTGAAGGTGGGCGGGTCGATGGCGCCCTGCACGGCGTAGCGGATGCGGGCCCGCGGCGCCGGCTGGCGGCTCTGCAGGTCCTGCACCGTGCGGTTCAGGACCCCGGTCGGCACGCGCTGGTGGTACGCCTCCTCGGCCTCGCGCAACGCCGGCAGGATCCGGTGCACCCCCTTGCCCGAGAGCGCGGACATCTTGAGGACCGGCGCCGCACCCAGGAAGGCCAGTCGGTCCCCGACTCCGGCCAGGACGTCGTCGCGTTCGTCGGTCGGCACCAGGTCCCACTTGTTGAGGACCACGATGGCCGGGCAGCCCGACACGCCGATCCGCTCGGCCAGGCGCTGGTCCTGGTGCGGACGCGCCGACGGTGGCGTCGATGACCAGGAGGGCGATGTCGGCCCGCTCGAGCGCGCGCAGCGCCCGCAGCGTGGCGTGCTGCTCGGTGCCGCGGTCGGTCTTGGACGGCCGGCGCAGCCCGGCCGTGTCGATGAAGCACACCGGGCCGTCGGGCGTCTCCACCACGGTGTCGATGGCGTCGCGCGTCGTGCCCGGCATGTCGTGCACGATCGAGCGCTCCTCGCCCAGCAGGCGGTTGAAGAGCGTCGACTTGCCGACGTTGGGGCGCCCGATGATCGCCACCCGCGGCGTGCCCGGCGCGAGCTGCTCGCCCCGCTCGGCGTCGGCCTCAGCCGGCGCGCCCCCTACGGCCACGTCGGCGCCGTCGCTCCGCTCGGCCCCGGGGAAGAGCCCCACCACCTCGTCGAGCAGGTCGCCCGTGCCCCGCCCGTGCAGCGAACTGACCGGGAAGGGGTCGCCGAGGCCGAGGGACACGAACTCCCACGTCGAGGCCTCCCGCGTCCCGTCGTCGACCTTGTTCACCACGAGCCGCGCCGGGGCCCCCGAGCGCAGGATCGTCTTGGCCGCCGCCAGGTCCTCCTCGGTCACCCCGGTGGTGACGTCGACGACCATCAGCACGACGTCCGCGTCCGCCAGGGCGCGCTCGGCCTGCTCGCTCACCTTCTCCTCGAGCGCGTCGCCGCCGGCCAGCCAGCCGCCGGTGTCCATCACCGAGAACGTCACGCCGGCCCAGTCCGCCGTCAGCACCTTGCGGTCGCGCGTGACGCCCTGCTCCTCCTCGACGACCGTGGCCCGCGCGCCGACGATCCGGTTCACGAGCGAGGACTTGCCCACGTTGGGGCGCCCGGCGATCACGAGCATCGGGAGCGTCATGCCGCGCAGGCCGGCCGGAACGACGTGCCGTCGAGCGCGCGCCGCAGCGACGCGCCGTCCGTTGGCACCACCTCGACCGCACAGGGAAGGTCGCTCAGCGTCAGGCCGTCCAGAAAACGCCCTTCGCTGAGGCACGCGTCGGGCAGCAGGTACCGGCGGCCCTCGGGCGCCCCGTCGAGCGCACGGCCGACGTCCTCCCCCGTCAGGAGCCCGGCGACGCCGATGTTGCCGCCGAAGAAGTCGTTGGCCACCTCGTGGATCGTCACGTCGGCGCGTCCGTGCGCCGCCACGAGCGGCCCGAGCACGCGCGCCCCGTAGGCGCCCGTCAGCACCGTCACCGGCCGTTCGTCCGCCCCGGCCGGCGCCAAGGCGATCCGGGGCGCCCGGTAGCCCTCGGCGGGCGCCGCGTCCACCGACGCGAAGAAGCCGTGCCGCACGCCGCCCGGCCCGCGCCCGGCCGGGCGCTCGAAGGACGCCGCGAACGAGCGCGCCATGCCGATCCCGTTCTCGTGTTGCGGGTAGCCCTCGTAGCGCCGGGACGAGGGGAAGTCGCGCCCGGCCAACAGGTAGTACTCGTCGGCCGCGAAGACCATCCGCCGCCCGAGCGCCCGCGTGAACACGCCCTGCCATTCCTCGATGGTGTCCACGACCGCCACCGCCTCGTCGCGCGTGTGCGGGCGCATCTCGGGCTCGTTCGAGTAGCGGCTCACGCCGAGCGGCACGACGCCGACGCTGGCCAGGCCCGGGTAACGGTCCAGGATCCCGGCCATCGTGTCCTCGAGGGCCGCCCCGTCGTTGACCCCCGGGCACACGACGACCTGCCCGTGCACCTCGATCCCGCCCTCGAGCAAGACGGACAGCCAGCGCAGGCTCGTCGCACCCTTGGGGTTGCGCAGCATGTGCGCCCGCAGGTCGGGGTCCGTCGCGTGGATGGACACGAAGAGCGGGCCCAGGCGCTCCGTCAAGATCCGCTCGGCGTCCAGCTCGGTGAACCGGGTCAGCGTCGTGAAGTTCCCGTAGAGGAAGGACAGCCGGTAGTCGTCGTCCTTCAGGTAGAGGCTGCGCCGCATGCCCTTGGGCAGCTGGTAGATGAAGCAGAACGCACAGTGGTTGTCGCACGTCCGGATGCGGTCGAAGACCGCCGAGGAGACCTCGACGCCGAGCGGCTCACCGGCGGCCTTGTCCACCCGCACCAGGCGTGGGAGGGGCGCGCCCACGCGCCTGACCAGGACGCCGGGGTCGGCGCCGTCGCTCAGGCGTTGGAAGTCGATGACGTCGCGCGGCTCGTGCCCATCGATACTGAGGAGCTCGTCGCCCACGGCCAGGCCGGCGCGGGCAGCCGGCGACGCCTCGGTGACCGAAGTCACCGTAGGGGCTGACATAGCACCCAGATTAGTGCCGATAACCTGGACTTTGTGCCCGGAGTCGAGCGAGTGATGCTGGCGCAGCCCCGGGGCTTCTGCGCCGGCGTCGAGAAGGCGATCAAAGCGCTGGCCTGGATGGTCCGGGTCTTCGAGCCGCCCGTCTACTGCTACCACGAGATCGTGCACAACCGGCACGTGGTCGAGCGCTTCCGCGACCAGGGCGTGATCTTCGTCGACGACGTCGCCGAGGTCCCCTGGGCGCGCCCTTGATGCTCAGTGCGCACGGCTCGGCCCCCGCCGTGGTCGACGCCGCCCGCGCCTCCGAAGGCGTCGTCGTCGACGCCGTCTGCCCGCTCGTGACCAAGGTCCACCACGAGATGAAGGTCCGCACCCGCAAGGGCTACACCGTCCTCTACGTCGGCCACGCCGGCCACGAGGAGGCCGTCGGCACCATGGCCGTGGCGCCCGAGTCGGTCCGCCTGCTCGAGCACGAGGAGGACCTCGACGCCCTCGCCGACCTCGACCCGGCCGTGGCCCCCGTCGCCCTGCTGGCCCAGACGACGCTGAGCCACGACGAGTGGCGCGGCCTCATGGAGGCGGCCCGCCACCGCTTCCCCGACCTCTGGATGCCCAACCGCAGCGATCTCTGCTTCGCCACCACCAACCGCCAGGCCGCCCTCAAGGCCATCGCGGCCGAGTCCGACGCCGTCGTCGTCATCGGTTCGGCCAACTCCTCGAACACCGTGGCCCTCGAGAAGGTGGCCAAGGCCGGCGGCTGCCCCCGGGTCCTGCGGGTCAACGAGGCCGACGAGCTGCCCGACGACCTCACCGGGACCGTCGGGGTCACGGCGGGCGCCTCGGCCCCCGAAGCCCTGGTCGAAGACGTGATCGCCCGCCTCGCCCCCACCCACGGCGTCACCGAGGTGACGATCACCACCGAGGACGAGTACTTCCCGCCGCCCCCCGAGCTCCGCGAGCTCCTGCGCGCCGTGGGCTCCACGCTGGCCCTTTTGGCCGGCCGCCCCGGTGCGGAACGAGCCGACCCGGCGGCCCACGACCGGACGGTGTCGGCCGCCGACGTTCTCGACCTGCTGGCTTCGTGACCCCCGCAAAGGAGATAATTGCCCCATGACGTTCACCCGGATGGACCAGTCGACCGCCGAGCAGTGGCAGCACATCATCGTCGAGTCGATCGAGCACCAGCCCCGCGTGGCCGAGCGGGTCCTGGCCATGCTCGCGTCGCTCGAGGACATCACCGACGGCTTCGAGGTCGACCAGCTGGTCCACTCGCTCCAGACGGCGACCCGGGCAGAGGAGGCGGGTGCCTCGGACGAGGTCGTCGTCGCCTCGCTGTGCCACGACATCGGCAAGGCCGTCTCGGTCATGAACCACCCGAAGATCGCGGCGGAGATCTTGAAGCCCTACGTCAGTGCGGACACGTACCACATGATCGAGGCTCACCAGGACTTCCAGGGCAAGCACTACTACGAGTACCTGGGACAGGATCCCGAACGCGCGGGACAAGTACGTCGGTGCACCGTGGTACGCGCTGGCCGAGCAGTTCGCCGACGACTGGGACCAGATCAGCTTCGACCCCGACTACCCCACCAAGCCGCTCTCGCACTTCGAGCCGATGGTCCGCTCGGTCTTCGCCACGCCCCACTCCCTTTGACCCCGTCCCGCGGCGCCACCTCGGGCGCCAGCATCCAGACCGACCCCGGTCAGGCGCGCCACGTCATCGAGGCCTCACGCCGCGACTTCGACGCCCGCTACCCGGACCTCAAACTCACCCCCGTCGTGGCGCTCGTCTGCGCCTACGAGGAGGAGGCCAACATCGGCCCGGTGCTCGCCGCCGTGCCGAAGGAGGCGTGCGGCCTCGCCGTGACCACCCTCGTGGTGGTGGACGGCGGCACGGACAAGACCGACGAGGTCGCCAAGCAGTCCGACGCCGTCACCTTCGTGCTCGAGGAGAACCTCGGGCACGGCTACGCGCTGCCGGGTCGGCTACTCCCTCTGCATCGAGCTGGGCGCGCAGTACGTCGTCACGCTCGACGCCGACGGCCAGAACGACCCGGCCGAGATCCCGGTCATGCTCGAGCCGCTGGTGGAGGACGAGGCGGACTTCGTCGTGGCGTCGCGCATCCTGGGCACGGACACCACCACGGACAACACCCGCAAGGCCGGCGTGCGGGTGTTCTCCTTGATCATGAGCGCCATGGGCCGCACGAAGCTGACGGACACCTCGAACGGCTACCGCGCGTTGCGCGTCAGCATGCTCGACGACATCGCCTACCGCCTGGTCCAGCCGCAGTACCAGACCGCCGAGCTGCTCATCATCGCCATGAAACGCGGCTGGCGCGTGACGGAGCGGCCGACGGTGTGGCACCCCCGTGCCTCGGGGACGACGAAGAAGGGCAAGAACTGGCTCTTCGGCTTCCGCTACGGCCGCGTCGTGCTTGACACCTGGTGGAAGTACCGGCGCGCCCAGCCGCACCAACCCGCCGCCTGAGGCCGATACGACAAGCGGGTCATGGCCGCGCCAAAACCGTTTCCCCACTCTCGCGGCCGTAGGGGTCAACGGTCCTCCACCTCTCGCGAAGCGCTCAATGGGTAAACGTGGGACAATGCTTTTCAATTGGCGAAGTTGCGGTTCACGTTGCAGTTGCGAAGGAGGCGCATTCCTCACGGCAGACGCTGAGCCTTTGGCGAGCATGCCGACGTTGCGATACCTCGCCCGGCGAGAGCTCGACAGTCTGTCTACTTCTGGCGGGAATTGAGAGATACATGCGGGCCGGGAGGGACATTGCGGGGCGACCCAGAAACCAAGAACAGAACAACACCATCGCGGCGATCGCCCATCGAGCGCTACGTCCGAAGAATGCGGGGAACCCCAGGCGCGAGCGTTCACCCGAAACCGAGTCTGTTGTCAGTTTTGACGGCGTTCCTCGGCTGTTTCATCGGGATCTACGTGATCGC
This sequence comes from uncultured Acidimicrobiaceae bacterium, assembly GCA_963821105.1. Lineage (GTDB taxonomy): Bacteria > Actinomycetota > Acidimicrobiia > Acidimicrobiales > RAAP-2 > Bog-473. The sequence goes on from CAWGCO010000009.1 coordinate 64,267, forward strand.
CCTTCCGGAAGTAGCGGATCTCCCGATGTCCACCAAGGTCTTTCTCATCGGATCGTTTGGAGCCTCAGCTGCACTCCTGTTTGGAGCACCCCGGGCACCCTTGGCGCAGCCAAGGAGCTTGATTTTCGGGCAGCTCATCGCGGCCGTCTGCGGCGTCACGGCTTTCAAGCTCGTTGGCGCCGATGTGGGTTTGGCCGCGGGTCTGGCCGTGGGATCGGCCACCGCACTCATGCTCGCAACGGGCTCGCTGCACCCTCCGGCCGGAGCGACGGCGCTCATTGCGGTTCTCGGTCCGGCAAAGGTACATGCGCTGGGCTATGAGTACGTCCTCAGCCCCGTTTTGATCGGCGTGCTCATTCTGCTTGTCGCCGCGCTGCTCATTAACAACCTCTTGCCGGATGAGAATCGGCACTACCCGCTGTCGTGGTGGTGATCACGCCCGTTCAAAGCCCTCTGCAAGGTGGATCTACAGGAGCTGAGTTCACTCTCCGCGGAAGTAGGGGGTCCACTCTCCGAAAGGCATCGGCCGGATCCCAACCGAGCTCCAGGGGAAGCCGGACACCGCGGCCCACTCCTGGGGTGTTGCCTCCTGCCACACCCAGAACGACGCGCCGAGCGCGCCCGCCCGCTGGCTGGCGCTCAGGAATTCGTTGATCTCCGCTCCGCTCGGTGAGACGGTTCGGCCGCCGGTATCGGCGAAGTTGAAAGCTTGTCCGATGACGTACACGGGTCGCAGCGTCGAGAGGCGTGCGACGTCGAGTGTGGCGTCGGTGCCGGGATCGGTGCACTCCCAGTAGATCATCGGGGCGAAGGCATCGACGTATGGCGCCATCGCCTGGTAGGGGTAGCCACCGTCCCAGCTGGGGTCGCTCGGCGGGTACACGGTGGCCACGACCAGCCGACTTCCGGCGGCCTGCCGAACAAGCTCGAGGTACACGGCTGCCCGCTGCGCGCTCAGCATTACACCTTCGGTCGCCTCCTCGATATCGGCGCCGTAACCGTCGACTTGCTGGCCGTCGGGAGCGCGCCAGTCGAGAATCTCCGCGGTCCACTGGGCGTCGCCGACGGGGTCCCACAGGTACGGGAAACCCCACGCGATCACGGCAAGGCCATGGGCGTGGGCGACGGGCACGAGCGAGTCGAGCTCTTCGGCGCCGTAGAAGCCGTTCATCGAGTCACCCACCCGGACCCACAGCTGGTGCAGCCCGGCCGACACGGCCTGCTGCACGATCGTGTCGGCGTCGCCACCATCCGTGCTGTCCCACTCCCAGATCCACATGCCCTTTCCGGTGAGTGCCGCGACGTGTGAGGTCCACGGCGCCGGCGCCTCCACCGGCGGAAGGGACGTCACGAGAACCGCTGGATGCCACGGCGGCGGCGAAGGCGCGGCTGGTGGTTGCGGGGGCACGGGGCAGCCGGCGAGGGGTACCTGGCCGGAAGCCGTTGGCACCGTTGTGGTGGCCGATGCGCGCGGTGCCTGCCGTCCAGATGGCCGCCGCGAAGCGAGTGCCGGTCGCAGGGGAAGCAAGGACGCCGAAACGGCGACACGGCCCGAGCCACTCGAGTCCTTCACGGGAGTGGAGCCGGAGATCGCGGCGAGGGTTGCCCCAGCGGCCACTGCAGCGCAAATGAGCACTACTGATCCGGTGGCCCACCAACGCTTCATCAGGGCGGACAAAGCCACGGTCCATTGTCGCGGGCCGGCCGATGGCACGCTTGGCAGCTCTGCACCGCCCATGCCCTGGAGGTCTGTGGATCAAGGGGTGAGGAAATCGAGCAACACGCCCCGACCCGGCGTATGGCGACCGAACTCCGTGCGCTGGATACCGGCTGGTTCACCCTAGGCGTCCCGATGATGCGGCTCGTTGAGATCCAGCCCTCGCTAGCTTGATCCGTCTGACCCCATTCGTTGGACCCGCACAAATCAATGGCGACCACGTCAAGGAGGCGAGTGTTTATGACGGTTACAGAAGGCACCACCGGGCGGTCGGCGGAGCGTCCAGCGTCCGGGCCATCGTCAGAACCCGGGTCCACGACACAGGCAATGATGGACTCGGTCAAGAGGCCTACTGCATTCGACCGCTTCGCCGACTGGGTTTCGGAGGCGATGGGGCGGCCGCTCAATATTGCCTTTTGGTTCGTCCTCATCGCAGCCTGGACACTGATCTTTGCTCTGGGTGGCCCAAGCTTGTCGAGTGGGACCTGGCTCCCGACGTGGTTTACCAGCCAGGGTTATAACTTCCCACTCAACTTGATCACGACGGTCGCCGAGCTGTTCATTGGTTTCCTTGTCGCCACGGCGGCCAACCGGGCTCAGAACGCTCTAACCGTGCTGCTCGACCGAATCGATATGCAAGAAGAACAGATCGAGGCGACCGAGGCGAACATCGAAACGTTGATCAGAGAGAACACCGACCTGACGAACGAAATCCACGCGCTCACGTCCCAGGTCGCGCCCCTCATGGTCGAGGTACATCGACTCGTCACCGCATTCGCGCAACCCGGACTTAATGTCGGCAACGTACCTCCCGGTACGGCACCACCAGCGACGACCTCCTGAGCATCGGCGCGCTCCTCCACCGCCATCAAAAACTTCGAGGGCTGACCGAGACACGTGAACCGTGGGGCACACGGGCGTTCGAGAGCGTCGACAAATACTGCGAGAAGTCGGGGCCGGGTGACCGCCGCTACATAAGGGCCGACGTCGATGGCAGTAAGCAAGAAGTACGTGCCATTTGGATACAGCATTTGCTCAATGGAGGTTGTTCCAAGTGGACATACCCATCGCTTGATGGCGGTCAGGGCCTTGCGGCTACTTTGGTGGACGCAACGAAGGGAGAGCCACGATGGGAAGCGACGAATGCGGGCCCCTGTCGGTATCTCGACGAATCGACGCCCCGGCCGCCGTCATCTTCAAACTGCTTGCTGATCCAAACCGGCACCCCGAGTTCGATGGCTCGGAGATGCTGCGACCGGGATCGAGCAACACGGTCATCGGCGGCACAGGGGATGTGTTCATTACGAAGATGTATTTCGCCGCGATGGGCGACTACGAAATGCACAACCGCGTCGTGGTGTTCGAGGCGGACAGGGCCATCGCATGGGAGCCTGGAAATCCCGAACTTGCGAGGAATGGATCGCGCTGGAGGTTCGACCTCGTTCCAGACGGCACGGACGCGACCGTGGTTACAGAAACCTATGACTGCTCGGACTCCCCCGAGGAGGTCCGGAAGGCCGTCGACAACGGCAAGGCATGGCTCCCCGGCATGACGAAGACACTGGACCGGCTCGACCATCTCTGTACTCGCGCGCTGACCGACCACCTAGAACGAGCCTGTGCCGGGGATCTGGGACATTCTCAGGTTCGCCTCGCGAAGAGGTACAGACGCTGCGATTGGTGCTCGTGATCCAAGGGACCCCTTGTGTCGGTCGTCTCAACCACGAATCCGCTCGATGCCATTTGTTCCAGGAGCTCTCGGCGTGAGTAGAGGCAGCCGCCGGTACTAGCGATGTGATGACCGAGGAACTCATCGATGTAGACCTCACCCTCGCCGAGATGGGCACTCAAGAGAAGTGTTCCGCCGGGGTTGAGGACGCGAGCCGCCTCCGAGAGAACCATTCCCAGTTCAGATCGCCGGACGTGTTGTACCGAGTAGTAGGCAACTACACCTGCAAACGCCTGGTCGCCGAAGGGGAGGTGCCTCATGTCTCCCTGACAAACAGGGAGCTCGTAGAAAGTTCGACAGGAACCGAGCATGCCGAGGGAGAGGTCCAACCCCACGACCCGAGTTCCGGATCTGTTGATATACGAAGCCGCTGAACCAGTGCCGCAGCCGAGGTCCAACACCACACCACCGCTGACGCTCCGTCGAGCTAGGTCGAGCATGCGGCGATCCAAGGGAAGCTGGTCGAGGTCCTCGCTGAACCGGGTCTGATAGTCGCCAGCGGCAGCGTCGTACGCCGCCTGGATCCTCTTCTTTGAAAAGGGATCGCTCACCCGAAAAGTATTGCCGCCGATCCGGCATACGGGGGCAGCTAAATCGCGCCCTCAAGCGTGACGATGAGGTGGGAGTGGTCAAATATCAGTCGGAACTGCCAAACCTCTACCCCGGCGCTCACTGGTCTGGGGTTGACCGGTTTTACGGTGCTTCTTCTCGTGGCCACCGCTCACCACCACGTTTGGGCCTTGACGGTGATCCTCGGATTGGTGGCGCTGTATTTCGGATACGCCACCTTTACCTGGATTCGAAGAATCGTCCGCCGGCGCTGACCAACCACGGCTCAAACCGATGGCATCTCGCCGAGCCGGCGAAGCCCAGCTCTGCTCAGATTTTCTCTTCGAGTTTCACTTAAAGTTGCCAGCCGGTTGCGTCTACGCAAAATGATGTACTCCACTACCAACGCGGAACTATTTTGAGTTTGCGTGGCAAGGGCGATGCCGCGCTCGGTCAATCGGGGGGATTGTGCGGATCACGTCGGCACGTGTAGGACTGTTGGCTATATCCGTGGCCGCCTTATGCAGCCCGGCCCTTACCGCGATCGGACCTTTCGCGACTCCTGCGCAGGCTGCGACATCGGCCTTGAGCCACCTGGACGTCGTCAGTACACCTGTTGCTTCGAACAACACCGCGATCGTGATCACCTTGAGCAAGTCTCATGCGCTCCAATTGACTGATGTGGACCCGGTGAGCGGCAAGGTGATCTGGCAACACCCTTACGCAGCTTCGGACGTCACACCGGGCGAATTTCTCGCACCGGCTGTGGCCGGTAACACCGTCCTCGATGTGACGCCTGCCGGCAAGGCTACGAACCCGGCCGTAAACATCTCGGGGATCGACGCCACAACCGGCACAACGGAGTGGAGTGGCCAATCGAGCGTCCTGCTGTCGGACAACCCGGCGTCATGCGACGGGAATCAGGATTATTGCCTAACGGGTTACAACCCCGACGGAACGAGTGCCATGATCATTCTCAGGGCCGCGACAGGGCGAGAGGTCACCATGTTGTCGGGCCCTAACCGGGCCTTGGGCACGAACCTCTACCAAAGCGACGCCACGACTCCCACCCTCGAACAGCTCACAGCCACAGGAACGATTGGGTGGACCAAGCCAGCCTCTGCGATCTTCGGATCGGGATACGACCCGGGGGACGGGTGGAACATCGGGCCGGCGGGATCACTCAACGTGGGATCGTTCGGTGTGAAGCTCTCGGGCAACACGATGAATATGGCCAACAACAAGACGGTGGGATTCTCTATTGCTACCGGGGCGACCGCCTGGAGTATCCCGGGCTCCTATATGTGCATGGGCGGGCTCTTATTCCTCACCACCCAAGTGACCTGCGAATACTCCGGCGTCGTCAGGGAGCCGACGAAGGGTGCGCTCTACCCCTCGATGAACGGCGTGACCTTGAAGCTTGCCGGATTCAACCCGACCACTGGAGCAATCACGTGGACCCAGCCCGTCAAAGACGTCGAAGCGATGACCTTCGGCAATGGGCTCAGCTTCGAAGATGGGACGCAGCTCGTGGTTCTTCTTCCCAACGGCAAGCAGGCACTGCTGAATACCTCGACCGGAACAACAGCACCCCTCAAGGGGAACACCGTTCTCTGGTGCCAGAAGCAACCGATTTTCAAGATCCCCGCAGCCAAGGGGACCGAAGGAGGCGGCCGTCGAGCCAGCGCCCCGGTCTACTTCCCGTGTACCCCAACGGGAACGCCGGCCTCGAAACTTCCGCCGAGCTTTCCAAGCACTGTAGGGACAATCATAAATGGAGTCTTTGTGTGGCCATCTCCGAGTGGCTTGCAGACGCACACGGTTGGGGTCCCGCAGTCGAACGCGTGAGTTTGGGTGCACCGAAACGCAGGTCTCGCGGCGCCTTATCCCGGCGAACGGGGATAGTCCCTCCCTCTGCGCCGCTGTGGGACGGTCTGCTGCGGCGTCAGTAACGCCCGGTCTTGGCGCGTGCTTCGTCGTAGACGGCTTGCAGCTTCGGCACGAGCGCCTCGGTGGCGGCGTGCACGGCAGAACGCGAGACGCGCCCGCCCCCGGTTCGAGGCGGCGCCGGGATCGCTTGGCCGATCACCACTTGGATCGTCCGCGGCTTGGGGATGGTGGACCCCTTCGGCATGGCGAGGTCCGAGCCCCCGATGCCAATCGGCACGATCGGCGCGCCCGTGCGCGCCGAGAGAAACGCCGCGCCCTCCATGAGATCCTCGATCACCGGGCCCTCGCGGCGGGTGCCCTCGGGAAAGAGGACGAGCACGCTGTCCTGGCGCAGGACCGCCTCGGCCCGCTGCAGCGCCTCACGGTCGGCCGACTCGCGGTGCACGGGGAAGGCACCGACCGTCAGCAGCAGCTTGCCGAGCCACTTGTTCTTCCACATCTCGTCCTTCGTCATGAAGAAGAGCTTGCGGTCCGTGCAGAACGCGGCGAAGGCGAAGTCGGCGAACGAGCGGTGCACCGGGGCCAGGATCACCGGGCCCTCCTCCGGGATGTTCTCCCGGCCGGTGACCTTCGGGCGGAACATCGCCCACAGGGCCGTGACGAAGATGGCGCGCTCGACGCGGTAGACCGGCGTGTAGCGCGGCTCGATCTCGAAGGGCTGGTGTCGGCCCGGTGCGACGGGCGCATCCGGTTGCTCTTCGGCCCCTGACGCCGGCCCGCTCGTGCTCACAGCCACGACAACACCTCCTCGACCACATCCTGCACCGTCCGGCCCGTCGTATCGAGGTGGTGGGCGTCGTCGGCCTGCCGCAACGGGGATGCGTGGCGCGTCGAGTCGATCCGGTCGCGCCGGGCCACGCCCTCGGGGGCCTCGTCGTGGAGGCGGCGCCGGGCCCGCTCCTCGGGGGACGCCGTCAGGTAGACCTTCAGGTCGGCGTCGGGGAAGACGACGGAGCCGATGTCGCGGCCCTCCACCACCCCGCCGCCGTGGGCCGCGGCCCACTCCCGCTGGCGCCGTACGAGCTGGGCCCGCACGTCGGGGTTCGCCGCCACGATCGAGACGGCCTGCCCGACCTCCGGGGAGCGGATGACGGTGGTCACCTCGCTGCCGTCGATGATCACGCGCTCGCTCTGGCTCCCAACCTCGATGTCGGCGCTGGCGGCGAGGTCCGCCACGGCCGCGGCGTCGTCGGCCGCGATGCCGCGCTCGAGCGCGAGCGCCGCGACGGCGCGGTACATGGCGCCCGTGTCGAGGCGGTCGACGCCGAGGTGGTTGGCCACGGCCTTCGAGACAGTGGACTTGCCGGCCCCCGCGGGGCCGTCGATGGCGACGAGCAACGCGTGCGGGGCACGTTCGGCCGGCACCGGTGTGGGCGACGCGGCGGTCGTGAGGCGAGCGAGGTCGTCGGCGAAGCCGGGGTAGCTGGTGGCCACCGCGTCGAAGCCCGTGATCAGGCTCTGCTCGCCGGGTGCCGCCGCCAGAGCCGCCACCGCGGCAGCCATGGCCATGCGGTGGTCGCCGCGGCTGTCGAAGCGCGCGCCGCGCAGCGGGCCGCCCACGCCCGTGATGGCCAGCGTGTCGCCCTCGGCGCGCGCGGTCGCCCCGAACGCCTCGACCATGTCGGCCACGGCGGCGAGGCGGTCGACCTCCTTGACCCGCAGTTCGCCGACGTCGAAGAACACCGTGGTGCCCTGGGCGACGGCCGCGGCCACGGCGAGGATGGGGATCTCGTCGAGCGAGGGGATCTCGGCGGCGGCCACGTCGGTCGCCTTCAGCGGCCCCGCCGGATCGGCCTTGACCCGGATGGTGGCGATGCCGGCCCGAGATGCATCGTCGGTGTCGGTGTCGCCGCCCGGCACCAGCGTGACGTCGGCGCCCATGCGTTCGAGGACGCCGACGAAGCCGAGCCGGGCCGGGCCGCGGTAGACGTCGGCCACGTCGACCGCGCTGCCCGGGACGACGGCACCGGCCACGGCGAAGAAGGCGGCGGCGGAGGGGTCGCCCGGCACGGTGCGCTCGACCGGCTTGAGCGTCGAGGGCCGGACCGTGACGACGCGGCCCTCGCCCCACGGCTCGACCGTGATGTCGGCGCCGGCCTCGGCCAGCATCTCCTCGGTGTGGGTCCGCGTCGTGACGGCCTCACGGACGACGGTGGCCCCCTCGGCCGAAAGCCCGGCGAGGAGGATGGCCGACTTCACCTGCGCGCTGGCGACCTTCGACGTCCAGTCGACGCCGTGGAGCGAGCCGCCCCGCACGCGCAGCGGCGGCAGGCAGCGCTCGCCGTGGCCCTCGACCGTCGCGCCCATCTGCGCGAGCGGCTCGGCCACCCGGTCCATCGGACGCTTCGAGAGCGACTCGTCGCCGACGAGCTCGGTCCGCCAGGGCAAGCCGGCGACGAGGCCGCACAGCAGCCGCATGGAGGTGCCGGAATTGCCGCAGTCGAGCGGGTGCCCCGGTTGGTGCAGGAGGCTGCGGCCCGCCGTGCAGCATGACGGTCCCGTCGCCGTCGTCCGCCCGCTCGACCGCGACACCCATGGCCTCGACCGCGGCGAGCGACGCCGCGACGTCGGCGCCGTCGGAGAGCCCGTGCACGACGGACGTGCCTTCGGCGAGCGCGGCCAGGAGCACCGACCGGTGCGAGATCGACTTCTCCCCCGGCGTCCGGACCGTGCCGCGGCACGGCACCCCGCCGTCGACCACCAGGATGCGCGGCGCTCCCGGTTCGGTCATGACAGGTGTTCCACCCGACAGCGGTACCCCTTGGCCTCGACCGCGGCGACGAGTGTCTCGGCGTCGGCGCCGTCGACGACCAGGATGAGCACGCCGCGCGGGCCCTCGGCGGAGTGGGCGATCTCGATGTCGTAGATGCCGATCCCCGCGTCGGCGGCGAGCGAGGTGATCTCGGCGAGGACGCCGGCCCGGTCGGGCACCGGGATGCGCAGCTCGGCCAGGTGATCGGGGCGGACGACGCGGGCGGGCAGGTTGCGGCGGGCGGCGCTCGCCGTCTGCAGCACGTCGAGCAGGCCGTCGCGGTCCTGTGCGGCCACACGGTCGCGCATGGCGGAGAGGTCGCCGAGGAGCCCGTCGAGCGCGGCGACGATGGCCGGCGCGTTCTCCGCGCAGATGTCCGGCCAGATGCCGGGGTGGCCGGCCGCCACCCGCGTCATGTCGCGAAAGCCCCCGGCGGCCAGGCGCAGGAGCGAACCGTCCTGTTCCGCCGCCGTCGCTGGCCGCGTTCATGAGGGTCGCCGCCACCAGGTGCGGGACGTGCGACACCACGGCGACCAGGCGGTCGTGGTCCGCGGCCGAGAGCACCAGCACGTCCGCCCCGAGGCTCATCACCACGCCCTTCAGGCGGTCGAAGGACTCCGAGGTCGGTGACGGCGGTGGGCGTCAGCACCCACACCGCGCCGTCGAAGAGGTCGGGGTCGGCGCCGTGCAGTCCGATCTGCTCGGAGCCGGCCATGGGGTGGCCCCCGATGAAGCGGGGGTGGTCGGCCTCGGCGACGATGGCCTGTTTCACGCCGCTGACGTCGGTGACCACGGCGTCGGGGCGCCGGGCGCCGTCCGGAGCAGGCCGCGGGCGACCTGGCCCACCGTGGTGGCCGGCGTCGCCACGAAGACGACCTCGGCCTCGAGGTCGTCCCCGATGGCGTCGACGACCTCCTGCTCGAGCGCCTCGCGGGCGTGGCTCTCGTCGACATCGATCCCGGACACGTGCCAGCCCCGTCGCCGCAGCCCGAGGGCGATGGACCCCCCGATCAGCCCGGTCCCGACGACGAGCGCCCGGCGACGCGTCCCGCCCTCAGTCGGGGAGGTCATCGCGGAGCCCTTGGGCGCCGTGGAGATAGACGTGGTGCATCTCCGCCCGTGAGCGGGTCGTGTTGACACGTGGAGGAGGACCCGGATGCACTTGGGCATGGAGCCGGGCACGGCGATCTCGGCGGCGCAGAGGAGCGGGACGGCGCCGAAGCCGATCTCGCGGATGGCGGTGGCCGGGAACGTGCTCGTGACGTCCGCCGTCGCCGTGAAGAGGACGCTGATGATGTCGTCCTCGACCAGGTCGTTGCGGCCATGATCTCGCGCATGAGCTCCTGCGAGCGCTCCGTCACCTGGGCCACCGTGTCGGCGTCGACCGTCGTGGCCCCGCGCAGACCCCTGACCGTGAGAACGGGTGCCATGGCGGGCCACTCTACCGGTCCGCGCCGCCCGTCTCCCCAGCTGAGGGGCCGTGCGTCCCGGGCTCAGCTGGCGGCGGCGGCCAGCGCACGCACCTCGTCGCCGCTCAGCGCACGCCACTTGCCGGGCGCCAGCTTCGTGTCGCGCACCGGGCCGATCCGCGTGCGGACGAGGCGCTTGACCGGATGGCCGATGGCGTCGCACATGCGACGGACCTGGCGGTTGCGCCCCTCGTGGATCACCAGCCGGATGACGCCGGGGGCCAGCACCCCCACCTCGGCCGGGGCCGTCGGCCCGTCGTCGAGCTCCACGCCTTCGCGCAGCGCGCGCAACGCACCGGGCGGGGGCGTGCCGCCGGCCACCTCGGCCACGTACTCCTTGGCCACCCCGTGCGAGGGATGCGTCAGCAACTGAGCCAGCGCGCCGTCGTTGGTCAGGACGAGCAGGCCCTCGGTGTGGCGGTCCAGGCGCCCGACGGGGAAGACGCGGGGCTCGGCGGGGACGAGCGCCATGACCGTGGGCCGGCCCTGGGGGTCGTCGGCCGTGGTGATCACGTCGTCGGGCTTGTTCAATAGGTAGTACACGAGGTCCGGCGCGACCGGCACCAGGTTGCCGTCGACCTCGACGCGGGCGGTCGCCGTGTCGATGCGTTGCCCGAGCATCGCCACGTCCCCGTCGACGGTCACGCGCCCGGCTGCGATGAGGTCCTCGCAGGCGCGGCGCGAGCCCATGCCGGCCCGGGCCAAGACCTTCTGCAGCCGCTCGCCCTCGGCGTCGGGCCCGGATGCGCCCGGCGCCGCCGGCGCGTCGTTCGGCTCAGCCGTCGTCGGAGCCCGCCTCGACGCCGAGGCCCAGCGCGGAGCGCATCTCGCTCTCGAAGTCGCTCGCCACGTCGGGGCCGGGCAGGAAGTCCTCGACGGCGGGGAGCTGCTCGAGCGAGTCGAGGCCCAGTCGCTCCAAGAAGAGGTCGGTCGTCCCGAAGAGCGCTGGCTGGCCGGGGCCTTCGGCGTGCCCCACCACCTCGATGTAGCCACGCTGTTCGAGCAGACGGGTCACCCCGTCGACGTTCACGCCGCGCAGGGCGGAGATCTGGCCTCGGGAGACCGGCTGGCGGTAGGCGACGATGGCCAGCGTCTCGAGCGACGCGGTCGAGAGCCGGTGCGAGACCTCACGGTTGGCGAAACGCTCGACGTACGCCGCCAGGTCGGGATGTGTCTGCAGGCGCGCCCCGCCGGCGATCCGGGCCAGCACGAAGCCGCGGCGCTCCTGCTCGTAGCTCTCGGCCAACTCGATCAGCGCCTCGTCCACCGAGTCGACGGGCTCTTCGAGCAGTTCGGCCAGGAGCTGCGGCGTCAACGGTTCCACCGCCACCAACAAGATGGCCTCGATCGTCCGACTCAGTTCAGCGCGCTCCACGAGTGCCACTCCTCATCCTTCGTACTCCTCGATCTCGTACCCGCTCAACTCGGCCAGCCCCCGGCCACTGCTGACGCCCGCCAGGTCGTCGACGGGGAGCCAGGCGATCTGCAGGTCCCCGAACGTCATCCCCTGACCGAGCGCGACCCGGCCCATCTTGCACAACTCGAGCAGCGCGAGGAATCGGACGATGACGTCCATGCGGGTGCGGCACGCCCGCACCAGGACCCGGAACGACGTGGCGCGCTCGAGCTCGGGCAGCCTGAGGAGCTCGGAGACCGCCTCGGACACCGAGACCGTGTCCACCGTCACGTGGGAGAGGTCGACCCTCGGCATCGGGCGCTCGGCCGAGCCGCGCAGATACGCCTGGGCCAGGTCCTCGGGGGTGATGCCCGCCAGGAGGTCGGGCGCGTGCACCACGAACCCGTCGTCCAACCCCACCTCGCGGGGCACCGAGCGCGACGCCTGCTCCGCCAGGGCCACGAAGACGTCGGCCGCCGCGGCGTAGGCGCGGCACTCGAGCAGCCGCGACAACAGGAGGTCGCGCTCCTCCCACCCGACCAGGTCCTCGTCGTCCTCGACGGACTCGGGGCCCGGGAGGAGCCGCTGGGACTTGAGCTCGATGAGGATGGACGCGACGAGCAGGAACTCCGAGAGCTGGTTGAAGTCGATCTGGTCGCGTTCCTCGGTCAGCACGTGCACGAACCCGTCGACGACGGGGAGCAGGGGGATGTCGAGGACATCCAGCTCGTGCGACGACACGAGGTGGAGCAGGAGGTCGATCGGTCCCTCGAAGACCGGGGTGGAGACTGCGTAGGTCATCCGTGGACGTTACCGAACCGGGCGCCCGGGTCCGGAGCACCCCTGTGGCCCCGTACCATGGCGCCCCATGAACAGGGTCCTTTCGGGCATCGCGCCGTCGGGCAGCTTCACCTTGGGGAACTACCTCGGGGCCCTGCGTCAGTGGGTGTCGTTCCAGGACGGCTCGACGCCTTTACATGCGTGGTCGACCTGCACGCGCTGACCACCGAGATCGACCCGGCCGAGCTGCGGGCCAACACGCTCGACGCCGCCCTCAACCTGCTCGCCGTCGGCCTCGAGCCCGATGCTCGACGCTGTTCGTGCAGAGCCACGTGCCCGAGCACACCCGGCTCACGTGGCTGCTCGAGTGCACGACCGCCATGGGTGAGCTGCGCCGCATGACCCAGTTCAAGGACAAGTCCGGACGGGCCCAGGAGGCGTCCCGGGTCGGGCTCTTCACGTACCCGTGCCTGATGGCGGCGGACATCCTGCTCTACGACGGCCGACGAGGTGCCGGTCGGCGACGACCAGCGCCAGCACCTGGAGCTGGCACGCGAGCTCGCCACCCGCTTCAACAACCGGTACGGCGAGACGTTCGTCGTCCCCAGGGCGGCCATACCGGGCACCGGGGCACGGGTCATGGACCTCCAGCACCCCGAGCGCAAGATGTCCAAGTCGGCCGACTCGCCGCTCGGCACGATCGGCCTCCTCGACTCGGACGACGACATCACGCGCAAGGTGCGCAAGGCCGTCACCGACACCGACGGCGAGGTGCGCTTCGACCGCGAGAAGAAGCCGGGCCTGGCGAACCTGCTCGAGCTCCTGGCGGCGGCCACCGACCGCACGCCCCACGGGCGTGGCGGCCGAGCTACACGCGCTACGGCGACCTCAAGAACGACGTCGCCGCCGCGCTCGTCGAGCTACTGCGCCCCATCCGGGAACGACGCCTCGCGCTCGAGGGCGACCTCGGCCACGTCGACGCGGTGTTGGCGCGCGGGGCGGCCCGGGCCCACGAGGTGGCGACGGACGACGTACGCGCGGCGCCGCGGACGCCATGGGGTTGCTGCCGCCGACGGAGTGACGCAGCGCGCGGCCTCGGCGCTCAGAAGCCGAGGACGCTCTGCCACCAGTTGTAGAGCTGGTTGAACAACCACGTGATCGGGCCGTGGGGGTACAAGAAGAAGTTCAGGAGCACGAGCCCGAGGATGATCGGCATGGTGTACTGGCGGTAGCGCAGGTACGTCGGCCACCAGCTGCGCGGCAGCAGGCGTTCGAACAGCACCGAGCCGTCGAGCGGCGGTATCGGGATCAGGTTGAACGCACACAGGCCGACGTTCACCAGGCTGGCGTAGAACAGGATCTGCGCACCGACGGAGAAGTTGCCGGTGCTGAGCACGCGTGCCGCGGGCGAATTGCACGAAGAGCACGCCGAAGATGGCGGCCAGCGCGGCGTTCATGGCGGGGCCGGCCAGGGAGACGACCACGCCTTCGTTGCGCGGGCTGGCGCAGGCGGCCGACGTTGACCGGCACCGGCTTGGCCCAGCCGAAGAAGCCGACGCCGCCGAGCGACAGCAGGGCCGGCACGATGAGCGTCCCGATCGGGTCGACGTGGACCAGCGGGGTTGAGGGTCAGGCGGCCGGCTCGCTTGGCGGTGTCGTCGCCGAACGCGTTCGCCACCCAGCCGTGCGACACCTCGTGCAAGATGATCGAGGGCACGATGACGCAGAAGATGATGATCTCCTGACTGCGTGATGTTGTGGTGGGCCACCAGCGCAATGAGCACGACCGCGCCGGCGGCGATCCACAGCGCGCGCTTCGTCCGCTGATCCATCGGTCGCCTCCGCGGGGAGGCTCCGGGCGAGCGCACCTAGTGCTTGGCGGCGTCGACGATGCAGAGGCGGGCCGCCGGCATGGCCTCGAGACGGGCCGCGCCGATCGGCTTGCCACACACCTCACAGAGGCCGTAGGTGCCCGTCCTGCAGGCGCCGCAGGGCGGCCTCGACCTCGTCGAGGGTCTCCTGCAGTTCCGTCGCCAGCCGCTCTGCCTCGCCCCGCTCCGCGGTCACCTGGCTGGAGTCCGCGAAGTTCGAGTCGTAGCTGAGGCCACTCCCCTGGTCCGCAAAGCCCAGTTCCTTCAACTGGGCCTGCAGGCCGGCACGCTCGTTCCGCGAGGAGCTCGGCGAAATCGACGTCAGCGGTCTCGGCCGTCGGGGCCTCGTTCGGCATGGGTTCATGCTACGCGGTCCCTCCCCCCTTTGGTTCCCGCCGCCGGGCCTGGTCGGGCGCCCGCCCGGGGGTGGGCTCCCTCGTAGGCCCGGCGCAGGTGCTCGGGCGACACCTTGGTGTAGCGCTGGGTCGTGGCGATGGACGCATGGCCGAAAAGCTCCTGGACGACCCGGACGTCGGCCCCCCGGCCCAGCATGTGGGTGGCACAGGAGTGGCGCAGCACGTGGGGGCTCACCTTCTCCTCCAGGCCGACCCGGGCGGCGTACTTCTTCACCACGCCGAACGCGCCCACCCGGGTGAGCCGCCCGCCCCGGGTGTTGAGGAAGACCGCCTCGGCGTCGCTGCGGTGCCGCCATTTCTTCGGCTCCAGCAGCGGCCGGCCCTCTCCCGAGAGCCAGTCGGCCAGCGCCCCGCGGGCCAGTTGCCCGAGGGGCACGACGCGTTCCTTGTCGCCCTTGCCGAGCACCCGCACGAGCGGCAACCCGTCGGTCTCCAACGCGTCGGCCACGTCGCCGAGGTTGAGCCCGACCACCTCGCTCACCCGGGCGCCCGTCCCGTAGAGCACCTCGAGCAGCGCACGGTCGCGCAGCACGGCCGGGCCGGTGCCGACGATCGCACCGAGGAGCCGCCCGGTCTCCTCCTCGCTCAGCGCCTTGGGCAACAGGTCGGACACCGACACCGACGGCAGGTCCACCGCGGGGTCGTCGTCACGCCGGCCCTCTTCGACCAGGAAGCGATAGAAGCCGCGGATGCTCGACTGCGCCCGCGCCACCGAGGCCTTGCTGTGCGACCCGCGCAGGGACGCCAGGTAGCCGGCCACGTCCGCCTGCGCAGCGACGTCGACGTCCGCAACGCCCTTCGTCCTCGAGCGCGTCGCCGAACGCCGTCAGGTCGCGCCGGTACGCCGCCAGCGTCCGCGGCGAGCGCCCGCGCTCCACCTCGAGCCACGAGAGGTACTCCTCGGCGGCGTGCGACAGCGGCTCGCTCACGGGAGGCGTCCCGACGCGGCCAGGCGGTCGCGCGCCATGAGGAGCCCGAGCACCGTCGTCTCGTCCTTCAGGGTCCCGTCCGCGATCAGGTCGTCGAGGTCCGCCAGCGCGATCCGCTCGACGGTCATGAAGCGCTCCTCGATCCCGTCGGGGCGGCTCTCCACGACGCGTCAGCCCGGTCGCCAGGAAGATCGACGTGTGCTGGTCGCTGACGCCGGGCGTGTTCCACGTGCCGACGAGCCGCTCCCAGTGCGCCGCCTCGAGCCCGGCTTCCTCGGCTCAGCTCGCGTCGGGCGGTGGTCTCCTCGGACTCGCCGTCCACGTCGCGGGTGCCGGCCGGGATCTCGAGCACCATGTCGTCGACGGCGGCCCGGTACTGGCGCACCAGCGTCGCCGTGCCGTCGTCGTGCACCGGGACGATGGTCACCGCGCCGGGATGGCGGACCACGAAGCGGTCGAAGGGGTGGCCGTCGGGGTCGAGCAGGTGGAAGCGGTCCACCGTGAACAGCCACGCCCGCAGGAGCTCTTCCTCCGAGACACGGCGGAAGCCCGAGGCCGGCACCGGACTACGTGACGGCGTCGAGGTCGAGCAGGTGTGGCTCGCGGCCGTCGGCCCGCTCCAGCGCCGCCGCCACGAGCTCGCGGAACAGCGGGTGGGCGCGGTCGGGCCGGCTCTTGAACTCGGGGTGCGCCTGCGTGGCCACCCAGTAGGGGTGATCCTCCAGCTCGACGAACTCCACGAGGCGGCCGTCGGGCGAGATGCCCGAGCAGACGAGGCCGACGGCCTCGAGCCGCGCCTTGTAGCGGTTGTTGAACTCGAAGCGGTGCCGGTGGCGCTCGGTGACGGCCAGCGTGCCGTACGCATTGGCCACCTTGGACTCCGGCAGCAGGACGGCCTGCTACGAGCCGAGCCGCATGGTGCCGCCCTTTTCGGTCACCTCTGCCTGATCCGGCATCAGGTCGATCACCGTGTGCGGCGACATGCTGTCGAACTCACGCGAGTTGGCGTCGTCGAGCCCAGCCAGGTCACGGGCCACGGAGATCACCATGACGTGGAGTCCGAGGCAGAGCCCGAGGCACGGGATCCCGTGCTCGCGGGTGTAGCCCGCGGCGGCGACCATGCCCTCGATCCCCCGCTCGCCGAAGCCGCCCGGGATCACGATGGCATCGAGGCCGCGCAGCCGGTCGGTGGCCAGCAGGTCGGGCACCAGCTCGGCGTCGATCCAGTCGAGGTCGAGGTCGGCGCCGTGATGGAAGCCGGCGTGGCGCAGCGCCTCGACGACCGACATGTAGGCGTCGGGCATGTTGACGTACTTGCCGACGATGCCGATCTTCACCCGCCTCGTCAGGCTCTCGACGCGCGCCACGAGCGACTCCCACTCGGAGATGTCGATGCGGTGTTTCGCATCGTCGATGCCGAGCGTGCGGCAGACGTAGGCGTCGAGTCCCTGCTCGTGCAGCACCAACGGGATCTCGTAGATGCTCGGTGCGTCCACCGCGGAGACCACCGCGTCGATGGGGACGTCACACTGCAGGGAGATCTTGCGCTTGAGGCTCTCGCTGATCGGCTTGTCGCTGCGGCACACGATGACGTCGGGCTGGATGCCTCGGCTGCGCAGCTCGGTGACCGAGTGCTGCGTGGGCTTCGTCTTCTGCTCACCCGACACGAGATACGGCACCAGGGTCAGGTGGACGTAGCAGACGTTGTCCCGGCCGATGTCCCGGCGGAACTGCCGGATCGCCTCGATGAAGGGCACGATCTCGATGTCACCGACCGTGCCGCCGATCTCGACGATGACGACGTCGATGTCCTCGTCGGCCAGGCGGTGGATGCGGTCCTTGATCTCGTCGGTCACGTGCGGGATGACCTGCACCGTGCGCCCGAGGAAGTCGCCCCGGCGCTCCTTCGCGATGACCGAGCTGTAGATCCCGCCGGTCGTCGTGTTGGAACGCTTGGAAAGGCTCTCGTCGATGAAGCGCTCGTAGTGCCCGAGGTCGAGGTCGGTCTCGCCGCCGTCCTCGGTGACGAACACCTCGCCGTGCTCGCCCGGGTTCATCGTGCCCGGGTCGACGTTGATGTACGGGTCGAGCTTGCACATCGTCACGCGGAGGCCCCGGCACTTGAGGAGACGGCCGAGCGAAGAGGCGGTGAGACCCTTCCCGAGCGAGCTCGAGACACCGCCGGTGACAAAGATGAACTTGCTCACGCCGCCTTAGGGGCGCCGAGCATCGCCTGACATGATCGGTGCACTCGACCACGATAATCGACGGCCGGCCGAGCCGTCGCGGACCCTTCGCCCCACATCACCGTTCGTATACGGGTTGCTCCGCATCTTTATGACTCCCGCCTAATGAATTCGGCTCAGATATGCGTCCGACCCCGTAGGCAAACCCGAAGCCCGCGCGGGGGTCGGACCGAGGCCTAATCCAGCCAGAACGCCTTCATGCGTCTGTCCACCCGCACGGCCTGATACTCGGGCAGGTCCTCGAGGACGGGTCGCAGGTCGTTGCGGATCTGCGCCTGGTACACCACCTCCACGCGTCGCTCGAGCTCTTCGTGGGTCAGCTGTCCCTTGGCGAAAGCCCGCTGCAGGACCCCGAGCGCCCGCTCCCGTCCGGCGTCGCCGACCCACGTGCGCGCCCGCCCCGACAGTCCGCTTCCCTCGGGCGGCACCGCACCGGGCACCTCTTCCGTCACGAGCGCCGAGGCTAGGCCCGAGCGCCCCTCCGACCCCGAGCAGCTCGCGGGCGTGGGCCCGGGCGGCGTCACTCCCCGGGTGCCCGGAGAGCATGCGTGACAGCTCGGTGACCCGCTCCTCCCCGACGACCGGCGTCGCCACGGTCACGGTGCGGCCACGTGACTCCCCCTTGACCACGCTGATCTGCGCGTCGGCTCTCGAGGCGACCTGCGCCAGGTGCGTGACCACGAGCACCTGGCGGTCGGCGCGACCTCGTGCAGCGCCTCGCCCAGCGCCAGCGCAGCCGCCCCGCCCACGCCGGCGTCGACCTCGTCGAAGACCATCGTCGGTGGCCCGCCCAGCTCGACGAGCCTGATGGCCAACATCGCCCGGGCCAGCTCCCCACCCGAAGCGGCCCGGGCCAACGGCTGGACCCGCTCGCCGACGTTGGCGCCGAGGAACAGCTCGACCGGCTCTCCAGCGCCTTCCGACGCCAGCCGGACCTCCAGGCGCGCCCCGGCCATGGCCAGGTCTCCGAGATGCTCCTCGACCCGTCGCCCGAAATCGCCGGCCGCCGCGGCGCGCACCGCCCGCACGACCGCCTCGGCCTCGGCCAGCTCCTTCTCCAGCTCCGCACGCCGGGCCGACAACCGCGCCGCCTGGCCCTCGGCGTCCTCCAGGACCGACAGCCGCGCCGCCGCCTCGGTCGCGTACGCCATCACCGCGGCCAGGTCCTCGCCGTACTTGCGCCGCAGCTCGCCCAGCAGGCGCCGGCGCTCCTGCACCTCGGCCAGCCGGGCCGGGTCGTCTTCCCATCCCTCGACCGTGTCGCGCAGCGCACGCGCCACGTCGGACAGCTCGACCGCCGCGCCCGTCACCCGCGCCCGCTACTCCTCGAACGCCTCACGGCTTCCCAACGCAGATGCTGCGGCACCCAGCTCCTCGAGCACACCGCCTTCGCCGCTGGCCGGGTCGAGCACCTCCGCCGCCGACCGCGCGGCCTCGCGGTACGACGCCGCATCCGCCAGCCGTTCTTCCTCGACCCGCAGGCCGGCCTCTTCGTCGGGGTCCTCCAGGTGCGCGACCTCGATCTCGCGGACCTGATAGCGCAGGACGTCGGCCTCCCGGGCGCGCTGTTGCTCGTCACCGCCCAAGGCCTCGAGCGCGCCGTCGATCTCGCGGAGCTCCGCCCGCAACGCGCGCAGCGCAGCGAGGTCCGTGCCGGCGAACGCGTCGAGCACGTTGCGCTGCGCCCCCGCGGTCACCAACGCGCGGTGCTCGTGTTGCCCGTGGATCTCCACCAATTGCGCCGCCGCCTCGGCCAGTGCGCCCACCGGCGCCATCCGTCCGTCGACCCACGCCTTGGAACGCCCCTCCGCCGGCACCGAGCGAGCCAGGATCACCTCACGCTCGTGTCCCCCACCGGTCTCGTCGCCGTCGGGGCCACTCCCTTCGCTCGCTTCGGCCACCACGAAGCGCGCCTCGACCAACGCCTCGGCGGCACCCGCCCGCACCATGCCGGGGTTGGCCCGACCGCCGAGCACGAGCTGCAGCGCCTCGACGACCAGCGTCTTGCCGGCGCCGGTCTCGCCGGTCAGCGCCGTCATGCCGGGACCGAACGACAGCGTCAGGTCCTCGATCACGCCGAGGTCTCGCACGCGCAGGTCGGTCAGCACGTCCCGATCCCTACCCGACCCCCGGCCGGGCCCGACCGACCGGCGGCCACGCCACCCGCGCCGAGCGGCATCACGCCTGGCGGTCCGCCAGCAACCGGAAGCGCAAGATGGTGCCGAACGTGTGCGGCTCGTTGCGCACGACGCGCACCGGGTGCGACGCCACGCGGCACGTGATGATGGCGCCGGGCTCCAGCCGCCCTACCTCCAGTCCGTCGATGACCAGGACACCGTTGCGGTCCGGCGCGACCTCGACCGTCACCTCCTGGTCCGTCGGCCAGCACCAGGCTGCGGTCGAGGGAGAAGTGCGGGCGCCACCGGGGTCACCACCATGGCCCGCAAGGTCGGGGAGAGGATCGGGCCGCCGGCCGAGAGGTTGTACGCCGTCGAGCCGGTGGGCGTCGCGATGATCAACCCGTCGGCCGAGTACGTCAACGCCTGCTCGCCGTCGATCGTCGTGGCGAGGCGCACCGTGTGGCCGAAGTCGATCTTCTCGATGACCACCTCGTTGAGCGCCAGCATCGTGGACGTGACGACGTCATCGCCGATCGAACGGTCCGAGATCGTCACCTCGAGCGCGGACCGGGTCTCGATCGACGCCCTGCCCTCGAGCACCTTGCGCAGGGCCCCGCGCACCTGGTCGGGCCCGAGGTCGGGGAGGTAGCCGAGCCGCCCGAAGTTGACGCCGAGGACCGGCACGTCCGCCGTCGCCGCCAGCCGCACGACCCGCAGGAAGGTCCCGTCGCCGCCGAGGCTCACCGCGACGTCGGTGCCGGCGAGGTCCACGGCGCCGAGGTCGACCTCCACGCCCGCCTCGGTGACCCGGTCGGGCCCGCTGAAGCGCAAGATCCGCGCCACGTCCCCGCGCTCGGCCAGCCACTCGGCGGTATCGGTCGCCAGTTCGAACGCGTCGGCGCGCTCGGGGTGCACGAGGAAGGTGATGGTCGCCATCGTCGAAGTAAGGTCAGCCCGCCGGGTCCGCCGCGGCGAGACGCTCTTCCGCCTCGGACACGGCCCCGGCGATCATCGACGCTAACGACCCCGACGACGAGGCGATGCTGCCCGGCCCGGCGCCCTCTCCCTTGCGCGGCATGCAGCAGGAACTCGACGTTGCCGGACGCGCCGGTCAGAGGTGATGGCATCGCTCCCATGATGCCGGTTCCGGCCGAGACGAGCGCGGACGCCACTCCCTCGACCGCTCCGGACCACAACGCCGGGTCACGCACGACACCCTTGCCCCGGGAGACGGCGGCGCGGCCCACCTCGAACTGCGGCTTGACCAGCAGGACCAGGTCGGCCCCGGGCGCCGCCACGTCCCCGCTCAACGCCGGGGCCACGGTCCGCAGCGAGATGAACGAGAGGTCGGCCACCACGACCGGGCACGGGAGGAATGCGGCATCGACCGCCCGAAGGGTCGAGGCGGTCAGGTCGCGCACGTTGGTCCGCTCGAGGACGGAGACCCGGTCGTCGCCCCGCAGGGACGGGTCGAGTTGGCCGTGCCCCACGTCGACGGCGTAGACGCGCACGGCGCCCCGCTGGAGCAGGCAGTCGGTGAAGCCTCCCGTCGAGGCCCCGGCGTCGAGCGCAGGCAGCCCCGAGACCGAGACGTCGAAGCGGTCCAGAGCCGCTTCGAACTTGATGCCGCCGCGGCTCACGTACGGCGACGGCGGGCCCAACACGATGATCGGCTCGGCCGCTGCGACGAGACGGGCCGGCTTGTCGGCCGGCGCACCGGCCACGAGCACAGAGCCCGCATCGATGAGCGCCGCGGGCTTCTTGGCGGGAGGGGGCGAGATGCCGGCGGACCAACTCGGTGTCGAGCCGGCGGCGGCGCGCCCCCGCCGGTCAGCGCGCCTTCTTGGCTGACTTCTTGGCGGTCTTGGCGGACTTGGCGGCCTTCTTGGCCGGTGCCTTCTTGGCCGGTGCCTTCTTCGCAGGCGCCTTCTTGGCCGCGGCCTTCTTCGTGCCGGCCTTCTTGGCCGTCGACTTGCGTCCCGGTCGAGATGGCACCGCACGCTTGGCGGCGGCGCGGGCACGGTCGGCGGTCTGGCCGGCCGACTTACGGGCCGCCGACGCCGTCTTGCCGGCTGTCTTTCGAGCGGCGGTCGCTGTCTTGCCGGCCGTCTTGCCCGCCGCCTTGGCGGTCTTCTCGGCCGACTTGGACGCCGCCTTGGCGGTCTTCTCCGCCCGATGCGTGGCGTCCTTGGTCGCCTTGCGCCCGGCCTCGGCCGACTTCTTCAGCACCTCGGCGACCTGGTTGGCCAGGCTCTCGATGTGCTTGCCGTCCACCCGGTTCAGCTGGGTCGCCACCTCGTGGCGCACCATCTCGATGATCTGCTCGCTCGTCTTGCGACTCCGGTCCACCAAGTTGTCCACCCACTCCTGTGCCTGTTCACGCTGGATATCGCCGGCGTTCACCAACTCTCGCACGATCTCTTCGGCCCGGCCACGGGTCACTTGGCCGAACACCGAGCCCGCATCGAGATATTTGCGAATCCGCTCATTGCTTGCCATTGCACAAGAGTATCCAAAGTGCTAGCTGCTAGCAAGCACTTTCTACCGCCGGCCCAACGTCGCCTTGACGAGGGCAAGGAGGTCCTTGGCCGTGGCGGCCGGCTCCGCGCCAGCCGCCAGACCCGGCGCCGGAGGGTCACCCTCCCTGGTCACGCCGGAAAAGACGAGCGCAAAGGGGATGCCGAGTTGGGTCGCCAATGCGCCGTCGGTCGCGGGCCGGTCCCCCACCATGACCCGCAGCTCGTCGGCGGGCACGCGGGCCAGGATCGCGTCGGCCGTCGGACGGTGGGGCTTGCCCGCCACCTCGGGCGTGGTCTCGGCCGCCGTGGCCACCGCCGCCAGGATGGCGCCGGCGCCCGGCACCAGGCCATCGGGCGTGGGAAAGGTCGGGTCGCCGTTCGTCCCGATGAGCCGAGCCCCCTCGCGCACCGCCCGCGAGGCCTGGTCCACTCGCTCGAACGTGAAGCCGCGCGTCCAGCCCACCACAACGGCGTCCGCCGGTCCTTCGGGCACGACCCTGACCCCACGCGCCCCCAAGGCCTCGATGATCCCGTCGTCGCCCAGAACCACCGCCGTCGTCCCCGGTTGAAGAAGCCCCGCCGCGACGTCGGCCGACCGCAGCAGGTCGTCGTCCACGGCCGCGATGCCGCAGTGGTCGAGTCGTCGCTTCAGCTCGGCGCGCGTCGGCGACGAGTTGTTCGTAGCAAAGAGCACACGCACGCCCGCGCCACGCAGCCGCGCCACCGCTTCATCGACGCCGGGGATCGGCCTTCCGGACAGCCACACCACGCCGTCGAGGTCGAGCACCCAGGTGCCGCCGGGAGCGGGTGGCCACATGGGTGCCGAGGCTAACCGTCGCGCCTCAACACCCGTCCTTAGACTCGACGGCATGGCGGATCTCACGGTCGACGGCAACGAGCTCGTGCTGCACCTGCACACGGTTGAGAAGGCGGAGGGGTTCCACGCCGACATCCGCGTCCCGCTGACCGCGGTCGACTCGGTGCGCGCGGTCGACGACGCTTGGCCCGAGTTACGCGGCATACCGCGCTCCGGGCACCGGCGTGCCCGACGTGATCGCCGTCGGTACACGCCGCGGCGGTTTCGGCAAGGACTTCGCGGCGGTGCACGGCCGCGGTCAGGCGGTCGTCGTGGAGCTGACGGGCGCCGAATACGGGCGCCTCGTCCTGACGTGTGACGACGCGCCCGGTGTCGCTACGAAGGTCCGGGACGCGGCGCGCGCTGCCAAGGGGTGAGAAGAGACTGACGGCCGGCGGGGCACAGGCCCCGCCGGCCGGGACTCAAGCCCCGGTGCCCGGGAGGGAGGACGCAGCGAAGGAATCGGGCTCGAACGTGGTGTTGGCCACGCGGCGGAAGGGGTGGAGGCCCGCCTTCGCCATCTCCCCTCGCTTTCGTCCTCGGGCCGGCACGACGAGACCCACGCCGTCCGGCACCCCCCGGGCCCACTCGGAGCCTTTCCTCAGAAAAACCGTGCCTGTGCGGACGACTTGCGTCAGGAAAGCAAGCGTTGACGGAATGCCGTCAGTCCGTCACGTTCCCGCAACATCCACCCCTCCAGCGAACGGGACAGCCAGACCGAGCGAGTCGGCCGATATGACCGCAGCCGTCAGGTCCCGAGAGGGTTCAGGCGTCGGTCCAGGACGGGCGGAACGAGAGTGAGCGCGCGATGTCGCGCTGGGTCACCAGCCCGATGACCCGATTCCCGCTGGTGACGGGCACACGGGTCTGGTGCTCGCGGCACATGTAGCTCGCCGCATCCTCGACGTTGAGGTCGGCGTCGAGCGCCGGCACGTCGATCGGCTCGGCCAACTCGGCCAGCATGACCTCTCTCGGGTCGAGACCCTTGGCCACCACCTTGCTCACGATGTCGCGGTTACTCACCGTGCCGGCCAAGCGCCCGTCGGACAGGCAGAGGGGCACGGAGTCGTCGACGTGGGACGCCAGGAAGCTTGCGGCGTCCGCGGCGGTCTCCGTGGTCCGCAGGACCTCGATGTTCCCACTCATGACGTCTCGGACGGTCCTCATCGCACCCTCCTCCTCGTGGCTTCGCGGTGCCCGCGAACCCACGCCTATACCCTCGCGCCACCGGGGCAAAACGACAACGGACACCCGGAAAAGCTCGCTCAGCAGGCCCGGCGTCGTGGGCCCTTGCCTCCGAAGCTGTGCGAACGTATGTTCGTATCGTGATGGAACGGCGGTACGAGCTGGAGACGCTGCGCCGCTCGCTCGCCATGCTGCGCCCGGGCGCCCCCGCCCTCGACCGAGAAGAGGCGATCCGTCTCGTCCGTGAGCTCCAGGAGCTCGAGCGCCAGCTGCGCACGCTCCGCCACGGCCTCCAGCATCTGTTGGCCGAAAGTGGGTGACGAGGCCGCAGATCAGCTCAGGGCAACGAGGTTGGTGGGGTCGGTCAGGACCTCACCAACCGCGCGCAGGAAGCGCGCCGCTCCTTCGCCGTCGACGAGCCGGTGGTCGAACGCCAGGCTCAGCGTGACGACGTCGCGCAGCGCGATGGCGCCGTCGAGCTCCCAGGGCCGCCGCTGCACTGCGCCCAACGCCAAGATGGCCGCCTCGCCGGGGTTGAGGAGCGGCACGCCGGCGTCGACGCCGAACACGCCGACGTTGGTGATCGTGATCGTCCCGCCACTCAGGTCGTCCGGGGTCGAGCGCGCCGCCCGGGCTTGCTCGGTCAGCACGCCAAGCGCCGCCGCCAGGTCGCGCAGGTTGAGGTCGTGGGCGTCCTTTAGGTTCGGCACGACGAGCCCGCGGGGTCCGGCCACTGCAATACCCAAGTTGACGTAGTGCTTCGTCACCACTTCGTTCGTTGCGTCGTCCCATGACGAGTTGAGCGAGGGGTGGTCACGCAACGCCAAGACGACCGCCCGGGCCACCAGGGTGAGAGTGGTGAGTTTCACGCCTTCGAAGTGACGGTTGGCGCGGAGCCGCTCGACCAGCTCCGACGAGGGCGTGACGTCCACGGTGAGGAACACGCACGCCTGCGGTGCCGTCGTGGCGCTCCGGACCATCGCCTCGGCCATGTGCTTCTGCACTCCGCGCACGGGCGCCCGGGTCTCGCGCGCAGTGTGGTCCGATGGAGGAGGCGACTGCGGCTCAGCCAAGGGCGCAGCGCTCGCCAGATGCGCGGCGAGGTCTTCGCGGGTGATGATCCCACCGGGCCCGCGGCCGACGACGTCGGCGAGGTCGATGCCCTCTTGGCGCGCCATGAAGCGGACCGGGGGCGCCGCCAGCGGGCGCGCACCGGCAGGACGCGCCGTGCTCGGCGGCGATGCCGGGGGTCGCGGAGGACGGGGAGGAGGCGTGGTTTCGGTGCGCGCGCCCGCCCTTCCCGCGACGGCGGCGGCTGGGCGCAGGCTCCGAGGGGCCGTAGCCGACGAGGACAGACACCTTCTCGCCCTCGGACGTGTCGGTGTCAGGGCTGTCCGCGGCGCCCGTCCCGATGGCGATGAGCGGCGCGCCGACCTCGACCGACTCACCGGGCGCGGCGAACAGCTCGACCACGGTGCCCGCAAAGGGGCTCGGCAGCTCAACGACCGCCTTCTCGGTCTCCACCTCCACGAGGACCTGGTTCAACTCGACAGGGTCGCCGGGGGCGACATGCCACGCCACGATCTCCGCCTCGGTGAGGCCCTCGCCCAGGTCGGGCAGCAGGAACGATCGGACGCCGGAGGTGCCGCCGCTCATGGCCGGAGGCACCGGTCGACCTCGTGGAGGATGCGATCGGCGTCGGGCAGGAAGTGACGTTCGAGCTTGGCCGCTGGGTACGGCGTGGCGAAGCCACCGACCCGCCGCACGGGCGACTCCAAGGAGTAGAAGCATTGCTCGGTGACGCGGGCGGCAATCTCGGCTCCGAGACCCCCGAACACGGGTGCCTCGTGCACGACGACCAGCCGTCCGGTCTTGCGCACCGAGGCCTCGAGCGTCTCGAAGTCGATCGGCGACAGCGAGCGGAGGTCGACGACCTCGACAGAGATTCCCTCCTCCGCGCCGATTCCGGCGGCCTCGATCGAGGTGGCCACCATGGGGCCGTACGCCGCAACAGTGACGTCGGTGCCGGCGCGGGCGATGCGGGCTTGGTGGAGTGGGACGGCATCGAGGGGAGCTGTCTCGTCGACGTCGCCCTTCTCCCAGTAGCGGCGCTTCGGTTCGAAGAAGATCACCGGGTCGTTGCTGGCGATCGACTGGCGGATCATGCGATAGGCGTCCGCGGGATTGGACGGCGTCACGACGCGGAGGCCGGCGGTGTGCGTGAAGTACGCCTCGGGCGACTCGGAGTGGTGCTCGACGGCGCCGATGCCACCGCCGTACGGGATACGGATGGTGAGCGGCATGGCGACGCGGCCCTCGTTGCGGTAGCGGAACTTCGCGACCTGGGCGACGATCTGGTCGAAGGCGGGGTAGACGAAGCCGTCGAACTGGATCTCGCAGACGGGTCGGTAGCCGCGCAGGGCGAGCCCGACGGCGGTGCCGATGACACCGGACTCGGCGAGCGGCGTATCGATGACCCGGCGGTCGCCGAAGTCGGCCTGGAGTCCCTCGGTGACGCGGAACACGCCGCCGAGCTTGCCGATGTCCTCCCCCATGAGGACGACCTTGGGATCGTCGTCCAGGGCACGGCGGAGCCCCGCATTGAGCGCCTTGCCGAGCGTCATGGTCGTGGGGCCGGCGCTCGTCGTGGCGTCGTCGGCGACGGTCGTGGGGGCGGTCGCGACGCTCATCACGAGAGGTCGTCGTACTCGGCGAGGTACGCGAGGTAGGCGTCGCGTTCGGCGTCGATCAGGGGGTGGGGGTCGGCGTAGACGTGCTCGAACAGGGCGGCCGGTTCTGGGTTGGGCATATCGAGGACGCCCGTGCGCAGCGCCGTGGCCACGTCGCCTCCTGCCACCGAGACGTCCTGTTCGAACTCGTCGTCGGCCAGCCCCTCGTTGTGCAGCAGTGAGCGCAGCCGAACCAGCGGGTCCTTGGCCCGCCACTCCTCTTCCTCGGCGTGTGAGCGGTAGCGCGTCGGATCGTCCGACGTCGTGTGCGGCCCCATCCGGTACGTCACCGCCTCGATCAGCGTCGGGCCCTGTCCGGCGTAGGCGCGGGCGAGGGCGAGACGGGTGGCGGCGAGCACGGCCAGCACGTCGTTGCCGTCGACCTGTATGCCCGGGATGCCGAAGCCCTGCGCCCGCTGCGCGATCGAGGCGTGCGACTGCAGCCGCACCGGCTCGGAGATCGCCCACTGGTTGTTCTGGCAGAAGAAGACGACCGGGACCATGAAGCTGGCGGCGAAGCCGAGGGCCTCGGACACGTCGCCTTCGCTGGTGGCGCCGTCGCCGAAGTACGCGAGGACGGCCGCGTCGGCGTCGTCGAGCGTGATGCCCAGTGCGTACCCCGTCGCGTGCAGTGCCTGGGAGCCGACGACGATGGCCGGGGTAGCGATGTTGTAGGCGGCGGGGTCCCACCCCGACAGGCCGCTCCCCCGCCACATCCGCAGCATGGCCACGGGGTCGACGCCGCGGCAGTAGGCGACGCCGTGCTCGCGGTAACTGGTGACGGCGAAGTCGTTCGGGCGCAGCGCGCGGGCCGAGCCGACCTGCGCCGCCTCCTGCCCGAGCAGCGGGGCCCAGAGGCCGAGCTCGCCCTGGCGCTGGAGGGCCATGGCCTCCGCATCGATGCGGCGGACGATGGCCATGTCCCGATAGAGGTCCCGCAGCTGGAGCGCGTCGACGTCGCCGACGAGGTCCCAGTAGGGGCAGCCGACGGTGCGCTGCCCGTCGACGGAGATCAGCTGGACCAGGCCGTCGTAGTCCGCCCAGGCGGTGAGCCTGTCGGCCGGAACCTTGAGCTGCGCAATGGCCATCTGGACTCCCTCCCTTGCCATGCGAGCGACGCTCGACACGGTGAATCTCACCACAGTTTGGGGTGCGGGAGCGGGATATCAAGTCAGATCGGACCTCCGACACGGCTTTCCTGCGCAAGATGCCACTTGGACGCAACGGCGTCCGGAGGCATCCGCGGATGTCAGCGAGAGGAAGAGGAGGAGCGTCGTGCTCTCCTCGGAGGGGGTCGCCGGTGGTGGCGCCGGGGCGCCGGGGCTCAGGACGCCCGGCGGCGGGCGGCCGGCTTGGCGGCCTTGGGTGCGGCCTTCTTCTTGGCCGGCGTCGCAGCGCGGTGCGGACGCCCGCTTGGCCGGCGCCTGGGCGCGGGCGCTCTTGGACCCGGGCTTGGCGGCAGCCTTGATGCTGGCGTTGAGCGCGTCCATCAGGTCGACCACCTTGGCGGCGGGCTCGGCGGGCTCTTGGATCACGATCTCGTGGCCCTGGCGCTTCTCCTCGATGAGGGCCTCGACCTTCTGGCGGTGCGTGTCGTGGTACCGCTCGGGGTCCCAATCGCTCTCCATCGACTCGATGAGCAGCTCGGCCATCGACAGCTCGCGGTCGCTGACCTCGTCGGCGTCGGGCAGCTCGGGCAGCTCGCGCCCGGGGCTGCGCACCTCGTCGGAGAAATACATGGTGTGCAGCGCCAACGCGTCCTCGTCGGGCCGGACGGCAACGAGGTACTCCTTGTTGCGCATCACCATGGTGGCGATGCCGATCCGGTCAGAGTCCGCCATGGCCTTGCGCAACAGCGCGTACGCCTTGTCGGCGCCGGCGCCCTCGGGGGCGAGGTAGTAGCTGGACCGGAAGTAGACGGGGTCGATGTCGGACTGGCTGACGAAGTCGGAGATCTCGATCTGGCGGGACTTCTTGGGCTCGGCGCTCTCGAGCTCCTCGTCGCTCATGATGACGTACTCGCCACCGCCCAGGTCGAAGCCCCGGACGATCTCGTCGTTCGCCACCTCCTCGCCGGTCCGCTCGTTGACCTTCTTGTAGCGGATGCGGTCCGAGGTGCCCTCCTCGAACTGGTTGAAGTGGATGCTCTTGTCCGACGTGGCCGGGTACAGGCCGACGGGGATGTTCACCAGCCCGAAGCTGAGGGCGCCCTTCCAGATCGTGCGTGGCACGTCGAACAAATTACCAGCCCAGGGCCGGTCCACCACCTTGTTACAGCGATTCGTCACACTTTTCCCATGATGCCGACCATCCCGGAGGGCTTTGGCCCGGCCCTGCTCAGCGGCCTGGCCGAGCTGGGCCCGGTGGACCCGTTCTCGGGCGATCTGTCCCTCGAACTGGGGGTGTCGGTCTGGCTGCGCACGAGCGGGACCCCCCTCCTCGAGGCGCGGGGGCGGCTGCTCCACATCCGGGAGCTGATCATCGAGGCTGGCGGGCTCGACCCCGCCACCGAGCCTGTCCCGCTGGTGGGCCGCTCGCCCCGCTCCGACGTCCTCCACCTCGTCGGCTACGTCGGCGAGTTGCTCCGGCGGGCGGCGGCCGCGTCCGGCCGCTCGGCGCAGGCGGTGGCCCGGCTCGTCATCGCCGAGCTGCGGCCCGAGGTCGAGGACGCCGCGCTCGGCGCCTGAGCCGTCCGGGCCTTCGGAGGCTCAGAACCCGAAGGCGGCGATGATCGGCCCGTTGAGCGGCGTCGCCGACATGCTCCCGAGGAACGGCGCGTTGCCGTAGGTGAAGACGTCGCCCTTGGCCGACGCCACCCAGTAACCGAGGCCGTCGGAGGTCGGGAAGATCGACGTGGCGGGGTTGAAGCTGTTGACGTACCCGACCGGGTTGCCGAGCGACCCGGCGTCGCCGAAGGGGAGCACGGTGCCGTTGGCGTAGAGGATCCAGTAGCCGTGCCCGTCCGTCGTCGCCACGGCGTTCACCACGGGCGACGACTGCGGCGACGGCGCCCCGAAGAACGGCGCGTCGCCGAAGGCGTAGATGTCGCCGGCCGACGTGACGAGCCAGTACCCGTTGCCCGAGTGGTCGGGCATCACCGCGACGGCCGAGCCGGCGCAGCCACCGATGCCGGGGCAGGACCCGGCGAACTTGGCGTCGCCGAACGCGAACACCCCGCCGTCGGACGCCACCATGAAGTAGCCGTTGCCGTCGCTCGAGGGCACCATGCCGACGATCGGGGCGTCGAGGCTGTCGGCTTGGCCCGATCCGGCCGGATGGATGCCGAGGCCGGGGATGGAGCCGTAGTAGTTCGAGTCGCCGAAGCTGAAGATGCCACCGTCGCTGGCGACGAGCCAATAGCCCTGCTTGTCGTGGGTCGGCGTGATGCCGACGACCGGGCGCTGCAGCGGGATACCGCCCATGGACCCGTAGAAGTTGGCCTGCCCGAAGGTGAAGATGCCACCGTCGGACCCGACGAGCCAGTACCCGCGTGGCCCCGGGAGGATCGTGAACGTCTGCGGGCTGCCGGTCCCCGCGGTGTAGTTGGCCCCCGAAGACACCTGCGGCGTCAGCGTGCACGCCCCCTCCACGAGGAAGCTCACCGTGCGCCCGTCGCCGCCGACGGTGCACGTCCCGGTGGTGTCGGACACGACCGAGGTGGAGCCGTCACCGGTGGTCGCCACGCTGGCGGTGAAGCTGCCTTCCTCGGCGGCGCCCCCCGGCACGTTCGAGATGTTCGGCGAGCTCGGCGTCGCCCGGTTCACGGTGAAGCCTTGGCCGCCGGACGACGACTTGAAGTTCGGGTCGCCGTGATACGTGGCGGTCACCGTGTAGCTGCCGGCCCCGAGCGCGGCTTGGTTCGTGCTGTTGCAATGCGTCGCCGGCAGGGTGATGCTGCACAGGGTCGTGGACCCGACCGCGACCGTGATGGAACCAGTCGGCGTGCTGGGGGGGTACTGCGGGGCGAGCGTGGCCGTGAAGGTGGCCGTCGACTCGCCGTTGTACGTGACCGAGGACGGCGAGACACCGAATGTCATCCCCGTCGTTGCCTGGTCGACCGTGAGGGTGGATGTGGAGGCGGAACCGAAAAAGCTGTTGTCGCTGCTGGCGAACGTCGCGGTCACTGTGTACGCCGTGGTCGACGTGCCGAGCGCCGTCGCGCTTGCGATGGGGCACTCGAAAATGCCGTCAGCCGGCAGGGTCCCCGAGCAGAGCTGCGTCCCTGGGACGGCCACGGTCACCGTGCCCTGGGGTGTGCCGGCCTTCAAGGGCGTCACGGTGACGGTGAAGTTCTCGACAGTCTCATCGCCGTACGTGACTGATGAGTTGGACAATGCGAGTTGCGTCATGGAGTTCCCGCCCAACACGGTGAGCGTGCTCGATGGAGACGGTGGGGACGCCGAGAAGTTTGTGTCCCCTTCGTACATCGCCGTCACCGCGTAAGGGCTGCTCGAGGCGGGCAACGTCTCGTCACCTGTTGTGCACGAGCCCGAACCGTCGTCGGCCAGGGTCAAGGTGAAGGTGCACAGCGGGGTCGACCCCGCCACGACGCTGACCGTGCCTCCGACCGGGACGCCGCCGAACTGGCCGCCCACCGTGACGCCGAAACTGACCGTGCTCTCGTTCCCGTAGGCGATGGTGCTGGGCGTCGGGGTGACCGTCGCCGTGGTCGAGGCCTGGTCGACCGTGAGATCGCTCGGTGGCGACGGCAGCGAGGCGGTGAAGTTGGGGTCGCCGCCGTACGTCGCGGTGACCCCGTAGGGCGTCATCGACGCAGCGAGCGCGGTGTCCGTGGTGCTGCACGAGCCCGAACCGTCGTCGGCCAGGGTCAAGGTGAAGGTGCACAGCGGGGTCGACCCCGCCACGACGCTGACCGTGCCTCCGACCGGGACGCCGCCGAACTGGCCGCCCACCGTGACGCCGAAACTGACCGTGCTCTCGTTCCCGTAGGCGATGGTGCTGGGCGTCGGGGTGACCGTCGCCGTGGTCGAGGCCTGGTCGACCGTGAGATCGCTCGGTGGCGACGGCAGCGAGGCGGTGAAGTTGGGGTCGCCGCCGTAGGTCGCGGTGACCCCGTAGGGCGTCATCGACGCAGCGAGCGCAGTGTCCGTGGTGCTGCACGAGCCCGAACCGTTATCGGCCAGGGTCAAGGTCACGGTGCACAGCGGGGTCGTCCCCGCCATGACGCTGACCAAGCCGGTGGGGGCGCCCGAGAACTGGGGGGTCACCGTGACGCCGAAACTGACCGTGCTCTCGTTGCCATAGGTGGTGGTGCTCGGCGTGGGGGTGACCGTCGCCGTCGTCGAGGCCTGGTCGACCGTGAGGGGTACTTGGGGCGAGGTGGATCCGCCGTAGGTCCCGTCGCCCCCGTAGACGGCGGTGATCTGGTAGGGCCCCGCGCCGAGCAGGGTGTCCGACGAGGTGGTGCACGAGCCGACGCCGTTGTCGCTTTGCACCAACGTGAAGTTGCACACAGGGACCGAGCCCGCCATGACCGTCACGAGGCCCGTCGGCGAGCCCGACACGCCGACGGGCGTCACCGCCACCCCAAAGCTCTCGGTGGTCTCGTTGCCGTAGGTGGTGGAGCTCGGCGTGGGGGTGACCGCAGTGCTTGACGAAGCGGTTGTCACGGTGAGATCGCTCGGCGGCGACGGCAGCGAGGCGGCGAAGTTGGGGTCGCCGCCGTACGTCGCGGTGACCCCGTAGGGCGTCATCGACGCAGCGAGCGCGGTGTCCGTGGTGCTGCACGAGCCCGAACCGTCGTCGGCCAGGGTCAAGGTGAAGGTGCACAGCGGGGTCGACCCCGCCACGACGCTGACCGTGCCTCCGACCGGGACGCCGCCGAACTGGCCGCCCACCGTGACGCCGAAACTGACCGTGCTCTCGTTCCCGTAGGCGATGGTGCTGGGCGTCGGGGTGACCGTCGCCGTGGTCGAGGCCTGGTCGACCGTGAGATCGCTCGGTGGCGACGGCAGCGAGGCGGTGAAGTTGGGGTCGCCGCCGTAGGTCGCGGTGACCCCGTAGGGCGTCATCGACGCAGCGAGCGCAGTGTCCGTGGTGCTGCACGAGCCCGAACCGTTATCGGCCAGGGTCAAGGTCACGGTGCACAGCGGGGTCGTCCCCGCCATGACGCTGACCAAGCCGGTGGGGGCGCCCGAGAACTGGGGGGTCACCGTGACGCCGAAACTGACCGTGCTCTCGTTGCCATAGGTGGTGGTGCTCGGCGTGGGGGTGACCGTCGCCGTCGTCGAGGCCTGGTCGACCGTGAGGGGTACTTGGGGCGAGGTGGATCCGCCGTAGGTCCCGTCGCCCCCGTAGACGGCGGTGATCTGGTAGGGCCCCGCGCCGAGCAGGGTGTCCGACGAGGTGGTGCACGAGCCGACGCCGTTGTCGCTTTGCACCAACGTGAAGTTGCACACAGGGACCGAGCCCGCCATGACCGTCACGAGGCCCGTCGGCGAGCCCGACACGCCGACGGGCGTCACCGCCACCCCAAAGCTCTCGGTGGTCTCGTTGCCGTAGGTGGTGGAGCTCGGCGTGGGGGTGACCGCGGTCGTCGTCGAGGGCTGGTCGATCGTCATTGGTACTTGGGGCGAGGTGGATCCCAGGTAGTTCAGGTCACCCTCGTAGGTCGCGGTGATCTCGTATGACCCCGCGCCCAACACCGTGTCGGACGTCGGGCTGCAAGAGCCGGTGCTGTCGTCGCCGGATGCCAAGGTGAAGGAACAAAGCGGTACCGTCGTGGACCCCTGCGTGGCTGACAGGTCGACCGGGCCCGTGGCGGCGATCAGCAGGCCCAGAAGCGACGACACCTTCACGGTGAACGTTCCACTCATTTCGCTGCCGTCGATCAGACTGCTCGGCGAACTGGTGATCGCGGTGCTACTCCCACTCAGTTGCGCAGCGGACGGAGACGCAAAAGCGACCAACGAAAGCGCGGATAAGACTGCGGCGCCAAGGACGCTGAGTGCCCGCATCTTCATGACCATGAGATCCTTGCGCTAGAAGCGTTGACAGGGCCCTCGACACACCCAGGTTGAGTCGCGGCAATGGGAAGGGCAGACCCCTCGGACCCTCCTCGATGCAGGTTTCCCGCCGTCATCGGTCTCCCCTGGGCCGAGGGCACCATTACTCAGGGGAAACGGTAGCGCCCCCCGCGCCTTCCGCCGTGTCGCGGCGAAAGCTCAATTCCACTCGAAGAACTTGCGGGCCTTTGCCTTGCGCTCCATCGGCGGGGGCGCCTCCTGGAGAGTGTCGGGTCGATGCTCCCTCAGCCATGCCTCGAGCGTCTCGCGATCGGCGAACCGTGTGTCCCGATCCGTGTCCATGTCGTAGAGCACGAGCTCGGAGCCTTCGACGCTCACGGAGAACTCGATCTCTCCGTCGGCCACGAAGCACCACAAGGGACTCGAACCCGGGGTCGTCCGTGGTTCGAGGCGCCAGCCCGGGACGCCGTCGACGAGGTCCACGAGCGCCTTGCGAAGTGAGCGAGCGGACACCTACGAACAGTCCTTCGCCGGCGCCGGATGCATCGTCATGCCGCGGCGCCGCCTCAGCCGAGGTGGCCCGAGTGGATGACGATGATCATGATCAGGCCGGCCACGGCGAAGAGGACACCGGCGACGACCATCCTCACCTTGTGCCAGCGCGGCGGCAGGAGCTCGGCGGCGACCAGCCAGACGCCGGCGATCAAGATCAGGAGGAACGCAACCTCGGCGAGGCGATCGCTCGTGTGGCGGCTGATGGTGAGAAGGAGGGACATGGATGGATATTCTCCACACGCTTCCGGCGGGTCCGCAACACGCTTCCCGAACAGGGCATGAACGTCGGGTGAACTCGCACCGGCAGGCGCGACATCTCGGGACCCCGGATGCTCCGCTCATCTTCCCGCGCGCTCAGGCTCTTTCGCGAGAGGGCGTGGCCTTCAGGTTCGCACGCAACGCTGGGCCCGTCCGCTTGCGGAGGAGCGCGCCCGGGACACCTGACACCGGAAGGGCGGTCACCCGTTCGCCGGGACCGGACGTCAACCCGTGACGAAGGTCCACGGCACGTCGTACTTCTCACACCAACGGCGGAGTCCAAGACTCTCAAGATCGCTCCGAACCTTGGACTCCTGAGCGAGCGCCTCCTTCTTTGTCGGGGCCTCGAGCACTTGCCGTTCCCGTCCGAGTCGGTTGACGGCAATGACAGATGGCCATCGAGAGCCGTCGACCCAGGATGCATCACGGCTCTCGCTCAAGAACGATCCGATCGCCCTACTCCAGGCGACCTTCGGTATGACCGCTCGAATCTCGATGGGAAAGGTGGCGTCCTCGTGGGGCGGCGAACCGAAACCAGAGTCGTCAGACACGACGGCCATCAACTTCCGTGGTTTCTCTGCTCCTTGCGTCGCCCGTAGAGATCGTCATCGGCACGACGAATGAGTTCGGCAAGCGACTCGTCTTCGCGTAGATCCGCGAATCCAGCGGTAACAGTTGACCCTCCGCCTACCGTGAGTTCGACGTTGACGATCTCGAATCGATCTATGACCTCTCGTATGGTGAGTCCGAGGGTCCCGCACAAGAACTCGTCACCTCCATAACGAATGAAAAGATCGTAGGGTCGCAGGTGGTTTCGGATCGTGTCGGCGACTAATACGAGGAGCTCGTCTCCAGCAGCATGGCCGTGGAGATCGTTGACCGCCTTGAGGCCGTCGACATCGACAAAAGCCAGCGTGTAGGGCACGCCGGTTCGTCTCGCCCGGAGGATCTCTCTTTCCAACTCAAAGAGCCCGGCCGTTCGGCGATGCGCTCCTGTCAGCTCATCGACGAGATACTCCATCCGCTCGCGCGCCGAAAGTACCCGATCAGCGTCCGAAGACAGGCGGTCCATCGAGGACCGTGCTCGCTCGTCCGCTGAATCCTGGCGGTCCCTACGCGCCGCTTCACGGTCTTGCGAAGCGGCCGCGTCGAAATTGCCGGCCAAGTTCTCACGAGCTTCGGCCCGGTCGTCACGCCGTTGCGCCCGTAAATCGCGCGCATCCGCGTGCTCGTCGCTGATTACGGCCAGTCGATCCCGATCCTCGGCGAGTCGATCCCGACCATTTCCCTCAGGCTCAGGCGGTTCTAGACCGCCTTCGCCAACTGGTTCATCGCCCATAGCTCCCCCGAACTCCACACCAACAGTGACACAGAAACGGGGGTAGTAGATGCGGATCCTCAGCCGACCACGGGTCCGCTCACTGCCGGCGAGCTGCGCCAGGGCGTCTGAAGTAGCGTCGCCCATACGGCCCGACGGCCATGCGCCCCCGCAGCACGGGTCGGAAGCGAGGTGACCCATGCGCACCACCCACCGGCCTAATCGCCGACTCGTAAGGGGTTTGGCCGCCGGCCTGATCCTTGGCGGGGTGCTGGTCCTGTTGGTCCCGGGGTTCGCCGCCGCCTCGAGCGGCGCCGCGACCATCGCGGAATACCAAGGGATCGGTCCGAACAGCACGGTCGGGAATGTTGTTGCAGGTCCCGGGCAGGACACCTGGTTCACCGAGTTCGGCGCCGCGGCCATCGGGGAGGTGGGCTCGAGTGGAGAGGTCACCCAGGTCTCGAGCGGCCTCAGCGCACAAAGCGCGCTGGGCTCCATCGTCCAGGGACCTGATGGGAACCTGTGGTTCACCGACGACAGCTCTGACGCGCCCGCCATCGGCATGATCACGCCATCGGGTGTCATCACGGAATACACACAAGGCCTGAACCCCGGCAGCTTCCCGAACGAAATCGTGGTCGGATCGAACGGGAACCTCTGGTTCACGGACTCAGGTCTCACCCCTGCCATCGGGGAAATCACGCCGTCGGGCGCCATCACGGAGTTCTCGGACGGGCTCGGCGCGCAGAGTGCGCCGAGCAACATCGTCGTCGGACCCGGGGGTGACCTCTGGTTCACCGACGACGGCTACACCCCTGCGGTGGGTGAGGTCACGCCGGCGGGTGTGATCACGGAGTTCTCGTCTGGATTGGCCGTCGGGAGTTCCCCGGACAATCTGGTGGCCGGGCCGGGGGGAGACGTGTGGTTCACCGACAGCGGGCTGACGCCGGCCATCGGTGCGGTGACGCCCGCGGGCACCATCACCGAGACCGCGTTGCCCGAAGTGAGCAACCCTGACGGCATCGTGGTGGGGCCGAACGGGAACCTGTGGTTCACCGACAACGGGACGCCTGCGATCGGCGAGATGACGCCATCGGGTGCGGTCACCGAGTTCACCCAAGGACTCGGGGCCGGGAGCCTGCCCGAGCGCGATCGTGGTCGGACCCGACGGAAACCTGTGGTTCACCGACGCCGGTGTGCCCGCGATCGGTTCGGTGACGCCTGCCGGTGCGATCACGGAGTACACGAGCGGGTTGAACGCCGGGAGCTTCCCCGACGACATCGTCTCGGCGTCGAACGGGGCGATGTGGTTCGGCGATGTCGGAGCGATCACGGCCATCGGGGAAGTGAGCCCAAGCTCGCCTTGATATAGCTCACGTACCAGCCGCCAGTGGAGGTCTGCGAGACGTCAATCTCGTCGATGGAAGCTGGTCGGCCTCGTGCCGGTACGAATGTCTCGCGATGTCCGGATCATCACAAAGAGTGTCGAAGGACCGATAACCGCCAGGAATACACCGGCCTGAGCGAACCGCTCGACCGCACCACCGGCGCTAATCCGATCTCTCGTTGTTCATGAAAGCCTTCACGCTTTGCATCGTGTCCATGAACTGTGCCGGAAAGATGATCGTGCTGTTGTGTTCGCCTGCGACATCTGCGAGCACCTGAAGGTTCCGGAGCTGCAGCGCGATGGGATGCTGAGCGATGATGTCCGCTGCTTCTCCAAGTTTGGTGGCCGACAACTGCTCGCCTTCGGCCGCAATGATCTTGGCGCGCTTCTCGCGTTCGGCCTCCGCTTGTTTTGCCATCGCCCGCTGCAGCGTCTCCGGTAACTCGATGTTCTTCACTTCGACGGTGCTGATGAAGACGCCCCATTCCTCAGTGATGGTCGCCAGAATGTCCTTGATCTTCTCGTTGATGCTCCCCGTATCACTGAGCACGTCGTCGAGGCGACTCTGGCCGATGACATTCCGAACGGTGGTCTGAGCGATCTGGTAGGTCGCGTCGTGTTTTGCCTCGATCTCGACGATCGACTTGACCGGATCAGTGATTCGGTAATACGCGACCGCGGCCACATCGATTGAGACGTTGTCGCGGGTGATGATCTTTTGGCTGTCGACCGGAAGAGTCACAATTCGGGTGCTGACCTTGCGGAGTCTGTCTGCCAGCGGAACCGTAAACCGCAGTCCGGGCTCCTTGATCTTGGGGCGAACGCGGCCCACGCGAAAGACGACCCCTCGTTCCCACTGCTTGATGACGTTTATGCCGAAAAAGCTCACTCTTCGGTACTCCAATCCGGCCAGCGATAGCGATCGAGGCGATCGTCTGGCGGCAATCTACACACTCATTGCAACAATTCGTGGTATCCAGACGGACTGAAGCGGATGACGACGTCGGACGGGAATCGGGGTTGTCCCGGAAGTCCCCACATCACCTGACAAAAAAGTGTCGGAGGGCCGGACTACTCGAATCCCGAATGGCGGATCCAACCTTTGGACCTGGGACGATGAGCTGGCCGAGAGGCCGGAGGGTGCGGTTCCTGTAACACAGCACCCTCAAACAGCATTGCAACGCCGCCTCGATGTCGACACCGCACTTCGTCGTTACCGGGAAGAATCAGAGAGCCCGAGTTAACGAACACTCTCCACGCCGACTCCGTCCAATGAGTTGGCTACTGAGCTAAACGGTCGAGTGCGGCTCGGTTGTTCGTGCCAGCCAGTCGGAGGAGGAGTTCGACGTCCTTCGTCGTGTCCTTACCCGCCTTTCGGTCCGCCAGGATGCGGACAATGAGCTCGTCCTCCGAAATTTCGGAGGTGCTTGCCTCCGGCTGAGTGGAGCTCTTCCTCACAAGTCCATTGTGCCGCCCACCGCCGCCCGCGGGACTGTCTTGACGGGCCCCGGACGGCGCTCCAAGGCGGCACATCAGCGAGGCAGCCGACAGGCGCTTGCAAAAGTTGCATACGCCTCGAACGGCACTTCCATTGCCTCAGCCCAGGCCCGGCGGATCACCCATGTAATCGCACCATGGGGATAGCCTCCTGGTGTCCGAGATCGCCGGAAGACAAGTGTCCGGGTGCGAGCGACGAAACTGGCTCTTCACCCAGCTCGCCTCGCTGAAGCTCAGCGTTGTGGATGACGCAGGCGAGAGATCCGCTTAGCGATCGGACTTCAATCGGCGAGGCTCGGAGCGATGTTCGGTGATGAACCGGTGGATGGCCTCGTTGGCGTGGTCCTGAAACGACGGGTTGGACAGGTCGGGGAGGAAGTCTGCTTGGTTGACCATGGGACCTATAAGCGTGTTGGCCGCGCTGGCGTAGAACACGCCGCTCGACAGGGTCGGGTCGGTGACGCCGTCGACCAGTCGCTTCGCGCCCACGTCAAGTTTGTGGGAGAGACCCAGGGTGGGCATGATGTATTTGGCCCCTATACGCATCGGCAATGGGAGGTCACTGGCTGCTTGGGTGCCGGTGGTATTGCCGGGGCTCACGGTGATGAAGCGGCGGTCGAGATGTTGGCGGGCCAGGTAGGTCATCCATAGGGCGCCAATGTACTTGGCCTGCCCGAAAGCCATGTTGAAGTCAGCTTTTTTGCCGGCGAAATAGCTGCCGTCGATGACAGTGGCGAACTCGTCGGCGGAGTGTGAGACGAACTTTGGCCCCTTCATCCGCAACTTCGGGACCCCCCTGACTGCTTCACTTCCGACGAAGACCGCTACCTCGCCTAGTCGATCTTCTTTTAGCAGCCCTTCGAGGAGGACGACGTGGCCAAGGACGTTCGTCGCGAACACGACGGTGACACCGTCAGCGGTCAATCCCAACGTCTGCGGGCCAATGACACCAGCGTTCATGACCAGCGCGTCGACGGATCCGTTGATGGCGTCAAGGCCGGTGCGGACCGAATCCAGATCGGCGACGTCCATGAGAACGATGTCGAAGATGTGCCGGCCGGTCACGGCTTCGAGGTCGGCCTTTGCCGCAATCGCCCGATCTCTGTTTCGGCACGCCAGGTAGATGCGCGCGATCTCGGGACGTAAGGCCAGTTGCCGGGCCACCTCCTTGCCGATTCCAACGTTGGCGCCCGTGATCAACACGGTCTTTCCTGGGAGTGTGCTCATTGGTATTTCCTCTCACTTCTGTGGGCCTGGTCAGGCAGGACAGCTCTTGGCAGGTTGCGTCTACCGGTTCTCCCGGGTTGCTATAGACCCGTAGCGGGTCGAGGCACTGGATGG
This sequence comes from uncultured Acidimicrobiaceae bacterium, assembly GCA_963821105.1. GTDB lineage: Bacteria > Actinomycetota > Acidimicrobiia > Acidimicrobiales > RAAP-2 > Bog-473. Next base: position 104,822 of record CAWGCO010000009.1, read on the forward strand.
GATCTGGGGTTATGTCGCGACCCGGCCTCCGTCGACCGCAAGAGTGAC
>CAWGCO010000010.1:0-210715 GCA_963821105.1 uncultured Acidimicrobiaceae bacterium
GGCGTTATACGTGTGATCCGTGTCAAGCCGAGGCCTCGCTCGCTCGGCTGACCAGGCTCTCGAAGAGCTGCGCCCGATCCTTCTGTCCCCTTTCCTTGGCGTGGTCTCGCTGGCGGAGCAGCACCGGGACGAACTCGGGGCCGGTCTCGAAGTAGGCACAGGTCTCGCAGATCGATTCCATCTTGCAGTCGAGTTCGACGGGGCGGGTGCACATGCCGTTGCCGAGCATGCGGGCGTGGGCCTCTGTGCGGAGCTTGGCCATGTTGGGGGTCTCGAGGTCCGCCGGCAACAGGTCGTCGGTGTTGCGATAGGCGGCGTCGATCTTGGCGCTGACCGCCGCGTATTCGTCGGCCACGACCCGGTTGGCGATGCGGGCATAGACGAGCGTCATCTCCAAGGAGCGGTGCCCGAGCAAGGCGGCGATGGCTTCGAGGCGCATGCCCCGGTTGATGGCCTGGGTGGCCAAGGTGTGGCGCAGCTGGTGGGGATGGACGCTGCCGATGCCGGCCTGCTGGCCCACGGTCGAGACGATCCGGTGCACCGTGCGCCGGTCGATCGGGCTGTGCTCGTCGGCGACGAGGCGCTTTTGCCTTCTGATGTGCTCGGCGTTGGTGGCCGTCCATTCGCCGAGCAGGGTCACGAGCTCGGGGTGCAACGGGATCAGGCGATCGTTGCGCAGCTTGCCGACGGGGATGTGCAGCCAATAGTGCTCCCCGATGCGCCTGACGGCATCGGCGGGAAGGTCGCACAGCTCGCTGGCGCGCATGCCCGTGCGGGCCAAGAGCTCGACGACGAGGCGATAGCGAGGCAGCGGATGGGCGCGGGCCCGGGCCAACAACTTGGCGGCGTCGTGGTCGCTCAAGAACTTGGGCAGCGGCTCGGTGCGCGCTGGGGCGTCGCCCAAGAGCACCGGGTTGCGTCCGGGGGCATCGGGCCAGTCCCACTCGATCAGGCGCTCGAAGAAGGTGCGGATGATGCTGAGTCGCTGACGCTGGGTGGTCTTGGCCAAGGTCGCCCCGCCTGCGCCGGGCTGGGAACCCAGCCACACCTTGTAGCCCTCGATGTGCCTGCGCTCGAGGGCGGGAACTTCGCGCACGTCGGTCTCCGCGACCAGCCAGCGGGTCAACTGGCGCAGCGCGTTGTCCGCGACTTCGACGCTGCGCGGTGCCTGGAACGTCGAGAGTTGGACCAGATAGCGGCGCATGGTGGCCACGAGCTGGGGCGCCTCTTGGGCCAAGCCGGCCCAGGCGTGGTTGGACTCGTCGCCGGGGAACCACAACGTCACCGCCGCTGAAGTGCGGCTCATCGGGCCACCTCTTGGATGGCGAGGAGCTCGGCGGCTCCGGCGGCGTCGATGAGTTCGGCCGCCTTGTGGTACTCGGTGGCCAGCCACTCGTTGGTGAGGTGCAGATAGACCCGGGTGGACTCGATGGAGGCGTGGCCGGCCTGGGCCTGGACGGCCTCGAGCGCCATGCCCGCCTCGCGCAATCTCGTCAGACACGTATGGCGCAGCTGGTGGCACGTCGCTCGTTCGAGCCCGGCTCTTGCTCGCGCCCCACGCAGCACGATGTCGATGCCGTCGGCGCTGAGGGGCTGACCGCGGGTGGGCCCTTTCAAGGTGACGAAGAGGCGATCAGTCCCCGTCGGTGGTCGCTCGGCGCGCAAGTAGTGGCCCACCTCGACGAAGAACGGGTTCGAGATCGGCGTCACGCGTTGTCGGCCACCCTTGCCGTCGGCCACGAACACGGAGCGCTCGGCGATTTGAACGTCGCACAGACGAAGCCCGAGCACCTCACAGCGCCGCAGGCCGCCCAGCAGCATGGCGAAGACCATGGCCCGGTCCCGATGGGTGCGCAGCGAAAGAACGAGCGCCTCCACCTCGTCGGGATTCAGGATCGTGGGCAAGGTCTTTGGCACCCGGACCAGCGGCACAGTGCGACGGCTGCCGTGGCGCCTGGTGGACAGCCCACGCGGCACCGGGTTCGCCGCCACATCGCCGCGGGCGACCAGATACGAGTACAAACCCGAGACCGACGAGATCCTCCGGGCGATGGTGCGTGCCGACAGCCCGGACTCGCCGTCTGAGATCCGCACCACGGAGCGATCCCCGCGCTGGTGAGCCAAGAAGTCGAAGACGTCGGCGGCGACCACCTCACCAGGAGCCTTTGGCACCACGCTGAAGAAGCTCTTCAGATCGAAGGTCACCGCCCGCAGCGTGTTGGCACGGCAGCGGCCTCCGACGAACTCGAGATAGGAGTCCACGAGGGGATCTCCGAGGCAATAGCGCAGCGCTCCCGAAGGAGAGGTCGAACGAACGAGGGCTGGGAATGGGTTCATTCCGCCATGCCACCACCGCCCCATTGGTCCTGGTGGATCACACGTGTATTAGGCGTACGGGGGCAGGGGATCATCCGCACGACCGGCAATGTTTGGTCAGATTGAAGCCGGCCTCATTTTGACGCACTATTGAGTCGGTGGCGCAACAGTTCGAGGAGTGGGACAAGGACCTGACCCTCGTCCGCGCCGCCGCTCGAGAGCTGAGCGTTGCCGAATTGAGCCTTCTCCATCGGGTCCGCATTTCGCGTCGAAATGGACACTCTTGGGCTGCGATTGGATTGGTTCTTGGCATTTCCGAACAGGCCGCTCAAGAGAGGTTCGGACGGCCGGACTAGCAAACCGCCCGATTGGTTGGCTACTCGCAGTCCCGGCGAACTGGGTCACGTACGAAACCGAGGCCCGATCGGGTCATTGGGGCCGTCCATCGGGTGTGCGATACCGGGCACGGCCGCAGTGCCCACCAGCACGTAGAACTGCCCGGCGAACAGGACCACACCTCCGACTTCGGCGGCCAACGCGTCCGCATCGAAGTGGCGGCGGAAGACTCTGTAGCGACCTCCCCCCGGCAGGGTCCGCTCCTGCCACTCCTCGGCGCTCACTCCTAGGGGGCGACCGGCGTCGAGGATCACGACCTCGGACGCAACCCGGTGCGCCTCGGCAAGAAAGGGTTCACGCTCGCTCGGAAGAAGCAAGCCGTAGAGGTGGGCGGAGAAGAAGCGGTCGAAGGCGTGGGCTGGCACGGGTAGGGCGGTGGCATCGGCCTGGATCACTGGTACTTCGGGAGCAACCGTGCGCAGAACGTCCAGCGCCCTTCGACTCTGGTCGACGGCGATGCCCCTCCCCGCAAGGTATCCGGTGAAAGTGCCTGGCCCGGCACCTACTTCGACGAAGCGGACTGCGGGCAGCTCACGAAGTAGGCGTTCAAGCTGCGCAGCTTCAGCAGCGATGTCTTCGACTTCGACGGTGACGCCCAGACCGGTCCAGTAGGCGTGGGCGTTGGCCAAGCCAGGCAAGCGCCCGGTCACTCGCCGGTCGTAGTACTCCCAGAGTGATCGGCGATGCTGTTCTCGTTCGTTGGGCGATTCCCCGATCACCGACCGAAGCGAATCATCGGGGATTGGCACGCAACCATGTTTGCAGCTGCTCGAATCGACGAGTCCGCGCCTGCCTCCGAAGTGCGTACTACCGCACCCTCTCGGCGCCCCTGCAAGGCTCATGGCCAGATCTCAACACCGCAACATCTTGTGTCTGCGGATTCTCGGCACGAGCCAATCAAATGAGGATCGACGACGAGAACAGCGGAGCGAGCCCGAGGGCGAGCCAGACCGAGGTTCCGAGCAAGACGACGAGCACCGGTTTGGGCAGACGCGTGCAGAGAGCGACGCAAGGGACGAGAAGCGCCTCGATCCGGTAGCGACCGAGCGTGGGTCCGTCTACCAGCGGGAGCAGCCAGACGATGACGGTGTAGCTCAGCAGGAGCCGCTCCGTGCGGCCCACCGGGCGCCGCCACAACGTCCACACCACGAGACCGATGACCAGCAGCGCGACGAACGCGGTCTGGGCCTTCGGGATCGTGTAGGCGTACCCCGGGTTCGGGCTCTGGACGATGTACTTGGCGGTCGACCCGCCGGTGAACGCATCGAGGAACGTGGCGACCGGGTCGTGCCAGCCGTTGGCGAAGGCGGACTGCACCTGCACGGTCGCCTTCCAGTCGCCGACCCGCCACTGGTCGTAGAGGAGGAACAGCCCGAAGCCGGCGAACGCGACGCCGGCGCTCTCCACGACGACGCGCCACAGGCGGGGGCCCCGCTCGACCAGGAGGGCCGCCACGAGCAGCACGGCGGCCACCAGGGGCCCGGTGGAGAAGGCGAACGCACACACCGCTCCGACGAGGCCGGCCAACACGAAGCGGCGCCGGATGAACAGGAGCAGGCACACCACCGTGAGGAACGTGAGGAGCGAGATCGGGAAGAGGGCGTAGTCATAGACCATGCCGGGGAAGCAGGCGGCGAAGGCGAGGCAGCACAGCTTCGAGAACGACCACTCGGGCCCGATGAGGACCCACAACGCCGCCAGCGTCAGGTACGCGAAGAGCCAGGAGAGCACCATGCCGGCGTACGGCAACGAGAGGCCGAGGTGGCCGAGGCCGGCGATGAGCCACGGGTAGAGCGGCGACCAGCCGACGGTGCCGCACACGCTGTGCGGCGCGAACTGCGGGCCGGTGCACGGCATGAAGGAGTACCCGTGAGCCGCGATGCTGAGGTAGTTCCCCGAGTCCCAGCGCGCCCAGTGGCCCGGGGTGAAGTAGCCGCTCGTCGTGTGGTCGCGGATGGCGGCGACGTAGAGGACCACCTGCGCGAAGAGGACCGCCACGAGCGGTGGGACGGCGAACCTCGCCCACGCGCCGCGGCCCCTCGGCCACCAGGCGTCCTCACCCGCGGTGTCCGGTGCGGCCGGCTCGGCGTCGCCGTCGCCGGGCAACAGGTCGTCGTCGCCGTCGCGGGGAAACTGGACGGCGTAGTCGAGCTCGCGCGTCGTCATACGATCTGCGCTCTCGTGAACATCATGGCGAGCCCCACGGCGAGCACGAGCGACGTGCCGACCAGCGCGACCTGCAGCGGCCGCGGGAGGCGCGTGCACAGCGCGACGCACGGGACGAGCAGCAACTCGATCCGGTAGCGCGACAGGGAGGGGCCGCTGACGAGCGGGACGAGCCACACGATGACCGTGTAGGTCAGCACCACCCACCCGAGACGCCCCACGGGTCGGTGCCAGAGCGTCCACCCGACGAGCGTCAGGACGAGAAACGCTACGAACGCGGTCTGCGCCTTGGGGATCACGAAGTTGTAGCCCGCGTTGGGGTCCTGGAGGGCGTAGCGGGCCAGCGGGGCGCCGGTGAAGGCCTGCACGAAGGTGGCGAACGGGATCGTGCAGCGAGTTGCCGTACTTGGCCTGGGTGCTGAAGTACGCGGTCCAGCTGCCCGACCACAGCCGGTTGGCGACCAGGAAGAGGACGAAGCCTCCGAAGGCGACCCCCGCACTCTGCACGATGGCGCGCCACAGACGCGGGCCCCGCTCCACGAGCAATGCCGCCACGAGGAGCGTCCCGGCCACGAGGGCCCCCGTCGCGAACACCCAGGGGCAGAGGGCACCGACCAGGCCGGCCAGCAGGTAGTGCCGCCTGATGAAGAGGAGCAGGCATACCACCGTGAGGAAGACGAGGAGCGAGAGCGGGAAGAGGGCGAAGTAATAGACCATGCCCGGGAAGCACGCCGCGAGGGCCAGGCAACACAGCTTCGAGAACGTCCACTCGGGCCCGATGAGGAGCCACAACGCCGCCAGCGCGAGGAAGGCGAATAGCCAGGACACGGCCATGCCGGCGGCCGGCAGGCTCACGCCGAGGTGCCCCAGCGCGGCCATGAGCCAGGGGTAGACGGGGGACCAGCCGACGGTGCCGCACACGCTGTGCGGCGGGTACGCGAGTCCGCGGCAGTTCTGGACGGTGTACCCGTGGGCCGCGATCTGCAGGTACAGCCCCGAGTCGAACCGTCCCCAGTGACTGGGCGAGAAGTACCAGGGCAGCCGGCCGTCGATGACGGCCGCGACGATCAGCGTCGCCTGGGCGAAGAGAAACGCGCAGGCGGGAGGGACGAGCAACTTGGCCCACGCTGTCTTTGCGGGACCCCTCCCCGCCTCGACGCGAGAGCGCGACGGCGTGCCGTCATGGTCGTTGGGTGTCTCCGTCCGGGGTGGCGTCCGGGTGCCGGCCCGCAGGTCCTCCGCGGAGGGGGTCTGCCAGGTCACCGCGCCCCTTTCCGCTGCTCGCCTCCACCGAGACGTGCCCAGGGGTGGCGCACGCCCAGATCATTGCAGCCCCCGTGGACTAGGTGGCGCAGGCGACCGAGGCGGCGGACCCGACCTCAGGCCGAGGGCACGGCGGCGGTGTCTTCGGGGGTCGCCGTGGCGGCGGCCGCCGCCTCCCGGGCGTGATAGCTCGAGCGCGTGAGCGGTGACGCCTCGACGTGCGCCACCCCGAGGGCCTCGCCGGCGGCGCGCAGACGGTCGAATTCAGCGGGCGCCCAGTAGCGGGCCACCGGCAGGTGGTCACGGCTCGGCCGCAGGTACTGCCCGACGGTGACGATGGAGACGCCGACGGCGCGCAGGTCCGCCATCGTGGCGACGACCTCCTCCTCGCGCTCGCCCAACCCGACCATGAGCCCGGACTTGGTGACCAGGCCCGCGGCGCCGGCCCGGGCGAGCACCCCGAGGCTGCGCGCGTAGCCGGCCGAAGGGCGGACCGCCCGCTGCAGACGGGCGACGGTCTCGATGTTGTGGTTGAGCACGTCCGGGTGCGCCGCGAAGATCTCGTCCAGCGACGCCGCGTCGCCCCGGCAGTCCGAGATCAGGACCTCGACGGTCGTGTCGGGCGAGCGCTCGCGGATGGCCCGGATCGTCGCGGCCATCGCGCCGGCGCCCCCGTCGGCGAGGTCGTCGCGGGCCACGCAGGTGACGACGGCGTGCCCGAGGCCCATGCGTCGCCACCGCCTGCGCCACACGATCGGGCTCGTCGGGCGCGAGGGGCAGGGGGTGCCGGGTGTCGACCTGGCAGAAGCCGCAGGCCCGCGTGCAGCGCTCGCCGTTGATCATGAACGTCGCCGTGCCGTCGGCCCAGCACTCGTAGATGTTGGGGCAGCCCGCCTCCTCGCAAACCGTGACCAGTCCGAGGTCGTGGACGGTCGCGCCCAGTTGGCGGTAGCCCTTGCCGATGCGCACGGGCACGCGCACCCATTCAGGCTTGCGCTGCGCGATGTCCAGGCCGTCTTCGGGCGCCACGCCGGCCTGGCGCAGGCGGCGCAGCAGGGGCCGCTCCTCCTCGTCGCCCACGACGCGCAACGCGGTCGGGCCGGTGACGACGTCGGCGCGTTCGGCCTGCCCGTCGCCGAACATGACGGTCGCCCGCGCCGCCAGCGCGTCGATGACGTCGTTCATGGCCACGTCGATGCCCTCGGCCTCCAGTGACGTGACCCCGCGGCCGGCGATCCCGCACGGCACGATGTGGTCGAACATCGCGAGGTCCGTGGTCACGTTGAGCGCCACGCCGTGCAGGGTGCGCCGGCGACCCGGCGCCACGCGCTTGGCGCGCACGCCGATGGCGGCGATCTTGCGGGGGCGCTCCCCCGCCGCGTCGACCCACACGCCGGGGAACTCTTCGTCGGCGCTGCAGCCGGGCAGGCCCAGGTCGGCGAGCGTCTCGATCACCAGCTCCTCGAGGCGGTGCACGTGGGCCGCGCCCGAGGACAGGTCGTCGGGCACGGTCACGATCGGGTACGCCACGAGCTGGCCGGGCCCGTGGTAGGTCACGTCGCCGCCGCGGTCGGTGCGCTCGAGCGTGGCCCCGACGGAGCCCGGGTCGACGAGCACGTGGCGCTCGTCGGCGTGCGCGCCGAGCGTGTAGACGTGCGGGTGCTGGAGGAGCAGGAGGTAGTCGTCGGCGGCCTCACGGGCCAGGGCGTGCTGCAGCGCCGTGGCCTCGTGGTACGGGACCGTCCCCAGCGAGCGGACGCGCAGCATCCGCGTCCTCCCTACAGCTCGGCGGCCCAGTCGCGGGTGCCGAGCAGATCGGACACCCGGGCCAGGAAGAGCGAGACGTAGGCGCCGTCGACGGCCCGGTGGTCCCAGCTGACGCCGAGGATGCCGGTCGAGTGGATGGCGATGGACTCGGAGCCGTCGGACTGCGTCACCACCACGGGGCGGCGGGCGATGCCGTCCGTGGCCAGGATGGCGACCTGCGGCTGGTTGATGATCGGGACGGTGAAGTACGTCCCGAACGGCCCGTCGTTCGTGATGGAGAACGTGCCGCCGGCGATGTCGTCCGCGTTCAACTGCCGGCCGCGGGCGCGCTCGGCGAGATCACGGATGCGCCGGGCGACGCCGCGCAGGGTGACCTCCTCGGCGCGGTGGATCACCGGCACGATCAAGCCCTCGTGCGACAGGTCGATGGCGATGCCGAGGTTGACCTCGGAGTGGACGACGAGGGAGTCGTCGGCCACCGACGCGTTCAGGAGCGGGAAGTCGCGCAGCGCCTCGATCGCAGCCCGAGCCACGAACGGGAGATAGGTGAGCGTGAAGCCCTCCTCCGCCTTGAAGCGCTCGCCCCAGGCCGTGCGCACGCGCTCGACGGCCTCGAAGTCGACCTCGTTGGCGATGAACGCGTGCGGCGACGTGGCCTTGGAACGCACCATGTGCTCGGCGGTGCGGCGGCGCATGTTGGAGAACGGCACGACCTGGTCGCCGGCGGTCCGGAACGGCGCCATGGAGACCGCCGGAGCCTGCGGCGCCACGCGGGCCGGGGTCGCCGCGGGCGCAACCGGGGCGGCGGGTGGGGGTGGCGGCGCCGGGGCCGGCGCGACCGGCGCGGCGGGTGCCGGAGCCGGGGCCGGAGCGGCGGGTGGGGCCGGCGGTGCAACGGGTGGTGGCGGTGGCGGAGCAGCCGCTGGGGGCGGCGGCGGCGCTGCGGCTGCGGAACGACGCGCGTCGGCCGCCCGCAACGCGTCGTCGCGCGTGATGCGGCCGCCGGCGCCCGTGCCGGCGACCTCGGACTCGTCGATGTCGTTCTCCGACAGGATCCGGCGCACCATGGGCGACAACACCTGCGCGCCGGCGCCGTTGGCTTCGGCCGTCCCGACCGGCGTCGGCTCCGCGGCGGGAGGCGGCGGTGGTGGGGCCGGTGCCGGCTGAGGCTGAGGAGGTGGTGGCGGCGGCGGGGCCGGTGCCGCGGCCGAGGCTCGGGCGCAGCGGGCGCCTCGGCCGTCGCCGCGGCGGGGACGTCGCCCCCGGCGGGCGCCCCCGCGCCGTCGCCGATGACGGCGAGCTTCACGCCCACCTCGACCGTCTCGCCCTCGGGGACGATGATCTCGGAGAGGACGCCGGCGGCGGGCGACGGCACCTCGGAGTCGACCTTGTCCGTCGACACCTCGAAGAGCGGCTCGTCGCGCTCGACCTGATCGCCGACGGCCTTCATCCACCGCGTGATCGTGCCCTCGGTCACCGTCTCGCCGAGCTGCGGCATCACGACGTCAGCCAAGGTGCAGTCCCCTTCCGGTCAGGGCCAACATGGTCTCGCCGAACGTCTCGGAGAGAGACGGGTGCGGCTGGATGAACTGTGCGACCTCGTCGGGGAACGCCTCCCAGTTGACGGCGAGGTACCCGCCGCTCAGCTGCTCGGTGACCCACGGCCCGCACATGTGCACGCCGAGGATCCTCCCGGCGGTGCCGTCGGGCCGCTTCTCGGCCACGATCTTCACCAGTCCCTCGGTGTCGCCGATGATCTGGGCCCGGCTGTTGCCACCGAAGGGGTCCTTCTTCACCACGACGTCGATGCCCGCCGCCTTGGCCTGCGCCTCGGTCAGGCCACAGAACGCGACCTCGGGGTGGCAGTAGATGGCCCACGGCACCTTGGAGTTGTCGACCGGCACCACCGGCTCGCCCAGCATGCCCTTCACCGCGACGATCGCCTCGGCGAAGCCGACGTGGGCGAGCTGCGGCGTGCCGGCCACGATGTCGCCGACGGCCCACACGCCGTCCACCCCCGTCCGCTGGTACTCGTCGGTCACGACGAAGCCGCGCTCGTTGATCAGGACACCGAGCCCGTCGTCCACCAGCCCTTCGGTCCGGGGCCGACGCCCCACCGACACGACGACGGCCTCGACGTCCCACGACTGTTCGCCCGCCTTCACCGTCGTCACCGTGCCGTCCGCCGCCGGCGTGTGCGAGTCCACCTCGCGCGCCGGTGATGATGTCGATGCCGCGCTTCTTGAACGAGCGCACGATCAGCCGGACGATGTCGTCGTCGCACCCCGGCAAGATCGCGTCGAGCGCCTCGAGGATCGTCACCTTCGAGCCGAGGTCGGCCAACAGCGAGGCGAACTCGCATCCCACCACCCCGCCGCCGATCACGACGACCGAGGCCGGCAGCTTCTCGAGGTCCAAGAACTCGTCCGACGTCAGGACCCAACGGCCGTCGACGTCGAAGCCCGGCAGACCGTGCGGCACCGACCCCGAGGCGAGGACGACGTTGCGCCCGGTCAGCACCCGTCCGGCGTCAGGCCCGTCGAGGACCTCGACGCGGCGCCCCTCCCTCAGCGTGCCGGTGCCGATCAGCGTGGTGACCTGACGCCCCTTCAGCAGGCCCTGCAGGCCCGTGCCAGAGCTTGTCGACCACCGCCTGCTTGCGTTCCTGGCTGCGGGCGAAGTCGAGCGTCACGCCCGTGACGTCGATGCCGAACTCCTTCGAGCCCTCGACCGTCCGGCTCACGGCCGCCGTCTCGAGGAACTCCTTGGCGGGGATACAGCCGCGATGCAGGCAGGTGCCGCCCACCTTGTCGCGCTCGACGATCGCCACCGACATCCCGGCCGCGGCTCCGTAGAGCGCGGCGGCGTAGCCGCCCGGCCCGCCTCCGATCACGACGATGTCGAACTCGTCCTCGCTGGCCATCGCCCGTCCTTCTACTCGTTCCGATGACGCTCGGACCGCGCTCCCGGCCCCCCGGAACTTTCCCGATCGCAGCGGCCAGAGTCGTCGTTTCAACTGTGCGCGTGCTCCTTCGGAGCCTACCGTTCGCCCTGCCCTCACAAGTCCGGGCGCCTGCCGTCGGTCAGTACGGTGGCGCTACCCGCTCGAGCGGTCGCCGCTCGACCCGTGCCCCCGGTCGGCGGCCTCGGTCGCGAGCTCGTCCACCACGTCGTTCCAGCGATCCCCCGAGTGCCCCTTGACCCAGCGGAACGTCACCGGGACGTCCGGCGGAGAGCGCCACCGCGAGGAGCGGTTCCCACAGGTCCCGGTTCGCCACCGGCTTGCGCTGCGAGTTCTTCCAGTCACGCTTGAGCCAGCCCTCCCACCACCGGTCCCGGAAGCAGTTGACGACGTACGTGGAGTCGCTCACCACCTGGATCTCGGCCGGCCGATCGGGCGTCAGCGCCCGCAGGGCCTCGAGCACCGCGGTGATCTCCATCCGCTGGTTCGTGGTGTTCGGCTCGGCGCCGCTGGCGAAGCGGCCCCCCGGCACGGCCCAGGCCCAGCCCCCTCTCCCCGGGTTGCCCCTGCAGGCGCCGTCCGTGTACACGATGAGCGTCGACGCTTCGTCTGACATGAAGAGGTTGTAACACCCGCGAGCGGTGGTCACGCGGCTCTGGCGGCTCCCGATACCGTTGAGGCGATGCTGTTCGACGGGATCAGCCACCAGGTTCCCGACACGGACCCGGGGGAAACGGAGGAATGGCTCGACTCGTTCGACGCCGTCGTCGACGCCCGCGGCCGCTCCCGGGCGCGCTACCTCCTCATGAAGCTGCTCGAGCGCGCCCGCACCAAGCAGGTCGACTTCCCCGCCACCGTCTCGACGCCCTACGTCAACACGATCCCCGCCGACGCCGAACCGTGGTTCCCGGGCGACGAGTACCAGGAGCGCCGGATCCGGGCCTACATCCGCTGGAACGCGGCGGCCATGGTCACGCGGGCCAACACGCGCACCGAGGGCATCGGCGGCCACCTCTCGACGTACGCCAGCTCGGCCGCGCTCTACGAGGTCGGCTTCAACCACTTCTTCCGCGGCAAGTCGGACGGCGGCTTCGGCGACCAGGTCTACTTCCAGGGCCACGCGTCACCCGGCATCTACGCCCGGGCGTACGTCGAAGGCCGGCTCAGCGAGGCCGAGCTCGACAACTTCCGCCACGAGGTCGGCGGCGACGGGCTGCCGAGCTATCCGCATCCCGCGTCTGCTGCCCGACTTCTGGGAGTTCCCGACGGTGTCGATGGGCCTCGGCCCCATCTCGGCGATCTACCAGGCCCACGTCAACCGTTACCTGCACCTCCGCCGCCTCGTCGACACCAGCGCGAGCCGGGTCTGGTGCTTCGTCGGCGACGGCGAGATGGACGAGCCCGAGTCGATCGGTGCGCTGGGCGTTGCCGGCCGTGAGCACCTGGACAACTTGATCTTCGTGGTCAACTGCAACCTGCAACGGCTCGACGGCCCGGTGCGCGGCAACGGAAAGATCATCCAAGAACTCGAGGCCGTCTTCCGCGGCGCCGGCTGGAACGTCATCAAGGTGATCTGGGGCTCGCGCTGGGACGCGCTGCTCGCCCAGGACGTCGACGGCGTCCTCCTCGATCGCATGAACACGACGCTCGACGGCGAGTACCAGAAGCTGGCCGTCGAGTCGGGCGCCTACATCCGTGAGCACTTCTTCGGCCCCGATCCCCGGCTCCGCAAGATGGTCGAGGACCTCAGCGACGACGAGCTGGTCTCGCTCCCCCGCGGCGGGCACGACTACCGCAAGCTCTACGCGGCCTACAAGCTGGCCACCGAGCAGCGTGGCGCGCCGACGGTCATCTTGGCCAAGACGATCAAGGGGTGGACGTTGGGGCCCGAGATCGAGGCGCGCAACGCGACCCACCAGATCAAGAAGATGACCAAGGCGCAGCTCCGCACGCTGCGCGACCGCCTGTACCTGACCGACGACATCTCCGAGGACGCGCTGGAGGGGGACCCGCCCTACATCCGCCCCGCCGAAGGCTCGGACGCGATGGAGTACCTGCGCGCCCGCGGCCGCGTGCTCGGCGGGCCGCTGCCCATCCGGGTCGTGCGGCCGGCGCCGGCCGCTGCGCCCCGACGCCAAGGTGTTCGAGGAGTTCGCGTCGGGCTCGGGCGCCCAGGCGGTCTCGACGACGATGGTCTTCGCCCGCCTGCTCCGCAACCTCGTGCGCGACCCCACGGTGGGCGCACTCGTCGCGCCGATCGTGTCCGGACGAGGCGCGCACCTTCGGGCTCGAGCCCCTGATCGCCGAGGCGAAGATCTACGCCCCCGACGGCCAGAACTACGTCCCCGTCGATGCCGACCTGCCGCTCGAACTACGCGGAGAGCTCGTCGGGCCACGTCCTCCAGGAGGGCATCACCGAGGCGGGGGCGTTGGCCACGTTCACGGCCCTGGCCACGTCGTACGCCACGTGGGGCCAGCCGATGGTGCCGGTGTACCTGTTCTATTCGATGTTCGGCTTCCAGCGGGTCGGCGACCTGGCCTGGGCGCTCGGCGACATGCGCGGCCGCGGCATCCTGGCCGGCTGCACCGCCGGGCGGACGACGCTCATGGGCGAGGGGCTGCAGCACGACGACGGCCAGTCGCCCCTCCTCGCCTCGACCAACCCCGCCGCGCTGGTCTACGACGCGTCGTTCGCCTACGAGGTGGCGGTGATCATCGAGGCGGCGGTCAAGGAGATGCTCGGGCCGAACCCCGTTGACCGCTTCTGGTATCTCACGCTCTACAACGAGACGTATCCCATGCCCCCTCTGCCCAGGTGGACGAAGCCGCCGACACCCGGCGGGGCATCCTCGACGGGCTCTACCGCTTCGCCCCCCGGCCCGAGGTGCCGGGCGACCTCCGGGCGACCCTGTGCTTCTCCGGACCGATGTGGAGCGTTGCCATGGAGGCGCAGCGCATCCTGGCCGACCGCTTCGGCATCGCCGCCGACGCCTGGGCGGTCACGTCATGGAGCCGGCTGCGCACGGACGGGCTCGAAGTGGAACGGTGGAACCGCCTCCACCCCGGGTCCGAGCCTCGCGTGCCGCGGGTCACCGCTGCGTTGGGCGCGGGCCTCGACCCCGTCGTCGCCATCACCGACTACATGCGCGCGGTGCCGGACCAGGTGTCGCGCTTCGTCGAGCGGCCGTACGTCTCCCTGGGCACCGACGGGTTCGGACGCTCGGACGCCCGCAGTGCGCTGCGCGCCTACTTCGAGGTCGACGCGGCCCACCTCGTCGTGGCCGTGCTGCAGCACTTCGCGCTCGACGGTCGGCTGAAGGCCTCGGTCGTCACCGACGCCATCGCCGAGTTCGGGATCGACCCCGAACGCGAGGCGCCCTTCAGGGTCTGAGCAGGGCGACGAAGTCGGCCAGCACGGCTTCGGCGCCGTCGGGCACACGGAACGACAGCGTGCGGCGATCGGCGGCGATGTCGAGTGCCACGTCGAAGAAGGGACAGCACTCCTTCTCCCGTTGGGCCAGCGCGACCGCGGCGGTGAGGGCCCGGTCGGAGGGGTCGAGCACGAGGTGCACGGCGGTCGGTTCGGCGTCGACGGACGTGACCGACGACACCACCAGGGCACGCCACTCCTCGACCCGCTCGGCCAATCCGCCGGCGTCGAGGCTGCACGCAATGGGGGCGTCCGCCCCGGGCTCGACGCTCATGACTGCCGCCGTCGAGCGCGTCACGGGTGAGCTCCATCTGGCCGAGGTGCTGGAAGAGCTCCTCCAGGACGTGGAGCAGGACGGCGCCCTTCGTGTCCTCGTAGGGGACGGGGTCGTCGGGGTTCCGGCGCACATTCGGCGGCTCGGCCCACGGGTCGAGCTCCATGATGTCGTCGGCCAGGCGCCGCCGGGCCTCTGCGGTGCGTCGCAGCAACGGCGCCACCGGACCGCTGGCCGTGAACTCGGCGGCGCGGTCACGCTCGATGGGGCGGTCGGCGATCGTGGCGCCGCCCCAGTACTCCATGACGCCGAGGCAGTGCGTCAGGATGACGTAGGGCGAGTTGGCTCCGGGGAAGGGTGGCCGGCGGTTGGCCCGGTCGTCGCCGAGGCTCCTTGACGATGCCCGCCATGGTGTCGAGCGCGAGGTCGCAGAACCACAGGTAGTCGCCGGCCGCGACCGCCAAGGGGTGAGCGGCCGGCCGCTCGGCGTCAGTGGGCGACCCAGGCATCGGGGTCGGTCACCATCCTTTGCACGTGCGAAGGAAGATGTCCCGAGATGACGTCGGTCAGCGTGACCTTCTCGAACACCGAGCGGAGGCTGGCGCGCACCGCGACCCAGACCTGTTGGAGGTTCTCGGCCGCCCCGTCGTAGTTCGTCGCCTCGGGGCGGAAGCCGCGTACTTCGGCCAACGGCCCGTCGAGCGCGCGGATCACGTCGGCGATGGTGATGGCGTCGGGTTCCCGGGCGAGCCGGTAGCCGCCCTCGGCCCCCCGCTGGCTGGCCACGATGCCGGCCCGGCGGAGGTCAGCCAGGATGGCGCCGAGGAAACGCGGCGGCAGCCCCTGTTCCCCGGCCAGCGACTCGGCCGTCTGCGGCGTGCCGGCGGCGGCGAGGGCAAGCAGCGCGCGGATGCCGTAGTCGACCTTGGCCGGGATGTGCATGGCGAGAGTCTGCCCGAGCGGCGGCGGCACGGGCACGTTTGCTCCTCCGGTGCCCCTTTTTCCGTGCCGGACGTTCGTGCGCCGGCGGCGACCGGCTGGGTGCCGGCGGCGTTCAGGAGAGCTTCCAGAGCAGCACGCCGTGGTGGGGCTGCGGCGGTCCGAGGGCGGCCTCGAACACCTTCTCGGCACACGCCGCACCCGCAGAGGTCGGAGGGACGACGACGTACTTCGTCTCCCACGCCACGGAGCTGGTCGCGCACGTCCGTTGGCGCCAGGGTGCCGGTGCCGTTCGACGCACACGACTCGAGGGCGCTCGTGAGCGGAGAGGGCGTCGCGTAGAAGGACGCAGTGCCGCCCGGCGGCGACGCAAAGATCGCGTACCCACCGGGCATCTTGAACGTCACGTCCGCCTCGGCCTGCCAGATCATGGCGGACGCGTTCAGCGCCGTGGCCACCGGGTAGACCACGACGTTCGTCCCGACCGGGAGCGAACGGGCATCGTGGGTGAACCACGCCGGCACGTCGGCCTGGGCCGACGAGTACGGCCACGCCGGGACGAGCGGGAGTAGGACGACAACGACCAGTGCTCCACTCACCCCCCAGGCCACCCAGTGGTGCTGTTCATGGTCCCGCCGCGGCCAGGGCCGAGTAGACGGCCTCGACGATGAGCGCCAGCAGGAGCGCCGCGAAGAGCCAGAAGTACTCCATCAGCCGCACCGCCGTGAGGCTCTTCACGACCGGCAGGTGCGCGAGGACGTCGAACGGGAGCGGGATTCCGGTCTGGTGCCCGGCGAATTGCAGATGCGATCCCATCGAGAGCACGAGGGCGACCACCGCCATGAGCACCGCGAATTGGACGATCCGCCGGCGCCGCAAGATCACCGCTCCCGCCACCAGGACCAGGAGCAGGGTCACGCCGAGATACGTCCC
This sequence comes from uncultured Acidimicrobiaceae bacterium, assembly GCA_963821105.1. Classification (GTDB taxonomy): domain Bacteria; phylum Actinomycetota; class Acidimicrobiia; order Acidimicrobiales; family RAAP-2; genus Bog-473. The sequence goes on from CAWGCO010000010.1 coordinate 16,447, forward strand.
GTTCTCGTCGGCCGCTTCGAACGAGATCTGCCAGTCGGCGGTGCGCTCGGAGACGAGCTTGGTCCCGTACCCCGACGCGCCGAAGGTGAAGTGTTGGTTGAGCGTCGGGACGACCAGGCCGACAGGGTCCGTCGCCAGGCCGGCCAGCGTCTGGACGGTCTGTTCCGGGCCGTTGATGTGCTCCGGGCCCTTCAGGGCGGTCCAGGCGCCGTAGCTCACCCCGAGGAGGCCGACCAGAACGGCGCACACGCACATGCGGGTCAGGCGCGGCACGTCGACGTGCGGCTTGCGTCTCCACCAGTACAGCGCCATCACCACGGCGGCGATGGCGCTGAAGATGATCAGGGTCGCGAACGCCTCGGCCGAGATGTAGAACTCGGCGACGAAGCACGCGCCGACCGCCAGGCCAGCTCCACCACGGCGACGCCGTCCTCTTCGTGAAGAACCGGTCCACGAAAAGGATCAGCAGCGGCGGGATGGCGTCGAAGGTCCAGACCAGGTGCGAGGCGCCCTGCGCGTAGGCGAACGGCGAGAACCCGTAGAGCAGTCCCCCCACGAAGGCCGCCGGCCACCACGCGATGAAGCGCCGCGCCATGAAGTAGAAGGCCAGCGCGGAACCCGCAAAGGCGACGTCCAGCATGACGTTGTAGGTCGCGATTGGTCCGAAGAGGAGCGTGATCGGCGCGCCCAGGACGCCCAGGAAGACGATCGACGTGCTGTCCAGCACGTTGAGGCCCGTCGGCGCATTCAGGAAGTTGTTGGCGAACGGGTTGTGCCCGTGCAGGATCACCCACGGCGTCTGTCCGAGGAAGTACAGCTCCATCGCCGGGTCCTGGCCGCCCGAGGTCTGGACGCTGTGGCTGACCCCATTGGTCCAGACGTCCCAGTTCGCGATGAGGGACAGCAGCACGTAGGCGACGGTGACGAAAACGACGGGAAACCAGGGTCGTGTCCAAAAGCGACCGCTCGCCCGAGCGCTGGGCTCGGGAGACTCGAGCCCGGGTGCGGTGGGCGGGGCGACGGTGGTGCCGGTCACTGTCCGATCATTTCAATCATTGCGAGACGGTTGGTGGAAGCCCTGGTCGGAGGTCGCCCGCGGCCGGGCGGCGCACACAGCCCGGTGTCCACAAGACCCAGCTCCAGCCGGCCGTCGGGCACGGCGCGGCTGGGGGCGAGGGTGACTCGAACTGGGATCAGGCATGGTAACAGTTGGCACCCCGAGGACCCGGGTCGGCGCAGGGACGCCGGGCCGCCGTTGGGTAGCCTTCCCGCGATGGTTGCGCTGCACCTCTCGCAGGACCCCGAGGCGGACAAGTTCGTCTCGGGCAGTCCCCTCGGGCTGCTCATCGGCATGATCCTGGACCAGCAGATCACGATCGAGAAGGCCTTCAGCTCCCCGGCCGAACTGGCGCGGCGTTTGGGCGGGACCCTCGACGCCGCGGCCATCGCCTCGATGCCACTCGACAAGCTCACCGACGTCTTCAGAGAGCGTCCGGCGCTGCACCGCTACCCCGGGTCCATGGCGGGACGCGTGCAGGAGGTCTGCCGCGTGATCACAGCCGACTACGGCGACAAGGCGGATGCGATCTGGAAAGGAGTGAAGACGGGCGAGGAGCTGATGGACCGCCTCAAGGCGCTCCCCGGCTTCGGTGACCAGAAGGCGAGGATCTTCACTGCGCTGCTGGGCAAGCAGCTCGGCGTGCGACCCGTTGGCTGGCAGGAGGCCAGCACGCCGTACAGCGACGACGGCGCCTTCTTGTCGGTCGCCGACATCACCTCGACCGAGACGCTCGACAAGGTGCGGACGAACAAGCGGGCCATCAAGGCGAAGGCGCACTCGAAGAAGTGACGTCCGGCCCCGACCTCGCGGGCCGGCGCCTCTACCTCTGCACCCCGGACCGTGACGACCTCGCGTCGTTCGTGGCGCGGTGCATCGCGGGAGGCGTCGACGTCGTCCAGCTCAGGGAGAAGCAGCCTCGAGGCGCGGGCCTTGCTCGACCGCGCACGGATCGTCGGCCGACGTCTGTCGGGAGCACGCGGTGCCGTTCGTGCTGAACGATCGGCCGGACCTGGCCCTGGAGGTCGGCGCCGACGGCGTCCACGTGGGGCAGGACGACGCACCCGTCGCACTGGCGCGGCGCCTCCTCGGCGACGACGCGATCGTGGGGCTCTCGACGCACTCCCCCGACGACCTGGACGCCGCCGAGGGCGAGGACGTGACGTACATCTCCGCTGGGCCGGTGCAGGCAACACCGACCAAGCCCGGCCGGCCCGGGACGGGAACCGGGTACGTCGCCCTGGCCAGCGCACGGTCTCGCGTGCCCGTCTTCGTCACCGGCGGCGTCACCCCCGAAGGGATCCCCGGGCTGGCGGCCGCCGGCGTCCGCCACTTCGTGGTCGTTCGCTACCTCACCGAGGCCGGCGATCCGGAGCGTGCGGCGCGGGCGCTGCGCGCCGCGATCGATGCCAACGTGCCGGCCGAATCGGCCGTCTGAAGGGCTCGGTCGTAGTGTCACGCGAGACGTAGCGCGAAGAGCCCGCGACCGGAGGCGATGATGGACCTGGAGTACACCGATGAGCAATGGCGTCTCCAACGCGAGCTCCGGGAGTATTTCGAAGGCCTCGTGGCCGAGATCGAGGGCTCGGTCCAGGGGGAATCGACGTACACCCACTACATCCGTCGAATGGGCCAGGACGGGTGGCTGGGCCTGGGCTGGCCGGTCGAGTACGGGGGGCAGGCCCGCGGCGCCATCGACCAGATGATCTTTGTCGAGGAGTCGCACTGGGCCGGCGTGCCGCTGCCGCTCCTCACCTTGAACAGCGTCGGCCCCACGCTCATGGCGCTCGGCACCGCGGAGCAGAAGCAGCGGATCCTGCCGGGCATCCTGCGCGGTGAGGTGCACTTCTCCATCGGCTACACGGAGCCGTCGGCGGGCACCGACCTGGCTTCGCTGCAGACCCGGGCCGTGCGCGACGGGGACGAGTACGTGATCAACGGCCAGAAGATCTTCACGAGCGCCATCCAGTACGCCGACTTCGTCTGGCTGGCCGCGCGCACCGACCCGGACGCCCCGAAGCACAAGGGCCTGTCCGTCTTCATGGTGCCGGTAGACAGCCCCGGGTTCCACTGGGCCCCGTTGGCCACGATCGCGGGCGATATCACGAGCTCGACCTTCTACGAGGACGTGCGCGTTCCGGTCGAGAACCTCGTCGGGGCCGAGAACCAGGGCTGGAAGCTGATCACGAATCAGCTCAACCACGAGCGCGTGGCGATCTGCCCGAGCTCAGGGTTGCTCCGCAGCCTGACCGAAGTCCGGCGGTGGGCGCAGACGCATCGACTGGCCGACGGACGCACGGTGATCGACCACGAATGGGTCCAGATCATCCTGGGGCGCGCCCACGCCAAGATCGAGGTCCTGAAGCTCTTGAACTGGAAGGTGGCCTGGGCCGCCGACAAGGGCCTGAACCCGGCGGACGCGTCCGCCACCAAGGTCTACGGGACGGAGCTCGCCCTCGAGGTCTATCGACAGCTCCTCGAGGTGGTCGGCCAAGCCGGTTACCTGGCCGAGGGCTCCCCTGGCGCAGTCCTCCGTGGTCGCCTCGAACGTCAGGCCCGCAGCCAGACCATCTTCACGTACGGGGGCGGCACGAACGAGATCCAGCGCGACATCATCGCCATGGTCGGGCTGGGCATGCCTCGCGCCCCCCGCTGACGGGTCGGGCTCTCGCTCGTGTTCGTCGACCTCGCCCTGCTCGGGCTGGCCATGGCGTTCTACCCGGTCGCGCTCACGATCTTCATCCTGATCCTGGCTTCTTCCAACGGCCCGCGGAAGGGCGCCACGTTCGTCTTCGGCTGGTTGGTCACCCTCGCCGTGGTCGCCACGGCGACGACCCTGGTCACCGGGAACAAGCCGCCGGCCTCGGGCACGAAGCCTTCGATCGGCATCCTCGTGGTGAAGATCGTTCTCGGCCTCGTCCTGGTGGCCATCGCGGAACGGCAGCGGCGCCGGATCGGCCGGCCCAAGCCACCGAAGGCCGAGCCGCGGTGGCAGGCGCGCATCGACGACATGTCCCCGCTCTTCGCCGTGGGGCTCGGTGCCTTCTTCCAACCCACGGTATTCGTGATCTCGGCGGTCGCCACGATCATCGGGGCGAAGCTGTCGTCGGCGGGCAGCTACGTCGCGCTCGTGGTCTTCGGGCTCCTGTCGGTCTCCACGTACCTGACCCTGGACGTGTACGCGGTGGCCCGACCCGAGCGCAGCGCGGCGGCCCTCGCCCGCCTGAAGGCGTGGATCGACCGGCACTCCGAAGTGATCGTCGTCCTCGTCGCCGGCGTCGTGGGCCTCTGGCTCATCGGGAAGAGCTCGTACCTGTTGGCGACGTGAGCACACGCGACGCCGGCCGACGGCGGGCGTTACGACAGGCCGAGGCGCAGCGACAGGTCGGAGGCGAGCACGCCCTTGGGGTCGACCCGGCGGCAGACGGCCGCCATCTCGGCCAGCCGCGGGTACATGACCCCCATGAGGTCGGGCCGCAGGCGCGCGTCCTTGGCCAGGTAGACGCGGCCGCCGGCCGCGGCGACCTTCTCGTCCAGCGCGTCGAGCAGCCCGGCCAGCCCCTCCGGGCCGATCGGGAAGTCGAGCGCCAGCGTCCAGCCGCTCTGCGCGAACGAGAGCGGACCCGGAGTGCCCGGGCCGAAGCGCTTGAGGACCGCCAGGAACGCCGGCACGCCCGACGCGGCGATCGCCTCGACGGCGTCCTCGACCACGTCGCCCCGCTCGAGCGGCACGGCGAACTGGTACTGCACGAAGCCGTCCGGGCCGTAGAGGACGTTCCACCCGCCGATCCCGTCGAGCGGGTGGAAGTACGTCGTCAGCGGCACCAGCGTCCCGTGCGAGGACACGCGGAACCAGCCCTCGTTCAGCACCCGTACCGACAGGCGGTTCGCCAGGCGCAGCGGCGGCGCCAGCGGCACGTGCAGCCGCGGCTCGCTCGGCGCCTCGCGGCTCCGCTCGCGCCGGCGCTCGGGCAACGACGCCAACGGGGCGTGGTCGCCCAGCGTCAGGATCGAGCGCCGGCGGCCGGCCCGGCTGCGCAGGCAGTCGAGCCACGCCACGCTGTAGCGGTGGCCGTCGTCGGACTGCTCCATGACCGACATGAGGCCGTCGAGCGTGCTGAAGCGTCGGTTCTCCACCTGCATCCACGACGTCTCGATCGGGATGAGGCGCAGCGTCGCCCGCAGGACGATGCCGGTCAGCCCCATGCCGCCCGCCGTGGCCCAGAAGCAGCTCGCCGTCGGTGTCCGGCGTGACGACCCGGGGCCCGCTCGGCGTGGCCAGCGTCATGCTCGTGACGTGACGGGCGAAGCTGCCGTCGCAGTGGTGGTTCTTGCCGTGGATGTCCGACGCGATCGCACCGCCCACCGACACGTGGCGCGTCCCCGGCGTGACGGCGACGAACCAGCCCCGCGGGATGATCGTGCTGCATGAGGTGGTGGAGGCTCACGCCGCCGCCGACCTCGATGATCCCCGTCGCCTCGTCGAGCTCGCCGATCTGCGCCAGGTGCGTCGTCTCGACGACGAGCCCCCCGCTGCTCTGCGCCGCGTCGCCGTAGCTGCGGCCGAGCCCGCGGGCGATGAGCGGCCGACGGCGCCTGCTCGAGCAGGGCGACGATCGCCTCCTCGTCCGCCGGGCTCGCCACGCACGCCACCGAGGGCGCGGTGCGGCCCCAACCGCTCAGCGCCTGGGGCGTGGCCTCGGGATCGGCGGCGACGGCCGTGGTGCGCTCGTCGAGCGCGGTCACGCGTAGAGGCCGATGACCATCAAGGCCACCCACATCAGCCCGTAGCCCTGCAGCACGTGGTCGTGCAGGGCCAGCCGCTCGGGCTCGCCGCCGTGGCCGGCGTCGAGCAGCCGGAAGATGTGCAGGACGGCGAGCACGAGGGGGACGACCGTCAGCTCGACCCACATCGGGTGATGGCCGGCGTGGGCCAGGAGGCCGGTGCGGTCGAACGCCCAGAGGCAGTACGTGGCGACCGTGACGCTGGCGCAGATGGTCAGCGTCGAACGCAGGAACGACTCGGTGTACTCGTCGAGGACGCTGCGGTGATAGCCCCGGTTCTCGCCGAGGCGTGGCGTGCTCGGCGTAGCGCTTCCCCGTGACGACGAACAGCGCCGCGAACGACGTGAAGACGAGGAACCACGTCGAGAGGTACACGTGGGCGACGACGCCGCCGGCCACGGCTCGCAGCACGAACCCCGACGCCACGATCGCCAGCTCCATGACGGGTTGCCGCTTCAGCCACAGGCTGTAGGCGACGCTCAGCGCGAGGTAGACCGCCACGACGAGGACGAAGGCCCACGGGCCCAACGAGCGCCGCTCCGACCAGGCCGGCGGCGATCAGTGCGACGCCCGCCCCGGAGCGCGACCGGCGCCGAGAGCTGCGCCGCTCGCCACGGGCCGCATGCGCTTGATCGGGTGGTGCCGATCCTGCTCGGCGTCGAGCACGTCGTTGATGAGGTAGTGGCCCGAGGCGGCGGCGCAGAAGATGAAGAACGGCCAGGATGACGCGCCACAGGACCGTCCACTGCCCGAGGACGCTGGCCGCCGCGGGCGCCACGAAGACGAGGATGTTCTTGCTCCACTGCCGCGGGCGCATGCTCGCGCACGAGGAGCCACGGCGTGCTCTGACGCCAGTGCGCCTGGGGGTGGCCGAGGTGGCGCCACCTAGGACGCTCGGGGTGTCCGCGTTCTCGTCGTGCAGGCGGTCGGCGGACGTCACGCCGTCACCGGGAAGACGCAGTGGGGCGGCGTGGGAGGGGTCGGGTCGTCCGCGTCTCGAACTAAGGGGGCATCGGGTGGGGGAGCTCCATGCGCAGGGCGGCGACCGGGTCGCACGACCGGAGCCTGGAAGGACCCGGCCGGGCATCCAAGCGTAGACGACCGGTCCCGGGGCCCCCGGGCTCCCCCTCGGCCTCGAGACGGCCGTCCGCCGGGGCGCCGCGACGTCAGTGCTGGCGTTCGAGCCAGCCGACGAGCAGGGCGATGACCCGGGGGTCGGCGCGCAACCAGTGGCCGGCACCGGGCACCACGTGCAGCTCCGAAGGCCCGGTCGCGGCGTCGGCCAGGGCGCGGGCGCTGGCCAGGGGGACGTCGGGATCGTCCGAGCCGTGGACCATCAGGAGCGGCCGGCCCTTCGAGAGGGCGGCGTCTTCGACCGGATGCAGGACGGAGAGCTCCTTGGCCCAGGCCTCGACGGACGCCGGGAACCCCGGCGTCCCGATCACCCCGGTGCGCCGGCACCGGGCGAGGAACTCCTCGGTGCCCCCGGTCAGCTGCACCACCTCGGCCGGGGTGCCCAGGCAGGCCACGCCGGCGACCCGCTCGTCGCCGGCCGCCAGGTGCAGCGCCAGCACGCCGCCGAAGCCGAAGCCCACGACGAGCCGGGTCGAGTCCTCGCGGATCTCGCTGCTCGGCGACGAAGTGCAGGTCCTCGAGCCAGCCGAGGGCCGAGTAGTCGCCGGCCGACTCGCCCGCGCCGCGCAACGCGGCGGTGACGACCTGCCAGCCGGTCTCCCGCGCCAGGCGGTCGGCCAGCGCCGGATAGGTCAGGGCGAGGTCGGCGGCCGCCCCCCGGGGGCGCGGCAGGTCGTGGCACAACAGGACGTGGCCGCGGACGGGCGCGCCGGGGCTCGTCGCGCGTGGCGTAGGTCCACAGGTCGCCCGCGGGCCCGGGCCGGAGCCGGAATGGCCCCGGCACCTCAGATGCCGATGCGTTGCGCCAGCAGCTCGCGGTGGTACGACGGGATCGCCCAGCAACAGCTCGGACGACTTGGCGCGCTTGAAGTAGAGGTGCGCCGGGTGCTCCCACGTGAAGCCGATGCCGCCGTGGATCTGGATGTTCTCCGCCGCGGAGTGGAAGTACGCCTCCGAGCAGTACGACTTGGCCAGGCTCGCCACCACCGGGCAGCTCGTCGGAGTCCTCCGCCGCGGCCCAGGCGGCGTAGTAGGCGGCGGACTTGGCCGACTCGACCTCGAGCAGCATGTCGGCGCACTTGTGCTTGATGGCCTGGAAGCTGCCGATGGGCCGGCCGAACTGGATGCGCGTCTTGGCGTAGTCGACCGAGGAGTCGAGCACCCGCTGCGCGCCGCCGACCTGCTCGGCGGCCAGCGCCACGGCGGCGAGGTCGAGCGTCTTGGACAGCCCCGCCTCGGCGCCGCCCGTCCGTGCCGATGAGCGTCGCCGGCGTGCCGGAGAACTCGAGGCGCGCCTGCTTGCGCGTCTGGTCCATCGTCGGCAGCGGCGTGCGGGTCAGCCCGGCCGCGTCGCCCGGCACGGCGAAGAGCGAGACGCCCTTGCCCGTGCGCGCCGCCACGATGATGAGGTTGGCGATGTGGCCGTCGAGGACGAACATCTTGTGGCCGTCGAGCACCCAGCCGTCGCCCTTCTTCGAGGCCTTGCACTCGATCCCGCTGAAGTCCCACTTCCCGTTGTCCTCGGTGATGGCGAGCGTGGCGATCGTCTCGCCCGAGGCGATGCCGGGCAGGTAGCTCTTCTTCGCCTCGTCGTCGCCCGACGTCAACAGCGCGTTGGCCGCCAGCGCCACCGACGAGAAGAACGGCGCGCACAGCAGCGCGGCGCCCATCTCCTCGAGGACGACGAGCAGCTCGACGTAGCTGAAGCCCGAGCCGCCGAACTCCTCGGGGATGGTCAGCGACTGCAGGCCGAGCTGGTCGGCCATCTGGCTCCACACCGCGGGGTCGTAGCCCTCGGTGGTGTCCATGAGGCGGCGCACCTCGGTCTCGGGCGACTTCTCCGAGAGGAAGCGGCGGACCGCTGCGCGCAGCTCTTCCTGCTCGTCACTGAAGGCGAAATTCATGCCAGGGCTCCCCTTGGGCTCCTCGTTGTTGCTCCCCCCGGCAGCCCCGCCGGCGGTGCGTTCCGTATTTACCCGGCTGTCTACCAGACCAGGGCCTCGGGCGACCAGAAGCGCCCCCGGCGTGTCTTACGCTGGGAGCCATGGGACAGCTGGAGAAAATCTGGAGCGACGCGGCCGCCGAGGTGCACCAGATCGTCGTCGGCCCGATGGACAACAACGTCTACATCCTGCGGTGCCGCCGCAGCGGCGAGGCCATGCTCATCGACGCGGCCAACGAGCACGAGGCGCTGCTGGCGATCTGCAAGGACCTCGGGGTGAACCAGGTCGTCGAGACGCACGGCCACTGGGACCACATCCAGGCCGTGCCCGCCGTGCGCGACGCCGGCATCTCGGTGGCCGTGACCAGCGCCGACGCGGCGATGCTCCCGAGCTACGACCTGATCCTCGACGACGACGAGATGCTCAGCGTCGGCGACCTGCGCATCAAGACCCTGGCCACGCCCGGGCCACACCCCCGGCTCCATCTGCTTCGCCGTCGAGGGCACCGACCTCCTCTTCACCGGCGACACGCTCTTCCCGGGCGGCCCCGGCAACACGTAGTTCGAGGGCGGCGACTTCCCCACCATCATCGACGTCGATCGAGAACCGCATCTTCGCCCGCTTCGACGCCGACACCCGGGTCCTGCCCGGCCACGGCACCGCCACCACCGTGGGCAACGAGTCCCCTCACCTGGCAGAATGGGTCGACCGAGGTTGGTGAGCGACCGGGCGTGGGCCGCCGGGACCGGTCCGGCGGACGGCCTCGGCCGGCCGTATCGGAAAACCCGACTAAAAAGGTAAGCTTTAGGACATGGCGTCGAACCCCCCGCTGCTCGAGATCCGAGACCTCCACGTCTCGGCCGAGGACGGCTCCATCCCGATCCTGCGCGGCGTCGACCTGCTCGTCGGCACCGGCGAGGTGCACGCCCTCATGGGGCCCAACGGCGCCGGCAAGTCGACGCTGGCCGCTGCGCTGCTCGGCCACCCCGCCTACCGGGTGACGCAGGGCCAGATCCTGCTGAACGGCGAGGACGTGACGGGGTGGGCCACCGACGTGCGGGCCAAGGCCGGCCTGTTCCTGGCGTTCCAGTACCCCGAGACGATCGAGGGCGTCTCGGTCAGTTCTTTCCTGCGCCAGGCGATGGCGGCCCGCAAGGGCACCGAGGTCTCCGTCCTCGAGGTGCGCGTGCTCATGACCGAGTGGATGGAGCGCCTCGGCATGGACCCGTCCTTCGCCAGCCGGCACCTGAACCAGGGGTTCTCGGGCGGCGAGAAGAAGCGCAACGAGATCTTGCAGATGGCGCTGCTCGAGCCGCTGGTCGCGGTGCTCGACGAGACCGACTCCGGTCTCGACATCGACGCGCTGCGCGTCGTCGGGCGCGGCGTGCACGAGGTGCGTGCCGAGCAGCCCGAGCTCGGCGTGCTCGCCATCACGCACTACGAGCGGCTGCTGATGGAGCTCGTGCCCGACGTCGTCCATATCTTGATGGACGGCCGAGTGGTCGCGACCGGCGGGCCCGAGATGGCCGCGCTCGTCGAGCGGTCCGGCTACGAGGAGTGGCGATGAGCACGCCGGCGCACGGTCTCGACGCGGCGGTGCCCGTGTCTGCGCCGTTGAACACGGAGGCGCTGCGCAAGGACTTCCCGCTGTTGTCGCGCAAGGTCAACGGGCGGCCGATCGTCTACCTGGACGCGGCCGCGTCGGCGTTGCAGCCCCAGTCGGTCATCAGCACCATGACGCAGCTACTACGAGACGACGCACTCCAACGTGCATCGAGGCGTGTACGCCACCGCCGAGGAGGCCACCGCAGCTGTACGAGCGGGCCCGCTTGGTGGCGGGGCGCTTCCTGGGTGCGCCGGACCCGGCGCACGAGATCGTCTTCACGAAGAACACGACCGAGTCGTTGAACCTGGTGGCGCAGTCGTGGGGACGGGCGAACCTGCGTCGTGGCGACGCCGTGCTGCTGACCGAGATGGAGCACCACTCGAACATCGTCCCGTGGATGCTGCTCTCCGAGGAGCTCGGCGGGTTCGACCTGCGCTACATCCCGGTCGACGGCTCGGGTCGGCTGGATTTGTCGGACCTCGACCGGCTCGTGCTCGGGGTCAAGGTCGTGGCGGTGAGCGCGATGTCGAACGTGCTCGGGACGATCCCCCCGGTCGCTTCGATCGCCGAGGTGGCGCACCGCGAGGGCGCCGTGGTGGTGGCCGACGGGGCCCAGCTGGTGCCGCACGCTCCGGTGTCGGTGTCGGCGTTGGGGGCGGACTTCCTGGCGTTCTCGGCGCACAAGACGATGGGGCCGACCGGGCTCGGCGTGCTGTGGGGCCGGGCCGAGTTGTTGGAGTCGATGCCGCCGTTCCTCGGCGGGGGCGGGATGATCCTCGACGTCAAGCTCGACGGCTTTCGCGCGGCGCCGCCGCCGGCGCGCTTCGAGGCGGGCACGCCGCCGATCGCCGAGGCGGTCGGGCTGACCGCGGCGTTGCGCTACCTGAACGAGATCGGGATGGACCGCATCCGGGCCCACGAGCTCGAGCTGACGAACTGGGCGCTCGCCCGCCTCGACGAGAAGCTCGGCTCGGACGTGACCGTGTTCGGCCCGCCGGCGGGCGCAGACCGGGGTGGGGTGATCTCCTTGGCGTACCGCGACGTGCACGCGCACGACCTGGCGCAGGTGCTCGACCAGTACGGCGTGTGCGTGCGCCCCGGGCACCACTGCGCCAAGCCGCTGATGCGCAAGCTCGGCGTGCAGGCGACCGCCCGGGCCTCGTTGTCGCTGTTCAGCGACGAGCACGACATCGAAGTCCTGATCGAGGGATTGGCCGAAGCCGGTAGATTGTTCGGCTGATGGCCGACCTCGAAGAGCTGTATCGCGAGATCATCCTCGACCACTACCGCTCCCCCCGGAACCGGGGCGAGCTGGACTCACCGCCCGCGCATCGTGTCGAGGGCTTCAACCCGTTGTGCGGCGACGAGGTCGTGGTGTCGATGGTCGTCGAGGACGGGAAGCTGGCGGACCTGAAGATCGCCGGCTCGGGTTGCTCCATCAGCCAGTCGTCGGCCTCCCTGATGTCGGCGGCGGTGAAGGGCCAGCCGGTCGTCGAGGTGCGTCGGTTGATCGGCACCTTCAAGGGGATGATGTCGATCCACGAGGCCTCCTTGGAGGGGGACGGCCACGGCGGCGAGTCCAACGGCGCCGAGGTGCTGGCCGGCGAGCCCGAGGAGATCGACCTGGACAAGCTCGGTGAGCTGGCGGCGCTCCAGGGCGTCGTGAAGTTCCCGGTGCGGATCAAGTGCGCGACCCTGTCGTGGAACGCGCTGGCCCAGGGGCTCGACGAGGTGGCCGCCGAGGCGTCTTAGGCGCTGTGCGCTGTGCGCGGGGCTCGGGTTGGGTCCTGCGTGTTGCCTCTTGGTCTTTGTTTTACGTGCCCTGTCGCGGGCGTTCGGTCGTTTGGATTACCTCACGCCGTGACTCAGGGTCCCCCGTGCGTCGAGAAAAAGGACGTCGAAAGTTTTCGCATGGCCGACTACGGGGTGCTCCTCATATTTATGAGTCCGATGCGATGGAATCGGGCCAGATATGAGGGCGAGTCCCTATAGAGCCACACAACGCGCACGGTCCTCGACGCGTATACGGCACCAAATTTTTTCGGCACCTCGTCTTAGGAGGGCGTGCAGGGCACGGGATCGAACGATGGTGGCGGTGCGGCCGTCGTCGGAGTGGTGGTTGCCGCCGGGGTGCCGGCCGAGGTTCCGGCGGAGGAAGCGCCCCCGCTGGAGCCGGTCGTCGATGTGACCGGAGGCGGCAGCGTCGGCACACCGTTCTCGTTGGGCGGCGGGTTCGTCGGCGTCTCGAGGCTCGAGCCGAAGACGCTCGACAACATCTGCTGGGCGGCCGGCTGGTTCACCGTCAGCACGTCGCCCAGGCTGGGGAAGGCGCTCGACGAGACCGTGGGCAGGGTCAGGCCCCCCAGGTTGCCCGGGTTGTAAGAACGGAAGTCCAAAGCCAGCCCGATCAGGCCGTTCAGGCCGAAGCCGTCGTCGATCGTCAGGCCCTCGTGGATGGAGCCGACGAACGCGTTGAGCGTGAACGGGTTCACCTTCGACTTCGCCGCGGCCATCATCGCCTTGATGAACGCGTCCTGCCGCGCGATACGCCCGAAGTCGCTGGTGCCGTCGTATTGCCAGTACCCGTTCGCGTAGTAGTAGTAGTGACGCGAGCGCGCCACCGCCAACGCCTGGTTGCCGTTCAACAGCTGGCAGCCCGGCGTCGTGATGTTCAGGCCCGAGTAGGCGTCCTTGGCCGGGTACGGGAAGTCCATGTAGATGCCGCCCAGCGCGTTGACGGCATCCTGGAAGCCCGAGAAGTCGACCTGCACGACGTGGTTGATGGGGATGCCGAAGTTCGCCGTGATCGTCTTCACCAGCTGGTTCGGACCCGTGTTGTACGAAGAATTGATGCGGTTGTACGTCCCGAACTGCTGGGTGTCCGGCGGGAGCATGGTGACCACGGTGTCGCGCGGGATCGACACGATCTGGATCGTCTTCGTCGACGGGTTGACCCGCCACAGCTGCACGACGTCGCTGCGCTGGCCGGTGACCACCGAGGACGAGCCGAACTGCTGGGCCTGCGACGCCGACTCGCCGACGCGGGTGTCCGAGCCGATGACGAGGATCGTGAACGGCTGGCCGCTCGCCGCCGCCACCTCGTCGGCGATGTGCATCTTGTTGATCTGGTTGTAGCGGTACCAGAGGTAGGCGTACCCGCCGCCGATGCCCGCGGCCACGAGCACGATGACGCTGAGCGAGCACGACGACCGTCTTCTTGCCGGCGCTCCACTTCGGCTTCCCGCTGCGGCGGAGGCCCTTGCCGGGGCCCTTGGCGCCCTTCTGGTCGATGCGCGCACCGAGGGCCTTCAGTCCCGACTCGTTGGCCACCTGCCCGGGCCCGGGCCCGGGGCCGGGTGCGGGCGCGCCGGACTGCATCTGGCGACCGAGCGCGGACAGTCCTTCTTCGTTCGCGCTGCGGCCGCCGACCCTTCGGGATGAGCGACCCGACTCGTCGCCCGGAGGACGACCGTTCGCCATGGCGGTCCACGGTACCAAGCGCCGTTGCGGAATTGGGGGCAGTGGACATCCACCGCAGGTCTAATTCCTCGGTTCACAGCGCGCCCTACGCGCAGGATCAGGTGCCGACGTCCTGGTAACCGGTGTACCCGGTCTGTTCGAGCTGCAACGCGAGGGCTGCATCGCCCGTCGCAACGATGCGACCGTCGACCATCACGTGGACGAGGTCCGCCTCGAGTTGCACGAGGAAGCGGTTGAAGTGCGTGATGGCGAGGATCCCGATGCCCCACTCGGTGGTGGCGAGCTGCAGGCGGCGCGCCACCTCGCCCAGCGCGTCGACGTCGAGGCCCGAGTCCACCTCGTCGAGGACGCTGATGGCCGGGCGGAGCACGCCGAGTTGGACCATCTCCGTGCGCTTGGCCTCGCCGCCCGAGAGGTCCACGTTGAGCGCGCGGTGGAGGAGCCGGGCGTCGAGCCCGACCGCCTTCGCCTCGTCGAGCATGCGGCCGTCGAGCACGGCGTCGTCGGCGCCCGGGCCCCGGGCCGCCTCGAGCAGGGAATGGAGCCCGACGCCCGGCACCTCGACCGGGTGCTGCAGCGCCAGGAACAGCCCGGCGCGCGCCCGCTTCCAGGCCGGCTCGTCGACCAGCTCCTGGCCGTCCATCTTGATGGAGCCGGCGGTGACCTCGGTCCCCGGTCGGCCCATCAGCGCGTGGGCCAGCGTGCTCTTGCCCGAACCGTTGGGGCCCATGATCACGTGCACCTCGACCGCTCCGCACCGTGAGGTCGATGCCGTGGAGCACTTCACGGCCGCCGGCCGACGCGTGCAGGCCGCGCACCTCGAGCACGTGTTCGGTGTTCCCCGTCGTCATGGCAGCACCACCTTGACGCTGTCCCCGTCGATCTCGACCTTGTACACCGCGACGGGCTGCGTCGCCGGCAACGAGCACGGTTCCCCGGTCACCAGGTCGAACGTGCTGCCGTGGCGTGGGCACTCGATCTCGCACTCGTCGGCCCACACCTCGCCCTCGGACAGCGAGTAGTCCTCGTGGCTGCACTCGTCGTCGATGGCGTGGAACTCGTCGCCGATCCGCACCAGGGCGATGCGATAGCCCGTCCACGTCGAAGCGACGGGCCTCGCCCGGCGCCAGCTCGTCGATCTTGCAGAGCGTCACGGTCTCAGCCATCGGCGCTCACCCGCCGTCCCGGCCAACGCGGCATCGAGTCGGGTGTGCACCTCTCGCTCGAGCAGCGCCGCGGCGTCCGGGACCGGGCCCCGGTCGATGATGGCGTCGAAGAAGCCCTGCACGATCAGGCCCTCGGCCACTTCGGGCGCCACGCCGCGCGACTCGATGTAGTAGCGCTGGTCCTCGTCCACCGGTCCCACCGTCGAGGCGTGGGAGCACTTCACGTCGTTCTCGAGGATGTCGAGGTTCGGCACCGAGTCGGCGTGCGCACCCTCGTCGAGCACGAGGTTGTGGTTCGTCTGCCGGGCGTCGCTGCGCACGGCGCCCCGGTGGACCCGGATGAGGCCGCTGTACACGGAGCGTGACCGGCCCGGCGACCGCGCCCTGGCACAGCAGCTCGCTCGTGGTCTTCGGCGCCGCGTGGTCCTGCAGGGTCCGGATGTCGTGCACCTGCGTGCCGTCGCCGAGATACGTCGAGAGGATCTCGCTGCGGGCGTCGCGCCCGTCGACCGTGACGTCGGTCCGGATGCGGTCGTAGGCGGCGCCGAGGCCGACCGTGAAGGTGCGCGACCGACGAGTCCCCGCCGCCGCACGCCGCCAGGCGGGCGATCGACCAGGCGGTGTCGGGCAGGACCTGCAGCGACACGTACGAGACCGACGCGCCGCCATCGGCGCGACAGCTCGGTGACCGGCACGACGAGGGAGCGTGCGGCGCCGTCGGGCCCGGCGAACACCTCGACCACCGAGACCGTCGCCCCCTCGCCGGCGCGCACGCACGTGCGCGGGAAGGCCGCGGCGCCGGGCTCGCACCAGTGCACGACGAGCACCGGGGCCTCCACCGTCAGCGCCGGCGGCGACGTCGACGAAGACGGGGTCGGGCATGAACGCGTCGTTCAGCCGCACCAGGGCGTCGCCGCCGCGCTGGACCGAGCCGAGCATGTCGGCGGACCCGCCCACCTCGCCGGCCGGCCCGAAGGACAACGACGTCGCGGCGCCGTCGCCGGCACCGGCACCGGCGCCGGTCCAGGTCGAGGCGACGGCACGTCCGCCGTGCACCAGGACGCTGGCGGCGGTCGGCCCGAGCGCGCCGCGCAGCGACTCGAGCAGCTCGGCGCCCGGCCGCCGCGTCGCCGTCGGACGACCCGTCGAGCTCGGGAGCGAAGTCGTCCAGCGCCAGCTCGTCGATGGGCGAGTAGCGCCAGACCTCCTCTTTCTCGGAGGGCAGCGGCGTCGACGAGAAGGCCTCGAAGCCGGCGGCCCGACGTCGGCGGAGCCAGTCGGGACCGTTCAGGCTCGCGGAGGCCTCGGCGCTGAAGGTGGGCAGGGTCAAACCTCTTTCGGTGCGAATGCACGGTGCGAATGCAGCCCATGCACTCTAGTGGCCTTTACCAGGGTCTCCTACCAGGCGGTTAGCCTGCGGGCCATGGGTGAGAACGAAGGAATCGCAGGGTTCGAGTCGCCGGTCCTGACCATCGAGCAGGACGAGGAAGTCGCCACGCTGTGGCTCGACCGCCCCGAGGCAGCGCAACGCCATGGGCATGGACCTGTGGCGCGACCTGCCCCGGGCCATGGACACTCTGAGCGACGACAACTCCGTGCGGGTGGTCGTGATCGCGGCCAAGGGCCCGCACTTCTCGGTCGGGCTCGACCTCAAGGCGATGGGCAACGTGCTCGCCGGCGGAGGCGGTGGCGACGGCGGCGGTGGTGGCGACGCCCGCGCCCGCTTCCATGGCGGCCCGGGCCCGCGGCGCGCGCACCGAGGTGCATGCGCCTGCAGGACTCCATCACCGCCGTGGCGCGCTGCCCCAAGCCCGTCATCGCCGCCGTGCACGGCTACTGCATCGGCGGCGGCGTCGACCTCATCGCCGCCTGCGACATCCGGCTGGCGTCGGCCGACGCCATCTTCTCGGTGCGCGAGGCCAAGGTCGCGATCGTCGCCGACCTGGGCAGCCTGCAGCGGCTGCCGGCGATCATCAGCGCCGGGCACCTGGCCGAGCTCGCCTTCACCGGCAAGGACATCACGGCCGAGCGCGCCAAGGAGATCGGCCTGGTCAACGACGTGGCGACCGACGCCGAGGGCGTGCTCAAGGCGGCCGCACGCCCTGGCCGCGGAGATCGCGGCGAACTCCCCTATCGCCGTCCAGGGCACCAAGGCCGTCCTCGCCGCCAACGAGGGACGGACCGTGGCCGAGGGCTCGACTACGTGGCGACGTGGAACGCCGGCATGCTCGCCTCCGACGACCTCGTCGAGGCGATGACCGCCTTCATGGAGAAGCGGACGCCCAAGTTCACCGGGCGCTAGAGCCGGGGCCGCTGACGGCGCCCGGCGGCCCGGCGGCGACTCAGCGCTGCCGGCGCCACCAGCGGTTGGCGGACGCGATCCTTGCGGGCGTCCTCGGCCCGCACCTCGTCGAGCACGCCCGGCGCGACGTCGTTCACGATGTCCTCGGCCGAGCTCGAGCAACGCCGGCGACGTCGCCGCCGGCGTCCTCGGGCTCGTCCTCGAGGGCCGGCTCGACCAGGCTGCCGTGCACCCAGCCCACGTCGGCCATGCGGCGCTGGTACGAGGGGCAGTTGTCGGGGCAGCGCCACGGCGCCTCGGGGGCCAGGTCGAGGCGGCAGAAGCGCGCGGCCTCGCCGGACGCGTACGTACGGCTCTGGAAATGGACGCATTCCTCGCGCATCGGCACGGCTCTATGGTGCCATGCCGCGGGCCGCGTCGAGACGCGTGGAGGCCGGCCTCAGCCGACCGATCCCTCCATCTGCAGCTCGATCAGCCGGCTCCACTCCACGGCGTACTCCATCGGCAGCGTCCGGGTCACCGGCTCGATGAAGCCGTTCACGATCATGCTCATCGCCTGGGTCTCGGAGAGGCCCCGGCTCATCAGGTAGAAGAGCTGGTCGTCGCCGACCTTGGACACGGTCGCCTCGTGGCCGATGCGGGCGCTGCGCTCGCCGACCTCCATGTAGGGCTTGGTCTCCGACGTCGACTCGTCGTCGAGGAGCAGGGCGTCGCAGCGCACGAAGGACTTCGCCCCGTACGCCTCGGGTCGACGTGCACCTTGCCCCGGTAGGTGGTGATGCCGCCGTCCTTGGAGATCGACTTGGACACGATGGTCGAGGTCGTCTCGGGCGCGACGTGGAACATCTTGGCGCCGGCGTCCTGGTGCTGGCCCGCGCCGGCGTAGGCGACCGACAGCACCTCGCCGCTCGCCTTCGGGCCCATGAGGTACACCGACGGGTACTTCATCGTGAGGCGCGAGCCGATGTTGCCGTCGATCCACTCGACGTGCGCCTCGGCCTCGGCCCGGGCCCGCTTGGTCACGAGGTTGTAGACGTTCGTCGACCAGTTCTGGATCGTCGTGTAGGTGATGCGCGAGCCCGGCAGCGCGACGAGCTCGACCACCGCCGAGTGCAGCGAGTCGGTCGAGTACACCGGGGCCGAGCAGCCCTCGATGTAGTGCACCTGCGCGCCCTCGTCGGCGATGATGAGCGTCCGCTCGAACTGGCCCATGTTCTCCGCGTTGATCCGGAAGTAGGCCTGCAGCGGCATGTCGACCTTCACGCCCGGCGGCACGTAGATGAACGAGCCGCCCGACCACACGGCCGAGTTCAACGCGGCGAACTTGTTGTCGTTCGGCGGGATGATCTTGCCGAACCACTTCTGCACGATCTCGGGGTACTCGCGCACCGCGGTGTCCATGTCGGTGAAGAGGATGCCCTGCGCCTCGAGGTCCTCGCGGTTGCGGTGGAAGACGACCTCGGACTCGTACTGCGCGGTGACACCCGAGAGGTACTTGCGCTCCGCCTCGGGGATCCCGAGCTTCTCGTAGGTGTTCTTGATCGCGTCGGGCAGGTCCTCCCACTCGTCCACCTGCCCGCCGGTCGGCTTGATGTAGTAGTAGATGTCGTCGAAGTCGAGGTCCGGCATCTGCGTGGCGAACCACGGCGCCATCGGCTTGCGCTCGAAGTGCTTGAGGGCGCGCAGGCGGAAGTTGCGCATCCACTCGGGCTCGTTCTTCATCTCGGACATCTCGCGCACGATGGCCTCGTTCAAGCCCTTCTTGGGCTTGAAGACGTAGTCCTCGGCGTCGCTCCAGCCGAGCTGGTAGCGACCGAGGTCGAGATCCGTTGTCGCCATGTGGCTCCTCGGTTCAGGGGAGAAGGGGGAATTTCCCCTACGTAGATAGTAACAACTACCCCGGCCAGCCGAAACGCCCACATGGGGCGCTCCACGGCCGTGTGGCCAGCGCTATCAGCGTGGCAGGCTCGGAGGATCATGGCCAGCCCACCGACCGCACCCCAGCGCCCCTACGTGATCACCGCCCACGGCGACGAGCGCGAGGACCCCTGGTTCTGGCTGCGCGACCGCGAGGACCCCGAGGTCCTGGCCTACCTGGAGGCCGAGAACGCCTACACCGACGCCGAGACGGCACCGCTGGCCGACCTCCGCGAGGGCCTCTTCGAGGAGATGAAGGCCCGCATCAAGGAGACGGACATGTCGGTCCCGGCTCGCCGGGGCCCCTGGTGGTACTACTCGCGCACCGAGGAGGGGAAGAGCTACGCCATCCACTGCCGCCGGCCGGCCCGCGGGCGCGACGAGCTCCCGCCGGCCGGCGAGCCCGGCGACGAGGAGCAGATCCTGCTCGACGAGAACGTGGAGGCCGAGGGATCCGAGTACTTCGCCGTCGGCGGCGCCGTGGTCAGCCACGACCACCGCTGGCTCGCCTGGTCCGACCGATCGCACCGGCGACGAGAAGTACGAGCTGCGCTTCCGGCCCATCGACGCCGAGACGTCCCCGGGCGCCGCGCCCGAGACGGTGCCCGACACCGGCTACGGGCTCGCCTGGTCCGCCGGGGCGGACGTCGTCTTCTACGTGCGCATGGACGAGGCCCAGCGGCCCTATCAGCTGTGGCGCCACCGCCTGGGCACCGACCCCGCCGGCGACGAGCTGGTCTACGAGGAGGACGACCGTCGCTTCACGCTCGGGACCGGCACGACCCGCGACGCCGCCTTCGTCCTCGTCGGCCTGCACAGCACGAACACCAGCGAGTGGCGGGCCATCCCCTCGGGCCAGCCGCTGGCCGACCCCGCGGTCGTCATGGCCCGGCGCGAGGGCGTCGAGTACGCGCTGGACCACCTGACGCCGGCGGCCGGCGGCGTGGGCTGGTTCGTCGCCCTCACCAACGAGGACGCCCTCGACTTCCGGGTCATCGCGGCGCGGGACACCGAGCTCGGGTCGGGCGCGGCCGACGCGTGGCGCGAGGTGATCCCGCACCGGCCCGGCGTGCGCGTCGAGGACGTCGACGCGTTCGCCGGCGCGCTCGTGCTGAGCGAACGGGCCGAGGCCGAGACGAGGGTCCGGGTCCTGCCGCTGGCGGCGATCCACCACCGCGACGGGACGACCGACCCCTTCGGCGCCGATCCCCTCGCCGGCGGCTGGGTCGTCCCCTCGCCGGCCAGCCCCTCGACGACCTGGCTCGGCGTCAACCCCGAGCCCGACGCAGCCGGTGCTGCGTGTCGGCCGCACGACGCATGGTCACCCCGTCGAGCGTCCTGCAGATCGGCCTCGAGGACCGCGTCGAGACGCTGCTCAAGCAGGAGCCCGTGCTGGGCGACTTCGACCCGGCCCGCTACGAGACGTCTCGGGAGTGGGCGGTCGCGCCGGACGGGACGCGGGTCCCGATCTCGGTCGTCCAGCGCAAGGGCCTGGACGCTGCCGGCACCGTGCGTCCTCTACGGCTACGGCGCCTACGAGATATCGATCGACCCGTCCTTCTCGCACCACCGCCTCTCGCTCCTCGACCGCGGCGTCGTCTTCGCCATCGCCCACGTGCGGGGCGGCGGCGAGATGGGCCGGGCCTGGTACGAGGACGGGCGCATGGAGCACAAGGCCAACACCTTCTCCGACTTCATCGCCTGCGGCCGCCACCTCGTCGAGCGCGGCATCGCGGGCGCCGACGCCCTCGCCGGCCGCGGCGCCTCGGCCGGCGGCCTCCTCATCGGCGCCGTCGCCAACGAGGCCCCCGACCTCTTCCGCGCCCTCGTCGCCCAGGTGCCCTTCGTCGACTGCGTCACCACCATGCTCGACGACGAGCTGCCGCTGACGGTCGGCGAGTGGGAGGAGTGGGGCAATCCCGCTGGCCGACGAGTCCGCCTACTGGCGCATGCTCTCGTACTCCCCGTACGACAACGTCGCCGGCACCAACCCTGACGGGAAGCGACCGCACCTATCCCGACCTCTTCGTCACGGCGGGCCTCACCGATCCCCGGGTCTCGTACTGGGAGCCGGCCAAGTGGGTGGCCAAGCTCCGCGCCGTGTCCCCGGCCACCCGGGTCCTGCTGCGCACCGAGCTGGGCGCCGGGCACGGCGGGCCGTCCGGCCGCTACGACGCGTGGAAGGAAGAGGCGCTGGTGCTGGCCTTCCTGCTCGACGCCCTCGGCCGACGCCAGGACGGCTGAGCTAGCCAGTCCCCGCTGTTCGACGTCGAGCCCGACGACGTCGTGGTGGTCGTCGAACCGGTGGCGGCGCTGGCGGTGCTCGTGCCCCCGGCCCTGGCGTCAGGAACTTGAGCGTGAACGGCGCCTGGAACCCGAAGGGCAGCGGACGGCCACGCCGTTCACCGTCGCGGCAAAGGCCGCCGGTGCACCGGCGATCGACGGTGACGGGCCCGTTGGCGGTGACCGTGTGCGACTGGCCCGAGCTGAGGACCCCGGTGAAGAGGATCGACCGGTCGTTGTCGTCGGTCGCCGAGATCCAGCACTCCCCCGTCTTCGCCGACAGCGCGAGCGAGTAGCTCGCGTCCGCCACCTGATACGTCGCGCCGTTCGCCGAGATGAGGGTGGGCGCCGACACGGCGGCGGCGGCCGTGGTCGTGGTGGTGGTCTTCTTTCGGCGTGGCGTCGTGCTGCCCGCGCCCGTGCACGTGGGAGTGGTGCGCCGGCGCCGGGTCGTGACGGTCGTGGCCGTGCCCGACGACCGGGTGCTTGGGCGGGTTCGAGTGCAGCCCCGTGACGATCAGCACCGACGATCAGGACGGCCACGGCCGCCACGGCCGCCAGCGGGCCACCCAGCCGGCGCGGCCGGCGGTTGATGGAGTGCATGCCCGGTCGTCGACGCCCGTCATGAAGGTCCGGCGTCCGACGCCTTCCGTCGAGTCGTCGAAGAGCACCGGCTCGGAGGGGTTCGGCACCGGTGGCGGCGGCACGGGCGGGACGATCGAGTGGCCGGGTCGTCGGTCAGGCGCACGGTCGACGAGCCCGACACCCGGAAGGCGCTGGCCGGGTAGGCGGCCTCGTCTGGCCGTTGTCCTCTCCGCCCGGTCGGCTTCGACGGCGGGTGCGAGCGGATCTCTTCGAGGGTGTGCAGCCGACGGTGATAGTGCTCGACCGAGTGCTCGTCGTCCTGGGCTCGGCGGCGCATGATGGCGGCCGCGACCAGGCCCACGACGACCACGGCAGCCAACACCCCACCGATCAGCACCGCCCCATATTCAACAGGATCTACGGGGTCAGCCGGACCGCGGGCCTCGTGGGTCGGAGCTTCGCGCCGGCGATCCCTGGTGCTACGGCGCGGGAACGGCCGGCACCTCGAAGGGCTCCGGCAGCGTGCGCGGCGGCGGGCGGCGGGCCAGCGCGGCCGCCTTTGCCCCGGCCAGTCGCATCCTCCTTCGCCGCCTCGGTCGCGTCGGCCCGCTCGGCGAACTCGGGCAGCACCTCGCGGGCGAAGAGCTCCATCGACTCGCAGATGTCCTCGTGCCGGTTGCGCCCCGCCTGGCTGACGAAGATGAGCTGGTCCACCCCGACCTCCTCGTAGCGGCGGATCAACTCGCGCACCTGGTCAGGGGTCCCGATCGCGCCCCGGAGCGCGCCGAGGCCCTCCTCGAGCAGCTTGGCCCCGAGCACCTGGCCCCGCTGGGCCGCCACCCGGCGGTCGAACCCGAAGGCCGAGCGGTTGCGCTCGAACTCCTCCCAGACGTTGGTCTCACCCAGGCGGTGCCGGCCGAAGGCGTAGTAGTGGGCCAGCGAGTACCCGAAGAAGTGCCCGCCGTCGAGGCCCCGTGCGATGGCGGTCTCCTCGTCCTCGTGGCACATGAACGGGAGGACGCACGCCACGTTGGCGTTCACCGCGAAGCCGCCGGGCACGCACTCCTCCGAGGCGATGGTGGCGTAGTAGTCGTCCACCCACATCCGGGCCTCGTCGGCCTCGATGAAGGAGAAGGAGAGTGCGCCGATGCCCTTGGTCGCGGCCAGGTGGATGGTGTCGCGGCGAGAGCACGCCACCCACAGCGGCGGGTGCGGCTTCTGCAGCGGCTTGGGCACGACGTTGCGCGGCGGCATGGACAGCCCCGGGCCCTCGTGGCCGGCGAACGGCTCTTCGACCATGAGCCGCGTCACGACGTCGAGCGCCTCGGTCCACTCGGCCCGCTTGCGCGCCCGCTCCACGCCGAAGCCGCCCAGCTCCATCTCGGAGCTCGACTCGCCGGTGCCGAACTCCACGCGCCCGTCGGAGACGAGGTCGAGGGTGGCGATGCGCTCGGCCACGCGGGCCGGATGGTTGAACCCGAAGGGCAGCTGCACGATGCCGTGCCCGATGCGGATCCGCGAGGTGCGCTGACTGGCCGCCGCCAGGAACACCTCGGGCGCGGAGGAGTGCGAGTACTCCTCGAGGAAGTGGTGCTCGACCTCCCACAGGTAGTCGAAGCCGAGCCGGTCGGCCAGCTCAATCTGCTCCAGCGCGTCCTTCAGGAGCTTGTGCTCGGCGCCGGGCTCCCACGGGCCGCGGGCAGCTGGTGCTCGTAGAAGATGCCGAACCGCATGTGCCCCCGGCCGCCCTGCCTCCGGCCTACTTCGCCAGGCGGGGCCGGATGTCGTCGGGAATCTCGCCGCGGCGCGGGTTGCTCTGGTCGCGCCCCGACAGGATCGGGTCGCTGACACCCCAATCGGCGCCCACCTCGGGGTCGTCCCAGGCCAGCCCCAACTCGTCGGCCGGGTCGTAGTAGTTGTCGACCAGGTACGTCAGCAGGATGTCGGTGTGCGCGGCGAAACCGTGGGCCACGCCAGGCGGGATGTACACCCCCTGGTCGACGTCGCCGTCGAGGTCGATGACCTCGGTCTTGCCGTCGGTGGGCTGAACCGACGCGCAGGTCGTGCAGCACGACCCGGATCTTGCCGCGCAACAGGTACCAGTAGTCGGCCTGGAAGCGATGGAAGTGCAGCCCGACCAACGCCCCGGCCTGCTTCTCGGAACGGTTGCCCTGCACCATCTCGCGGCCGTCGGGAAACCAACTGCGCCGGTAGGTCTCGACGAAGCGTCCGCGCTGGTCACCGTGCACATCGGGACGGACCAGCGACGACGTCGTCGATGACGGACGAAGGGATGATCTCTGGCATCGCCGGAACGGTAGCCCGCTGTCCGCTCAGGGAGCGAAACGGCCGAAGCCGGAACGGTAGAACAGCAACGGGCTGCCCTCTCCGACCTCCGTGGCCACCACGTGGCCCGTGACCAACTCGTGGTCGCCGCCGTCGAAGATGTCGCCCAGTCGGCACTCCACGACGGCGAGCGAGCCCTTGAGCACCGGCGAGCCCGGTGATGCCGGGCGACCACCCGACGCCGTCGAACTTGTCCCCGCCCGAGACGGCGAACGTGCGGCAGAGCGCCTCTTGGTGCTCCTCGAGGATGTTCACGCAGAACGCCCCGGCTTGGCGGATGCGCGGCCAGCTGGTGGAGCTCCGCGCCGGGGCGAGGATCACCATCGGCGGGTCGAGCGACAGCGCGGCGAACGACTGGCAGGTGAAGCCGACCGGCTCGCCCTCTTCGAGCGCGGTGACGACCGTGATCCCGGTGGCGAAGTGACCGAGCACCTCGCGGAACCGGGCCTGGTCCAGGCCCGACACGGACGACCTATGCCTTGCCGAGGTCGATCGACTGGGACTCGTGGGCCGACGACACGTCCTCGATGTTCTTCGCCTCGGGCAGCCGCCGCGCCTGGGTCAGGATCCGGTCCAGCTCGCGGTCGGTGTGCGAGGGGTCGTGGTGCGACAGCAGCAGCCGCTTCACGCCCGACTCGGCGGCCACGTGCACGGCGTAGGCCGCGGTCGAGTGGCCCCAGTCGGCCTTGGCCGAGAACTCGTCGTCGGTGTACTGGCCGTCGTGGATCAGCAGGTCCACGCCCTGGCACAGCTCGAGCACGGCTTCGGGAATGGCCCGGCGGTCGAGCGGCGCCTGGTGGTCGGACATGTAGGCCACCGACCGGCCCTCCGCCTCGATCCGGAAGCCGAGCGTCACGCCCGCATGCGGGATGGGCCGCGCCATGACCTTGGCCGAGCCGATGGAGAAGTCCTCGGCGCCGACGTCGACCGTGATGAGCTCGCCGCGGAACTGCTCCATGTGGATCGGGAACACCGGCGGCTGCACGGCCGCGTGGAGCGCGTCCTTGAGCGTGCCCTTGGGCTGCGCCGGTCCGTACACCGTGAGGCGGGCGCCCGGGTCGTGCAGCGGGCCGAAGAAGGGGATGCCCAGGATGTGGTCGAAGTGGAGGTGGGTGAGCAACGCGGTCGCGTGCAGCGGGCGTGCCGAGGGCCCGCACCTCCTTCTGCAAGGTGTCACCGAGGGCGCGCAGACCCGTGCCCAGGTCGACGATGAGCGGCTCGTCGCCCTCGATGTCGATGACGAGGCACGAGGTGTTCCCCCCATAGCGCCTGTAGCGATCCCCCGAGCACGGGCACGAGCCCCGCACGCCGTAGAACGTGACGTTCACCCACACGACCCTACCTCTCGAAAGGCCAGCGTACGTTCTGTCGCCATGGGACAACCGGAGATGATCACCGCCAACGGGTTGGAGTTCGCCTGCCTCACCGATGGGCCGCCGGACGGGCCGCTCGCCCTCTGCCTGCACGGCTTTCCGGACACGGCGCACACATGGCGCTACCTGCTGCCCGAGCTGGCCGCGGCGGGCTTTCGGGCGGTGGCGCCGTTCCTGCGGGGCTACGCCCCCTCCCCGGTGCCGGCCGACGGCCACTACCAGATCGGTGCCCTGGCACGCGACGCCAACGCGCTGCACGACGCGCTCGGTGGCGACCTCCGATGCCGTCATCATCGGCCACGACTGGGGCGCGCTCGCCACGTACGGGGCGGTGGCGCACGCAGCCCGACCGGTGGCGTCTCGCCGTCACCGCCGCCGTCCCCCCGACCCTGTCGATCGGCATGAACCTGCTCACCTACGCGCAGCTGCAACGGAGCTGGTACATGTTCTTCTTCCAGTCCGGCCATGGCCGAGAGCGCGTTGCCGCTCGAGGACTACTCCTTCATCGACCACCTGTGGCGCGACTGGTCGCCGGGTTACGACGGCGCGTGGGACGTCGCCCGGGTGAAGGAGTCGATCGGCGATCCCGAGCACATCGTCGCCGCCATCAGCTACTACCGCGCCATGTTCGATCCGGCGCGGCAGGTCCCCGAGCTCGCCGAGGAGCAGGCGGCCGCGCTCTTGCCGACGCCGAAGCCGACGCTCTACCTCCACGGGCGCGACGACGGCTGCATGCTGCTCTCGTCGATCGGCTCTCCGCTCGACTTCCTGGCCGAAGGGTCCGAGATGGAGATCGTCGACGGCACGGGCCACTTCCTCCACGTGGAGAAGCCCGACGTCGTCAACCCGCGGATCGTGGAGTTTCTGACGGTGCCATAGAGGCCTGTCACCTCAGCGCAGTCGGAGCACCCGACCGCCGTCCGCCGACCCAGCGCGGCGAAGCCCTCTTCCACCAGCGCCGCCGCCACGCGGTCGGCCCGCGCGACGTCGTCGGGCCAGCCGCAGACGTCGGCAATCGCCGACGCACCTCACGTCGCCTCGACGCAGCGCCTCGAGCAGGCGCCCCCTCCCTGGCGATCGGATCCGGCGAAGGCGCTCTGGCGTCGCGCCGCCGGGCTGGCCCGCCACGGGTCGTCGCCGCCGAGGCGCCGCCAGGCGCACTGACGTCGCAGCGGACAGCGCGTGCAGTCGGGGCGGGCGGCCGTGCACACCGTGGCACCGAGGTCGAACATCGACTGGTTGAACTCCCACGAGCCGCCGCGGGGAACCAGGCGATCCCCCAGCGCGAACGCGGCCGGGCCGGTCAGGCGCGCTCCGGCACACTCCGCGGCGAGCACCCGCACGCCGTTCGTGTCGACGGCCGCCACGTCGTGGCCGAAGCCGAACGACGCGCACCGCCCGCGCCGTGTAGGGACCGACGCCCGGCAGGGCCCGCAACGCGGCGTCGTCCCCCGGCACCCGTCCGCCGTGACGCTCGACGATGGTCGCACGGCCGCCCGGTGCAGGTTGAGGGCACGGCGGTTGTAGCCGAGTCCCGACCAGCGGCGCACCACCTCGGCCGACGCCGGCGTCGGCGCAGGCGGCCGGCGTGGGGAAGGCCTCGACGAAGCGCTCGTAGTGCGGGACGACCCGGTCGACCTGGGTCTGTTGCAGCATCACCTCGGAGACGAGGATGCGCCAAGGGTCGCGGGTGCGGCGCCACGGCAGGTCGCGCCGGTGTGTCGTCGCCCCACTCGAGAAGGCGCTGACGGAAGCGGCGCGCCCGTTCCGGGCGCGAGCGCTGCCGGCCTCAGTCCCAGACGTCGTCGCCGTAGGGGCGCTGGCGGGCCGGCGCGCTGGCCGTCTTCCAGACCATGAGCTTGCGGCGGAAGTAGCAGACCTCCTCGCCGCGCTGGTTGAAGGCCTTCGTCTCGACGGTCACGATCCCGCGGTCGTCCTTCGACTTGGACGGGGTCGCCTCGAGCACCCGCGTCTCGGCGTAGATGGTGTCGCCGTGGAACGTGGGAGAGCGGTGGAGCAGCGACTCGACTTCCAGGTTGGCGATGCACGAGCCGCTGACGTCGGGGACGCTCATGCCGAGCGCGAGTGAGTAGACGAGATTGCCCACGACGACGTTCTTGCCCTGCACCGTCTCGTGCTCGGCGAACCACGCGTTCGTGTGCAGCGGATGGTGGTTCATGGTGATCATGCAGAACAGGTGGTCGTCGTACTCGGTGATCGTCTTGCCGGGCCAGTGACGGTAGATGTCTCCGGGACGAAGTCCTCGAGGTAGCGGCCGAACGGCCGGTCGTAGACGGTCACCCGCGTCCTGCGGCTGGCCGCGGCCGGGTGGTGAAGCCCAGCGAGGCGCCGGGCAGCGACTCGCCGTCGATGGTGAGGCGCCAGGCGAAGCGGGTGCCCGGGCGAGAGCGGGATCGGGCCCCAGGTTCACGGCCAGCGCGACGTCGATCGGCGAGCCCTCGGGGATCCCCTGCGGCTGGCTCACGGTGAACTCACCGCGCACCTCGACCGGCTGGGTCCCCTCGGCCGTCTCCATCAACACCGGCCGGCCGTCCGCGTCCTCCAAGAAGAGCTCCCAGTGGTGCGAGGACTCGGCCTCGTGCCAATCCACGTCGATTTTCAGCGCGACCGCTGAGGGCACGGGGTCGGGCCCGGTCATGCTCCATCCGCCGCCGAGGATGTAGAGCTTGCCGTCCGAAACCTGGGCTGCGTCGCAGAGCAACATCGTCACTTTCACGGGGGAGGAGGTTACCGGTCCCCGCCCATGGTGCCCGTCGTCGGCCGCTTTAAGCTGGGGGACGGGCCGAGTGGCGGCCGACGAAGGGGCCGCTCGGCTGCGGTCGCGCGGCAACTCGTAGAGTGCTGGTCCGTGACGGTGTCGCAAGCGGTGGGGGCGCCGGCGGTGAGTGAGCTGAAGGGGCTGCGCGACGACGTCTACCGCCGGCCACTGGCCACCGCGCTGCAGCGGCTCGGGCTCGGCCCCGGCTGGCGCTGCGTCGACGTGGGCGCCGGTGGCGGCGACGTTTCGGTCGCCCTGGCCGAGATGGTGGGCCGCGACGGTCGCGTCTACGCGGTCGACAGCGACCCCGCTCGCCCGCGACGAGGTGGCCCGGGCGGCGGCGGCGCACGCGCAGGTCATCGCGCTGACCCAGGCCGGCGAGGACCTGTCGCTGCCCGAGGAGGTCGACCTCGCGTTCTGCCGGTTCCTCCTCCTGCACGTGTTCGACCCGCTCGTGGTCGTCCGCAAGATGGCCGAGGTCGGTTCGCGCCGGGGGCTGGGTGGTGGCGCAGGAGCCGATCACCTCGGCCGGCCGCATCGACGGGTCGCCCTTGTCGATGCCCGACGCACGTCACCCCGACATCGGCGCGCTGCTGCCCGCGCTCGTTCGTGACGCCTCGCTCGAGGTCGTCGACGCGTGGGCCGAGGCGCCGGCGGGCGTCGGGCCCGGGACCGGTGACGGACTACCTGGCGTCCGTTGACCGGCGTCGATCCGGGCGATGACCCCGTCGTGTTGCCGCCCGTTGGTGACGGTCATCGGACGGCGCGCCTGACCACCGGCACGGCCGGTCGCGACGGGCGAGCGGCGCCAAGAGGCCGCCGGGCCAGCCATTAGGGTCGCGCCCCGTGACTTCGCCCGATCGTCCAGCCGCCGACCTGGCCGGCGCCGCCGCCGCGGTCGACCTGGCCCAAGAGCTCGTCGACCAGGCCTGTGCCTCCGTCCGTGGCCGCGGGGGGATCGACGCCAATCAGGTCGTGGCCTACGACGTCGTCGCACGCCGCCGCCGCGGTGGGCACGGCCCGGGCCGCCCTCCAGTACGGCGAGCAGGGGAACGTCGAGGCGGCCATCGCCGCTGCCTTCGTGGCCGACGTGGTGGCGGACCTCGCGGGCAAGGTGGCCGGCCGCGAGGCGCTCTGGGGCGTCGAGCCGGGTTGGGTGACGCCCGTGTCCTCTTTCTTGGAGGCCGAGCGCGACCCGTCGGTGCTGGCCGCGCTGGCGGCGACCGAGGGGCCGCGGCACCTCGGCGAGGACTTCGAGCTCGTGCGCGAGACGTTCCACCGCTTCGCCGAGGAGAAGGTGCGCCCGCACGCCGAGCACGTGCACCGCACGAACTCGGACATCCCCGAAGAGGTCATCGAGGGGCTGGCCGAGCTCGGCGGCTTCGGCCTCTCGGTGCCCGAGGAGTACGGCGGCTTCGCGTCGGGCGGCGAGAGCGACTACATGGGCATGGTCGTGGCGACCGAGGAGCTCAGCTGGGGCTCGCTCGGCGTCGGCGGCTCGCTCATCACCCGGCCCGAGATCCTCACCCGGGCGCTCGTGTACGGCGGCACCGAGGAGCAGAAGAAGCAGTGGCTGCCCAAGCTCGCCTCGGCCGAGATCCTGGCCGCGGTGGCGGTGACCGAGCCCGACTACGGCTCCGACGTGGCCAACATCGTGACGTCGGCGACCCGGGTCGACGGCGGGCTGGGTCGTCAACGGCGTCAAGACGTGGTGCACGTTCGCGGCACGGGCCGACGTGCTGATGCTGCTGGCGCGGACCGACCCGGACCGGTCGCTGGCGCATCGAGGGATCTCCATGTTCGTCGTCGAGAAGCCACGCGGCGACGGCCACGGCTTCCTCTTCACCCAGGGCGCCGACGACGTGGCGGAGCGCCCCGGCGATCTGGCGCCGGGGCGCCTGGAGGGGCGGCCCATCGACACGATCGGCTACCGCGGCATGCACTCCTACGAGCTGGCGTTCGAGAACTGGTTCGTGCCGGCTGCCAACCTGGTCGGTGGCGAGGAGGGGCTCGGCAAGGGCTTCTACCTCCAGATGCAGGGCTTCGAGAACGGGCGCCTCCAGACCGCAGCCCGTGCGTTGGGCGTGATGCAGGCGGCGTACGAGGCGGCGCTGTCGTACGCGCGCGAGCGCGTCGTGTTCGGCTCGCCGATCGTCGACTACCAGCTGACGCAGTGGAAGCTCGGCCGGATGGCGGTGATCATCCAGGCCACGCGGCAGATCGTCGTACCACGTGGCGCGGATGATGGCGCGGGGCGAGGGCGCGTTGGAGGCGTCGATGGTCAAGGCCTACGTGTGCCGCGCCGCCGAGTGGGTGACGCGTGAGGCCATGCAGATCCACGGCGGCATGGGATACGCCGAGGAGTTCCCCGTCTCGCGCTACTTCGTCGACGCGCGGGTGCTGTCGATCTTCGAGGGCGCCGACGAGACGCTGGCGCTGAAGGTGATCGCGCGCCGGTTGATCGGGGACTGACGGCGCTGGGCGCTCGTGTGCTGAGCGCTCGTTGCTAGCTGGCGCTGCGGGTCAGGCCGGCCCGCTCGCCCCGGCTGACGAACTTCAGGGCGATCTTGCGGCTGGCCTCGTCGATCATCTCGTCACCGAACATGACGGCGCCCTTGCGGTCCTCCTCCGTCGCCTTGCGGTACGCCTCGAGGATGTCGAAGGCACGGTCGAACTGCTCCTGCGTCGGTGAGTACACCTCGTTGAGGACGGTGACCTGGTCGGGCGTGAGCGCCCACTTGCCGTCGTAGCCGAGCATGCGGGTGCGCATGGAGTAGTCGCGCAGCGCATCGAGCTCGCGCACCTTGAGGAACGGCCCGTCGATCACCTGCAGCCCGTTGGCGCGGCCGGCCATGAGGATGCGGCTGAACACGTAGTTGAAGTGGTCGCCCGGGTACTCGGGGATGTCGACGCCGCCCGTGAGCACCGGCATCTCGATGCTCGCCGCGAAGTCGGCGGGGCCGAAGATGATCGTCTCGAGCCGGGGCGACGCCGCGCAGATCTCGTCGACGTTGATCAGCCCGCGCGCCGTCTCGATCTGCGCCTCGATGCCGATGTGCCCGACGGGCAGGCCCGACTTCTTCTCGACCTGCGTCAGCAGGAGGTCGAGCGCCTGCACCTCGGCGGCCGACTGCACCTTGGGCAACATGATCTCGTCGAGGCGTTCGCCGGCGTTGCCCACGACCTCGATGACGTCGCCGTACGTCCACTCGGTGTCCCACGCGTTGACGCGCACGCAGAGCACGCGCTCGTCCCAGGCGAGGTTCTTGATGGCGTCGACGACCTTGGGCCGGGCGCCCTCCTTCTCGAGCGGCGCCACGGCGTCCTCGAGGTCGAGGAACGTCATGTCGGCCGGGACGGTTGGCGCCTTGGCCAGGAACTTCTCGTTCGAGCCGGGGGTCGACAGGCAGGAACGGCGGGGCAGATCACGGGAGCGTGCGGACATGACTCGATGGTAACAAACGGGCCCACAGGCCCTCCCCCGACGCCTTTGTTCGTCGGCCTACGGGACTGCGGCTAATGAAAAGAAGGAGTTGCGCATACAAGCCCGTGCTTTATTAGGCGCAGTCCATATACACGTCGAAGAGACGTCAGTGAACCTCTTGTGAGAAGAACGCCAACGTCCGCTCCCACAACGCGTTCGACGCGTCGGCGTCGTAGACCTCGGGCCGCGTGTCGTTGAAGAACGCGTGGTCGGTGCCCGGGTACACGATGATCTCCACCGACTTGCCCAACGCAGACAGTTGCTCGGCCAGCTCGTTCGCCTTCTCGGGCGTGAAGTACTCGTCCTGCTCCGCGTAGTGACCGAGCACCGCGGCCGACATCGCGGCGTAGTCGGGCTGCACGTCGGGCCACGGCACGATCCCGTAGCAAGGGACGACCGCCGACACCGCGTCGGGGCGTTGTGTCGCCAGCACCAGCGCGAGCCCGCCGCCCATGCAGAAGCCGATCACGCCGACGGTGGAGCTGCTGGCGCGCCGCAACACCTCGTCGACCGCGCCGCTCATGTCGCGCGCGGCCTGGTCCATCTTCATGGCCATCATCGCCTTGCCCGCTTCGTCGGGCTCGCCCGGCGCCACCTTCTGCCCGTGATACAGGTCCGGCGCCAACGCGACGTACCCGGCCGCGGCGAACCGGTCACACACGTCCTCGATGTGGTCCACGAGCCCCCACCACTCCTGAATCACCACGACACCAGGCCCGCTGCCACCTGCCGGAACGGCCAAATATCCGCCTGCAGTGGACCCGTTGCTCGGGAATTCGATCATTTCACCCATGTGGCCGACCGTAGTTCCCACGAGCGGGTTTCGTTCTCCCCTCTCGTTGACCCGGAGTTAACAAAAAAGTTTTTTCCGGCAACCACCTGCGACTTCACACCACCAGTACGACTGTAAACGGGGATTACGCACCGAGGATGTTTGAAACGACCAGGGGGTTCCACTAAACATGTGCCCCATCGTGACTGACGTAGAGCGGGCAACGCCCCGCCCGACGCCGCGGTCTTCGAGGAGCACAAGGCTGCTCCAGCGGGTAGGTGTCCCCGCGTTGACCGTCGTCACAGTGTTGTCGAGCACTGTGCTTGGTTTGGCGCGCCCTGCCGCTGGAGATGCCATCTCCGACGCGAAGGCAAAAGCGGCTGCAATCGAAGCCCAACTGTCCCAGGCGCAGAATCAGATGTCCGCGCTCAGTCAGCAGTACGACCAGGCGCAGTACCACCTGTCGCAGATCAACTCGAACATCCAGACGACCAAGTCGAACATCGCCTCGGCCGAGCAGCAGGTGGCCAAGGACAAGTCGACGCTCGCCAAGGCGGCCGTTTCGAACTACATCTCCGACGGGACGGCGGCGCAGCAGAACTCGATCTTCAGCGGCAACCAGGAGACGGTGGGCGCCTCGACCGAGTACAACGACATCGCCGAGGGCAACATCTCGCTCGCCGTCGACAAGCTGCACACCGCCGAGAACCAGCTGAACGCCCAGGAGTCGCAGTTGTCGGGCGAGCAGACCCAGGCGCAGTCGCAGGTCGGCGCGGAGCAGGCGGCGGTCGCCGCCAACCAGCAGGCCATCAACAGCCAGAAGAGCGCGCTCTCCCAAGAGCAGGGCCAGATCGCCACGCTCGTCCAGCAACAGGAGCAGGCCGAGGCCGCCGCTGCGGCCAAGGCGGCATCGGAGAAGCAGGCCGCCGCGGCGGCTGCCGCCGCTTCGGCCGCCGCCAGCGCCTCAGCGAGCCCGGCTGCAGCCACGGTCGCCGACGAGACCGCCGCACCCCCTCCGACCGCCGCCGGCGGTGCGGGCGCCGTGCAGGCCGCCGAGAGCCAGATCGGCGTCCCCTACGTCTGGGGTGGTGAGTCCCCCAAGGGCTCGGCCGATCCGGGCTTCGACTGCTCCGGGCTCACCGCTTGGTCCTGGGGCCAGGTCGGGGTCGGCCTGCCGCACTACTCGGGCGCCCAGATGTCCGACTCGGCCCCGGTCCCGGTGAGTGACCTCCAACCGGGCGACCTCCTCTTCTACGGCCCCGGTGGCTCCGAGCACGTCGCCATGTACGTGGGCGGCGGCTCGATGATCGAGGCGCCCTACACGGGAGCCTCCGTCTGGATCACCGCCCTGCGCCTCGGCGACGGCTTCGTCGGCGCCGGCCGGCCGTAGCCCGCTTCCCGGCCCCTTCCCGCTCCCGGACCCCCTCCCCACGCCTCCCGCCGGGCCCGCTCGGTCCGCCCCCCGGCCGCACCACGCCTCCCGCCGGTCCTAACCTGGCTCGAGCGCTGCGATGAAACCGATCCCCGTCGTATTCCACATTGGGCCGCTCCAGGTCCACACGTACGGCATCGGCCTCGCGCTCACGTTCTGGTTCGGGTTCGTCTACTTCGAGCGCCGGCTCAAGCGTGCGGGCTACCCCACCGACTGGTTCGTCCCCGTCTTCCTCTGGATCATCCTCGCCGCCGTCGTCGGCGCCCGCGCCCTCCACGTCCTCACCAACCTGAGCTACTACACGGCCAACCCGGGCGACGTCTTCGCCATCTGGCACGGCGGGCTCTCGTCGTTCGGTGGCCTGCTCTTCGCCGTCCCCACCGGGATCATCCTCACCCGGCGCCGCTGCCCCGAGCTCCCGCTGGGACGGGCCCTGGACCTCGTCGCCCCCGTCCTCATCGCCTGCTGGGCCCTGGGCCGCCTCCTCGGGCCCCAGCTCATGGTCGCCGGCGGCGGGCACCCGACCCACCAGTGGTTCGGCATGTACTACGCCGGCCAGGTCGGGAAGCGCCTGCCCGTGCCGATCTTCCAGGCCCTGGAGGACTTCACCGTCTACCTCGTCCTGATCGCGATCGAGCGGTACCTCAACCGCTGGCCCGATGGCACCCGCCGCGTCGGCTACCCGGCCGGGACCGTGATCGGCGTCGGGATGATCCTCTGGGGCATCGAGCGCTCCCTCGACGAGCACCTGTGGCTCGGGGAGGACGGCCGCCTCGGCTCGGACCTCGTCCAGCTGGCGGGCGTTGCCCTGGTCCTCGGCGGCATCGTCGTCCTCTGGCGGACGCGGCTCGCGTTGGCGGGTGTGGCTCCAGACCCACCACGCGGGTGACCCCGACCAGGTCGAGCCGTCCACCACGGACGCTGTGGCCGCCGTCGAACCCGGCTCGCCCACCGATCCGCTGACGCACGACGCCCTGTCGACGACGCGGAAGGACGCGGGCGCGGGCCAACCGGCCTGAGTGGCCGTGCGCCGGCCAACCGGCCGGCGTGGCGTGTTGGCGGTCTACTCCTCGCTCAGGTGCGAGAACCGGGCACTTCGGGCACGGATGCGGTCACCCTGGCGTTCGATGGCCAGTGTGCCCCCGTCCCGGAAGATCCAGCCCACCTCTCGCCACGGGCGGATCTCCGGAACAGCCTCGGAGTGCTCGGGTCCGTACATCGCAGCTTCCTCGATCCGTGTGCTCACGACGTGTCCCCTTTCCTCACGTTCCGACCCGCCCTCAGTGGGGGAACGGCGCCCGGCGCCCGCTTATTACGCCACCACTGAAAATAGGTAGCTCTGCCGCGGACAGGGTGGACCCTGGGGCCGGGTTCGCGTGATCGTCACGCTTTCGTCGAGTGGGCGTAAGCCGCACGCCTGTTGCGCCATCTGGGATTCCGGACGCGCCGTATTGCATAAGGCCAGCTCAAAAACGGAAATTGCATGAGCAGTACGCAAGTCGGGCGAGGTTGCGGACTTCTTCGGATGTAAGGGAAACGGAAACGGCGGGAGAGAGGGGGCGTGCGACATGACCACGGTCCAGCCTTGGATGCCGATGAGCGAGCCCATGAACAACGAGAGGACCTGGAGCGAAGAGGAGAAGCGGGAGTGGATGGCCTCGCACCGCGGAGCCCCCACGCACGTGGTGACCTTTGAGCCGATGTACCAGATCGAGCTGTGCATCCCCCCGTGGGAGCACCCCGACCGCCACATCGCCCGCTCGGCGGTGTCGTGGGGTCAGAACATGAGCCGAGTCTTCGACGGCGAGGACCACGGCGCCGCGGTGGTGGCGGCCCATCACGAGGGCAACTCCCTCGAGGTCCACTGCGCCGTCGCACCTCGTCCGCGGCTGCGCCCCGTCGTCTGAACGCAGACATCGGCGCATTGCGGCCGTAGGTCGCGGCGCGCCGTATACGGTCAGCGACTTATGGGCGGATTCAAGGGGTGTGCGCAAGAACCTCGGCCAGCTTCTCTGATGGTTTCATGTATCCGAGTGTCTTGCGAGGGCGATTGTTGAGGCTGTCGGCAAAGCGCTTCAGGTCCTCGGGACTGTGGACCGACAGGTCCGTGCCCTTAGGCATGTATTGGCGCAGCAGGCCATTGGTGTTCTCGTTGGAGCCGCGTTGCCAGGGACTGTGCGGGTCGCAGAAGTAGATCTGGACGCCCGTGTCGACTTTGAAACGCTCGTGGCGGGCCATTTCGCTCCCCTGGTCCCAGGTGATGGATCGCCACAGGCTGTTGGGGAGCTCTTTGATGGCCCGGGCCATCGCTTCGTTGACGTTGTCGGCGTCTTTGCCTTCGCCGAGGTGCAAGAGCATTACGTAGCGCGTGGAGCGCTCGACCAGAGTTCCGACGGCGGAGCGTCCGTGGGCGCCCATGATGAGGTCGCCCTCCCAGTGGCCCGGCACGGCCCGGTCCTTGGCCTCGGCGGGGCGCTCGGAGATCATGACCTTGTTCGTAACCGAGCCCCTCGGGGGGCGTCCGCCCTCACGGCGCTTGGCCCGGCCGGTGCGCAGGCATCGATGCAGCTCACGGCGCAACTCACCACGGCCTTGGACGAAGAGGCTCTGGTAGATGGTCTCGTGGCTCACCCACATCATCGGATCGTCGGGGAACTCTCGGCGCAACTCCTGAGCGATCTCGTCGGGCGACCAGAACTCGGTGAGCCACTCGGTGACGAGCTGGCACAAGGGCGGATGGTCGAGCTTGGCCGCCTTGGGCCGGCGCGCCCGCTCATAGGCCCGGACGTGGGCCCGCACGCAGCGGTAGCGACGGCGCCCGCCGTTGGCCTCCACCTCACGCGAGATGGTCGAGACGCTGCGTCCGAGCCGCGCCGCGATGGCGCTGAGGCTCTCGCCGGCCAGCAGGCCCAATGCGATCTCCTCGCGCTCCTCGAGGCCGAGGCGACCCGGACCCGGATGCCAGATTCGCACCTCGTCTCTCGGGCGACCGGATCGCACGCCATGTCCAGGACCGGGCGCCACGCGCCACACTGTGTGCCAACTGCAGCTATAGCGAGCACCAATCTCTTTGAAGGTCAGCCCCTGCTTTCGCAGCTTGCGCACCTCGCGGACCTGCTCGGGACCCAGCTTCCTCTGTGCCATGCGCCACTCCTTGTCTCGATCGTCACCATGTCCGATCGCCAAGGATTTTGCGCTGACCCCTTGAATCCGCCATGTTTCTGGCGTTTCTATTACGCAACGCCAATCTTCATAAGCCGAGCCCCGTAGGGATTTAGGCGTTGGGCTTGTCCTTGTTTTCGGCCGCCTGCCGCAGCTTCTCGAGCTGGTCGATGAGGCCCATCCGCTCCTGACCGATGTTCGAGTCGAGGCGCGCGGCGATCTGCTCGGGCGTCCAGCGGCCGTCGGCCCACATGGCCCGCACCTCGACCGGCTGGTTCCACACGGCGATCTTCGAGCCGACCACCGTGTACACCTGGCCGGTCACGTGCTTGGCCTGGTCGCTCAGCAGGTAGACGACCATCGGGGCGATGTCCTCGGGGTCGCCCATCTCGGCCAATTCCTGCGGGACGTTGGCCGACATCCGGGTCCTCGCCACCGGCGCGATCGCGTTCGCCGTCACGCCGTAGCGGTACAGGCCGGCGGCCGCCGAGCGGACCAGCGAGACGATGCCACCCTTGGCGGCGGCGTAGTTGGCCTGGGCCACGCTCCCGGAGAACGCGCCGGAGGTGAATCCGATGAGCGCACCGCCGCCCTCCTGCTTGCGCATGACGGCCGCGGCGGCCCGGAAGACGGTGAAGTGGCCCTTCATGTGGGTGGTGATGACGGCGTCCCACTCGTCCTCGGACATGTTGAACAGCATCCGCTCCCGGAGGACCCCCGCCACCGCGACGACGCCGTCGATCCGCCCGTACTTGTCGACCGCCGTGGCGATCAGCCGCTCGCCGGCCTCCATCTTCGAGATGTCGTCGGCCAGGGCGATGGCCTCTCCCCCGGCCTCGGTAATCTCGGCCACGACGGCGTCGGCCACTTCGCTGCTCGGGTCCTCCCCGGCCATGCCGACGCCGTAGTCGGCCACGAGGACCTTGGCCCCTTCGGCCGCGGCCGCCAGTGCGACGGCCCGCCCGATGCCGCCGCCGCCGCCGGTGATCGCGACGACCTTGCCCTCGAGGAACCCTGCCATCGTTGAATCTCCTGATCTCTCGTCGCCCTGGCCCCACCGGCCGGGCACGCAAATTGCCGTAAGTTAGAACACGTTCTAGCCTGCGGGTGGCGGGGGCTGCCATTTGCGACCTCCGCCTCGCGAGACCTCCAAGGAGACTGCAGATGGGTGACCTCGGCTTCTGGGCACTGGCCCAGGAAGACCCCGACTACCTGGCCCTCGTCACGCCCGAGGGCGACGAGGTGAAGGCCGGCGAGCTGCTGGGCCGGGCCAACCAGTTGGTGCACGCGCTGCGGGCCCAGGGCTTCGAAGTGGGCGACCGCATCGCGACCCTGCTCCCGAACGGGTCAGAGATGATCGAGATCTACCTCGCCGCCCTGCAGGCCGGCTGGTACCTGGTGCCGATCAACTTCCACCTGGTCGCACCCGAGGTGGCGTACATCCTCAAGGACTCGGGCGCCAAGGCCTTCGTCGCCCACGAGCGGTTTGCCGATATCGCGGTGCCCGCCGCGGACGAGGCCGGCATCGACGCCTCCGGCCGCTTCGC
Organism: uncultured Acidimicrobiaceae bacterium; assembly: GCA_963821105.1. Classification (GTDB taxonomy): domain Bacteria; phylum Actinomycetota; class Acidimicrobiia; order Acidimicrobiales; family RAAP-2; genus Bog-473. The sequence continues at coordinate 55,600 of CAWGCO010000010.1, forward strand.
CGTCGGTGAGATCCCTGGGTTCGCGTCCTACACCGCGGCCCGCGACGCGCAACCCACGACGCTGCCCGAGGACCGCACCGTCGGCGACGTCATGAACTACACGTCGGGCACGACCGGCAACCCCAAGGGCATCTATCGCCCGCTCATCGGGGTCACCCCGGAAGAGGCCGCCTTGGGACTGGCGGGGCTGCTCTTCCTCTTCGGGATCCAACCGCAGGACGACAACGTCCACATCATCGGCTCGCCGCTGTACCACACAGCCGTCCTGCGCTTCGGCAGCGCGTCGCTGCATCTCGGCCACACCGTCGTGATCATGGACAAGTGGCTGCCCGAGGACATGCTGCGGCTCATCGAGGAGCAGCACGTCACCACGTCGCACATGGTCCCGACGCAGTTTCACCGGCTGCTGGCGCTCCCCGACGACGTGCGCGCCAAGTACGACATGTCCTCGCTGCAACACATGATCCACGCCGCCGCGCCGTGCCCGGTCGACGTCAAGCACAAGATGATCGCCTGGTGGGGCAACGCGGTCGACGAGTACTACGCCGCCAGTGAGGGTGGGGGGACGCTCGTCACGGCCGAGGAGTGGCTGCAGAAGCCCGGCACCGTGGGCAAGCCGTGGCCGATCAGCGAGATCGCCATCTTCGACGACGACGGCAACCGCATCGAGGAGCCCGGCGTGATCGGCACCGTGTACATGTCGATGGGTGCGTCCAACTTCGAGTACCACAAGGACAAGGAGAAGACGCAGAAGAACCGCATCGGCTCCTTCTTCACGGTGGGCGACGTCGGCTTCATCGACGAGGACGGGTTCCTCTTCCTGCGGGACCGCAAGATCGACATGATCATCTCGGGTGGGGCCAACATCTACCCGGCCGAGATCGAGAACGTGCTCCTCTCGCATCCCAAGGTGGGTGACGCCGCCGTGTTCGGCATCCCCCACGAGGACTGGGGTGAGGAGGTCAAGGCGGTGATCGAACCGGCCGAGGGCGTCGAGGCGAACGACGAGCTGGCCGCCGAGATCCTGGCGTTCTGCGGCGACAAGCTGGCGAAGTTCAAGACGCCCAAGACGATCGACTTCACCAACGAGATGCCACGTGACCCCAACGGCAAGCTCTACAAGCGCAAGCTGCGAGACCCGTACTGGGAAGGCGTGCAGCGCGCGCTCTGAGCGCCAGCCTCAGCCGAAGTCCGTGACCGAGACGACGTCGAGGTTGCGGAACACGGGCGGACCGTCGAGCAGCGCGGTCGTCCGCTCGGCGTACCCGTTGGTCATCGGGTCCTCGGAGTTCTCCATCGCCTCTTCGTAGGAGTCGAACTCCACGATCACGTAGTAGTGACCGCGTCGTTCGCGATCTTCGGCCGTCGTCGCCTTCCGGGCCCGGAACTTGGGCCCCAAGGTGGCGGCGAGCTCCCGGCCCAACGCGTCGACCTCGTCGATCTTCGACGTGTCCAATTCCATGATCTGGACGAACCCGGGCATCGCATCACCTCCGAACTCGAACTGCGAATCGGACCGTACTCCCCCGTCGAACCCACGACAACGGGTCCCGGCATGCCGTGATGCATGCTGGACGGATGGTGGCGAGCCCACAGTTCCAGCTTCGGGTGCAGGACCAGGGCTCGGGCGAAGTCTGCCGCCGCGTGCTGGCCGCACTGCCCGCCTGGTTCGGCATCCCCGAGTCCGTCGAGGACTACGTCGCCAAGGCGGACGAGAACCCGACCGTCATCGCGGGCGAGCACGGTGAGGACGTCGGCCTCCTGACCCTTCTGCTCCACACCCCGTACGCGGCCGAGGTGTACGTCATGGGCGTGCTGCCTGAGCGTCGCCGCCGCGGGATCGGACGCCACATGCTCGAGCTCGCAGAAACGTGGCTCAGGGCGCGGGACATCGGATACCTCCAGGTGAAGACGCTGAGCCCGCGCCACCCCGACCCGGGCTACGTCGAGACCCGCGCCTTCTACTTCGCCTCGGGGTTCCGACCTCTCGAGGAGTTCCCCGACCTCTGGCAGCCGGAGAACCCGGCGCTGCAGATGATCAAGACGCTCTCCCCTGCGGCGTCCGGCTCGTGACCAAGCGGGAGAGCCTGGGCACCGACGCCGCGTACCTGCGCGACAAGCAGTACAAGGACCCGACGAACCTCAACGCACGCATCGCGCTCCATGCGCAGTACGCCAGGGCGGAGGTGCCGTGGTACCCGTGGCTCGCCGGCGTGGTGACGTGGCCCGACGGCGCGGACGTGCTCGAGGTCGGTTGTGGTCCGGGTCTGCTGTGGGAGCGCATCGCGCCGCTGCTCCCCCGCCTCCGCCTCACCCTGAGCGACCTGTCCGAGGGGATGCTCGACGCGGCGCGAGCGGTGGTGGCGCCCATTGACTCGATCGAACTCGTCGCCACGAAGGTCTGCGACGCGCAGGACCTCCCGTTCGCCGACGCGTCCTTCGACGTCGTCGTCGCGAACCACATGCTCTACCACGTGCCCGAACCGACCCGGGCCGTGGCGGAGTTCGCCCGGGTGTTGCGGCCCGACGGCGTGCTCATCGCGGCGACCAACGGGCCGCACCATCTCGACGTGATCGCCGAGATCTCGCGTCAGGTGCTGGGCTGGTCGTCGCTCGACTTCGTCGACCGGCGCTTCGGCCGAACCAACGGCGGCGCCATCCTCGAGAGCGCGTTCGGCGACGTCACATGGCACCGGCACCCGAGCACCCTCGTCTGCGACGACCCTGCGGCGGTCGTCGCCTACATCCGTTCGTCGGCGTCCGGGCAGGAGGCGAGCCCGGAACAGCTCGCCACACTCAGCCAGGTCGTCGAGGAGCGGTTCGAAGCCGCCGGTGGCGTCGTGGAGATGTCGATGGAATCGGGATGCTTCGTGGCGCAGCGGCCGAACGGAGCTCCGAACAAGCCCGAGTGATCCCGGCCGACCGAAGTCGGGTCAGTTCGATCCGCCGCCGAAGATCCGCAGGAAGAACAGGAACACGTTCAAGATGTCGAGGAAGATCGACGCCGCCATCAGCGGGGCCGACGCAATGTCCTTCGAGCGCCGGAGGCGCTGGAAGTCGAACATCGTGAAGACGGCGAAGATCGCCAGGCCGAGGATGGCGTAGATCAAGGACCCGTGCGGGATGTGCACGAAGATCAGCACGATCCCGAAGACGATGAGGGCCAGCAGGGCGAAGAACGCCACCCGGGCCAGGGCGCTCAGGTCGCTCCGGATGAGGTAGCCGGCCGTGCCGAAGCCGAGGATGAACAGCGCGGTGGCCCCACCCGCCTGCCACAGGATCGCCGGGTCGGTGACGGCGTAGTACACGAGCAGGGGTGACATCGCCAGGCCGATCAGCACGCCGAACGCACCGAGCAGGGCGACCGTGGCGCCCATCGAACGCCGGGCCGTGAAGTTCATGGCGATGAGACAGACGAAGGCCGCGATGAAGAAGACCCACGTGAGCGACTCGGAGAGGTGGCGGCCGGCGTAGGCGCCGGCCGCGAAGAGCCCGGCCGTGGCGGCCACGTACGCCATCGTCTGGCCGAAGAGGCCGAGGGTGCGGTCCCGGGTCATCGCTCCGGAGCCCGTACCTCCAAGGCTGAATGCCTCGCTCATGACTCGCATCCTCCCGCTCTATGAGGTCTTCCCCCGCATCGTATGGCACCGGGTTGAAGCGCCGATCTGCGCCGGGCGCGACATCGTTCGCCCCGAGTTGGGCTGCGCCGGCGCCGCAGGGACGCCCGCTCGGCGCCCGAGTCAGCCCTCGGGACCCTCGGCCTTGCGCTTCTCGGCGTTGGCCATCATGCGCTGCCAGTCGGCGTCGACCAACGGCCCTTCCGCGCTGTGCGCGCCGTGGGCGTTGCCCGACACGATGTTCAGCATCTTCCCGAAGTCCACCAGGATGAAGATCCCCTCCGCCTCGGCCGTGAGCTCGCCCTCGTGGTAGAGCCCACCCCAGGCGAAGACCTTGCGGCCCTCACGCCCGGTGTGGCGCGCCGCGAGCTCGAGCGGCGCCAACAACGGCGTCGGACGCCGGTAGCGGATCGTGAGGGTCCCGGTCATGGCACCGACACCCGCCAAGATGTTGGAGAGCCCGAGCAGCTCGTCGAAGAGCTCGGCGATCACGCCCCCGTGCACGCAGGTCGGTGGTCCCTCGTACTGGTAGTCGAACGTCACGCGCCCCCGCAGCTCCCGCGCGCCGTCCCCGCCGGGCGCGGGCACCGCCCACACCTCGACCGGCGGCGCGATCGGGTTGGCGAAACCGATCATGGGGCTCGTCGGGAAGTGGTCTTGCGGGTGCATGCCCTCGAAGCCCGCGGGCCCCGGCGTCCGACGGTTCCGCTTCGACGCCGCCGCCGCCTCTTCGAGCCGGTCCGCCACCTCAGCCAGGGAGGCCGCCGCCGAGCCGAGATCGTCGTCCTCGAGCGGCTGGCCGATGGTCACCGCGCTGATCCGGCGGACCGCCGCCGCGACCTGGTTGATCGGGAGGTCGGGTGCGGCGGAGGGAGCCGGGCCGTCGAGGCCCGGGTAGCCGCCGCCCGGTCCCGGATCGAGGTTCTCGCCGCCCGAGAAACCGCGGCGGCCGGCGCCGGCGCCGGCGCCCGGCGTCGGGTTCGACTCGCTCACGTGCGGGTGTAGTTCGGCGGCCGCTTCTCGGCGAAGGCCTTCTGGCCTTCCGTCGCATCGTTCGACGAGAACACGGGCCAGCCGATCTCGAGCTCACGCGCCAGGCCGTCGACCTCGGACATGCCTTCTGTCTCGCGCACGCTGCGCAAGATCGCCTCGACCGCCAGCGGCCCGTTCGAATTGACGACGGACGCGATCTCCTTGGCCCGCTGCAACGCCTGACCGGTCGGGACGACGTGGCCGATGAGCCCGATGCGCAGCGCCTCGTCCGCCGGGACCTCGCGCGCCGTCAACAGCAACTCCATGGCCAGGGTGTACGGGATCTGGCGGCGCAGGCGCACCGTCGAGCCGCCCAGGGGGAAGAGCCCGCGCTTGGCCTCGAAGACGCCGAACACCGCGCCCTCGCCGGCCACCCGGATGTGCGTCGCCTGCAAGATCTCGGTCCCGCCCGCCACGGCCCACCCCTCGACCGCCGCGATCAGCGGCTTCTTCACGTCGTAGTGACGCAGGAGCGCCTTCCAGTGCAGGTCGGGGTCCTCTTGCTGGCGGTGCTGATACTTCTCGGCGTCGCTGCCGCCCATCGCCTTGAGGTCCATGCCGGCGCAGAACGTGCCGCCGGCCCCCGTGAGGATCGCCGAGCGGATGTCGTCGTTGGAGTCGATCTCCTCCCACGCGTCCTTCATGCCCACGAGCATCGGCAGGCTGAGCGCGTTCTTCGCCTCGGGCCGGTTCATGGTGACGATCGCGGTCGCGCCGTCGCGCTCGAAGGTCAGGTGCTCGGTCGAAATGTCTGCCACGGTCCCCTCCAGAGGTAGGCGCCGATGTGGTCGTGATGGATGGTCGAGGTACGGGCCGCCAAGCCCCGCCCCGCCTGCGTTACAGCCGCTCGATGATCGTGCCCGTCGCCACCGCGCCGCCGCAGCACATCGACACGAGCCCGTACGTCGAGTCGGTGCGCTCGAGCTCGTGCAAGATCGTCGTGATCAGCCGCGCGCCCGTCGCCCCGACCGGGTGGCCCAACGCGATCGCCCCGCCGTTCACGTTCAGCTTGTCCATGTCGGCGCCGTGCACCTTGGCCCAGCTGAGCACGATCGACGCGAAGGCCTCGTTCACCTCGTACAGGTCGATGTCGTTCATCGTCATGCCCGCCTTGGCCAGCACGCGCTCGGTCGCCACGATCGGGCCGTCGAGGTGGTAGTAGGGGTCGGACCCGGCGAGCACCTGCGCCACGATCCGGGCCCGGGGCTTGAAGCCCTCGGCCTTGGCCCGCTCCTCGGACATCCACAGCACGGCCGCCGCCCCGTCCGAGATCTGCGACGAAGTCCCCGCCGTGTGGATCCCCTCGGGCAGCACCGGCTTCAGCTTGGCCAGGCCCTCGACCGTCGTGTCACGCGGCCCCTGGTCCTTGCTCACGATGAGCTTCTCGCCGGAGTGCTCGCCCCGCGGCCCCTCCTCGCCGACGATCGGCGCCTCGACGGCGAAGATCTCGCGGGCGAAGCGGTCCTCGGCCACGGCGCGGGCGGCCTTCTGCTGGGACGCCAGCCCGAACGCGTCCACGTCCTCACGGCTGATGCCGTGTTTCTTGGCGATCCGCTCCGCCGCTTCGAACTGGCTCGGCATGTCGTAGGGCAGGTCCTCGGGCATCGCGCGCCCCACACCCGGCGCTGCGGCATTCGCGCCCAGCGGGATACGGCTCATGGTCTCCACGCCGCACCCGATCGTCGTGTCGGCCCCACCGGCGGCGATGAGGTTGTTGGCCATGTGGTTGGCCTGCTGCGACGACCCGCACTGGCAGTCCATCGTCGTCGCCGCCACGTCGTAGGGCAGCCCGGCCAGCAGCCACGACGTGCGCGTCACGTTGAAGCCCTGCTCGCCCGCCTGCGTCACGCACCCGCCGAACACCTGGTCGACGGTCGCCGGGTCGATGCCGGCCCGCTTGACGACCTCGGTCTGCGCCGCACCCAAGATGTCGGCGGCCCGCAGGCCCGAGAGCCACCCGTTGCGCTTCCCGATCGGCGTGCGAACCGCCTCGATGATTACCGGCTGCGCCATGACGGACCTTCCTCCTGCTGCGACTTTCCGGCCTGGGCCGGCTGCCCCGCTTGGGCGAAATTTCAGAACCGGTTCTAAATTTAGCACCGGCGCCCCAAAGTCTGCCTTGGCCTGGTCGCCGGGCGCCAACCTCGGTTCCGCCCGGCGGCCTACAGGTCCTTGAGCACCTCACGGGCGATGACGACCCGCTGCACCTGGTTGGTCCCCTCGTAGATCTGCGTGACCTTGGCGTCGCGCATGAAGCGCTCGACCGGGAACTCCTTGACGTAGCCGTAGCCGCCCAACAGCTGCACGGCGTCGACCGTGATGCCCATGGCGGAATCCGACGCGAACGCCTTCGCCATCGCCCCGAACTTGGTGAGTTCGCCGGTCGGGTCGTCGTCGATCATGGCGCAGGCGCGGTAGATGAGCGCCCGCGCCGCCTCGTTGCGCATGGCCATGTCCGCCAGCATGAAGCGCAGCCCCTGCAGGTCGGCGATCGGGCCGCCGAACGCCTTGCGCTGTTTCATGTACGCCCCGGCGACGTCGATCGCGCCCTGGGCGATGCCGACCGCCTGTGCCCCGATGCCCGGACGGCTCCGGTCGAGGGTGTGCATGGCGATGGTGAAGCCTTGACCCTCCTCGCCGATCCGGTGCGAGGCGGGCACGCGCACTTCGTCCAACGTGACCTCACCCGTCGGGCTGCCCCGCATGCCGAGCTTGTCCTCGAGCTTCGGGATGTGCACGCCCCATTCCTTCTCGACCAAGAAGCACGACACGCCGCGCGCGCCGGCGTCGGGGTCGGTCTTGGCGAAGACGATGTAGACGTCCGAGATCCCGGCGTTGCTGATCCAGTACTTCGTCCCGGTGAGGATGTAGTCGTCGCCGTCGCGCACGGCCCGGGTCCGCAGGGCGGCCGCGTCACTGCCCGCGTCCGGCTCGGACAGGCAGTAGCTGCCCTGGATCTCTCCGCTGGCGTTCCGAGGCAGGTACCTCCGCTTGAGCTCCTCGCTGCCCCAGTTCATCACCGGGATCATCGAGAGCTTGTTGATGAGCAGGATGAGCGCCGTCGATGCGCACACCCGCGAGAGCTCCTCGACGGCGATGGCCTGGGTGATCGAATCGGCGCCTGCGCCCCCATACGCCTCGGGAATGCCGAGGGCGGGCAGCTCCATCTCCCGGCAGGCCTCGAACGACTTCCAGGGATACTCGGCGTTGCGGTCGGCCTCCGCCGCGTTCGGCGCCACCTTCTCTTCGGCGAAGGCCCGAAGGCTGGCGCGGAACTCCTGCTGGACGTCGGTCAGGGCGAAGGTGGAATCACTCACGGGCCCATTCTCGCAGAGCCGCTGCAGCCCCTCCATCGGAGGGCCCGACGCAGGCTCAGGTCGTCGCGAGGTGCTGCAGCAACAGCTGGGAGAGACGGTCCGGCGCTGTCTCGGGCACCCAGTGCGACACGCCGTCGAGCACCTCGAACGTGTAGGGGCCTTGCACACAGTCGTGCGTCGCCTCCGCCGCCGCCCGGCCGATCGCGCCGTCCTCCGTCGACCAGACGTAGAGCGTCGGGACCGCGACCCGCTCCAGGTCCAACAGCGCTCGACGGTCCATGGCCCGATACCAGTTCAGCGCCGCCGTCATGGCGCCGGGTTCGTTCAGCGCTTCGACGTACATCGCGGCATCATCGTCGTCGAGGCCGCTCTCCATGAGCACCCGCCGCAGGCCGCTCCCGTCGCCTTCCGGTCCGAGCAGCAGACGCTCCGGCTCATCGGCTTCTTGGAAGGATGCCGTGGCCTCGCCCTGTGCGGCCTGCGCCTCGTCGCCGTTCAACAACGCGTGCTGGAGCGCCACCGGGTGCGGGGTCGAGACGACGCTGAGCGAACGGACCCGCCCCGGGTGGCGTGACGCCACGATCCAGGCGAGCAACCCGCCCCAGTCGTGCCCGACCAAGTCGAAGCGGTCCATCTCCATGCAATCGGCCAGAGCCATGACGTCGCCGATGAGGTGCTCCGTCCCGTAGTCGCTCGTCTCGGAGGGTCGCGCCCCGCCGCAGTAGCCCCGTTGGTCGGGCGCGATGGCGCGGTAACCGGCATGACCGAGGGCCCAGAGCTGGTCGCGCCAGGCCCACGAGGTCTGGGGGAAACCGTGCAGGAGCAGGACCCGTCGGCCCTCGTGGGGACCGCAAGCCCGGCCAGTGAAGGTCAGCCCCCCCGCTTCGATCTCGAGGCGGTCGATCGCCCTGGGCACGTCCACGGTTGACACAGGTCGAGGGCCCCGTCAGCGGCCTAGGCGGCGGCCGAACCGCCCTTGAAGCGCGCCTCGTCCGGACTGAGCCGGAGCGTGTCGTCGCCGACGGAGTCGGCCAGCGCACGCTGGGCCACGTAGTCGTGGGAGATGGAGGAGAACGCGGCCCGGCGCTCGGCGCGCAACGGGGCGGGCGCGTCGTCGAGGAAGCCCCACAGGTTCAGCGAGAAGCGCACGTCGTAGACGGAGGGCCCACGGCCGTAGAGCGCGGCGCGCTTGGACGCGACCAACGCGACGCCGAGGAGGACGTCGTGCTCGGTTTCGCCCTCGCCGAGCTTGAGCTCTTCGCCGAAGCGCTTGGCCAGTCGCATCGCGAAGCCCGAGTCGGGCCCGGGAGTGCCAAACGAGCGCCCGCGCTCGTGTTCGGGCACGACGAGTTCGGCCGGCCGGTCGGTGGTCCACGCTCCGGGCACGTGCAGGTGGAGGGCCGGCCTGACCTGGTCGGCCTCCGAAATGGGCACGAAGGTGGGCTGCGTCATGGGCGGAGACTAGCCGAGGGGTTAGGACGGCTACGAGAGAGGCTCGTCCTCGAGCAGGTGCACGATCGGCAGCGTGATGCACGATGGCCTGGCGGCGTCGTGGAACACCTCTTGGTCGGCCGGGCGCATGTTGGATCCCGTCGCCAGCGGCTCCCCGGTCCCCAGGTTGCGGGCGTACAGCGGGTGGGCGCCGCTCGACACCTGCAGGCGGATCCGGTGGCCGGCGCGGAACGTGTTGGCCGTCGGCGCCAACGAGAGCTCGAGCCGGAAGACGTCTTCGCCGTCCTTTTCCACCGAACCCGGCGTCAGCCGGATGATCCCGTCGCTCAGGTTGATCGATCTCCCCCTCGGCGACACGTCGCAGAGCCGCGCGAAGAAGTCCGTGTGTTCCGACGAGGAACGCAGATAGAGCGTCGCCGTGAGCGGTCCGATCACTGTGAGGTCCTCGGTCAGCACCGGGCTCGTGTACGTGAGCACGTCGTGGCGGTGCTCCCGCTTGCGCTGGTCCTTACGCCCACTCGTCGCGAAGTCGAGCCCGGCTCCCCCCACGGCCGGCGTCGGATCGTGGGGGTTGTAGTGGTACCGGTCCGGTGCGCTCGCACCCGGCGGCACGGTGTCGAGCGTGCCCCATCGCCCGAGGTACCACGGCTGCGACTCGCCCGCCGGGGGCCACATCGAGAACTCCTCCCACCTGCGCAATCCCATGACGAAGACGCGCACCGGTGCACGGGGCTCCTTGCCGCGCCGCTCGCCGAGCTGCTTGTCGAACCAATCGAGCCCGTCCCGGATCGCCTCGCCGAAGAGACCGGGGCTGACGTGGCGCCACGGGCCGACCGTGAGGCGGGCGACGCGGCCGGCTCGGCGAAGCGCCACGTAGTCGGCGACCTGGCTCGGCAAGAAGAGGTCGTACCACCCGGCCACGAGGCTGGCGGGGGGCATCTTGGCGAGGTGTCGCCCGAAGTTGAGGTCGTCCCACCAGGGATCGCCCGGGGCGCTGTGCTCGACCCAGTCCTGATAGATCGAGGAGGCCTCGCCGAGGGTGACGGCGTCCGCCTTGCCCAAGGGCAGCACGTTGGTCGTGCGCGCCAGCACGCGATTGGCCGTCAGCTGCGCGCGGACGTAGCGGGGAATGCTCAGCTCTTGATGCTTGATCTGGTACAGCCACGTGAGCGCCACTTCGAGGGCGAACGACCCGCCGGGGTACATGTTGCCGTCGCGGAAATTCGACGTGGTCACCTGCAAGTCGACGGCCTTGACGTAGTCCGGTGGGTCTGCCGCCATCGCCCATTGCGTCATGCCCAGATAGCTCGCTCCCCACGTCACGAGCCGTCCGTCGAACCACGGCTGCGACGCGATCCACTCGAGCGTGGCCTCCCCGTCCGCTCGTTCGTTTCGCAGCGGCACGAACTCGCCCTCCGAACCGAAGGTGCCGCGACAACTCTGGATCACCATCTGGTACCCGCGTTCGGCGTAGAGGCGGCCGAGTGGTCCCATCAGGAGCCGCCCGTACGGCGTGCGGATCAACACGGTCGGTCGGCCTTCGGAGGTGTCCTTGGGGTACCAGCGGTCGGCCAGGAGAACGGCGCCGTCGGGCATCTTCGCCGCCAGGTCGCGTTCGACGGAGACGTCAGTGGTCGTTGGCGGCGGAAGCTTGGCGATCTTGGCCGCAGCTCGGCTCCACGCGGTCATTGCCTTCTCCCTCACCGAGCTCGGCACGTTTCCCCCCGACCCCTCGTTCCCCCGACGTCTCCGGCGGCTGTGGCCGAACCTATTCGGCGTGGAGCAAACCGAAGACGACGGAATCGTAGAGGGCCTGCCAGCTGGCCTCAATGATGTTCTCCGACACCCCGATTGTGGTCCAGGTGCGCCCGCCGTCGGTCGTGTCGACCAGGACCCGGGTCACGGCGCCGGTGCCCCGGCCCGTGTCGAGGACGCGGACCCGGTAGTCCGTGAGGTGGATGTGCGCCAGAGCCGGGAACTTCGGTCCGATGGCGCCTCGCAGCGCGCCGTCCAACGCGTTGACCGGTCCGTTGCCCTCGGCGGTGGCGACGACGCGCTCCCCGCCTACGTGGACTTTCACGGTCGCCTCGGTCGTCAGGCCGAGAAGCGCAGCGGGGCTCGGTAGCGCGCCCGGTTCGGGCTCACGTTGGGCACCATGGTCCGTGATCACCCGGAACGACTCGACGGTGAAATAGTCCGAGACCCAGCCGGACGCCCGGCGCAGCAGGAGCTCGAGCGAACCGTCGGCGACCTCGAAGTGATAGCCCTCGTGCTCCAGGTGCTTCAGCTCGTCGAGGACACGGCCGATGACCTCGCCGTCGAGGTCGAGCCCGAGCTCGGCGGCCTTCATTGCCAGCGTCGAGCGACCGGCCATCTCGGACACGACGACACGGGTGCCGTTCCCGACCGTGTTCGGCTCGACGTGCTCGTAGAGGTCGGCGCTGCGGGCGACCGCGCTGGCGTGCAGCCCGCCCTTGTGCGCGAACACCGAGTTGCCCACGTACGGCTGCTGGGGGTTGGGCGCGATGTTCACCAGCTCGGCGATGTGGTGCGCCACGGGCGTCAGGAGCTCCAGGCGGTCCTTGGGAATGGTGCGGATGTTGAGCTTCAGCGAAAGGTTCGGGATGGCGGCCGAGAGGTCGGTGTTGCCGGCCCGCTCCCCGTAGCCGTTGATGCAGCCCTGGACCTGCGTGACCCCCGCCTGGACGGCGACCAGCGAATTGGCCACGGCACACCCGGCGTCGTTGTGGCAGTGGATCCCGAGCTGGGTGCTGGTCCGGGCGCGGACGGCGGCGACGGCCGCGCCGACGTCGTCGGGCAGCGAGCCGCCGTTGGTGTCGCACAACACGAGCGCCTCGGCACCTGCTTCCTCGGCGGCGGCCAGGACCGAGAGGGCGAACTCGGGGTTGTTGCGGTAGCCGTCGAAGAAGTGCTCGGCGTCGAGGAAGACGCGCAGGTCGTGCGCACGCAGGTGGCGCACGGAGTCGGCCACCATGGCGACGGCCTCATCGAGCGACGTCCGCAGCGCCTCGGCGACGTGGCGGTCCCAGGACTTGGCCACGATGCAGGCGACCGGCGCCCCGGCGTCGATGAGGTTGGCCAACACCTCGTCGTTCTCCGGCTTGACGCCGGCGCGGCGCGTCGAGCCGAAGGCGACGAGCGTCGCGGTGCCCAGCTGCAGCTCCTTCTTGGCCCGGGAGAAGAACTCGATGTCCTTGGGGTTGGCGCCGGGCCAGCCGCCCTCGATGTAGGCGACACCGAGGTGATCGAGCTGTTCGGCCACGCGCAGCTTGTCGTCGACGGTGAGCGACAGCCCCTCCTGCTGGCTGCCGTCCCGCAGGATCGTGTCGAAGATGTCGACCGCCTCGGGAAGGTCGGGCACGACGTAGTCGTGCGCGTGGGCGCTGTGCCCGTGGGCGTGCGTATGGCGCACGCCGCCATGGCTGTGCGAGTGGCCCGCTACAGCGGGGTCCTCGGCGTTCGGCTCGTGCTCGGGCTCAGACTTAGTCGACATAGTCCAGCCATTCCTTGTACTGGTCCACCTCGCCGCGGACGGTGGCGAAGTAGGTCTGCTGGACTTCCTTGGTGATCTTGCCGGGCTTGCCGGTGCCGACCTCACGGTCGTCCACGGAGCGGATCGGCACCACCTCGGCGGCCGTGCCGGTCAGGAACGCCTCGTCCGCCAGGTAGAGGTCGGTGCGGACGATGTGGTCGTGGAGCACCTCGTAGCCCAGGTCACGGGCGATGACCTCGATCGAGTTCTGCGTGATGCCGGCCAGGGCGCCGGCGTCGGAGGTCGGAGGCGTGACGAGGACGCCGTCGCGCACGATGAAGAGGTTCTCGCCGGTGCACTCGGACACCCTCCCGTTGGGGGCGAGGAGGATGGCCTCGTCGTAGCCGGCCTTCAGCGCCTCCACCTTGGCCAACGACGAGTTGACGTACATGCCCGTCCCCTTGGCCGCCGTCGGCACCGCGTTAGGGTCGTGGCGCTGCCACGAGCTGATCTTGGCCGTCACGCCGTTGGCCACGCCCTCGTCGCCGAGGTACGTGCCCCAGGGCCAGCAGGCGACCGAGACGTTGACCGGGCAGGGCAGCGGGTTGAGGCCCATCTCGCCGTAGCCGAGGAAGACGAGCGGGCGGAGGTAGCAGCCGTCGTTCATGCCGTTGACCCGCACCACCTGCCGGCAGGCGTCGATGATCTGATCGACGTCGAAGGGCACGTCGATCATGAACACCTTGGCCGAAGCGAAGAGGCGCCGGATGTGATCGCCCAGCCGGAACACGGCCACGCCGCGGCTGGTCGGGTAGGCGCGAATGCCTTCGAACACGCCCGAGCCGTAGTGCATGGTGTGCGTGAGCACGTGCACGTTTGCGTCGGCCCAGTCGACGAGCTCGCCGTCCATCCAGATCTTGTCGGTGGGTGTGATGGGCATGTGGGCTACAGCCTTTCTGCGATGGCGTCGCCCACGGCGGAGGTGGGCAGCTGTTGGGCGGACGTTGACATGGAATCGACCTGCGCGGCGAGCGCCTTGAGCATGCGGTCGGCCGCATCGGCCTCGCCCAGGAACTCGAGCATGAGTGCGGCCGAATGGATGGCGGCCAGCGGGTTGGCGATGCCCTGGCCCGCGATGTCGTGGGCGGCGCCGTGGACCGGCTCGAAGAGGGAGGGCCCGGTGCGGGCCGGGTTGAGGTTGCCCGAGGCGGCGAAGCCGATGCCCCCGGCCACCGCGCCGGCGAGGTCGGTGAGGATGTCACCGAAGAGGTTGTCCGTCACGATCACGTCGTAACGCTTGGGCTGCTCGACGAGGTAGATGCACGCCGCGTCGACGTGGTTGTAGTCCCAGGACACGTCGGGATAGTCACCGGCGATCTCGGTGACCGTCCGGTTCCACAGGTCGCCGGCGAACGTGAGCACGTTCGTCTTGTGCACCAGGGTGAGGTGGTTGTTGCGCCGGCCGGCCAGCTCGAAGGCGAAGCGGGCGCAGCGCTCCACGCCCATGCGGGTGTTCACCGAGCCCTGCGTGGCCACCTCGTGGGGGGTGCCCTTGCGGAGGAAGCCGCCCTCGCCGGCGTAGGTGCCCTCGGTGTTCTCGCGCACCACGACGAAGTCGGCGCCGTCGGCGATGGAGCCGGGCACGCCGTGGAACGGGCGGAGGTTGATGAAGAGGTCGAGCTCGAAGCGCATGCGCAGCAACAGCCCCCGCTCGAGCGTGCCGGGCGGCACGGCCGTGTCGCCCACCGGCGGGCCCACCGCACCGAGGAGGATGGCGTCGAACCCGCGGAGCTCGTCCAGCGTCTCGTCCGGCAGGACGACCCCGTCTCGCAGGTAGCGGGCGGCCCCGAGGTCGAACTCGGTGGCGTCCAGATCGACGCCGGCCGCGGCGATCACCTTGAGCGCCTCCGCCAAGACCTCCGGCCCGATGCCGTCACCGCCGATGACGGCCACCCGATGCCTGGTTGTGCCGCTGCCCACTGTCCTCGTTGTCCCTTCTTTGTCCGGTCGTGTCTTTCGTGTCTACCCGATGCCCCGATGCCCCGATCCGGGCCGGCTCCCGGTCAGGCGCGCGTCGCTGGAATTTGAAAAACCGCCCACTCAGTGGACGGTTCGACGGCGCGCGGGGCTGTGGCGCGCCTAATGAATAATGCCTACGAAGTGCTCGGAGCGGCGCATAGTCATCCCAGTCTCTCGCAGCGGAGGCGGGTTCGTCAACACAGCCTGGTCGGCGAAACGAGGGTCATCGAGGGAGCGTTAGCCTGGTGGCGGCGGGTGCCGGGTGCGCCCTCGCACCGCCCCCGCCCGTCCACCTCCCGAAGGAACCGTGCCGTGACCAACGCTCCCCACCAGACAGAAACGGCCAAGCTGACCCAGTCCACGTACGACCGGCTGGTGGCCGAGCTCGAGGACCTGACCACCCGGGGCCGGGTGGAGATCGCCCAGGCGATCGAGGCCGCCCGTGCGCTGGGGGACCTGAGCGAGAACGGCGACTACCACGCCGCCAAGGACTCGCAGGGGAAGATGGAGTCGCGCATCCGACAGCTGCAGGCGATGTTGAAGGAAGCGGAGATCGTCGACGAGTCCGGGTCCAGCGACGGCTCGGTGTCGCTGGGCAGCATCGTGACGCTGCGCTACGAGGGTGACGACGAGGACGACACCCAGAAGTTCTTCGTCGGCTCGATCGAGGAGCGGCAGGGGGACCTGCCGGTCGTCTCACCGAGTTCGCCGCTCGGCCAGGTCCTCGTGGGCCGCGGTGCCGGCGACGACGTCGAGTACAAGGCGCCGGGCGGGGCGCTCAAGGTGCACATCGTGGCGGTCGAACGCTGATGGCGCCGCGCACGCTCAGCGAGAAGCTCTGGGACGCCCATGTCGTGCACTCGACCGAGGGTGAGCCCGACCTCTTGTTCATCGACCTGCACCTCATCCACGAGGTCACGTCACCGCAGGCCTTCGACGGGCTCCGGTTGGCGGGGCGCACGGTGCGCCGGCCCGACCTCACGGTGGCGACGGCGGACCACAACGTGCCCACGACCGACATCGACAAGCCGGTCGCCGACGCGGTCTCGGCCCAGCAACTGCAGGTCCTCACCGACAACACGGCCGAGTTCGGCATCACGTGCTACCCGATGGGGAACGCCAACCAGGGCATCGTGCACATCATCGGGCCCGAGCAGGGCTGGAGCCAGCCCGGCATGACGATCGTGTGCGGCGACAGCCACACCTCGACGCACGGCGCCTTCGGCGCGCTCGCCTTCGGGATCGGCACGAGCGAGGTCGAGCACGTGTTGGCGACGCAGACGCTGCCGCAGGTGCGGCCGAAGACGATGGCGGTGACGGTCGAGGGCGAGCTCGCCCCCGGCGTCACCGCGAAGGACGTGGCGCTCGCCGTCATCGGCACCATCGGCACCGGCGGCGGCATGGGGCACGTCATCGAATACCGGGGCTCGGCCATCCGGGGCCTCTCGATGGAAGGCCGGATGACGCTGTGCAACATGTCGATCGAGGGGGGCGCCCGGGCCGGCCTGGTGGCGCCGGACGAGACGACGTTCGAGTACGTCAAGGGCCGCGACCGTGCGCCCAGTGGGCCGGCGTGGGACGAGGCGGTGGCGTACTGGCGCACGCTGCCCACCGACGACGGCGCGACCTTCGACAAGGAGGTCTTCATCGACGCCGAACTCATCACGCCGCACGTCACGTGGGGCACGAACCCCGCGCAGGTCACGCCGATCTCCGGCTCGGTCCCGGACCCCCAGACGATGGGCGACCCCGGCGACCGCGAGGCCGCCGCCCGCGCCCTGGCGTACATGGGGCTGACCGCGGGGACGCCGATGCGGCACATCGCGGTCGACACCGTGTTCCTGGGCAGCTGCACGAACGCGCGGATCGAGGACTTCCGGGCCGCGGCGGACGTGCTGCGCGGCCGCCACGTGCGTGACGGCGTGCGGGCGCTGGCCGTGCCCGGCTCGCACCGGGTCAAGGTGCAGGCCGAGGCCGAAGGGCTCGACGAGGTGTTCAAGGCCGCCGGCTTCGAGTGGCGCGAGCCGGGCTGCTCCATGTGCCTGGCCATGAACCCGGACAAGCTCGCCGTCGGCGAGCGCTGCGCCTCCACCTCGAACCGCAACTTCGAGGGTCGCCAGGGGCGGGGCGGCCGCACACACCTGGTCTCCCCGGCCGTGGCGGCGGCGACCGCCGTGGCCGGCACGTTCGCCACCCCGGAGGACCTCGCCTGATGGAACCCGTCGTCATCGTCACCGGTCGCGCCGTGCCCCTCGACCGCACGGACGTCGACACCGACCAGATCATCCCCTCCGACTGGCTGAAGCGGGTCGAGCGCACCGGATTCGGCGCCGGCTTGTTCTCCGAATGGCGGGACGACCGCGACTTCGTGTTCAACCAGCCCGACTTCGTCGGCGCCACGATCCTGGTCGCCGGGCACAACTTCGGCACCGGGTCGTCCCGGGAGCACGCCGTGTGGGCGCTGATGGACTACGGGTTCCAGGCCGTCGTGTCGTCGCGGTTTGCCGACATCTTCCGCAACAACTGCACGAAGCAAGGCCTGTTGCCCGTGCAGGTCACCGAGGACCTCGACCGCCAGTTGCTGGACGCGGTCACGAAGGATCCCGCCCTCGAGATCACGATCGACGTGGCCCGGGGCACGATCGAGGCGCCGGCGGCGGGGCTCTCCGGCACCTTCCCGCTCGACGAGTTCACCCGCGAGCGTCTGCTCAACGGGTGGGACGACATCGGGCTCTCGCTGCGCTACGAGGAGGACATCACCGCCTACGAGCGACGGCGTCCCGCCTTTCTCCCCTCCGCCTAGGCCGGTCCCGATGGTCACGTTCCGCCCGATGACCGAGGCCGACGTCCCGGCGGCGGTCGCCGCGTTCGACACGGGGTTCATCGCGATGCTGGCGCGCCACTCGCTGCCGGTGACGGGCAACACCATCGCCGACGAGCGGCGGCGTCAGGACCGCACGCGCCACTTCCTCTCGACCGACCCGGCCGGGTCGTGGGTCGCCGAGGGCGATGACGGGAAGGTGGTCGGGATGTCGCAGTCCTTCGTGCGCGAGGACTACTGGATGCTCTCGCAGCTGGGCATGCTGCCCCAGGTCCAGGGGCGCGGCCTGGGGCGCGAGCTGCTGCGACGGGCGCTTTCCTACGGCGATCCGCACAGCCCGGGGACGATCCAGTGCTCGCGGGACCCCAAGGCGATGGCGCTCTACAGCAGCTTCGGCTTCGTCCTGCATCCGGTCGTCGCCGCCTGGGGCGCCATGCGCCCGGGGGCGGTGGAACGACCGGGCGACGTCGTCCGTCTCGAGCCCGACCAGGTCACCGAGCGCGAGCTGGCGGTGATCACGGCGATCGACCGCAAGGTACGCCGGCTCGGCGCGCGCCGGCGACATCGTCTCGATGTTGACGCAGCCGGGAACCCGCTTGTTGCTCCACGCGGATCAGGGCTACGCCGTAGCCACCGACGATCGCATCGTGACGCTCGGCGCGCGCGACGAGGAGTCCGCGACGCGCGTACTGACGGCGATGCTGGCGGAGGCACCCGCGGGCGAGACGATCGAGATCAACTGGCTCACGTCCGCCCAGCAGTGGGCGATTCGCGTGGTCGTCGAGGCCGGTATCGAGTTGCAGCCCTACGGGCCCGTCATGGTGCGCGGCATGGACGGGCCGCCGTCGCCGTACATCCCGAGCGGCGGGTACGGCTAGCCGGCGCGTCGCCGGCGCGGTTGGGCGGCGGCCCGAGTACCCGAGTCGGGGACATCCCTGAGCGATTCGGGGTGATACCTGACTGGATACGGGTTCCCCTGACTGCTTTGATACTCGGTATGCACCTCGTGCCCTGGCGGGACAGCGCGTGACCCTGGTTGCAGACCCGCCGGTGCAGCGCGACGGCGAATGGGCGGTCGAGACGCACGGGCTGACCAAGCGCTTCGGGGCACAGGTGGCCGTCAACGACGTCGAGCTCCTCGTGCCACGGGGCTGCGCGTTCGGCTACCTGGGGCCGAACGGGGCCGGCAAGACCACGCTGATTCGCACCCTGCTCGGATTGACTCACGCGGACAGCGGCACCATGGCGCTGCTCGGTGTGCCGGTCCCGCGGGAGCGCGCCACCGCCTTGGCGCGAGTCGGTGCGATCGTCGACGAACCGCGCTTTCACAGCCATCTCAGCGGGCGCGACAACCTCCGACTGCTCGCGGCCGCCCGTGGTGCGGGGGCGGCGGAACGGATCGATCCGGCCCTGGAACGGGTCCGCCTGACGGAGCGGGCCGGCGACAAGGTCAGCGGCTACTCCATGGGTATGCGCCAACGCCTCGGCGTGGCGGCGTGCCTGCTTGGTGACCCCGAGCTCCTGATCCTCGACGAGCCGATGAACGGTCTTGATCCGGCTGGCATGCACGAGATGCGCGACATGATCGACAACCTGGTGGCCGAGGGCCGGACCGTCATGCTCTCCTCCCACCTGCTCGACGAGGTGGAGCGAACGTGTCACGCCGTGGCCATCGTCGACCGGGGTCGGGTGATCCGACAGGGGCCGATTCAAGACCTGATCCGCAGTGCCAATTCGGTCGTACGAATCGACTGCGCTGATCCGATCAAGGCCACGTCGCTGCTCGGTAGCTCGGGATTGACCGAGAAGATGGAGGCGCACGACGGTGGCCTGGCCGTGACGCTGCCCGTGGGGGCGACGCGCGACACCATCGCCGAACTGAACCGACGGCTGGTCGAGGGCGGCGTCGCCGTCTACGGACTTCAAGAAGTCCAAACGAGCCTGGAGGACTGGTTCCTCTCGGTCACCAGCCGTCTGGGTGAGTCGCCGCAATGAGCACGACCGCCACCACCGGGCGTCGGCCCGCCGCCCACCTCACTTCCGATGGCCGGGGCTCGTGGCTGCCCAACTGGCCGCTGATCTCGACCAAGTTCCTCGAGTTGCGCAAGCGCCGCGGGCTGATGATCGCCGTGCTCCTGCTCACCCTCGCGCTCCCGGTCCTCGTGCTCGGGCTGCGTCTCCTCTTCCACGCCATCGACCCCAACAGTTACGGACCGGCCGGCAGCCCCAGCGTCTTCGAAGGGCTGTGTGACCCGCTCGCCCAGTTCGGGTTCATCATCGCCGCCGCCGTCGGGGCCACGGCGGGCGCGACGGACCTCGGTGAGGGCATGTTCCGGCACCTGGTCATCACTGGGCGGTCCCGCGTCGCCCTGTACCTGGCGCGTATCCCTTCGGGCCTGGCGCTGCTGTTGCCACTCGTCGCCTTGGGGTTCACGTTCATGTGTCTCGTCACCACCTTCGAGGGGACCCCCCAGCCCACCTCGGTCAACGTGCAGGGTGTCACGGTGCCGCTCAACCTGAGCGAGAGCCAGCTGCACGCCTTCCTGCTCGACCACACGTCCGAATTCGGGCCGTTCGGCGGAACGGTCAAGGTAGGGCCGAACGGCGGCGTGTCCATCTCGGGTCCGGGTCCGGGTGCGGGTGCGAACGGGCCGACCGCGCAGCAGTTCGTGCGCAACAACTTCTCCAACCTCTACCAGGACTACCTCGAAGCCAAGGTCGCGGACCTCAACCCGCCGGCGAACGAGATGATCAAGATCGGGCTCTGGATCGAGCTCGAAGTGGCCATCGGGTTCATCGTCGGTCTCGGCTTGGGCTCGCTCACCGGCCAGCGCACGGTGACGGTGATCGTCCTGATCGCGCTGCAGATCATCGTGACTCCGATCCTGACGCAGAACGTCATCCCACACTTTCTCGACGGCCAGCGCCTCTTGGTGGGCGTGGCGATGGAACAGCTACGGCCCGCGGCGTTGGCCAGCGCAGGGGGAGGTGGTGGTGGCCATGGACCGGGCAGAGCCATCATCGGCGGGCGCGGCGCGCTCGGCATCCCGCCGATGCCGACGTGGGCGATGATCTCGGTGATCGTCGGCTGGTTCGTGGTCTGGACCGGCCTCGGGGCGTGGCGCATGGCGACGCGGGACGCCTGAGGCCGCCGGCATCGGTCCGGCGGTTCGGGGCGGTCGGCTATCCCTCGTACCAGCGATAGCGCGTCCAGCCCGCCATGGGCCGCGCGCCGAGCCGTTGGTAGAAGTCCATGGCCGGCTGGTTCCATTCGAGCACTTCCCATTCGAGGCGGCCGTCGGTCTGGTCGCGCAAGTGGGCGAGGAGGTCGGAGGCGTAGCCCTGGCGGCGGTGATCGGGGCGCACGTAGATGTCCTCGAGCCAGATGCCCGTCCGGCCGAGGAACGTCGAGAACGTGCGGAACCACAGCGCATGGCCGGCCAGGCCGCCGTTGCCGTCCTCGACCACCGAGTCGTGGATGAAAGCGTCGGGGCCGAAGAGCGTGCGGGTGAGGGCGTCCTCGGTGATGGCGACCTGGTCCGAGAGGTGCTCGTACTCGGCCAGCTCGCGGATCATCGTCAGGAGCTCGGGGACGTCCGCCTCGACCGCCGGGCGGATCACCCCGTGCGGGCCCTGTTCGCGGCGGAGACGATGGCGCTGAGGGACGCATCGAGAATGGACGAGTCGCGTCCGACGCCCCACCACGTGGTGCCGTCGGCGCCTTCGCACTCGACGTACGCCACGGCCGAAGCGCCCGAGCCCTCGGTCAGCGCGTGCTCGGAGTAGTCCTTCACCTCCAGCACGATACCCAGGTCGGCCTTGAGCGCGGCGACCAGCGCGTCGATGGGCCCGTTGCCCTCGCCGGTCACGGTGCGGTGCTCCCCGTCGACGAGGAGCTGGGCGGTGACGCTCGTGCGGCCCTTGCCGGTCGAGACCTCGCTCGTCATGAGGCGGAGGCCGGCGTCCTCGGGCAGGTACATCTCCTCGAACACGTCGCGCATCTGGCCCGAGCCGATGACCGTGCCGCTCTTCTCGGTGATCTCCTGGACGCGCTTGGAGAACTCCACCTGCAGTCGGCGGGGCAGGTCGAGGCCGTGGTCGGTGTCCATGACGTAGGCCACGCCGCCCTTGCCCGACTGGCTGTTGACCTGGATGATGGCCTCGTACGTGCGCCCGGTGTGCTTGGGGTCGATGGGCAGGTACGGGACCTCCCATTCGTCGTAGTTCCGGCCGATGGCGGCCATGCCCTTCTTGATCGCATCTTGGTGCGAGCCGGAGAACGCGGTGTACACGAGGTCCCCGGCGTAGGGGTGCCGCGGGTGGACGGGCAGGCGGGTGGCGTACTCGGCCGTTCGGCGGACCTTCTCGATGTCGGAGAAGTCGAGGGCCGGGTCGATGCCCTGGGAGAACAGGTTCATGGCGAGCGTCACCACGTCGACGTTGCCGGTGCGCTCGCCGTTGCCGAACAGCGTGCCCTCGATGCGGTCGGCGCCGGCGAGGACCGCCAGCTCCGCCGCGGCGACGGCGGTGCCGCGGTCGTTGTGCGGGTGCAGGCTGAGGATGATGGCGTCGCGGTCCTTGACCGTGCGGCCGAACCACTCGATCACGTCGGCGTAGACGTTGGGGCTGTACATCTCGACGGTGGCCGGCAGGTTGAGGATCATCGGGTTCTGTGGCGTCGGCTGAATGACGTCCATGACCGCCTCGCAGATCTCGACCGCGAAGTCGGGCTCGGTCCCGGTGAAGCTCTCGGGCGAGTACTCGTAGCGCAGGATCGTCCCGTTGTCGGTGAGCTGCTTCTCGTACCGCTTGCACAGGACGGCCGCCTGCACGGCGATGTCGATGATGCCCAACTTGTCGAGGCCGAAGACGACGCGGCGTTGGAGCTCGGAGACCGAGTTGTAGAAGTGCACGCAGGCGCGGTGCGCACCCTGGAGGGACTCGAAGGTCCGCTCGATCAGCTCCGCCCGGCACTGCGTGAGCACCTGGATCTCGACGTCGTCGGGGACGAGCTGCTCGTCGATGATGAGGCGCTGGAAGTCGAAGTCGGTCTGGCTGGCGCTCGGGAACCCGACCTCGATCTCCTTGAACCCGACGTCGACCAGCGTCTGGAACAGCGCGAGCTTGCGCTCGGAGTCCATCGGGTCGATCAGGGCCTGGTTGCCGTCGCGCAGGTCGACGCTGGCCCAGCGCGGCGCCTTGGTGAACTCGCGGTCGGGCCACGTGCGGTCGTGCAGTTGGAGGGGGACGTGCGAGCGGTACTTGTCGAATGGCATCGGTGACACCATCGGGTCGCACGGCATGGCCAAGGCCAGGTGCTGGTGACCCCGATCGATGCTCACGTCGCCACCATCCCCTTTCTGTGCCTCGGTCGTCACGGTCGTGTCCCTTCTCGTGGTGTGGTTGGTTCTGGTTGGTTTGGTTGGGTTGCTTGGTTTGCCTCGGTCTGTGGCCCTGCCGGCCAAAGAAAAAACCCCCTGGCCGATTGGCGCAGGAGGTTGCCGGCGAACGCGATGTGGCGTTCGCCGTCAGGTAAGCAGCAGGACGAAGATCGAGGGCTTCACCGTCATTTCGTTGGCAATTGTACCCAACTCCGGGCGGGCAGCGTCAAGCGGTGCCGGAAGCGGGTCCCGACCCGGGCCTGGCGATCGGCGAGCCGAACCGCAGCAGGTTGCCGTCGGGGTCGGTGTGCGCCGCCTCCCACACGCCGAACCCGGGGTCGAAGAGGTCTGTCGTCTCGCCCACGGCCGCCCGGCGCCACTCGGCGTGCAGCGCGTCGGCGTCGTCGGCCGCCAGGTAGGCGGCGCCCGGTGCGAACGGCTCGGCGTCCGGGGTGCCGTCACCGGGGTCCCGGGGCACGTGGCGGAAGTGGATGCGCACGGCGTCGCGGGCCGCCGTGGCGTAGCCGCCCGCATGGACCGCCACGTCGAACCCCAACGCCTCGTAGTGGGCCCGCATGGCGGCGAGGTCGGAGGTGGGAAAGATCGGGGCGGCGCTCTGCAGGGTGGCCATGCCCGGCGACGCTACCGTGGGCGGATGCTCCGACTGCTGTGGACCCTCGTGCGGGTGGCCCTTTTCGTCGCCGTGATCGCCGTCGTGCGCTCCGTGCTGTTGGACCGGGCACCCCGGCGCGCCCTCCACGGCAACGAGCCCGTCATCGGCAGCCTCGACACGTGGCCCGAGGTGCCGCGCAAGCCGGCCAACGGCTGAAGCGCGCCGCCGCTCACGACGGCGACCGCGACCGCGTCCGCGTCATGAACACGCTGTTGGGGTCGTCGACGTAGCTCCCGAAGGGAGCGCACTCGCGGAAGCCGTGGCGGGCGTACAGCTGGCGGGCGGGGACGAAGAAGTCCTGGCTGCCCGTCTCGAGGCTCAGCCGGTCGTAACCACGCCGCTGCGCCTCATTCATGATCGTGGACAGGAGCGCCGCCGCCACCCCGGCGCGGCGTGCCGCCGGAGCCGTGCGCATCGACTTGATCTCGCCCTCGTCGGCGGAGAGCTCGAGGAGCGCGCCGCACCCGAGCAGCGCGGCGTCGTCGTCGCGGCGCGCCGTCCAGAACGTGATCGCCTCCGCCCGCAGCCCGTCGAGGTCCAGGGCGTGGCAGCTCTCGGGCGGCGATACGGCACGCATCTCGTCGAGATGCTGTTCGAGCAGTGCGTGCACATCGGCCGCCGACGGGTCCTCCACCGCGATGCGCATGGCCGATCGGTGTGGCGGGCCCGGTGTGCTCAGAGCGTGACGCGGTGCAGCTCGAGGATTCCCTCGTCGCCGCGCATCTGCTCGATCACCTCATCGGAGGCCGGCGTCGTCGTCGAGATCACCATCATCGCCGTCGACGTCTCGGGGCTCGGCCCGACCGCCATGGACGAGATCGACACGCCGGCCTTGCCCAGCGCCGTCCCCACGATGCCGATCACGCCGGGGCGGTCGTCGTTGCGCACCACGAGCATGTGCTCCGACGGCGGCACCTCGACCACGTGCTCGTCGACGACGACGATGCGCGGCTCGGTGCGCAGCCCGGCGGTGATCAGCGTGCCGGCGACGTTGTGCGAGCCCGAGCGCAGCGTGATCAACGACTTGTAGTCCTGGGACGTCGCGGTGGACGACTCGCGGACCTTGAGGCCTCGCTGCTCGGCCAGCTGCGGCGCGTTGACGTACGACACCGGCTCCTCGGTCGAGCCGCCGAAGATGCCCTTGAGCACCGAGAGCGTGAGGATGCCGGTGCTCTCGGACGCCAGCTCGCCCTCGAACTCGATGTCGATGGCGTCCGGCAGCCCGTCGTGCAGCCCGACGAAGAAGCGCCCGAGTTGCTCGGCGAGCCCCATGAACGTGCGCACGGTGTCGGTGACGTCGCGGGCGGCGACGTTCACGGCGTAGGGCACGAAGTCCCCCGCCAGCGCGAGCAGCACCTGCTCGGCGATGGTGACCCCGGCCTTGTCCTGCGCCTCCTCGGTCGACGCGCCGAGGTGCGGCGAGACCACCACGCCCGGCAGAGCGAAGAGCGGCGACTCGGTCTCCGGCTCCTTGGCGAACACGTCGAGCCCCACGCCGGCGACGATGCCGTCGCGGATGGCGTCGGCCAGCGCCTCCTCGTCCACGATGCCGCCGCGCGCCGTGTTGACGATGCGGATGCCCGGCTTGGCCTTGGCCAGCAGGTCGCGCCCGAAGAGGCCCATGGTCTCGGGCGTCTTCGGGGTGTGGATCGAGACGAAGTCCGCCTCGGCCACCAGCTCCTCGATGCTCACCAGGCGCACCCCCATGGCGCGCGCCCGGTCCTGGGAGACGAAGGGGTCGAACCCGATGAGCTCCATGCCGAACGCGTGGGCGCGCTGCGCGACGAGGGAGCCGGCCCGCCCGAGCCCGACGACGCCGAGCACCTTGCCGTGCAGCTCGACGCCCTCCCACTTCGAGCGCTCCCAGCGGCCCGCCTTGAGCGCCGCATCGGCCTGGGGGATGTTGCGGGCCTGGGCCAGCATCAGCGCCATGGCCTGCTCGGCCACGGAGAGGATGTTCGACGTCGGCGCGTTGACGACCATGACGCCGCGCTCGGTCGCCGCGTTCACGTCGACGTTGTCGAGCCCGACGCCCGCCCGGCCGACCACCTGGAGCGACGTGCCCGCCGCCAGGACGTCGGCCGTGACCTGCGTCGCCGAGCGGATGATCAGCGCGTGGGCGCCGACGATCGCCTCGAGCAGCTCTTCGGGGCTGAGCCCCTCGCGCACGTCCACCTCGTGGCCCGCGTCGGCGAGCAGGTCCAGCCCGCTCTGCGCGATCTTCTCCGTTACCAGTACCCGTGCCACCGCGGTGGTTCTCCCTTGCTCCCCCCGCCTCGTGTGGTGACGCCGGCCGGCCCCCGGCCGTTCGGCGTTCGCTGCTCAGTCGGTCAGTCTTGCGCCTCGGCGAACAAATCGGCCAACCGGGACACGCCCTCGACCATGTCGTGCTCGGCCAGGGCGTAGGACATGCGGAAGTAGCCCGGTGCGCCGAACGCCTCGCCGGGCACCGCCGCCACCTTGGCCTCGTTGATGCAGATCTCGGCCAGCTCGGCGCTGCTCGCGGGGCGCTGGCCCCGGAGGCTCCGCCCGAGCAGCCCCTTGACCGAGGGGAACGCGTAGAACGCGCCCTCGGGCTCGGGGCAGACCACGCCGTCGATCTCGTTGAGCATCTTGACGATCGTCTGGCGGCGGCGGTCGAAGTGCTCCCGCATCATGGCCACGTCCTCGAGGCCGCCGGAGACCGCCGCCAGCGCGGCGCGTTGCGCGACGTTCGAGACGTTGGAGGTCTCGTGGCTCTGGATGTTGGTGGCGGCCGCCACGGCGTCGTTCGGGCCGATCATCCAGCCGACCCGCCACCCGGTCATGGCGTACGTCTTCGCGACCCCGTTGACCACGATGCAGCGCTCGGCCAGCTCGGGGACGACCACGGGCATGGAGTGGTGCTCGGCGTTGCCGTAGACGAGGTGCTCGTAGATCTCGTCGGTGATCACCCAGATGCCCTTGCTCACCGCCCATTGGCCGATCGCCTCGATGAGCTCGCGCGGGTAGACGGCGCCGGTCGGGTTGGACGGGGACACGAACAACAGCGCCTTGGTGTTGGGCGTCCAGGCCGCCTCGAGGTCGGCGACCGAGCTGCGGAAGCCCGTCGTCTCGTCCGAGCTGACGTAGACCGGGGTCCCGCCGGCGAGCGCGATCGACTCGGGGTACGTCGTCCAGTACGGCGCCAGCACGATGACCTCGTCGCCCGGGTCGCACAGGACGGCGAACACGTTCGCGACCGCCTGCTTGCCGCCGTTGGTCACGAGGACCTGGCCGGCCGCGACCTCGAAGCCCGAGTCGCGCTTCGTCTTGGCCGCGATCGCCTCGCGCAGCGCGGGGATCCCCGACGTGGGCGTGTAGTGGTGGTTGGCCGGGTCCCGGCAGGCCTCGACCGCGGCGTCGACGATGTGGGCGGGCGTCGGGAAGTCGGGCTCGCCCGCGCCGAAGCCGATGACGTGCTCCCCCGCCGCCTTCAGCGCCTTGGCCTTCGCATCCACGGCGAGGGTGGCCGAGGGCGAGACGGCAGCCGCCCGGCGCGAGATGCGACGGAGCTCGGTCGGAGATGAGGTGGTCGGCACGGGTGCCATGATCTCATACGTGCCAGAGACTCCCGACATCACAATTCCCCCCTCGCTCCTGCCCTCCGACGGCCGTTTCGGGTCCGGGCCCTCCAAGGTCCGGCCCGCGCAGGTGGAGGCGCTCGCGGCCGTCGCCACCACGTACCTCGGCACCAGCCACCGCCAGAAGACCGTGAAATCACAGGTCGGGCGGGTCCGCGCCGGGCTGCGCCAGCTCTTCTCCCTCCCCGACGACTACGAGGTCGTCCTCGGCAACGGCGGCACCACCTGTTTCTGGGACGCCGCGACGTTCGGGCTGATCCAAGAGCAGAGCCAGCACCTGAGCTTCGGCGAGTTCTCCTCGAAGTTCGCGGCGTGCGTCAAGGCGGCCCCGCACCTCAAGGACCCCCAGGTGATCGAGTCCGAGGTGGGGACGCACCCGCTGCCGGCGGCCGACCCGACGGTCGACGTGTACGCACTGACCCACAACGAGACGTCGACCGGGGTGGCCATGACCATCCGGCGCCCGGCGGGGGCCGACTCGCCGGCGGACGGCGGGGGGCTGGTGGCGGTGGACGGCACCTCGGGGGCCGGTGGCCTGCGCGTCGACCCGGCCGAGTTCGACGCCTACTACCTGGCGCCGCAGAAGTGCTTCGCCAGCGACGGCGGGCTCTGGATCGCCCTGATGTCGCCGGCCGCCCTCGACCGGGTGGAGCGCATCGTCGCTTCCGGGCGTTGGATCCCGACGTTCCTCGACCTGAAGACGGCGGTCGACAACTCCAAACTGGACCAGACGTACAACACGCCCACGCTCGCCACGATCTACCTGCTGGCCGAACAGCTCGACTGGATGAACGGCCACGGCGGCCTGGAGTGGACCGCCTCGCGCTGTGACCGCTCCGCCGAGATCCTCTACACGTGGGCCGAGCAGTCCGGCTTCGCCCGCCCGTTCGTGGAGAGCCCGGCCGACCGCAGCCACGTCGTCGGGACGATCGACTTCGTCGACGCGGTCGACGCCTCGGTGGTCGCCGCGGTGCTGCGCAAGAACGGGATCGTCGACACCGAGCCGTACCGCAAGCTGGGACGCAACCAGCTCCGCATCGCGATGTTCCCGGCGATCGAGCCGGACGACGTCGCGTCGCTGTGCGGCTGCATCAATTACGTGGTCGGCGCGTTGGCGAACTGACGCCCGCGGCGGCGGCCGGGCTGCGGTCACGGTCCGGCTGCGGTCGGTCGGTCGGCCGGCCCGAACCTCGCCGCTCAGCCGAGCGGGAACCCCGCCGTCGCCAGGAGCTGCTCGCTCTCGTCCCACAGCCGCCGCGCCGCCGCGTCGTCGCGGGCGCTCCGGCTCATGTGGCCGGGCTTGGCCCGGACCCAGTACTCGCCGGTCTGGCCCGCTACCTCGGGCGAGGAGGCGAGATAGACCGACGTCCGGGCGCCGCGGCGCGGGCTGATCTGGAAGGGACGCAGGGCGTGCATGCCCAGGCCGACCAAACCGGTCGTGTCGCCGTCCATGCCGAAGCTGCTCCGCACCCAACCGGGGTGGGCGGCGTTCGCCGTCACGCCCGTCTCCGTCTCGCGCCGCGCCAGCTCGCGGACGAACAGCACGTTGGCCAGCTTCGACTTGCAATAGGCCTCCATGCCCTCGTAGCGGCGCTCGCTCTGCAGGTCGTCGAAGCCCATGCCGTCGCCGCGTGAAGTGGTGGCCGAACGAGCTGACGCACACCACCCGTGCCGGCGAGCCGGCGCGCAGCCGGGGCAGCAGGAGGTTCGTGAGGTAGAAGGGGCCGAGGTGGTTGACGCCGATCGTGTACTCGATGCTCTGCGCGGTGAACTGCCGCTGCGTCCAGGTCCCACCCGCGTTGTTCACCAGGACGTCCAGGCGGTCCCAGCCGGCGAGGATGTCGTCGGACGCCTTGCGCACCGACGCCAGGTCGGCCAGGTCCAAGGGGACCACGTGCACGTCGTCGTTCCACGTCCGCGCGGTCACTTCCTTCGCCGCCGCCTCGGCCTTCGCCTGATTGCGGCAGGCGAGGACCGTCGTCGCACCCTGCTCGGCGACGCCCACCGCCGTCTCGAAGCCGATGCCGACGTTGGCGCCGGTGATCACGACGACCTTGCCTTGCATGCTCATCTTGCGGCTTCCCTTCGCCGGGGGTGGCCCGCCGGGTGCCCGGAAGGCGAGCGGTCCGCGCAGTCTACGGAGGCCGTCGTGGCACCGCCCCGCCCGTCGACTTGTCGGTGCCCCGACGGTCCGGCCTAGCCTGGCGTCGCATGCGTGCGGCGGGCACCGACTCATGAGCATCGCGACGAGCCCGACCCTCGACGGGTACCTGCTCCAGGTGCTCATCACGCCCGAGGGCCAGGCCGACCCCTACCCGTACTACTCGCTCATGCGCGAGGAGGCCCGGGTCAGCCGGACGTCGTTCGGGCCCGTACTGCGTCAACGGCTACCAGGAATGCCAGCAGGTGCTCCGGGACCCCCGGCTCGGTCGGGGCGTCGGGATCGAGGACGCCTCGACGGGCATCTTCGGCAACGGCTCGGGCCGGCGCAACGAGTTCTTCGACGTCGGCCAGCACAACATGCTGATGGCCGACCCTCCGGACCACACGCGTCTGCGTCGCCTGGTCTCCCGCTCGTTCACCCCGCGCCAGATGGAGCGGCTCCGCCCGGCGGTCCACGAGCTCGTGGACTCGCTCCTCGAGGAGCTGGCCGGGCGCGGCGACGTCGAGTTCATGACCGAGTTCGCGCTCCCCCTCCCCATGGCCGTCATCGGCGAGCTCGTGGGCGTGCCGGCCGAGGACCGGGCGGGCCTCCAGCCCAAGGTCCGGGCGGCGGCCCGCGGCATCGAGCCGGTGCTGACCGAAGAAGAGATCGACGCCGCCATCGAGGCGATCGCCGAGCTGGGCGCCTACTTCGAGGCCTTCCTGGCCGAGCGCCGGCGCCAGCCCCGCGACGACCTGATGAGCGCGCTCGCCGAGGCTGGGGAGAACGACGAGCGGCTGACCGACGAGGAGATCCTCTCCACCGCCATCCTGTTGTTCTCCGCCGGCTTCGAGACCACGACGAACCTGCTCGGCAACGGGCTGCTCGCCCTGCTGAAAGACCCCGATCAGCTGTCGGACTGGCGGGCGCACCCCGAGATCGCCCCGACCGCCGTCGAGGAGCTGTTGCGCTTCGACAGCCCGGTGCAGTTCAACCTGCGCACCGCGCTCGAGCCCGCCGACCTCGTCGGCCAGCCGCTCGAGCGCGGTGACCGGATCGTCGTGCTCCAGGGTGCCGCCAACCGCGACCCCGAGGAGTTCGATCGTCCCGACGAGCTCGACCTTCGCCGTTCACCCAACACGCCGCTGAGCTTCGGCTGGGGTGTCCATCACTGCATCGGCGCCGCGCTCGCCCGGATGGAGGGCGAGATCGCGTTCAACGCGCTCCTGGCCCGGTTCGGTTCGATCGAGCTCACCGGCGAGCAGCCGCAGTGGCGGCCGGGCTTCACCCTGCGCGGGCTCCAGTCGTTCCCCCTGCGCGTCGCGGCGCACTGACCCCGGGAGCGCACGGGCGTCGCCTGAGCGACCCGCCGGCCGGGTTCAGGGCGTGGCCGTCGCCTTGGCCGCGATCCGACGGAGCGGCGGCAGCGTCGGCGGTGGCTGCTTGCGCGGCGGGAGCCCGACCAGCAGCTCGCTCGTCGCCTTGGTGATGCGGCGCACGGCCTTCTCGAAGGCCGCCTCGGTCTGGGGCGACGTCGTCTGCACGCCACTGACCTTGCGGACGTACTGGCGAGCCGCCGCCTCGATCTCGTCGGGCGTCGCCTCGGGCTTGAGCCCGCGCAACGTGGTGATGTTCCTGCACATGGGAGCCACCCTAGGCACCCGCCCGGCCCGCCGGCGTCGTCCGCCTCAGGCCGAGCTGGCGGCGCAGGGCCCCGGCTCCACGGTCACCGTGACCAGGTTGCCCCGGCGCCCGTTCTGCACGTCGAGCACGTCGCTGCCCGTGGCGGAGGTCACGCGCCCGCCGCTCACCCGGGCGCAGTAGCCCCCCGGGTAGTGGACCTCGGTCGGTACGAAGATCACCGTGGGCGCGTGGATGCGGTGGTTCGGCGCGTAGGCCAGGTGGAAGACGTCGGTGTCGGGCGAGTAGTCGTAGGAGATCGGGCGACCGGCCACCGCTTGGGGATACGTCCGGCTGAGCACCCGCGCCGTCGGCTTCAGCTTCCCGTCGGAGAGCACCAACGCCTCGTCCTTGCTCCCGGTCGGGTCGTCGTAGTACTTCCACGACCAGTAGATCCACCCCACCCGTTCGGCGTCCATGAGCGACGTCACGCTCTTGAGGTAGGGCACGCTGCTCGTCGCGCGCCGAACTCGGTGACCATCCAGGCCGGCCCGCCCGGCTGGGTGTGGGAGGCCATCTCGGGCCGGTCGGACTGGCGCACGCTCAGGGAGTGCGTGGCCTCTCGGGCGCAGAGCGCCACGTCGGTCGGGTTCCCGGTCACCGGGCTGCGCGCCCCGCAGTAGAGGTGGACGTTGTAGACGAGGTTGCGCAGCCGCATCGGCCCCAGGTACGTCAGGTCCCCGGGCGTCCCGTAGTTGTCGGGCTCGTCGAAGATCAGGTGCGACGGGTCGTTGGCCAGGATGGTGGGCACCACGCCGGTGCGCGGGTCCTGGCGCGGGCACCCCAGGGCCGGGGCGCCGCTCAGGCGGATCCCGATGTACTTGGTGCCCGTGTAGAAGCACTGCAACTGGGCGTCGAAGTGCTCGTCGCGGTAGCTGACGAGCGACGTCGAGTACGGCTCGTTGAAGGGGTCGTAGCCGATGACCCACGGGTTCCCGCGGAAGGCGTGCGCGACGTCGCCCCACACCTCGTCGTACTGGCCCTGCAGGTCGCCGCGGACGTTGTTGTCCCAGAAGTGGCTGAACGCGATTTTCGTCGCGTCCGTCGAGTACCCGTGCGACCACCGTCCGCGCGGGTCGGCGCTGGCCACCCCGTTCGTGCACACGGCCCACGAGGGCGCGCCCTCGCCTTCGAACTTCGCGCTGTAGACGTCCTGGTGCATGTCGAGGATGGTGAAGATGTGGAAGCGCCCGAGGAGGGCGACGGTCGCCTTGAGGTGGGCGACGTAGCGGTCCAGCACGGCCGCGTTGAACTGGTGCGGGTTCGTGGGCTTCCCCGGGTCGCAGATCGCCGGGTCGTTGGCCTTCGCCGTGCCGGGCTCGAGGCCGCTCCATGTCATGCCCAGGCGGACGACGTCGAAGCCCAGGCGCGCCATGAGCGACGCGTCGGCGGCGGAGAAGTTCCAGGGCTTGCCCGGGTCGGCGTAGAGCTCGAAGGGCGCATGCTTGTAGACGGCGTCGACCCCGTGGAGGATGACGACGCGGCCCTCGCGGTCGTAGAGGTACGGGCCCCCGGGCGAGCGGATCGGTCCTTCGATGGCGGGTGCGCCGCTGACGCTGGCGCCGGAGAACGCCGGGGACCGCAGCGTCGGCAGCCCGTCCTCGACGGCGGACACGGGCCCGGCGCCCGAGAAGGCCACGACCGACACGGCCGTCACCATCCCGGCCGCGAGCGCGGCCGCGCACTTCGCAGAGATCCGCCGGACCACCGCGCCCAGTCTGACCCCCCGAGGGTGCACCTGGGTCGCGGCTGAGTGGCTAATCCCGGTGCGTCACCCCGGGCAGGTCGGGGCGGAGCGGGTAGTCGGCGATGATGGCCCGGGCGGCGCCGATCGGCCGCACCGAGTGCGGCGTCTCGGGCGGGACCACGGCGACACAACCGGCCGTGAGCACCTGCTCCTCGCCGTCGATCGTCAGGGCGATCTCGCCGTCGACCACGTGCCACACCTCCTCCTGCTCGTGCTGGTGCTCGTGCAGGGGCGCTGCGCCCGGGGCGAGGTCGTAGTGGGCGAACGTCATGTTGGCCGAGTGCAGGAACCGCCCGCTCCACCCCGGGAGCGGCGTCGCGGCTGATCATGTCCGGGGGGCGGATGAAGGGCATCTCAGGCCACCTGCTCGAGCGCCCGCTCGATCGCCACGTCGCCCGAGACGCTGCGCACGCGCACGTCGACCCGGGTGTCGCCGTGCTGGGGTCCGGGTTCGTGGCCCAGCGCGATGTCGGAGGTGATCTCGCCCGACACCGTCTCGACGTCGACGTGCAGGTCGACGCCCGTGGCCACCCCGACGAGCACGTTGCCCGACACCGAGCGCACGTGCAGGCTGCCCTCGTCGAGGACCAGGACCCGCACGTTGCCCGAGACGTTGACCACCCGGGCGCCCTGGGCCACCTCGCCCAGGCGGACGTCGCCCGAGGTCGCCTTCACCTCGACCGCCTTCGCCGCCGCGCCCACCTCGAGGTCGCCCGACACCGTCGTGAAGACCGTCCGGCCGGCGACACTCGAGCAGCGCACGTCGCCCGAGGCGGTCTGCGCCTTGAGGTCACCGCCGACCGCGCCGACCGTGAAGTTGCCGCTGGCCGACCTGGCGACGAAGTCCGCCGCGACGTCGTCGGTCGACACGTCGCCACTCGCCGTCGTGAACTCGCCGGTGCCGATCGCGCCGGTGACGTCGACGTCGGCCGACGCCACGATGGCCGCCACGTCGCTGCCCTCGGGCAGGTCGACCCGCACCTCGACGGCGTGGCGGCGCAGGAGACGGACCCCCTGCTTGGGGACCTTCACCGTCACCAGGTGCTGGCCCCCCGAGGCGCGGCACTCCACGGTGGCCCGCTCGACGAGCTCCTCGGCCCCCGGCGTCAGCGCCTCGAGCCGCACCGTGGTCTCGGCGCCCGGCCCGGCCGTGACCGTCACGAGGCCGGCCTCGTTGTGCACGAGGAGCCGCACGCCCCCCGGTGTCTCGAACGTCTTCTCCATCGCACTCGCTCCTTTCAGGTCGTGCCGTACCCACGCAGGCGGTTGCCGGCGTGGCTCTTTCGCTTCTGGTCGCTGCTCGCCGCGCCTCGCTCGAGCGTGCGCACGATGAACGCGTTGACCGAGATCCCCTCGCGCGCCGCGCCGTCCTCCACGCGCGCCTTGAGGCCCTCGCTCAGGCGCAGGGTGATGCGAGCCGACAGGTCACGGTCGCGGTCGCGGTCGTCGCCGTCGCCCGGCGGCGGGGCGGGCGCGTCCTCGACGTACGCCAGGTCGACGTCGTCGCCGGCGACCCGGATCTCGAGGTGGCCGTCGGGCAGCTCGGCCGAGATCTCGGCCGACACGTCGGAGAGGAGCTCCAAGATCCGCGCCGGCATGGAACGGCCCAGCAGCGCCGCGATGCGGTCGGCCACCGCCGCCACCGTGTCGTCGCCGAGCTCGCCGACGCTGAGCACGTCGGCCCGCAGCCCGTCCACGACCAGTGACATCTTCATGACGTCACTATGACATCACTCTGATGTCAGGTCAACCCCTCCGACCCGAGAAGGGGGAACCCCCAGGTCAGCCGCCCGAAGCGTCCTGCACCCGGGTCTTGCCGGCCGAGATGAACGGCATCATCCCCCGCAACTCGGCGCCCACCGACTCGATCTGGTGCGCCTTCCCCGCCGCCCGCAGCGCCTCGAACTTGGCCCGGCCGGCCTTGTTCTCGGCGATCCACTCCTCGGCGAAGGCGCCGCTGCGGATGTCGTCGAGGATGGACTGCATCGTGGCCCGGACCGCGTCGTCGATCACCCGGGGCCCCCGGGTCAGGTCGCCGTACTCGGCGGTGTCCGAGATCGAGTAGCGCATGCCGGCGATGCCCTGCTCGTACATGAGGTCGACGATCAGCTTCAGCTCGTGGAGGCACTCGAAGTACGCCGACTCGGGCTGGTAGCCCGCGTTGACGAGCGTCTCGAACCCGGCGGTCACCAGCGCGGTCAGCCCGCCGCAGAGCACCACCTGCTCGCCGAAGAGATCCGTCTCGGTCTCCTCGTCGAACGTCGTGTCGAGCACGCCGGCCCGCGTCGCCCCGATGGCGTGGGCGTACGAGAGCGCCAGGTCACGGGCCTTCCCGGTCGCGTCCTGGTGCACCGCGATCAACGACGGGACCCCGCCGCCCTCGGTGTACGTGCGCCGGACGAGGTGGCCCGGCCCCTTGGGCGCCACCATCGTGACGTCGACGCCCGCCGGCGGGACGATCTGCCCGAAGCGGATGTTGAAGCCGTGGGCGAACATGAGCATGTCGCCGTCGTTGAGGTGCGGCGCCACGAACTCGTCGTACGCCGCCTTCTGCTCGGTGTCGGGCAGCAGGATCATGATCACGTCGGCCTCGGCCGCCGCGTCGGCGAGCGACAGAACGCGTAGGCCCGCCTCCTCGGCCTTGGCCCGGCTCGAGCTCCCCTCGCGCAGGGCGACGCGCACGTCGACCCCCGACTCCATGAGGTTCTGCGCGTGGGCGTGCCCCTGGGAGCCGTAGCCCAAGATGGCGACCTTGCGCCCCGCGATCAGCGTGGGGTCGGCGTCGGATTCGTAGTACAGCGTGGCCATGGCGTCTGCTCTTTCTCTTTCCTTCTGTCCCTGGTGGGTCCCTGGGTGATGCGGGTCCGGGTGATGCGGGTCTGGTCGGTCGCCCGCCCGGTCAGTGGCGTTCCAGCTTAGGCAGGGCCACACGGCCCGTCCGTTGGAGCTCGACGACGTGATACTGCTCGAGTAGTCCCTCGAAGTCGTCGATCTTCTCGGGCCGGCCCGCCAGCATGACGGTCAGGCGGTCCGTCCCGACGTTGATGACCTCCCCGCCGAACACGCCCACCAGCTGGATCACCTGCGAGCGCTCCGTCGGACCGGCGGCCACCGTCACGAGCACCAGCTCGCGCTCGACCGCCTCGGCCGGCGAGAGCTCGCCGATCGACACGACGTTGACGAGCTTGTCCAGCTGCATGACGATCTGGTCGAGCGGGGCGGACTCCACGTCAACCACGATCGTGATCCGGCTGAAGCGCTCGTCCTCGTCGTTCGGGGCGACGGCGAGCGAGTAGATGTTGAAGCCACGCCGGCTGAAGAGCCCGGCCACCCGGGCCAGCACGCCCGCCTTGTTCTCCACCAGCACCGACAGGATGTGGTGGCGCGGCGACGGCGAGGCCTTCGCCCGCTTCCCGTCACCGGACAGGGCATGCAGATGGGCGCCGTTCGTCGCGCTCATCGGGCCGCCGCCTGGTCCGGGTGCACCACGATGTCGTCGTTCGACGCGCCCGCCGGCACCATCGGGAACACCTTCTCGAAGGCGTCGGTGCGGAAGTCGACCACGACCGGGCGGTCGTCGATGGAGTTCGCCTTCTCGATCGCCGGCCCCACATCTTCAGGAGTCTCGGCCCGGATGCCGACGCACCCCATGGCCTCGGCCCACTTCACGTAGTCGGGCAGGTCGGGCGACAGGTACACCTCGCTGTAGCGCTCCTCGTAGAACATCTCCTGCCACTGCCGCACCATCCCGAGATACGCGTTGTTGAGGATCGCGATCTTCACCGGGATCTGCTCGGCACTCGCCGTCACCAGCTCCTGCGCCGTCATCTGGAAGCAGCCGTCGCCGTCGATGGCCCACACCGTGCGGTCCGGCCGCCCCACCTTGGCCCCGATGGAGGCCGGCACGGCGAAGCCCATCGTCCCCGCGCCGCCCGAGTTGACCCACGTGTAGGGGTGCTCGAAGTTCCAGTACTGCGACGCCCACATCTGGTGCTGGCCCACGCCGGCCACGACGATCGTGTCCTCGCCGGTCGAGTCGCGGAGCTGCTCGACGACGTTCTGCGGCTTGATCGCCCCACCCTCGACCTCCGAGTAGTGCAGCGGGAAGCGCGCCTGCCACTCGCGGATCTGGTGCCACCACGGCTCGATGTCCTGCACCACCGTCTCGCCCACGCTCTCCCGCGCGTCCATCGCCAGCAGCAGCTCGCCGATCACCTGGCGGCAGTCGCCGGCGATGCCCACGTCGGGCACGCGCACCTTGCCGAGCTCGGCGGGGTCGATGTCGACGTGGATCACCTTCGCCTCGGGCGCGAACGTCGAGATCTTCCCCGTCACCCGGTCGTCGAAGCGGGCCCCGAGGTTGATCAACAGGTCGCTCCGCTGCAACGCGGTCACCGCGGTGTAGTGCCCGTGCATCCCCGGCATCCCCAGCGCCTGGGGGTGCGAGTCGGGGAAGGCGCCCCGCGCCATGAGCGTCGTCACCACCGGGATGCCCGTGCGATCCGCCAGCGCCCGCAAGGCCTCCGCCGCCCGGGCCTTCAGCACGCCGCCGCCGACGTAGAAGACGGGCCGCCGCGCCGCCGCGATCAGCTCGGCCGCCTGCGCGACGAGGACGGGGTCACCGAACGTCACCGGGTGATAGCCCGGGAGGTCGAGCTCGTCGACCGACGACGGCCAGTACCACTCCATCGACTGGTTCGAGATGTCCTTCGGCAGGTCGATCAGCACCGGCCCCGGCCGCCCGGTCGTCGCAACGTGGAACGCGGCGGCCACCACCCTCGGGATGTCGTCCACGCTCTTGATCAGCCAGTTGTGCTTCGTGATGCCCATCGTGACCCCGGTGATGTCGCACTCCTGGAAGGCGTCGGTCCCGATGGACGGCGTCGCCACCTGCCCCGAGATCACGACGAGCGGCGTCGAGTCCATGTACGCGTTGGCCAGCGGCGTCACGACGTTCGTGGCGCCGGGCCCGCTCGTCACGATGGCCACCCCGGGCTTGCCCGTGACCATGGCGTAGCCCTCGGCCATGTGGCCGGCGCCCTGCTCGTGGCGCACCAGGATGTGGCGGATCGACGAGTCGATGATCGGGTCGTAGACCGGCAGGATGGCGCCGCCGGGCAGGCCGAACATCACGTCGACCCCCTGCATCTCGAGGCTCTTGATGAGGGCCTGGGCCCCTGTCAGCTTCATGTCGGTTCCCCTGTTCTGGGTCGGGTACTCATGGTCGTCCTGTCTGCGTCTGTCTGCGTCTGTCTGCGTCTGTCTGCGAAATCGGTCCGTGAATTGAAAAGACCCCCCGGAGCGGGAGGTCGAGAGGCGCGCGCTGCGATGTCGGGGCGCGCCTCTACGTTACGACTACCAGAATCGTGATCGGGCGGGCGAGGTGCTTGCTCATTTCGCCCACCATTCTGCCACGCGTTCTCAGGGTCAACAACCCCGGCCTTCCGCCCTCGCCGATCCCGGAGGCCCCGACGGGCCCGCCGGACCGTCCCCAGGCACCCGCTCAGCCAGGCGACGGTGTGGCCATGCCGCCGCCGAGGAGGGCGGGCTGGGCGGTCGCCCGCATCCGCGCCAGCACCCGGTCCGTGACCGGCACCGCGTCGGGGTGGACGCCGCCGCCGACCTCGGCCTTGATCTGCCAGGCGTCGGCTCGCTGCTCCAGCACGCCCGGCTCGTCGAGCTGCCGGCAGTCGATGCGGTCGCTCGTCACGTCGACGACGATCGAGTCGCCGTCCTCGACGAGCGCGATCGGCCCACCGAGGAAGGCCTCGGGGGCGACGTGGCCGATCACGAGCCCGACCGATCCGCCGGAGAAGCGAGCGTCGGTCATGAGCGCGATCGTGATGCCCCGCTCCCGGCACAGCGCCGTGATGCGCGACGTCGGGTCGAGCAGCTCGGGCATCCCGGGCGCCCCCCGCGGGCCTTCGTAGCGGATGACCACCATGTCGTTGTCGGCGAAGGTCTCCGGACGGAGCTCGAGCGCCTCGACGAGCGAGCGCTCGCTGTTGAAGACGCGGGCACGCCCGGTGAACACGCCGTCCTTGACGCCCCCCTCGACGCCGGCGACCTTGAGGATCGCCCCGCCCTCGGGCGCCAGGTTGCCCCGCAACAGGCGCAGCCCGCCCGTGTCCTTGAACGGCTTGTCGACCGGGTAGATGACGTCCTGGTCCGGCGCCGGCGGGTCCAGCCTCCGCACCTGCTCGGCCAGCGTCTCGCCCGTGCAGGTGAGGGCGGCCCCGTCGAGGAAGCCGGCGTCGAGCAACTCCTTCACGATCACCTGCAGCCCCCCGCTGGCCTCGACGTCGACCATCGAGTACTCGCCGAAGGGCCGCATGTTGACCAGCACCGGCAAGCGTCGGGCCAGGTCGTTGAAGTCGTCCTGGCTGAGCACCTCGCGCCAGAGGTCGATGCCCGCCGCCCGCGCGATCTCCACGCTGTGCAGCACGACGTTGGTCGATCCACCCATGGCGATCGTCACGGCCAGCGCGTTGCGCAGCGACGCCGGCGTCACGATGTCGCGCGGCCGGATGCCGCGGCTCGTCATCGTGAGCAGGCAATCGACGACCTGGCCCGGGAATTCGCTCAGCCGGCGGGGGTCGTCCGACGCCGGCGAGACCATGTGCAGCGGCTCCAGGCCCGCCACGGCGATGAAGGTCTGCATCGTGTTGTACGTGAACATGCCGCCACAGCTGCCCTGACCCGGGCACGCGTGTAGGGCGAAGCGGGCACGCACGTCGTCGTCCTGGTCCGCCGCCTGGAAGGCGCCGACGAGATCGATCCGCGCCCCCGTCTCCGGGTCGACGCCCGGGTGGATCGAGCCGTCGGAGAGGATCACCGCCGGCGTGTTGTTCTCGAGGACGGCGGCGACCGTGCCCACCGGGGGCTTGTCGCACGCGACGACCGCGACCAGGCCGGCGACGCTGTTCGCCGCCAGGTGCACGTCGACGGCGTCGTTGACGAGCTCGCGCCCGATCAGCGAGAACCGCATCTGCGGCGTGCCGTTGAGCTGGCCGTCGGAGACCCCGAGGGTGAACGCGGGCGCGATCAGCCGGACCGCCAGGTCGTCCTCCGCGATCCGCCGTGCCACGGCGTCCTGGACGGCCCGCACCTTCTGCTGGACGCCGAGGTAGCACTGGCTGTCGCCGAGGTTCCCGATGACCGCCCACACCGGGTCGTGGATCTTGCCGACGTCCTGGCCGAGGAAGGAGGCCGTGCCGACCCGTTGCACGTCGCGGCCCGGGTTCAGGGACACGAACGTGGACACCGGCTCGTCGCTGCTCATGGGCGCCAAGCATACGGCCGGCCTTCTGCAGCTCAGGCGAGACGGCAACGGCGTTACTTCAGGGAGCCTCTGACCGCCTAGCCGCGGCGGCGGCGCAGCTCGGCTGCGACGTCCTTGCCGTTGGCCTTCTTCGCCGTGGCCTCCATCACCTTGCCCGTGAAGAAGCCCATGAGCTTGTCGTCGCCTTCGACGAAGCGCTACCACTCGTCGGGATGGGCGGCGACCACCTCGTCGACCGCCGCCGACAGCGAGTCGGCCGCCATGGCCTCGAAACCCATCTCCTGGGCGATGGCCGCCGGGTCCCCGCCGCCGCGCTCGAGCAGCGCCGCCAGCACCGCCTTGGACTGGGTCGCCGAGAGCTGTCCCCCAGCCTCGAGCGCCAGCAGCGACGTGAACGAGCCCACGTCGAGGCGCGCGCCGGCCTCGGGCTGCGCGGCAACCTCGTTGGCCGCCCGGACGAGGGCCAACGCGGTCGGCGCGCCGGCCCCGGACGCCGCGGTCACGAGCGTCGTCGAGGCCCAGGTCGACGACGGCGTTGATCTGATCGACCTCCGCCGCGGTCGGGTCGCCCCCGAGCGCGGCGGCCAGCGCGGCGCGGCGGTCGGCGGGCATGGGCCCGAGCGAGCTGCGCACCTCCTCCTGCCACGCCTTGTCGGGTGCGAGCGGCACCAGGTCCGGCTCGGGGAAGTAGCGGTAGTCGTTGGCCTCTTCCTTGGAGCGCAGCGCCCCGGTTCGGCCGGCCGACTCGTCCCAGTGACGCGTCTCCTGGTCGACCACGCCGCCGCCCTCGATCACGCCGATCTGCCGCATCACCTCGTAGTCGATCGCCCGCCCCAAGGAGCGGATCGAGTTGAGGTTCTTGATCTCGCAGCGCGTGCCGAACGCGTTGGTCCCGGTCGGGCGGACCGAGACGTTGGCGTCGACGCGCATCGATCCTTCTTCCATACGACCGTCGGAGGCGCCGGTGGCGACCAGGATGCCGCGCAACTCCGCCGCGTAGGCGCGGGCCTGCGCCGACGTGCGCATGTCCGGTTCGCTCACGATCTCGACGAGCGGGACGCCCGAGCGGTTGTAGTCGACCAGCGCGTACAGGGCGGCGTTGATCCGGCCCGTCGCGCCGACGTGGGTGAGCTTCCCGGTGTCCTCCTCCATGTGGGCCCTGGTCACGCCCACCCGGAAGCCGTCGGGCAGGTCCAAGAACCCGTTGACGTTCAACGGGAGGTCGTACTGGCTGATCTGATAGTCCTTCGCCTGGTCGGGATAGAAGTAGTTCTTGCGGGCGAACTCCGACGGCCGGATCTCGCAGTGGAGCGCCGCGCCGATGCGCATGGCGAACTCGACGGCCTGCTCGTTGAGGACCGGCAACGACCCGGGCAGCCCGATGCACGTCGGGCAGATGTTCACGTTCGGCTCGTCGCCGAACGCGTTGCGGCAGCCGCAGAACAGCTTCGTCGTCCGTCTTGAGCTCGGTGTGCACCTCGAGCCCGATCACGGTCTCCCAGTCGCTCACGGCGCGCTTTCCTCGACCGCGCGGGCAACCCGGAACAGCACGGCCTCGCCCAACGCCGGGGCCAGCACCTGGACGCCGACCGGGAGGCCGTCCGCCCCCGTGCCGTAGGGCACCGAGATCGCCGGGTGCCCCGAGAGGTTGGAGGGGATCGTGCAGACGTCGTTCATGTACATCGCCATCGGGTCGTCGACCTTCGCCCCGAGGTCGAAGGCGGTCGTGGGCGCCGTGGCCCCGAGCAGCACGTCGTACGTCTCGTAGGCGCGGTCGAAGGCCCGCATGACGAGCGTGCGGACACGCTGGGCCTGCGCGTAGTACGCGTCGTAGTACCCGGCCGAGAGGGCGTACGTCCCGAGCATGATGCGCCGCTTGACCTCGGCCCCGAACCCGGCCGTCCGCGTCGCGGTGTTCATCGCCTCGACGTCGTCGCCGTCGACCCGCAGCCCGTAGCGCACGCCGTCGTAGCGGGCCAGGTTGGAGGACGCCTCCGCCGGCGCGATCAGGTAGTAGGCGGAGAGCCCGTAGGAGAACTCTGGGACCGAGACCTCCTCGACCTTGGCGCCGGCACCCGCCAGCGCGTCGGCGGCCTCCTGCACCCGCGCCGCCACGTCCGGGGCGCACCCGTCGACCAGGTCTCGGACCAGCCCGACGCGCAAGCCCTCGACGCCGTCGTCGACGCGCTCCGAGGTGGGCGCGGGTGCCGATGGCAGCGAGGTGCTGTCGAGGGGGTCGTGACCGGCGATGACGTCGTAGAGGAGCGCGGCGTCGTGCACCGTGGTGGCGAAGGGCCCGATCTGGTCGAGCGAACTGGCGAAGGCGACCAGTCCGTAGCGCGAGACCCGGCCGTAGGTCGGCTTCATCCCGACGACGCCGCACAACGCGGCGGGCTGGCGGATCGAGCCGCCGGTGTCGGATCCGAGCGCCAGCGGGGCAAACCCGGCCGCCACCGCCGCGGCCGACCCGCCGCTGCTCCCGCCCGGGACCTTGTCGACACCGCGCGGGTTGCGCGTCGGCCCGAACGCCGAGTTCTCCGTCGAGGAGCCCATGGCGAACTCGTCCATGTTCGTCTTGCCGAGGGCGACGGCGCCGGCGCGGCGGAGCAGCCCGACGACCGTGGCCTCGTACGGCGGGCGCCAGCCTTCGAGGATCCGCGACCCGCACGTCGTGGCGTGGCCCCGGGTGCACAGGTTGTCCTTCAGCGCGACGGGCACGCCGGCCAGCGGGCCCGGGTCGCGCCCTTCGGCCACCGCCGCGTCGACGGCGGCGGCCTGTGCGCGCGCCTCGTCCTCGAGGACGGAGAGGAACGCGTTGTACCGTCCGTTCTCTGTGGCCACCGCGGCGATCGCCTCTTCGGTGACGTCGCGCGCCGTCCGGGCGCCCGAGCGCACCGCGTCGGCCAGCGAGACCGCGGACGTCACGGCGCTTCTGCGCCGATCCGCGGCACCTTGAAGCGGTCGTCCTCCACCGACGGCGCGGCGGACAGCACCTCGTCGCGGTCGAGGCTCGGGCGGACCTCGTCGGGCCGCAACACGTTCTCGAGCGCGATCGGGTGGGAAGAGGGCGGCAGGTGGGACAGGTCGAGCGCGGCCACGTCGGCGGCATGGTCCAACACCGTGCGCAACTGCGCCGTGAAGAGCTCGACCTCGTCGTCGGTCAGGTCCAGGCGCGCCAAGTGGGCGACGTGCACGACGTCGTCGCGGCTGAGGGCGCGAGGCGGGGCGGCGGCGGCGTCCTTGCCGTCGGGCCCGTTCACGGCCGGGGTGCGGGCAGCACGCCGCTCAGGAACTCGACGGTGCGCGCCTCGATCTCGTCCTTGTCGAAGTCGAGCGTCGCCACGTGATAGCTCCGCTCCAGGACCACCTGCTCCACGGGGCCCTTCACGCCGGCCTTCAGGACCTCGCTCGACGCGGGGTCGACGACGTGGTCCTGCGTGCTCGTGAAGAGCAGCATGGGGCACGTCACCGACCCGAGCAGCGCTTCCACCTCGGCGACGCCCTCGAAGAGGGACAGGGCGGCCTCGAGGGGCAGCTCGGGGTAGGCGGACTCGACCGCGCCCTCCTTCGCGATGTCCGAGCCGATGCCCGGTGCGACCTCGTCGCCGCCGTCGATCATCGCCTGGATGAAGTCGGTCGTGGCC
Organism: uncultured Acidimicrobiaceae bacterium; assembly: GCA_963821105.1. Taxonomy (GTDB): domain Bacteria; phylum Actinomycetota; class Acidimicrobiia; order Acidimicrobiales; family RAAP-2; genus Bog-473. Next base: position 99,503 of record CAWGCO010000010.1, read on the forward strand.
GTGTCGGGCGGGGTCACGAGGGGGTTCACCAGGGAGAGCGCGGCCACGTCGGGGTGATGCTCGGCCAGCCACACGGCCAGGCTCCCGCCCATCGACAGACCGATGACCACGACCGCATCGCAACGGGCCGACAGCGCGGTGTACGCGTCGGCCGCGGCCTCACACCATTGCGGCCAGCGCGTCGGCACCATGTCGGACACGTCGGTCCCGTGCCCGGGCAGCAGCGGCAGCTCGACCGTGAACCCCGCGTCGGCCATCGCGAGCGCCAGGCCGCGCATGGACTGGGGGTTGCCCGTGAAGCCGTGGAGGACCAACGCGCCACGGGCGTCGCCGGTCGCCGAATATGCCTCTGCACCGGCCATGATGGGATGCGTCACGAGTCGGCAGCCTACCGGCGGGAAGGGTAGGGTTCCGGCGGCCACCAGGCTCCGGGGCGGGGCGAACGAGGTCCCACCGCGACCGAAGAGAACACGTAAGGAGCACACCCACATGCCGTCGTACCCGTTCCTCAGCGACGCTTGGCTGGACGAGGCCCGCGCCATCCGCGCCGAGTTCGAGGGCAAGACCCCACCGATCGCCCACTCCGTCCGCATGAACCTGGTCGTGACCGCGGTCCCCTTCTCCGATGAGGACATCCTCGCCCACATGGACACCTCGAGCGGCGAGATGGTCCTCGACACCGGTCACCTCGAGACGCAGGACCTCAAGGTCACCGTGGACTACGACACGGCCAAGGCGATCCTGATCGACGGGAACCCACAGGCCGGCATGCAGGCCTTCATGGCCGGCAAGGTGCGGGTCGAGGGGGACATGGCCAAGCTCATGGCGCTGCAGGCCACGCCGGCGGCGAGCGACTCGTCGGCGGCCGACCTCGCCGCCCGCCTCCGCGACATCACCGAGTAGACCGAGGGCGTCAGAGCAGTCAGGCCGCGTCGGGCGCCAGCTGTGGCGCCTGCGCCGAGCGGCGCAGCGGCCGGATGAAGAGCGCGCACACCACGGCCAGCGCGGCCACCGCCGTGCCGACCCAGAACGGCACGCTGAAGCTGTGCAACAGCGCCGTGCTGTGGTGCACGTTGCTAAGACCTTCGTTCTTGGCGATCGACTCCTGGATCGTCAGCACGATCTGGATCCCGGCCACCTCGCCCACCTGCGCCGCCAGCAACGACGCGGCGCTCATCACGCCGTACTCGGACTCGGCCACCTCGTTGGCCATCGACGACGAGGTGGCCGGCATGGACACGCCCATGCCGAGGCCCGACAGCGCCAAGGCGACCACCACCACGACGACGGCCGACGAGGCGCCGAGCGTGGCGAAGATCACCATCGAGAGCAGCAACGCGATCGTCCCGAAGAGCGTCGCGTTGCGCTCGCCCGTCCGCACCGTCATGTAGCCGGCGATCGGCGCGCTGATCGCGAACACGAGGGGCCGCGCCACCGACAAGAAGCCCACCTGGGAGACGCTGTAGCCGTAGACCTGCTCCATGAGCAGTGGGAAGAGGAAGAAGCCGCCGAAGTAGGCGAAGCTCGTGAAGGCCTTGGTGCCCATGGGGAACATGAAGTTGCGCCGCCGCCAGTAGGTCGTCGGGATGAGCGGCGTGGCGAACGTGGCCTCGCGCCACAAGAAGGTGACGCCCATTCCGACCGCCACGACGCCCGAGACGATCACCCCCACCGACGTCCACCCTGCGATCGGCCCGATGCTCAGCACGAGCATGGCGGCGGTCACCCCGCCGGCCAGGCTCCAGCTGCCGACCCAGTCCATGCCCTTCCAGACGTTCGAGCGCTTCCCCGCGGCCTTGGCCGTGGCCCTGTCCTCGGACGGGACCGGACCTCCGGCCCGAGCCTTCCGTCGCGTCGGGAGCAGCACCGCCACGACGACCGATGCGATGACCAACAACACGAGCTGGCCCCAGAACAACGTCCGCCACCCGAAGTACTGGATCACCGGCGAGCCGAGCGTCACGCCCAGGACGGGGCCGCCCGCTCCGACCAGCGACCACCAGCCGAGTGCCTTGACCCGGTCCGCCGGGGCGAACAGCTCGAGGATGATCGCCATCGACGCCGTGCCGGTCGCCGCGCCCTGGACCCCGTCGAGGGCGCGGGCGAAGAGGAGCATCCCGACGTCGGGTGCGGTCGCCGTGAGCACCGCGCTGACCATCGCCCCCAGGAGCCCGAACTGGTAGAGGCGGCGGTGGCCGAAGAGGTCGCCGGCCTTGCCGAAGAACGGCGCCGCCACGCCGAAGGCGAGCAGCGGACCGGTCGAGGCCCAGGCCAACACGGAGAAGTTCGTGTGGAAGTCCTCCTTGACCGTGGGCAGGGCCACCACGAAGACGGTGAAGGTGATGTTGAGCGCGAGCAGGCCGGACAGCAGCGCCACGAGCGCCCACCACTGGTAGCGCGGGCTCTGCACGGCCCGGACGGTGACCCGCCGGTGCAGCAGGGCGAACCAGTTCGTCTCGACGGACCCGTCCCCCAGGGGCCCCATGGCCGCGCCGCCCGGGTCGGCGGCCGGGTCGAGGAGCGCGTCGGACTGATCGACGGGGGTCGCCTCCATCGGCGCCACCCTACCGGCGGGCAATTTCGGGCTTCCCCCGGATCCCGACCCGCCGGCCGCCGGAAAAGCGGTCGCTCAGTCGGTCGTCGTCAGCGCAGCCCGCGCAGGCGGAACCACCAGTTCGGGTCCCGGCCGTGCGCGTGGAAATGGTTGGGGATCTGGCGCATCACCCGGTCGATCGACCACTCGCCGGGCCCGAAGCGCGCGTCGGCCACCCGGCTCAGTTCGGCCATCATGTGCTCGACGTCGCTGTCGGGCGGCGTCGGCCCGTGGTGCTTCCACACCACCATCGGCACCCCGCACACCTCGCAGTCGGCCACCCAGCAGACGTCGTCCTCGTGGTGCCACTCCGAGAGCCGCGCCGCCTCGCAGAGGTCGCAGTTGGAGTCGAACGGCAGCGCCGCCATCAGCCCGTCACCCCGTCACCCCGCCACCTCGTCAGTGCGTGAACAGCTGCACCGACGAGCCCGTCGGCACGGTCGAGCCGATGGAAGGCTGCGTCCCGGTCACGTTGTTGTTCGGGTTGCCCGAGACGCCCGAGACGCTCAGGCCGGCACCCTGCAGCACGGTCGTGGCCTGCTGCGTCGTGTCGCCCTGCACGTTGGGCACGGCCACGGTCGGCGGCCCCGTCGACACGTTCACCGTCACGGCGGAGCCGTAGGGCGCCTGCGCCCCGCTCGCCGGCGTCGTCGAGATGACCTGCCCCTGGGGCACCGTCGGGTTCGACTGGTTGTTCTGCGTCGCCGTCAGCCCCACCGCCTGCAGCGCCGCCTGCGCCTGGGCGAACGAGTAGCTCGTCGGGATGTTCGGCACCGTGGCCGGCTGGTGCCCGAGCGACGGCACCAACGTGATCGTGCTCCCGTACGGCGCCTTCGTCGGGTTCTGCGTCGAGCCGATCGACCACAGGTCCAGGACGCCGGTCGCGACGTTGTTGTTGTACGCCCCCGGCGCGCAGACCGACTTGAAGTGCGCCGCCTGCAGCGCGGTCGTCGCCTGGGCGCACGTCATGCCCGCCAGGCTCGGCACCGTCACGTTGGGCGGCCCGTCCGACACCACCACCGTGACCGTCGTGCCCTCCTTCGCCGACACCCCGGCCTTGGGCGTCTGCGACACGATGTCGCCCGCGCCCACGCTGATCGACTTCGCCGGCGGGCCCTGGGCCAGGTCCATGTGGACCTTCGCCAGCTGCGTCCGGGCCTGGGCGACGGTCAGGCTCGTCAGCGTCGGCGTCGGGTGCGACGCCGTGAGCACGTTCGTCCCGAATGCCACGACCAGCCCCGCCGCCAGCAAGACGGCCGCCACCACCCCGGCCACGATGGCCCAGGTCTTGCCGCTCCCCCACGACCGACCCCGTCGGCGCGGCGGCGCCCCTCGCCCGCCCGCCGTGGCCGCACCTCCGTGCGGCTCCGCGTCGAAGATCTCCCCCGGGCCCGCTTTCGTCCCGACCGGCGCACCGGCCAACGACGGCGCCACCGCCGTCGCCGAGATCGCCCCCCCGGCCGCGACCGCCGTCACCCCCGAGTCCGTGAGCTCGCCCACCCCCGGCGCCTGGAACCCCGCGATCGGCGCGGACCGCTCCACGTGCGCGAACACGAGCGGCAGCGGCGCCGGTGTCGGCAGCGCGGCGGCCAACGCGCCGAGCCGCGCCCCCAGTCCTGCCGCGTCCAGGCGCGCCGTGACGTCCGGCGCGGCCGCCCGCGCCAGCACGTCGTCGAGCGGGCCCAACAACGGGTCGTGCGGCAAGGGCTGGCCGATACGGGCCGCCAGCGTCCCCATCGTCGTGTCGGTCACGAAGGGCACGGTCCCCGTCACCGCCTCGTACAGGACCAAGGACAAGGAGTAGACGTCGGCCTTCCCGTCCACGGACTTGCCCTCGGCCGCCTCGGGCGAGATGTAACGCGCCGTCCCCACCATCGCCCCCGCGGGCTCGGTCCACGCGGCCTCCGCCAGCGCCCGGGCCACGCCGAAGTCGGCGATACGGACCCGCCCCTCCTCGTCGAACAACAAATTCGCCGGCTTGATGTCGCGGTGCACCAGCCCGCGCAGGTGCGCGTACGCCAGGCCCTGCGCCACCTCGGCCCCCAGCTGCGCCGCCTGCGCGTGCGACAGCTTGACGCCCCGGTCCTCGAGGTCCCGCAGCGACCCGCCCCCCAGGTACTCCAGGACAAGGTACGGCTCGTCGTTCTCCTCGCCCCAGTCGAACACCCGCAGCACGTGCGGGTGGTTCAGCGACGCCACCGAGCGCGCCTCGGCCCGGAAGCGCTTGAGGAACGCCTCGTCCGCGGCGAGGCCCGGCTGCAGCACCTTGACCGCGACGTGACGCTGGAGCGACACGTCCTCGGCCAGATAGACGTGCGCCGAAGCGCCGGTGCCCAGAGCGGAGAGCAGCCGGTACCGCTTCCCAAGGACCCGGCCGATGGAATCAGATATCAGGGGCATCGGGCGGTTTCAGGCTACCGACAAAGCGCCCCCGTCCGGTGGACACCCCCCGACCTGCACGCCCCCGCGTCACTCCGGCAGCGCGCCCGTCTCGAGCAGCGCGTCGAACCCCGACGCGTCGATCGTCGGCACGCCGAGATCCTCGGCCTTCTTGGTCTTGCTCGCCCCCGGCGCGTCCCCGACGACGAGGACGAACGTCTTCTTCGACACGCTGCCGGGCGACTTGCCGCCCCGCGCCATGATCGCCTCCTCCGCCCCCTCCCGCGTGTAGCCCGGCACCGCTCCGGTCACCACCACCGTCTTGCCCTCGAGCGTCTGCGCCACGGCGCCGGCCGACCCGGCCCCGCCGCCGCCCGTCGTCCCGGCGGCCCCGGGCTCCTCCGTGTTGACCCCGGCGGCACGCAACCGGGCGAGCACGGGCTCGTTCTGGGTCAGGAACTCGGCGACGCTCGCCGCGATCACGCCGCCCACCCCGTCGACGGCGGCCAGCTGCGCCACGTCGGCGCCCACGATCCCCTCGAGGCTCCCGAACGCCCGCGCCAGCGCCCGCGCCCCCGTCGGCCCGAGGTGCCGGATCCCCAGCGCCACGAGCAGCCGGCTGAGCGGCTGGGTCTTCGACGCCTCGATCGCCACCACCAGGTTGTTCGCCGAGATCTCGGCGAAGCGGTCGAGCCGCACCAGCTGCGCCACCGTCAGGTCGTAGAGATCCGCCGGGTCGTCGATCAGCCCCGCGTCGACGAGCTGGAAGACGCGCTCCTCACCCAGGCTCTCGATGTCCATCGCCCCGCGCGACGCGTAGTGCGCGATCCGCTGCACCCGCTGCGCCGGGCAGTCGATGTTCGTGCAGAACGTGTCGCTCTCGCCGGGCAGCCGCACCAGCGGCTGGCCACACGACGGGCACTTGGTCGGGAACTTCCACTTCGGCTTGCGCCGCTTGGGCACGCCGGGGCCGTCTTTGACCGGCCCGACCACCTCGGGGATCACGTCACCCGCCTTGCGCACGATGACCAGGTCTCCCGGCCGCACGTCCTTCGCCGCGACCTGGTCCTCGTTGTGCAGCGTCGCCACGCCGACCGTCGACCCGCCGACGAAGACCGGCTCGAGCCGCGCGAACGGCGTCGCCCGCCCCGTCCGCCCGATGGAGACCATGATGTCGAGCAGCCGCGTCGTGCGCTCCTCGGGCGGGAACTTGAAGGCGATGGCCCACCGGGGCGCCCGCGACGTTGCGCCGAGGACCTTCTGCAACGCGAAGTCGTCGACCTTGGTGACGACGCCGTCGATCTCGTAGGCCAGCGAGTGCCGGGCCGCCTCCAGCTCCCGAGAGCGCGCCTCGACCGCCGCCATGCCCTCGACCCGCCGCGCGTCGGGACTGACCGGGAAGCCCGCCTGGGCCAGCTGCGCCAGCGTCTCGCTCTGGGTGCCGGCGGGCCACTTCCCCTTGGCCGGCGCCCCCTCGATGTAGCCGACCGCGTACGCCCAGAAGTGCAGCGGCCGCGTCGCGGTAACCGCCGGGTCCTTCTGCCGCAACGCACCGGCGGCCGAGTTGCGCGGGTTGACGAAGAGGCGCTCGCCCGCGTCCGCCTGGCGCTTGTTCATCGCCTCGAACTCCGCGACGGGCATGTAGATCTCGCCGCGCACCTCCAACACCGACGGATATGGGCCGCCGGCCTTGGCCAGCTGGTGAGGCACGTCGCCGACGGTGGCCACGTTCGCCGTGACGTCCTCGCCGGCGACGCCGTCGCCGCGCGTCGCGGCCTGGACGAGCGCCCCCCGCTCATAAGTGAGCGACATGGCGACGCCGTCGACCTTTGGCTCGGTCGAGAACGCCAGCGTCGCCAGGTCGAGGTCGGGGACGGCCCGGCGCAGCCGCTCGGCCCAGGCCCCGAGCTCCGACTCGTCGAACGCGTTGTCGAGGCTCATCATCGGGACCCGGTGGCGCACCTCCTGGAAGAGCCCCGACGGCGCGGCCCCGACCGCCTGGGTCGGCGAGTCGGGCGTGAGCAGGGGCGGGTAGTCGGCCTCGAGCTTGCGCAGCTCGACGACCAGGAGGTCGTACTCGGCGTCGGGGATCTCGGGGGCGTCGAGCACGTGGTACAGGTCGTTGTTGTGCGCGATCTGCGCACGCAGCTCGGCGGCGCGGGCGGCGGCCTGGGCGGGAACCGCGTCGCTCACGCTGCGATGCCGGCGCCGACCACCGCGTCGGGGTCGCCGGCGGCGTAGAGCGCCACCGTCTGTCCCGGGGCGACCGGGCGCTGGGGCGTGTCGAAGCGCACCACCAGTCCACCGCCACCGCCACCGTCCTCCCAAAGATCGAGCGTGCACGGGACCGGGCGCCCGTGCGCGCTCACCTGCGCCACCGCCCGGGCCCCGCGCCCGATCGGCCGGTCCACCCACGTGAGCGACGACCCGGCCAGGAACACCGCCGAGCGTGCCACCGCGTCGGCGCCACCGACGGTGACCCGGCGCGCCGCCACGTCGACGTGCGTCACGTAGCGCCGCTTGCCGTCGCCGCCGTGGCCCATGCCCCGCCTTTGGCCGACCGTCACCAGCTCCACCGCGTCGACGGTGCCCGCCGGGTTCCCCTCGGCGTCGACCACCTCGCCCGGGTGCAGCGCCATGCGCTCCGTCAAGAAGCCCTGCCGCCCCACGGTGCTGCCGATGAAGCACACGTCCTGGCTGTCGGGCTTGTGCGCCGTGCGTAACCCCAGCCGGGACGCGTGCGCCCGGACGTCGTCCTTGGTCATCTCCCCGACCGGGAACACGACCCGCGCCAGCTCGTCCTGGCCCAGCATCGACAGGACGTAGGACTGGTCCTTGGCCTCGTCGACGCCCCGCCGCAGCTCGAAGAGGCCCGATCGCGCCGCGGCCACCGTCACCCGGGCGTGGTGCCCGGTGGCCAGCCGCTCGAAGCCCAACCGGTCGGCCCGGCGCAGCAGGCGGTCGAACTTCATCGTCCGGTTGCACTCGATGCACGGGTTCGGCGTCCGCCCCGCGGCGTGCTCGTCGACGTACCCCGCCACCACGTGGCGGTCGAACTCCCCGGTCAGGTTGAAGACGTGGTGCTCGATCCCGAGCTGCTGGGCCACCCGGCGGGCATCTTCCACGTCGGCCACCGAGCAGCAGCCCGAGTCCGACTCGCCGCCCCAGAGCTTGAGCGTGGCGCCGACGACGTCATGACCCTGCTCGACCAGGAGCGCGGCCGCGACAGAGGAGTCGACTCCCCCGGACATGGCGACCAGCACCCGCATGGACATCGCCCCAGTGTGCCACCGCGCTCAGACGCCCCGACGCAGCCGGGCGGCCACGGCGGGCACCACCGCCAACGCTCGATCCACCTCGGCATCCGTCGTCTCGTGGCCCAGGCTGAAGCGCACGGCCCCGGCCGCCAGCCCTGGCTCGACGCCCATGGCGGCGAGGACGTAACTGTCCTCGAGCGCGCCGCTGGCGCACGACGAGCCCCCCGAGACGCAGACGCCCTCCCGCCCCAGCGCCACGAGCAGCTCCTCGCGTTCCACCCCGGGCAGACACAGGTGCAGGTGCCCGGGCAGCACCGCCACGCCCGGCACACCCGGCGGCACCGTGCGGTGCGCCCACGGCACCGCCGCCATGAGCCCGTCGGCCAGCCGGTCCCGCAACGCCGCCACCCGAAGCACAGCAGCCGTCCGCTCCTTCGCCACGAGCTCCATCGCCGTCGCCATCCCCACCGCCCCGGCCACGTCCTGCGTGCCGCTGCGCCGCTCGCGCTCCTGGCCGCCCCCGTGCTGACGCGGCACCAGCGCCACCCGCCCGCCCACCGCCAGCGCGCCGCACGCCCACGGGCCCGCCGAGCTTGTGCGCGCTCACCCCGACCATGTCGGCGCCGCCCGCGGCCTCCGCCACATCGACGTACGCCGCCGCCTGCACCGCGTCCGTGAACACCACGGCGTCCGGCGCCCGCCGGCGCACCGACGCGACGACGTCGGCCACCGGCTGGATCACGCCGGTCTCGTTGTTGGCGGTCATCACCGCCACCACGGTGCACCTCGACGACAAGGCCCGCGCCAGCGCGTCCAGGTCGAGCACACCAAAAGAGTCGACCGGGAGCTCCCGCACGTCGGCGCCCATCAGCCCCGCCGCCCGGGCCGACTCGCGCACCGCCGGGTGCTCGACCGCCGACACCAGCACGAGCGCCTCGCCCGTCGTCGAGCGCAACGCCGCCTCCACGACGCCGAGCACGGCGAGGTTGGCCGACTCGGTCCCCCCGGAGGTGAAGACGATCTCGCCGGGGTCCCGGCCCAAAAAAGCCGCCACCGAGTCCCGGGCGTCCTCCAACAAAGCCCGGGCCCGCTGCGCCGGCGGGTGGCTCCCGGTCGGATTCCCGAGCGCACGCTCATGGACAACAGCCATCGCCGCCGCCACCTCGGGACGCAGCGCAGCCGTCGCCGCGCAATCCAAATACGAAGAAGTCAGGCGATCCATACCGTCTTGGGGTTGGTGAACTCCTTCAACCCGAGCTCGGACAGCTCGCGCCCGTAGCCCGAGCGCTTGATGCCACCGAACGGCAGCTCCGCCGTCGACGCCACCATCGCGTTGACGAACACCGCCCCCGCCTCGATCTCCTCCACACACCGCCGCGCCTCGCCCTGGTCGTCGGTCCACACGCTCGACCCCAGCCCGAACGTCGTCGAGTTCGCCACCAGGATCGCCCGGTCCAGGTCCGGCACCCGCATCACGAGCGCCACCGGCCCGAAGATCTCCTCCTGCGCCACCGGCATGTCCGCCGTCACCCCCGTCAGGACCGTCGGCGCGAACCACCAGCCGTCGCCTGCCGGGACCGACGCGCCGGCGTGCACCGTCGCCCCCTGCGCCACCGCCGCCGCGACCTGGCTCACCAGCTCATCGCGCTGCGCCTCCGTCACGATCGGCCCGATGTCGGTCGCCGGCTCGAACGGGTCGCCCACCACGAGCGCGTCCATCGCCGCCACGAACCGCTCCTCGAACTCATCCGCCACCTCGTCGACGACGATGAAGCGCTTGGCGGCGATGCACGACTGCCCGTTGTTCTGCACCCGGGCCGTCACCGCCGTCCGCACGGCCGCCTCCATGTCCGCCGACGCGAGGACCACGAAGGGGTCCGAGCCGCCGAGCTCCAGCACGCTCTTCTTCAGCGCCCGCCCGGCGGCCGACCCCACCGAGATACCGGCCCGCTCGCTCCCCGTCAGCGTCACCGCCGCCACCCTCGGGTCCTCGATCACCGCCGCCACATCCTTCGACTCCACGAACAGGTTCGTGAACACCCCGTCGGGCAGCCCCGCCCGCCGGAACAGGTCCTCGATCGCCAACGCCGTCTGCGGCACGTTCGACGCGTGCTTCAACAGCCCGACGTTGCCGACCATCAGGGCCGGGGCGGCGAAGCGGATCACCTGCCACATCGGGAAGTTCCACGGCATGACCGCCAGCACGGGCCCGAGCGGTTGGTAGTGCACGTACGACATCGACGCCTTCGACTCGATCACCTCGTCCCCCAGCAGCCGCTCCCCGTTCTCGGCGAACCACCGCAGCGCCACCGCACACTTGGAGACCTCCGCCTTGGCGGCGGCGAACGTCTTGCCCATCTCGGTCGTCAGGATGCGGGCGACGTCGGGCACCTCCCCCTCGAGCAGCTCGGCGGCCGTGAGCAGATGCCGGGCCCGCTCGGCGTACGTCGTCCGCCGGTACGTCTCGAAGGCGGCGACCGCCCGGTCGAGCAGGGCGTCGACCTCGGCCGGGGTCATGGTCGGGAATTCCTTCTCCGTCTTCCCGGTGGCGGGGTTGGTGGTGGCGAAGGGCATGTCCCAGTCTTACCCGGCCGCCGCTGTTTCTTGTCAGGCGCCGGCACCCTCGGCCAGACCGAGGTGCTGCGGGACCGCCCGCCGCATCAGCTTCCCCGTGGCGGTGTGCGGCAGGTCCGAGGCGGCGATGTAGGACTTCGGCCGCTTGTACGGGGCGAGGCGGGACGAGGCGGCGGCCCGCAGGGCCTCCTCGGCGCCGGCGGCCTCGGCGACGTAGGCGACGCACACGCGCTGGCCCCACTGCTCGTCGGGCAGGCCGAACACCGCGACCTCCCGCACCCCGGGCACCGCCGAGAGCACGTTCTCGACCTCGGCCGGGTAGACGTTGACGCCCCCGCTGATGATGAGGTCGTGTCGGCGGCCGGTCAGGAAGAGGAAGCCGTCCTTATCGAGTCGGCCGAGGTCGCCGACGGTGCACGCCGACCCGCGCCACGCCTGCGCCGTGGCCTCTGGGTTGCGCCAGTAGGCGAAGCGGGCGAAGTCGGGTTGGTCGCACCAGATGGCGCCCTCCCGACCGCCCTCGTAGACGAGCCCGGCTGGGACCTCGTCGACGGGGCCGTCGTCGACGGGTGCGACGGCGAGGCGGCGCCCGGGGCGGGCCCGCCCGACCGTGCCCGGATGCTCGAGCCAGTCCTCGGGCGGGCAGACCGTGTACTGCGCCTCGGTCGAGCCGTAGAACTCCCAGACCACACCCGGACGGGCCCGCGCCATCGTCGCCCGCTTGACCGACTCGGGGCACGGTGCGCCGGCGTGCGCCAGCAGCCGCAACGAGTCGAACCTTTCATCGGGAGCGAGGCCGGGGTGCTGGAGGATGCGCTGCAGGTGCGTGGGGACGAGGAAGGCCGTGGTCGGGCGGAGTCTTCGGAGGGTATCGAGCGCGGTCTCGGCGTCGAAGCGGCTGAGGATGACGAGCGACCCGCCGGCGAGCAGCGTGTTGGTCGAGAACCTGATCGAGACGGTGTGGTACATCGGGGAACACACCATGTGCAGGTCGGACGCGTCGAAGTGCCAGACCGCCGCCTCGTCCTCGAACACGGCGCGGGCCGTGGCGTCGTCCCACAGCCCGGTCGTGACGCCCTTCGGACGCCCGGTGGTGCCCGACGTGTAGTGCATGGGGCGGGTGAGCGGGTACGGCGCCAACTCGACGGCGCCGGCGCCGGCGCCGGCGGCGTCGGGTGCGTCGTCGGCCGTCAACGAGGCGAGCTCGACGGCGTCGAAGATGCGGACGGTCGGCTCCGCGTCGTCGGCCAAGTCGTCGCGCTCGGACGGTGTGAGCGTGGCGTTCAACAGGACGGGGATGAGGCCGACGCGGGCGGCGCCGAGGACTGCGCAGATCAGGTCGGCCGACGAGCCGAGCGCGAAGGCGACGCGATCGCCTTCGGTGCAACCCCGGGCGAGCAACGCGGCGGCGGCGCGGCGCTGGCGCACCTCGGCGTCGGACGCGTGCAGCACCTCGACCGTGGGGCTCGTCGGGCTCGTCGGGCTCGGCACCGGCGCAGCGTAGGTCGGTCCTCCGTGCCACCATGGCGCCCGTGGACGTAGACGCGTCGGGACCGGACGACGTGGCCCGGGCGCGGGCGCTGATCGAGCAGGCGAGGCGGATCGTCGTGCTGACGGGCGCGGGGATCTCGACGGACTCGGGGATCGCCGACTTCCGGGGGCCGAACGGGCTGTGGACCAAGAACCCCGAGGCCGAGAAGAAGATGACGCTGCAGGCCTACATGGCGGACCCCGACCTGCGCCGAAGCGCATGGCAGAACCGGCTCACCTCGACGATGTGGGACGCCGAGCCCAACGACGGCCACCGGGCGCTCGTGGACCTCGAGCGCAGCGGGCGCCTCGACACGTTGGTGACCCAGAACATCGACGGGCTACACCAGAGGGCAGGCACCGACCCGTCGCTGGTCGTCGAGATCCACGGCACCACCCGTGACGTGATGTGTCTGGAGTGCGGCGACCGTCAGCCGAGCGAACCGGTCCACGAACGGGTGCGCGCCGGGGAGAGCGACCCGACGTGCCTGGCGGAGGACGCCGGCGGGGTCGTGTGCGGTGGGATGTTGAAGCCGGCCACGATCAGCTTCGGACAGAGCCTGGTGCCCGAGGACCTCATCCGCTCCGAGGCGGCGGCGGCCGGGTGCGACCTGCTCCTCGCCGTCGGCTCGACGCTCGGCGTGTATCCCGCCGCCGGGCTGGTGCCGCTGGCCGTGCAGCGTGGCGCGGTCGTCGTCATCGTGAACGGGGGCCCGACCGAGATGGACGAGCTGGCCGACGTCGTCGTCTACGGGCGGATCGGCGAGTGCCTGCCGGCGCTGGTCGAGGGGTTGCCGGCGCTGACCGGCTGACCGGCTGACCGGCTGACCGGACTACTACTCCTTGTCGGTGGTGACCCCGGCTGCTCGCTTGGCCTGCCGCCGGGGCTTGAGGGCGAACCACCAGATGCTGGCCATGGTTCCCAACGTGACGGCGGCTGCCGCCACCGGCTTCACGACCTTGCGGCCCCCGCTCTTCGGCATGGGCAGACCCTAACCGGCGAGGCCAGACCCCGACACGGGCGGCGTCCGGCTCGTCGACGACCCCGAGGGCGACTTCGACGTCGACGTCGACGTCGCCGTCGCCGTCCCCTGGTCCGGGATGCGCAAGGTGACCGAGTCCGGGCGCTCGGTCCCGAACGCCAGCGCCAAGATGTGCTCGGCCACCCACCCCGGTGCGTTGAACCGGTGTTCCTCTGCCGCCCGCCGGAACCGCTCTCGTTCGGGGAACCACGCCGCGTCGGCGGCGCGGATGGCGACCTGCATCTCGGTGTCGACCAGGCCCGGCGACACCGCGTACGCGGCGAGCTCGTGGCGTGCCTCCTCCAGCGCGACGACGCGGGTGAGCTGGTCCACCGCCGCCTTCGACGCGCAGTACGCCGCCCAGCCCTCGTACGGCTTCGTCGCCGCTCCCGACGAGATGTTCACGAGCACGCCGGGCCCCGGCCGCTCGCGCACGTGGGCGGCGAAGACCGACGAACCGTTGGCGACCCCCGTCACGTTCACCGCGATCGTCTCCGCCACCTCGGCGCCGTCGGCGAGCGCCAGTGGGGCGATCGGGCCGAGCAGCCCGGCGTTGTTCACCCACAGGTCGATGCGCCCGAACCGCTCGACGACGGCGTCGGCGAAGCGCGCCAGCGCGTTGCGGTCAGTGACGTCGACCGCCGAGAGCACCGGCGTCTCGGAGGACACGACGTGCCCGGCCTGCGCGGTCGGCCTCGTGCGGACGGCCAGCCGGGGCCGGTGCCGTGCGCACAGCCCGAGATGCAGGCCCGACGCCGCGAAGTGCACCGCCAGCCCGGCGCCGAGCCCCCGGCTCGCCCCGGTCACCACCGCCACCCGACCGGTGACGTTGGCGTTCATGCGCTGCGGCGCACCGAGCGCGCGCCGGCGTACTCGCGTGCCGCCCGCACGAGCGCGTCGAACGGCCGCTGGTCCCCCTGCTCTTCGGGATGCCACTGCACACCCAGGACGAATCGAGCGCCGGGGAGCTCGACCGCCTCGATCACGCCGTCGTCGGTCACGGCGGACTCCACCAGTCCCTGTCCGAGTTCCCGGATGGCCTGATGGTGCGAGCACAGGACCACCGGGCGGACGCCGAAGACGTCGGCCGCCGTCGACCCGGGCACGGTGCCAACCTCCACGTCGCCGAACACCAGGGGCGCCGTGCGGTGCGCCAGGTGGCCGACGACGTCGGGCAGGTGCTGGTGCAGCGTGCCGCCGAGCTCGACGTTGAGGACCTGGCAGCCCCGGCAGATGGCGAGCACGGGCAGGTCGGCCCGCAGCGCGGCCGCGAGCAGGGCCCGCTCGCTCGAGTCACGGACGTCGTTGACGCCGCTCACCTCGGGCGCCGGCTCTTCGCCGTAGGCCAGCGGGTCGACGTCGCCGCCGCCGGTCAGGACGAGGCCGTCGAGGACGGCGACCACCTCGTCGGCGCCGGCTTCGGGCCCGCCCGGCGCGGTGCTCGGCGGGGGGAGCAGCAGGGGCCGACCGCCGGCCGCCGCGGTCAATTCGAAGTACGACTGCGGCAGCACGCCGGAGCGCCGTTCCCACGACGACCACTGGACGTCGGCCACGTACGTGGTGAGGCCGATGAGCGGGATCACGACCGGGCTCGGCGCCCGCTGCGCTGCATCGGCCCAGCGTACCCACGGCTCTGCGCTGGACGACCGGCGGTGGCGCAGCGAGGATGGCGCATGCCAGGTCGCGAGGTCATCGATGAGGGGATTGCCGACGGATCGATCGACACGGTCATCATCGGGTTCCCCGACATGCACGGCCGTCCCGTCGGAAAGCGGGTGACCGCGGATTTCTTCCGCTCGCACTCGGCCGAACACGGGATCGAGGCGTGCGACTACCTGCTGGCGGTCGACGTCGACATGAACCCGCTGCCCGGCTACCGCTTCGCCAACTGGGACCGGGGCTACGGCGACGTCGTGTGCCTCCCGGACTACGCCACGGCGCGGCGCATCCCGTGGCTCGAGGGCACGGCGATGGTGATCGCCGACCTCAGTGACGGGTCCGGCGCGCCGGTCGAGGTCGCCCCGAGGCAGATCCTCCGGCGGCAGCTCGAACGGGCGGCCGAGCGGGGGCTGCGGGTGCTGGCGGCGACGGAGCTCGAGTTCTACCTGTTCCGTGACTCGTACGAGGAGGCGGCGGAGAAGGGGTGGCGGGGGTTGACGCCGCACACGTCGACGATCGAGGACTACCAGCTGTTGCAGACGGCGCGGGAGGAGTACATCTTGCGGCGGATCCGCAACGAGATGATCGGCGCCGACATCCCGGTCGAGTTCTCGAAGGGCGAGGCGGGCCGGGGGCAGCACGAGGTGAACGTGACGTACGACGAGGCGTTGACGGCGGCGGACCGCCATCTGGTGTTCAAGAACGGGATCAAGGAGATCGCGGCGCAGGAGGGGCGCGCCGCGACGTTCATGGCCAAGTGGACGATGGACGACACGGGGTCGTCGTGCCACGTGCACACGTCGCTGTGGGACGTGGAGAGCGGCGAGGCGTTGATGGCGGACGCGCTCGCACCCGACCGGGCTGTCAGTCGTCGGGCGGCGGTTCTTGGCCGGGCAGCTGGCGGCGGCGCGTGAGCTGGCGTGGTGCGCGGCGCCGACGGTCAACTCGTACCGGCGCTACGTCCCGGGGAGCTGGGCGCCGACGGCCGTGGTGTGGGGGGAGGACAACCGGACGTGTGGGTTCCGGGTCGTGGGGCACGGGGCGGGTCGGCGGGTGGAGTCGCGGATTCCCGGGGCGGACGTCAATCCGTATCTGGCGTTGGCCGCCGCGGTGGCGGCGGGGCTGTACGGGATCGATCACGAGCTCGAGCTCGGCGAGCCGTACCCGGTGAACGCGTACGAGGCGACCGACGTGCCCCGGATCCCGTCGACGTTGGTCGAGGCGATCGAGGCGTTGCGTTGGTCTGACGTGGCGGTGCGAGGCGTTCGGTGGGGAGGTGCATCACCATTTGCTGAACACCGCCGTGCAGGAGTGGGAGGCGTCCAACCGGCACGTCTCGGACTGGGAGCTGGCCCGGAACTTCGAACGGATCTGACCGGCTTCGACGGCGTCGGGGTCGGGGTCGGGGTCGTGGTCGTGGTCGCCGGTAAGGTCGACCGGTCATGTTGCGCTCGCAGGTGTGTTCGGCGGAGTCCCTCCGTTCACCGTCCCTGCGGTCCTGGGCGCAGCGGCTGCGTTCGGTGTGGGACGCCGGCGGCGCGGACGGCCGCGACGTCATGCTGCACCGCAAGATGTGGGAGTGGCTCTTCATCGCCGAGGCGCTGCACGAGCGGGGCATGCTGGCGCCGGGACGTCGTGGCCTGGGGTTCGGCGTGGGCCAGGAGCCCCTGGTGGCGTGCTTCGCGGCGGAGGGCTGTGACCTCGTGGCGACCGACCAGCCGCACGACCTGGCGGTGTCGTCGGGCTGGACGGACTCGTCGGTCGAGTGGTCAGGCGGGCTCGAGAACCTGCCGACGCACGGCCTGATCTCCGGATCCGAGCTGGCAGAGCGGGTGACGTTCCGGGACGTCGACATGAACCACCTCCCCGACGACCTCCGCGGGTTCGACTTCACGTGGTCGTCGTGCGCCCTCGAGCATCTCGGGACCTTGGCGGCGGGCGCGGACTTCGTCGTGGCGCAGATGGACTGCCTGCGCCCGGGTGGCGTCGCGGTGCACACGACCGAGTTCCTGGTGGCGGCCGGCGACTCGTCGGCGCCGACGGTCGAGGCGGGGGGGACGGTGTTCTACCGGCGCTCTGACATCGAAGGCCTCGTCGAGCGGCTGCAGCGGGCCGGCCACGCCATCGACATGGACTACACGCTCGGCTCGGCGCCCGAGGACCTCCACGTCGACGTCCCCCCGTATACGGACGTCCACCTGCGGACGCAGCTCGGCGAGTACGTGACGACGTCGGTGGCGTTGATCGTGACGAAGGGGACCGTCGCTGGTGGCGCTGGCGGGCGTCGACGGTGGCGCCGTCGAACGAAGCCGGGTTAGTCAGGACTTGGCACCGGCGCCGGCGCCGGTGCCGGCGCCGTCGCCACGGAGTCGGCGCCCGTTCAGGCGCTTGTAGATCCCCTTCGTCTCCTTGTAGAAGTTGACGAACTCCTTGAGCAGTCCCTCGTAGACCAGGGCGGCGTCGGGGTCGGGCTCGTAGACGGCCTTGATCTCGACGGTGGCGGGGACGTCGTCCAGCGTGAGGTGGCCGAGCGCCACGAGCGTCAGCAGCGCGGCGCCGCGCACGTTGGCCAACACCGGGTCGGCGACCTGGCGGATCTGGCGTCCCATGGCGTCCGCGTGGATCTGGGACCACAGGTCGGAGTTCGCTCCCCCGCCGACGAAGGCCAGGGAGTCGAAGCGGCGCTTGCAGAATTTCTCCGTCGCGCCGAGCAGCCACGCCGAGTTCAGGGCGACCCCCTCGAAGACCGCGGCGCACCATGTCGGCCCGGTTCGACGAGAGCGAGAGGTTGTGGAAGCCGCCCCGGATCGTGTGGTCGTCGACGGGCGACCGCTCGCCGTTGAGCCACGGGGTGAAGAGGACGCCGTGCGAGCCCACGGGCACCGAGGAGGCCACGTCGTTCAGCGCGGCGAAGAACCCTTCGGGGGCGCCGGCCACGGCACCCTCACCGCCGCCGGCGCCGACGCCGCCGGCGAGCGGCAGCGCATCACCCGGGTACAGCACGTTGTCGCGCAGCCACGTCAGGCACGCCCCGCCCGTCTCGTGCTCGTCGGCGACCAGGTACCGGCCCTGGATCCCCGAAGGGATCGACGCGATGTTCGTCAGGGCGTCGGTCTTCTTGAACGGGACGTGACAGCTCACCCAGCTCGACGTCCCGATGTACAGGTGGGCGTCGAAGTCGGCCACCGCGCCGGACCCGACGGCCGCGGTGTGCAGGTCGCCGGAGCCGGCGATGACGGGCGTGCCGGGAAGGAGGCCGAGCTCGGCCGCCGCACCGGGCGTCAGGCCGCCGAGGACGGAACCGGTCGGGACCAGGTCCGGCAGCTTCGAGCGCTCGAGCCCCGCCAGCGCGATCAACGAGTCGTCGTAGGCGATCGCCCCGATCGAGCGGTTGTCGGTCACCCAGTGCAGCGTGATGGAGTCGTGCGACGCCCGGGCCAGGCCCGTCAGGCGCAGGCCGAGATAGTCGACCGGTTCCAAAAAGACGGCGGTGGCCGCGTAGACCTCGGGCCGTTGCGTCCGCAGGAAGTGGATGTGCCCGACGGGGTCCTTGCCCGAGAGGCTAGGGATCCCGCCGGTCTTTCGCACCCAGCGCGCCAGCTTCGACGGCGAGTACCCCTGGACGTTCACCGACCCTCGGACGGTCTCGCGCACCGCCTGCGCGCCCCGGGAGTCGAGCCACGAGATGGCGGGCCCGATCGCCTCCCCGGCGTCGTCGATCGGGACGGTGCCCGACCACTGCGCGGTGCAGCCGACGCCGACGACGCGTTCTGCGGCGACGCCGCTCTCCTCCAGCGCACGCCGGGCGCATGCCGCGACGGCCGACCACCACGCGTCCGGTGACTGCTCCGCTCCCCCGTCTTCGCTCAAGGCGATGCCGACCGCCTCGAACGCGTGGGCGACGATGCGGCCGCTCAAGGTGACGACGGCCACCTTGGGGCCGCCGGTCCCGAGATCCACCGCCAGGACGTACGTCTCCTCGGCGGGTCCTGGCTCGACCGCCCGCAGTTCGGTCGCCGTGGCGGACCGCACTCCCCCCGATGTCGTGGACATGGCGGGCAAGCGTACCCAGCAGTGTCCCGGCCCTTTTGGACCGGGACACCACCGGGCCGCTGCGACTGTCGACCAGCGACAGCGACCTTGTTGCTATGACCGACTCAGGTCAGTCGGTCACTCGGCCAGGCCGGCCTCGACCTCGATCTCGAGCTTGACCTTGTTGCCGACCACGACGCTGCCGTCGAGCAGTGAGTGGTTGAAGTTGACGCCGAAGTCACGCCGGTCGATCTCCGTCTCCATGGAGAAGGCGACGACGGTCTTGCCCTCCTGCATGCGACGGGCCCTCGCCCAGGAACTCCAGGTCGAAGTCCACCGACTTGGTGACGCCACGGATGGTGAGGTCGCCGGTCAGGACCCAGTTGGAGTCGTCAACCCTCTTCAGGCCCGTGCTCTTGAGCGTCAGGGTCGGGAAGTTCGGGACGTCCAGAAAGTCGTTCGAACGAAGATGGTCGTCACGCATCGTCTGGTTGGTGTGGATGCTGCCGGCCTGGACCGTCACGTCGACCGTGGAGTCCTCCACGGGGTCGGCCACCGTGAAGGTGCCCTCTACCTCGGGAAAGCGGCCACGGACCTTCGTCCCGATCAGGTGCCGGGCCACGAAGCCGACCTCGGTGTGGGCCGGGTCGATTACATACGTCCCCGTCTGGGGAAGAGTTGAAGTGGTGCTGGTGCTGGTCATTTCGCAATCTCCTCGGTTGATTAAGCTGTTACTGACGGTATAGTATCTGATTATACAGATACTTGTCAATCAATAACCTCCTCGGAAGCCGGCGCATTCCATGCCCAGCACACGGGGGTGTTTTCGGGAGAGACTGATGGATATGGCGACGGCGATGACGCAGGGCGGTGTAAACGAGGAGCTCGACGAGGTCGAGGTGTCCGGCGCCGGTACCTGCGGCGTCCTCGGCCAGATAGACGACCCGCGCCTCGACCTCATGGGCCTCATCGTGCGCTCGCACCGCCTCCTCACCGACCGCCTCGGCCGGGAGCTCGAGGAAGAGATCGGGATCCCCCTCGTCTTCTTCGACGTCCTCATCCACGTCGGGGCCGCCCCCGAGGGCCGCCTCACCATGAGCCGCCTCAGCACCGACGTGGCGCTCACCACCGGCGGGGTCACCCGCCTGGTCGACCGCATGGTCGAGGCCGGCCTGGTCGAGCGCCAGGCGTGCCCGAACGACCGCCGGAGCATCCACGTCGTCCTCACGCCCGAGGGTCACGCCGTCCTCGGACGGGCGATCGCCGCGGACATCGAAGGCATCGACCGCCACCTCATGGCGCATCTCGACGACTCCGACCGCGCCTCCCTCGAGTCGGCACTCACCAAGATCGTCGACGCCAGTCACTAACCGGCCGGCGTTGCCGCCGGGCAGCCCTGAACAACTTCTCTGGGATCGCTCGACGCCCCCCGACCATTCTCCGCTCGATGGCGCCGACCACGACGAGCCCCCCGAGCATCTCCACCGCCTCGATCGCCAAGCTCTCCACGTCCGCCCTGATGGAGGAGGCCGCCGAGACGGCCCGGGCCCTCGACGCGCTGGCGGGGCGCATCGTCTTGGTCGCCGCCGAGCTCGATCGACGCCAGGCGTGGCGCGGCGGAGGGCGCCACCTCGCTCGAGGCCTGGCTGGCCGAGCGCTGCAACGTCTCCGCCGCGACGGCGCGGGCCTGGGCGCACGTCGGCGAGCGGCTCTTCGACCTGCCCAAGCTCGCCGAGGGCCTGACCAGCGGCTCGGTCACCTTCGACCAGGTACGCGCCGTGGTCGACGCGGCGACCCCCGAGAGCGAAGCGACGCTCGTGGCCCAGGCCTCCGAGTGCTCGGTGCGCCAGCTGGGCGAGCTGGCCAAGACGCAGAACCCGGTGCCGCCGACCTCGCCGGCCCGAGCGCACGAGACGCGGGCGGTGCGCTTCAACGACGCCACGCGGACCATGAGCGCCCAGTTGCCCGAGGAGTCCTACGCCGAGGTGCGCGCCGGGCTCGAGGCCCGAGCGCGTGACCTGCCCTCTGACGGCGAGACGCGCTGGGACCAGCGCCTGGCCGACGCCTTCGTCGCCCTCGTGCGCTCGGCGGCGTCGAGGCGCCCGGTGAAGGCGACGGGGACCGAGTCGTCGACGTCGCCCGAGCCCGGGCCGCCCGCCCCGAGCCCCTACGTCGTGGTGGCGCACGTGCCCTTGGCCACGCTCCTCGACGACGACGTCGCCTTGGCCGGCGAGCTCGAGCGGCGTGGCCTGGTCGACGCCGAGGTCATGCGGCGCCTGGCCTGTGACGCCTCCTTGGTCATCGCCCTCGACGACGACGTCGGTCACACGATGTACGAGGGCCGGGCCAGGCGGATCCCGACGGCCACCCAGCGCCGCGAGATCTGGCGCCGGGACCGACATTGCCGCTTCCCGGGCTGCACCAACGCGATCTTCGTCAACCCCCACCATTTGCGGTGGTGGCGACGTGACCGCGGGCCGACGGACCTCGACAACTTGGCCCTGCTCTGTGCGCACCACCATCGCCTGGTGCATACGGGCGGCTGGACTGCGACGGGCGACGCCAACGCCGAGCTCACCTTCATCGGCCCGAGCGGCCGGGTCATGACCTCGCGGCCGTCGGCGCTGTGGACGAGGGCGCAGCGCGCCGCGGCGCACGCCTCGGAACAAGTAAGTAGCGCGCAAGGCCGGGCCACGCGCCCTGGCCTCAGCCCAAGCTCCCGTCCTTGTACAGCCAAACCCTCGCCGGCATCGTCGCGTCGAGGTCCTCGAGCTCGAGCACCGTTCCCTCGCCCGCACCCGGCTCGGTGAGGATCTCGGTCGCCAACACTTCGCGGGCGATGAAGTCGAAGTGCTCGGCGATCATGTCGAGGCCGACGAGATGGAGCCGGATGCGATCGGACACCTCGAGGCCGCTCGACTTGCGAAGGTCCTGCACCAGCCGAACGACCTCGCGCGCCAAGCCTCGCTTCCGGAGTTGGTCGGTCATGGTCAAGTCGAGGGCGACGACCTCACCACTCTCTCGCGAGACCGCAAAGCCTTCCTGGCCACGGACCCGCAACTGGACATCGTCGGGAGACAGCTCGACCGGCTCACCGCCGAGCACCACGGTGATCGGTCGACCTGCTTCCAGCTCGGCCGCGGCGGCCGCGGTGTCGAGTGATGCGAGCGCCGCCTTGAGCTCCTTGACGCGCTCGCCGAGGCGAGGACCCAGCGCACGGAAGTTCGGGACCAGCTCGAACTCCAGCACCTCGTCGAGCTCATCCGTGGTGTCGATCTCGTCGACGTTCAGCTCGTCCTCCACGATGTCGCGCAGGATCTCGGGCGAATCAGGCGGAAGGAAGACCAGGGCCCGGGCGAGCGGCTGACGCACCTTCATGCCAGCCTCACTGCGGGCGGCACGGCCGAGCGACGTCAGTCGACGGGCGAGCGCCATCTGCGCCTCGAGTCCCGGGTCGATGAGCTCCGCGTCTGCGGAGGGCCAGTCGGCCAGGTGGACCGAGTCGGACTCCTCGGCACCGGTGAGATGCCGCCACAGAGCGTCCGACACGAAGGGGCACAGCGGAGCCAACAGCAACGAGAGGGTCGTCAAGACCGAGTGCAGTGTCGCCTGTGCGGCCAGCGTGTCACTCGGTGGTGCATCGGGATCGGTGCGCCAGAAGCGTCGGCGACTGCGCCTGACGTACCAATTGGAGAGGTCATCGACCAGGGAACCCACGGCCAGGGCGGCGTCGAGCGGCTCGTAGTCCCGCAACGACTCGGTCATCTGGGCGGTCGTGCTGGCCAGGCGCGACAGGATCCAGCGGTCAAGGGGACCGCGCTCACTCGGGCCTGGGATGGCCGGATCGGCGGGATCGAACCCGTTCAGCGACGCGTAGGTGGAGAAAAAGCTGAAGGTGTTCCAGAGCGTCAGCAACATGTCGCGCATCGCGGTGTCGATGGCACCCAGCGACGCGCGGGTAGGCGTCCACGGCGACCCCTGGCTGAACATCCACCACCGCATGGCGTCGGCGCCCCGCGTGTCAAGGATCTTCCACGGGTCGATGATGTTGCCGATCGACTTGGACATCTTGCGGCCGTCGGCATCGACGATGTGGCCGAGGCAGACCACGTGGCGGTACGGGCTCTCGCCGAAGACCAAGACGTTGATCGCCAGCAGCGAATAGAACCAGCCCCGGGTCTGGTCGATCGCCTCTGAGATGAAGTCGGCCGGGAAGGTGAACGCTTCGGTGGATCCCGGCGAATGCGGGTACCCCACCTGGGCCGCCGGCATGGAGCCCGAGTCGAACCAGGCGTCGATCACCGGTTCGACCCGCCGGGCGACGGCGAGCTCGTCGTCATGGCCTTCGGCCGCGCAGGTGGCGCAGGCAAAGGTCACCTCGTCGATCGTCGGCCGGTGGGGGTCGATGCCCGTGACGTCCCGCCCCGCCAGGTCGGAGAGCTCGGCGAGGGAGCCGACGCAGCGCACGTGGCCCCGGCCGCAGCGCCAGATCGGCAGCGGCGTACCCCAGAACCGGTCACGCGACAACGCCCAGTCGACGTTGTTCGCCAGCCACTCACCGAACCGGCCGTCGCGGATGTAGGAGGGATGCCAGTCCACCGTCGCGTTGGCCGCCAGCAGATCCTGCTTGCGAGTCGAGGTCGCGATGTACCAGCTCGGCTTGCCCCAGTAGATGAGCGGCGTCCGGCACCGCCAGCAGTGCGGGTACGAGTGGACGTAGAGGAACCGGCGGATCAACAGACCGTTTGCCTCGAGGCGGTCGTTGATGTCGTGGTTGGCCTCACGAACGTCACGACCGGCCAACCAGCCGATCTCAGCCGTGAAGCGACCGTCGGGGCCGACCGGGTTGAGCGACGGCAGCCCGTTCTCACGCCCGATCTGACGGTCGATCTCACCGAAGGCCGGCGCCAGGTGCACCAACCCTGTTCCCTCGTCGGTCGTGACGTAGGCCGCCGGAACGACGCGCCACCCGTCCGTTCCGTGAGGTGGGTCGAGGTCGTCGAACGGACGCTCGTAGTGCAGCCCGACGAGCGCCGCCCCCGGTACTCGCTTCGTGACGCGCTCGCTCGCACCCTCACCCAGCACGGCGTCGACCAACTCGTCCGCCATCAACATCTGATCGACGACGGCGTAGGTGAGATCGGGGTTGACCGCTACGCCGGTGTTCGAGAGGAGGGTCCAGGGCGTGGTCGTCCAGACGGCCAACCACTCGGCGTCGCCGACCACATCGGGGTCCGGGTCGACCAGGCGGAAGCGGACGTAGGCCGACTCGTCTTCTTCGTCGCGATAGACGTCCTCCTGGCCGAGCTCGTGGCTCGACAAGGCCGTGCCACAGCGCGGACAGTACGGGACGACCTTGAGGTCCTCGTAGAGCAGGCCCTGGTCGAAGAGCTGCTGCAGATGCCACCAGACCGACTCGATGTAGGACGGATCGAGCGTCCAATACGCCGCGTCCATGTCGACCCAGTAGCCGATGCGAGTCGTCAGCCGCCGGAACTCGTCGACGTAGGAATAGACGGACTCGCGGCAGAGGCGGGTGAACTCGGCGATGCCGACCTGCTCTTCGATCTGTTGCTTGCCGGTGATCCCGAGTTTCTTCTCGACCTCCACCTCGACCGGCAGCCCGTGGGTGTCCCAGCCCGCCCGGCGGGCCACGAAGGCGCCATCCATCGTGCGAAAGCGGCAGAACAGGTCCTTGTAAACCCGGGCCCAGACATGGTGCAGGCCCGGCAGGCCGTTGGCGGTCGGCGGGCCCTCGTAGAAGACCCACGGCGGCGCCCCCTCGCGCTGCTCGATCGAGCGTTCGAAGACGCGGTGGGAGGCCCAGCGGGCCAGTTCGGCCTTTTCGAGGCCTACGAAGTCGACATCGGGAGGGACAGGTGTGAACACAGGTGTGCGGAGGTCCTTGACGCCGGAGTAATCGGACGCTCGGCGTCTTGGAAAGGATAGAGGGTATGGATCGGCCCGCCTCCGCCGCGACCCTGCGTATCGAGCCGTACGGGTCGGACGGCCCACGCTGGGTGGTCGGCCAAGCCGAGGCGGAACTCATCGCTCGCTACGGCGGACTCGACGACGGCGAGCTCGGTCTCACCGCCGCCATGTTCGACCCACCAAGTGGCAGCTTCCTCGTGGCCCGGGCCGACGGGGACCACCCGGTCGGTGGCGCCGGTGTCCGGACGGTCGCCGAAGGCGTCGGCGAGGTCCGACGACTCTGGGTCGACCCCGCGTGGCGCGGCCGGGGAGTCGGGCGGGCATTGATGACCGGACTCGAGGACGCAGCCCGAGCGCTCGGCCTCTCGGCCCTCGCCCTCGCCACGGGTGATCGCCAACCCGAGGCGGAGGCGCTCTACGAGGCGAGCGGGTGGAAACGCCTGAACGTCGACAAGGAGGGCAAGCCGTTGCCGACGTGGCACCTCCGATTCTCCAAAGTCATCGCCTGAGGAGGGCGGTCGTCTCCGCGGATGGGGTCAGTCGTCGGGTGCCGAGGAGAAGCAGCGCCGGGCGACCTCGTCCAAAGCCGCGTCGTCGACGTCTTCGAGCGAGTCGACGACGAGATCGGCGAGACCGAAGGCCGGGTGGCCGCCCTCACCGTGTTCGGGCACCGCGATGCACGCCATCGATGCCGCCTTCGCCGCCACGACGCCGGCGGGTGCGTCCTCCCACACCAGACAACTCTTGGCCGGCACGCCAAGCTTCGACGCCGCGGTCAGGAAGACGGCAGGGTGCGGCTTGCCGTACTCCTCGTCCTCAGCGGAATGCACGAGATCGAAGCGCTCCCGCAGGCCGAAGTGCCGCAGCGCGGCCTCGATGAGGCGGTACTCCGACGACGACGCCACGGCCAAGGGCCAGCCCCGCCGGGCACACAGGTCGATGGCGTGCGTCGCACCGGGCTTGAGCGATCCGGTGGTCACGATGAGGTCGATCACCCGGTCGACGATGGTGACGGCGACGTCGGCCGGGGGCGGGCCCGCCCACGGGTACCGCGCGAACCAGTGTTCGGTCACCTCGTGGACGAACATCCCCTTGGTCGTCCGGCAGCCGTCCTTGTCGAGGGGGACGCCGAGTTGGTCGCCGAGTATCTCGATCTCGGCCTCGTGCCAGAGGACCTCGGAGTCGATGAGCAGCCCGTCCATGTCGAAGATGGACGCATGGAACCCCGCCGGGACGGGGTGCGGCGGAATCAACCCGCGAGCTGAGCCTCGATGTCGCCCACGATGATCGGGTCTTCGGGCTCCACCTGCGGGCGGTAGCGCGCCACGATCTCACCCTTCGGGCTGACGAGGAACTTCTCGAAGTTCCACGTGATGTCGCCGGCCTTGCCCTCGGCGTCGGTCTTCTCGGTCAGCTCGGCGTAGATGGGGTGGCGGTCGTCGCCGTTCACGTCGATCTTCTCCATGAGCGGGAAGGTCACGCCGTACGTCGTCGAGCAGAACTGCTCGATCTCCTCGGGCGTCCCCGGCTCCTGCCCCATGAACTGGTTGCTCGGGAAGCCGACGACCGAGAAGCCACGGTCGGCGTACTCCTTCTGCAGACGCTCGAGCCCCTCGTACTGCGGGGTGAGGCCGCACTTGGAGGCCACGTTGACGAGGAGCAGCGTCTTGCCGGCGTACTCGCCGAGCGAGGCGTCGGCGCCCTGGAGGGTGTGGATGGGGATGTCGTAGAGAGCCATATCTCGACCCTATCGGCCCCCGGTTGGCGCCCGCCCGGTCGTCGTAGGGTGGCGGCGTGCGCGCCACGATTATCCGAGACAACGGGCTGTACTGGGAGGAGCACGACGATCCGGACCCGGGCGACACGGAGCTGCTGGTGTCGGTGCGAGGGGCCGGGATCAACTCCGCCGACCTGGTCCAGCGGATGGGCCTTTATCCCGCCCCACCCGGGTGGCCGTCCGACATCCCCGGCATGGAGATGGCGGGCGAGGTCGTCGGGGTCGGACGAGAGGTGACGTTGTTCTCCCCGGGGGACCGCGTGATGGCGCTGGTCGGTGGGGGCGCCCAGGCCGAGCTGGCCTTCGTCGACGAGATGCACGCGCTGGCCGTCCCCGATGGGCTGGGGTGGGCCGAGGCGGGCGGCTTCGCCGAGGCGTTCACGACCGCGTACGACGCGCTGTTCACCCAGGCGGCCTTGCAGATGGGCGAGCGCGCTCTGGTCAGTGGCGCGGCCGGCGGCGTCGGGACGGCCGGCGTGCAGCTGGCGGCGGTGGCGGGCGCCCACGTGACGGCGACGGTGCGCAACCGGGATCATCACGAGGCGGTGCGCCAACTCGGGGCGGACGTGGTGATCGAGCCCGGCGAGGAGGGCGACCACGGTCCGTACGACGTCGTGCTCGAGCTGGTGGGACAGGCGAGCCTGACCGCGGTGCTGCCGCACATGGCGCCGTGGTCACGCGTCGTGGTGATCGGGACCGGCTCGGGGGGTCGGATGGAGATCGAGCTGATGCAGCTCATGATGCAGCGCATCCGCATCGGTGGCTCGACGCTGCGCTCCCGCAGCCGGCAGGAGAAGGCGGACGTGGTGGCCGGTGTGCGGGCGCACGTGCTGCCGCTGCTGGCGGCGGGGCGTGTGGTGGTGCCGGTGGCGGAGACGTACCCGCTGGCGGAGGCGAACGCGGCGTACGAGCGGTTCGCGGCGGGCGGCAAGTTCGGCAAGGTCGTGCTCGTCGCCTGATGCGGCGGTGGCGGTGGCGGTGGCGGTGATCAAGGCCGTCCTCTTCGACGGCGACCAGACCCTGTGGGACTTCGAGCGGGTCATGCGCGACGCGTTGATCGCCGTCGCCGGCGAATTGCGGGCGGCGCGTCCGGGCGGGTTCACCGACGCACTGACGTGGTCGGACCTGCAACGTGACCGGATGGTCGTTGCTGAGGAATTGGAAGGGATCGAGTACAACCTCGCCCGCCTGCGCGTGCTCGGGTTCTCCCGCACGCTCGAGCGACTACGGGCGGCGGAGGGGGGCGGCGGCCACGGCGACGTCTCGGGCGACGAGGCGTTGACGCTCGAGCTGAGCGACTCGTATTTCGCACATCGTGACCGGGACCCGGCGCTCTTCGCCGACACGGTCCGGGGCCTCGAGGCGCTGCGGGGGCGTTACCGGCTGGGGTTGCTCTCCAATGGGAGCCGGTTGCCCGAGACGGTCGGGCTGGGCGGCGTCTTCGAGTGCGTCGTCTTCGCGGAGGACCACCGGGTCGCCAAGCCCGACAAGGGCATCTTCGAGATCGTCGAACGCCAGCTCGGGCTCGATGCCGGCGAGTGCGTCCTCGTCGGCGACCATCTGGTGAACGACGTCGCCGGCGCCAAGCGGGCCGGGTGGTCCGCCGTGTGGATCGACCGCGACGGCCTCGGCGAGGGCGACGGGTTCGAGGTCCGGCCCGACGCGGTCGTCGGCTCGCTGGACGAGCTGCCCGCCGTGCTCGCGGCCTTGGACGACGTGCGACCCGCTTAGCGCGTCAGGATCACGACGCCGGCGTTCGCACCCCGTCCGACGGTGTGCGACAGCGCCGTGCGTGCACCGTCCACCTGACGGGGGCCGCACTCGCCGCGGAGCTGGCGCACGAGCTCGACGATCTGGCCGAGCGCCGACGCGCCGAGCGGCTCGCCCTTCGAGAGCAGGCCGCCGCTCGGGTTCACCGGGAGGCGGCCGCCGAGCTCCATGGCGCCCGAGTCGAGCAGCGCCGCGGAGCCGCCGAGCTCGCAGAGCCCGAGCTCCTCGCAGGAGCCCAGCTCGCGGCGCGGCGTCGGTGTCCTGGCACTCGACGACGTCGAGATCCTGTGGCCCGAGGCCGGCCTCTTCGTACGCGGCGGTGGCGGCAAGCGTGGTGGGGGCCGGCGCCGTGTCGGCGGCCAGGCCGGAGAGCGGCGTCGACTCGCTGAGCACGGAGCCGGGGATGTGGGAACGCAGGACGGCGGCCGCCAGGGTGACGGGCGCCGGGTGGGCGGCGGTCAGGTCGCCCCGTCGCAGCACGATCGCAGCGGCGCCCTCGTTGGGCGAGCAGAGCATGAAGAGGTGGAGCGGCTCGCAGACGACGCGGGAGGCGAGGACCTCTTCGGCGGAGATCTCCTTCTGGTACATGGCGTCGGGGTTGGCCGCCCCGTTGCGGCGGTTCTTCACGACCACCCGGGCCAGGTGGTCCTTCGTGATGCCGGAAGCGAGGCAGAGCCGCTGGGCGCGCAGGCCGAAGAAGGCCGGCGTGGCGGCCAGGCCCGCCTCCTCCTGCCACGGCTCGAAGAAGGAGGAGCGGATGATCCCCTTCGGCATCTTCTCGGTCCCGAACACGAGGACGGTGTCGTACTGGCCGGCCCGGATGGCCCCAGCCGCCAGCATGAGGGCGGCCCCGCCGCTCGCACAGCCGGCCTCGACGTCGACGATCGGCATGCCCGTCATGCCGAGCCGGCTGAGGACCTTGTGGCCGGTGGCGACGCCGCCGTAGGCGGTCCCGCAGAACGCGGCCTGGAAGTCGCCCTTGCCGATGCCGGCCTCGCGCAGGGCGGCCCGTACCGCGTTGACGCCCATGTCGGTCGTCGAGACGCCGTCGAAGCGCCCGAAGGGGTGCATGCCGACGCCGGCCACGACGACGGAGGAGGACGAGGCGCTCATGGGGTGGCGTGGGTGGGCGCGTAGGCGTACGTCATGACGTCGTTGCCCTCCGCGTCGCAGTGGAGCGGAACGAGCCGGAACTCCATCGGCTGGCCCTCGTGGAGGGCGGCGGGGTCGCTCTCGGTCAGGCGCGTGATGACCCGGATGCCCTCTGGGAGCTCGACGACGCCGATGCCGAAGGGGACCTCGCCTTGGTATCCAGGGGGCGGCGCCGTGACGGCGGTCCAGGACCACAACGTGCCGGTGGTCGAGAGCTCCACGGGCTCGGGGTCCTCGGTGGCGCAGTACGTGCAGGAGTCGACGCGGGGGAAGAGGAAGTTGCCGCAGTTCGTGCAGCGGCTGCCGAGCAGCGCTGTGTCGGAGAAGAGCCCGTCGCGAACCGTGACCTCCATCGGCGCGCTCAGCCCTCCAGCTCGACGATCTCGAGCGCGTCGAACTCCCAGTAGGCGCGGAGCGAGGCGATCTTGCCGTGGCCGTCGGTGCGGTACGTCATGACGACGTGCACGATGGCGCAGTGGGTGCCGCCGGCGAGGACCGTGCGGATCACACCGACGTCGGCGACCTCGTTGCCGCAAAGATACGACTCGTAGAGGTCGAAGTTGATGGCGACGGATGGGGCGATGACGGCGTCGTAGAAGGCGGCTATGGCTTCCCGGCCGTGGTGGCCCTTGCCCTCGGGGTCGAACGGCGAGGGCCCGACAGGGTCTTGGACCAGGGCGTCGTGAGTGAACAGGTCCAGCCAGGCGTCGCGGTCCTTGGCGTGGACGGCGGCGCGTGAGCGTATGCCGAGCTCGCGGGCGGTCAGGGTTTCCGTTGGTGCGTCAGCCATGTGCTGTCCCTCCTCGTTTCAGGACTTGGCGATCACGTTGTCGGCGAAGCGGGTGAGGTTGTCGATCTTGGTCTGCAGGTCCTCGGTGTCCTGCTCGACGCCGTAGGGCCAGCGGAACCCGACGATGACGTCGGTGACGCCGAGGTCTTCGAGCCGATGAATGCCGTCGGGCGTGTAGGCGTCGGCCGAGATGACGTGCACCTCGAACGGCTTGTCCTCGGTGCCGTGCTCCTTGCGCAGGATGGCGAGGCGGTCGAGGAGCCCGGGGAGGTCGGCGGGGTCGCCGCCGCCGTGCAACCAGCCGTCGCCGTCGACGGCGGCCCGCTTGAGGGCGGCCTCGTGATGGCCGCCGATGAGGATCGGCACGGGGCGGCGCGGCGTGGGACACATCTTGATGGAGGGGACGTCGAAGATGTCGCCGTGGAACTCGAAGAAGCCGCCGGCGATGAGGCCGCGCATGACGGTGATCATCTCGTCCATGCGCTTGCCTCGGCGGGCCCAGGGGACGTCGCAGATCTCGTAGTCCTCGGGCCAGGGGCTCGTGCCGACGCCGAGGACGAGGCGGTCGTCGGTGAGGACGGCGGTGGAGGTGATTTGCTTGGCGATGAGGACGGGGTGGCGGATCGGGAGCTTGACGACGAAGGTCACGAAGCGGAGGCGCTCGGTGACCGCCCCCATGGCCGGGATGATCGAGAACGGCTCGAGGAAGGGCTTGTCCTCGAGGAACTCGCGGCTGCCGTCGGGGTTGAACGGGTACGTCGTGTCGGAGACCTCGGGGTAGCAGATGGAGTCGGGGACGACCATGGAGTCGTATCCAGCTGCCTCGGCCGCCCGGGCCAGCGGCAGGTAATACGACGGGTCGACCATCGACTCCGCATACGAGAACCGCACGCCACCTCCCCTTCGTCATGCCGCCTACCATGCGGCTCGTGCCTGCTCATCCTGCCAGGACCGGCCCGACGGGGCGTAACCCGGACGCTGGTGGGGGTGGCGGTGGTGGGACTGAGCTCCGGCTGACCGGGCCGACGCCCCTGCCCCTCGTGACGGACCTGTCGCTCGAGGAGCTGGAGCGGGAGGCCCGGCTGGTCATCGGGGAGATGGCCTACGCCTACTACGCCGGCGGGGCGGACGACGAGCGGCTGCTGGACGGGAACGTGGCGGCGTGGGGCCGCTGGCAGCTGCACCCGCGGGTGCTGGCGGGGGTCGACGAGGTGTCGACGGCGACGACGGTGTTGGGGTCGACGATTCGGCTGCCGGTGGGGATCGCCCCGACGGCGATCCAGGGGCTGGCGCACCCGGAGGGCGAAGTGGCGACGGCCCGGGGCGCTGCGGCGGCCGGGGCGCTGCTGATCCTGTCGTCGCTGGCGACGTGCCCTCTGGAAGATGTGGCGGCGGCGACGGGGGACGAGGCGGTGCGGTGGATGCAGATCTATGTGCTGCGGGAGCGGACGCGGACGGCCGAGCTCGTCGCTCGGACGGTGTCGGCCGGGTACCGGGCCTTGGTCCTGACGGTGGACGCGCCGGTCTCGGGGCTGCGGCTGCGCGAGTGGCGGACGGGGGTGCACCTGCCCGACGACCTGGCGCTGCCGAACCTGGCCGGGGACTCGACGTCGAGCGCCCGGGAGGGCGGCTTCATGGCGGTCGTGACGCGGGAGTTCGAGCCCGCGTTGACGCCCGACGACATCGGGTGGCTCGCCGGGCTGAGCTCGCTGCCGGTCGTGGTGAAGGGCGTGCAGCGGGCGGACGACGCCGTGCGCTGCGTCGACGCCGGCGCTGCTGCGGTCGTCGTGTCCAACCACGGGGCGCGTCAGCTGGCCGACGCGCCGGCCACGGCCGACATCCTGGCGGAGGTCGTCGACGCGGTCGCCGGGCGGGCCGAGGTCTACGTGGACGGCGGGCTGCGCCGGGCACCCGACGTGGTGAAGGCGCTGGCTCTGGGGGCCCGGGTCGGGCTGGTCGGCCGGCCGTCGCTGTGGGCCCTGGCGACGGGAGGCGCGGAGGGCGTGGCCGGGATGCTGGGCTGGTTCGAGACGGAGGTCCGAAGGACCATGGCCCTGTGCGGTGCGGCGACGGTCGACGGTCTCGACCGGGGCCTGGTGCGGCGGACCTTCGGGTTGGGGGCGGACGAGGGGGCGTCGTCGTGACGACGGTGGCCGAGATGCTGGCCGCCCGGGCGGAGGACGACCGCACCGGCGTCGTCGACGCCACCGGGAGCTGGACGTGGCGTCAGGCCGTGGCCGAGGGCGCAGCGCGGGGGGCACTGGCCCGGACGCTGATGGGTGACGCGCTGCCGCACATCGGGGTCCTGCTGCCGAACGGCCCCGAGTACCTGTTCTGGCTCAATGGTGCCGCGCTGGCCGGGGCCGCGATCGTGGGCATCAACCCGACGCGGCGCGGCGAGGCGTTGGCGGCGGACGTGCGCGCCACCGATTGCACCATGATCGTGACCGACGAAGAGGGGGCGGGCCTGCTCGCAGGGCTGGATCTCGGGGTCGACTCGGACAACGTGCTGGTGATCGGGACGCCGCGTTACGAGGCGCTGGTCGCGGGGTTCGCCGGTGGCCCGGCGGCGCAGGCGCTCGTCGACGGGGCCGACGCCGTGGACGAGGCGTCTTTGTACCTGTTGATCTTCACTTCGGGCACGACCGGAGTGCCGAAGGCGGTGCGCTGCACCCAGGGCCGCCTGGCGGGGATCGCAAAGGTCGCCGCGCCCGGCTACGGCTACACGTCTTCCGACGTCTGTTACTGCCCGATGCCACTGTTCCACGGGAACGCGCTCATGGCGCTATGGGGTCCATCGGTGATGGTCGGAGCGGCGATCGCCGTGCGGCCACGCTTCAGCGCGTCGGCGTTCCTCGACGACGTCCGGCGCTTCGGAGCCACCAAGTTCAGCTACGTCGGCAAGGCGATCGCCTACATCCTCGCCACCCCGGAGCGACCGGACGACGCGGACAACACGTTGACGAGCGCCTTCGGGACCGAGGCGTCGGTGCGTGACCGGGGCCGCTTCCGCAAGCGCTTCGGGTGTTACCTGATCGAGGGGTACGGCCAGAGCGAGGGTGGCGCGGCGGTGAACCCGGTGGTCGGGATGCCCAAGGGCGCACTCGGCCGGCCGGTCGACGGGGTCGACCTGGCCGTCATCAGCCCTACGACGGGAGAGGAATGCGTGCGGGCCGAGTTCGGACCCGACGGACAGCTCCTGAACGCAGGTCAGGCCATCGGCGAGATCGTCAACCGGAGCGGCCGCGGCAGCTTCGAGGGCTACTACCGGCGCTCGGACGCCGAGGCGGAGCGGCTGCGCGGCGGGTGGTACTGGACCGGCGACCTGGGCTACGTCGACCAGGACGGCTTCTTCTACTTCGCCGGTCGCAGCGGTGACTGGCTCCGCGTCGACTCGGAGAACTTCTCGGCCGGCCCGGTCGAGGCGGTGTTGTCGCGCAACCCAGACGTGGCGGTCGTCGCGGTGTACCCGGTGCCCGACACGGCGTCGGGCGCGGGCGACCAGGTGATGATCGCGCTCGAGACGGTGCCGGGACGTCCGTTCGACGCCGAGGCCTTCGCGCGGTGGCTAGCCGCGCAGCCCGATCTCGGTCCGAAGTGGCTCCCGCGCTACGTCCGCGTCTCCGCGTCGCTGCCGCAGACGGCGACCGGCAAGGTCACCAAGGTGGGGCTGCGCGCCGAAGCGTGGGCGTGCGACGAGCCGGTGTGGTGGCGCCCGCTCGACAGCACCGACTTGCGCTTCGAGCCTTTGAGCGACGACGACCGCGAGAAACTGGCGGCCGGGCTGGCCGAGAACGGCCGACCCGCCGTCGGCCGCGTCAGCTGACGCCGACGATCGGCAACACGCCACGCAGCTCGTCGACCCGGTGGTCGCCGGGCTCGAGCGGCGGGGGCTCCTGACCGACGCGCTCGTCGGCTCGCCAGACGTGGACCGCCGTCATGCCGACGCGCCGCGGGCCGCGCACGTCGGGCTCCCACGAGTCGCCGACGAACACCACCTGCTCGGGCCGGACCCCGAGCGCCTCGACCGAGCTGGCGTAGATGCCCGGATGCGGCTTGCGTGAGCCGACCCGGGCCGACGTGATCGCACAGTCGACGAGGCCCAACAGCCCGACCTGTTCGAGATACGCGTCGAGCTCCCAGCCCCAGTTGGAACAGACCCCGACGGTGACCCCGGCCTCGCGCAGCAGGCCGAGCGTCTCGGCGGCCTCGGGGTACGCGACCATCGGGTGCCGGTCGAGGTCGCGGAGGGCGTCGACCAGGGCCTCGCGATCGGTGGCGTCCACCCCGCACGCCCGCGCCAGCTCACCCAGGCGGAAGCGTACCCAGGCCTCGTAGGCGTCCTCGCTGACCGAGTGCTCGGCGTGGTCCACGCCGTTGTAGAGCGAGAAGTACCCCTCCCCCATCGCCGGCGGCAACTCGTAGCCGAAGCTGGCGAACACCGCTTCGTAGTTGGCATCCTGCGTGTCCGCCCAGTGAGCGAGCGTCCCGTAGAAGTCGAAGATGACGGCCTCAGGCACCGCCTCATTCTGACGCCTGGGCGTGACACGTCGGTTTCACTAGGCCCGGCGACCCTACCGAGAGCCGTCGGCGGGTAATACTGCTCTGCGGCATGGACGTCGACGAGCAGCAGGCCGACGCCGCAGGCCCCGGAGAAGACCCTGGCGTGGAGCCCGACGCCCCACCGGCGAACAAGTCCGCACGCTGGGCGTGGGAGCTGGGCAGCGTCGTGGTGGTGGCCGTAGTCATCGCCGTGCTCCTGCGCACGTTCGTCATCGCCACCTATTCGATCCCGTCCGGCTCGATGGAGCCGACGCTGCAGATCGGCGACCGCATCGTCGTCGACAAGCTCAGCTACGACCTCCACGGGGTCGACCGGGGCAACATCATTGTCTTCTCAACTCCCCCCAACGAGGACTGCGCCGGGCCTCCGGTCGCCGATCTCGTCAAGCGGGTGGTGGGGCTGCCCGGCGAGACGATCTCGCTGTCGGGCGGGAACGTGTTCATCAACGGCAAGCTGCTCGACCAGTCCTGGTTGCCCTCCTCGGAGCAAGGCAAGACGTATCCCGGGCCCTCGGAGGCGCCCTACGCATTGCACAACTCCTTCCGCATCCCGGAGGGCGACGTCTACGTCATGGGTGACAACCGCATGCTGTCGTGCGACAGCCGGTACTGGGGTCCGATCAAAGAGTCGACCATCGTGGGCAAGGTCGACGTGCGGATCTGGCCGCTCTCACACCTCACGCTCTTTTGACCTGGCGGCGGCGCTAATCCCGGCGCTCGCGGCGCCACACGACGCGCAACCCGGTCCATGTGTCGTCGATCGCGCACACCTTGTTGTCGACGAGGCCGAGCGGTAGTGCCACCTCGCGTACGACCCCCTCGTGCATGTCCGTCTCTCGACCCGACGCGCGCTTGGGCCACGCCACCCACAGGCCTCCGGCGGGGAAGATCATCTTCGCCAGCCCCTCGATGCGGCGCTCGAAGTCACGACGCTTGGTGAAGAAGGCCACCACGACGTCAGCGGACCCGCGTGCCTGGCGCTTGACCGTGACGCCGGCAGGCAGGCCATCGACCACACCTTGGGGTGCACCGATGAGCGCGAGTGACGAGCCTTCGGCTATCCCGAGCTTCTTGGGAAGCGGTGTCCCGCTGTAGCCCGCCACGTCGCTACGACGTCGTCGCCTCGTAGATCATGAAGGCCAGGGGGTAGTCGTAGAGAAGCTGCCCGTCGCCGTCCCCGTCCCCTGGCACGGCGAACCGGTCGAGATGGCGTTCGGCGATCTCCAGCGCCTCGTCCTGGCGCTCCGGCGAGATCCCCATGAACCCGAACAGCGTCGGATCGACGACGGCGCTGGCCGGCGCCCGGACCGTCGTTTCGTGACCGGTCGATCGGACCTCCGCGAAGCCCGCCGCCTCGAGCAGCTCCCGCACGTATTCGTCGTCACCCAGGGCGAACGGCCCGACCGGGCTCTTCCCCGGCGCCGGCACCTTGGGCGGCGGCACGAGACCCCGCAACGCGGTGCCGAGGTGCCACGGGTTGTGCTCCACGCCCTGCCAGCAGGCGAAGACGAAGCGGCCGCCGGGGACGAGGTGCCGGCGGATGGCGGTGAAGGCAGCGGTCGGCTCGTCGAAGAACATGACCCCGAACTGGCTCACGGCCAGATCGGCCGGAGCGTCGCCCCAGTCGCCGGCCTGCACGTCCGCCTCCACGAAGCGGACGTTGGCGACGCCGGCCTCCGCCGAGCGCCGGGTGGCCAGGGCGAGCAGCGGTGCCGAGATGTCGTACCCGACGACCTCGCCTTCGGATCCCACCGCTTGCGCCAGCGTGATCGTCAGCGCGCCGCCGCCACACCCGATGTCGTTCACCCGCTGGCCGGGACGGGGATTGGCCGCGGTGACGAGAAAGGGCGACACCGCGTCGGTGAGCCGCTCGCGGGACGGCCAGGCGTCGGTCCAGCGCTGGTCGTTCCACCGCCTGCTCTCGGTCTCGTTGGCCACGGCGGACAAGGTACAGGCGAGCGGGCCGTCCCTCCCGATTAGGGTTCGCCACCGTGCGGATCGGGCTCGTGATCCTCCCCACCGACCGCTGGCGTCAGGCACGCCGGCACTGGGAGTGGGCGGACGACGCCGGCTTCGCCACGGCGTGGACCTACGACCACATCCGATGGGGTGGCATGCCCGACGGGCCGTGGCACGCCGCGGTGCCCGTCCTCGCCGCCGCTGCGACGGCGACCGAACGCATCCGACTGGGGACGCTCGTCGCCACGCCCAACTTCCGGCACCCCGTCGCGTTCGCGCGCGGACGCGCTCGCCCTCGACGACCTGAGCGAGGGTCGGCTCGACCTCGGGCTCGGTCCGGGCAGCCAGGGATTCGACGCTTCGGCGCTCGGCCAGGACCCGCTGTCCGCCGCGGAGCGCCTCGCTCGCTTCGAGGGTTTCCTCCGCATCCTCAAGCCGATCGTCGATGGTGAGCCGGCGACGCGTACGACGATGCAGACCGAGCACTACGGCGCGCACGAAGCACCGAGCACGCCCGGCGCCGTGCAGCAACGCATCCCGCTTACGCTGGCCGCCGGTGCCCGCAAGGGCCTGCGTCTCGCGGCGACGTACGGCGACAACTGGGTTACCACCGGGCCGACCGGGGGCGTCCTCCACACGCCCGAGAGCGTGCTCGACGCGGCGCAGCGACAGGTCGAGGTGCTCGATGAGGTCCTGGCGGCGGCGGGGCGGGACCCCGCGACGCTGGGAAGGGTGCTGCTCTGGATGCCGACCGAGCCGGTCATCGAGTCGGCGGACCAGTTCGACGAGCTCGCCGCTCCGTACGCCGCCCTCGGCTTCGATCAGCTCGTGCTGCACCACCCGGACC
Organism: uncultured Acidimicrobiaceae bacterium; assembly: GCA_963821105.1. Lineage (GTDB taxonomy): Bacteria > Actinomycetota > Acidimicrobiia > Acidimicrobiales > RAAP-2 > Bog-473. The sequence continues at coordinate 137,338 of CAWGCO010000010.1, forward strand.
AGACGGGGCCCTGGGGTGGCGACGTCGAGGCGTTCGAGGAGATCGCGGCGCGCTACGCCGGTGGCTGAGGGGATCGTCTAGTCAGTCGAGCAGGGCGGCTGCGACGTCGTCCTCGAGCGCGCGATCGTTGGCCCACATCAGTTGTTGCTGCTTCGCCCGGCGGAAGTAGAGCTGGATGTCGAAGTCGAGCGTGAAGCCGATGCCGCCGAAAATCTGCTGGGCCATGGCCGTGATGTCGCGGAACGTGGAGCATGCGAAGAGCTTCGACATCGGCGCGAGCGACGTGAGGGGACGGCCGTTGGAGGCGGCCCAGGCGGCCTCGTGCACCAGCTGCTCCGCCCCGTCAAGGTTGGTGACGGCGTCCGAGAGGTAGTGCGCCAGCGCCTGGAACGCGCCGAGCGGCTTGTCGAACTGGTGGCGGTCGAGCGCGTACTGAGTCGTGATCTCGAGCGTGTAGCGTGCCCCACCGACCGCCTGCGCGGCGAGCAGCACCAGCGTGGGCTCGAGGACGCTCTGCCAGGTGGCCCACCCCGTCCCGGCACCACCGATGCGGTCCGCTTCCGTCAGGACGACGTCGGAGAAGCTGATCTCGTATTGCGTGTCGGAGGCGATCGTGAACTGCTGGCGCAGCGACACGCCAGAGGCCGCCGGGTCGACAAGGAAAAGATCCACGTCCTCCTCACCGTCACCGGTCCTGGCAAGGACGACGAGACGGTCAGCCGACGACGCGAAGGCGACGTGGCGTTTGAGGCCGTTGAGCGTGAAGCCAGACGCGCCGGGGACCGCACGGACCTCGACGCCACGCGGCGAGAAGCCGTTCTCGGGCTCGAGCCACGCGGGCGTGAGCACGGCCTCGCCCGTCGCGATCCGCGCGCAGCCAGCGGTCCTTCTGCTCGGCGCTTCCCGCCTCGGCGAGCACGCCGCCGGCCATGACGGCGCTGACGAAGTGCGGAGTGGGGGCGAGCGCCCGGCCCAACTCCTCGTAGAGCGCGACGCCCTCGATCAGCGACATCCCCGACCCCTCGTACTCCTCGGGGAGCAGCAGGCCGATGAGGTCGAGGTCGCCCAGCTGCGTCCACAGCTCGGCGGGGTAGCCCTTCGGGTCGTCCTCCATGGCGCGGACGACGTCCAGCGGGCAGTGACGCTGGAGCATCTCGCGGACGGTCTGGCGGAGAAGTTCCTGCTCCTGGTCGAATTCGAGGTCAAGCACGGCGCACTTCCTCCGTCGTCGTTCGGGTTCGCGGTCGGGTGGTCATGACGACGGTCCCGGGCGCCAGCGGTCGCCGCGGCGGGCCCACGGGTTGTCGTCCGGAGTCGTGGGAAGGGCGAGACGGGCGGCACACGTCGTCTTCACGTCGCCGTCGACCGACAACTTCACGTCGACGGTCACGAAGCCGCAGCCGGTGTCGTCGACCTCGGCCGATTCGACGACGCCGCGCAGCGACATGGTGTCGCCGGGGAACACCGAGCCCTTCATGCGGAACGTGACACGCGCCAGACGCCCGTGCGGACCGGTCCAGTCGGTCAGGTAACGCTCGAACCAGGCGGCCTGGTTCGGGGTGTTCAAGAAGATGTCCTGGGTCCCGTTGCGCACCACGGCGAAGTCCTTGTCGTGATGCATCGGGCGCCAGTCCCGCGTCGCCAGGGCCCCGAGCACCACCGTCGTCGCGCTCACCTCGTAATCGAGGGGCGGGAGCTCGTCGCCGACCTTGACGTCGCCGAACAGGAGCAGCGGTGTGACCACGACGCTCACGACGCGCCCCGCTGGTAGCCGAAGCCGGTGTAGGACTCGATGGCGACCAGGTCGCCGTCCTGGTTCGCGTAGACGACGTCGATCACCCAGAACCGGCCGGTGCCGAGCTTGGTCGTCTTCTCCTCGCTCACCGAGCGCAGGACCTGGTGCGTGCGCAGGACGTCGCCGAGTCGGACCGGGGTGTGGAACTCGATCGTGTTGTCGGTCATCACCGCCTCGGGCAGGCCGAACAGCTCCTTGAGGTCGAAGTGGACCTGGAGCGGGAGCGCCTGTTCGCTCCGCCCCGGCGCCCAGTGGTGGGGCCGGAACCATACCGAGACCATGGAGGGCGGCGCGACGGGGCCGCTCGTCAACGCGTCGGCCACCTCGGCGTCCCAGAAAAGCGGGTTGCCGTTCTCCACCGATGCGCAGGACGTCCAGACGTAGCCCTGCTCGACGGGGAACTCGCCGACCTCGTGGTACTGCTCCTTCCCGACGAGGTCGAGCGCCACTGCCAATGGGTCGGTGCCGGTCGTCACGCCACGACCCCCTGCGCGACCCAGCGCGCCACGGTCTCGCCGTCGACGCCGGCCTCCTTGAGGAGGTGCTCGGTGTCGGTGTCCCCCGTCATGTCGGGCAGCGAGACCACGCCGTCCGTGTGGGGCATGCCCGCCAGGAGCGGCGCCAGCTGACGGAGCTCTCCCTCTGTGGGGTGCGACGCCGTCGCCGACGACCTGCCGGGCGGAGAACTGAGGATCGTCCACGACCTCGGCCACGTCGAGGACGGGCGCCACGCACGTGTCGGCGCCGGCCAGGAGCTCGACCCATTCGTCCCGCGTGCGCCGGGCGAACGCCTCGGCCAGCGCGGCCCGGAGGCGAGGCTGCGCCGACTCGTCGTACTGGGTGGTGGCCAACTCCTCGCAGCCGAGGACGGCGCAGAGATTGGCGAAGAACTTGGCCTCGATGGCGCCGACCGCGAGCCAGCGGTCGTCGGCCGTCTTGTACGTGGCGTAGCAGGCGTAACGGCCGGACAGGACGTCGTGGCCGGGCCTCACGTCGCCGCCCAGGGCCAGTTGCTCGTCGATGGAGAGCGACATGAGCCACAGGACGCCGTCGGCGACGGAGACGTCGAGGTACGCGCCCTGGCCCGACGAGGCCCGGCTGAGCAGGCCCGCCGTGATGGCCAACGCGGCGTGCATACCGCCCGCCGCGGCGTCGGCGATGGTCGCACCGGGAAGTGGCGGTGCGCCGTCGACGCCGGGGGTCGACATGCCGAGAAAGCCGCCGACCGCCAGGTAGTCGACGTCGTGACCGGCCCACTGCGCGTGCGGGCCGTTCTGGCCGTAGCCGCTCGTCGAGCAGTACACGACGCCGCGGTTGCGTGCCGCCACATCCTCGTAGCCGATGCCGAGGCGGTCGACGACGCCGGGGCGAAAGCTCTCGACGACGACATCGGCGGTCGAGGCGAGCGCGAGGAAGGCCTCCTTGCCGTCCGGGTCTCGCAGGTCGAACTGCGCCCGTCGCATCCCGCGGTGGCCGCTGTACGCGAAGTAAGGCGGGACGTTCTGGACGACGGCCGCCGCCGGCACCGGCCCGACCTTCACGACGCGCGCGCCGTAGTCGGCGAGCAGGCGCGTGCAGCGCGCCGCCGGCCCGACCGTCGAGAGGTCGAGCACGGTGACCCCCGCGAGGGGTCCGGCGGCATCGGGGGACGGCACGGCCTCAGAAGTTCTTGGGGAGGCCGAGCTTGCGGCGGGAGATGATGTTCTTCTGGATCTCGGAGGCGCCGCCGCCGATGGTGTCGATCACGGTGTAGCGGTAGGTCGACTCGGCCCGGCCGGCCATCGGGGCCTCGGGCGTCTTGACCCGGAGCTGGCTGCCGGGGCCGGCGATGTCCATGGACGCGTTGGCGAGGCGCTTGGAGAGCTCGGTGGCGAAGAGCTTGTACTCGGAGGCCCAGGCGGTGGGGGCGGCGCCGCCCTTGCCGGCCTCGTAGACGAAGCGGAGTCCGATGACGCGGGCGACCTCGAGCTGGGTGGCGAGCTGGGCGAGGCGTTGGCGGATGACGGGGTCGTCCTTGAGCGGCTTGCCGTCGCGGGTGGTGGTTTTGACGTACTCGACGAGGAGCTCGAAGCGCTGGTTGATGGGCGAGATCGTGAACATCGTGAAGCGTTCGAGGTCGAGGGCCTCGGAGATGTACTGGAAGCCGTGGTTGACCTCGCCGACGACGTACTCGTCGGGGACGAACACGTCGTTGAGGAAGACCTCGTTGGTGCGCTCGTCGCCCATCGTCCAGATGGCGTTGATCGTGATGCCGGGTTGGTCGAGGGGGACGAGGAAGAGCGTGATGCCGGCGTGCTTGGCGACCTCGGGGTCGGTGCGGGCGCCGACCCAGTACCACTCGGCGAAGTGCGCGGACGTGGTCCACGTCTTCTGGCCGTTGAGGACCCAGCCGTGGTCGACCTTGGTGGCCTTGAGTTGCATCGAGGCGGCGTCGGAGCCGGCGTTGGGCTCGGAGTAGCCGACGGCGAACTCGACTTCGTTGCGGAGGATCTTGGGGAGGAACTCCTCCTTGAGCGTCTCGTTGCCGTGGCGGATGATCGTCTTGCCGACGATGCCGACGCCCTTGCCGATCTGGGGGCCGCCGCGGCCGGCCAGCTGCTCGTTGAGCAGGTACTCGTAGACGCCCTCGCCCTCGGAGCCGCCGTAGTCCTTGGGCCAGGTCATGCCGAGCCAGCCCCGCTTGCCCAGGGAGGCCATGAACTGGCGGCGCTTGGGGGTGTCGACGATCTGGGCCATGTTCTCCCTGGTCACGTCGAAGACGTCGGGGTCGTCGTTGGCATCGAGGAAGGTCTCGACCTCTTTGACGAAGGCCAACTGCTCCGGCGCGAATTCGAAGTCCACTCCCTGCCTCCAGCTCGAATCTGACGGGTCGTCAGATTTCCTGGGATCACTATAGGGCACCCCCTACGGGGCCCTTCTTGGCCTGGGACGGGAGACCTTCTAATTACGTGTGACGGGCGGCGCCAATTAGAAGGTCCCGATGACCCCGGTTGCGGGCGGCCTCGTACACTCCCCCTCGTGGGACGGGGGGCGAGCATCGCTGTGCGCATCGGCATGGCTTCTTCGGGCTCGGGGTGCTCCTGGTGGCCTTCGTGGCCTACCAACTCTGGGGGACGGCGCTCTACGAGGAGCATGCGCAGTCGCACCTCCAGTCGGAGCTGGCCCAGCAGCTTCACACGACCATTCCGGCCTCGGCGCCCAAGCCGGCACCCGCCGCGGCATCGAAGCCAAGCGAGGATCAGGATGCAGACACGATCGGCTCGGGCCACGAGGTGCTCGCCAGCCAGACGGCCTCGGCGATCGCCCAGCCGCCGGTCGGGGCCGCGGTCGGCCAGTTGTGGATCCCACGGATCGGGATCTCCGACACCATCGTGCAGGGCGTCGGCGATGCCCAACTCGAGCAGGGCCCAGGCCACTACCCGGGCACCGCACTGCCGGGCGAGGTCGGCAACGTCGCCATCGCCGGCCACCGCACGACGTACGCCCACCCCTTCTACAACCTCGACGCGTTCTCGCCGGGCGACGACATCTACGTCCTCACCTCTCAGGGTTACTTCCACTACACGGTGACCGGAAGCCAGATCGTCTCGCCGGACGACACCGCCGTCCTCGAACCGACGCCGGGAAAGGCCACGCTCACGCTCACCACGTGCAACCCGCGCTACAGCGCCGCCGCAGCGACTGGTCGTGACCGCGGCGTTCGACGGCAAGCCGACGCAGACGCTCACGACCACCACGACAACGCCCAAGGTGAGCACGCGCTCGCCGGCGAGGGACCTCGTCCTCTCTCTGGCGGGGACAGCTCTCCATGGACTTCGGCGGTCCTGTGGGGGCTGCTCACCCTCGCGGTCGTGGTCGGCGCCTACGTCCTGTGGCGACTGTCGAGGGTCGGGCCCTTCGAGTCGTGGTCGTGGTCGTCGCCACCCCGCTCTTCCTAGTCGCGCTGTTGGTGTGCTTCGAGCATGTGAGCCTCGCGTTGCCGGGGAGCTTCTGACTTTCCTCGAAGCCGCGCCGAGACCTTCGCCATGGGCTGCGTACGGTCGGGGTCGACTTGAATTGAGCCGGTCACAGTCCTCGGAGGTGGGTGGTTGCGTTCGTAGCGGCGCCGCATGATGTTGCGTGCGGCAAGAAGGATCAATTGGAGGAGGATGAGCGCCGCGATGAGCAACCCGATCGGCCAGATCGTCAAAGGCACCTTGAAGGACACTTGCTGTCCGTCCCCAGTGAAGACGCGTCCGTTCAGATTCAGGTTCCCAATAGAAAGCGCGGGGATCGTCAGCGGTATCTCGTAGGTCTTTGTTTGTCCCGGGCAGCAAAGGACTCAGGTGCGTGTTGACGACGGGCGTCGAATTCACATCAGCAATCAGACGAAGCGACGAGGTCGGCGCAGCACCGGTGTTGTTAGAGTGAGGTCCAGGGTTCGCGTCGCCGGAAACCCGAACCAAGAAGCAAGGGGCGTCGAGCCGGCGAGCACGCTCTTGGCGACGATGACATGGCTCACAGCGACGCGCGGGTCGAGACCGGGGTCGAGCTGAACGGTGCCCCTTGGACTGAAATGGGAGCTAGAACAGTCAAGGAACTCGTCAGCGAGAATGCTGCGACCACGCACGGGCATGGGGTGGGGGGAATCGCGATCGTCACCGGTGCGCTCATGACGCCGTCCGATTGCGCCTGCGCAGTGGACGTCGCCGCAGACGCACAGTCGGCAGAACCGTTCCTCGCTTCCTGACCGCACAGCTGCAGCTGGAAGATGCCTCGGGCCGGGAACGCGGAACCGCTCGCGGTGACGGTCTGCCCGACGGCGGCCGTCGAGGGGCTGACCGAGAGGACCGGCTTGGCTCCGGCAGCGCCGGCATCGGCCTCCCACCCGGACAGTGGGACCAGAAAGAAAAGAGCAGGCGCGGCCATCGCAATCGCGATGCGCAAGCCGGCCCTTGTCATTGCGAGGAGGGCAACTTGGGCAGGCCTGCTTGAGGCCGGCGTAAGAGAGCAGTTCGTTCAGGCCTGGGGTGAAGGAAGCTCGCCACTCACCTTCGACTTGGACTTCGAGCTGACCTTGGGCCTGACAGTCGTGGTGGTGGTTGTCGGCGCCGTCACCACCATGTGCACTTCCTCCGCAATCCGCCGCACTGTGGGGTTTTGAGCCGAACCGGCCATGGTGCCGATCTGGTCCATGTACAGGTGCCAGTTGGTGTCGTCCTTGGCTGCGAGCGCGGCCGTCGCCTTGCTCACAACCTGACAGATTGCAATGTCGCCCGGACCGGTTTTTGAGGACCCAACAGTTGTCTGACTGCTCTGATTGCTCGGGCTCGGGCTCCCGCAGGCGGCGAGCACGAAGGCGCAGCCAAGGATCGGCGAGTTCCCGATAAGAGCCGAGAACGAATGCGTGGGTTTTGCGGTCGCTCATGAGCTTGACTCATTGAGGTGGTGAAGAGCGCCATGTGGAGGCACGCGACCCTCGAATCAGCCACATCGGCTTGGCAGCCTTCATCGCTCGAATCTTTAAGGCGCCGACTCACGACGACGCACCGTCGACGATGCACTCCGCTGAGACGCCGTTGATTGATCCGCACGTCAACCCACCCCGAGGCCGCAACAAGTGGTTCCGCTCCCCCCACCACGATCGCCCCGGCGCCCGTCGCCAGCGCACGTCGCCGCCGTCGGCGATACCAGAAGAAGCCGATGATGAACACGATGATGGCGACGACAATCCAGGGGATGATCCACGCCGTTGCCGTGGCACTCGTCGTGCCAGCGGCAGAGGTGACGGTCAGGTGGGCCTCCAGACGAAGAAAGGCCTCCTTGCTCGGAAGCTGGTAGCTCACAGTGACCGAGTTCTGCGGCAGGAGGGACGAGAAGATACGCGGCGGGATCTTCGTCGCTGAACCGACGAGGGGTGACACACTGAGTTTTGCCGTCGGGTTGAGGATCTGGTTCCCCGTGTTGGTCAGCGTGTACGTAACGGTCGAGCTCACCGGTCCGCCGACGTACCCTGCGAATCCCGAGGTGTTGATCGAGAGGTGGGTGATCGAGAGACCGGGATGCAGCGGGCCGCGCACGCGCACATAGATGCGAGCACCGACGTTGTTATAGACGTTGAAGGTGACGTATCCTCGCGTCTCGGTGGCGGGATTCACGGGTGACAGCACGATGCCGCCTGCGTAATCGCCCGGCGTCTCACCTGCGGGGATCTTGAGGGTGAAGGGGACGTTGGCGAGCGTGTGAGCGGGAAGGGTGAACTCCAGGTCGCTCAATTGCGTCCATGAACCGACCGTGCGGAGCGGGTCCTGCGGCGGATTAAGCGCAGAATCCGCCTCCTTGCCCGTTGACGGCGTCAGCGGGTACAGCTTGAATGCGACTGGATTGCTGCTGTCTGGTTCGTGACTGTGACTGCGTCGTTGATGACCGAACCCGGGCTGACGAGGTAGTTGAACCACTGGCGCGGCGACTGGCCGCGTAATGGTTGCCGGGAAGACCGAGTACAGCCCGTTGTTCGCCGCCGACGCGGGCGGACTTCCGCTCCGAGGCTCACCAGGCACAGCAAACCAACGAGACACAGACCGAAACCAGCAGCCTACGTAGGACCGACGCCAATCGGATCTTCAAGATGCTTCCCCCATCCTCAAGACGGTTCGCCCAGAGTAGCGGATGGGCGGCACCCATAGGGTGCCGCCCATCCATCTACTGCTTATTGCGGCTTAGTGTGAAGCGATTACGCCACCGTGTACTGCACGGATCCGACGTAGTTCCCCGCGTACACCGACTCAGGAATCGTGAGGGTGTAGGTCGCGTTGTACAGGAACGTTCCACCACTCTGTCCCGCCGTAGCGGAGCAGAGTGTGACCGGAGACCCGAAGTTGCCACCCGCACGTCGGCGTGGCATTCGGGTTCAGGTTCGGAGGGTTGTACGGCGCGGGACCACCCGTGGCGTCAGCCGTGCAGCTGATGCCAGCACACGGCGAGGTAGGACGCAGGAATCTGCCCGTCCTTTGCGCCATTGGAGGCGACGTTGAGCGCCGCGAGTGCCACCGACGCGTTGCAGAACGCAATGACCCCAGCACACGAAGCGTTCGGGTTTCCACCGCTTGCAACAGTGCCGGTTGGCGTCGCGATCGAACGTTCCGGTGAGCGTCCAGCTGTCCGTCGGACCACCTCGGTTGTCCGAGATGTAGATCGTCCCAGGGGACGATGCCGGCGGTGTGCCGGTGCTCTGGTTACCCGTCGTGGCGGTTACCTGCTGCTCCAGGCCGTCAAGCGTGATCGGCTGGAACTGGAATTCAGGGGCACTGCAACAATGGGTTGCCCCCCGGCGTCGGGGTGTTGTTACCCGTCACGTATGTGGACGGTGAGCTGCAGCTCAAAACGAGCGTTGCCCCATTGACCTGCTCCGTGAACGGCTGGACAACTGGCGGTGTCCCGAGGGACACATTGACCGTCGCAGGCGCCGAGACCAGCCCGAGGTTGTCGGTCACCGTGAACTGGATCGGAATCGATGTTGCACCGCTCTGGCCTGCGTCGTTCAGTGTCAGAACCCCTGTGGCGGGGTCGATCGAGAACGTCAGTGTGTTGCCGTTGCCGGTCTGCGGGCTCGAGGTCACCTGGTTGTAGCTCACGATGCTCCCGAGAGCATTGGAAGCAGAACCCGACAACTGGACGGTCGTGCTCTGGCCAACACCGAGACTCACGTTCTGTCCGTTCGCCGTCGGGACGGTCGCTGTCAGCGGCACGACTGATCGCGTCAGCCGGCTCGTCCGTCGCGTCGCCGGGCACCCAGTGCTCTGAAGGGCCGTTACCGAACCTGGCGGCAACGCCGGAGCGGCGCTAGAGCTAGCAATGAATGGGGTCGTAGCAGAGAGCCCGGGACCGGAGCGCAAAGCGCTGGTGTACCCCGTGATTACCGCTCCATCGGCCGTGGTATTCCCTTGCGCGCCCGGACCAGCTGAGATCGGACCCAATGTAATGGCGATGGTGTTCGTGCCTGCCGAGGCAGGTTCATGTCGGCCGTCGTGCTGTGGTCGGATGACCAGGCCACGCCAGCGGCTGTCGTGAACGGACCGAGGCCGGAAACGGTCTGGGTCAACGACTGGCTGCCGAAGAGGCTGATCGACTCGGAGGAGCCCGCAACTGACGGCGGGTGCTAAGCACCGCGGTCGTACCATCGGATGTGACGTCTTCGATCGCAACACCCTGGAAGGCGTTTGCGGCTCGACAACATGCCGTCACCGATATCGGCCGGGGTGAACGCTCCCGATCCCGCTGTTATCACGCAGACGTTGGTCCAGCTTGGGTTTTCCACGCCTACGATCGGGCCGGCAACCTTGCTGGTCGTCCAGGATGCGCCACTGACCGTTCCTGATGATGCGATGGTCAGTGAACCGCTGAACGCCGGGATATTGGCGCTGCCCGTCACGGTCAGTGCGAGTCAGGTGCGAGCTGAAGCCGTTCACGCCGATGGTCGGCGATGTGATGCTGTTGCGCCGCGAGACCGGCCAGAATCGGGCCAATAAAGGCATACGTCACCGTTCCGGACAAGGTGAAGGACTCTCCTGCCGGATACAGCGGAGCGGTCGGTGTAGCAGTCAGACCCGCGGTCGTCACGACTACCGGGACCCCTGTGCTCGCGACCGGCGAGTACGCGTCCACCTCGTAACTCACTGCCGTGGTTGGCGGGGTGGTCCGCCGCTTGCGCCAGCGGGAGGACCGCCATCAAGGCCAAGCCTCCCAAACTCAACGCTAAAGCGCCGGTCGCAGTTGCGATGCGGCGGAGCAAATGTGATTTGAATCTCACTAATTACTCCTTGATTATGTTGCCCTGGCCCCCCTCAACGCAGAGATCGACGAAAAAGTCATTCGTCGGAGAAGCGCAGGGTCAGCGCGTCACACGTCGCAACGCAAACAGACGTGCTTCAAGGAGTCCCGCCCTACTAAAAACGCGAATGTTCCCCCGAACTTCGCCGCATCAATTCTCAATGCGATGAGTTCCCTCGCCCCCCTTTCCCCCGACAGACATGCTGTCGGGCGCCTCCCCAAGCCCCTCCGGCTTCGCCGAAAGAACTCGCCTCCGTGGCAACCGGGTGAGTTGCCGACAGGATCATAGGCAAACCGCGACGTTTGTCAAACGGCGGTTTGATGAATAGGTGAAACTGTGCGATCGCGGTGGGGTGCCGACTCACGCTGCTTGACGGTCAATGCAACTTCGGAAATACTGCCGCTGCCATTGCAGGGGCCCGGAACTGGCGTCAGGGGCTCAGGGCGGGCGTTACGACGCCTTCGGGGGCATGGTCAATGCGAAGTCAAAGGCGATCACGTGGCACAGCCACGGCCGCAGCAGTTCTCGTGCTCGCGGCTGCAACTGGGGGTATTCATTTTCACCGAGAGCGCTGGCGCCTCCGGGCACCTTGTCGGTCACGCCGTCGACCGACCTGACGAACGGCCAAAGTGTCTCGGTGTCGGGGTCTGGTTTCTCTGACAGCTCAGAGGGCGGGATCATCGAGTGCAACAACGACGCGTCGCAACCCACCGTCAGCTTCCTCGGAAACGACGTGCCTGTCTCGTGCACGAGTCCTCTCGGCAAGCTCGTCACCACCAGCAGCAGCGGTGACCTGCCTTCGACAAGCTTCTCGGTAAAGACCGGGACCGTGGGGCCGCCCACCACCGGAACTGACTCGGGCGGCGGCGACGCCGCCACCGACGCCGCCGACTACCCGTGCCCACCGACACCCACCCAGGTCACAGATGGAATCTCATGCGTCATCGCTTACGGGGATCAGGCCGGAGACGAGGCCAAGTTCGACATCAGCTTCTCGGGGACCTCGGGCAACACCGGGACGACTGGCAGCACCGGACGAAACTACGGACCGCATCGACGACAACCACGACATCGACGACGACCACCACCACGACGCAACCGACGGTCACGACGACGACGGCTTCTGGACCGACCACTTCGACCACCCCTTCGAAATCCACGACCGCTCAGGCATCGGCTGCGACCAACCCGCCAAACACCGCTACCTCGGGTGCAGCGAACTCGGCTACCCCTGGCCTCACCGTGGTCGCCGGCCAGAGCACTTTCGTTTCCGCATCCGGATTCAACGCGGGTGAACAAGTCACGGTTGTGATGTACTCAAGCCCGGTACAGATTGCTGTGCTCACGGCAAGCGCACAAGGTGTCGCAAGTGGAAACGTCACCATCCCAGCGGATGCGGTCGGCGGGACGCACTATCTCTACCTCACCGGAGTCACCAGTGGACATCAAGTACAGATTCCGCTCTATGTGGAAACCGCGACCGAGGAGGCCGTGGTCACCGCGGCTACCGGGGCGGCCGCCACCGGGGGGACATCGTCGGCCGGAAGCGGCGGACCACTCGCCTATACGGGCGCAGGCCGAGGCGTCTGGTTGACCCTCGCCGGCGGGAATAATTCTCCTGGATCTCGGATACCTCGTAATGACTACATTCTGTCGGCCGGGAGAACTGATCCGCCGATTCGGGCGATCCACCCGTGGAACGGCCCGGTCGAAGTAGAGACGCGTCATTCCCGCCCGATTAGGCACTCGTCAGCACTGACGGCACCTCGGAATCTGGCGATTCTTCGCGGGTCTGCTTTCGTCGAAACCGCCGAATGGCTAGCAATACAAGGGAGGCCAATCACCACGAGCAGCAGAGCCAGAGACGCCCACGGGACAACCCAAGCCGAATCCGCAGCGCTCGCCGCGAGCATTCAAGCCGACCGGCAGAGACGCTGGCATGCAAGTGCCCGAAGGTGCCCGTGTCAGGAAAACGGAGCGAGTATGCCAGCGAACTGCCTGGTAGAAACTGATTTATGGTGAAAGCTCGCCGAGCTGCAGTTCCGAAGGGTGTTGTCAACGCCACCTTCACGACCGGTGACAAGACCGTGTTGCCGGAGTTGCGAACGCCAAAGCGCACGTCGGCCAGGACCTTGCCGTCAAACTCGGTGGCAGCCGTCGACGAGGTCGACAGCGTGATCCTCGGGATGTCCAGGCTGGCGTGGAGGGCTCCGACGACTCGGGCATAAATGCGGACGCCAACGGCCTGCAGCACAGTAATCGGGAAAGAACCCGATTTCGATGTCGTGCCCTGGGTTTCCTCGGCGACTATGCCGCCTACGTGGTCACCTGGAGAAGCATCGGACGGCGCGAGAATCGTAAAAGGCACGACGGTCGCACTGCGAGCAGGGACGGTCAGCCCAGCGTAAGGAAGCTGAATCCATCTGCCGATATCTCGCTGCGGCTGGTTGCTCGGCCGGAGTGAGAGACCACCTCCGGCTGTGTTTATCGCGTCGGCAGCGTAAAGGTTGAAGTTGAGCGGTGCCGTAGTGAAGTTGGATACCGTGACGGCGGCCTTCAGCGGCTTGCCCGGGTCTAGTACCGGCTGGAGGTAGGCGTGCGGCGTCTGGCCTAAGAGCGTCGTCGGGAAAACTGACCAGCGCCCGTTACTAGCCGCAGAAACCGGCACAGCGGGCAGGATTCCTAGGGTGATCCCCGATCAGGACAGCGATGCTCGCCAGTCGATATCTGCGGCTGCGCGAGCTTGTTTCGCATCCTCTCGTTGAAGTCATAGGAGCGCTTTATGTTCGCCGATTGCGGGCCACTGCATGCAGCAGGGCGAACCTCCTAGAACGCCAGGTATTCGATCGTTGCTTGATACTTGCCAGCGTAGATACCGGCCGGGATCTTCAGCGAGTATGTGCCGCCCACCATGTACGTGCCCGAGCTTTGACCTCCGGCTGCAGTGCACAATGAAACCGGTCCATTGGCGAAGGACCCACCAGTACCCGCCAAGCGGATCCGGGCTGCAATTGCCGTTCGCCGCCGAACATGTGATGTTGCCAAGCGAGAAGTCGGCGGCGGGAATCTGCCCTTGTGGATTCTCGGCAGCAGCGCCCACCGAAGCGTTGCAGAAGGTTGCGATGCCCGTGCACGCGGAGTTCGGATTGAGCACTGTGGGCATCAGGTAGGCGCTAACCGACCAGCCCACGTCGTTCAAGCCTCTCTCATCACTGACATAGGTCGTGTTGGCGGGGGCCTGCGAGGTCTGTGGCAACCCGTCGAGCGTGACCGTTGGAAGATCAATTCCCTGACAGGCAGTGGCAGGGGTTCCTGGGGGCTCTACACACGACAGTGTGAGTTGCCCCTCAGCGACGTCGAACGTTCCCGAGGTTGCCGACACATACGAGGGAACACTGTTGGCCGCCAGCGTGTAACCCGACCCGACCAGATCGATGGAGAGGCTCGAGAAGGTTGCTACGCCGGACGAGACGGTCTGCGCCGACCCGCCGGCGAGACTCCCTCCGCCCGGGTTGGTGCCGATGGCCAGCGCTGACTCTGGGTGCTGTTGTCGCCGGTCTCGACGTTGCCGTTAGCGTCCTCGACCGCCACGGTGACCGCTGGTGAGATGTCTGAACCCGCTAACGTGTTTGAGGGTTGCTGGATGAAGACCAGCTGGGTCGCAGTCCCGGGCGTGATGTCGAAGGCCGACGACGTCGCTGCCGTCATAAGACGGCGAGCTCGAGGCCGTCAGTGTGTAGCCCGTTCCGCGTCTTGTCGATCGAGAGACCCGAGAAGGTGGCGACGCCCTCAGCTGACCGTGATCGGGGATCCACCCGTGAGGGTGCCGCCGCCCGAGTTCGATCCGATGGCCAGGCTGATCTGTGGTGCTGTTGTCGCCTGGTCTCGACGTTACCGTTGGCGTCTTCGACGGCCACGATGACCGCAGGGGTGATGGCCGAGCCGGCCGCGGTGTTCGAGGGTGCTGGGCGAAGACCAGCTGCGTCGGTGCGCCGGGCGTGACGTTGAAGGCCGACGACGTCGCCCCGGTGTAGCTGGGCGTGCTCGACGGCGGTCAGGGTGTAGCCGGCTCCAGGCTGATTGATTGACAGGGCCGAGAAGGTCGCAACACCGGAGGAGACCGTCATGGCAGATCCTCCGCTGAGCGTGCCCTCCGCTGGGGTTGGTGCCGATGGACCAGTGTCACTTGTGTCGCTGTTGTCGACAGTCTCGACATTCCCATACGCGTCTTCCACAGCGACAATGACCGCTGGTTCAATGTTGGTACCGGCGACTGTATCGGTGGGCTGTGCGACGAAGACGAGCTGGGTCGGTGTGCCGGGCGCGACGCTGAAGGCCGCCGACGTCGCCGCCGGTGTAGCTGGGCGTGCTCGACGCGGCCAGGGAGTAGCCCGTCCCGGTCTTGTCGATGGCGAGGCCCGAGAAGGTGGCGATGCCTGAGCTCACCCTGACCGCCGAACCGCCGCTGAGCGTCCCTCCGCCCGGGTTGGTGCCGATGGCCAGGCTGATCTGGGTGCTGTTGTCGCCCGTCTCGACGTTGCCGTTGGCGTCTTCGACCGCCACGCTGACCGCTGGGCTGATGGCGGAGCCGGCCGCGGTGTCGGTGGGCTGTTGGACGAAGACGAGCTGGGTCGGTGTGCCGGGCGTGACGTTGAAGGCCGACGACGTCGCTGTCGTGTAGGACGGTGAGCTCGAGGCCGTCAGCGTGTAACCCGTTCCCGTCTTGTCGATCGACAGGCCCGAGAAGGTGGCGACGCCTGCGCTGACCGTGACCGCCGAACCGCCGCTGAGCGTGCCCCCGCCCGGGTTGGTGCCGATGGCCAGGCTGATCTCGGTGCTGTTGTCGCCCGTCTCGACGTTGCCGTTGGCGTCTTCGACCGCCACGGTGACCGAGGGTGAGATCGCCGAGGCGGCTTGAGCGTTCGAAGGCTGCTGGATGAAGGCAAGGTGGGTCGCAGTCCCAGGTGTGACGTTGAAGGCCGACGACGTGGCCGTCGTGTAGGACGGTGAGCTCGAGGTCGTCAGCGTGTAGCCCGTTCCCGTCTTGTCGATCGACAGGCCCGAGAAGGTGGCAATGCCCGAGGAGACCGTCGTGGCAGATCCTCCGCTGAGCGTGCCGCCGCCCGGGTTGGTGCCGATGGCCAGAGCTGATCTGGGTGGTGTTGTCACCGGTCTCGACGTTGCCGTTGGCGTCTTCGACCGCCACGCTGACCGAGGGTGAGATCGCCGAGGCGGCTTGCGGTGTTCGAAGGCTGCTGGATGAAGGCGAGGTGATTGGCCAATCCTGTCGATATCGTGAAGGCGACCGAGGTGGCGGTACCATCTGCTGGGGAGCTCGATGGCATTCACGGTGTAGCCGACCCCGACCAGGTCAATCGATAGATTCGAAAACGCTGCGACGCCTGAGCTCACCCTGACCGCCGAACCGCCGCTGAGCGTCCCTCCGCCCGGGTTGGTGCCGATGGCCAGGCTGATCTGGGTGCTGTTGTCGCCGGTCTCGACGTTGCCGTTGGCGTCTTCGACCGCCACGCTGACCGCTGGGCTGATGGCGGAGCCGGCCGCGGTGTTGGTGGGCTGTTGGACGAAGACGAGCTGGGTCGGTGTGCCGGGCGCGACGCTGAAGGCCGACGACGTCGCCCCGGTGTAGCTGGGCGTGCTCGACGCGGCCAGGGAGTAGCCCGTCCCGGTCTTGTCGATGGCGAGGCCCGAGAAGGTGGCGATGCCTGAGCTCACCCTGACCGCCGAACCGCCGCTGAGCGTGCCCCCGCCCGGGTTGGTGCCGATGGCCAGGCTGATCTGGGTGCTGTTGTCGCCCGTCTCGACGTTGCCGTTGGCGTCTTCGACCGCCACGCTGACCGCTGGGCTGATGGCGGAGCCGGCCGCGGTGTTGGTGGGCTGTTGGACGAAGACGAGCTGGGTCGGTGTGCCGGGCGTGACGTTGAAGGCCGACGACGTCGCTGTCGTGTAGGACGGTGAGCTCGAGGCCGTCAGCGTGTAACCCGTTCCCGTCTTGTCGATCGACAGGCCCGAGAAGGTGGCGACGCCTGCGCTGACCGTGACCGCCGAACCGCCGCTGAGCGTGCCCCCGCCCGGGTTGGTGCCGATGGCCAGGCCGATCTCGGTGCTGTTGTCGCCCGTCTCGACGTTGCCGTTGGCGTCTTCGACCGCCACGGTGACCGAGGGTGAGATCGCCGAGGCGGCTTGAGCGTTCGAAGGCTGCTGGATGAAGGCAAGGTGGGTCGCAGTCCCAGGTGTGACGTTGAAGGCCGACGACGTGGCTGTCGTGTAGGACGGTGAGCTCGAGGTCGTCAGCGTGTAGCCCGTTCCCGTCTTGTCGATCGACAGGCCCGAGAAGGTGGCAATGCCCGAGGAGACCGTCGTGGCAGATCCTCCGCTGAGCGTGCCCCCGCCCGGGTTGGTGCCGATGGCCAAGCTGATCTGGGTGCTGCTGTCGCCGGTCTCGACGTTGCCGTTGGCGTCTTCAACCGCCACGCTGACCGAGGGTGAGATCGCCGAGGCGGCTTGGGTGTTCGAAGGCTGCTGGATGAAGGCGAGGTGATTGGCCGCGCCAACGGTGACGCTGAAGGCCGACGACGTCGCCCCGGTGTAGCTGGGCGTGCTCGACGCGGCCAGGGAGTAGCCCGTCCCGGTCTTGTCGATGGCGAGGCCCGAGAAGGTGGCGATGCCCGAGCTCACCGTGACCGCAGATCCTCCGCTGAGCGTCCCTCCGCCCGGGTTGGTGCCGATGGCC
Organism: uncultured Acidimicrobiaceae bacterium; assembly: GCA_963821105.1. Classification (GTDB taxonomy): domain Bacteria; phylum Actinomycetota; class Acidimicrobiia; order Acidimicrobiales; family RAAP-2; genus Bog-473. The sequence continues at coordinate 154,693 of CAWGCO010000010.1, forward strand.
AGGCTGATCTGGGTGCTGTTGTCGCCCGTCTCGACGTTGCCGTTGGCGTCTTCGACCGCCACGCTGACCGCTGGGCTGATGGCGGAGCCGGCCGCGGTGTTGGTGGGCTGTTGGACGAAGACGAGCTGGGTCGGTGTGCCGGGCGTGACGTTGAAGGCCGACGACGTCGCTGTCGTGTAGGACGGTGAGCTCGAGGCCGTCAGCGTGTAACCCGTTCCCGTCTTGTCGATCGACAGGCCCGAGAAGGTGGCGACGCCTGCGCTGACCGTGACCGCCGAACCGCCGCTGAGCGTGCCCCCGCCCGGGTTGGTGCCGATGGCCAGGCTGATCTCGGTGCTGTTGTCGCCCGTCTCGACGTTGCCGTTGGCGTCTTCGACCGCCACGGTGACCGAGGGTGAGATCGCCGAGGCGGCTTGAGCGTTCGAAGGCTGCTGGATGAAGGCAAGGTGGGTCGCAGTCCCAGGTGTGACGTTGAAGGCCGACGACGTGGCTGTCGTGTAGGACGGTGAGCTCGAGGTCGTCAGCGTGTAGCCCGTTCCCGTCTTGTCGATCGACAGGCCCGAGAAGGTGGCAATGCCCGAGGAGACCGTCGTGGCAGATCCTCCGCTGAGCGTGCCCCCGCCCGGGTTGGTGCCGATGGCCAAGCTGATCTGGGTGCTGCTGTCGCCGGTCTCGACGTTGCCGTTGGCGTCTTCAACCGCCACGCTGACCGAGGGTGAGATCGCCGAGGCGGCTTGGGTGTTCGAAGGCTGCTGGATGAAGGCGAGGTGATTGGCCGCGCCAACGGTGACGCTGAAGGCCGACGACGTCGCCCCGGTGTAGCTGGGCGTGCTCGACGCGGCCAGGGAGTAGCCCGTCCCGGTCTTGTCGATGGCGAGGCCCGAGAAGGTGGCGATGCCCGAGCTCACCGTGACCGCAGATCCTCCGCTGAGCGTCCCTCCGCCCGGGTTGGTGCCGATGGCCAGGCTGATCTGGGTGCTGTTGTCGCCCGTCTCGACGTTGCCGTTGGCGTCTTCGACCGCCACGCTGACCGCTGGGCTGATGGCGGAGCCGGCCGCGGTGTTGGTGGGCTGTTGGACGAAGACGAGCTGACTGGCGGTACCCGGGGTCAGCGTGATGCTGCTCGAGGTGGCAACGACGAGACCGTCAGCCGTGTCTGTTGCAGAGAGCGTGTAGGTGCCGACCGGTCCCGTGATGGAACAACCGGCAAAGCTGGCGATGCCGCCCGACGTTGGGATGACCGGATTGGTGGTGCAGGTTAGCGTGGCGGTGGGACCGGATGGCTGCGATGAGATCGACAGCTGTACCGGATCATTTACCGCGGCGCCGGTGTAATCCGCGATCGATACCACGGGTTGAGTGGAGAACGTGGCTCCCGATGCTGCTGTAGCGCTCGGATCGGCGCTGAAGGACGAGTGCGACTCCACCGCACCGACGGTGAACGACACGGCGAGTGAGCCGGATGCCCCGCTGTCACCTGCTGTCCCACCTGCTCCGTTGTTCGAGCCGCTGTCGGCGCACTGGGCGGTCTGGGCGCCACAGTTGGAACCCATTGCGGAGATGCTCGTGTAGATCGGACTGCCATAAGAACTGTCCCAGTAGGATGAGCCGCCACCGCCACCGCCACCCGATGCGGCACTGAGGATGCTGCTGGTCGCGCCTTCGGCCCCTCCGCCGCCACCGTGGTAGCCGCCTCCGCCTCCGCCTCCGGCGGCATTGCTCACGAGAAGCCCGACACCGGCCCCGGACGCTCCCGCGCCACCGACGCCGACAGTCGCGCTGGCGCCGCTCTCTGCACCCGTTCCTCCCGTGCCGCCACTGGAGCTCGTCCCCCCTCCCGCTGCGGTGCAAGCACTGCAAGCGGTCACGCTCCCGCTCCCGCCGTCGGCACCGGATGCCGCGTCGCTGCCCCCACCGGCTCCGGTCGTGGTGCCAGTCGGGGAAGCCACGGATACTGCTCCCGCTGCGCCGCCACCGCCGCCAGCGATGCCTATCAACGTTCCGCTGCTGCAGTTGCTCGCGGTTCCGACGCAAAGTGCGCTGCCGCCACCTCCACCACCGCCGGCGTTCGCGTCCGTGCCCGCCGAACCGCCAGCTGCACCCGCGCCAGTGCTCGATGTGGCCCCAGCCGCGTTCTCCCCTACTCCGCCGGCTCCCACGGTGCTCGACCCCAAGCCCGATGCTCCCGCGCCACCACCACAGCCAAGGTGCGTCCACAGTTGGGATCCCGATGGCAGCTGGGTTGCCGAGAGCGTTGCGGCCACCTCAGCGGCCCCGCCGCCGACACCTCCCGCCGTGTCGAGGCCGCTGTGGGACGAACCACCTCCGCCCCCTCCGACGAGTGTGACTTCAGTCGAGATGATGCCGGCCGGCACGTCCATACCGGAAGCGTTGTACCAACCGCTGGAGCACTCTCCGGTGCTGCCACTGACGGTGGTCGTATAGACGTTTGCCGCCGCCGCTATCGAGGGCGAGTACACCTCGGGCCCCACTACGGCGAGGCTCCCAAACGCCACGACCGCCAGCGCAGCTGCCACAGCGGAGGTCACCAGCCGATGCGTCCAGCCCTTCGCTCGGCGAGCCCTGCGCTTCACGTGCGCCGGGCTCAAGCGCATTCCCTTCGCTCCCGCAGAGCCAGCGCGGAATTGGACGCGAAGCAGGAGCCAAAAGATGAACGGCGGCAGGAACGGGCGACGCTTCGCGGTGCCCTCGTCCGTGCCAGCCCGACCGCTGGTCCACCAGCTCCTCCCCTGCTCCCTCATGTCCGTCGCAATCCCGCCACGGGACCTTCGGGGAAGCCCAAGGTGCGGAGACGTCGCCGTCTTCCACCCCCTAGTGGACCACCTCCGCCAGCCGCCAGCTGGCCCCCAATCGAGGCTGCATGGTACCGGTGGTTCCAGGCGCGCGCCATAGCTCCCCTGCGAATCCGTTGCGCCGAACGGCCCGGGCCGAACGGCTCTAACGCTTCAGGAACACCACATGTGGCCCGCTTCGTTGCGTGGCAAGCGCCCTGCCGCCTTGCGAGATGAACCGCCTCGTCCCACACAAGGACCGGGGAGGACCCCCCATCAGCGCCCGTTTCGCTCGATGACCGCCGTCGTGAATCGCCCAAGGTCGACGCCGTCGGCCAAGACGACGTTGGTCGCAGTGCCCCACTGCGTCAAAAGCCGCGAATACTCACCATCCCCCAGGCCAGAGACCCATGCCGGAAACGGACCTTCTGAGGCGACGAGCCCAACGAACGAAGACATGACCTGGCTCTGCGTCATCGTCGACGCTCCCTTCAGCTCATAGGCGAGCTTGCTCACGTAGATGCCCTTGCCATGGAGCGAACCCAACGGGGGATCGGCCGAAGTCGGAAATGATGCGAGTCCAGCGTTGGCAGTGACGAAAGCAGCGGGAGTGGTCGGTGCGAACATCGGTTCGGAGCGCTCTACGACGGTCGACCCGGGGGCGGAGCGGCCGGGCGGTGAGGTCAGACCCGCTGTCGACGTGGTCGTTCGAGCGGAGGACCTGGACGTATTTCGCCGTTGCGGGGACGAGGACGGTGACGTTGTCTCTCGTCCGAGCGAGGTCGCGAAGCGTTGCAAGCGCAAGGGATCCGCCAAACGAGCTGGGATGCGTTGCCACATCGGCCAACGTGAACGAACCTGCCCCTTCGACACTCTTGGTGTTGAAGTTCGCCCAGAGACCCTTGTCGGCAGCGGCAGTCGGATCGTGGTCGTAGCAAATGGTGGAGAGATCTACGACTACGGCCTCAGTCGGGTGGAGCACCGCCCAGTTCGCTACCTCATCGAGGTACTCCGATAGAGGCCAGCTGCTGTAGAGGTTTTCGGTCACCCGCCAGCCCGCAACCGGATTGCCTCCTCCGTTGTACCCAACCTTGAGGTCGATCCACCTGACGCCGTCGTCCAGTTGTCTGAGAATGGTCTCGTCCTGCGTGGCGGAGAAGCGCTGGGACTTCTGGGCGGTAAATGCAGGAGACGACGAAATAGCAGGACTAATGGTCGTGCAAGCCGAGCCAGCTTGAGTGTCAGCGGCCTGCGGGTCCAGGTTGAACGTCCCTGCATTGTCAGCACCCGGAAGCGCGAGGTACGACAGGGGAACATTGGCAAAGGCCGGATGGGCCTTCACCAGGCAGCCCATCCAGGTGCTAGGCGACGACGTCGCACAGGCGGTGGCCTGCGCCTGGCTCGGCCACGAATCGATCGGCGGCCGCGTGGACCTATGCGGAGACGAAGAGGTCCCACACGCTGCAAAGATCACGCCCAGGCAGAGCACGGTCCACAAGACGCGCTTTCCCGCTGCCACGGTGGATTTCTTAGCACCGCATAGTCGGGATTCTCGGCACAGCCGCAGATATTTCAGCGTCAAGTATCCAATTCAACATACGCGAGAGGCGCCGCCGCCTGACGCCTCCTGAGATCCAAAAATCCAACAAGATCGACATCGTTGATGCCTGGATGCTCTTGACGAAACCCGATCTCGGCCTCTTAGCGTGCGGCCGATCTGAACGGGGGATGTAGATTTTGGAGGAGTCGTGTCGCCGCCCCAAACGGCAACGGCACGGGGGACTAAGGGGAACTATGGCTACGCGTATACGGCGGATTCGTCCGCGCATCATTCTCGCTGTCGCTGCGCTGCTGATCCTGTCAGGAGCGGGTGTGCTTTCGTAGCAGCAGAGGCGGGAGCTTCGGGCACCTTGTCGGTGACACCGTCGACCGGCCTGACAAACGGTCAAAGCGTCACGGTGTCGGGATCTGGATTTACTGGGAGCTCCGAGGGCGGGATCATCGAGTGCAACAACGACTCGTCGCAACCCACCATCAGTCTCCTCGGCAACGCCGTGCCCGTCTCTTGCACGAGTCCCCTCAGCAAACTGGTCGGCACCGGCACCGACGGCTCCTTGACAGCGACCCCTTTTACGGTGAAGACCGGTACCGTCGGTCCGCCGACCACCGGAACTGACTCGAGCGGCGGTGACGCCGCCACCGACGCCGCCGACTACCCCTGCCCACCGACGGCCACCCAGATCACCGATGGAGACTCGTGCGTGATCGCTTATGGGGACGAAGCTGGAGACGAGGCGAAGTTCGACATCAGCTTCGGCAGCTCGGGCAACACGGGGACCACCGGCAATACGGGCACGACAACCACGACTGCATCCACGACCACCACGACATCTACGACGACCACCACGACGCAACCGACGTCCACGACGACGACCGTGCCGTGCAATGCGAAGTCTGCGACGTCAGGTGGCTCACCTAGCCTGACCGCAAACCCCGGCACGTGCTTGAACGGGGGCACCAACGTGACCGTGACCGGTTCTGGCTGGACCCCCAAAGCGATCGGTTCCGTCCTTGAGTGCAACAACGACAAAAGTCAGCCCACGGTTGCCTTGTCACTGTTGGGGAATAGCGAAACTGTTCCCGTGAGCTGCACCCCGGTGGTGTCCACCGCGCTCGTGACGGTGGGTTCGGGCGGAACCATTTCGACGACCTTCAGCATCATTTCTCCCACACCCGGGCCACCGTGTGGCAGCGCATCCGCCGACCTTGCGAAATGTCCCGCCACGGACAGTTCCGGGGGTTCGCCGGCTACCGACGCGGCCAACTATCCGTGCCCTCCAACTGCTGCTCTGACCACGGCTGGCGACTCGTGCGTCCTCGCCTTCGCCGACTCGTCTTCGAGTGATGGGCAAGTAACCGTGCCCATCACCTTTGTCCCGTCGCCCACTGCGAGCTCGGGCGGGGGTGGAAGCAGTGCCAGTAGCAGTGGAGCAGCGGCCGGGGGCTCCTCCGCGACCGCCACCACTGCAGCCGCGACAACGGCCGCCGCACTTGCTTTCACCGGCGCCGGTCCCGACACCTGGCGGCTCCTCGTCGGCGGCATCATTCTGATCGACTTGGGCTTCCTGGTCGTGACCGTCTACTACAAGCCGCGTGAGCTGTTCGCCATGGCCGGGCGGAAGGTCAACCGGATCTTCGGCAGCGACGACATCTAGCGCCCCGGCCCAGCGCGGCGCTCACGCCGCGCTGGGCTACGGGGCAGACGGCGTTCGGGGTTCGACCACGAACGCCTTGACCGGATGGTCGATGCCCCGGAGTTCCTCGACCTCGAGCGGCTCCAGGGTCCAGGCGTCGGGTGACAAGGCGGCCGCAGTCGACTCGGTCACGACAAGCTGCCCCGGCGCTCCCGCCTTGACGAGTCGCGAGAGGAGATTGACGAGGGGCCCGTAGTAGTCGCCCTCTCGTGGGGTCGCCGACCCCCAACCCACGGCTCCACGCGCCAGGGGAAGGACGTCGTCCTCGGCGGCGGCGCGGATGGCGTCGATCCCGATGCGGCACGCCGCGTCGGCCGTGGTGGCCGAGAAGAAGACCTCGTCACCGATCATCTTGACGACTCGCCCTTGGTTGAGGACGGCCGACGACCAGGCCGACGACTCGAAGCGCGAGAGCGCCAGTGACTGGTCCCGCAAATTGAGCGCCTCCGCCCACGCGGTCGACCCGACGAGGTCGACAAAGCCGAGGGCGACGAGCTCGGTGGTGGCATCGATCGTGAAGAGTTGGGACGCGGCGGAGCCGGCGATGCCCGAGTCACCGTCAGCCTCGAACCCCCAGCCGCGCACAGTGGCGGCCCGGCGGAGCGCGCGTTCGAATTGATCCATGACCATCTGCGCCAGGACCTCGGGCACCGCGGTGAAGACCAGCGTCGCGGCCTCGGCCAGCTTGGCCCGGAGCAGTTCGTCTCCCCCTTCGCGCTCGGTGCCAGGCCCGAGTTCTGAATAGAAGAGCGCGACGGCGGCCTCGGCGATCTGGATGGCGGCGGCACCAAGGACCCGGGTGAAGGCGAGGATGGCCTCGTCGCCCATGAGTTCGGAGCCTTCCTCGAACGCAGCGAGGAGGTCGATGACCTTCTCGGGCACCTCGGTGTCGGCCTCGACCGGGAGGCCGGAAGCCACGAGGACTCTGAGGACACGCTCGAGCGAGATGCCGCTGCGAGCAGCCACCTCCTTGACCGGCACGACCTTGTTCTCTCCCCGGACGACGAGATCGCTGGCCACAGCGGGGAGGCTTCCCTGCGCATGCGCCTCGACCATCTGCTCGATGGTGGCGCCGCGATCGCTCAAGTACTGAAGGAGGGCGAGTCGTTGGTGCGCGTCCGGCCCATCGGGGTCGTAGAGCCCGGCGCGTTCCCACGGGCCCGTGTCCGGACCGTCGTCCATGGGTTCAGTCTGTCCAGTTCAAGGTGGCCGAGAGCTGCGCCCGAGCCATGCCTTTCAGGTGTGTCTCTCGGTGCCCGTCGAAGTTGAACTCGCCCGAGCCCTGCACCAGCTGTTCGGAGAGCGAGGACACGAGGATCTCGCCGGGCGCAGCGGTGTCGGCCAAACGACTGGCCACGATGACGGTGTAGCCGAGATAGTCGTCCTCTTCCTGCACGGCGTCCCCGGTGTTGATGCCGATGTGCACGGCGATCTTCTCGCCATCGAGAGGAACGCAATCGCGGATGGCGCGTTGGATGTCGATGGCACAGCGCATGGCGCGGGCGACGCCGGTGAACGCGATCATGAACCCGTCGCCCTGGACTTTGATCTCGCGCCCGCCGTGTCGACCCAGCGCCTCACGCACGATTCGATGGTGCTCGTGGAGGATCCGGTGTGACGCCTGGTCTCCGAGGCGTTCGGTCATGCCGGCGTAGTCGACCATGTCGCAGAACAAGATCGTGACCGTGCCGTCGCTCGGGCGATCGGCCGGGGCGGGGTCGGCGGTGGGTGGAGTGCGACGACTGGCCCGATCCACGTCATGGTGGTCGTGCCGTTGCTGGCGGAACTGATCGCGTAGCTCGCGACGGAGGTCCTTCCCGATGGCGGCCAGGTCGGAGAGGTCGCCCGACCGCGACGCCGCCTCCAGGGCTCCGAGAGCGGACGTGGAGACCGAACGGCCGAGCTGCTTGGTGGAGCGATTGGGACGGCTCTTTACGTCGATCCCACCCATCACGGCGAAGGCCCGGACGACGATGCGCGGCGAACCAGGGACGATCGGCACGTCCTTGAGCCGGAGGCTGCGTCCCCCCATGAAAGAGAAGCCGCGGAGGTCGACGTCGAAGCCCTCGGGCACGATGATGTCGATGCCGCCCCAGAAGGCGAAGGCGGTGATCTCGACTTCGGGGCCTTCGATCTCCGCGCTCCTCAGGTCCATGTCACACCCGCCCATGACGGCGACCGCCTTGGTCTTGGCCCCGATGCGCCAGCGGCCGCGTGTGGAGTGCCCGCTCATGACGGCGATGTGCCAGCGGCTCGTCTTGCGCGGCGTGCCCGCTGTCGCGGGCAGGGAGGAGGTCGAGCTCGTCACCGGAAGGTCGGCCATGACGGCGTCGAGGTCCCCGCGGGTCCTGGCCTCCAGCGCCGCGCCCATGCGCTCGGAGAATTCATCGAGCGTCAGACGGCCCTCGACCACGTGCTCGCGCAACAGGGTCACCGTGCGATCGCGGTCGGCGTCCGCGACGCGCTGGCTTAGGCCACCCGCACCGCCACCGCCGGCGGGGGCGGGGGCGGGTGGGCGCGGGACCTCGGGAACCGGGCGTTCCGCCATCGCACACAGTTTGCCCCCTTTGTCCAGGCCAGGTCGGATCTGACGACCCGTCAGGTCGCCCATTGGGCAGCCGTTAGGCTCATCCGCCGTGCGAGGGATCATCAGTGCGGCGGGCTACGTGCCCTACCGGCGCCTTTCCAGGGGCGACATCGCAACCTTCATGGGCAGCGGCGGCGGCAAGGGGACTCGGGCCGTGGCGTCGCACGACGAGGACACGACGACCCTGGGGGTCGAGGCGGCCAGGCTGGCGTTGCGGGGTGCCGTCGGCTCCACGCCCGAGTCGCTGTGGTTCGCCACCTCGCAGCCGGCGTACCTGGACAAGACGAACGCCACCGCCATCGCGGCGGCTCTGCGCCTGCCGGGCGACGTCGCCGCGTTCGACTTCGGCGGTGCACTCCGTTCCGGCGTGGGTGCGCTGGTGACGGCGCTGTCCGGGGGCGGGACGACGCTTGTGGTCGCCGCCGACACGCGCGACGGGCTGCCGACGAGCGGCGACGAGTCGGCCGGCGGCGACGCCGGTGCGGCGGTCGTGGTCGGCGAGGGATCCGGCGTCATCGCAGAGTTCGTGGCCGCCGCGTCGGCGACCGACGAGTTCACCGACCGCTGGCGCGCCCCGGGCGACCGCACGTCCAAGCTGTGGGAGGAGCGCTTCGGGGAGAACCGCTACCTCGCGCTGGGACAAGAGGCGCTGGCGCGGGCCATGAAGGCCGCCGGTGTGGAGTCCGGCGACATCGGGCGGTTGGCCATCACGGGGATGCACGGCCGCGCCGTGGCGGGATTGGCGAAGAAGTTGGCGCTCGGCGAGGGGGTGGCGGCGGACGACCTCGGCTCGAGCGTAGGCCAGAGCGGGACGGCGCATCCGTTGTTGGTCCTGGCCTCGACGCTGGAGGCGCTGGCGGCAGAGGGGGCGCCGGCGGGCACGGTCGTGGTGGCGGTGCATCTGGCCGACGGGGCGGACGCCGTCGTGTTGCGGACGACGGACGCGCTCGGCTCGTGGGGCTCGGCGCGCACGGTGGCGGCGCAGGTCGCCGGAGGCGCGCCGATCACGTACGCCAAGTTCTTGTCGTGGCGCGGCCAGCTGCAGCCCGAGCCGCCACGGCGGCCGGAGCCGGCAAGGGTGTCGAGCACGGCGGCGCACCGGAACGAGGAATGGAAGTTCGGGTTCGTCGGCTCGAAGGACCGGAGCTCGGGGGCGGTGCACATGCCGCCATCGAGGGTGTCGATGGCGGGCGGTGCGGTCGACGACATGGAGCCCGTGCCGATGGCGGACGCCGTGGGGACGGTCGTCACCTACACGGTGGACCGGCTGGCGTACTCGCCGAGCCCACCCATCGTGTTCGCCATCGTCGACTTCGACGGCGGCGGACGGTTCCCGGTGGAGCTGACGGACACCGACGCGGACGAGGTGCGCACGGGAAGCCGGGTCGAGATGACGTTCCGGCGCCTGTTCAGCGCCGACGGCATCCACGACTACTTCTGGAAGGGGCGCCTGGTGCGCGACGGAGGCGACGGGACGGGAGGCAACTGATGGGTTCGCACGGAGTCCGGGACAAGGTGGCCATCGTCGGCATGGGCTGCACGAAGTTCGCCGAACTGTGGGACAAGGGCCTCGACGACCTGATCGTGGACGCATCGACGGACGCGTTCGCCTCGGCGGGGGTGGACAAGGACGACGTGGACGCGTACTGGTTCGGGACCGCGCAGAGCGGCATGAGCGGTATCACGCTCGCCCGGCCGCTGCAGCTCTCGAACAAGCCGGTGACGCGGGTCGAGAACTACTGCACGACGGGGTCGGAGGCGTTGCGCGGGGCGATCTACGCGGTCGCGTCCGGCGCCTACGACGTGGCGATGGCCGTCGGCGCCGAGAAGGTCAAGGACAGCGGTTACCAGGGGCTGAACGCGATGAACCCGCCCGGTGACGGGACGGCGCGGACGCTGACGGCGGCGGCGATGTTCTCCATGGTCGCACCTGCGTACGGGCAGAAGTACGGCGTCGACGAGGAGACCATGGGTGAGGTCCTGGCGTCGATCGCGGTGAAGAACCACTACAACGGGGCCCGCAACCCCCGGGCCCAGTTCCGCCGGGAGATCACAAAGGAGCAGGTGCTGGCCTCGCCCCGGCTGGCCGGCAGCCTCGGGGTGTTCGACTGCGCAGGCGTGGCCGACGGGGCGGCGGCGGCCATCGTCGTGCGAGCCGAGGACGCGCACCGCTACACGGACAAGCCGCTCTATATAAAAGGACTGTCGTTCGCGGCGGGGAGCGGATCGGGCCTGATCGACCCGGAGTACGACTACACGCACTTCCCCGAGTGCGAGGCGGCGGCGGCCGACGCGTACGCCCAGGCGGGGGTCACCGACCCGCGACGGCAGCTCGCGATGGCCGAGGTGCACGACTGCTTCACCCCGACCGAGTTGGTGCTGATGGAGGACCTGGGTTTTGCGCCGCGCGGGACGGCGTGGAAAGAGGTGCTGGCGGGGACGTTCGCACTGAACGGGGAACTGCCCGTCAACCCCGACGGCGGGCTCAAGAGCTTCGGGCACCCGGTCGGGGCGTCGGGCCTGCGCATGTTCTTCGAGTGCTGGCTGCAGATGCGGCGCGAGGCGCCCGAGGATCGTCAGATCGCGACGACGGACCGGGGGCTGGCGATGACGCACAACCTCGGGGGGTATCCAGGCGAGATGCTGTCCTTCGTCTCGGTGGTCGGGACCGAGCTGGACTGAGACTGCCCTACCCGGTCGAGGTCTTGTTCGTCGTCGGCTGGTACTTTCGGCACGGCTCGTTGCGCAGGCTCGGGCAGGGCGGCAGCGGCGTCGGCACCTTCACTCCCGGCACGACGGGGAGCACCAGGCTCGAGGGCATGGCGCGCGAGTGGGCGATGCTCACGGTGCCCGTGCCGCTCGGCTGCGTCTGACTGAACGACCACACCGGCTGCGTCCCGTTCGGGGCCGAGATCGTGACCCGTATGCGCGAGCCCGCCCGGTACACGTGGCCCTCGTCGTAGAGCGGGATCACAACCTTGACGAAGCGGTTGGCCGGCATGGACGCGGCGTCGGCGGTCGTGAGGCTCGGCACCGGATCGACCGGGGTGCTCGGCGCATCGAGGAAGTTCGACGTACCCGATGAGAGCGCCCTCTCACTGGCTCTCAGCCAGCCGTTCTGGACGAACGTCTCGTTCCCGTCGGGCCGCACCTCGCTCACGGTCGCCTGGAGGTCCACGTCCGGTGTCGACGACCGCACCCAGAGGTCGACCGCGCCCCCACCGATCACGGTGGTGTCGGTCGAGAGCGGCGCCGTGACGTACGAGACGGAGGTGCCGGCCGGGTTCTGCTGCCAGTCCCACTGCCAGGCCGATGCGTTGCTCCACAGGCCACCCGAGTCCGTGTTGGTCCCCGCGTAGTCGGTGAGCGGGACGGCGTGCGCGTTCGACGTGTACCAGTCGACGCCCGAGCTCGCCGGTGGATCCGTCGCCAGGGCTCCGCCGGCACCGAGATACCACGTGCGTCGCCGTCGTGGACGGCACCGGGTACTTGGAGAAGGACGCCTCGAACCCGGGGTACGGGTTGCCGGGGCTCGACGGCTGTCCCGTCGCCCCGTCGCCGGCGCCGTTGTCGAAGAGCACGCGGACCTCCGGCAACCGGTCGAAGGCGGCCAGCGCGGCCTGGTACGTCGGGATCTGCTGAATGGGGTCGGGCGGGAGCTGCACCGAATCGGTGGCGGGGAGCCCCATGGCGGACTGATAGATGAGGGGCGCCGCCGCATGGACGGCAGCCGAGCCCGTGGCCGGCGCGCGGTGCGCCACGAAGAGCTCGAGGAAGTCGTACCACCGGTCGAAGGTGTCGGGGTCGAGCGAGTCGATGTGGGCGCCGTTGGTGAAGGTGAACCATTTCGCGCGTCGTCCCCGTGAAGTGCCGCACCAGCTCGGGGCACTGCCCGCCCGTCTGCTCGTCCTCCCACTGGCAGGCGAGGAAGACGGGCACCGTGATCTTGTGCACGAAGGTGACCGGGTCCAGCGGGTTGGCGGTGGCCGGGACGAAGTGCGAGTTGGCGGCGATCTTGGCGTCGAGGTTCGCCGCCTCGCCGTGCAGGGCCTGGTTCGCCGCGCACGTCGCGTCGCCACCCTGGATGCGCGTGTAGGCCCAGGCCTGACCGCTGTTCGGCCCGGCCGGCTCGGCGTCGGCCTGGCGTTGCTGCGCCCAGCCGGTGGCGAAGCCGGTGTTGAGGATGCCGCCCGGGTAGAGCGTCGAGGCCGTGGCGTCGATCGTCGACAGTGGCGCAATCGCCTCGAGGTCCGGCGGGTCGAGCTGCGCGGTGAACAGCTGGCTGATCGCGCCGTACGAGATGCCGATCATGCCGACCTTGTGCCCGAGCACCCAGGGCTGATGCGCGACGGTCTCGATCACGTCGTAGCCGTCGAGGTTCTGCAACGGCTCGAAGTAGTCGAACGCGCCGCCCGAGCAGCCGGTGCCGCGCATGTTCACGTCGACCACGGCGAAGCCCATGAGCTGGGCGAGGGTGGCGATCCCGCTCTGTGGCCCGGCCGGATCGGCGTAGCCGTACCCGGAGTACTCGATCACCGTCGGGTACGGCGCCGCGTGGGAGCCGATCGGGAGGCGGACGTCGATGGCGAGCTTGGTGCCGTCCCTGGTGGTCAGGTAGCCGTAGCCGCTCGTCGGCAGCGACTGGCCGTAGACGCCCGGGTCCCACGGCGCCGGCGCATCGGTGTGGACGACCAGCGGGCCCGACTCCTGCCCGTCGGCATCGAGGCGCACGCGATACCCGCCGCCGGCGGGCACGTTGCGGAACAGCACGCCGCCCAGGGCGTCGGCCCGCAGCGTGGTGCGATCGTGGCCCGTCGGCCCGAGCAACGACGCCGACGCCCCCGGGGGCAGCCCGGTCGCGTAGACCTGGTGCGCGCTGCCGACAGCGGTGAACCCGGGAGTCGACGCCGCCGCGACCGCCGTCGGCAGCAGTGTCGTCGCCACCAGCCATCCGACGAGCAACGCCACCAGCGCGTGCGCGCCCGTCCGTGCCGCAGCCGGCACTCTTGCCATGACCAGTCGCCCTCCCCCGTACGGCCCGTGGGCTCGTGGGGGACACGTTACGTGACCGGCTTGCCTCTCACCTCGCGCCGGACGACGAGGTCGCCCCTGCCCGAGGGGTCAGTCCAGGAGCGAGGCCAGCGGCGTGTACGTCAAGCCGTGCGCGTCGGCCACGGGCTTGTAGACGACGCGGCCACCCGCGACGTTGACGCCCTCGGCGAGCGGGTGGCTCGCCCCGACGGCGTGCCGCCAACCCGACTCCGCGATGCTCATGGTGTACGGCAGCGTCGCGTTGGCCAGCGTGTGCGTCGAGGTGTGCGGGACGGCGCCGGGCATGTTGGAGACGCAGTAGAAGATGCAGCCGTTGGCCTCGTACGTCGGGTTCGAGTGCGTCGTGGGATGGGTCGACTCGAAGCAGCCACCCTGGTCGACCGCGATGTCGACGAGCACCGACCCAGGGCGCATCTGGGCGACGAGCGCGTCGGAGACGAGGTGGGGGGCCCGGGCGCCGACGACGAGGACCGCGCCGATGACGATGTCCGCCTCGAGGCAGATCTCCTCGATCGCGTGCTGGGAGGAGGCGATGGTCTCGAGCTCGCCGCGGAAGTGATGGTCGACCTCGCGCAGCTTGTCGAGGTTGCGATCGAGGATGAACACCTCGGAGTGGAGGCCGACGGCGATGGTGGCGGCGGCGAAGCCGGCCACCCCCGCGCCCAGGATGACCACCCGGGCGCACCGGACCCCGGGCACGCCCGAGACGAGCACGCCCCGCCCGCCGCCGGGGCGCATGAGGTGGTGGGCCCCCATGAGGGGGGCCATCCGCCCGGCCACCTCGCTCATCGGCGCCAGCAGCGGGAGCGTGTTGTCGGGCTGACGCACCGTCTCGTACGCGATGGCCACGTTGCCGGCCGCGAGCAGGGCCTCGGTGCACTCGCGTGACGCGGCGAGGTGCAGGTAGGTGAAGAGCGTCTGGTCCGGGCGCAGGCCGAGGCGGTGGTACTCCTCGGGCAACGGCTCCTTCACCTTGCAGATCAGGTCGGCGCTGGCCCACAGCTCGTCGGCGTCGTCCATGATCGCGGCGCCGGTGCGCAGGAACTCGGCGTCCCCCATGGACGAACCGTCGCCCGCCCCCTTCTGCACGAGGACCGTGTGCCCGGCGGAGGTGAGCTCGCGCACCCCGGCGGGGGTGACCGCCACCCGGTACTCGTCCTCCTTCACCTCGGTGGGGACGCCGATGATCATGCCTACTCCTCGATGTTGCTCATCACGTGCTTGATGCGCGTGTAGTCCTCGAACCCGTACACGGAGAGGTCCTTGCCGTACCCCGAACGCTTGAAGCCGCCGTGTGGCATCTCGGCCACGAGGGGGATGTGGGTGTTGATCCAGACGCAGCCGAAGTCGAGGTCGCGCGCCATGCGCATCGCCCGCCCGTGGTCACGCGTCCAGACCGACGAGGCCAGGCCGTAGTCGACGCCGTTGGCCCACCCGAGCGCCTCGGACTCGTCGCTGAACTCCTGCACCGTGATCACCGGGCCGAAGATCTCCGACTGGATCATCTCGTCGTCCTGGCGGAGGCCGGCGACCACCGTCGGCGCGAAGCAGTAGCCGCGGTCGCCGACGTGACGGCCGCCGGTCACGACCGACGCGTGGGCGGCGTGCGCTCGAAGAAGCCCTCGACCCGCTCGAGCTGGCCGGCGTTGTTCAGCGGGCCGTAGTCGGCCTCGGCGTCGTCGGTGCCGCCGACGGTCGTGCCCTCGGCCTGCTCGACCAGGGCGGCCAGCAGGTCGCCGTGCACCCGTGGGCCCGCGAGCACCCGCGTGGCGGCGGTGCAGTCCTGCCCGGCGTTGAAGTACCCGGCGCCGGCGATGCCCTCGGCCGCGGCGCCCGGGTCGGCGTCGTCGAAGACGATGACCGGTGCCTTGCCGCCGAGCTCGAGGTGGACACGCTTGAGCGTCGGCGCGGCGGCCGCGGCGACCTCCATGCCCGCACGCACCGACCCGGTCACCGACACCATCGCAGGTGTCTCGTGGACGACGAGGGCGCGCCCGGTGTCACGGTCGCCGCACACCACGTTGAAGACGCCCGGCGGCAGGTGCTCGGCCATGATCTCGGCCATCAGCAGCGCCGTCACGGGCGTGGTGTCGGAGGGCTTCAGCACCATGGTGTTGCCGGCGGCCAGCGCCGGGGCGAACTTCCACACCGCCATCATCATCGGGTAGTTCCACGGCGTGACCGCGCCACACACGCCGATCGGCTCGCGGCGGATGAAGGAGGTGTGGCCCTCCATGTACTCGGCGGCCGCCAGCCCCTGGAGGTTGCGGGCGGCACCGGCGAAGAAGCGGATCTGGTCGATCATGGGAGGGATCTCCTCGTCCATGGTCAGCTGGAACGGCTTGCCCGTGTTCTCCGACTCGGCCCGGACGAGGTCCTCGGCCCGGGCTTCGAGCGCGTCGGCGATCCGGATGAGAGCGAGGCTGCGCTCGGAGGGCGTGGTGCGCCTCCACGCGGTGAAGGCCTCCGCCGCCGACGCCAGGGCGTGGTCGACATCGGCCGGCCCCGAGACGGGAGCCTCGGCGAACGCCTCACCGGTCGAGGGGTCGATCAGGGGCGCGACCGGACCGTCCTCGGCGTCGCGGTAGGCCCCCCCGACGAAATTCTGCAACCTGCGCATGCCGCTCCCTTCGCACGTAGGCCGTGACTAACAGAATCACAGACGTCCGACCCCCAACAAGCGTTTTCGCAATATTGGGACTCCAATATGACGAATTCTGCTTGACTGGTCGGAAAGAGGTGACACAATTCTGCGGGACGGGGGATTCGGCCCTACAGAAGACCGAAGTGAGGTGTGAGATGCCCGAGACCAACGGGCAGGGGGAAACGGACACGCCGAGCGACGCGGGGGTCTCGACGGGCAGCCTCCTCGACGGTCCGAACCGGGCCATCATCGAGGCGCTCCAGCGCGACGGGCGCCAGCCGTACGGGGCGATCGCCGAGGCGGTCGGGCTCTCGGAGGCCGCCGTCCGGCGTCGGGTGCAGCGGCTGCGCGAGTCAGGGATCATGCAGATCGTCGCGGTGACCGACCCTCTTCAGCTCGGCTTCACCCGCCAGGCGATGATCGGGGTCTCGGTGGAGGGCGACGTGCGCCGTGTGGCGGACAAGCTCAGCGCGCTCGCCGAAGTCGACTACGTGGTGATGTGCGCCGGCTCCTTCGACATCCTCATCGAGATCGTCTGCGAGGACGACGAGCGCCTGCTCCAGGTGCTGAACGACTCGGTGCGCTGCATCCCGGGTGTCCGAGCCACCGAGACCTTCTTGTACCTGAAGTTGGCCAAGCAGACGTACACGTGGGGCACGCGCTGAGCGGCGCGCCCCGAGCGGAGGGATCATGAGCAGCACCAGCCCGGAGAACATGCACTTGAGCGAACGGGCCCGCCGTCATCTCTGGATGCACTTCAGCCGCATGGCGGCCTACGAGGACCACGAGGTACCCGTCATCGTGCGGGGCGAGGGTGCCTGGGTGTGGGACCAACACGGAAAGCGCTACCTCGACGGGCTCGCCGGGCTGTTCACCTCGCAACTCGGGCACGGCCGCACGGAGCTGGCCGAGGCCGGCGCCAAGCAGGCCGAGACGCTGGCCTACTTCCCGCTGTGGACGTACGCGCACCCGCGGGCGGTCGAGCTGGCCGAGCGGTTGGCCGCGCTGACGCCCGGCGACCTCAACCGCGTGTTCTTCACCTCCGGCGGCTCTGAGGCCGTCGAGTCGGCGTGGAAGCTGGCGCGCCAGTACTTCCGGATGACGGGCGAGCCGCAACGCACGAAGGTGATCAGCCGCAACATCGCCTACCACGGGACGACGATGGGCGCGCTGTCCATCACCGGCATCCCGGCGCTGCGCACGCCGTTCGAGCCGTTGGTGCCCGGCGCGATCAAGGTGCCCAACACGAACTTCTACCGGGCCGAGGTGTTCGCCGACGACGAGGTCGCGTTCGGGCGGTGGGCGGCCGACGAGATCGACCGGGCCATCGAGCGCGAGGGCCCCGACACGGTGGCGGCGGTCTACCTCGAGCCCGTGCAGAACGCCGGCGGGTGCTTCCCGCCGCCGCCGGGCTACTTCGAGCGTGTGCGCGAGATCTGCGACCGTCACGGCGTCCTCCTCGTCTCCGACGAGGTCATCTGCGCCTTCGGGCGCCTCGGTCACTGGTTCGGCGCGCTGCGCTACGGCTACCAACCGGACATCATCACGGTGGCGAAGGGCTTGACCTCGGGGTACGCGCCGCTCGGCGCCATGATCGCCACGGATCGCCTCATGCAACCGTTCCTCGGGCCGGGTGCGTCGTTCCTGCACGGCTTCACGTTCGCCGGACACCCGGTGAGTTGCGCCGTGGCGCTGGCCAACCTCGACGTCTTCGAGGGCGAGCGGATCCTCCAGCACGTCCAAGCCACGGAGGACTCGTTCCGTGCCGCGCTCGAGGGCCTGTACGACCTGCCGATCGTGGGGGACGTGCGAGGGGCCGGGTTCTTCTACGGCATCGAGCTCGTCAAGGACAAGGCCACCCGCCTCTCCTTCGACGACGAGGAATCCGAGCGGCTCCTGCGCGGGTTCCTCTCGGGCGCCCTGTTCGACGCCGGGCTCATCTGCCGGGCCGACGACCGCGGCGACCCGGTGATCCAGCTGTCGCCCCCGCTGATCTGCGGCCCCGAGGAGATCGACTTCATGGCCTCGACGCTGCGCGAGGTGCTCGCCGAGGCGTGGCGCCGGATGTAGCGCCGGGCAGCGCCTCGGGCTACCGGCGGCTTTCGCTCTGGTGGGAAGCCGTCCCCGCTCCCCTGCCCCGCGTCCTCGCCCTCACCGAAGACCTCGCCGTCGACGTGTGCGTCGTCGGGGCCGGGTTCACCGGCCTGTGGGCCGCACACTCGCTGGCGCGGGCCGATCCCTCGTTGCGCGTCGTCGTGGTGGAGCGCGAGGTCGCCGGGTTCGGCGCATCGGGCCGCAACGGTGGCTGGTGCTCGGCGTTGTTCTCGGCGTCCGACGCCGCGCTCGCCCGGCGCCACGGGCTCGACGCCATGCGCGGCGATGCGGCGCGCCATGCAGGAGACCGTCGACGTCGTCGGCGCCAGCGCGAAGAGCGAGGGCATCGACTGCCACTTCGAAAAGGGTGGGACCGTCGACCTGGTGCGCAGCGACGCGCAGAAGGAGCGCGCCCTCGCCGGGTTGGAGGAGGAACGGTCGCTCGGGTTCGGCGAGGACGACCTGTGCTGGCTCGGTCCGGAGGAGACCCGGGCGCTCGTGGGTGCGGCCGGCGCCATCGGGGCGACCTACACCCCGCACTGCGCGGCGATCCAGCCGGCGCTCCTGGCGCGGGGGCTGGCCGACGCCGTCGAACGGCGTGGCGTGCGTCTCTTCGAGCACACCGAGGTGACCGAGATCCGGCCCGGATCGGGGAGCGGCGCCACCGTGGTGACGGCGGGCGGCACAGTCCGGGCCGACGTGGTCGTGCGCGCCACTGAAGCATGGACGCCGGCGTTGCCGGGCTACCACCGCGAGATCGTGCCCGTGTACTCGCTCATGGTGGCGACCGAGCCCCTCGGTGCGGACTTCTGGGAGGAGGCGGGCCTGGCGGGACGGGCCACCTTCGCCGACCACCGCCACACGATCATCTACGGACAGCGCACGGCCGACGACCGCTTCGCCTTCGGCGGGCGGGGGGCGCCCTACCACTACGGATCGGCGGTCCGGAGCGAGTTCGACCGCGAGCCGGCGGTGCACGCACTGCTGCGCGAGACGCTCGTCGACCTGTTCCCGTCTCTCGAAGGGCACCGCTTCACGCACGCGTGGGGCGGGCCGTTGGGCATCCCGCGGGACTGGCATTCCTCCGTGGGGTACGACCGCCGCTCCGGCCTGGCCTGGGCCGGCGGCTACGTGGGCGACGGCGTGGCCACCTCCAACCTCGCGGGCCGCACGCTGGGCGACCTCATCGTCGGATCGGAGACGGAGCTCACGAGGCTGCCCTGGGTGAACCACCACTCGCCCCGTTGGGAGCCCGAGCCCCTGCGCTGGGCGGGCGTGAACGCCGGGCTCTGGACGATGAAGCTGGCGGACCGCAGCGAGACGCGCCGTGGGCGCCCGAGCAGGGCGGCGGGGGTGATGGGGCGTCTCCTCGGGGAGTGATCGGTGCCACAATCTCGGCGATGCAGGAGACCGGGCTGGACGAGGCGACGGCCAAGGCCGTCGCCGGATGGGCGGTGACTCAGCTGATCTACGTGTACGTGGACCGCATCGACCACGGGGACTTCGCCGGCGTGGCGGAGCTGTTCGAGCACGCCACGCTCACCTTCGAGGGCTTCGACAACGAGGTGACCGGGCGTGAGGCCATCGAGGCGCTGTACGCCAACACGACACGGCGCTACGAAGACGGGACCCCCCGCACCAAGCACCTGATGACCAACGTGTTGGTGGACGTCGGCGACGACGGCGCGAGCGCGACGAGCCGCTCGTACTTCACCGTGTTGCAAGCCGTGCCCGGGCACCTGACGCTCCAGCCCGTGATCGCCGGGCGCTACCGCCACACCTTCCGGCGGGTCGGCGGCCACTGGCGCGTCGAGACGATGCGCGTCATGATCGAGCTCGTGGGCGAGCTCGGACACCACCTGCTGTTCGACCTGGCGCCATGAGGCTCTCCCTCACCTACGGCTGGGACTGCGCCCCCGAGGAATTCTGGGCGCTGTACTTCGACCCCGACTTCACCGTGAAGATGCACCTCGAGGCGCTGGGCTCCACCTCGGCCGAGGTCGTGTCGCAGGAGGGTGACCTGACCAGCGGGCTGGTGCGGACGATCCGCTACGGGCAGAAGCCGAACATGCCGGGCCCCGTGCGCAAGATCTTCGGAGAAGAGGTCGTGACGACCGAGGTGAGCACGTTCGACCCGGCGGCGTCGACCTCGACGTTCACCATGACGCCCGGGACCATGGCCGACAAGACGCACATCGAAGGCGCCATCGCGCTGGCCGTCGAGGACGGGTCCACGGTCGAGAGCTTCTCGCTCGACGCCCGGGTGAAGATCTTCGGCGCCGGGCCCATCGTGGAGCGCTTCATCGAGCACCAGGCCCGCGACATGCAGGGCAAGGCGGTCGAGTTCATGCGTGCCCGCCTCGAGGGCTGAGCGCGCCCGTCTCGACGATCCGCCAGATCCGCTCGAGGTCGAGGTACTCCTCGCACGCGTCGGCGACGCGGTCGATCTGCTCCTCACGCGCCGCCGCGTAGTCGAGACCCGAGGGCGCCCAGGCCCGCTCCCGGCGCGCCGCCACGTCGGCCAGGAACCACGAGCGGAACGCGTTGTTCTCGAAGACGCCGTGCAGCGTGGTGCCGCGCACGCCGCCGGACGGGTCGACGGCGCTGATCACGTCGTCGTCCTGGCTCGCCGCGTCGGCGTCGAACCACGGGGCGTAGAGAGACCCGGGTACAAGCCTGCCGTGGCGGATCTCGTACCCGTCGAGGGACAGGACCTCGGTGCCGGACTCCGAGGCGGACACCGTGGCGGCGGTGAGGCGGGTGAGTTTGTCCGCGGCGAACGTGGTGCGCACGGGCAGCCAGCCCAGGCCGGAGGCGGAGGGCTGGGAGGACTCGACGGCGTCGGGATCGTCGATGCGCTCCCCCATCATCTGGAAGCCGCCGCAGATCCCGAGGATGACCGGTGGCGGTGACGAGGACGTGCGCAGGGCGTCGAGCGCCGCGGCGAGGCCGGTGGCGCGGAGCCAGCTCAGGTCGTCGATGGTCGAGCGGGTGCCGGGGATGATGACGAGATCGGGGTCGCCCAGGGCGTCGTGCCGCGCCACCCAGCGCACGGACACGCCGGGCTCGGCGACGAGCGGGTCGAGGTCGGTGAAGTTGGCCAGGCGCGGGACGCGGAGCACCGCCACGTCGAGCCCGGCGGTCACGAGAGGCGGCGGACCGGAGGGCCGTTCCAGGGCGAGCGAGTCCTCGGCGTCGAGCGCGAGGTGGCCGAGGTGCGGCAGCACGCCGAGGGTGGGGATGCCGCAGCGCTCCTCGAGCTGGGCCGGGCCCGTGCCGAGAAGCGCGGGGTCGCCGCGGAAGCGGTTGATGACGAAGCCGCGGACCAGGGCGGCGAGGTCCGCCGGCAGGAGGGCGACGGTGCCGTAGAGGTGGGCGAAGACCCCGCCGCGCTCGATGTCGGCGACGAGGAGGGCCGGGATGGCGGCGCGGCGGGCGAGGCCGAGGTTCACGATGTCGTCGGCGAGGAGGTTGATCTCGGCGGGGCTGCCCGCGCCCTCGCACACGACCACGTCGAAGCGGGCGCGCAGGTCGGCGAGCGCGGCGTCGACGGGGTCGACGAGGGCGTGCTTGGCGTCGCGGTACGTGGCGGCGTCCTGGACGGCGAGCGGGCGGCCCATGAGCACGACCTGCGAGGCGCGTTCGGACGTGGGCTTGAGGAGGACCGGGTTCATGGCGACCTCGGGCTCGGCGCGGGCGGCGACGGCCTGGAGCCACTGGGCCCGTCCTATCTCGCCGCCTCCGGCCGTGACCATGGCGTTCAGCGACATGTTCTGGCCTTTGAAGGGCGCCACCTTGACGCCGTGACGGGCGAGCAGGCGGCACAGGCCGGTGACGACGGTGGACTTGCCGGCGTCGGACGACGTGCCACAGACCATGAGCGCGCCACGAGGGGGTACGGGCATCGTGGGAGTTCTAGCCCGGGGACGGCCAACGGCAAAACCACTTGACGCGGGGCCGGTGACCACCAAAAGTGTGGGCCGTCAACCTTCGGTCACTCGCTCAGGGACGCGGGCCGGCCTGACGGAACGGGTGGAGCTGGTGGACGTGACCGTGTCGCTGCCGGGGGGTAGCGGGCTATCCCGCGGTCGGAGCGATCGCACGTCCATGATGGCTCCCGAGGCCACCAAACAGGGAGGTAGCAGACGGTGACGGTCACCGAGGACTTCGCCGAAGACGTCGCGGTCATCCACGACCCGGAGTCCAAAGAGGCGTTCCACGTCGAGCAGCACGGAATCGACTTCATCCCCGAGAGCGAGCGCTGGGCGACGCCGCGAGACGTCGGCGGGATGTGGGCCGGAGCGAGCGTACAGATCGAGTACTTCATCTACGGGGCCATCCTGATGACGTTCGGGCTGACGTTCGCCCAAGTCGTCATCGTCATCGTCCTCGGCAACCTCTCGTTCTTCCTCCTCGGGCTGTGCTCGCTGCAGGGACCGAACGCCGGGACGACCGCCATGGCCGTGAACCGGGCACCCTTCGGGCCGAACGGTTCCCGACCGATCTCGTTCTTCAACTGGATCACGCAGATCGGCTTCGAGGTCGAGGGGCTGATCCTGATCGTCGGCGCCGGCCTCGTCCTCATGATCAAGGCCGGGTACCTACCGGGCGACCCGGCGAAGGTGGTCCTCGTCATCGTGGCGGTCTTGATCCAGGGGATCCTCCCCTTCTTCGGGCACGCCGCCATCGTGAAGACCCTGCGCCTCCTGGTCATCCCCTTCCTGATCCTCTTCGCGATCCTGCTTGGCTTCGCCGTCTCGCACGCCAACCTCCACGTGGTCAAGACGAGTGGTGACTGGCAAGGCTTCATGGAGGCGCTCGCCTTCACCATCGCCTTGAGCGGGCTGGGCTGGACCGAGAACGGCAACGACTACACGCGCTACTGCCCGACGGACAGTTCGAAGAAGGCGATCGTGGGCTGGGTGTTCCTGGGGACGGCCGTGCCCGAGATCCTCATCATGACCCTCGGCGCCGTCGTCGGCACCTTCGTCCTCAAGATCGGGACGGGCGCGGGCGGGCTGCTGCCGTTCGCGCACACCAGCGCCATCCCGCCGTGGTTCGTCGTCGTGTTCCTCTTGTTCGCGATCGTCCAGATCTTCGGGATCAACAGCCTCGACCTGTACTCCTCGGGCGTCACGCTGCAGGCCATGGGCGCCCCCGTGAAGCGGTATCAGGCCGTGCTGATCGACTGCGTCATCGCCTTGGGCGTCACCATGTACGCCATCTTCAGCGCCTCCTTCACCCAGTACCTCTCGGACTTCGTCGACATCGTGATCATCTGGATCGCACCGTGGAGCGCGATCTTCCTCGTCGACTGGGTGTTGCGCCGCTACCGCTACGTGCCCAGCGCGCTCCAGGACACCGGGCGCTCATCGCTGTACTGGCGCACTGGGGGCATCCACTGGCCGGCGTGGATCGCGCAGATCATCGGGATGTTCGCCGCCATCTCGGCGCTCTACGTCGACCCCCAGTTCTATTTCAAGCTCCCGGTGTGGCTCAACGAGGTCACCGCGCACACTCGCGACTCGTACGGCTTCGGTGGCGACTTCAGCGTGTTCCTCGGGATGGGCGTCGGCGGGTTGGTCTACGCGATCCTCGCCTGGCGGGGCGTGCGGGGCCGGGAGACGGCGGCGCAGGACGAACTGCTGCGCCAGGAGGGGCTGCTGAAGGCCTGATCAGTCCCAGTCCTCGACGAGCCCACCCTGGCCGTCGGGATGGAACAACGGCATCGCGCCCAGCGTCCGCACCAGCGCGGCGTCCTCGCCGAGCGCTCGTCTCCAGGCGCCGCCCTCGGTCATCATCGTGCCGATGACGACGGGCTCGGCCTCCATGCGCCGGACGAGGCGCAGGGCCGAGGACAGCGAAGCACCGGTGGAGATGACGTCGTCGACGACGGCGACCCGGCGCCCGCGCACGGCGCCGACCCGGGCGGGGTCCATGCGCAGCTTCTGCGGCTTGTCCGTCGTGATGGAGAAGACGGGCTCGCCCCAGGACTCGCCCAGATGGATCTTGGGGGTCTTGTGGAGGATCACGTAGTCGTCGAGCCCGAGGGCGCGGCTGGCCTCGATGGCCAGGGGGATCCCCATGGTGGCGACCGACACGACGATGTCGGGCTCGGCCGGACGCATGAGCTCGGCCAGCTCGCGCCCGGCGGTCTCGGAGAACGCGACCCCCATGTCCACGGAGATGAGCAATGCGATGGTGAGCTCGTCGGACAGCGCGACGAGCGGCAGCTCCACGGCTTGGCTCCCGACCGTCGTCGTGTACGTACCCGCGGCGGTGATGGGCATGGCTGCCGCCGAGCATAGGGGGCGACGTCGTCGGTGGCAGGCGGCCCGATCGGGAAACCGGTGGCGCGGGTCGGGTCTGCCCTGTAAAACCTCCGACGAGGAAAGGGGCGCACGTGGTCGGTGTCGGCAGGTGACGGGTCGGTCCCCTCGCACCGGGCCGGGACGCGCCGCCGGTCCCTTCGACCCCCGGCTGCTGCACTACGCGCGCGCGACACGCGTCTACCTGGTCCTCGCCGTCGCCGTCGGCGGGCTGGCCGCGTTCCTCGTGATCGCGCAGGCGTGGTTGATCGCCACCGTCGTCGCCGACGCTTTCCTCCGCCACCGCGGGGTCGCGTCGCTCCGTGCACCGCTGCTCGCGCTGCTGGCCGTGGTGGCCGGACGGGCCCTCCTCGCCTGGGCGGCCGAGCGCGCCGCGTTCCGGGCCTCGGCGACCGCCAAGTCCGACCTCCGCCGCGCCGCGTCCGAGCGGATCGCCGAACTCGGCCCGGCCGGCCTCGACCGCCGCGACCCGGGACAGCTCACCGTCCTGCTCACGACTGGCATCGACGCCCTCGACGGCTACTTCTCCCGCTACCTGCCGCAGCTGTTCCTGGCCGTGATCGTGCCGGTAGCGATCATCGCGGTCGTCGCCGGTGCGGACTGGGTCAGTGCGGTGCTGATCGCCATCACCGTGCCGCTGATCCCCATCTTCATGGCACTCGTCGGCGCCGTGACCCGCACCCGCACGGCGACACGCATGCGCGCGCTCCACCGGCTCGCTGGGCACTTCCTCGACGTCGTCGCCGGTCTCCCCACGCTCAAGGTGTTCGGCCGGGCCAAGGCGCAGGCCCGGTCGATCGCGGACGTCACGGCGCGCTACCGCGTCGCCACCATGGGGACCCTCC
Organism: uncultured Acidimicrobiaceae bacterium; assembly: GCA_963821105.1. Taxonomy (GTDB): domain Bacteria; phylum Actinomycetota; class Acidimicrobiia; order Acidimicrobiales; family RAAP-2; genus Bog-473. Next base: position 180,290 of record CAWGCO010000010.1, read on the forward strand.
GCCTCACGTTCCTGTCCTCTCTCGTGCTGGAGCTGCTGGCCACGGTGTCGGTCGCCCTGGTCGCGGTGGCCGTCGGCCTGCGCCTGCTCGGCGGGAGCCTCGGCTTTCACGACGCGCTCTTCGTCCTGGTGCTTGCGCCGGAGGCGTACCTTCCGCTGCGCGTGCTCGGGACGCATTTCCACGCCAGCGCCGACGGCCTGAGAGCGGCGGAGGAGGCCTTCGAGCTGATCGAGGAGCCCGCGACAAACGCCCGGTCCGGCCGGCGCGTCCCCCCGCACGGACCCGGCATCGTCATCGCGGGGTTGGAGCTCACGTACCCGGGGCGTCGGATCCCCGCCCTGCGCGACGTCGGGCTCGTCGTCGAGCCGGGCGAGACCGTGGCGCTGATCGGACCGAGCGGATGCGGCAAGTCGACCCTGCTCTCCGTCGTCCTCGGGCTGCGCTCCCCCGATGCGGGCACGGTGCGGCTCGGCGGGGTCGACCTGGCGGACGTCGACCTCGACGACTGGCGGCGCCACCTGGCGTGGGTGCCGCAACGCCCGCACCTCTTCGCGCGCACCGTGGCGGAGAACGTCCGGCTCGGGCGGCCGGACGCCGGCGACGCCCACGTGACGGCTGCGCTGGACGCCGCCGGCCTGACCGAGGTCGTGCGGCACCTCCCGCGAGGCGTCGACACCCCGCTGGGCGAGGGCGGGGCCGGGCTCTCCGCCGGCGAGCGCCAGCGTCTCGCCCTGGCGCGCGCCTTCGTGCGCAACGCGCCGCTGCTGTTGCTCGACGAGCCGACGGCCAGCCTGGACAACGAGACGGAAGCGGACGTCCTGGCCGCCGTCCGCGAACTGGCCGAAGGCCGCACGGCACTGATCGTCGCCCACCGCCCAGCGCTGGCCGCGTTGGCCGACCGTGTCGTGGAGCTGCCGCCGGCGCCGGTGCCGGCCGCCGTGGCGCTCGCCGGCGAGGAAGGCGGCCGACGATGAGCGACCGACCGGCGGGGACGCGGCGCACGCTCGGCCTCGCATGGCCGGTGCGGCGCCGTCTGGCCCGCGCCTCGCTGCTCGGCGCCGGTGCCATCGGCGCCTCGATCGCGCTCATGGGCACGTCGGCCTGGTTGATCTCCCGGGCCGCCCAGCACCCGTCCGAGGCTTCGCTGACCCTCGCCATCGTCGGTGTGCAGTTCTTCGGGCTGTCGCGGGGCTTCTTACGCTACGGCGAACGGCTCGTGGGCCACGACGCCGCGCTCCGCGTGCTGGCGGACCTGCGCGTGCGCGTCTACGAGCGCCTCGAGGCCCTGGCGCCGGCCGGGCTCCCGCTCTTCCGGCGCGGCGACCTCGTGGCTCGGGCGGTGCACGACGTCGACTCCCTCCAAGACGTCGTCCTGCGTGTGATCGAGCCGTACGCGGTCGCGACGATCGTCGGGATCGGCACCGTCGCGGCGATGTGGTGGTTCCTCCCCCAAGCGGGGCTCGTGCTGCTCGTGGCGCTCGTGCTCTCGGCCACCGCCGTGCCGTGGCTGACCGGCCGCCTGGCCGCGCGCGAGGAGGCCCGGCAGGCGACGGTGCGCGGCGAGCTGGCCGCCGAGGTCGTCGACCTGATCGACGGCGGGCCCGAGCTGATGGTGATGGGCCGGACCGGGGACCAGCTGGCCCGGATCGGGCGGGCGGACGGGCGCCTGCGGGCGCTGTCCCGCCGGGGCGCCGGGACGGCGGGCATCGGACTCGCCCTGACGACGGCCCTCGCCGGGCTGGCCAGCTGGGGCGCGTTGACCGTGGGCGTGCGCGCCACCCACGGCGGCTCCCTGAACGGCACCCTGCTGGCGCTTTTGGCGCTGGTGCCACTGGCCGCGGTCGAGCTCGTCTCCCCCCTGCCGGCGGCGACCCAAGCGCTGCAGCGCTCGCGCGTCGCGGCCGGTCGGGTGTTTGCCGCCATGGACGCGCCGGCGGTCGTCAGCGACCCGCGCCATCCCGCGGCGCCGGCCGCGGGGCCGCACACGCTGGAGCTGCACGGGGTGTGGGCCTCGTATCCCGGCGCCGGACGCGCCGCGCTGCGGGGGGTCGACCTGTCGCTCCGCCCCGGCCGGCGTGTGGCGCTGGTCGGACCGAGCGGCGCGGGCAAGTCGACGCTCGCCGACGTGCTCGTGCGCTTCCTCCCGGCCGACGCCGGCGACGCCTCGCTCGACACGGTGCCCCTCGAGCGCTTCCGCGCCGACGACGTCCGGCGCGTGGTGGGCCTGGTCGAGCAGCGGCCGCACCTGTTCGACACCACGTTGGCGGAGAACCTGCGCATCGGGCGCCGCGCCGCCGACGACGAGGAGCTGGTCCAGGCGCTCACGCGAGTCGGCCTCGGCCCCTGGCTGGCCGGCCTGCCCGACGGACTGTCGACCCAGGTAGGCCCTATGGGAGCGCGTGTGTCGGGCGGCCAGCGCCAGCGCGTCGCGGTCGCCCGCGCGTTGTTGGCCGAGTTCCCGATCCTGGTGCTCGACGAGCCGGCCGAACACCTCGAGCCGGCGGCCGCCGACGCGCTGACGGCGGACCTGCTCGACGTGACCGACGGTCGCACTGCGCTCCTCATCACCCACCGGCTCGCCGGACTCGAACGGGTGGACGAGATCGTCGTCCTCGAGCGGGGAGTGGTGGTCGAACGCGGCACGCATGCGGTGCTGCTCGAGGCGGGCGGGCGGTACGCCGCGCTGTGGTGGGAGGAGCGCATGGCCGACCGGCCGGCGCCGTCGGCTGCGGTCGTGACTCCGCCGATGATCCCGCATAAGGCGCCCCCAACACCCCGGTCAACCTCGACGCTCAACCAAGGAGGCGAGACCCCGTGAACCTGGACCTGGCCCGCTGGCAGTTCGCCAGCACGAGCATCTACCACTTCCTGTTCGTGCCGGTCACGATCGGCCTGGCCTTCCTCGTGGCGCTGCTCGAGACCGGGTGGTATCGCAACGGCGACGCGGTGTATCTACGCCTGGCGCGCTTCTTCGGGGCTCTGCTGCTCATCAACGTCGCCATCGCGGTCGTGACCGGGCTCATCCAAGAGTTCGAGTTCGGCATGAACTGGTCGGTCTTCTCGCGCCTGGTCGGCAACGTCTTCGGCGGCCCCTTGGCGTTCGAGGGGCTCGTCGCGTTCTTCTTGGAATCCACCTTCCTCGGGCTGTGGATCTTCGGGTGGAACCGTCTGTCCAAACGGGCGCACCTGGCGTGCATCTGGCTGGTCTCGGCCGGGACCGTGATCTCCGCCGTCTTCATCATGGCGGCCAACTCGTGGATGCAACATCCGGTCGGCTACAAGCTCAACAGCGCCAAACAGCCGGTGCTCACCAACTTCTTCGCGCTGTTCACCAACCCGGTGTTCCTGTGGGGTTTCACCCATGTGGTCCTGGCGTCGCTGGTCACCGGTGCGCTGATCATGCTCGGCGTTTCGGCCTGGCACCTGCGGCGAAAGACCGAAGTCGACGCGTTCCGCCGCACCGCGGTTATTTCCCTCGTCGTCCTCTTGCTGTCGACACCGATCGCGATGTTCGTCGGCAGCGAACTCGGCGTCGTGGAGGGCACGTACCAACCGATGAAGATTGCCGCGGCCGAGGCGCTGTGGACCACTTGCCCCAGCCACTGCGGATTCTCGGCCTTCCAGATCGGCGGCGGCAACAACGACCAGACACCGACGCAGATCATCATCATCCCCGACCTGCTCTCGATCCTCGCCACGAACCACGTCGACGGCGAGGTGCAGGGCCTGACGCAGTTGAACGCGGAGTACCAGAAGGAGTACGGCCCGGGGAACTACATCCCCGACGTGTTCATCCAGTACTGGTCGATGCGCGTGATGGCGTATCTGGCCACCATCGTCATGCTCTTCGCGCTGTGGGGGGCGTGGCTGCTGTACCGGCACCGGCTCGAACGCGCCCGATGGTTCCTGCGCATCGCTCCGTGGGCGATCATCGCCCCGTTCCTGATGAACACCGCCGGATGGATGCTGACCGAGAACGGCCGGCAGCCCTGGATCGTCCAGGGTCTGCAGAAGACCGCCCAGGGGGTGTCGCCCTCGGTGTCGGCCACGGACATCTGGATCTCGATCGTCGTCTTCTACCTGGTCTTCATTGCGTTCGGGATCGCCGACACGTGGCTCATGATCCGCTACGGCCGCAAGCCGCTCGACCACGACCCGATCGCCAAGCTGGTGAACGAAAGTGCCCCGTCCGCCGAAGGAGCCCCGTCCGATGAGGACGAACTCGGGCTCGTCTACTAGGAGGCCGCGATGACCCTCGGAGACTTCTGGTTCATCGTCGCTGCGATCTTCTGGGTCGGCTTCTTCGTCCTGGAGGGGTTCGACTTCGGCGTGGGCATGCTGCACGCCATCCTCGGCCGCAACGACTTGGAGCGCCGGGTCCTGATCAACGCGATCGGGCCAGTCTGGGACGGCAACGAGGTCTGGCTCATCGTGGCCGGCGCCGTCCTCTTCTCGGCCTTTCCCGGGTGGTACGCCACGATGTTCTCGGCGCTCTACCTGGGTCTACTGCTCGTGCTCGTCGCCCTCATCGTGCGCGGGTTGTCCTTCGAGTGGCAACGCAAGTTCGACGACCCGCGTTGGCGCACCTTCTGGCGTGTGGGCCTGACCGTCACCAGTGCCCTCATCCCGTTCCTGCTCGGCCTCGCGCTGGGCGACCTCCTCCACGGCCTCCCGATCAACAGCAACCACGTGTACACCGGCGGGTTCTGGCATCTCTTCACCCCGTTCGGCGTATGGAGCGGCATCACGTTCGTCATCCTCTCGTTGCTGTCGGGAACGACGTTCCTCACCTTGAAGACGACCGGGGAGTTGCAGGAGCGGGCGCAGCGCGCCGCGACGGTCGTCGGCGTCGTCGCCGTCGTCGTGACGTTCGGCTTCATGACGTGGGTGCACGTCGGGCTGTCCACTGGGTTCGTCCCCGAGCCGCTCGAGGCGCTGGCCCTGCTGGCGGTCATCGTGGCGGCCTGGGCGGCGCGGCGAGCGCGCCGACGGCTGGGCCTTCATGGCGGCGTGCGTGGGCATCGGGGGCACGGTGGGGTCGCTCTTCAACGAGCTTTTCCCACGGGTGATGATCTCGAGCACCAACACCGCGTACAACCTGACGGTCAACAACACGGCGAGCCCGTCGTACACGTTGAAAGTGATGACCGTGACCGCCGCGATCTTCCTCCCGATCGTGGTGGCCTACCAGGCGTGGACGTACAAGGTCTTCCGCCGGCGGCTCTCGGTGCCGAAGGCGGATGCCGGCGACGACGGGGCGCTTGCGGCGGCGCCGCGGCAGGTGGACGACTCCGAGGGGACGGTCGCGACCACCGGGGAGACCCCGGACCGCCGAAGGTGAGGACCTAGGCCGTCACGTCGAAGCGGGCGTGGGCGGTCTCGGTCCTGCCGTGCTGCGTCGGCTGGGATATCACGCCGGACACGTGGAGTGACCCGATCGTGCCGGCGAAGGCGAAGGACCTCGAGGTGATGTTGGCCGTGAGCGTTGCCCGCACGGGCTCGTTCCGGAACGTGCCGCTGACCGAGCCGACATTCTGTGGTGCCTTGGAGGTCACCGAGGCCGGAAAGGTCAACGTGATGTTCAGGGTGAAGCGAGATCCGCCGATCGTGCCGGCGACATCGGCAACCGGGATCTGCGACGGGATCGACGTTGCCGTTCCGGCTCCCGGTGGCGGCTGGGGCACGTGACCATGTCCTGACACGGTGTACCCACGAGCATTTCCGCTGATCGACTGGATGGTCGGCGTGATCCCGGTCGCGCCGGTCCACGTGATGGTCGCCGTCCCTCGACCGAGCGGGATTTTTGTCAGGCTCGCCATGAATGCGGTCGTCCACGCCGCGACCAGCACGAGAACGGCTGCTCCCGTGACCACGACGGCCACCGCCCGCCCGACGGAGGCAACCCGCCCTTCCCTCATCGCCGGGTGCCTGAGTCCGCTCGTTCGCGGTGAACGACCAGGGACCCAACGACCTTGTCGTGGATCGTCTGATTCTTCGAGTCCCACAGTGGGAAGAGCATGTCGATGACCCACGGAATGAAGAAGAACACGGCGAGGACGTACTCGACGAAGGCGCGCAGGAGAGCCATGCCGTAACCGACGCGGCCAAGGTTCGCGTCGACGCAGCGGATCCCGGCGAGCATCATTCCCGGCGTCTGGCCGCGGGCCGACCCGATGAACAACATGCCGTACAAGAGGACCACGGCGGCCTGGACGAGGAGCCCGAGTCCGTGCACGCTCACGCCGGCGGAGTGCGTATTGAACATGGAGCCGCTCGACACGGTATTCGTGGTGGTCAGGTGGAAGAGACCGCCGAAGGGGATGAGCAAGGGGACGCTGATCACCAGGACGATCACGAAGTCGAGCAGCCATCCGCCCAGGCGCGCGCCGTAACCGGCGAGGTCGGGGCCCGCCGGCATCCGCGGCGGCGGGGACGCGATCTGCGTCTGGTTCGTCCATTGCGAGCCGCTCCACCACCGGTGGACGCCGGGCCCACCGGCGGGGTCGGGATACCAGCCCGCCTCGGGCATGGTCACCACGGGCTCCGAGGGCCGATGGTCATCGGGGCATGCGAGATCGAATCGGACACGGTGGCTCCTCCATGAGCGCCTCCGGTACTCATCGGACCGTTGTTCGTGGTGGTTGAGGGCCCGCCGACCTCATGTCCCTCGACGCCGGCTACAGGCCCGGGCTGCTCTGCATGAGGCCGCCGTCGGCGAAGATCGTCGTCGCCGTGAGGTAGCTCGCCCCGTCCGAGGCGAGAAACGCCACGACCGACCCGATCTCTTCGGGTTGCGCCAGGCGTCCGAGCGGGATGGCGGCGTTCAGCGTGGCCAGGGCCTTGGGGTCGGCCACGGTCTGCGCGTTGATCGGCGTGTCGACGGCCCCCGGCCCCACGCCCATGACGAGGATGTTGTGCGGCGCCAGCTCGACGCCGGCCGTCCTCGTCAGCATCCGCATCCCGCCCTTGGACAGGCAGTAGGCCGTGTTGCCCGGCATGGGCCAGTCCTCGTGGACCGACGTCATGTTGATGATGCGGCCGCCTCCACCCTGGGCGATCATCTGCTTGGCGGCGATCTGGGTGCCGAAGAACGCGCTCTTGAGATTGATGTCGAGGACCTTCTCGTATTGCGCCTCGGTCGTGTCCAGAATTGACGTTCGAGTCTCGACCCCGGCGTTGTTGACCATCACGTCGAGGCGTCCGAAGTTCGAGACCGCGGTGTCGACCATCTTCTGGAGATCGGCAATCTTCGAGACGTCGCCCTCGACGCCGACCGCCTTGTCGCCCAGCGCCGCCACCTGGCGTTCGAGGTCCTCGGTCGCTTGAGGGTTCGAGATGTAGTCGATGACGATGTTCGCACCCTGTTCGGCCAGGGCCAGCACGACCGATTTGCCGATGCCGGTGTTGCCGCCGGTGACGATGGCGACCTTGCCGTCCAGTGCTTTTGCCATGTGGAGACCTCCTCGTGCGACCGGGCGGGCCGCGTCCGACAGATTGGTGCCCACGCTAGCCAGCCCCGCGCCGACTGACAGGGCGAGCGAGAGCCCGCCGCGGCCGCACTCGTGACGAAAGGCTCTTGCTGCAGGAAGGCCGCGTCCCTAGCATCGAAACTGATGTCGGACTCCTCTCGCGACGCGGCCGGCGTCGGCTCCGACACGCCGCAGACTGATCTGAGCGGCGGCGCCGACGTCTTCCCGCCCATCGCCGACTACGGCTTCCTCTCCGATTGTGAGAACAGCTGCCTTATCGCCCCTAACGGCGGGGTCGAGTGGCTGTGCCTCCCCCGACCCGATTCGCCCAGCGTGCTGGGCGCGCTCTTGGACCGGACCGCGGGCAGCTTCCGCTTTGGACCGTACGGGACCGAGGTGCCGCACGACCGGCGCTACATCCCGGGCACGATGGCCCTCGAGACGACCTGGCACACGCCGTCGGGCTGGCTGGTCGTCCACGACGTGCTCACGATCGAGCCCACCAAGGACGTCGCTCGCCGCACGGACTTCCGCCGTGCCCCCGGGGACGCCGCACCCTCGGGTGGGTTGCTGCGCATTGCGACGTGCATCGAGGGGCACGTCGAGGTCGTCGCGACCATCGTCCCCGTCTTCGAGTACGGAGCGCAGACCGGCATCTGGTCGTACGACGGTGACGGCTACGACTCCATGTCGGTGTGCCCGCCGGTGGGTGACCCAACGTTGGCCGTACGCGCGTCGTTCGGGCTCGGAGCGGCCGGCCCGCGCTGTTACGGACGGTCCACTCTCGCCAAGGGAGAGTCCGCCTTCGTCAAGCTCTCGTGGGCGGACTGCCTTCCCGAGGACCTGGCCGAAGCCCAGGCCCAGCTCGACGTCACCGTGACGTACTGGCGGGACTGGCTCTCCAACGGGACGTTCCCCGACCACCCGTGGCGGATCTACATGGAACGCAGCGCCCTCACGCTCAAGGGTCTGAGCTACGCGCCGACCGGGGCCATCATGGCGGCGGCGACCACCTCACTGCCCGAGACGCCCGGCGGGGCGCGCAACTGGGACTATCGCTACACGTGGATCCGCGACTCGTCGTTCATGCTCCGTTCGCTCTACCGCCTGGGGTTCGCGTGGGAAGCCATGGAGTACTTCGCCTTCGTCTTGGAGGCGGTGGCCGCCGAGGCTGGCGGCACGGGCGACTGGGATCTCCAGATCATGTACGGCATCGACGGCCGCAAGGATCTCACCGAGCACACCCTCGACTATCTGTCCGGGTGGCGGGACTCGCGGCCCGTACGCGTCGGGAACGGAGCGTGGGACCAGCACCAGAACGACGTCTGGGGGATGCTGCTCGATGCGGTGGACATCCACCTGAACCAGGGCGCCTCGCAGATCGTGCATCCCGTCTGGGAGGGTCTCGCGCACCTGGTCGACACCGCCATCTCCCACGCGGTCGAACCCGACCAGGGCATCTGGGAGATCCGCGGCGACCCCGAACACTTCACCGCATCCAAGGTGCTCTGCTGGGTCGCCATGGACCGGGGGGCGGACCTCGCCACGACCCGACGCGAGACCGACCGGGCCGAGCAGTGGCGCAAGGCGGCAGACGAGCTCAAGGCCGAGATCCTCGACAAGGGTGTCGGCGCCAACGGGCGCTTCCGGCAGCACTACGGGAACGAGGAGCTCGACGCGTCACTCCTCTTGATCCCCATCCTTGGCTTTCTGCCCCCCGACGACGAGCGGGTGCGGGCGACCGTGCTCGCCATCGCCGACGAACTCACCGAGGACGGGTTGGTCCTCCGCTACAAGGTCGACACGACCGACACCGGCTTCGCGGGCAAGGAGGGGACGTTCACGATCTGCTCCTTCTGGCTGGTAACGGCTCTCGCCATGATCGGCGAGCATCAACGGGCCCGAGCCCTGTGCCAGAAGCTGCTGAACTTCGCCAGCCCGTTGCAGCTCTACGCAGAGGAGATCGACGCCGCCACCGGCGAGCACCTCGGAAACTTCCCACAGGCGTTCACCCATTTGGCCTTGATCGACGCCGTCGGGCGTCTGATCGAGGCCGAGCGTGCGGCCGAGGCGGGAACGCGGTAAGCCCACGGCCGGCGACGACGCGTGACTGAGGCGACCCCCGCGTACCGCGTCGTCGTCGTGGGAGGAGGCTTCGGAGGACTCCCGGCGACGAGGCTGCTGGCTCGTTCACGCGACATCGACATCACGCTGATCGACCGCCGCAACCACCACCTGTTCCAGCCTCTCCTCTTCCAGGTTGCGACCGGCATCCTCTCCCCGGGGCAGATCTCCCCCGTCCTGCGGCACATGCTGCGCAAACAGCCGAACGTCAGGGTCGTGCTCTCGTTGGTCACCGCGTTCGACCTCGAGCGGCGCGTCGTGCACACCCAATCGGTGCCGGGCCGGTTCGACGAGTACCCCTACGACAGCCTCATCGTGGCGGCCGGCGCCGGGCAGTCCTACTTCGGGCACGACGAATTCGCCCTGATCGCGCCCGGCATGAAGACGATCGACGACGCCATGGAGCTGCGTCGGCGCGTCTACGGCGCACTCGAGCTCGCCGAGACGATGCCCGACGCCGCGCTCCGGCGGTTCTGGACCACCTTCGTCGTGGTCGGGGCGGGACCGACCGGCGTCGAGCTCTCCGGGCAGATCCGCGAGCTGGCGGCCCGCAGCCTCCGGCGCGATTTCCGGACCATCGACCCGACCTCCGTGCGCGTGGTCCTGGTCGACGGCGGGTCTCAGCCGCTCGCCAACTTCGGTGACCGGCTCTCGGGCCGCGCCTGCGCGGAGCTCGAGAAAATGGGGGTCGAGCTCCGCATGGGGCTGCGGGTCGTCGGCGTCGATCCGTTCGGCGTCGACGCGCAGGGCGCGGCCGGCGAAACGACTCGCTTCGAGTGCGGGACCGTGATCTGGGCCGCCGGCGTGCAGGCGTCGCCCCTGGCCGCCATGCTCGCCCAGGCGACGGGCGCAGAGACGGACCGCGCCGGCAGGATCTCGGTGCAGCCGGACCTCAGCCTGCCCGGGCACCCCGAGGTCTTCGCCGTCGGCGACATGGCGTCGATCAACCAGCTCCCGGGCGTCTGCGAGGTCGCCATGCAGGGCGGGCTGCACGCCGCCAACACGATCAAGCGGAGGCGCGCCGGGCAAGGACTCCGTCCCGTTCACGTACCGTGACCTCGGGAGCGCGGCGAGCATCGGCCGCTTCAAGGCCATCGTCAGCGTGCGAGGGATCCGCCTCAGTGGCTTCTCGGGATGGGTCGTCTGGTTCTTCGTCCACATCGGGTTCCTGAACGGGTTCGGCCACCGCGCCGGCACCATGCTGCGGTGGTTCCAAGCCATGATCGGGCACTCCCGGCCCGAACGCGTCTTCAGCGTCGGCCACACGGGCGGGGACCTGAGCCTGCCCGACGAGGTGAAGGCCAAGGTCATGCCCTCGGCGTTCCCGGTGGCCGACGGCATGCCGGACTGGGCGGAGCGGGTCCGATCGGCGGACGCGGACGGCACGACGGCGGGACCCTCCACGGCGGGGGCGGCCTGAAGGAAAGCCACCACCCGATCGAAGGAGACCCGACAGGAGAGCTCGACCACGACGACGCGACCCGACCTCGGAGCACCCAATCAGGTCGTGGGACCTTTGGCCCTATAGGACGCACGGGGGTTTCCTTACCATCGAGTAGGTAGCCGAAGACGCTGGCGGTGAGGGTCTGGCGACGCGCCTTTCCCCCACGGTCGAGTATGGGTTCGTCTGGGTGGCGGGAACCGCTCCCTCGGCGGCTCGGCTTTGTGGTTTGCGCACTCCCTGGCCGAACTCCCCCAGCGTCTTCGGCTCCGACCTCTCCTGCGACCCGGCCCGGCCCACTACATTCGCCGGATGATCCTCGACAACTTCCTCGTCACGGACCAGGTCGCCATCGTCACCGCCAGCGGGCGTGGCATCGGGGCCGGAGCGGCAGTGGCGCTGGCCGAGGCCGGGGCCGACGTCGTGCTGGCCGCCCGCACCGAGGACCAGCTCCGAGAGGTGGCGAAGAAGGTCGAGGCCGCCGGGCGTCGCGCCGTCGTCGTCCCCGGCGACCTGACCGACTTCGACCTCATGGCGTCGCTGGCCGAGACGGCGCACCAGGAGTTCGGCCGGCTCGACATCGTCGTCAACAACATGGGCGGCACCATGCCTCGCCCCTTTCTCGATACGTCGCCTCGCTTCCTCGAAGAGGCCTTCCGCTTCAACGTGTCCGCCGGCCACGCCCTCCTCCGGGCGGCCGTGCCGCGCATGCTCGAGGGCGAACACCCCGGTGGCGCCGTCGTCAGCATCTCCTCGGTGATGGGACACGTCGCCGGCCGCGGCTACATCGGCTACGGCACCGTGAAGGGCGCCGTCGAGCAGTACACGCGCCTCGCCTCGCGTGATCTCGCCCCGCGCATCAGGGTGAACGCCATCGGTGTCGGCTCGACGGCGACCTCGGCCCTCGACATCGTCATGTCGAGCGACGAGCTGCGCACCTCGATGGAGGACGTCACCCCGCTCAGGCGCATCGGCGTCGTCGAGGACATCGCCGCCGCCATTCTCTGGTTGGTCTCGCCCGCCGGGTCCTACGTCACCGGCAAGGTCATCGAAGTCGACGGCGGGCTGCAGTCGCCCAACCTCGAGTTCCCGATCCCGGACCTCTAGAGCCCCACAGCCGGGCCGGGCCGCCTCGCCGCACCGCCACGCTCCAGCCAAAGAAAAGAGGCCGCCGCCATGCCCCACCGAGTCGTCCAATGGAGCACCGGGAACGTCGGGCGCCACGCGCTCGCCGGCATCGACGCCCGGCCCGACCTCGAGCTCGTCGGGGTTTTCGTCTCCAACCCGGACAAGGTTGGCCGGGACGCGGGCGAGCTCGCCGACCTCGGGCGCACGCTCGGCGTCGCGGCGACGAACGACGTCGACGCGCTCCTCGCTCCGCCCCGACTGCATCGTCCACACCGCGATGGCCGACGACCGCATCTTCGAGGCGCTGGCCGACCTGGAACGCTTCCTCTCGGCCGGATGCAACGTCGTCTCGTCCAGCCCGGTCATGCTCCAGTACCCCGCCCCCGACGACGCCCTCGCCGCGCCGGTGATCGAGGCCGCTAAGCGGGCCGGCGTCTCGATCTTCGTGAACGGCGTCGATCCCGGCTTCGCGAACGACGCGCTCCCGCTCGTCCTCTCGGGGGTCAGCGAGCGGATCGAGGAGGTTCGCTGCTCGGAGGTGCTCAACTACAACACCTACAACCAACCGATGGTCCTCTTCGACATCATGGGCTTCGGCCGCGACCTCGACGACGTGCCGCTGCTGCTCTCGCCGGGCATCCTCATCAGCGCCTGGGGCAGCGTCGTCCGCCAGATCGCCGCGGGCCTCGGCGTCACCCTCACCGACGTCACCGAGTGGTACGAGCGCGAGGCCGCGCCCGAGGACTTCGCGGTCGACGCCGGCACGATCAAGGCCGGCACGGCCGCCGCGCTGCACTTCGAGGTCCGCGGCATGGTCGGCGACCGGGCCGTCGTCGTCCTCGAGCACGTGACCCGCCTACGCGACGACCTAGGGGCCGGGTGGCCACAGCCGGCAGGGCAGGGCTGCTACCGGGTGCAGATCACCGGCGAGCCCAACTACACCCTCGACCTGCAGCTGATGGGGACGGACGGCGACCACAACACCGCCGGGCTCAAGGCGACCGCCATGCGCCTGGTCAACGCCGTCCCGGCGGTCATCGCCGCACCGCCGGGCCTGGTCACCGCGCTCGACCTGCCGCTGGTGACGGGTCGCGGCCTCGTCGTGACCTGAATCGCGGCCACGACGCCGGCCCTCCGGGGTCCGGGAACCGGGATCACCGGATCTCGCCGACGCGCTGGCCATGATTGTTCGGGTGGACGGTCAGGACACGTCGCTCCTCAAGGAGGAGGCAACGAAGCCTCGGCTCTTGTGGTCGACGCTCCGCACCTTGGCGTTCGGGGCCGACTCTTACGGGCTCGTCTTCTTGCTGTTGGTTGCCGACTACGTCCTCCTGACCGTCGGATGGCAGGGCGACGCCGCGCTCGTCGTCAGCACGGTGTGCCTCAGCCTCACGTTGCTCCTCGCCTTCCACACGTCCGAGGTGCCACGTCGCCTCCTGAAATTCGTCCGCGGCGCGGTGGCCGTGGCGGTCCTTGGCGCGGTCGGCGCAGCCATCGGTGGTGGGACGACCGCCAACGGCGCGATCGTGCTCCTCATCACGTTGCTACTCGTGGCGAGCCCACTCGCCATCGGTTGGCGCATCGCGCATCACGACAAGGTCACGGCGCAGACGATTCTCGGCGCGCTCTCGATCTACGTCCTGATCGGGTTGATCTTCGCCAACGCGGACCTCGGCCTGCAACTGGCCTCTGGATCCTCGTTCTTCGCACAGTCGGGTCATCACGGTCCGGCCGACTTCTCCTACTTCAGCTTCATCACGATGGCGACCGTGGGGTACGGCGATCTCACGCCGGCCACCGGGCTGCCGCGCACTTCGGCCGTCCTCGAAGCCCTCAGCGGACAGATCTTCCTCGTGGTGCTCGTGGCTCGACTCGTCACGCTCTACACGCCACGCCACGGGCTGCGCGCCGAGCTCCGCGAGCTAGAGAGCACTCCGCCGCCAGCGTCAACGCCACCCACGCCGTCCTGACCGAACGAATGGCCCAGACGGCGCCCTCGGGTCGCGCCCATCTGACCCTCCTCCGCACGGACTCACAATTCATGAGAACGCGACGAAGGAAGGGCCCTGATGGGCGTTTCCCCTGGATGTGCAACCCGGATGGCGGAAACGGCGGCTCGGGGCCGCCCTCATCACGGCGGCCCTGGTCGTCCCACTGCTCTTGGTCGGCGGGGCGCTCGCGCACGCCGCAGCGTCCGCACCCGGCGTGCCGCTCAGTGTCTCGGTGAGTGAGAGCGGCACCGGGCAGGGCGTTCCCGCTCCGAGCACGAACACCTCGAGCATCGACGACAACGCCATTGCGCCGAGCGGCTCGGCCGAACAGACCATTTCGGTCTCGGTCCTCCCCGGACCGCTGACCGTGACGCCGTCAACCGAGTCGACCTCTTTCACCCGATTCTCCGACGGCTCGTGGCAAGCTCCTCTCTCTACCGTCACCGTCGTCGACGCGCGGGGCTCGCTCGTCGGCTGGCAGGCGACGGTGACGCTGCAGTCGCTCAACGGGGTGCTCGCCGGCCGTTCTGGCCCAGGCTCAGCTGTGCGTGCGCCCAGGCGCGGCCGTCGCCGTGAGCGGAAGGCAATCCGAAGTGAGGGCGGGAAAGGACACGTGCGGGAGCGTCGACGATCCGCTCACCCTTCTCTTCGCTCCGCCCAACGGTGGCGGTGGCACGTTCGACGACACGGGTCGCGTGACGCTGCACCTGCCGAGCGCCCCGGGCACAGGCTCGGTCACGGCGACGTTGGCGATCGCCGTCCACTGACGCTCGACCACTCGACCGGCGAGCGGTCCCGCCTCAGTCGGTCGGGATGATCTCGCTCGTCTGTAGGACCGGCGTGATGTTCGTGTAGTTGGCCACGTCGGCCATCACCGCCGCAGTGCCCTCCGCAGCCATCGCCGCCCCCAGCGCGTCGAGAGAGTCGAATTCGAGGTGCACCGCCGCCACGTAGGGGCCGTCGACACCCTTGTCGATCTCTGCCTTCGTCACCCCCCAGGTCTCCACGACCAGCGGCACGTGCTTTTCCCGGTAGTAGTCGTGGTCGAACGTTGATCCCTCCGATGAGGGATAGAACACGGACACTCGGATCACCTGGTCACTCCTTGTTGGGCTTCGCTTCGGGCACAGTCTGCCCGCAGCCGTGGCGGATTTCCTCTCGAGACACGTCGGGACCCGGACCCCGGTCCTGCGGCACGGGAACACCGGTTCCCCCTAGAGTCCGGTCCGATCAGCGACGACGCAGTCTCTGATCAGACCGGGTTGGACGCCACGCCGACATGCAGAGAGCGACGATCAAAGCCGACGCCCCGCGGTGGAAGTGCCTGTCCGCCGGCATCGTCGCCCTCGTATTCGTGGGGACGGCCATCTCCGCGGCCGGCGCCGCGACGGCGCCGCTCCCGGTTCCCCCCGAGGCGCTGACCCGGGCGGCATCGTGGCCGTACCCGGACCACGACCCCTCGAACTCCCGCCTCGCCACCGGCTCGCCGATCACGGCGAAGAACCTCAGTGCGCTGACAACGGCCTGGAAAGTGACCGCAGGCGGTGGCCTGCCCACTTCGCCCATCGTGGTCGGCCGGTCGGTGTTCGTCGAGGATCAGCTGGGCGAGGTGTTCGACATCGACCTCGCCACCGGAAAGACGGTGTGGAAGTCGCCGCCCAACGGCTACTCCGTCGGCCCCGAAGGCGTCGCCGTCGGATGGGGCAAGGTCTTCGGCGTCACGCCCACGTCGCTCTTCGCTCTCGACGAGACGACCGGGCGCCAGCTGTGGTCGACGCAGCTCGCCCATACCAAGACCGACGGCATCGACGTGCAGCCCCAGGTCGTCGGGCGCGAGGTGATCGCGTCGACGGTGCCGGTCAGCGCCAAGGGCATCTACATCGGTGGCGACCGCGGCTTCGTCGACGCCGTCGACGAGAGTACGGGCAAGTTGCGCTGGGCCTTCGACACCGTGGCGTCGCCCACCTTGTGGGGAAACCCGTCGGTGAACTCCGGCGGGGGCTCGTGGTACCCGCCGTCGTTCTCGCCGAGCAGCGGACTGCTCTACGTCGGGATCGCGAACCCGGCCCCGTTCGTCGGCACCACCCAGTACCCGAACGGGAGCAGCCGGCCCGGACGCAACCTCTACACGGACTCGACCGTGGCCTTGCGGATCAGCAGCGGCCGGCTGGTCTGGTACCACCAGGCCACGCCACACGACCTCTTCGACCGCGACTTCGTGCACACCATGGTGGTCCGGGTGCCTGGGTCGGGCGGGCGCCCCGCCTCGACCGTCGTCGTGGGGACGGGCAAGACGGGTGTTGTCATCGGCATGAGCCCCCGCACCGGCCGGCAACTCTGGCGCACCCCCGTCGGCCTCCACAAGAACGACAACCTCACCGTGCTCAGCGGCCCGACCGAGATCCTCCCCGGCACGTTCGGTGGGGTGCTGACTCCCCCGGCGTCCGCCCACGGAACCGTGTTCGTCGCCGCGCTGAACGCGCCCGACACACTGTCCCCGAATCAGACCGAGTACTTCGGCGGGAAGACCGGCACGATGCCCGGGGACGTCGTGGCGATGAATGCGCGCACGGGCCGCATCAAGTGGGACACCCACGTCCCGGGAGATCCCACCGGTGGCATCACCCTGGTCAACAACGTCGTCCTCACCGCGACACTGCAGGGCACGATCCTCGGTCTGTCGATGTCGTCCGGCCGGATCCTGTGGAAGCTTCAGGCTCCTGGCGGCATCGACGGCTGGATGTCGGTCGCAGGGAAGACGATCATCGTGCCGGTCGGCTTCGCCACGCCCCCGACGATCCTGGCGCTACGGCTCACGGGGAGCTGACGTCACGTCCATGTGCAGCCGGGTGAGCGTCGACGACGCGATGCGCCACTCGCCCGAGACGTCCTTCGAGTATGTCTCGTGATAGTGCCCGGCGCCGTGCAACCGCGTCCCGTCCGGCCACACGATGAAGTCCTGCAACGCCCAGACACCCCGGGCCGTGGTCGGCGACGTGACCTCGATCTCGGGCATGTGGCCGTGGTGCACGGTGACCGCACCGTCGAGCGTCGCCTGGAGGAACGACACGAAGGCGTCCGCGCCGGTGACGATCCCGCCGCCCGATTCCGTGGTGTCCATCACGACGTCGTCGGCGAAGACCAGGCGCATGCCCGCCCAGTCCTTGGTGTCCATCGTGCGGAAGTAGCGGGCCTTCAGGTGCTTGATGGCCTCGACGTCGTCCATGAGCCCGGTCCCCCGTGCCGGCGCTCGAGCCGGTCTCAGGAATAGCGCGGCGCGCGCGTCCCGGGCGGATGGAACTCGCCGGCGAAGTCGGGGTTCTCGACGCAACACTCGCATTCGAGCCCGTCGGGGTCGCGGAAGAAGAGGCTGAGCATCGGCCCGAAATCGGTGACGAAGTCGTCCGCCGCGCCGCGGGCGATGAGCCGGTCACGGATCTGCTCGAACGACTCGAGGGACGCCGCCTGCAGGGCGAGGTGGTCGAGGCGACCACGGCCGAACATCGGCGTCTGGCGGTCGGCCTCGGTGTTCCCCTCTATCTCGAAGACGTTGAGCTCGGACCAGTCCCCGATCTTGATGATCGAGAGCCGGGGACCCTTGTCTTCGGGGAACTCGGACCCGTCCCGCACGACCTCGGCGTCGAAGATGTCCTGGTAGAAGTCGTTCAGGCGAGATGCGTCGTTCGTGATCACGGCGACGTGGTTCAGTCCCTTCAGCAGCACGGTGCTCCTCCCTCGGGCGATCGGGCGTTCGGTCGTTCGGGCGATCGGCTTCGGCCGGTGTGGCCCACGGTCAGGCTAGGGCCTGCGACGACGAGCCGTCCGGCCTCAGCGGAAGTCCCGACTCGCCGGCACGGCGGTGCCGACCCCCAGCGCCTCGACCTTCTCGGCGTCGAAGCTCACCGCGCCCTGGCCCTTGCGCACCTTGCCCCGGATCAACAGGACCGGCGAATGACGGGCCACGTGCTTCCACCGCGCCCACGCGCCCCGGGAGAAGACGACGTTCACGTGCCCGCTCTCGTCCTCCAGGTTGACGAACACCGCGCCCCGCGCCGTCTCGGGGTGCTGGCGGTGCGTCACCACGCCGGCGACGACCGCCCGGTCCCCGTCGGCGACCTCCGGCGACTCCAGCTCCGCCGCGGTCGTCACGCCCAGCGCCTCGAGCCGCTCGCGGGCCAGGTGCATCGCCGTGCGTTCCGGCGCCAGCCCGAGCGCCCACAGGTCGTCGGCCACCGAGTCGTAGAGGCTCGGTTCGGGCAGCGGCGGCGCCTCGGCCCCGACCACCACACCGGGCAACCGGTCGGGCGTGCCCATCGCCGCCGCCCCCGCCCCCCACAACAACCGACGCCGCAGCGACGTCACCGAGCCCGGCACGTCCTCACCCACCGGGTCCAGCGCGCCCGCCGCGGCGAGCGTCTCGAGCTGGGCCTGGGTCACGCCGGCCCGGCGCACCAGGTCCTCGCTCCCGTTCCAGGGCCGGCCCGCCACGATCCGCTCCGCCGTCGCCTCCCCCACCCCGCGCACCGACGCCAGCCCCAGCAACAGCACGGGGTCGGAGCGCACGCCCTCCAACGACGCCCCGACCTCGGAGCGGTTCACGTGGGGGCGGCGCACCCGCACCCCGTGGCGCCGCGCGTCGGCCACGAGCGACTGGGGCGACCAGAAGCCCATCGGCTGCGAGTTCAACAGCCCTGCGGTGAACGCCGCCGGGTAGTGCACCTTCAACCAGGACGACGAGTACACCAAGTGCGCGAACGACACCGAGTGCGATTCGGGGAACCCGAAGTTGGCGAACGCCGCCAGCGCCTCGAAGACCTGGTCGGCCACCGCGCCCGTCACCCCCCGCTCCGCCATCCCCTCGTACAGGCGCTGGCGCATCTTCTCCATGCGCGCCGCCGAGCGCTTCGCCGCCATGGCCTGGCGCAGCTCGTCCGCGTCGGCCGCGCTGAACCCGGCGACGGCGACCGCCATCTCCATCAGCTGCTCCTGGAACAGCGGTACCCCGAGCGTCCGCTCCAAGATCGGCTCGAGCAACGGGTGCAGGTACGTCACCTCCTCCTCGCCCCGCCGCCGCCGGATGTACGGGTTGACCGCGTGCCCCTGGATCGGGCCCGGCCGGATCAGCGCGACCTCGATCGCGATGTCGTAGAACGTGCGCGGCCGCACGCGGGGCAGCGTCCCCATCTGGGCCCGGCTCTCGACCTGGAAGACCCCGACCGTGTCCGCCGCGCACAACAGGTCGTAGACCTCGTCCTCCTGGGGCAGCTGGGCCAGGTCGACCTCGACCCCGTAGAAGTCGCGCACGAGGTCGACCATCCGGTGCAGCGCCTCGAGCATGCCGAGGCCCAGCAGGTCGAACTTCACCAGCCCGATGGCGGCACAGTCGTCCTTGTCCCACTGCAGCACCGAGCGGCCCTCCATGCGCCCCCACTCGACCGGGCACACCTCGACCACGGGCCGGTCGCACAGCACCATGCCGCACGAGTGGATGCCGAGGTGGCGCGGCCGGTCGAGTACCTCGCCGGCCAGCTCCGCCACCAGCGGCGGGACCCCACCACCGCCACCGCCACCACCGCCACCGCCACCACCGCCCGACCGCCCCGCCCCCTCCGTCGCCGCGGCCGGGTCGACCACCTCGTCCAGCGCCGCCGCCGACGACGGCCCGCGCCCGTGCCCGGCGTCGATCCCAGAAGACCATGCGTCGACCTGGTCCTGCGAAAACCCGAACGCCTTGCCCACGTCGCGCACGGCCGAGCGCGGCCGGTACGTGATGACGTTGGCGACCTGCGCGGCGTGACGCCGGCCGTAGCGCTCGTACACGTACTGGATCACCTCTTCGCGTCGCTCCGACTCGATGTCCACGTCGATGTCCGGCGGACCATCACGCGCCGGGGACAAGAAGCGTTCGAACAACAGCCCGAGGTCGACCGAGTCGACGTTGGTGACGCCGAGCGCGTAACAGACGGCGGAGTTGGCCGCCGAGCCCCGCCCCTGGCAGTAGATGTTCAGCCGCTTGCACACCTGCGCGATGTCCCACACGATGAGGAAGTAGCCGGCGAAGCCCAGCGTGCCGATCACGTCGAGCTCGTGCTCGATCTGCTTCCACGCCCCCGGCACCCGCTCGCACTCCGGCGCCCCGTAGCGCGCCCGCGCCCCCTCGTGCACCAAGTGACGCAGGTAGCCCTGTTCGGTCATGCCGTCGGGGACGGGGAAGTCGGGCAGCCGCGGCGCCACCAGGCGGAGGTCGAACGCGCAGGCGCGCCCCAGCTCGGCCGCCCGCTCGACGACGCCGGGCCAACGGGCGAAGCGCCGGCTCTGCTCGGCGGCGGAGCGCAGACACGCCACCGGCGCCGGCGGCAGCCACCCCTCGAGCTCGGCCAACGGCCGCCGCGCCCGCACTGCGGCGAGCGTGGTGGCGAGGCGGAACCCGGCCGGCGAGGCGTAGTGCACGTTGTTGGTCGCCACGGCGTCGACCCTCCACTCGACGGCCAAGCGCGCCAGCGCGTCGTTGCGCGCCGAGTCGAGGGGGTCGCCGTGGTCCCACAGCTCGAGGGCGACGTTGGCGCGCCCGAAGGCGTCGACGAGGTGTCCGACTTCTTTGGCGGCCGCCCGGGGCCCTGCTTCCATCAGCGCGGCGGGGACCGCCCCTTTCCGACATCCACTGAGCACCAGCCAGTGGCCCGCCGCGGCGCGCGCCAGCGCCTCGAGGGTGAAGATCGGCTTCCCCTTCTCCCCGCCCGCAAGGTGCGCGTCGGCCAGGACGGTGGACAGGCGGGCGTAGCCCTCGGGGTCGCGGGCGAGCACGACGAGGTGCGCGCCGGTGGGGTCGGGGTCGCCGGTACGCAGGCCGGCGGGCGCGAGCGTCACCTCGGTGCCGAACACCGTCGGCAGCCCGCACGCCCGTGCCGCCTCGGCGAAACGCACCACGCCGTAGAAGCCGTGATGGTCCGTGAGCGCGAGCGCCGCCAGCCCGAGCCGGTCCGCCTCGGCCACCAGTTCCTCGGGGTCGCTGCTCCCATCGAGGAAGCTGAAACCCGAGTGCGCGTGCAGTTCCGCGTACTCAGTCATAGAGCGCCTCCACCCACCACCGCCCGCGCTCGGAACAGAGCAGGCGCGCCACCCCTTCTTCCGTCACAACCTGCAGACGAGCGCGGCGACGACGGACTGACCACCAGCGCTCGGTGACCGGCCACGGGCCGGCCCACGCCGCGACCTGCTCCCACGGCCCGCCGTCGACCGACAGCCGGTCGATCGGCACGGTGAGCAGGCCGCGCCCGCTCACCACCATGGCGTTGCCCTCGGCGTCCACCAGCTCGGCGCGCCGGGGCACCCGCAGCACGTCGGTGGGCGCGGGCGGCGGCAGCCGGCCGGGCCAGGGCGCGCCGCCAATCGGGCCTTCGCGGCCAGCGTCGGGACTCCCCCACGGCAGCAGCACCGACTGGCCGGCCGGGTCGCGGCCGCCCTGGAGACGCCCGACCACCACCGCCTCGATCCCCAGGCGCTCCTGCACCTTCACGATGGAACGGGCGGCGCGCGCGTCGGCCTCCGACGCGCCGCCGAAGAAGCCGGGCTGCGACGGCGGGGGCGGCGCGTCGGGCGGACGGTCGGGGTCCTCGCCACGCGCCACCCGCAGCCGCCGCTCGATGGTGCGGTCGCGCAACCCGGCCAGCTCCCCGCTCTCGCCGCGCGCCACCGCGTGGCAGAGAGCGGCGTCCGCGCCGAAGCGGTCCGAGACGTTGGCCACCGGCAAGGCGGCGAACTGGCCCAGCGTGGTGATCCCGAGGCGCTGCAAGGTGACGGCCAGGTCGGGCCGGGCCAGCGTGGCCACCGACCACGGGGCCAGGAAGTCGGCCGAGCCCCCCGGCGGGACGATCAGCTCGGAGCGAGCCGCCAGCGCCGCGGCGAAGAGGCCGTCGGCCACGCCGATCGTGACCTCCTCGCCCATCTCGTCGAAGAGCTCGTCCAGGCGCGCCACGACCGCCTCCTCGCCGCCGAAGAACCGGGCGGGACCGCGGGCCGGCAACGCGGCGACGCCGAGCCGGACCGGGTGCACCCACGGACACAGCTCGCCGGCCCGCGCCAGGACGCCGGCGAACCGCCGGGCCTCCTCACCCCGTGGCCCCTCATCGAGGAGGTCGGGGCACCAGATGACGACAAGCCGTTCCACTTCTCCACCGCTTTCTGCTTTCCACCGCCCGATTCATGCCGCGTCGTCCCCACCCTCCGCCGTCGCCACCGCGCCCGAGTCGGCCGGCAGCCACAGCGAGCACTCGGTCGCCCGGCCGGCGGCGCGGCGACCGCTCACGCGCACCTCGGCGCGGCGCCCGCGCAGGTATCCATGACCGCGGCCGACGCCCTCCCACTCGACCGCTCCCACGGTCAGGGCCAGGTCGCCGCCCTCGGGCCAGCTCCCGGCGCCCTCGAGGAGCACCACGAGCGCGGCCTGGCGGTCGCGGGTACGGGCCACGAGATGACGCGCCGCGGTGCAGGCGCGCCCGGCCGGGCGGGCGGACCAGGACGGCGTCGACGCCGGAGAGAAGGTCGCCGGCCGCCTCGGCCCATCCCGTGCCCGGGTGGGGCACGAAGACGACCCGGCGCAGATCGAGACCGAGGCCGGCCGCCGCCACCACCCCCGGGTCGGGCAGGCCGACGGCGGCACACCAGCTCCCCGACGCCGACGCCGCGCCCAGGAGGGCGAGGGCCAGGGTGGTCGCGCCGTGGCCGGGTTGCCCCGTCACGGTGGTGGTCGTGCCGCGGCGCAGCGAGCCGCTCGGGAAGAGCGGGGCCAGCGGCGGGGGCACCGGCAGGGTCCGCCCGGCGACCGGTGTCGTGGGCCGGACCCGGTCGGCCAGCCCGGCAGGGACTTCCCGAGGCTCGCGGCGGGAGGGCCGGGCAGGCGGGTCAGGGGAAGGAGATGGCTCCGCACCGGTGGGAAAAGCGAACATATGTTCGTACCTTATCCAGGCGGTGCGTCGGCCGCTCGGGGCGCCGAACTCGCAGGTCACGGTGTGTACAGCCCTGATCGGGCTGCGTGGGTCACAATCTGGCCGCATGTGCGGACGCTTCGCTCTCTATACGCCGCCGGCGCGGATCGCCCGCTACTTCGACGCCACGTTGGCCGAGGGCGAAGACGCCGAGCACGAGCCCAGCTGGAACGTCGCGCCCACCGACCAGGTCCTGGGTGTGCGGGACCGCCCGCAGAAGGACGGGGGCGAGCCGGTGCGCACCGTCATGACCTTTCGCTGGGGGCTCATCCCGTGGTGGTCCAAGGACGCCAAGTCGGGCAGCCGGCTCTTCAACGCGCGCTGCGAGACGGCGGCCACGCGGGCATCCTTCCGTGAGGCGTTCCGCGAGCGGCGCATCATCGTGCCCGCCGACGGCTTCTACGAGTGGCGACGTCTCAAGACCGGAGGGAAAGTGCCGAACTACTTCACCCGCGCCGACGGCGCGCCGCTGGCGTTCGCCGGCCTGGCCGAGCGTTGGCGCGACAAGGCGGCGCCCGAGGGCACGCCGCCGATCCGGAGCTGCACGATCATCACGGCGCCGGGAGGCCCCGACATGCACGGCATCCACGACCGCATGCCGGTGATCCTCGACCCCTCGACGTTCGACGTGTGGCTCGACCCGGCCAACGAGGACGTCGAGGAGCTGCGCGCCCTGATGCGGCCGCCGCCCGAGGGGACCGTCGTCCACCGCATCGTCGGGCCGAGGGTCGGCAACGTGAAGAACAACGACCCGTCGTTGATCGAGGACGCGTGAGCCCAGGCGCGGGGCGCTTCGACCGGCGCACGCTCTTGCGCGTGGCGTTGGCGACGGGCGGGGCGGCCGTGCTGGCGGCGGCGGAACGGGGGGACACCGCCAGGGCCGGGGCCGCGCTGACCCGGGCCGCGGCCTCGACCAAGGCGGCGGGGTCTGACCTGGGCGCGGTCGAACACGTCGTCTTCTTGATGAAGGAGAACCGCTCGTTCGACCACTACTTCGGCACGTACCGCGGGGTGCGCGGATTCGACGACCACCCGGCGGGCGACCTCGGCGTGTTCGCGCAGCGGTGGCCGGGTGGGCGGGAGCGCACGCTGCTGCCGTTCCATCTGGACTCGTCGAGCGCGATGGGCGAGTGCACGACGGACCTCGACCACAGCTGGCGGGGGGAGCATCTGAGCCGGGGACCGGGCAACAACAGCGCCTTCGTCGCCACGCACGTGCAGCCGGAGTTCGAGGGGCCCGAGAACGGCGTGTTGACGATGGGGTACTACACGCGCCGCGACCTCCCCTTCTATTACGCGCTGGCCGACGCGTTCACGTTGTGTGACAACTATCACTGCTCGGTGCTCGGGCCGACGCACCCGAACCGGTTGATGTCGCTCTCGGGCACGATCGACCCGAACGGGCGTGCGGGCGGGCCGGTGCTCGAGACCAACTCGTCACCCGACGCGGTGTACAGCGTGCACTGGGACACGATGCCCGAGGTACTCGAGGACGCCGGGGTGAGTTGGAAGGTGTACACGCCGACGGGGGAGATCTACGACCCCACGTTCGTCGCGCAGCACGGGATGGGCACGACCGACGCGATCCTGCCGTACTTCTCCCAGTACAAGAACCCGTCGTCGACCCTCTACCAGAAGGCGTTCCTGCCGCTGTACCCCAACGACTTCGTGGCGGACATCGCGTCGGGGTCGCTGCCGGCGGTGAGCTGGCTGCTGCCGCCGGCCGGCTACGACGAGCACCCGTCGTCGCCCCCGGCGCTGGGCGAGTACTTCACGAACCAGGTGCTGTCCGCCCTCGTGTCGAACCCCGAGGTGTGGTCCAAGACCGTGCTCTTCCACATGTACGACGAGAACGACGGCTTCTTCGACCACGTGGCGCCGCCGGTGGCGCCGAAGGGGACGTCGGGCGAGTATCTGGCGGGGGCGCTGCCATCCGAGGCGCACGGCATCCGCGGCCCGGTCGGGCTCGGGTTCCGGGTGCCGATGTTGGTGTTGTCACCGTTCGCCCGGGGCGGCCACGTGGCGTCGCAGGTCTTCGACCACACGTCGCAGCTGCGCTTCTTGGAGGAGCGCTTCGGGGTGCGGGCGCCGAACATCTCGGCGTGGCGGCGACGGACCGTGGGCGACCTCACCTCGGCGCTGCCGGCGTTGCGCGGCGGGGGAACGCGTCGGTACCGGTGTTGCCCAGCACGGCGGGCGACCAGATGTCCGACATGACGGCGCTCGGGTGCTCGAGCGCGGCGATCTACGAGATCGCGTCGGACCTGCCGGCGTACCCGGTGCCCGAGCACCAGTCGATGCCGCATCAAGAGACGGCGTAGCCGGCACTCGGTGACCCGGGGGAACGGCTCGGGGCGTGGCTGCGGCGCGCCTTTGCTCTGCTGGCGGCGGCGGTCGTGCTGGGCGCCGCCGGGGCGGCCGGCGCGGCGACGACGTCCACGACTTCGACGACGGCGCCACATGCGGCGGACGGGCTGACGCACCCGCTCGTCGGGGCGTACTACTACCTGTGGAACCCGCAGAACATCGCGACCGGGGCGCTGCGCACCCAGCTGGTGCCGTCGCAGGCACCGCCCTCATCGCTGGTGAACTCGTCGAGCCCGCAGACGGCGGCGCGTGACATCGCCAACGCGCACAGGGCGGGGATCAACTTCTTCGCCATCGACTGGTGGCCCTACGTCGCGAGCTCCTCTGGAGCCGACTACCGCCAGGCCGACAAGAACATGAAGGACTTCCTCGCCGCGCCCGACCTGCACGAGATGAAATTCGCCATGTTCTACGAGACGTGGAACCTGGGCTTCAACCCGCCCTACGAGGCGACGCCGGTGACGGGCCCGATGGAGCTGCACTTCGACTCGGACATGCTGAACTTCGCGCAGCACTACTTCTCCAACCCGTCGTATCTGCGTATCGAGGGCCGGCCCGTCGTCTACCTCTACCTGACCCGCACGCTCGACGGCGACGTCGCCGCCATGATGAGCGGGGCGCGTTCGTACCTCGAGGCACACGGCTACCCCGACCCGTTCTTCATCGGCGACGAGGTCTACTGGCGCGTGACGGCCGAGAACGAGCCCCTGAGCGGGGACAAAGTCTTCACCGAGCAGCCGCAGGTGGCGCGGATCGAGGCGTTCGACGCCGTGACGTCGTACACCCTCTACTACGGCGACCCCTCGCCGGTGACCGGCCCGGCGGCGGACGAGGCGGGTTACCCGGGGATGACCAACATCGCGGCGGACCAGCGGTTCCTCCTCACGGTCTACCGCAACGCGACGAACAACCAAGTGCCCGTCCTGCCCCAGGTCCAGCCGGGCTTCAACGACCGCGGCTACCGCTTGGCGACGAACCACCCCGCCCTGCCGCGCCAGTGGCTGCCCGGCGAGGGCCCGTCCTCCACGCTCGATGAGTTCTTCCGCTGCGTCGCCATCCCCGAGCTCGACCCCACGCTGCCGATCGTGATGGTGACGTCGTGGGACGACTGGAACGAGGACACCGGGGTCGAGCCGATCCCGGGCAAGGCGACCACCAAGGACGACAGCCCGAGCGGGAACGCCTACACACAGGGCTACGAGTACGGCGGCGAGGGCACGAGCGAGTTGGCCGTGTTGACCCAGGACATCGCCTTGCTGGACCGGGACTACGCGCAGGGCTTGGTCGGGGCGGCCGCGCCCGCGGTCGGCGCCGACTGCAACAAGCAGTGACGCCGCAGTCCCCGAAAAGCTGTCGTCGCGGTTTTCAGGGCGCCTACGTCCGCGGGGTCGAGATCATGCAGGATCTCGAACCTCTGCGTTCGGCCGCCGAACGCAGAAGGTGGACTTTCAGAGAAATTCCGAACCCCAACGGTGAGGCATTTCGAAAAGTCGTGGCGCGTTCTCTTTATCGACGCCGATCCGTGAGCCTCAACGACCGGTCGCCGTGGCGACGATCACGTCTGTCTCGGCGGGCCTATCCCCGAGCATGACCCGGCGGCCGGACCAGCCCGTGCGTGCCAGCGCGGCGTCGAAGTAGCGGGCGTCGAAGCCGAGCTCGAGCCAGCCGTACGTGCGGCTCGACCACACCGAGAGCCCGTCGAGGCGCGGGCCCCACGGGTAACCGAGGCGTTGCACCGGCTCTGCGGCGAACAGCACCACGCCGCCGGGGCGCACCACGTCGTGCAGCCGCCGGAGCATCGTGAGGTGGTCGGCGCAGTGGTGGAAGCTCTCGAAGAACACGGCCGCGTCGAACGGCTCGGCGGTCGTGAACCCGAGCATGTCGCCCTCGTACACGGTGAGCGCGCCCGGCCCCGTGCACCGCGCCCCGATGAGCGAGCAGAACTTGGGGTCGAGCTCGACCACGGTGACGTCGAGCCCGGTGGCGATGAGGTCCGCCGTCAGGTTGCCCCAGCCGGCGCCGAATTCGACGACCCGTGGCGGGCCGTCCCGTCCGCCATGCCGCCCAGGGCCTGCCCCAGGACATCGAGCAGGTGCCCGCGGGCCACCAGGTCCCGGCCGACGAGTGCGAGCGAGCCGCTCTCGTAGGGGAAGGGCCGGGTCAACGCACGCTCGAGGTCGAACGGCGAGGCCTCGTGCGCCGTGTCGTAGCCGGCGCGCCCCGAAATGCGGCGGTACACGTCCCACGTCCACTCGCGGTAGGCGTCGGAGAACGGATCGGGCGGAGGGTCGGTGGGCAACGCGACGACGATCTCCGCGAGCAGCGCCTGCGCCTGCTCGGGCGACGTCCCCATCTGGGCGCCGGCGCGAGCCAGCTCGTCGTCGAGCGCATCCAAGGAGACCTCGCGCGGCCCAGGCCGGCCGGCCCAGGCGCGGACGCGGCGACGCAGACCCGGGGGCAGGGCATCGACGGCGCGCCCGGCGACGCGCCGCATGGGACCACTCAATGGCTCAACCGGGTCAACCGGGCGGGAGCGCCGAGGCCTCGAACATCGTTGCCGTCGCGTCCGTCATGCGGCCGAGGTTGCGCTCGCCGAACGCCGTCTCGTGCGGCTGGGCCAGGTGCGCGTCGAGGAGGTCCTTGGACTCCCAGCACTCGAAGAAGGCGAACGTGTTCGGGTGCTCGAGGTCCTCGGCCCACCAGTACTCGACGCAGCCCGCGTCGCGCCGGCTCGCGTCGGTCACCTCGGCCAGGCTGGCCAGCACGTCGGCGCGGTCGGCGGCGGCGAAGCTCATGGTGCCGGCAACGATGATCATCGACCGGAGAGTACAGGCGCTCAGCGCCGGGGCTCGGCGCCACCGAATGCGCCAAGAAAGTCCAGCGAGTCCTTGACGAGCGTCCCGCCCTTCATGATGGCGAGCAGGCGGGCCTCGTCCTGCAGCACGCCGATGTCGCCGAGGGGGTCGCCGTCGACGACGAGGAGGTCGGCCAGGTAGCCCTCGCGCACCGAGCCGAGCTCGTGGGCGCGGCCCATGACGTCGGCGCCGTTGCGGGTGGCCCAGCGGAGCACGTCGAGCGGCGCGATCCCCGCCTCCTTCACGTAGAACTCGAGCTCGTCGGCGTAGCGGCCGTGCGGAAGGCTGATGGCGCCGTAGTCGTCGCCGCAGAGCAGCTTCACCCCGGCCTCGTTGACGGTGGGCAGGATGGCCAGTGCGCGCTCGATGTCCTCGGCCATGGCGGCGGTGAAGCCGAGGCCGCCGCTGCCCATCATCTCGGCGAAGCGGGCCGGGAACAGCTGGCTCGGCACGAGGAACGTGCCCAGCTCGACCATCCGCTCGATGGCCATCGCATCGAGGCCGTCGCCGTGGTCGACCACGTCGATCCCGGCGTCGAGCGCCATGTGAAGGGCGTCGCGGTTGGCGATGTGGCCGCGCACCAGCGCGCCGCGCTCGTGGGCCGCCTCGATGCCCGCCGTGATCTCGGCGCGCGACATCTCGGTCTGCTCGCTCGGGGCGACCGTCCCGTGGCCGCCGGTGACGAACATCTTGATGATCTCCGCGCCGCGCTTGATCTCCTCGCGCACGGCGCGCCGGAACTCGTCGGGCCCGTCGGAGCGGTTGACGGCACCGGCCGCGCCGACGTCCCAGTACCACGGGAAGCTCTTGTCGCCGGCGTGCCCGGTCGTGCTGACGTCGCGGCTGCCCGCCATGAGGCGCGGCCCGGGGAAGAGGCCCTCGGCGATGGCGGCCTTCATGGACGCGTCGATGGCGAAGGGCGCGCCCGCGCTCACCGCGCCGGTGAAGCCGCTGCGCAACAGCAGCTCGAGGTGGTGCGCGGCCCGCACGGCTTGGAGGGCCGGCGGCTCCTCGAGGCCGAAGGGCGTCATCTTCGACCCGAGCTCGTGGTACGTGGCGTGGAAGTGGCTGCTGACGAGGCCCGGCATCACGGTCCGCCCGCCCAGCTCGACCACCCGGTCGTCGGGCCCCGCCTCGACGGCACTCCCGCCGCCGTCCGCGGCGCCGAGGACGGACGCGATCCGGCGGTCCTCCACGACCACGGTCGAGCGCGGCCGCGGGCCGTCCACGTCGAGGACGGTCGCGCCGGTGAGGATCAACCGCGCCATCGGGCGGCTCCCGTCACTTCCAGCCCTGCAGGTTGATCCTGCGCTTCTCGTCGGCTGCGGTCATTGGTGACTCCCGTCGCCCCGGCGTTGCCTTGCGGTGTCGGAACTTAGTGCGTCCGACCGGCGTGGCTATAGCGTACGGTCGCCCACCTCCCCCGCGCAGAAAGGACCCATGCCGCCGGTACGAGCCAATGCGATGGACCACGTGGTGCTCGTGCTCTTCGAGAACCGGTCGTTCGACAACCTGCTCGGAGGCCTCTACGCACCCGGCGAGGTCGAGTCGTTCGAGGGCGTGCTCGGCAAGGACCTGCACAACCCCGTGCCGGACTGGGCGGAGCACGGCGCCGAGGGTGGCGTCGTGCCCTACGACGTCTGTGCCGGGATGGACGCGCCGGATCCCGACCCGGGCGAGGAGTACCCGCACACCAACACCCAACTCTTCAACGTGCTCGACGAGGCCAATCGCTTCAAGGACGCCACCGAAATGGTGGCGCCGTACAACGCACCACCCGCAGGCCAACAGGCCACGATGGACGGTTTCGTCACCGACTACATCAGCTTTCTCACGGTCGAGTTCGGCCGCCAGCCGACGTACGAGGAATACAGCCAGATCATGACGGGCTACACGCCCGAGCAGGTGCCCGTCATGAGCGCGTTGGCCCGCGGCTTCGGGGTGTTCGACCACTGGTTCAGCGAGGTCCCGTCGCAGACGCTGCCAAATCGCTCGTTCTGGACCTCGGCCACGTCCTCCGGCTTCGTCGTGAATCGTCCGGTGACCAACTTCATGCGGCACCACACG
>CAWGCO010000011.1:0-139737 GCA_963821105.1 uncultured Acidimicrobiaceae bacterium
GTTCTACGGCTCGACGGGCGCCATGCGCCTCAATCAACCGATCGTGGGCATGGCGTCGACGGGCGACGGACGCGGGTACTGGCTGGTCGCCTCGGACGGCGGGATCTTCTCGTACGGCACGGCGCAGTTCTACGGCTCGACGGGCGCGATGCATCTCAACGCACCCATCGTGGCGATGACCGGCCCCTGACGCGTCATTCCCACGGCGGCGGCCCGACCTCGATCCGATCGAGGCGCGAGCGCACGGTACCGAAGCGTTCCGTGCCGGCCGTCCACTCACGGCGGGCCTCGGACACCTCCTCCTTCGTCCGGGCCACGAAGTTCCACCACATGAGGAGCGCCTCGGGGAAGGGGACTCCGCCGAGCAGTAGGGCCCGGGCCGGTTCGAGCGCGTCCACCCGGCACTCTTCGCGCCCGGCGCCCAGGTAGGCGAGCACGCCGGGCTCGACCACCTGGCCGTCAACCCGCAGGCTCCCCTCCAAGACGATGAGTGCGTACTCATAGTCACGCCGCAGCGGGAGCACCGAACCCGGTGGCCGGAACGCCAGTTCAGCGCCGACGTGCTCGGTGTCGCGGCGGGCCGGGGACTCGAGCCCGCCGAAATCGCCGACCAGCACCGTGGCCACCACCCCCTCGAGCTCGAGCGCCGGCAGCGTGCCGTGGTGCTCGAAGGCGGCCGCACCGTCGCGCGTCTCCTCGGGTTGGGCCACCCACAGCTGGACTCCATGCAGCTCGCGGGCGCGACCAGGGTCCTCCTCTGCGTGGGCGACGCCGTGGCCGGCTGTCATCAAGTTGAGTTGCCCGGGTCGGATCGGCTGTTCGGACCCCAGGCTGTCGAGGTGCACCAGCTCCCCCGCCAGCAGCCACGTCACCGTCTGCAGGCCTAGGTGGGGATGCGGCCCGATGCCCAGCCCACCACCCGCCGCGGCCACGGGCCCCACGTGATCGGCGAAGCACCAGGCGCCCACGGTCCGGCGCGGCCGTTGCGGGAGGACGCGGCGAACCGGCATCGTGCCGACCTCGGTGACGCGCCCCGGCTCCAGTTCGACGACCGGCCCAGCGGCCGGGTCCCCGTCCTCCGACGCCGGCGGGGTGTCCTGGGTGGTGACTGGCCCACTCACGGCTTCTCTTCTACACCCCTAAGGTGACCAACCATCGCGACGAGCGGGAGGCCCCACCATGACCGACCCCAGTGACACCGTGCAGGTCGTCGACGTCCCCGTCGAACAGCGCTTCGTGGTGCACGGTGCCGGCGTCGAGCCCGAACTGATCTACCGGCTCCAGGGCAACCATCTCATCCTGGTCCACACCGAGGTACCCGAGGCCCTGAGCGGACGGGGCATCGGGAGCCGGCTCGTGCGGGCGGCCGTCGCACGGGCGCGGGCCGATGACCTCATCCTGGTCCCGTGGTGCCCTTACGCGCGACGCTGGCTGAAGGAACACCCCGACGAGGTGAGCGGCGTCGACATCGACTACAAGACCCCGCCCCCACCGTCCTAATCCCTCAGGAGCGTGAGACCGTCAAGCCGCGCTCGCTGAGGCGGACGGGGATCACGCGCAGTAGCGGGTCGGCCGCCAGGAGCGCGCGTTCCATCGCCGAACGGCGCGTGGGGTCGGGGCCGCACAAGAAGCTGACGCTGCCGCCCTCGCCGCCGGCACCATTCACCTTCCACCCCGACGCACCGTGCGCAGCTGCGATGCCGA
Organism: uncultured Acidimicrobiaceae bacterium; assembly: GCA_963821105.1. Taxonomy (GTDB): domain Bacteria; phylum Actinomycetota; class Acidimicrobiia; order Acidimicrobiales; family RAAP-2; genus Bog-473. The sequence goes on from CAWGCO010000011.1 coordinate 1,705, forward strand.
TGGCCCGATGCGCCTGCGCGCTCACCAGGTCCTCGTGCAGATGCGCTTGCGCGTCGGTGTTGCGGGTCATGGCCCCACCAAGCCCCTCGAGGTCTCGATCGAGCACGGCGTCTCTGGCCGTCACCGCGGACTCGCGCAACTCCTCCAGATCTGGAGAGCGCTGGCCCTCCCGGACCAGGCGGCCGATCACTCGCTCGTGCATCTGCGATGACCGGTGCGCCCGGCCCAGGTGCACCAGCATGAGCCGTCGCTCGAGCTCATGCCGGAACGGTTCGGGGGCGGGCAGTGCCGTCCGCAGCGCCTCGGGATACGGATCGACCTCGATGTAGTTGACGCCGCCCAGCGCGGCGCACAGCTGATCCTGGACCCCCGACTGCAGACCGAGCCGTTCGACCTCGATGCGATGGGCGGTCTGCGCCACCTCCTCGGGGCTGCGGCGCGGTGGGGTGAGCTCGTCGAGCGCCCCGACCAGCGCGACCGACACCGCGGCGGAGGTGCCGGTGGAGCACCCGGCCGGAACGCCCGAGGTGACGCGAATCGCCAGGGCGACGTCGTGGGGCACCCCGACCTCGTCGACGGCGGCCTCGAGCAAGGGATGACGTCGGGGCCCTCGCCCCGGTTCGAACCCGTAGCGGTCCCCGAAGTCCGCGACGTCGAGCTCCACCCGGTCGGGCGTCGTGTCCCGGTCGCGCACCTGCACGCGCACCTGGACGCACGGGGCGACCGCGATGTTGAAGACCTTGCCGCGGCGGGCGAACCAGGTGTCCGTCCAGCCGCCGAGGTCACAGCACGCGGATCGGCGCGACCGCGGTCACGACGTCCCCCGGGACACACCGGCACTCACTCCCCCGCGTGGTCGCTCCCCGTCCCACCGCGAACCGCCTAGTGCTGCCCGAAGAACTCGATCAGGAATTCGGCGACCAGGTCCACGTGAGTCATGAAGCCGAGGTGGCCCGCTCCGGCCACCTCGCGATAGGACGCGCCCGGCATGGTCTCGGCGGCCTCACGCGCGTAGCGCGGCGGGGAGTCGATGTCGTATTCGAAGGCGAGCACGAGGCAGGGGACGCGGACCTCCGTCCAGCGCGTCGTGCGGGCGGGGTCGGTCGACCAGGCCAGCGCCGCCTCGTACTGACCGAGCCGCCCCGGGTTGGGCCACGGCGTGTCCTGTTCGAGGAGCGAGAGCCAGGTGCTCACGACCTCGGAGTCCTGCAGGTCCGACGTCGGCAGGTACCGCAGGATCTCGGTGGCGTAGTAGAGCGGCGGCAGGTCGTAGTCCAGCGCGGCAAGGTCGCGCTCGACCGTCGTGATAGCCACCTCCCACGCCGTCGGCTTATTGGCGCTGCCCATGAGGGCGGCGGCCCGCACGCGTGGGGCATGGTCGAGGGCGAGGGTCTCGGCGATCCAACCGCCCATGGAGTGGCCCGCGACGCGGACCGGCTCCACCCAGCCCAGGTGGTCGAGCAGCGCGATCGTGTCCGCCGCCATCTCCTCCACGCGGTAGGGCGCCGGCGGCGAGGACGACGGCGCCACGCCCCGGTTGTCGAACGTGAGCACGCGGTAGCCGGCGGCGACCAACGCCGGCTGGAGCCCCAGAGACCAGGCCAGCGCCGGCTGGCCGCACCCTGCGACCAGGACGAGGGGCTCACCTTCCCCGGCCACCTCGTAGTTGAGCGTCGCGCCGTTGACGTCGATCTCAGGAATGGAGCACCTCCGAGAGCAGCTTCGGCGCGACGTTGCGGCCGGTGAGGATGACCACGGTCTCTCTGCCGTCCCGTTCGGGCGTGACGACGCCGGCGCGCAGCGCGGCGACGCCGACGGCGCCCGCCCCCTCGAGGACGAAGCCCATCTTGTGCGCGGCGAAGGCCATGGCCGACCGGATGTCGGCTTCGCTGACGGTGAGCACCTCGACCCCGTGGGACAACGCGACCTCGACGGTGACGGCGCCAGGCTCGAGATTGCCGGCCAGGCCGTCGGCCACCGTGGGCTCGACGTCGATGGGCACGATCGAGCCGGCGGCCAGTGCGGTGCTCATGGAGGGTGAGGCCTCGGATTCCACCCCGACGACGCGGACCCCGCTGCCCTCGAGCCCCAGGATGACCCCGGACAGCAACCCCCCACCGCCGCAGGGCACGACGACGGTGCCGAGACGCGGCACCTGCTCGGCCAGCTCGCGGCGAGCGTCGCCTGCCCGGCGATGACGTCGCGGTCGTTGTAGGGCGACACGTAACGGCTGCCTTCGAACTCGGACAACTCCAGTGCGTGCGTCTCGGCGTCGCGGTACCCCTCGCCGTAGAGGACGAGCTTGACGTCGAACTGCTGGAGGGCCGACACCTTGGCGGCCGACGCGCCCGTCGGCACCACCACCGTCACCTGGGCTCCGAGCTTCGACGCCGCATACGCCACGCCGAGCCCGTGGTTGCCGGCGGACGACGCCACCACGGCGCGACCCGGCTCGTCCTCATGGGTGGCCGACACGGCGGCCAGGCCACCGCGCACCTTGAACGATCCGGTCGGCTGCACCGTCTCGACCTTGACCGAGACCGACGGCCCGAGCTGCGGGGCGGTGACGACGGGCGTGACGTCGAGATAGCGACGCACCGCCTTCCACGCCGCCTCCAGCTGGGCGGGTCCGGGAACCTCGACGTCGCGCACCGGCCCAGTCTGTCCCAGCCGCGCCTGGCATGCTGAACGCGTGCAGCCGGGAACGATGCACGCCGGGAAGGCGACCGTGACCGTGCACGCCGACGCGTCAGCGCTGGCCCGTGCGGCCGCCGATGAGGCCGCGGAGGTCCTCCGTGCCGCGGTCGACGCCCGCGGCACGGCCCACGCCATGTTCGCCACCGGCAACTCGCAATTGGACTTCGTGCGCGAGCTGGTGCAGGCGACGGCGGGGGTGCCGTGGTCCGAAACCGTCGTCTTCCACATGGACGAGTACGTCGGGATCGGCCCCGACCATCCCGCCGGCTTCCAACGCTGGATCCACGAGCGCATCACGCGACCGGCCGGTCCGAAGGCGGCCTATTACGTCGAAGGGCTCGGCGACCCCGCGGCCGAGTGCGCGCGCTACGCCGGCCTCCTTCGTCAGTTCCCGCTCGACCTGTGCTGCCTCGGCATCGGCGAGAACGCGCATCTCGCGTTCAACGACCCGCCGGTGGCGGACTTCTCCGACCCGCTCGACGTGAAGGTCGTCGAGCTCGACCCGCCGTGCCGGGCCCAACAGGTCAACGAGGGGCACTTCCCCGGGCTCGACGCGGTCCCGACCGAGGCCATCACGGTGACGATCCCCGCGTTGCTGCGGGCCCGGCCGCGTGCTCGCCGTCGTCCCCGAGGCGCGCAAAGCCCGACCGGTCCACGACGCGCTGATGGGCCCGGTCACCACCGCCTGTCCGGCCTCGGCCCTGCGGACCGTCTCTCACGTCTCGATCCACCTCGAGCCGGAATCGGCGAGCCTGCTCCCCGGCTGAGAATCCCCCGCACACGGCAACCACTTCGAACCCGCCGGGCAACGGCGGGGCAATGGCGACTCCGTAGGTTTCGGGGCGGGAAGAGGGGGTGCCGGGCCAGCGGCCGGGATCCACGACGGAGGGGCATTGACGATCGCGATCCCGACAGGGCTTCTCGGCCCGGCCATGCCGGCCGACGCCGCGGCCGACGCCGAACGGAGCGGCGCCGGCACGCGCAAGAGCCCGCGCCGGCGCAGGCTGCGCCGCCTGCTCATCGGAGGCGGAGTCGGGCTGCTCACGCTCCTCGCCGTCGTCGGCGGGTGGATCGGCGTCAGCCTCTACAAGATCGACCATGCGGTGCACCACGTGGCGGTGCCCGCGTCGCTGCTCGCCCAGGGCAAGAACGACCTCTTGGCGATCGTGAAGGGCCCCGACCACACCGAGCAGATCTTCGTGTTCCACGCCACCGGGGGGCACACCAACGTGCTCAAGATCCCGAGCTCGTTGAGCCTGCCGATGGCCGGAGGGCGGACCGTGCCCATCGAGACGCTGGACCTCCACTCGCCCGACGCCATCATCTCGGGGCTCGACCACCTGGGCATCCCGGTGACGCACTACGTCGGGGTGGACCTGCACGCGGTGGACCCGTCGTCGAACCTCGGGCAGCTGGCCACCGGCAAGCTCTCCATCACCTCGATGATCTCCAATCCGACGGGCACCACGACACTGCTCGAGCAGGTCGCGTCGCACATCTACCTCGGGCCCGGCACCCCGGTGTCGGCCGTGCTCTCCCTCATGAACGTCCCCACGGCCCACCCCGTCTCGGTTCCCACCGCCAAGGACGTGCACGGCAGGGTCGTCCTCGCATCGGCGTTCGACACGGTCCTGCGCAGCTTCCTCTAGTGGCGAAGCACGCCCGGCCCGCGGGCAAGGCCCGGCCGTGGCGGTCGCGTCTGCACGGGTTCGTCCACGGCATGGCTTCCGACGACTGGGAGGAGGCCGAGGCGAGTGCCACCGGCCCGGCGCCCGACGACCCGCAGGCAGGCGCGCACGCCTCGCTCGACGAGGTGCTGCGTGACGCCGCCGAAGCACGCGACCCCGACGACGGGGACGACGCGAAGGACTGAGCCTCAGCCGGCGTCGTGCGCCAGCCAGTGGTCGAGGAAGGGCAGGGCCTCGGTGCCGTGCCACTGGTGGCCCCCCTCGAAGACGTCGTGCACCAGCCGGTCGGGCACGCCCTGGGCGGAGTAGACGAGACGGGTTCGGCGCACCGACTCGGTCGCGGCCGCCACGGGGAACAACAGGTCCTCGGTGCCCGTCTCGACCAGCAGGGGCGCGGCGCGACGAGGGCGCCGAGGTCTTCGTGTTCCAGGCGGCCGAGCATGCCGAAGAGGACCTGCGAGCCGCACATGTTCCACGGCATCTTGTGGCTCTCGGCCCACGACGAGAAGTACCCGCTGACGACGGCGGCGGCGACCCGTTGGTCGAGGGCGGCGGTGAACAGCGTCACCGTGCCGCCGTAGCTGATCCCCACCATGCCGAGGCGGGCCGGATCGACCAGCGGGTGCTCCGCCAGGACGTCGAGTGAGCGCCTCAGGTCCCAGACGTTCTGGGTCAGGGGGTTCCACCCCGCCATGGCGGCGTGGACCAGGTTCGTGTCGCAGGCGTAGTGGTCCTCGGGATTCCAGTCCTGGCGCTCCCCGAAGCACCGCAGATCGGGTGCGAGGACGACGTAGCCCCGTCGCGCCAGCGCGAGCGCGTAGTCGGCGTTCGGCATGTCGGTGTGCGCCAGGCCGACGACCTGCTCCTTGCCGGGCCCGTGCCCGTGGCACGCCAAGACCGCCGCACCGGGGGGTCGGTCGACGCGTGCGTCGGGCACCAGCAGGTAGGCGGGCACCGACATGGTGTCCTCGGTGTCGAAGACGATCTTGTCCCGCCGGTAGCCGTCGCAGGCGGTCGACTCGAGCGTCTCGACGTTGAGCGGCACCCGGGCCGGCTCGGGCCCCATGAGCTCGTCGAGGCGCATCCGGCACCGCTCGACCCAGGCCGGGATCGCCGCGCCGTCGGGGTCGTCCTCGGGCAGCGGGTCCTCGTGCACCGTGTCGGCCAGGCGCGTCATCCACTGGTACCAGGGCGAGTAGTTCCGGACCGGAGGGGCGAGGGTGGGGCCGGCTTCTGCGCTCATGCTCGATCCCTTCCTCGTCCCCTCGTCACGGCTGGGGCCAATGTAAGGGAAAGTGGGGCAGAATTGGCCGGTGACCCTCGCCACGACGATCACCGTCCAACCCCTCACCCCGAACATCGGTGCCGAGATCTCCGGCGTCGACCTCTCCGTCCCGCTCTCGGCCGACGTGGTGGCGGCCATCCGCGACGCCTGGAACACCCATCACGTCATCTTCTTCCGTGACCAGTCCCTGACGGCGGAGCAGCAGGCGGCGTTCGCCCGCCAGTTCGGGACGGTGACCGAGGCACATCCGGTGCTCCCGTCGATCGACGAGAGCCCCGAGGTCCTCGCCATCGACGGCAAGGTGGACCGGGCCAGCTGGTGGCACACCGACGTGACGTTCCTCCAGACCCCCGCCATGGGCTCGATCCTCTACATGCTCGAAGCGCCCGAGGTGGGCGGCGACACCATGTGGGCCAGCCTGCAGGACGCCTACGACGGTTTGGCCGGGCCCGTGCGCGCCATGTGCGACACGTTGATCGCCATCCACCACGACCCGTGGTTCGCCGCCGACGTCGCCGAGCGCGGCGGCTACGAGTGGGACGGCGTGTGGCAGGACAAGCTCCTGCCGGCACTGCACCCCGTCGTCCGGACGCATCCCGAGACCGGGCGCAACGGTCTGTTCGTCAACCGCCAGTTCACCCGGCAGATCTTCGGGCTGTCGGACAACGAGAGCAACGCCGTCCTCGAGATGCTCTACCACCACTGCGTGAAGCCGGAGTACACCTGCCGCTTCCGCTGGCGGGCCGGGTCGGTGGCCTTCTGGGACAACCGGGCGACGCTGCACTACGCGCTCGACGACTACGGCGACGCCGCCCGCTACGCGCACCGCGTGACGCTGCGGGGTGACAAGCCCTTCGGGCCTGCGATGCCGCTGCCCGGACCCTGACCGTCCTCCTGGCCGCGACGGGCCTCGCGGCCGACGTCGGCGTGGCCGCGACCGCCTTCGTCGGCACCAACATCGACAACTGCGTCGTGACGGCGACGATGGTGGCGGGCGCGCCGTTGCACCGCTCCCATCGCATCGCCGCGGGACAGGTGGTGGGGTTCGTGGTCGTGGTCGCGGTCGCCGCCGCCGGGGCGGCCGTGCTGTACGAGTTCTCCCCGGCCGCGGTCGGCCTCCTGGGTCTGGTGCCGTTGGCCATCGGCCTGCGCGGTCTGGCGCTGCTCCTGCGCCATCGCGGCCCCGACGGCCCCGACGCCGGCGACGCCGGGTTACGGCGCAAGGGCCGGCGCCCCGCCACCGAGCGGGCCGTCGGGCGCAGCTTCACGGCGGGGGTGCTGGTCACCATCGGCGCGGGCGGCGACAACCTGGCCGTCTACATCCCGCTCTTCCGCGAAGGCGGGACGGCCAATCTCGTGACCCTCGCCGTCGTCTTCGCGCTCGGCGAGGTGGTGGTGACGATGGTGATCCTGGCCGCGGGGCGCCACCCGCGGGCCCGCGGCGTGATGGCGAAGCTGGGTGCGCTGGCGGTCCCGCTGCTCCTGTGCGGGATCGGCGTGCTCGTGCTGGTCTCGGCGGGGACGCTCTCCTGGCTCTTCTGACCGGCCACCCGAGGGAGCGGTGGCCCGGCCGTCCGCGTCGTGCTTGACTGCGAAGAGGTCCGTCGAAGGAGATCCCATGGAGCAGCTACAGGGCAAGGTCGCCGTGATCACCGGGGCAGCGAGCGGGATCGGCAAGGCGGTGGCCACCCGGGCCGCGGCCGAGGGGATGAAGGTCGTGCTGGCCGACATCGAGGAGAACGCCCTCAAGGAGGCGGCGGACGAGCTCGCGGCGACCGGCGCCGACGTCATCGCGGCGGTCACCGACGTGTCGGACGTCGCGTCCGTCCGCGAGCTGCGGGATCGCACGCTGAGGGAGTTCGACGCCGTCCATCTGGTGCACAACAACGCAGGTGTCGGCACCGGCGGTCCGATCTGGGACGTGCCCGAGGAGGATTGGCGCTGGATTCTCGGCGTGAACCTCTGGGGTGTCGTGAACGGCATCGCCACCTTCGTGCCGCTGTTCATCGAGCAGGGCGAGGGCCACGTGGTGAACACGGCGTCGATCGCCGGCCTCACCACCGCGCCGTTCCTCGGCCCCTACAACGCGACGAAGCAGGCGGTCGTCGCGATATCCGAGACGCTGTACAAGGACCTCGAGGCCGCGGGCATCTCCGGCATCGGCGTCTCGGTCCTGTGCCCCGGCTTCGTGCAGACTCGCATCGCGGAGTCCGATCGCAACCGCCCGTCGTGGGCGCCCGAACGCGACGTCGAGGGGGCCGCGGACATGCGCGGCCTCATCCAGGACCTCGTGAGCGGTGGGATCCCGCCCGAGCAGGCGGCCGAGCGGGTGCTGGACGCGGTCCGTTCCAACACCTTCTACATCCTCACGCACCCCGAGCTCCGCGGCGCGCTCAAGACCCGCTTCGACGACATCTTGGAGGGCCGTCCGCCCTCCCCGACGATCATCGCCTGAGCGCCGGCCCCGTCCTCACCCCGCCGGCAGCGGCTTGAACGGCTGCACCGTGACCCAGCACGTGCCTTGCGGCTGGTGGTTCGTCTTGAGCTTGCACTGGGACGACGGTGGCACGTTGTTGTGCACCTTGACCACCTGGTACTCGGTCGGCCCGTAGAACTTGTCGGGCCCGAAGCTCCACACCGGCGAGAGCGTGCCGGGGAAGTTCGTGATCTTCGACATCGCCTCGACGAAGGTGCGGCGGTTGAGGTTCGGGCCCGCGTTCTTGGCGGCCTCCGCGAACAGGCGGATGACGCCGCACCACGCCTGGATCGGGCCCTGCTCCTCGATGTACTTGTACTGCGTCCCGGGGATGACGCCGGGGTACTTCTTGTTCCATGTGTCGTAGCAGGAGCGCACGCCGGGGTCGTAGCCGCCCTGGCTCTGGGGCCGGTTGTCGTCGAACCCGCCCAGCGTCTGGGTCGTCACACCCTCTTGGCCGTTGAGGGCCTGCTCGTAGGGCACCGGGATCAGGCCGAGCGCCACGGTGATCGTCGACTGGTAGTCGCTGAGCAGGAGCTGCGGGTAGTACTGCTGCGAGGACTCGGCGCCGATGTAGGGGAAGAACGCGTTCTCCGGGAGCAGCGGGAACACCGACTGGACGCCGTCGGCCTTGAACTTCTCCACCGCCAGCTGGGCGTCGGAGTTCGTGGTGGCCGTCTGGCTGGTGCTGCCCGCCACGGTCTCGACGACCGGCGTGATGCCGACCTTCTTGAGGTCGGGCAGGAGGGAGTCGTTCAGCGCCGCCTGGTCCGCCGCCTGGTCGGACACCACGACGCCGACCTTCTTGCCGTGTCCGAGCCGTCCCGAGCTCATCCCCCACTGCACCGTCGCCTCGAGAACGGGCGACATGTCGGGGCCCGTCCACCACAGGTACGGCGAGCCCAGGTTGGTCCAGTCCGTGGTGGTGGACCAGGCGCTGATGAGCGGCGTCTGCCCCTGTTGGGCGACACACAGCTGGTCGTCCTGTTCCCACGTGCCGATGCCGTCGAGCACGGCGAACACGGGCGGGCTGCCCTGCGTCCACTGCCGGCACAGCGCCTCCATGCTGGCGTCGTTGGTCGGGTCGAACGAGACGATGATCGGGTTGATCTTGCGCCCGTTGATCCCGCCCGCCTTGTTGATCTGGTTCACGTAGAGGTTGATGGCGGGGATCTGCTCGTTGTACTCCTTGTCCTCCGCGAAGCCCTCCTTGCCGGCGAGGCTGTTGATGGCGACCACGGGGAAGACGACGTTGATCTCGGTCTTGGAGACGCCGCGCGTGCTCGTGCTCGCCTGGGTCACGGGGACCGCGGTGGTCGCCGACGCGGTGCTCGTGCCGGCCGGCCGCTCGGCCGCGCCGGCCGCGCCCGACCCACCCGGCGAGCCCGAGGGCGCGAAGGCCAGCCACGCCACCAGTCCCGCGACGATCGCCACCACGATGACCGCCGTGCGGACCTGCATCGCCCGCGGCCGGCGGCGCAGCCGTCGCCACGACCGGCCGGTCGCCGAGAACGGCGCCGCGAGCGCGCCCCACACCCGCGGCCCGGCGGCCTGCCGGCCGGGTACCCCCCTGCTCGCCTCCATGGTCACGCTCCTTCGCTCCGATCGCCGCGGTCTTGACCGCCCTCCCCCAGCGGGCCCGACACCATGAGGGCCTCGTCGCTGGCACCAAGGTAGGCGGCCAGGGCCTTCGGATCTGCGCGGACCTCGTCCGGCGGCCCGGCGGCCACGACCCGCCCCAGCTCCATCACGATCACCGTCGAGCACAGCTCGAACACGAGGGGGACGTCGTGCTCGACCAGCACGATCGTGGTGTCGGCCACCTCGTGGATGCGCCGCAGCAGCGGGATGAACGCCTCGGCCTCGCGCTGGGCGATCCCCGCCGTCGGCTCGTCGAGGAGGAGCAGCCGCGGCTGCGCCAGGACGATGGACGCCAGGTCCACGACCCGCCGTGTCCCGGTCGACAGCTCGGCCGTCTTGTGCTGGCGGAAGCGCTCCAGCCCGAACGCGGTGATGACGCGGTCGACCGCCTCGAGCTTGCGGCGCTCGGCCCGGCGCGCCCACGGGAGGCGCAACGTGGTGGACACCACGCCCACCTCGTGGCGCGCGTCCTCGCTCAGCAGCAACACGTCGAGCACGGAGAGCTCGGGGTAGAGGCGGCAGTCCTGGAAGGATCGGACCATCCCCACGCCGAGCCGCTCCTCGGGGAGGTACTCGCCGAGGTCGACGCCGTCGAGCCGCACGCTCCCGGACTGCGGTTTGACCAAGCCGGAGATCACGTCGAGCGTGGTCGTCTTGCCCGAGCCGTTCGCCCCGATCAGCCCCACGATCGAGCCCGGCTCGGCACCAAAGGTCACGCCGTCGAGGGCGTGGACGCCGCCGAAGCGCACGTGCAGGTCGTCGACCCGCAACTGCGCCGGGTGCCGGGGTGCCACGTCGTCGGCCGCGCTCGCCGGTGCCGTGGTCACTGCTCCGCCCCCTCCGTCACCAGCGCAGGCGCGCCGACCGGCGGGCCCGCCGTCCCCGCCGCGCCCCGGCGCAGGACGGACCGCAGGCCGACCGTGACCACGTCGCCGAAGCGGTGCAGCAGCTCGGCCAGGCCGCCGGGCAGGTACAGGATGAACGCGATGAGGCCCAGCCCGCTCGTGATGAATTGGATCGTCTGGTTGGCCCCGAAGAGCGCGGGCAGCCCCTCCAGGTACAGCGCGCCCAGGATGGCGCCCGAGATCGACCCGAGCCCCCCGATCACGACCATGGAGATGATCACGAACGACGTCGTCGGATCGAACGTGAGGTCGGTGTTGTTGAGCTGCTGCATGGCGAAGGCCAAGCACACGCCGGCGTACCCGGCCACGAAGCCCGAGAGCGCGAAGGCCAGCAGCTTCGTGCGCAGGACGGGGATGCCGAAGGCGGCGGCGCCGAGCTCGTTGTCGCGCACGGCGACCAGCCGGCGCGCCACGCCCTTGTCGCGCCACACCCGCAACATCAGAACGGACAGGACCAGCACGCCCAGGGAGAACCAGGCGAAGGAGCGCTGCGACGCCAGGCTGAGGCCGAAGAGCGACGGACGGGGCACGACCGTGTAGGCGGGGTTGGGCAGTCCCGTGCACAGCGTCCGGTTGAGGCCGGGGATCGTGATGCACGGGGTGGCCAAGACGGCGCTCTGCATGAAGATGGCGAACGCCAACGTCGTGACGGCCAGGAAGAGCCCGGGCACGCGGAGGGCGGGGAGCCCCACCAGGATCGCCACCACCGCCGTCACCGCGCCGCCGTAGAGCATGACGAGCGGCAGGGGCAAGGAGGTGCCGAGGTGCACCGCCACGAGCGCACCGACGGCGACGAGGCCGAACTGGCCGAGTGAGACCTGGCCCGCCCAACCCGTGAGCATCGTCAGCGAGAGGGCGACCACGGCGTAGATGCAGATCTCGCTCATGAGCACGTCGTTGCCCACCGACAGCACGAGCGGGAGCAGCGTGGCCACCACGATCACGAGCCACACACCCGAGACCGACACGCGCCGCCGCAGCACGTCGGTCGTTTCCCGCATGGTCGCGGCGGCGCCGTGCGCCCACGTGCTGCGGTCCCCCGTCCGTGCCCCCTTGCGCAACGCCCCCACCCGGATCAGCAACACCGCCATCACCACCAGGAAGATGATGAGTTGCTGCTTGGCCGGCGACGGGATGTTCCACTCCAGGAGCTCGAGGAAGACACCCATGCCCACCCCGGCCACGAATGCGACGGTGAGGTTCACCATGGCGCCGATGAGTGCCGCCGTGAGTGCGTAGACCAACAGGTCGGGCGAGAGCGCCTGGGTCAGCGCGCTGGTCTGGTTGGGCGCGTTGAGGATGGCGGTGAACGCCGAGAGCGCCCCCGCCACGGTCCACGTGAGCGTCGAGGTGCGGCGGATCCAGACGCCGGACAGCCGCGCCGAGTCCGCGTTCTCCGACATGGCCCGCATCGACAGGCCCCACGGCGTCAGCCGCACGGCCAGCACCAGGCCCAGGGTCACGATGGGGGCGACGATGAGCGTCATCACCTCGGTCGGGGTGACGATGAACGGGCCCAGGTGGAACGAGAGGTCGAACGGGACGGGCACCGGCTTGTAGAGGTTCGACGGCCGGATGAAGGGGAGCGCGGTCAGCGCCAGCAGCACGTAGCTCAGCCCGATCGTGGCCACCATGACGAGCACGCGTGGCCGGCTGAAGAGGCGCCGCAAGACGAGCTCGGACAGCCCGCCCACGAACGCGGCCAGGCCGATGGAGAGCGCCGAGCGCGAACCAGTAGTTGAACCCGAAGTCGGCGGTCAGCTTGACCAGGAACACCGCCGCGATGACGCCGATCTGCCCCTGGGCGAAGTTGAGCACCCGGTTGGTCCGGTAGACCAGCACGAGGCCGAGGGCGAGCAGCCCGTAGCCGAGGCCGGAGAAGACGCCCTGGACGAGGACGAAGTTGGGCGCCGAGAACGCCAGGAGATGCACGGCCCTAAACCAACCCCGTGGACGCGGTGCCCAAGAAGACCGGGCGCAACAGGTCGTCGCGCGCCATGAGCTCGGCGGTGGGCCCGTCGAAGCGGATCTCGCCGCGCTCCATGAAGAAGCAGCGGTCGGCCAGGCTGAGGGCGCGGTTGAGGCTCTGCTCGACCAGGATCACGGTGGTGCCGGACTCGTTGATCCGGCGCACCATCCCCATGAGCCGCTCGACCGTCATGGGAGCCAAGCCGAGGGACAGCTCGTCGATCATGAGGAGCCGCGGCGTCGTCATCATCACGCGCGACAGCGCCAGCATCTGCTGCTCCCCGCCCGAGAGCGTGCCCGCCGGCTGATCCATCCGTTCGGCCAGCTCCGGGAACGCCTCGAGGGCCTCGTCGAGGGCGCGGGCACTGCGCGCCCGGTCGCGCCGCAACGTATGCCCCCCGATGCGCAGGTTGTCGCGCACGCTCAACCCGGGGAACGTCATCTTCCCGCCCACCAGCAGAGCGACGCCGAGGTCGATGATCTGCTCGGGTTCGAGATACGTGCAGGTCGTGCCGAACATCCGGATGACGCCGCGATGAGGGTGCTCGAGTCCCGACACGGTCCGCAACAGGGTCGACTTCCCGGCCCCGTTCGTGCCGAGCAGGGCGATCATCTCGCCCTCGGCCACCTCGAGGTTGACGTCGAAGAGCACCTGGTTCGTGCCGTAGTAGAAGTCGAGGTTGTGGACCTGGAGGGCGGGGATAGACCCGCCGTCCTGGCGCCGCTTCCCCTCCGCGTAGCGTTCGAGCACGTCCTCGATCACGAGCGTGATGTCGCGACGGACGCAGCGCGAGCCGAGCAACAGCAGGAAGCCGCCGATGGCGCAGACCGGCGCGATCAGCGTGAGCGACACGATGATCCCGTGCAGGCCGCCGATGGCGTCGGAGAACGCGCCGAGCACCACGGAGCCGGCGAAACCGCCGAAGACGAGCGAGTACACGCCGAACATGGCGAAGCAGATCGTGCGCATCTCCGCCGGAGCGGTGGCGGCCAGCGTGAGGAAGATGCAGATGGCGAGCGGCGACACCGCCGCGGTGGCCAGGAACTGCAGCAGCACGACCATCCAGAGCTTGGGCACGTACAGCGAGAGCACGAACAGGCCCCCGTACGCCGTGATGCAGATGCCGGCGATGATCAGCGGCCGCTGGGGCGCCTTGCGGAAGTAGCGATCGCCGAAGACGTAGGCCAGCGGCAGCCCTAAGAACGCGGCCAGGCCGATGATGGCGTACACCTCGCTGCGCGACGCCGTGTCGAGATGGAACTTGTCGATGAAGAACAGGTTGCCGAAGAGGGGCGCGCCGGTGCCGGCGAAGCCGAGGATGGCCACGGCGACGAGCTCGTAGTAGAGCGAGCGGATCCGCAGCAGCCGGGTCACCGCCGAGCCGAGCAGGACGCGCGGCGCCTTCTCCTGCTGGGTGTGCAGGTCCATGCCCGACGACTTGAGGATGTGGCTGCTCTCGTTCGCCCCCTTCTCGGGCTCGCGGAGCGTGAACAGCGCGAACCCGATCGGTATCCCGGCCAACGCCACGAGGAGGCCGTAGCGCCAGTCGTGCGCGATCGTCACGACGAAGCCGAAGATCAGGATCCCGACCGTCTGCGAGAGGGGGTCCGACAGTTGGTGCCAGCTGAAGATCCGGCCCCGCGACTCGGTCGGGTAGGCGTCGGACAGGTACGAGTTGTGCACCGTGTTGTTCACGCCGGTGCCCACCGACGCCGCCAGGTACAGGAAGGCGAAGGCCCAGACGTTGGGCGAGATCGCCATCAGCGCCCCGAACCCGGCGAAGATGAGCAGCGCGACGGCCGCCACCACCTTGCGGCTCCCGCGGTCCGCCCACACCGCGAGCGGGACCGCCCACAGCAGCTGCGACACCTGGGCGATGAACGCCACCGCGCCGAGTGACGCGTTCGACATGTGGAACGACGTCTGGAGGTTGTGCCCGATCAGCGTGATGCCGTTGCCGAAGGTGCCCGGGACGATCGCCGCCGCCGTCATCAAGACGAGGGGCGCGTACCCCGAGGACTGCAGGATGCCGATCAGCGGCGGCGGCTTCCCCTCGCCGGTGCCCGGCATGACCGCGACGATCCGCCACCACCTCGGGGTCCTTGACCTGCGTCACCGCCTCGCGCAGCAGGTCGTCGGGGACGGCGAACTCGAAGAGCGGGTCGCTCGGCACTGGGGCTGGACTCTAACCTGACACGTGCGTCAGGGATCGCTCATCGACGCAGCGTGGCCACGGTCAGCGGCCCCTCCGGGCAGCACGGCGACGCGCGCCGCCGTCGCCCAGCCCGGCGAGCGTCGCCGCGACGGCCTCGTCGAGGTCCGGCGACGGGCACCAGCTGCGCGTCGCGGATGGCGCGCGTCGTCCAGGCCGTCGCTGTGCAGGCCCACCGTGCCCCGCGCCAGGACGCGGCCCAGCACCTGCGCCTGCCAGCGATCGAGCTCCGGCCCGGCCGAGGCGGCGACGAGGTCGGCCGGCGTGCCGGCGGCGGCCAGCAGGCGCGCGAACGCCCCGGCGTCGGGGACGCCGTCGGCGCACGCCGCCGCCATGAGCACCGTCGCCGCCGTCGCGCCGTACGCGGTCGGCCGCCGCCATCCCCTTCACCGACTGGTACAGGTTGCGGTCGAGCGGGTGGCCCCCGTTGGTCGAGACCACGAGGTCGTACGGGCTCGGGCACGTCGCGGCGCGCCGCCGCGCCGACGTGCGCGCAGGCGGCGTCGTGCGTCGCGGCCAGCGGCCCGGCGAAGACGGCGGTGACCCGGCGGGCCCGGTTGATGGCCACGTCGAGCGACAGCTGCGGCGGCGCGAGCGCCACCGCGGCACGCACGAAGTCGTGCACCGGGTTGCCCTGGCGGGTCAGGAAGGTGGCCCGCGCGTCGGCGATCCGGCGCGGGTGATGGGCCTCGAGGATCGTCTCGGTGGCGGCGAGCCCGGGGCAGACCGCCTTGGGTCCCCCGCTGAAGCCGGCGAAGAAGTGCGGCTCGACGAAGCCCGTGATGACGCGCACGTCGGCCTCGACGTACTCGCGCTGGAGCCGGACCGCCACGCCGTCCACCTCGCCGACCCGCACGTGCTCGTCGCTCTCGCGCGTCGTGGTCGACCACCCGGTACCGCGCCACGAGGTCCGGGCCGATCAGCTCCGGCCATCTCCGCCGCCGTCGCCTGGCGGTGCGTGCCGGTCGCGCAGAGCAGCGTGACGCGCGCCGTCGGGCACGCCGGCGCGCGCCAGCTCGTCGAGCAGCGGCGGCAGCACGGTCCGGTTGGGCATCGGCCGCGTGAGGTCGGGGAAGACGACGGCCACCCGCATGGCGCCCTCGGCGATCGTCCGCAGCGACGGGCCGCCCAGCGGGCGCGCCAACGCGGCGCGGATGGCGGCCGTCCTCGTCGTCGAGCGCCGGCGTCGTCGACCGGGAGGATCACGTCGGCCGACTCGGGCACCTCGACCGACGTGCCGCTGGCGGCCGTAGGCGAGGTCGACGCGCACGACCGCTCAGAGCTCGGCGCGTCGGCGCCCGGCAGCGACGCCGTCGCCGCCAGCACGGACATCGCGACGTGGTCGACCTGGGGCCGCAGGCCGCGGTACACCTCGACGGCCGCGGGGTCGGGCTCGATGACCCCGACCACCGGGTCGAGCTGGTCGAGCGAGAGGCCCATCCCGAGCGCCTTGCCGGCCAGCAGGGCGGCGCCCGCCGAGGCGGCCTCACCCGAGCGGCGACGCGTCGCGGGGACGCCGAGGACGGAGGTGAGCACCTCGACCCAGACCGGCAAGGCCGGTCCCGGCGCCGCCGAGCGTCACGCCCGGCCGCCGACGAGCCCGCCGAGCCGCCCGACCGTGACCACCTCCATGACCCGCAGCACGTCCCACGCCGACGGCTTCGATCACGGCGCGGGCCAGGTCGCTCGCCTCGTGCAGCGGCGCCGAGGCCCATGAAGCCGGCGCGCGGCGTCGTCGCGCCACCAAGGGGCGCGGGCCCCGTCGAGCCAGGGCACGGCGACCACGCCGCGCGCGCCGGGCGGGCTGTCCGCCGGCCATGCGGGCCAGCTGGTCGGGCGTCTTGTCGAGGAGCCGTCCGAGCCAGGCGAGGAACGACCCGGCGGCCGAGAGCCCGCCCTCGAGGAGCCAGCCGCCGTCGGCGCCCCGCGTCACCACCGCCCCCGCCGGCGAAGGGACCGGCCGTTCCTGCACGGGCACCGACACGTTGGCGGTCGTGCCCCAGCTGACCATGGGCCGGTCCTCCGAGGCGCCCGAACCGAGGACCTCGCACTGGCGGTCGCCGGCCCCGATGACGACCGGGATGCCGGGCCGCAGCCCGAGTTCGGCGCCGGGCACCGGCTTCAGCTGTCCGACGACGGTGTCCGACGGGACGACGCTCGGCAGCTTGCCCAGCGCCGGGCCGGCCAGCTCGCGCACGGCGTTGCCGTCGAAGTCGTAGAGCCCGCTCCGCGAGGCGAAGGTGGCGTCCGTCACCACCTGGTCGGTCATGCGGAAGACGACCATGTCGCGCGGCGACAAGATGAGGTCGGCCGCCTCGAGCCGCGCCGGCTCGTGCTCGGCCAGCCAGGCCAGCTTGGCCGCGACCGCGCCGGCGTCGAGGGGGATCCCGGTGCGGGCGCGGTTGATGTCGTCGCCGCCCATGCGCTCGGCCAAGCGCCCGGGCCGACGCCGCCGCCCGGTGGTCGGACCACAGGATGGCCTTGCCGATCGGGTCGCCCTTCGCGGTCATGGGCACGAAGGTCTGGCGCGCCCCCGAGCACGCGACCACCTCGACCTCGGCGAACTCGCGCGGCGCCTGGGCCCGCGCCTCGGCGCACGCGATCACCGACGTCGTCCACCAGCGCAGCGGGTCCTGCTCCGATCCATCCCACCTGGGGGTGCGTGGTCGTGAGCTCCGAGCGGGCCATCGTGACCAGGCCGTCGTCGCTCCAGAGCCCGACCTTGGTCACCGTCGTGCCGAAGTCGAGCGTGAGGATCATCATCGGGGGTGCACCAACGCCGCGACGAGCCCCGCCATCTCGGCCGGGTCGTCGTCCTGGTAGATCGTCCGGCCCATCGCCATCCCGGCACCTCCACCTGCCATGACGTCGCGCACCTCGTCGAGGACGGCGTCGCGGCCGCCGCTCGGTGACGCGGACCGCCGAGGAACAGGACGGGCCCGCCCACGCTCGCCACCACCCGGGCGACCGCGGCGCGGCGCTCGTGCCCGGAGTGGGACCGCCGGCACCGGCACCTTGATCACCGGCGCGCCCATGTCGTGCGCGATCGACGGCCGCCAACACGATCGAGTCGGTGTCGCGGCGCACGCGGCCCTCGTGCCACACCAGCGGCTCGACCAGCGCCTCGAGCCCGGCGGCACGCGCCTGCTCGAGCACCTGCCCCAGCAGTTCCAGCGGCGGAGGCGTCAGCGGGTCGCTCGAAGTCGATGCGCGTCATGTGCTTGATCCCGGTCCACCCGTCGGACGCGGCACGACCCGACGCTGGCCACCAGCCGGTCGTCGAGCTCGAAGACCGATCCGGCCAGGCCGGTGCGGTTGACGGAGAGATACGTCCGGTGCCGCGGCCGTGAGGTGACCGGCGGCGGCCAGCCCCTCGAGCGGCTGGGCCGTGGCCAGGATCCCGTCGCACGACGGCAGCGACTTCGGCCAGGGAGCCGAAGAACTCGGCCCAGTTCTCGGTCGTCAGCACGGCGCGGGCCCGATGGTCCGCCGCCAGGATCAGGGCCGGCGTGGGCAGCGTCCCGGTGCGCGTCATGCGGACGGCTCCGCCGGACGAGCGACAGCACCACCTTGGCCACAGCGGAGAAGTCCTCGCGCCCGTAGCCCGCCGTGCTGGCGGCCGTCAGCAGTTGGCGCGCCGCCGCGGTCGTGGCGACGGGCACGCCGGACTTGGCCGCGTACGCCATGGCGAGGTCGATGTCCTTGGCCATGAGGTCGGTCATGAAGCCCGGCTGCCAACCGTTGGACGCCGGGCTGTCCGGGACGACGCCGGGCACCGGCAGCCGCGTCCGTACCGCCACGCAGTCGCCGGTCGCGTGCGTGAGGACCTCGTAGAGCTTGGCCATGTCGACGCCGGACCTTACGGCCAGCGCGGTGGCCTCCGCCGTCGCGGTCATCTGGGCCGCGTAGATCACCTGGTTGCAGAGCTTCACCACCTGGCCCATGCCGGGCCCGCCCATGTGCACGATCAGGCCGGCGAACGGCTCCAGCGCCGGGCTCGTGTCGACCAGCACGTCGTGGTCGCCGCCGACCATGAGCGTCAGGGTCCCCTTCTGGGCACCCGCCGTCCCGCCCGAGAGCGGGGCGTCGAGGTAGCGCGCGCCGACGGCGCGGACGACCTGCGTGCTGCGCCCGCTCGACGTCGGGATCGATCGTCGAGCAGTCGACGACCGTCTGACCCCTCACCGAGCGCCGGCAGCATGGCGTCGACGACCTCGACGACGTCGGGCGAATTCGGGCACGCACAGGATGACCACCTCGGAGGCCTCGGCCACGCCATGCGGTGAGCCGCCGTCCACCGCGCCACGCGGCCACGGCGGCGTCGATGGGGCCCCGGCTCGCGCGACGCGACCGTCACCTCGTGGCCGGCCGTCGACGAGATGCCCCGCCATCGGCAGTCCCATGGCGCCCAGCCCGATGAATCCGATGCGCATTCGTGCTCCCTCCCGACGACTCGAGGCGCCGACTACGCGAACTGCGGCAGCCACTCGGCCGTGCCGGCCAGCAGCTCGTCGACCATGGCCTCCATCGCGCCGAGGTCGCCCCGGCCGGCCAGCGGGTCGAGCGCGAAGGCCTCCCCCGCCAGACGGCGGTCGCCCCGCAGCGCGGCCTCGACGGTCAGCTCTTGCGTGGCGACGTGACGCCGCACGATCTCGTCGTAGGGCGCGGGCAGCGCGCACCGGTCCCGCCCCCGGATGCCGTCGCCGTCGATGACGCAGATGGACTCGAGCACGGCGTCGGGCGGCAGGCCGACGCCCTGCCCGGTGTTCGGGATGTTCACCGGTGCCTCGAACGGCTCGCCGCTGAGCATGGCCTGGATCATCGGCGAGGGCAGCTCTCCCGACTGCCACGTCTGCAGGTCCTTCGTGCCGGCCAGCCACGCGTCGACATCGGCCACGTACTCCGGCCTGGTGCTCCTCGCGCCGGGAGATCGGGCTCAGCTCGATGTTGTACGCCGCGCCCCACTCGGACTCGGGCGTGAGGGCGAACGACGACGAACTCGGCGATGTGCCGGTCGCCGGCGGCCGGGAAGGTGCCCCAGCGGTCCAGCAGCGTCAGCTTGAAGAGGTGACGCTCGGCGAAGTCACGCTTGGAGAACTTCTCGGCCTCCGGCCGACCCGGCGAAGGCCGCAGCGACTCGAGGCCCCCGACCTCGTCGACCATCTTGCGCAGCACGTCGAACCCGTCGGACCCGTCGACCTCGAGCGCCGGTGAGCACCGGAAAGTGGTTGATCCCGGTGACCGAGCAGGTGACCGCCTCGAACGGCCGCCCGCACGCGATGGCCAGGTCCATGCAGAAGTTCCCGACCTCGTGGCACAGACCCACCGTCTTGATCTCCGTCTCCCGGCACACCGCACGTGTCAGGCAGGTCATCGGGTTCGTGATGTTGAACAGCCATGCGTCGGGGCAGTGCTCCTCCATCGCCTTGCCGATGCCGACCAGGACCGGGATGTTGCGCAGCGAGCGGTTGATCCCGCCGGGCCCGACCGTGTCGCCCACCGTCTGGGTGATGCCGTGCCGGGCCGGCACGTCGAGGTCGACCGCCATGGAACGGAACCCGCCGGTCGAGATGCACACGATGACGAAGTCGGCGCCGTCGAGCGCGGCACCGAGGTCCGTCGTGGTCGCGACGGTCGCCTTGGCACCCATCGCATCGTTGACCTTGTGCGCCAGCGCACTCCATCTTGGGCAGTGGCGCCGGGTCGATGTCCTGGAGCACGAGATGCATGCCCGGCCAGCGCAGGGGTCCCGAAGAGGTCGGCCATCAGCTCGGGGCCCCACTGATAGCTGCCGCCGCCGACGATCGTCACTTGGGTGCTCACGCCGCCACAGTACAGTCCCGGTCGTGAGCAACCTCCGGCGTCGCGCCCCCCGGGCACTCGCCGCTGCCTTCACGGCGAGCGGCCTCGTGCACCTCGTCCGCCCGCAGGTCTTCGCGTCGATCATGCCCCGCGCCATTCCCGAGCAGCACCACACCAACCTCATCTATGTGAGCGGACTGGCCGAGCTGGCGTCTGCGCAGTCGGGCTCGTGCGCCGCACCCGCTGGGCGCCCGCCGCCAGCGTGGCCGTGCTCGCCGCCGTGTTCCCCGCCAACGTGCAGATGGCACTCGACTCGGGCAGCGGGCGCAACTCCGGGCCGGCCGACTCGCCCGTCGTGGCCTGGGGCAGGCTCCCGCTCCAGCTCTGATGATCTGGGCAGCGCTGCCAGGCACGACCCGATCGCGGCCAGCTCTCGCGCTGACGCCGATGGAGATCCGGGTACTCCGTCCCGGCGACGACCGCCTCGTCGCGGCGGCCTCCGCATCTGTTCGACGGCCCAGCGACGCCTGAGGCGACGGCTCGCTTCCTCGGCGAGGCGGGCCACCATCTCCTCATCGCCTACGACGACGGAGCGCGCCGTCGGGTTCGTCAGCGGCGTGGAGGTGACCCATCCCGACAAGGGGACCGAGATGTTCCTCTACGAACTCGCCGTCGACGAGCCGTTCCGCCGCCGGGGCATCGGCCGCGCCCTCGTCGAGCGCCTGGCCGAGCTCGCCCGCGACGTCGGGTGCTACGGCATGTGGGTCATCACCGACGACATCAACCGCGCCGCCCGCGCCACCTACGAGGGGTCCGGTGGGGTGCCGCAGACCGACCAGGTGATGGAGGTCTGGACCTTCTAAGGCGTCGAAGGCGCGGCGAGCCGGGTCCTCCGCCTCGACCTCGTGGATCTCCGCCGCCATCGTCGGCGGGCCGCCCTTCCCGGGTCAGCACCTCCAGTCCGACCCGAGCGCTGCTCGGCGTCGTCGAACACCACGATGCACGTACCGGTGCCCCCGCCGTCGGACGAGCCACAGGCTCTTGCGGTAGCCGGGGAGAGCACGGAGCTCCGGGATCACGAACTCGTCGAGAATGCCGTGGCGATGCGTCGGATCCGCCACGGGATCGATCGCAACCTGCACGACGGCCGCGTACGCCGTTGCGCTCACGACAAGGTCTTTTCACCCCAAAAGCAGGCGAACGGGTTGTCGTTGTAGGGCGGGACGTCCACGTACCCGGCCGAGCGGTAGAGCGCCAGCCCGTGCATGCTGCTTGGGCCCGGTGTCCAGGCGGACCCGTTCGTAGCCCAGCTCCCGCGCCGTCGCCTCGAGCGCCGCCAGCAGCGCCCTCGCCACGCCGCGTGAGCGCGGCCGGGGGCGGACGAACATCCGCTTGATCTCCGCCACGCCCTCGTCGAGGTGTCGCAGACCACCGCCGGCGACGGCGACGTCCCCCTCGTAGCCGACGAGGTACGCACCGCTCCGGCGCGCGCAACTCCTCGGGCGAGAGCGGCGGGTTGTCGAGCCGGTTGAAGGATTCGTAGACGTCGTTGAGCTCGACGCGCATCTCGGCCAGGAGATCAGACGCCGGCGGCTCGTTCCGGGTCGCATCGCTCGAAGCGGATGCCGTTCACGCCACCTTGTCCGGATGGAGCGCCAGCGCCATGCGTCGCATGCCGTCGCGCCAGGGCACCGTCGTGCGGCCCGCCAGCTCGTGCATCCGCGTCGTGTCGATCTGCACGCTGTCGATGGTCTGCGTCGGTCGGCTCGAAGCGCGCCGTCAGCTCCGGTCAGCTCACCCAGGTAGGTGCACCATTCCTCGATGCTCACCGGCTCACTGCCGCCCCAGTTGACCGTCACGGCCGGCACGGACGCCGCCGCCAGCAACCGAGGGACCATGGCGAAGATGTCGTCGGCATGCAGCGGGTGGTAGACGCTGGGCGCGTCGACGTGCACCGGGATGGCGTTGCCCGACAGCATCATGTGGAGGTGGATGGCCGGCCATCCACCGTTGTCGCCGTAGGGAACCGAGAGCCGGGCGATGGTGGTGGGCAACGCGAAGCGCTCGGCCGCCCAGCGCGCGGTGCCCTCCGCGGCGATCTTGCAGATGCTGTAGGTACGCAGGAAGGGCCACACGCCGTGGTTGTCGCCGAGGAGCGCCGACTCGTCGAGGGACCAGGTGGCCGGCGGGCTTGTAGACCGCCGTCGACGAACAGTGCAGGAACGCAGTGGCCCGTCGATGGTGCTCCATGAGGTAGGCCAGGCCCCCGCTGTTGGCGGCCAGGTCGCGCTCCCAGTCGTTCGTCTTCGCCACGGCGAAGTTCAAGACGTAGTCGGCGTCGGCCGGGAGGCCAGCCACGTCGCCCGACACCAGGTCGATCGGCACGCACTCCACACCGGAGGCCTCGAGGTCGGCCCGCGCCGCGGCGTCGGAGAAGCGCGCCGCCCCCACCACGCGGTTGTCCCGGGCGAGGGCTTGGGCCAGCGGACGGGCCACCTGGCCGGTGACGCCGGTGACGACGATCGTCTTGTTGTGGAGCGATTCTGGACTCATGCGACTCCTTCGTAGTCGCTACGCTGCCCGCGTGCACCTCTTCGCGGCGTACTTGGGAGGCGAACTCAGCCCCGGCCGCATGGGCGAGGACCACGAGGTGGTGTTCGTGGTCGCCGCCGACGTGGTCTCGGCCCGCAAGGCGGCCAAGGCGAAATGGGGTGGCGACGGACGCCCCCATGTCGACGCGTTGACTCGCATCGACATGATCGACGGGTATGCACTCACTCTGGAGGAAGCTGGCTCGGGCGACCGGACCGAGACCGAGGGCTACAACGCGTGACGCTCAGACGACAGGAGAGAGCCCTCCGTCGAGGTTGATCGCGACACCGGTGAGATAGGACGCCCGGGGCGACAGCAAGAAGCACCCGAGGTCGGCGAATTCCTGGGCTCGGCCGAAGCGACCCAACGGGATCGCCGCGTTCTGGAGAAGTTCTCGTAGAACTGTTCGAGCGTCTGGCCGGTCGCCTCCGCGGCACGCACCCACTGGCCGCTTTCGATGAGGCCGATCAGCACGGCGTTCGACCGGACTCCATCGGGCGCGAGCTCCTTCGAGAGCGCTTTCATGAGCGCCATGCCCGCGGCGCGGGCGACCGAGCTCGGCTCGCTCGACGCACCTGGCGCCTTGGCGGCGAGTGCGAGGGTGAAGAGGATCGATCCCTGCGTCTCTCGGAGGTCGGGAAGGGTGAGGCGGGTGAGCCGCACGGCTGCCATCAGCTTGAGCTGGAAGTCGGCTTCCCACGTCGCGTCGTCGACCGACTCGATCGCGCCGGCCGAGGCGCGACCTGCGTTGTGGACGACCCCGTCGATGCGGCCCCAGCGTGCCACGGCCGCGTCGACGAACGCCTGGAGGTCCTCCGGTCGGGTGACGTCGGCCCGCAACGCCAAAGCGTCGCCGTCCTCCCGGCGCAGTTCGGCTTCGGCGGCGCGCACCCGATCCTCGTCCCGCCCGCAGACCGCCACCGCTGCGCCCTCGTCGGTCAGCCGCTTGGCCAACGCCAGGCCGAGCCCGTCGGTGCCGCCAGTGACGAGCACGACCTTGCCGCTGAGCTCGAGATTCATCGGATCACTCCTCCTTCGTTGATCTCAGCGCTCCTGCTCGGTCGGGCGGACGAGGATCTCGTTCACGGCGACGCGACGTGGCTGGGTGACCGCATAGCGGATGCTCTCGGCGATGTCCTCCGCGTGCATGATCTCGATGCTGCCAAAGGTCTGCGCCATCCCCTCGAGGATCTCCGGACGGTTGTGGAAAGCCAACTCAGTCGCCGTGGCGCCCGGCTCGATGAGGACCACCCGGACGTGGCGCGTCGTGACCTCCTGCCGCAGTGACTCGCTGAAGGCGCCGACGCCGTGCTTGGTGGCGTTGTAGACGCCGCTGTTAAGACGCGCCACACGGCCGGCCGTGGAACTCACGTTCACGATGTCGGCGACCGAACGCGGCTCGGCCTCCGCCGCCTTCAAGAGATGGGGCAGGGCGGCATGGGTGCAGTAGAGGAGGCCCAGCAGGTTCAGGTTGACCATGCGCTGCCACTCGTCGAGCGGCGCGCCGACGATCGGGCCGAGCAGCATCACGCCGGCGTTGTTCACCAGCGTGTCGAGGCGCCCAAGCTCGTTGACCGTGGTGGCCACGGCGCCCGCGGCCTGGTCGGGATCGGTGACGTCCGCCTCGATTACCAGCGTCCTGTCAGCGCCGAGTCGTTCGGACAGGGCCTCGAGGCGGTCACGACGCCTGGCCACCAGCGCAACCTTGGCTCCCTCTTCGGCGAGCACGGCGGCCGTGGCTTCGCCGATCCCGCTGCTCGCTCCTGTGACCAAGGAGACGGTCCCTTCCAATCTCTTCGTCATTGCTCCTCCGGCTCGGCGTGGTCATGGCGGTCCGCGCCGCCGCCTT
This sequence comes from uncultured Acidimicrobiaceae bacterium, assembly GCA_963821105.1. Taxonomy (GTDB): domain Bacteria; phylum Actinomycetota; class Acidimicrobiia; order Acidimicrobiales; family RAAP-2; genus Bog-473. Next base: position 26,821 of record CAWGCO010000011.1, read on the forward strand.
CGGTATAGCGCGGGCGAATCGCTCACCAGCGCGGGTTCAGCAGTTCAGGGCCTGGCTGGCGCGACCCGCTGCTTCCGCGACCCGAGAGCCGACTCTTCGCACGCCAGAAGGTGCATCGTCTGCAACCAGACCAGGCGAGGTGCAGCGCGGCCCGCTATCCCGCTTGTGTCGGCTCCTTCTCGGTCGCAGCGTCCTCGGGTGGCTCGATGCCGAACAGGCCAACCGGCGTCCCGATGTCCTGGGGCACCCGCGTCGGTGTGTCGCGGTTCAGAATCTCGCCTCGGAAGAAAGCGGGACGGAGTGCCATCCAGACGTACATCAGCACCACGCCGAGGATCACCGTGCCCACATCGAGGGAGAAGACACCCCCGATGACCCGGTGGGTGCCGGGGAACGTGAAGTGAGTGTCGCTGTTGACCGGGTTCCAGTAGTACCAAAAGGACCAGAACATGGCGAACCACAGGATGATGCCGCCGAGCAGCGGCAGGATGCCGCGCAACCACAGGGTGCGTGCGCTCTCCCCCAGGGTCTTGCGGTAGTACCAGAAAGACGAGAACCCGGTCAGCCCGTAGTAGAAGGCGATCCACACCCCGAGGGCCGACACCGAGTCGACGATCACGCTGTTGCCGTTGGACAGGTAGTTCATCACCACGTAGAGCACGATGGAGATGCCCCCCATGGTCAGTGTCGACACCGTCGGCGTGAGGTACCGCCGGTGGATCTTGCCGAACGCGTCAGGAATGGCCTTGAACACGGCCATCGACAGCGTGGTGCGGGCGGTCGGCAGGATGGTGGTCTGGGTCGAGGCGGCGGCGGAGCTGAGCACCATCAGAATGAGAAGGTGGGAGAGGAAGCTCCCGAACCCCGAAGTCCCGAAGATGGAGCTGCCCAAAACGGACAGCACGTCACCCTCGTTGTTCGGAATTGGTCAGCCCGATCCCTTTGCTGCCGACACCGGCGTAGGACTGGGTGGCGAAGATTACGACGGCATAGATGGCCAGAAGGATGAATGTCGAGGTCACGGCAGCCCGGCCGGGAGTCTTGTCGCGCTCTTTGGTCTCCTCGTTGACCGAGACCGCGGTGTCCCAGCCCCAGTAGATGAAGAGCATCAGGGTGAGACCCACCATGAAGCTCTCGGGGCCCGGCACGTTGAACGGATTGAACCAGGACCAGCTCGGGGTGAGGTGCCCCGCGGGCGCAGAGCCCGCCCCCACCTTGTAGAGGGCGAAGGCCGAGAGCACCGTGAGCATGACCAGCTCGATCCCCAGCAAGATCTTTTGGAAGTTGGCCGAGATCTCGATCCCCACGTAGCAGATCGCGGTCATGGCCACGATCCACCCGACCCCCACCAGCAGCACCCACCCGCTGTTCGCGTTATGCCCGATGCCGTTGGCGTCGAAGAGGAGGAAAACGTACTGGCCGGCGATCTGGGCCAGGCTGGCCATCACCAGGATGTCGGCGGCGACGATGCCCCAGCCACCCAGCCAGCCGGTCTTGGGCCCGAAGGCCCGGGTCGCCCAGGTGAAGGTGGTGCCGCAGTCGGGGTCGGCACTGTTCAGTGCCTTGTACCCGTAGGAGATGAGCAGCATCGGGACGAACGCCAGGATGGCGATGATGGGCGTCTGCAGGCCACCGCCGATGGCAATGACGACGAAGCCAAGCGTGGCGGCCAGGCTGTAGGCCGGGGCGGTCGAGGCGACGCCGACCACTACGGACGAGACGAAGCCAAGAGCTCCGCCCTTCAGACCCTTGTCCCCCGCCTCCTTATGGGCGAGCGACGCATCGAGATGAACCATGTCCCCCCCTTATTCCTCCAAGGGTTTGGGGAGGGACGATAGTCAACTCACGGCGGGATATCCGGGAATTTTCACCGATCTCGTTCTGATCTCACCGATTTCCCACTGATTCCGGGTCATCAGGCGGTCCTGTTGCCTGAAATTCGCAGTTACGACGTGCGTCCCGCCTCGGTCTGCCCGATGCCGTCGCGGAGCTTCTGCAGGCTCGAGGAGAGAAGCCGGGAGACGTGCATCTGGCTGACCCCGACGGCCACGGCGATCTCCGACTGGGTCAGGCCGTCGACGAAGCGCATCCGCAGAATCGACTGCTCACGTGGGGGAAGGGTCGCCAGCGCCGGTCCGAGCAGAGCACGGTCCTCGACCGAGTTGTAATTGTTGTCATGCTCGCCGAGCCGGGCCGAGAGGGGATCGTCTTCGCTCTCGTTCGCGTCGATGGACGCGGCCCGGTATCCCTGCCCGGCCTCGATCGCCTCGATGACCGCTTCTTCGCTCGCCCCAGTGGCCTCGGCAAGCTCCGCCACCGTCGGATTTCGCCCGAGCTGTTGAACGAGGGTGGCCGTGGCATGCCCGAGTTCGAGGTAGAGCTCCTGCACCCGCCGGCTGGCCCGTACAGCCCATCCCTTGTCTCTGAAGTGGCGCTTGAGCTCGCCGATGATCGTCCTGGTCGCGAACGCGGCGAAGTCCACACCACGACTCGGGTCGAACCGGTCAACCGACTTGACGAGCGCGACAGATGCGACCTGGACGAGGTCGTCCAGCGGTTCGCCACGATGGAGGAACCGCCGCGCCAGCTGATGGGCGAGTCCGAGATTCGAAGTGATCAGCTCCTCGCGTGCAGCTGGGTCGAGGGGCGAAGGCTCAGCTCCGGCGTCGGACTCCGGCCCGGGATCTTGTTCCCGGCCCACCGTCACGCGACATGGCCCCCGCGACGCTTGCGCAGCCATGCCCGCACGGAGCCATCCTGGCTTTCCCGACCGTGCTCGTCCACGAGGGCGTCCAGTATCTGTTGACTCAGTCGAGCCGACTCGTCCTCGTCGGGGCCGGTGCCGTCGGCCGGGGCGGCGCGCTCGAGGGTGCATTCGACCTCGATGGCATCCTCCAGCACACTGAGCAGCAGGCAAAGGTCCCCGTACCGGGCGTCGTGGCCCTGGAGGGTGAGAAGACACAGTTCGCCGACGGCAAGTCGGAGGTCCTCGAGCTCCTCGATGTCGAAGCCAGCACGCGCCGAGATCGCGCTGGTGACGAGTCGGGCGAGCACGATGAGATCACCCCGTGCCGGAAACCTGAGCTCGATGCGGTCTCCCGCAGCCAGCTTCTCCATGGAGTCCGTCACGATGCTCCGGCTGCCTCGAGCGAATCGGTGATCGTGAAGACATTGGTGAGCCCCGTGATCTCGAAGATCTTCATGATGCGCGGGTCGGCCACGACGACGTGGAGGTCACCGCCCAGCTCACGGCAGCGCTTGAGCGCTCCCACGAGAACTCCGAGCGCAGTCGAGTCGAGGAAGGTGACCCCGAGAAGATCGAGCACCACCGTGCTTCCACCCTCGGCGATGACCCGGTGCAGGACCTCCCGTAGCTGCGGCGCGGTCGCAACGTCGATCTCGCCGCTGACTGCGATCACCGGAAGGGCTCCAGTCCCGCTCGCCTCTATCTCAAAGTCCTGATCCACTCCTGCTCTCTCCTGGCTGTGCGGCCGATCACAAGGGCCGTCCGGACGCGCTGCAATAGCGATTGGCCCAGGCGTTCTATAGCCCCGCGGCAGACACCCTAAACGTCGCCGAGCCCGCCGACGGCCGCACAGTGCGGGCGCACGACGGCCGTTTCCACGTGTGGCCACGGGGGTAGAGCGGCGGTCAGGAGCCCCTGCTGGCCCCGACGAAATAGCGTCGTAGCCAGCCCCACGCCTCTCGGGGGAGAATGGACCGTGCCCGAAGCCTCAGAAGAGGAGATCCCGGCCTCCCCCGGACCGATCGTGCCGATCGCGCGGAGGCGATTGCCACCGTGGTCGCCCTGCTCTGGGTGTCGGGCCTGGCGATCCTGTTCGCCGTCTACGGCGGCAACATCTCCCTCGTCGGGTTCATGGCGATCGGACCGTTCATAGCGGCCGCCTTCGCCCGGCCGTCGAGAGTCGCCCTCGTCGGAATCCTGGCGGCCGTGTTCGCCCTCATCGTCAGCACCCCTCCTCACGACTATGGCGAGCTGAACCACACGCTCAGGGTCATCACCCAGCTCGCGGCCACGGCGTTGGCAATGTGGATCTCTTACCTTCGTGGTCAGCGCAACGTGCAGCTCTGGACCGCACGGTCGGAAACCAGGGACGAGCGACGCCGGCGTGTGGCGGCCGAAACGGCGCAACGTATGCAGGTGATGGCTCGCGCGTTGACCACGGCGGCCGACCCCGCACAGGTGGCGGATGCGGTCTTCGCGGCGCTTCGTGATGAACTCCACGTCGACGCGGCAACGTTTGCGCTGGTCGGCGAGAACGGACGGCTGCGAACGCTGCGGCGATTCGGCTACAACCCCGAGGAGCCGGTGGATGGTGTCCTCACGTCCCTGCAACCCGGAGGCCCGGTCCTCGGCCAGAACGTCGCACTGTTTGCCGAGTCGCCGGAGGATCTGCGACACCAACGCCCGGACGTCCACGCGTCGCTCCTCTCAAGCCGGTTCCGCGCGCTCGCCGTCGTCCCACTCGTGGTCTCCGATCACACGATCGGTGCGGTGGTGGTGCACTGGGACGACGACCGAGAGATCGCCGACCCGGACCGAAACTTCCTGTTCACGATCACGGGCGCGGCGGCGCAGGCGGTGGAGCGCGCCCGCCTGACGCTGACCGAATTCGTCAACCTCGAACGTAACCAGCACCTCCACCAATTGAGCTCGGCGCTTGCTGCGGCGACCACGCCGGGCGACGTGGCGCACGCCGCGATCGCCGGCGGTCGGAGAGCCCTGGGCGCGCAGTCCGCCGTCGTACGGGTTCCCGCCCCGGGAGAGCGCTCACTCTCCTGTGTCGCCAGCAGTGGCCATCCCGCCCTCTTGGCCCGCGGCATGGTGCCAGCGGATGAGGGCAATGCGGGTGCCTGCTTCTCGCGTGCGACGACGATCGTGGGCCGGATCGACAGTGCCGCCACCCTCGGCGTGGAGCTCGCCGCCGAGGTGGTGCCCCGGGTGCTCGAGGAGCTCGGCGAGCCGGTCACGATCGTCTCGGAACCGCTGGTGGGCAGTGTCGGGCCACTCGGCGTCCTGTCGCTCGCCTTCCTGAGCAACGCTGAGCTGAGCGAACCCGACCTGCGTTTCCTCTCGACCCTGGCCGGCCTCACTGCTCAGGCGCTCGAACGCGCCCAGGTTTTCGAGCACGAACGAGAGGCGCTCCGCGCGGCGGAGGCAGGACGGGAACGGCTTTCTCTGCTCTCCGAGGTCACCAGGCTGCTGAGCTCGAGCCTCGAGCCCACGACGGTGATCCGGCGGACGATGAGTCTCGTCGAAGGACGGCTGGCCGATTCCTGCGTGGTCCAAGTTCCCGACGAGTCGGGCCTGGTTCGTCTCGACGTCCGCGAGCCGAAGCCGTCGGATCCGCGACCTTTTGCTCGCGCTGAGCCCGACACCGTGTCGTTCGACAGCCCAGCACCCGCCGCGGTCGCCTATCGGACGGGGAGGACGCAGCTGGCCCCGCTCGAAGGAGCGGACGAGACCGACCCTCAAGCTGTCTCGACCGTGTTGGCGGTGCCACTGACCGCGAACGGCGAGGTCATCGGCGTGATGACGTTCATCGACGGACCCGGCCGCCTCTTCGAGGCCGATGACGTGTCGCTGGCCACCGAGGTCGCATCTCGCACCGGTGTCGCCCTCTCGAACGCCACCCGCTTCCAGCGTGAACACGTGGTGGCGGAGGTCTTGCAGCGGGCGGTGCTCCCAGACTCGCTGCCCGCGGTGGACGGGCTGCGGCTCGACGCCGAGTACCGGGCCGGTGTCGCCGGGAGCTACGCAGGCGGCGACTGGTACGACGTCTTCGAACTGGGGAACGACTCCATCTTCTTCAGCGTCGGCGACGTCATGGGCAAGGGTGCTCCTGCGGCGGCTCTCATGGGTCAGGTTCGGAGCGCGATCCGTGCCTACGCGGTGTCGGGACAATCACCGACCGAGGTCCTGTCGTCGTTGGACCTTTTGTTCAACACGCTGGTCGAAGATCGTGTCGTCACCGCCGTTGTCGGCACCATCACGCCGTCCAGTGGTCGGGTGGTCCTCAGCAACGCGGGACATCCGCCGCCCCTCGTCGTGCGGGCTGACGGCACGGTGACGTTCTGCCCGTTACAACACTCGCTCCTGATCGCGGCCGGCCTGAACGGCGCGCCTCGGCCGCGAGACGAGCTCGTGCTCGATCGCGGCGACTCCTTGATCATGTACTCCGATGGGCTCATCGAGCGACGGGGCGAGCTCATCACCAATGGGATGGACCGGCTCGGCACGGCCGCAACCGTGATTGCGAAATCCGGATGGCCCGACAATGCCGCCGTGACGTTCGCGTCGATGCTGAGCGACGAGGAACGCACCGATGACGTCGTTGTCCTCTGCATCAATTACTTGGGTCTGGGCGCGGAACGCATAACCGCCCAGCCTGTGGGTACGACACGAGATGGCATGACGACATTGCACCTCGAGCCCGTCGTGGAGAGCACGCCGATGGCACGGCACTGGATCGCCGCACACCTGCGAGATCTGCCCTCGGACGTCTCGAGTTGTGCGGCCTTGCTGACGTCCGAGCTGGTGACAAACGCCGTGCTGCACGCCGCAACCCCAATGTGCGTGACGTTGCACATCCTGCCCGACCGGATTCGCGTCGACGTCGCCGACGGCAGCCCCTCGTTCCCCTCAATAAAGGAGTACGGGCGCGACGCGGCCACGGGTCGGGGCTTGACCCTGTTCAACGCTCTGGCTTCGGATTGGGGCGTCCAGGGCGTCGACGGCGGCAAGATCATCTGGTTCGAGCTTCCCGTCGATTTCCCGGTGACGCCGATCAACGTCTCCGACGGAAGCTTCCGGTTCGACCTCATGGGACTGACGCACCCCGAGATGCATGACGAACAGCGACAGTCGCCCATGGTCACCGTTCGTCTGTTGGGCATCCCGGTCGCCCTCTTGCAAAAAGCGAGCGAGCAGTACGAAGCGCTGTTCCGCGAGCTCCGGCTGATGAAAGAGCGGTCCGGTGGATCGGCCGACGCGCCTCCACTGCCTGAACGCCTCTCGGTGCTGGTCTCGGAGATCGGGACGCGCTTCAACGGACTCGGTCCCGGCATGGACGAGATGTGGCAATCCGCGGTCGACCAAAAGGTCGAGCTGTTCGATTGGAGCCTCGACCTGCCACAGAGCGCCGTCGTCGCGTGCGAGTTCTACGACGCCATGCTCGACGAGGCGGACGAGTTCGGGCTCTCGGCCCGGCTGCTGACGTTGCCGGCGTCGCCGATCAGCGTGGCCGTACGCCACTGGTTCCTCTCGGAGCTCATCGGCCAACTCCACGGCAAGGCCCCTGTCTCATGGGCCGACAGCCATTTCCACTCCGCGCTGCGGACCACCACCGCCCCCTGAGAGATGATCAGCGGCCCTTGGTGGTCGCCTTCTTCAGCACCTTCGAGTAGTAGTCGAGGCCCTCGCTCGACAGGCCCGCCGACGGGCCGCTGGCGATCGAGACGCGCTCGGGCACGATTCCCCACACGGGCACCTTGAGCTCCGTCCACCACTCGACCGTGGACTCCAAGTCGTTTGTCCCGAGCCGGGCCGAGCAGATGACCACCCCCGCAGGGATGTTCCGGGGCGTCATCTCGAGTGTCGTTATGACCCGGTTCGGCTCCACACCTCCGGCACGGGTGGGGATGACCACGGCGTCAGCGCGGCCGAGGGCCGCCTGGACGACGGTCCCTTCGCCTGGTGGCGTGTCGACCACGACGATGCCGTCCTCCAGGCTCATCGCCTTTCCGACGGTCCGCACGGAGGGTCCCTCCACCAGCTCGACCCCCTCGAGCGGGTCGGTGTCGTACCACTCGGCCGTGGACCCTTGGGGGTCGGCGTCGACGAGGAGGACGGGCCCGCGCCCACGCCGACCTGCGACGGCGGCCAGGTAGACGGCGGTGGTCGTCTTGCCGACGCCACCTTTGACGTTGCTCACCACGATGTTCATACGGTCCGGTCCTTCGCCGCTCGGGAAATTCGGCCCTTACGGTACCGGCCGCCCGCACCCGAGCGTCACGGCAGCAGGAGCTTGCCCAGACGTCGTCGGGTGATCATCACCCCGCCGATCGCCATGGCCACCAAATAAGCGACGTGACCTAGGAGGGTCCAGCTGAAGATCCCCAGGTCGGCGGCCCGGACGATGACGACCCCCTGGTAGAGGGGCGTACACCGGACGACCGCCTGCAGCCACCCGGGGTACACGGTCAGGGGGTAGAAGGTGGCCGAGAACAGGAACAGCGGGATGAAGGCCAGCGAGACCATGTCGAAGTCCTGCCAGGTCCGCATGTAGGTCGTCCCCGCCATGCCGGCGGAGGCGAAGGCCAGGCCGATGAGGATGGCGGCGGGCCAGCAGAGGACGGCCCAGGGCGAGACGATGTAGCCGAGGATCGCCATGATGGCGAGGAAGGCGCCCGAATAGAGCGCCCCCCGCAGCACGCACCAGCTGAGCTCCCCCAGGGCCACGTCGTTGACGCCGAGGGGTGTCGACAGCATGGCGTCGTAGGTCTTCGCGATCTTCAGCTTGAAGAAGACGAGGAAGGTCGAGTCGAGCATTGCGCCGTTCATGGCAGAGGAGGCGAGAAGGCCGGGGGCCACGAAGGCCGTGTACGGCACCGACTTGCCGTCGACGTTGATGGGCCCGACGAGGTGGGAGAGCCCGACCCCGATGGAGAGGAGATAGAAGAGTGGCTCGAAGAACCCCGACACGATGAAGATCCACGACCGGCGGTACACCAAGATGTTGCGCTCGAGCACACGCGACGCGTGCCTGCCACCCAGGAGGGAGAGCGGCGTGATTCGCAGTGCCACTCCGGGCGGAGCCTGGTTGTCGACGGTTTCCTGACCGGTGACGCTCATCGACATCTCACACGACCAGCCGGCGGGAGAAGGTCCGACGTCCCGCTATGTACCCGATCCCGACGCAGGCACACAGGTACGCGGCATGTCCGAGGTCGGCCCATGAGACCGACCCCAGCGTCAGGTCCCGGCAGAGGGCCACCCCGTGGTACAGCGGCGTCACATAGGCGACCACCTGTAGCCATGCCGGTAGCTGGGATATCGGAAAGAACGTCCCCGAGAACAGGAACATGGGGATGATGGCGAAGCGGTACAGCGTCGAAAAGGACGAGTCTTTGTCCTGTGTGGCGGCAAACGCACTGACCGGCGCCGCGAAGGCAAGGCCCGTCAGCACCGCCGCCGGCAGCGCCGCGATCGCCCACGGCGAATAGACGACCCCGAAGGCCGCCATCACCGCGAGATAAATCGATACGACGATGGCCAGCCGCGCCGCGATCCACGCGAGATGCCCGAGGAGGACGTCGTACACCTCGAGCGGCGTGGCCAGTTGGGCGAGATACGTGCGCATCCATTTGATCGCCCCCATCACCGGATAGGTCGCGTCATTGGTGCCGATCTGCATGCAGGTCCCCGCCAACAACCCCGGCGCGAGGTAGGCGACATACGTCACGCCGTCGACGCCATGAGAGTGCTTGTCGATCAGAGATCCCAGGGCGATGCCCATCGCCGCCAGGTACAGCACGGGAATGAGAAAACTGGTGATGACGGAGCTGCGCCAGGTCCGCCGGTATTGATAGGCCCAATAACCGGAGGCGCGGAGCCACATCGGCGTGGGAAACCGCCGGGCTGACACCGCCTCGCCATGCCGGAAGAGCACTGCGCCTCGCGCCGTCGCGCCTGGCACCGTGGTGGCCACGCGGTATCAGTCCACCAGGCTGCGCCCGGTCAAGCGCAAAAAGACGTCTTCCAGCGTCGAGCGGCGGACCAGCGTGCTCCGCGCGACGTGACCCATCCGCGCCACCTCCGCCAGGGCAGCGTCGCCGTCGTCGGTGTAGAGGAGGATCCGGTCGGGCAGGACCTCTTGGCGCTCGGCCAGTGCGGCCAGTGACGGCGCGATCTCTTCGTGCTCGCCGGGGGCGAAACGCAGCTCCACGACCTCTTTGGTCGAGAAGGCATCGATCAGTTGCCGTGGCGTGCCTTCCGCGGCAAACCGCCCCTTGTCCATCACCACGAGACGATCGCAGAGTTGCTCCGCCTCGTCCATGTAGTGCGTGGTGATGATGAGGGTGACCCCGTCCTGCTTGAGCCGATAGAGCCGGTCCCACAAGAGGTGCCGCGCCTGGGGATCGAGCCCCGTGGTCGGCTCGTCGAGGATGAGCAGGTCCGGGTCTGAGATGAGGGCGCGAGCGATCGTCAGACGTCGCTTCATGCCGCCCGACAATGGGTCGACCCGGTCGTTCGCACGGTCGGTCAGCTGGGCGAATTCGAGCAGCTGCTCGGCTCGCTCCCGGATGACCTTCTTGGGCATGTCGAAATACCGGCCGTAGATCATCAGGTTGTCCAGCACCGTGAGCTCGAGGTCCAGTGAGTCCTCCTGGGGCACCAGCCCCATGCGTGACCGGATGCGTGGACCGTCGGACGACGGGTCCATGCCGAGCACACGGAGCGACCCCTCGGTGACGGGGCTGATGCAGGAGATCATCCGCATGGTCGACGTTTTGCCCGCGCCATTGGGGCCCAGGAAACCGAACGATTCTCCCGGTGAGATGGAGAAGTCGACGCCGTCGACGGCCACGAAGTCGCCGAAGCGCTTCACCAGCCCGTGCGCCTCGACCATCGGGGCGGCGGGCCTTCCCGGCTGCGGCGCGCCGGCCTTCTCCGAATCGGGGACGTCAGTCGTCGGCGAGGAATGTGACGCCATTGTCAGCTAACGATACCGTGCTCGTCGGAGCCCAGGACAAGCGGAGGGGACGTGCAGATGGTCGAGACGGGACGGAGCCGAGCGTTCCCCGAGGGCTTCACCTGGGGGACTGCGACGGCAGCCCACCAGATCGAGGGCGGGAACGTCAACAACGACTGGTGGGCCTTCGAACATGCACCCGGCTCGGGGTGCGTCGAGTCTTCGGGTGACGCGTGCGACTCGTGGGAACGCTGGGAGGAAGACGCCGACGTCGTCGCCGAGCTCGGCTTGGACAACTATCGGTTCTCTGTCGAGTGGAGCCGCATCGAGCCCGCTGACGGCGAGATCTCTCGCGCTGCGCTCGCGCACTACCGCCGTCAGTGCCTCGGTTTGAGGGACCGGGGCATTGACCCCGTGGTCACGTTCCACCACTTCACGACGCCACTCTGGCTCACCGACCAAGGAGGATGGGAGACCGGTGTCGCGGTCGATCGGTTCGCACGCTTCTGCACCGTGGTGGCGGAGGCGCTCGGTGACGTCATGACGCGCGCCTGCACCATCAACGAGCCGAACATCGTGGCGACCATGGGATGGCATGCAGGCATGTTCCCGCCGGGCAAGACCGACGTGGAGCTGTCTCGCCGCGTGGCTGAGCATTTCGTCCAGGCCCATCGCTTGGCCGTCGACGCGATCCGCTCGGCCGCGCCGGGCGTCCCCGTGGGGATGACGCTTTCGATGACCGACTACCAGCTGGCGCCCGGCGGCGAGGACAAACTCGAGAAGATCCGCCGCCACGCAGAAGACGTCTTCCTCGACGCCACCGAGGGCGACGACTTCCTGGGGGTGCAGACCTACTCGCGTCAGCTGATCGGCCCGAACGGCTGGGCGGGATACGAGGACGGAGTGCCTGTCCTCGACATGGGTTACGAGTTCTACCCGGCATCCCTCGGCAACTGCCTTCGGCGTGCGTGGAGCTATACCCGAGGCGCCGTGCCGCTCTCCGTGACCGAAAACGGGATCGGGACGACCGACGACGACCAGCGGATCGACTACGTGCGACAGGCGCTCACGGGAGTGCTCGATGCGATCGACGAAGGTGTCGACGTCCGCGGGTACACGTACTGGTCGCTGCTCGACAACTTCGAATGGGCGCTCGGCTATCGACCCCGTTTCGGCATCGTCGGCGTCGATCGCACCACGTTCGCCCGGACGAGCAAAGCAAGCGCGTCCTGGCTCTCCTCGGTGGCTGCCGCCAACGCCCTCGTGACCTAGCGGTCGCGGTCGCTCACACTGCCGCGGCCAGTTCCGCGTTCGCCTCGATGGCGTCGATGAAGTCGGTCCAGAGCGCCTCGGGCATGTCATGCCCCATGCCGGGATAGGTAACGAGCTTCGCGTCCGGAACCGCCGCTGCCGTGGCCTCCCCGCCGCTCGGCGTGACGAGAGGGTCCGCCTCGCCGTGCAACACGAGGAAGGGAAGCCGCACTCCGTGCAGCCCCTCGGTTCGATCGGGCGAGGCCAGGATGGCGGCCAGCTGTCGAGCGGTGCCCTCCGGGCAGTACGACCGGTCGTACGCCGCGGCCGCACGCGCCCGCAGCACGCTCTCGTCGGCCGGATACCCCGGAGAGCCGATCACCTCGCTCCCGGCCACGCTCGCGGCGATGGCCTCATCCCTGCTCGTGGCAATGGGACGCAGCAGCGCGGCGATGGCCTCGCCGGTGGGAGCACCCACCGAGCGGTCGCCGGTGGTGGACATGATCGAGCAGACGGAGAGGAAGCGATCCTGGTGATGGATCGCCAGCGCCTGGGTGATCATGCCGCCGAGGGAAGCGCCAACCACGTGCACCTTTGGGAGCCCGAGCTCGGTCAACAAGCCCGCGGCGTCATCGGCCATGTCCTCGATCAGATACGGCGCCGACGCGGTGTCACCGCCGAAGAGATCCGTGATCGAAGGCATTCCCTCGAGCTTGGTGGAGAGGCCACTGTCGCGGTTGTCGAAACGAATCACGAAGAACCCGCGTCCGCTCAGCTCGTCGACGAAGCCCTGCGGCCAGGTGATGAGTTGGGCACCCAGACCCATGACGAGCAGCAAAGGTCGATCTGCGGGATCCCCGTCGGTGAGGTACTCGATGTCGATCCCGTTGGCGTGAATTTTGGGCACTACTGGCTCCCTTCCGCGGCGATTGCTCCCGACTTCCTACCAGGCTGACCGCCGGGCCCGTGGTCTCCGCCGGGCGCCGTCTCGGCGGAGACCGGCGCGTGGCCGTGCGTCGCCCTCCAGCGCGGCCCGGGCTTCAACCCCACCAGGACGACCTCGATCGAGGCCATGCAGGCGATGAACAGCGGGAAGGCCGCAACGTCGAATGTCCATTGATCGATGGTCAGGAGCAAGATGACCATGCTGATCACCGCGCCGATGTACGAATGCACGGTCTCGGTCTCAGGGTGCGTCCAGCTCTTCATCACCGTGGGGATGCCCGCCAAGAAGTCCGCGGCGATGGCGGCCGAGATCGCCAGGACGCCGTTCCGCGTGACGAGCCACACGACGGTGCCCACGACGGACATCGCACCGCACGCGTAGTCGATTCGTCGAATCTTCCAGACCGATGTCGGGTTGTGGAAAGACGCCGCGAAGACGAGGAGTGGCATGAATCCGATCATGAAGGTCGGAAGGGCGCGCAGACCCACACCCTCATTGAGCTCTACCGCGGCCGCCAACAACGGCGCGACGGCCCAGAGGAGCCACGTCACCCGATTGGGCTTCGTGGTTCCCCGCAGGGTGTCGCGTAGGTATACGGCCGTACCGAGCGCGCCGATTGCGCTCCCGAGATAGACCCAGTTGACGTTGATCACTGCAACACAGTCTGCTGCCCACACCCGTTGTCCGTCATCTGGAGGGCGACGTCTCCTGGCCGAAGCGGGCCACTAGGTTCGGCGTTCAGTAGAAGAACCGCAGGAGCGCCGGTAGCCATGGATCAGAAAGCGGACAACTTCGATGGGTGAGCTCGTGGTCGTTGCCTTCCTCGGGGGCCTGATCACCGGCATCTCGCCCTGCATCGTCCCCGTGATCCCCGTCGTCGTCGCGGGGGGCTCGTCGGCCGCGGACCGCTGGCGCCCCTACCTCATCATCGCCGGTCTGGTGGTCAGCTTCAGCCTCACCGTCCTGTTCGCGCAGACGGTGCTCAGCTTCCTCCACCTGCCGCTCGACTTTCTCTTCTGGCTCGGCATCGCGATGCTCGGGGCGATCTCGCTCGGCCTGCTGATCCCGCAACTCGGTGAGCTGCTCGAGCGACCGTTCGCACGGCTCGGCTCGACTCGTTACGCCAAAGAGGGTGGCGGTTTCGTCCTCGGCCTGAGTCTTGGGCCGGTGTTCGTGCCGTGCGCCGGCCCCGTCCTGACCGCCATCTCCGTCGCCGCGGCACATCGCCACGTCGGAGCATCCGCGCTGTTGGTCACGCTTTTCTACGCGATCGGCATCACCTTGCCGCTCCTCGTTCTGGCCATCGTGGCGCAGCGGACGGCGTCGACCTGGAAGTCGTTGCGTAGTCGCCTGCCGCGGGTGCGCCAGGTCGCAGGGGTCATCCTCGGCTTGGCCACCTTGGCCATCGCCTTCAACTGGCTGGGGGCGTTGCAGCGAGACGTGCCCGGCTACACGACGGCGCTCGAGGATCACATAGAGTCCACCAACTCGGCCTGCTCGCAATTGCGACAGCTGAGCGGGGAACAGCAGAACCAGTTCGCCGCGGCGAACGCCCGACTCGAAGGGAAGAAGGCGACGTGCTCCGTGACCGACGCGGGGAACAGCCAAAGTGGGCACCTGGCCGCCGGGCGGACCACGACGACGACCACGGCGCCCAGCGCGACCAAGTCGCCGCCGCAAAAGCCAACGGTCTTCATGGCCAGTAAGACGAACCTCCCCAACTTGGGACGAGCTCCGAACTTCACTGGCATTACCGCATGGTTCAACACTCCGGGCAACCAACCACTATCGCTGAGTCAGCTCAAGGGCAAGGTTGTGCTGGTCGACTTCTGGACCTACTCGTGCATCAATTGCCAACGGGCGCTGCCTCACGTCGAGAGTTGGTACAACGACTACAAGAACGACGGGCTGGTTATCGTCGGCGTCTCTTCACCCGAGTTTGCCTTCGAGCACGTGGTGTCGAACGTGAAGAGCGCCGCCGCCGGCCTGGGCATCGACTACCCCGTCGCCGTGGACGACAATCTGGCCACCTGGGATGCGTACAACAACGAGTACTGGCCGGCCGAATATCTGATCGATCCCACCGGCATCGTCCGTGCATACGACTTCGGCGAGGGCGGCTACGGCACCATGGAGAGCAACATCAGGATGCTCCTCACCGCGAATGGCATCACCAACCTGCCACCCCGCACGGACGTCCCGGACAAAACGCCCACCAGTGAGGCCATTACGCCCGAGAGCTATGTCGGCTATGACCGGCTCAACAACGAAGTCGGGACGTCGGTCGCGCAAGACAAGTCGATCGTGTATCACCCACCGGCGTCGATCCCCTCGAACAGCCTCGCCTTTGGCGGCACCTGGGCGGTCCACAGCGAAGAGGCCACCGCGGGGTCCAATGCCACGCTGGGGCTCCAGTTCACGGCCGACGATGTCTATCTCGTCATGAGTGGTCACGGAACCGTCGGTGTGTCCGACAACGGACGACATCTGACCACGCTCGATGTCGGAGGCATCCCGAAGCTCTACACACTGCTCTCCGGTTCCAGCCTTCAATCCGGAGTGCTGACGCTTACCGTGTCTCCGGGTGTGGAGGCGTACGACTTCACCTTCGGATGAACAAGGGTTCGCTCCGTTTCACGTGCCGCTGATTCGGTCCACCACGATCGGGTATGGGACTGTGTACGGCAATTTGAGGAGGTAACGACCGTGTCAGCGAACGACAAGGTCCACAACACCGCAGAGACGGTGCGCGGCAAGGCCAAGGAAACGGTTGGCCGCGTAACGAACGACGATGGAATCGAGCTCGAAGGCAAGGTCGAGCAGGTCGCGGGTCACCTGAAGCAGGCCGGCGAGAAGCTCAAGGACGCCTTCAAGAGCGGGACGAAGGCGAAGGACTCTCGCACGTCCCGTTGACGGGGCTGCATCTTCTCCGCTGAAGGCGGTCGGCCTGGAACTTTCGGTCGGCCGCCTTCACGCGTCACGGCTTCAATCCTCAACGACGCGACGCCATCTCAGTTGATGGACCGCTCCTGTTCTGCCCAGTAGGGGGCGCGAAGTTCTCGCTTGAGGATTTTGCCCGAGGGATTGCGTGGCAACGCATCGGTCGTGTCGACGGAGGTCGGACACTTGTAGTGCGCCAGGTTCGCTCGGCAGTGAGCGATCACGTCGGATTCGTCCACGTCTGCGTCGGGAGCGAGGACGAGGACGGCTTTCACCGTCTCACCCCACCTGGGATCGGGCACCCCGATCACAGCCGCATCCACGACCGCCGGATGAGAAAGGAGGACGTTCTCGACCTCCGCCGGGTAGATGTTCTCTCCCCCGCTCACGATCATGTCCTTGATGCGATCGTGCAGGTACAGGTAGCCGTCCGCGTCGAAGTAGCCGGCATCTCCCGTGCGGAGCCACCCCTCGTGGTCGATCGTCGAGGCGGTCTCGTCGGGCTTCCGCCAGTAGCCCGCCATGTTGTAGGGAGAACGCGTCTGTAGCTCGCCGACCTCGCCGTCCTCGGCCACTTTTCCGGTGTCGGGGTCGACGATCCTGATCTCCACGGAGTCCAGCGGCTTGCCGGCTGATCTCAGGAGGCCGCGTCGGGGCCCGTCCGGGTCGTGGTCTTCGAAGGCCAGCGACGTGATGGCGCCGGTGGTCTCCGTCATCCCGTACACCTGACAGAAGCCACAGCCGAACGCGGCCATGCACTTCACCAACACGTCCTCGGAAATGGGCGACGCGCCGTAGAAGATGAGCCGCACGCTGGACAGGTCCGTCGTGGCGAGAGACGGGGTCGCCAGCAGGACCATGAGGACCGCAGGCACCAGGAACATCTCGGTGATGTGCTCGGCGGCGATCAAGCGCAGCAGGAGGTCCGGATCCACGTCACGCAGGATGATGGATCGTCCTCCGCGCGACATCGCGCAGAGGGCCCACCCGGATCCCCCGATGTGGAACAGCGGCATCGCCACGAGGCTGACGGTGTCCTCGGAGATGTTGAAGGTGTTGTTGGCCGCGGCGATGGCCGTCGAGAGATTCCCGTTGGTCAGCATGACGCCCTTGGGCAACCCAGTGGTGCCCGAGGTGTAGAGCTGCATACTGACCTCGTCAGCCCCTCCCACATGACCGGGATCGGTCGGGAGGCAGCCGTCGACCCACTGCTCGAAGGTCACCGATCTCGGGTCCGCACTCCTTGTCTGGGCGCCGTCGCCGATCACCACGATGCGACGAACCTGCGACATCGATCCCAGCATTTCGCTCAGGGCGTCGAGATAGTCCGTGTGGACGACGAGCAAGGGCGCTTGTGAGTCATCGATGATCGCGGCCATCTCGGCCGGCGCCAATCGCCAATTCACCGCGACGTTGACCGCACCGATGAGCGAACCGCCGAAGAGGAAATCGAAGTACGCCGTTCCGTTCCGATCAAGGAAGGCGATCCGATCACCGACCTCGACACCCTCGCGCAACGCTGCTTGCGCGACGCGACAAGCAGCTTCGAACTCCTCGCGCCACGTCCGGCGTTGATCACCGAGCACGAACATCTCGCGAGCGGGCTGTTCGTGTGCCAGATGTCGGATGATCCCCGCCACGGTGTAGCGCTCGTGTTCGGTGGCTACGACGCTCGACACTGACGACCTCCTCGTACCTGCGATTTCTCCGGGACGGGACGTTAGATGGATCGCGTCGTCCCAGCGTGTGAGGGCAAAACACCGAGGCTCCCTTGGAAGGTGTCGCATTGGTACTGGTCACAAGCCTTTTTTGGGAATTGATTCGATTTTTATGTTGACCATTGATGTAAAAGCGACCTTCCGACCTGGGGGTTTGTGATTTACATCACAAACCCGGCTCACGAAGTTCCAGCTCAGAGACGTGTTTACGGGATGAACGCCGGTTCCGTTCACCTGACTGCTAGGTTGTTCACCGCAAAGCCTGATCGGCCTTTCCGCAAGAAGCCGTGAGCAGAGGCTCCGGCTGCAGACGGAAATAGCAGGGCTGATCAGGACCACCGAGAACGAGTTGTGACTCGGCGCGCCTGCCCACCTGCAGGTCTCGTCGCGCACGTACACAGAGCAAAGACGAATCGAGGACCACCCGACAGACCATTCATTGGGCTGTATGAACCGGCCGCACACCCTGTGGCGACAAGCCAGATCGGACGATGCCTTCCTGCTCTCCGATCGGGGCGCGTATGCAATGGCCGGAGCCCGCCTACACCGAGCAGAGCCAGGCGTGAAGTCGCGCCCGACGAAGGGAGGTGCCGTGCGGATCCGCATTGCACTCACGACGGCAGTGGCCGTCCTTGTTATTCCAGCTTTACTTTTCGCGTTATTCACCGGCAGTACATCCGCCTCGGCGCGGGTCCGCCACACGGCGGGTACCCGTCACCGGACCGCCCGGGTCGACATGCGGCTGATGTCGTATGCCCAGGCGCAGAAGGTCGCGAAGCTCGCGGACTACTACAACGCCGTCATCACAGCGGAGGAGCAGAACTACCTCCGCGGCATCAGTTATGTCGAGACGGTGGCGGCGCAGCAGGCCGCCGCAGCAGCCGCGCAGAAGGCAGCTGCCCAGCAGGCCGCAGCGGCGGCGGCGGCGGCAGCAGCTGCCCGCGCCACCGCACCAGCACCCGCTCCCGCAGCCGCTCCCGTTCCCGCCGTTAGTGCCAGCGATGCGACGAGCACGAACACGCCCGACTGGGCCTGCATCCGCGCCCACGAGTCCGGCGACAATTACTCAGAGGGTGGCGGTGGCGCCTACCAGTTCGACCTCGGCACGTGGGAGGGCCTGACCGGGCTCGGCACGCCGGCGGAGGACTCCGCACCGGCGGTCCAGGACGCCGCCGCGCTCAAGTTGTACGCGCAGCGCGGCTGGGAGCCCTGGACCACTCGTTACGTGTGTGGCCTGTGATGCGCTTCCGTCTGGCACTCGCCACGGTGGCGGCGGTCATCGCCCTGCCACTGTTCTTCATCGCGGCGTCCGACAACGGCCAGGCGGCAGCCGCCGCGTCCGGCAAGCGCCACACCGCGGCGAGCAGCGTCCGGGTCCAGCACCTGAGCACGAAGCTCATGTCGTACCAGGAGGCCGCGAAGCTCGTGGCGTTCGCCAACGCGGTGAAGGCCGACCAAGAGAAGAAGTTCCTCCAAATGGCAGCCTTCCTCACCGCCGTCGCGAACGCCGAGAACACCATGCCGTCGGCCTGGCTCCCGACGGCGATCTGCGAAGAAGGGGGTCGTGACGACCCCGACGCCGGCTATTTCGGCATCAAGGAGTGGAACGGCTTCGACGGCTACCCGACCGCCGGGAGCGCCCCCTTGTCGGTGCAACTGGCGTGGGAGGCCAAGTACATCGGCGGCCCACCCGACGCACCCGGGGACTGCCACAGCTACTGAGCCACTGTGCCCCCTCCCGTTTGCCGCGGGAGTGCGGGCTCCTACCCCAGTTCGAAGATGGCGGTGACCTGCGCCATGTCGAAGTAGTCCCGCCATGCGGTGATCTTGCCGTCGACGACGTTGAAGGCTCCCATCACAGGCAACGGGGCGGTCTTCCCCTTGATGGTGAACGTATCCGTCCGTTCGGTCAGCACCGTCGAACCGTCGGTCGCCAGGTGATGCACCTCGAACTCGAGCGCGTCACACATGGTCACGAACATGTTGATCACGCCCATGGTGGCGTCGAGTCCCTCTGCCGGCTCCATGGGGATGTTGTGGTACACGATGTCCTCGGAGAAGAAGGAGCGCAGCTCCTCGGGGTCCCGGCGGCTCGCTGCGGCGCAGAAGTCACGGACAACCTGCTCGGCGCTGGGCATGGCATTCCTCTCGTCGGTGGGATGGGCTGCACACGCTAACCAACGATCCGCCATGATGAGAGGGTGAGCACCCCGGAGCGGCGAGTCGTCGTCCTGGCGCCGATGAAGCCCGAGCTGAAGGCGATCGTGAAAGCCTTTGCGCTCGAACCTTCTCCCGAAGACCCGGTCTTCTCGCACACGGGCATGGCCGGTTCGTGGGGAGTCTCCACATTGGTCACCGGCATGGGACCCGCCCTGGCCCGCGAGGCCACGCGCCGGGCGCTGGCGGCCGGGCCGGTCGACCACGTGATGGTCATCGGCATCGCCGGGGGTCTCGATCCGGCCCTCCCGGTGGGATCGCTTTTTGTTCCGAGCCGCGTGGCGCTCTATCCCGACGGTCCCGAATACACCAGCCACCCGATTCCGCCGCGTGAAGCGGCAGGCGCGTTGATGACGACCGACGGACTGTTCGACAACGACCAGGTCTGGCGTCCGATCCTCGAGCGCGGATTCGGCGCGGTCGACATGGAGGCGGCGGGAACGGCCGAGGTGTGCGAGGCCGACAGGGTCAGTTGGTCGGTCTATCGGGGCATCAGCGACCGCCCCGACGAGCACATCGTCGACCAGGCGGTGTTCTCGCTCAGCAAGCCCGACGGCTCGGCCGACCCCGTCGCCGTAGCCAAATACCTGGCTCGCGACCCCCGGCGCGCCAAGGCGCTGGCGCACCTGAACCGGTGCATGCAGGAAGCGGTAAGCCTCGCCGCGGACGCCGCCTTCGCCGATTTGGCCGGAACCTAGCCCTCGTCGTCGCCGCTGGGGTGGTCGTTGGGAACGACGTCGCGGCGCGCGATCACGTGGACGTCGATGTCGTTCTCGGACGCCATGCGGAGGATCTGCTGTATCACCGATGCCCGCGTCATCGACTGCCAGCGGGTCATGCCGCGATGTGCCCACGACGATCTGGGTGATCTGCTGGTCGACGGCTGCCGTGAAGATCGTCTTGGCTACGTCGTCCCCTTCCAGCGTCTGCCAGGTACCGCCGACCGCCTCCGCTAGCTCTTTCAACTCCTCGGTGCTGGTCTGACGGGCGTCGTCGCCGCCCACCACGTGGACTGCGATCAGGGGTGCCTTCAGCCGGGCGGCGATGCGCGCGGCACGGCGAATCACCGAAGCGTTCCCCGGCGCCCCGGTGACGGCGACCATGATCCGCTCCGTCGTCTCCCAGAGCTCCCCTGCCGCACCACGTGACCGCAGGTACTCCAACAGCTCCTCCTCGGTCTCGTCGGCGACGAAACGCAAGGACAGTTCCCGCAAGGCGACAAGGTTCTCGGCGCGGAAGAATCCGTTGAGCGCCGAAGGCACCTTGTCGCTTGAGTAGATGTTTCCGTGCAGCATGCGGCGGCGGAGTTGATCGGCCGACGAATCGACGAGCTCGATCTGATCCGCCTTCCGCACCACCCAGTCGGGCACCCTCTCACGAACGACGACGCCGGTCATCCGCTCCACCGGGTCCGCCAGCGACTCGAGGTGCTGGATGTTCACGGTCGTGATGACAGCAATGCCCGCCTCGAGGATTTCGAGTACGTCCTCCCACCGCTTCTCGTGGCGGCTTGACCCGGGCACGTTGGTATGGGCCAGCTCGTCGATCAGGACAACCTCGGGCTTTCGGGCCAAGACGGCCTCGAGGTCCAGCTCCTCCCACTCCGAGCCCCGGTAGTCGACCTTCTTGCGGGGCATCACGGGCAGGTCGCGCAGCTGCTCCATCGTGTAGGGGCGCTTGTGCGTTTCGACGTACCCGACGACCACGTCGGCGCCGCGTTGGAAGCGGCGCCATCCTTCATCGAGCATGGCGCAGGTCTTGCCGACGCCGGCTGCCGCGCCGAGGTAGACACGGAATCGCCCCGTCGGCCGGACCCCTTCTTCCTCACCGGAACCGCTCACGTCCACCTCATCTCGCGCAAATCGTTTAAGTCGTCAGTACACTGCAATTTCGGCAGTTTCGGCTCGACGCCGACAGACGGGAAGTAGTGAAACACGTGACGCACGGCAGCCTGGATACCACGGGAACGTACCAGCGCAAGGCCGTGGGGATCGCGGTGACCGTGGCGGGATTGGGCGTGCTGCTGGCGGCGTTGCTCCCGCTCCGGGTTCACCTCAGTATTGCCACCCCGGCGCTCCTCTTCGTACTCCCGGCCCTCATTGGCGTCGTGATAGGCGGCTTCATCCCGGGAGTGGTCGGCGCAGTGGCGGGCTTCGCGCTCTACGACTGGTTCTTCCTCCCGCCCTACGACACCCTCACCGTGCGGTCGCCGCAGAACTGGCTTGCCCTCGTGGTCTATGTCGCGGTGGTCCTGGTCGGATCCCAACTCGTGGCGAACATGCGCAGCGCCCGTGAGGAAGCGCTTCGGCGAACGGCTGAGTCCGGGCGGTTGTATGAACTGTCCCAAGCCCTCATTGGTGACCTCACCCTCGCTCAGTTGCTTGCCCACATCGTCGAGACCGTCCAGGACGCCTTTCAGCCATACTGGACGGCGTTGGTTCTGCCGGAGGAAGAGCAAAACGGCGTGCTCGGTGTCGCCGCTGCAGCCGGCCGAGCCTCTGACGCGCGAGGACGTGGTCTCGTTGACTTCGGGAGGAGGCCAGACCACGTCCCTCGGACTCACCGCCGACGGCGGGCCCCGCCAGATCTCCGTGGCGCTCGTCGTCAACAACCGACCTGTGGGGATGCTCGTCCTGCATCAGGTGGAACTGGCCGAAGGGGACCGCGGCCTGCTCGGGACGTTCGCCAACCAGGCCGCGTTGGCGGTGGACCGGGCGCAGCTGCGCGAGCAGGCCTTGCGGGCCCGTCTGCTCGAGGAGGTGGACGCGTGGCGAAGCGCGCTGATGGGCGCGGCGTCGCACGACCTCCGCACGCCGCTGGCGTCCATCAAGACGGCCGTCTCGAGCCTGCGCCAACCCGCTGCGCACCTCACGGCGGCCGACCGGGTCGAGCTGCTCGAATTGATCGAGATCCAGTCGGACCGCTTGGCCCGACTCGTGACCAACCTCCTTGACATGACCCGCATCGAGGCAGGCGCGCTCGAGGTGCGCGTCGCACCGATTGCCTTCGACGAGTTGGTGGACGAGGCGCTCGGATCGCTCGGCGGCGTGGTGCCACCCGGACGGCTCCGCGTCCACGCCGGCGCCGACATTCCGCTGCTCCTCATCGACCACGTCCTCATCAGCCAGGTCCTGGCCAACGTGCTCGAGAACGCGAGTCGCCTGACCCCCGACGGCGGCACGATCCGGGTGTCGGCCGAAGTCGCACCAGGGAGCCCGCCCTGGGTCGAGATCGCCGTCGCCGACGACGGGCCTGGCATCAGGTTGGAGGATCGCGAGAGAGTGTTCGAGATGTTCAGCCAAAACGGCGGCGGCGGCCGCGCCGGGCTCGGCCTGGCAATCGCCCGAGCGTTCGTCGAGGCTCACGGTGGGGACATCTGGATCGACCCCGCGGTAGAGCACGGTGCCCGGGTCGCGTTCACCGTCCCTGGCGTGGCCTGCGTGCCGGCAACCGCCTGAGGTCCCGGTGTGACCAAGGTCCTCGTCGTCGATGATGATCAGGCGCTGCTGAAGGCGCTCCGAATCGGGCTCACGGCCCGCGGCGACGAGGTCGTCACTGCGCACAGCGGCACGGAAGCGATCAACCAGGTCGCGCTCGCCGTACCCGAATTGGTGATCCTCGACCTCGGGCTGCCCGACGTCGACGGCATCGAAGTGTGCCGGAGCATCCGTGAATTCTCCAACGTTCCCATCGTGGTGCTCTCGGCCTACGGCGACGAGCGGCGCAAGGTCGAGGCACTGGACAGCGGCGCCGACGACTTCGTCACCAAGCCCTTTGGCATGGCGGAGCTCGAGGCGCGACTCCGGGTGGCGATGCGACACAGCGAGGCGACAGGACGGAACGGGTCCGAGCAGATCCAGATGGTGCGGGTGGGCGACCTCGACATCGATCTGGTCCACCGCATGGCCACCCTGGCCGGCGTGCCGTTGCAACTGACGGCGAAGGAGTTCGATCTCTTGGCTTACCTGGCACGCCACGCCGGGAAGGTGTGCACCCATCACATGATCCTGAAGGACGTGTGGGGCCCCGGTTACGGGGCCGAGTCGAACTACGTCCGCGTCTACACGCACCGGCTCCGCAAGAAGTTGGGCCTCGACGACGGCGTCGTGCTCAAGACGGTGCCCGGCATCGGCTACCAGCTCCTGGCCGACCCTCACCCAACGACCTCGAACGAGTAGACCGGGTTGAGCATCACCAAGGCGCTCCGGTCCAACATCGGCGTGCCGCGCGCGATCACGCGGCGTCCACATGCGAAGCCGGGCACGACGGCCCGACCGATGAAGCGCAAGACGATGACGCCCGTCCCGTCGCCAAGCTCGACGTCGGTGCGGACCCACGGTCGCTCGTAGGAGACGACGGAGCGGACTTCCCCGGCCACTACGGTCCTGCGCCGCGGCACCACCGCCGAGATGGCGGTCGCGCTCACTTCAGCTTGGCCAGGGCCTCGTTGAGTTGCAGCACGTCGATGTACGAGGTGCCCAGGAAACCGAGTTCGGCTCCCTGCGTCTGGCTGATGACCAAGCGTCCTGAGCACCGAGGGGGAGAGCCCCGTGGCCCTCGACACCATCGGGATCTGGACCAGGGCGTCCTGCTGGCTGATGTCGGGGTCGTACCCGCTGCCCGAGGTGGTGACGAGGTCGGGTGTCGGGTTGACGCCGCGCGCCTTCCAGTAGGCGACCAGCGTCTTCGTGTTGGCCAGAGAACCTTGGAACGGGGGCCGAGGTTCGACGCCCCGGACTCGCCGGGATTGAGGACGCCGGGCTTGCCCGGGATGTTGTTGGCCTCCAGCGGGTTGTCCCCCCCGCCGGCGACCGGCTTCAGCGAGCCGGCGTAGGGACCGACGGCATCGGGTCGCCCCTGGAACACGCAGGTGCCCAGGCGGTGGCCGGGACACGGCGCCTGGGACCAGTTCTGGCCGATCAGGGTCGACCCGTTGGCGGTGATCGACCCGTCGGCCTGGTTCTTGAAGGCCAGTTGGGAGAACCCGGTGCCCAAGAAGGCGTAGGCAAAGGTCAGGACGAGCGCAATCACCACGAGGACGACCGAACGGCGGAGGTGAACGAGCATCAGAGGGTCTCCATCAGTAGGCGTGCAGCGCGACGAGGATGAGGTCGATGAGCTTGATGAAGATGAACGGCACGATGATGCCGCCGACCCCGTAGATGAACACGTTGCGCCGCAAGATGGCGGCCGAACCCGCCGCACGGAACTTGACCCCCCGCAGAGCCAGCGGGATCAGCGCCACGATGACGAGCGCATTGAAGATGACGGCCGACAGCACGGCGCTCTGCGGGCTGTGGAGCTTCATGATGTTCAGCGCGTTCAGCTGCGGGTAGGTGGCGATGAACAGGGCGGGGATGATGGCGAAGTACTTGGCGACGTCGTTGGCGATCGAGAAGGTGGTGAGCGAGCCCCGCGTGATGAGCAGCTGCTTGCCGATCTCCACGACATCGATCAACTTGGTCGGGTTGGAGTCGAGGTCGACCATGTTGCCGGCCTCCTTCGCTGCCGTGGTCCCGGTGTTCATGGCCACGCCCACGTCCGCCTGCGCCAACGCGGGCGCGTCGTTGGTCCCGTCGCCCGTCATGGCGACCAACTTGCCGCCCTCCTGCTCCTCCTTGATCAGCGCCAGCTTGGCCTCGGGCGTCGCCTCGGCCAGGAAGTCGTCGACGCCGGCCTCCTGCGCGATGGTCGCCGCGGTCAGCGGGTTGTCGCCGGTGATCATCACCGTGCGGATGCCCATGGAACGCATCTCGGCGAACTTCTCCTGGATGCCCTCCTTCACCACGTCCTTGAGCTCGATGACCCCGAGGATCGTGGGGCCTTCGGCCACCACCAAGGGGGTGGACCCGGCGCGCGACACACGTTCCACGATCGCATCGAGGTCGGCGGGAACTGTGCCTCCCTGCTCGACCACCCACTGCTTCACCGAGTCGGCTGCGCCCTTGCGGATCTGGCGCCCGTCGAAGTCGAGCCCGGACATGCGGGTCGTGGCCGAGAAAGGGACGAAGACGTGCCCGGCTTCGAGGTGGCGCTCCCGGATGTCGAAGCGCTCCTTGGCCAGGACCACGATGGATCGACCTTCGGGGGTCTCGTCGGCCAGGGACGCCAGCTGCGCCGCATCGGCCAGCTCGCGTTCGGTGTGGTCACCGACGGGGTAGAACCCCGACGCCATCCGGTTGCCCATGGTGATGGTGCCGGTCTTGTCCAGCAGCAGGGTCTGCACGTCGCCGGCGGCCTCAACAGCCCGGCCGCTCATGGCGAGCACGTTCTTCTGGACGAGGCGGTCCATGCCGGCGATGCCGATGGCCGAAAGCAGGGCGCCGATGGTGGTCGGGATGAGGCAGACCAGCAGGGCCACCAGGACGACGACCGAGACCGCCGTGCCCGCGTAGATGCCGAACGCCTC
Source organism: uncultured Acidimicrobiaceae bacterium (assembly GCA_963821105.1). Lineage (GTDB taxonomy): Bacteria > Actinomycetota > Acidimicrobiia > Acidimicrobiales > RAAP-2 > Bog-473. The sequence goes on from CAWGCO010000011.1 coordinate 53,017, forward strand.
GAGCGACACCACGACCGGTATGAAAATGATGGTGAGGACCGCCAACAAGATGGTCAGGGCGATCTCGTTCGGCGTCTTCTGGCGGTTGGCCCCCTCGACCAGCGTGATCATGCGGTCGAGGAAGGTGTGACCGCGCTCGGCCGTGATGCGCACCACGATGCGGTCGGAGAGGACCCGGGTGCCGCCGGTGACGGCGGAGCGGTCGCCGCCCGATTCGCGAATGACGGGCGCCGACTCGCCGGTGATGGCCGACTCGTCGACCGAGGCAATGCCCTCGATGATCTCGCCGTCCGACGGGATGAGGTCATTGGCCTCGCAGACGACGAGGTCTCCCTTGTTCAGCTCGGCCGCCGGCACGAGCTCCTCGGTCCCGTCGGCCTTGAGCCGGCGCGCCGCGGTCTCCGAACGCATCCGGCGCAGCGTGTCGGCCTGCGCCTTGCCGCGCCCCTCGGCCATGGCCTCCGCGAAGTTGGCGAAGATCACCGTCAGGAAGAGCCAGACCGTAATGGACCAGGTGAAGGTCGAGGGGTGGGCGATCGCCTCCACGAACGTCACGATGGAACCGACCAGCACGACGAACATGACCGGGTTGCGGATCTGCACCGCCGGGTTGAGCTTGGTGAGCGAGTCGACCAGGGCCTGGCGGAGGATCGGGCCGTCGAAGAGGCTCTTCGCCTCGGCGACGCCGTGTGGCGTGCTGGCCGGCCCCGGCTGGGCTGGTTCGGTGGTCGTCATGGTCATGAAAAAAGCGCTCCGTGGCTGGTCATTAGAAGAACCCGTGGCTGAGCTGCTCGACGATCGGGCCGAGCGCAAGCGCAGGGAAGAAGGTCAAACCACCGATGATGATGATGACGCCGATGGTGAGGCCGACGAACATGGAGTTGTCGGTGCGGAAGGTGCCGAGGCCCTCCGCCACCGCTGGCTTGGCGGCCAACACACCGCCGAGTGCCAGGGCCGGGATCATGATGCCGACCCGGCCGAGCAACATGTCGATACCGCCGATCACGTTGTAGAACGTGGTGTTACCGGTGAGCCCTCCGAAGGCCGAGCCGTTGTTGTTCCCCTGCGACGTCAGGGCGTAGAGAATCTCGGTGAACCCGTGCGGTCCAGCGTTGAGGGGGCCGGCGCGACCGGCATGGATCGATACCGCGATGGCCGTGAAGATCAGCACGATCAGCGGCATGACGAGGGCCCCGAGACCCGCGAGTTTGACCTCTTTCGCCTGTATCTTCTTTCCCAGGTACTCCGGTGTTCGCCCGATCATCAGGCCGCCGATGAACACGGCGATGATGGCGTAGATGAGGATGGTGTACAGGCCGCTCCCCGCTCCTCCGGGGGTCACCTCGCCCAGCATCATCCCGCTGATGAGGAAGAAACCGCCCATCGGGGTGAAGGAGTCGTAAGAGGCGTCGGCCGAACCGGTCGAGGTGCTAGTCGACGACACCCCGAACAAGGCAGTCGTTGTGTCTCCGAAGCGCACCTCGTGCCCGACGGTGTTGCCGACGGTGGCGTGCACGCCGGCGGCGGCGACGGCGGGGTTGTTCTGGTGCTCGTAGTAGGTGGCCCCGCCGACCCAGACCCCGAAGATGATCACCATGGCCGCCAACAGCGCCGCGCCGTGACGGACGCTGCCGACCATCTTGCCGAACGTGTAGGTCAGTGCGAACGGTATGGCTAGGAGCAGGTAGATCGACAGCCAGTTGGTGAGGCCCGTGGGATTCTCGAACGTTGTCGCCGAGTTCGCATTGAGGAACCCACCGCCATTGTTGCCGAGTTGCTTGATGGCCTCCATGAAGCCGATCGGACCCCGGGCAATCGTCTGGGAGACCCCGTTCAGGGCGTCGTGGATGCTCACGGTGCCGGCCAGCGTCTGCACCGCACCCTGACCCACGAAGATGATCCCAGCGAGGAACGCAATCGGGAACACGATGTAGAACAGTCCGCGGGTCATGTCGACCCAGAAGTTCCCGATGGTCGGAGAGTTGCGCCGGGAGAAGCCGCGGACCAAGCCGATGGCCACGGCGATGCCGATGACGGGGCTCAGCATCTGCTCCAGCGTCAGCGCACCGATCTGCGAGAAGTACGACATCGTCGACTCGCCGCCGTAGTTCTGCCAGTTGGTGTTGGTCATGAACGAGGCGGCGGTGTTGAAGCTCAGCGCCTGGGGCACGGCCCCCAGGTGTTGTGGGTTGAGGGGAAGCGACCCCTGAATGCGAATGAGGAGGTAGGTGACGCCCATGGCCACCGCGGAGAAGATGACCATGGAGGCGGCGTAGCGCTTCCAGTTCTGCTCCTTCTCGGGACCGGTCCCGAGCAGCCGGTAGACGGGTCGCTCCGCCCAGCCGAGAAAGTGGACTCGCCCGTCGAAGACGGCGGCCATGTAGGAGCCCAGGTAGCGCCACGTCAGGCCAAGGGCGATGACGAGGGTGATGATGGTCCAGGTGAGCCCCACGTCAGAACTTCTCGGGCTTGAACATGGCGACGCCCAGGTACAGGAACATCACGATGGACAGCGCGAGCAGGATCCCCTGGGTCCAGGTCATACCCGGTCCAGGGCCCAGATCAGGCCGAGCATCGCTACGACGAAGCCCACGATGCCGAGTACTGCGAGAAAGTCAGCCATGAGGCCATGGTCGCGGCGCGGATGTGAACCGGATATGAACGCGGCCGCCCCGTGCGTCAACAGAATGTCAATGCCAGCCGCCAGCCGGCTGTGTCTAAGGTGAGCACGCTCGGCTGATCGAAAGTGGGGTGGACGATGGCGCTGGACCTGGAGGGGTGCCGCACGCTCGTGACGGGCGGCTCGTCGGGCATCGGGGCAGGCCTGGCCGAGGCGCTGGCGGAGCGGGGCGCGATCGTGGGGATCTGCGCCCGCCGGGCCGACCGCCTGTCCGAGGTGGTCGGACGATGCATGGAGCACTCGCCCGACAGCCGCATGTGGGTCGTCAACCTGGCCGACATCAACGCGGTGGACCAGCTGGCGGTCGACGTGGTCAACGCCTTCGGCGGGATCGATCTCCTCATCAACAACGCGGGCATCCCGAAGCGCCGGCACGTGACGGCCCTCGACATCGACACCATCACCGCGGTGATGCACGTCAATTACCTCTCGCCCGTGCGGCTGACGATGGCGCTGCTACCCCAGATGCTGGCCCGGGGCGTCGGGCACGATCGTGAACATCTCGTCGATCGCCGCCAAGCTCAGTGCGCCCGGCGAGTCCGCCTACGACGCGTCGAAGGCCGCGCTCACCGCCTTCTCCGAGGCCATGGCCGTCGACCTGTGGGAGGACGGGATCAAGATGATGCTCGTCTACCCAGGCGTCATCGACACGGAGCTCTTCTCCCTGCCCGACAACGATGTCCCCGACCTGCCCGTGGCGGCCGAACCCGTCTCGGTGGCGGTCGACGCCATCCTGGCCGGGCTGGAGTCGGGCGCCGCCGAGGTCTACGTGCCCGAGTGGTTCCACGGCGTCGTCGCCAACAAGGAGAAGGACGTGGGCGCGTTCCTCGAGGGGACCGCGGCCTACATGCGCCAGCAGAAGGAAAAGCAGTCGCAGTCGCAGTCGCAGTCGTAGAGACCGCACACAGAGGGAGGCAGGGCAGAGAATGGACACCGCCATGAAGGTCCAGCCCGACGCAGCCGGCATGCGCGAGGACCGCCTCGAGCGCATCACCGAGCACTTCGGGCACAACTACGTCGAGACCGGGAAGATCGCCGGCTGCCAGATCACCGTGGTGCGCGGCGGACACGTCGCCTACCACCGATCACTCGGGCTGATGGACCGCGAGAACGCCGTCCCGATGGCCGACGACGCCATCTTCCGCATCTATTCGATGACCAAGCCGATCGCATCGGTGGCGCTCATGCAGCTCTACGAGCGGGGCCTGTTCCAGTTGCTCGACCCCGTGCACCGCTACATCCCCGAATGGCGCACGCTGCAGGTCGGTGAGGTGCAGGCCGACGGGTCTGTCACCCTGGTCAAGCCGCGACGCCCGATGAACATGCGTGACGTCCTCATGCACACGACGGGGCTGCCCGGCAGCCTGTTCCCGGACAACCCGATCGACGAGGCGTTCGCCGAGGCCCGACGCGCGCTGGGGCGCGGGCAGACGCTCGAGAGCGTCACCGCCCTGCTGGCGCAGCACCCGTTGAAGTTCCATCCCGGGACGCACTGGAACTACGGGCTGTCCACCGACATCGTGGGGCGCCTGGTCGAGATCCTCTCGGGCCAGCGCTTCGACGACTACCTGCGCCAGGAGCTCTTCGAGCCGCTCGGCATGACCGACACCGGGTTCTACGTCCCCGAGGAGTCGCAGCGCCGGCTGGCCGCCTGCTACCAGTACCGCCCCGCCAACACGCCCCGCCTGATGGACGGCGAGTTCGCCAACCGCGTGACCCGCCCGCATCCGTATCTCTCGGGTGCCGGCGGGCTCGTGTCGACCACGCACGACTACGTCGCCTTCTGCCAGATGCTGGCGAACGGGGGCCAGCTCGACGGGCGGCGCGTGCTCGGGCGCAAGACGATCGAGCTGATGACGGTCAACCACCTGCCCGGCGGGGCGACGCTGGAGGAGCTCGCCCTCGGCGGGTTCGGCGAGGCCGGCTTCGAGGGCGTCGGCTTCGGCCTCGGCTTCGCGGTCGGGCTCGGTCCCGCCGCCACGGCGGTCGTGGGGTCGGCCGGCGAGTACTACTGGGGCGGCGCGGCCAGCACGGCGTTCTGGGTGGACCCGACGGAGGACCTCTTCGTCGTCTTCATGACCCAACTCTTCCCGTCGATCGCCTACCCCTTCCGCGCCCAGCTGCGCGCCCTGGTGTACCAAGCCATCGACGACTGATGGGCCCGAGCGCGGGACCCGCCGGGACCGATGGTGGCGCCGGTCCCGTCGGCCCCGTCGACGCCAGCGTCGTGCCGCGCTTCGCCGGGCCGGCCACCTTCGCCCGCCTGCCGACGGCCGACGCCGTGTCGCAGCTGGGACATCGCCGTCGCCGGCGTCCCGTTCGACGGCGGCACGAGCTATCGGCCCGGCGCGCGGTTCGGGCCCGCCGCCGTGCGCCAGGCCTCCCGCCTGCTGCGCCCGTACAACCCGTCGCTCGACGCCCTGCCCTTCGAGCTGGCCCAGGTCGTCGACGCCGGCGACATCGCGTGCACGCCCTTCGGACCCGAGGAGGCGGTCGCGCAGATCCAGGCCGGCGCGGAGCAGCTGCTGGCCGGCGGCGGGCGGCTGGTCGCCATCGGGGGCGATCACACGGTCGCCCTGCCCCTCCTGCGCGCGACGGCCGCACGGCACGGCCCGCTGGCGCTGGTGCACTTCGACGCACACCTCGACACGTGGGACACGTACTTCGGCCAGCGCTTCACGCACGGGACGCCCTTTCGGCGCGCCTGGGAAGAGGGGCTGTTGCGGCGCGACCACAGCGTGCACGTCGGGCTGCGCGGCCCGCTGTACTCCGGGACGGACCTCGTCGACGACGCCGGCATGGGCTTCGCGCAGGTCACGACGGACGACGTCGGCGGCGCGCGGGGCCGCCGCCGTCACAGCCGGGCTCCTCGAGCGCGTGGCCGACGCACCGCTCTACGTCTCGGTGGACATCGACGTCCTCGATCCGGCGCACGCGCCGGGGACGGGGACGCCCGAGGCCGGCGGGCTGACCAGCCGCGAGCTCTTGGCCATGGTGCGAGGCCTGGCGCCCGCTCGGAGTCGTCGGCGGCGACGTCGTCGAGGTGTCGCCGGCCTACGACCACGCGGAGATCACGGCGGTCGCCGCCTCGCACGTGCTCTACGAGCTCGCTCACCATCATGGCGCTGGGCGCCCCGTGAGCCGACGGCGTCCGTCGGCGTTCCGGCTGGCGTCGCTGTAACAGTCCATTCACAACCGGGAAACGCTCCCCGAACCTTGCGCTCCGTAGGTGCAGGTGACGGCGACGAGAGGAGTCGACGCGGACCCGGTGTGGATGTGAAGCGAGACCTGCTGGTCGGCGTGGCGCAATGGCTGTCCACGCCGGGCGAGCCCAAAGCAGAATCTTTCGGTGGCGCTGGGCATGATCGAGCGGGCGGCCGCGCGCGGCGTCGAGCTGCTCGTGCTGCCCGAGCTGTGGTCGTGCGGCTACAACCCCGAGACGCTGGCCGAGGACGCGCGGCGTGACGCCGAGCCGCGGGACGGGGCGCGCGCGGCGCGCCTGGCCGAGACGGCGCGGCGTCACGGCCTCTTCCTGGCGGGCAGCGTGCCCGAGCCGGGGAGGACGGCTGCCGTGTACGACACGGCGCTGGTCTTCGACCCGCACGGCCGGCTGGTCGCCTGGCACCGCAAGGCCCACCTCTATCGACCCGCCGCTCGAGCACACCGGTCTTCTCGCCCGGGCACCGCCTCACGACGTTCGACGACCCGGCGCTCGGGCGGGTCGGGGTCGTCGTCGGCTTCGACGGCGACTTCCCCGAGGTGGCGCGGTCGCTGGCGCTGCGCGGCGCCCGCCTCGTGCTGGCGCCCTGTGCGTGCGAGATCGAGGCCGCCGCGGCGTGGGACCTCCTGCCGCCGGCGCTCGCGCTGACCAACAGCCAATGGTGGCTCCAGGCGAACCAGGCGGGCACCCACGCCACCTCGACGCTGCTCGGGGCGAGCCGGATCATCGCCCCGACCGGCACCGTGGTGGCCAGCGCCACCTCGGCCGTGCCGGGCCGGCCGAGCCCGGCCGAGCTCGTGGTGCACCGCATCGACCTGCATCTCGCCCTGCGCCGCGAGGGCGAGGGCGCCCTGCTCGAGGACGGACGGCGTCCCGACCTCTACGCCGAGCTGGTCGAGCGGGTCGAAGTGGCGGGCTGAGTCCGGGCCCGGGCGCCAAGGCCCCGTTGGTAGGGTCGCCGCCGTGTCTGTCGCGCAGCCCGAACCCGTCTCGCTCTACGAGGGGCTGCTCACTACGCGGGCCATCCGCCGCTACGCGGACGAGAAGGTGCCTGACGAGGCGCTGCGCGACATCCTCTTCGCCGCCACCCGGGCGCCCAGCGGGTCGAACCGCCAGCCCTTCCGCTTCATCGTGCTCACCGACTGGCCGGTCGCCGCCGAGGCGAAGCGGCTGATCGGCGCCGGCGCCCGCCGGTTCTGGGACGCCAAGCGCGCCGAGGACGGCTACGACAAGGGCTCGGGCACGCAGGCCGACTCGCCCAAGTCGCGGCTCGCCCGCGTGCATGCAGCGCTACGTCGACGACTACGAGTCGGTGCCCGTGCTCATCCTGGCCTGCTTCGTGCGCCACCGCGCCGACGCCCACAGCAGCGACGGCGCCTCCGTCTATCCGGCTTGCCAGAACCTGCTGCTGGCCGCACGCGCCCTCGGCTACGGGGGCGTGCTGACCGGGTTGCACCACATGGCCGACGGCGACCTGCGGGGGTTGCTGGGCATCCCCGACAACGTGGAGGTCATGGCCTCCATCACGCTCGGCCGGCCGCTGGGGCAGGCACGGTCCGGTGCGCCGACGCCCGCTCCCCGAGTTGGTGTTCGGCGAGCAGTGGGGGCAGCCGCCCGCCTGGGCGGTCGACCCCGAGGGCGTGCGCCACACCGCCGCCGGCCCGCCGCGCCCCGCGCCCTCGGCGCTGACGGCGACCCAGCCGCCAGCCAATACAGTTTGGGTGTAGCGTCACACGCACGCAGGCACACCATGCGGCACGAGGATTGGGGAAACCTGACATGACCACGCTCGACGCACCCGTCTTCGACGCCGACAACCACTATTACGAGGCGCTCGACGCGTTCACCCGCCACCTCGATCCCGCCCTCGGGCCGCGGGTGATCGAATGGGTCGAGATCGGCGGCCGGCAGCTACCACTCGCTCGGCGGGCGGGTCAGCCGGGCGGTCACGAACCCGACGTTCGACCCGATCTCGCCGGCCGGCGCGTTGTTCGACTACTTCCGCGGCAACCCCGACGGCGTGCCCATGCACGAGCTGATGGGCACGCCCGAGCCGATCCGGCCCGAGTACCGCGACCGCGACGCCCGGCTGGCCACGATGGACGCGCAGGGCCTGGCCCAGGTCTGGCTCTTCCCGACGCTCGGCATGCTCTACGAGGAGGCGCTCAAGGACGACCCCGAGGCGGTCGTCCTGCTTGTTCCGCGCCTTCAACCGCTGGCTGGCCGAGGACTGGGGCATGGCGTACCGGGACCGCATCTTCGCCGCCCCCTACATCACGCTGGCCGACGTGGACGAGGCCGTGGCGCGAGCTGGAGTGGGCGATCGACCAGGACGCCCGCACCGTCGTGCTGCGCGCCGCGGCCCCGATCACCGCCAACGGCCCGCTCTCGCCGGCGGCCGACGAGTTCGACCCGTTCTGGGCGCGGGTCAACGAGTCGGGCATCACGGTCGTGGTGCACGCCGGGGACGCCGGCCTCTCCTCGAACGGCTACGCCCCCGACGGGTTCCGCGCCTCGTTCAAGGGCGGCGGGTACGGGCGGCCGAGCATCAAGATGTTCGCCATCGAGCGCGCCGCCCACGACTGGCTGGCCACGCTCATCTTGGAGAAGTTGTTCGACCGTTTCCCCAACGTGCGCATCGCCTCGGTCGAGAACGGCTCGGAGTTCCTCGCTCCCCTGTTCCGCAAGCTGCGGACGACGGCGCGCCGCATGCCCGGTTACTTCACCGAGGACCCGGTCGACACGTTCCGGCGCCACGTCTGGATCAACCCCTTCTGGGAGGACGACGTCGACGAGATCGTGAGCCTCGTCGGTGACGATCGCGTGATCTTCGGGTCGGACTGGCCCCACGTGGAGGGGCTGCCCGAGCCGACCGACTGGGTCACCGAGCTGCAGAAGCTCCCGCCCGAGGCGGTGCGCAAGATCATGGGGGCGAACACGTCCGAGCTCAACGTCCGGAGGCCGGCATGACCGAGGTGACGAAGGTGGATCGCAGCGAGGTGGTGGATGGAACGAGTCGGCGGATCCGCCGATGGGCGCGCAGATCGACCCGTACGTCATCGTGATGTTCGGGGCGACGGGCGACCTGGCGGCGCGCAAGCTGTTGCCCGGCCTGCTGCACCTCGCCATGTCGGGGCATGATGCCCGAGTTCCGCATCGTCGGCAGCTCGACGCGCCAGATGACCGACGAGGAGTTCCGCCACCTGGCCCGCCACGCCTGCGACCAGTTCTTCACCGGCAAGATCTCGCTGCTCCAGTGGGCCAACTTCGAGAAGCGGCTCTCGTTCGTGTCGACGTCGGCCGGCGCGCAGGAACTGGCCGACCACGTGGCGGAGGCGGAGAAGGAGTCCGTCGGGACGGCGACAACGTGCGCCGGCTGCACTACCTGAGCATCCCCCCGGGGGCGGACCGCGACGTGATTCAGATGATCGCCGACGCCAAGCTGGTCGAGCGGTCCCGCGTCGTCATGGAGAAGCCGTTCGGCACCGACCTGGCCTCCGCGGTGGCGCTCAACGACATGCTGCACCAGTACTTCGACGAGGAGCAGATCTTCCGCATCGACCACTTCCTGGGCAAGGAGGCGGTCCAGAACATCCTGGCCTTCCGCTTCGCCAACGGCCTCTTCGAGCCGATCTGGAACCGGGACCACATCGACCACGTCCAGATCGACGTCCCCGAGACGCTCGGGCGTCGACGACCGCGTCGGCGTTCTACGAGGCGACCGGCGCCTTCAAGGACATGGTGGTCACCCACCTGTTCCAGATCCTCGGCTTCATGGCCATGGAGCCGCCGACGGCGCTGGCGCCCAACCCCATCGGTGAGGAGAAGAACAAGGTGTTCCGCTCCATGCTCCCGCTCGACGTCACCCAGGTCGTGCGCGGGCAGTACGAGGGCTACCGCGACATCCCCGGCGTGGCGCCCGACTCCGACTGCGAGACCTTCGTCGCGCTGCGCTGCGAGATCGACAACTGGCGCTGGGCCGGCGTGCCGTTCTACCTGCGCACGGGCAAGGAGATGGGGAGCGGCGAGCGCATCATCTCGATCGCGTTCCGGGCGCCGCCCAAGTCGATGTTCTCCGCCAGCTCGGGCGTGGGCGCCCAGGGCCCCGACCACCTCACCTTCGACCTGGCCGACTCGTCGAAGCTCTCGCTGTCCTTCTACGGCAAGAAGCCGGGGGCGGGCATGAAGCTCGAGAAGCTGTCGCTGCAGTTCGCCCTGCACGAGACGGGCCAGGACGCCGACGTGCTCGAGGCCTACGAGCGCCTGATCCACGACGCCATGGTCGGCGACCACACGTTGTTCAACACGGCCGAGGGGATTGAGCGGCTGTGGGAGGTGTCGACGCCCCTGCTCGAGCAACCCGCCGCCGGTCCAGTCCGTACCCCAAGGGCGGCTGGGGCCCGCCGGCGATCAAGCGACCTCATCGCGCCCCGGACGTGGCGCCTGCCGTTCGAGCGGCGCTGGCGGTCGTCGGCGGGCTGAGGCCGGCGCTGGCGTGCGCCGGGGGTCGATCGGACGCGCGAGACGCGCCGGTCCGCGTAGTCTCCGGAGGTCCGGCAACCGAAGGAGGGCACGGTGGCCTCAGGCGACGACGAAACCGCGGTCTACGAGGTGCTGCTGAAGATCGGCGCCGCCTTCCGGGGTCTCGACGCCACCGGCGTCGAGGACCTCTACGTCCAGGACGCCGATTGGACCAACGCCTTCGGCACGACGCTCAAGGGGAGTCGTGAGATCGCCGAGTACCTCCGGGCCCTCTTTGCGGACGCGCACTTCGCCGCGGGCGCTCCCGTGAAGCCGCCGGAGGCGTCGGTGCGCTTCCTGGGCGACGACGTCGCCGTCGCCAAGACCTACCTGGAACGGGCCGGGCAAGAGACGTCCACGGGCGAGACGCTGCCCATTCGCCGCAACCACTCGCTCAAGGTGCTGCGGAAAGAGGGCGGGACCTGGCGCATCGTCTCGGACCTCTACATGGACGCCCGGGACGACTCCACGCTGTGAGGCTCGCGGCCTGGGTGCGGCCCCGGCCCCAGGCGTGACCTCGGCGGCGGGGGCTCAGTACCGCTGGGCCAGCTGGCGGCGCAGCTTCTTTCGGGTGAACAGCAGGTAGTAGCCACCGAGGAAGAACCCCATCCCGATGAACCACGAGACGACGATGACGACGATCCACGCCGTCTTGTTCGAGCCGGCGCCGTAGAACGCCACGGCCGGGCGGTTCGCGGCGTCGACGACGGCCCAGATCGGGACCACGACGGCACAAAACAGAACGACGAGAGCGATCAGGAACGCCATCGCTCAAAGGCTACGCGCTGGAGCTCACGGGACGAGCAGGACCCGGCCGAAGGCCTGGCGGCTCTCGATGTAGGCGTGCGCCCCCGCCGCGTCGGCCAGCGGGAAGGTGCGGTCGATCACGACCTTGAGCTCGCCGCGGGCGATGTCGTCGAGATGACCGGCGATCATGCCGTGGACCCGGTCGTGCGCCAGCAACAGCTCGGCCCCCATGAAGTAGCCCGAGAACGTCTGGTTGTTCGGCCGCATGTTCGAGATGTCGAGCGCCTCGGCCCGGTCGCGGCCGGCGTCGCCCACCGAGACGCAGCGGCCGCGGTACGCCAGCACGTTGATGCTGCCCTGCAGCGTCGTGGCGCCCACCGAGTCCACGACGACGTCGACGCCCCGGCCGTCGGTGAGCCGCCGCGCCTCGGCCACGAAGTCGTGCGTGCGGTAGTTGATGCCCTCGTCGAGACCGAGGTCCTTCAGCCGCTCGAGGCGCTCGTCGCTCGACGCCGTCGCGAGCACACGGGCCCCGGCCCGCTTGGCCATCTGGATGGCGGCGATGCCGACGCCGCCGGCGCCGGCCTGGATCAGCGCGGTCTCGCCGGCCTGCAGGCGGCCGAACTCGAAGAGGCAGTCGTCCGCCGTACCGAAGGGCACCGGCACCGCGGCCGCGTCGTCGGTGCTGACGCCGTCGGGGATCTTCCAGGCGAAACCGGCCGGCACGGCCCGCGCGCTCGGCGTGCGAGCCGTCGAGGCCCACCGTCACGGCGCGGTCCCCCACCGCGAACCCGGACACGTCGGCGCCCACCTCCGCCACCGTGCCGGCGGCCTGGTAGCCGACGATGTGCGGCACCCGGGCCAGGTCCCCGCCGAGCCGGTTGAGCGTGTCGCCGCCCTCGATGCTCACCGCCTCGACGTCGATCAGGATGTCGCCGGCACCGACGACCGGGTCGGGCACGTCCTCGTAGCGGAAGACGTCGGGGGCCCCTGTCTCGTAGTACACGGCGGCTTTCATCGCGTTCGTACTCCTTCATCCGGAAGAACCTCGTCCGGTTGGCATACCACAGCGACGTCTGCGGCAGTTGCGTCGCGATCTTGCCGTTGGCGTTCTTGAAATAGCTCTGGCACCCGTCGTGCCAGACCGTGCCTTCGAGCGCGCTCGGTCAGCTCGCGTTGTACTCGTCCATCACGTCGCGGCGCACGTCGACCGCCCGCCAGCCGATACCGGCGCATCGCGTCGAGCGCGCTCAGGATGTACGTCGCCTGCGCCTCGAGGATCACGATGATGGAGTTGCCGCCCTGGTTCGTGTTCGGCCCGTAGATCATGAAGAAGTTCGGGTACCCCGACACCGTCAGGCCCATGTAGGCGTGGGCCACGTCGGCCTCGGCCCAGTCGTCGTGCAGCCGCCGCCCGCCCACGCCCGACGACGTCGATGCCCTCGAGGTACTCGGTCGCCTTGAACCCGGTCGCCAGCACGATCACGTCGGCCGCCCGCTCCCGCCCGTCGACCGTCACGACGCCACTGGGCGTGACCCGCTCGATCCGTCGGTGACCAGCTCGACGTCGTCGCGCAACAGCGCCTTGTAGAAGTCGCTGCAGATCAGCGTGCGCTTGCAGCCGAACGGGTAGTCCGGCGTGAGCTTGGCCTTGAGCTCCTCGTCCTTGATCCGGTACTCGATGTGGCTCATCGCCAGCGCCCGCAACCCGTCGGCCGCCGTCTCGCCGTGACGAAAGGCGATCGTGTTCTCGAACGCCCAGAAGAGCTCGTTGCGGTGCTTCTGCGCCGCCAGCGGGTCGTCGGCGAAGCGCTGCTTCTCGTCGTCGCTGAACGGCTTGTCCGTGCCGCGGCAGGATCCACTGCGGCGTCCGTTGGTAGACGTCGACGTGCGCCGCGATCTTGGCCACCTCGGGCACGATCTGCGCCGCGCTCGCCCCCGTCCCGATCACCGCCACCCGCTTGTTCGTCAGGTCGTGCTCGTGCTCCCAGCGCGCCGAATGGAAGGACGGCCCCGCGAAATTCGCCAGACCTTCGATCCGGGGGTAGGACGGTGTGGTGAACGTCCCGATGGCGCTCACCACCACGTCGCACGAGTAGGCGTGGCCCTCGGCGTCGGTGAGGTCCCAGCGCGCGCCGCCTCGTCCCAGTGCGCCGCCGTGATCCGGATGTCGGGGCGCAGGTGCGGTCGGATGTCGTAGCGATCGGCACACTCCTCGAAGTACTCGCAGGATCTCGGGCTGCTTGGCGTACGTCTTCGATCCAGTCGGGCTTGAGGGCGAACGAGTACGAGTAGAGGTGCGAGGGCACGTCGCACGCGGCGCCGGGGTAGGTGTTCACCCGCCAGGTGCCGCCGACGCCGTCCGTCGCCTCGAACAGGACGAAGTCGCGCCGGCCCGACTCGCGCCAGCGGATCGCCAGACCGAGCCCGCCCGGCGCCCGCGCCGATGATGCGCCACCTGCCAGTGCGGCGTGCCCGGCGTGGCTGCCGTTCGCCGTCTCGGTCGTGCTCACTGCGCTCACGCCTCGGTCAGGCTGGCCAGGTTCTCGCGGGCGACGGTGTCCATCAGCTCGACCCGGACCCCGTTGGGGTCGGTGACGACCACCAGGCGGACGGGCCCGAGCGGCGACCCGGGGCTCGCCACCGACGCCGAGCGCCGCCAGGCGCGGCAGGACCTCGTCGAGGTCGGCGAACAGCGAGAGCAGGAAAAGCCCCGGCCGGCAGCCCGTGACGCCGGGGCGTCCGTGTCCGGCGCCCTCGGTGACCACGAGCTCGACGATCCCGCTGTCCGGCGCGACCCCTCACCCAGGAAGACCGAGTGCAACGTGGTCGTCGGCACCGGCCGAAGAGCTCGGGCCACGGGCCCTCGAAGGTGTCGTCCATCAGCACCTCGAGGCCCGAGGCCGTCGCGCCAGAACACGAGGCTGGCGCTCGAGGTCCTGCGTCACGATCGCGGAGTGGTGCACCTTCGCCACGGGGCCTCCGGGCTGGGAAACGAGTCCCTGAGTCTGTCACCGCTCGCCCGGGTACGGTCTGGCCCCGGAACCCGGTCCGGCGAGCGTCCGCTGGCGGTTGGCGAAGGGAGGCAGGACACATGGGCGACGACGCTGGACGGCTGGCCCTGGTGATCGGTGGCGGCTCGGGCATCGGCGCCGCCCTGGTCGAGGCGTACCGGGCCGAGGGCACGCCGGTCGTGACGTGGGACATCGCCGGCGAGCCCGACGTCACCTGCGACGTCGACCGACCCCGACGCGGTCGATCGGCCGATCGACGAGACCCAACGAGCGCTGGGGGGTGCCGGAGTGGGTGACCGTGACGGCGGGCGTCGGACACGGCAGGCTGCTCTGGACGTCGCCCGACGAGTTCGACCGCGTGCATGACGGTGAACACCCGCGGGCCGTGGCTGTGCCTGCGCGGGATGGGCCCGCGTGCTGCAAGCCGAGCGACGGACGGCCTCGCTCGTCGCCGTCTCGAGCGTCAGCGCCCGGTTGGTCGACCGTACGATGGGCGTCTACTGCGCGTCGAAGGCCGCTCTCTCGATGTTGGTGCGGGTCGCGGCCGACGAGTGGGGCCCCGACGGCCTCCGGGTCAACGCGGTCGCGCCCGGCGTGACGCGGACGCCGATGCTCGGTCCCGCCCCGTCGGTCAGCGTCGAGGCGTCGCCGTGGCTCGCCGCCGTGGCCGGTCGCACGACCCTCGGCCGGTTCGGCGAAGCGGAGGACGTGGCGCAGGTGATCCTCGCCGTGCACGGCATGGCCTGGGTCACCGGGCAAGTGGTGGAGTGCGACGGAGGGCTCTCGCTGCGCAGCCCGATCGACTCCTATGGCGAGGCGGTGCGCGCCCCGTGGACTCGGCCGCAGTCCATTTGACGGCCAAAAAAGAGTCCTCGAAAAATTCTCCGTTCGTATACGCGAGGAACGTGGTGCTCGTGCATCGTGTGCATTGGCGTCTCGCTCTATGAATACGGCTATTTCATGAGGAATTCCTCACGATCGGCGCTTTCATGAGGAATTAGTGGCGTTTTAGTCCCAAAAATGAAGGCCGACGCGGACACAAGCGCGATGGAGCGCCGGCAGCGCGGCATATACGGCCGCGAAATTTTCGACGCTACAAATTCTGGGTGATCAGAGCCGACCGTTCCCTGACGGAGGTCGAGCCGTCGGCGGATAACGCTGCTACGCGGGTTTTGGCGCCCGCAGCCCGTCGCAGACGATGGCCAGGAGCTCCATCGCCGGCGCGTCGTCGGTGTGCCCGGCGGCCTGGCACGTCGCGCCGACGAGCGAGACGACGGCGGTGGGCGTGACGTCCATGCGGACAGCACCGACCGCTTGGGCCCGGCTCAACAAGACCCCGACCGCATCGCGCAGGTCATCCTTGACCTCGGCGGCGGCCTCCTCGAAGTTCAACCCGGCGCCCATGACGGCGGCGATGAGATCGCGCTTGGACTCGCCGAGTGAGACGAAATGACGCAGGAAGCCGAAGAAGGCGGCCGCGGGGTCCGGCGCATCGGCAGCGGCGCGGGCGTCCTGGGCGAGGTCCGCCAGGCGATCGAGCAGGATCGCCTCGCAGAGCTTCTCCTTCGTCGGGAAGTGGCGGTAGAGCGTGCCGACGCCGACGCCAGCCTTCTCGGCGATGTCGTCCACCGGCGCCTCGATGCCCTGGGCGGCGAACACGACCTCGGCCGCCTCCAGGATCCGGGCCCGGTTGCGGACCGCATCCGCGCGCAGGGGGCGCTCCTCGACCGGCTCGTTACAGCCGCTCGCTACCTTCGACTTCGGGCCCACGGATCTCACTTCCTCCCCGGTTGACAAACGGAACTTGAGTTCCGTATAGTCTAAGTGGAACCAGAACTCCGATTCCGATTATAGGCCGATCCGGGCGCCGAATCCACTGTCTCAAGGGGATCTTCAAGAAAGGTCCAGGTGAGAGGGGGTCGGCGGCACGGAGCGGGACTGGAACCGAAGGACCAGACGGACCACCCACCACCAGGAGACGGAGACCGCAATGACCTCGACCCTCGATTTACCGGACCAGGGACCGGGCGCCGCGACGGCCAACGCCGGCATCGACGACGGCACCGGCGCCCCCCTCGACCCCAAGCGCTTCCGCGCGCTCGGGGTGATCGCCGTCGCCCAGCTGATGGTGGTGCTCGACGCCTCCGTCGTCATCATCGCCCTGCCCTCGGCGCAGAAGGCGCTGCACATCTCGACGGCCAACCGCCAGTGGATGCTGACGGCGTACACGCTCGCCTTCGCCGGCCTGCTGCTGCTGGGCGGGCGCATCGCCGACTACTTCGGCCGCAAGCGCGTCTTCATCATCGGCCTGATCGGCTTCGCCGCCGCGTCGGCGGTCGGCGGGCTGGCGCAGAACTCCGCCATGCTCTTCAGCGCCCGGGCCCTGCAGGGCGCGTTCGCCGCCATCATGGCGCCGGCCGCGCTGTCGTTGCTGACGGTGGCGTTCACCGAGCCCAAGGAGCGGGCCCGTGCCTTCGCCGTGTACGGCGGGATCTCGGGCGGCGGCGCCGCCATCGGCCTGATCCTCGGGGGCGCGCTGACGCAGTACGCCTCGTGGCGCTGGACGCTGCTGATCAACGTGCCCTTCGCGATCTTCGCCGCAGTGGCGGCGACCCGCGTCGTGCGCGAGAGCCGGGCCTCGGCCAACCACGGCTACGACCTGCCCGGCGCGGTGACCGTGACCGGCGGCCTGCTGGCCCTCGTCTACGCCTTCACCAAGGCGGGGACCGACGGCTGGAGCGCCACGCCGACCGTTGCGCTCTTCGCGGCGGCGGGCGTGCTGCTGGTGTCGTTCGTGTTGATCGAGCTGCGGGCCGAGCACCCGCTGCTCCCGATGCGCGTCGTGTTGAACCGCGACCGCGGCGGGTCGTTCCTGGCCTCGCTGCTCGTCGGGACCGGCATGTTCGGCACGTTCCTGTCGCTGACGTACTACTTCCAGAACACGCTGCACTACTCGGCGCTCAAGAGCGGCTTCGCCTTCCTGCCGTTCTCGCTCGGCATCATCACGGGGGCGACGCTGGCCAGCCGGTTCCTGCCGCGCATCGGGCCGCGCCTCGTCATGGGCGTCGGGCTCGTGATGGCGGCCGGCGGGCTCTTCCTCTTCAGCACGATCGACGTCGCCTCGACGTACGTGTCGATCGTGCTGCCGGCCGAGATCATCGTCAGCATCGGCATGGGCCTGGCCTTCGTGTCCCTGAGCAGCACCGCGCTGATCGGGGTGAAGCCCGAGGACGCCGGCGTCGCCAGTGCGCTGGTCAACTCGACGCAACAGACCGGCGGCTCCATGGGTGCCGCGCTGATCAACACGATCGCCACCACGGCGACGGCGTCGTACCTCGTCGTCCACGGGACCTCCCCCGCCGCGCTCGAGGCGGGAGCCATCCACGGCTACACCACGGCGTTCACGTTCAGCGGCATCGTGCTGGCGGCGGCGGCCGTGGCGGCCTTCACCCTCGTCCGCCGGGCCCGGTACCACGAGCAGCCGGCCGAAGAGGTCGTCGAGGACGCCGAGGCCGTGGCCGTCCTCGCCGGGGTCTGACGCGTCGTGGTCGACATCGTCATCCTCCGCCCTTCACGCTTCTCCCACCCCCTGCCAAGGGAGACCCGCTCGGACCGCACCGGCGCACTCAGCGCCGGTGCGGCTCTGAGTGGTCCCAGTCGGCCAAGAGCGTGCGCAGGGCGGTCAGCAAGATCAAGGGCTGGTCGAGCATGGCGTGGTGGCCGGCCTCGGGGATCTCGATCACCGGCGCCACCCGTCCGAGCTGCTCGTACATGAAGGCGCCGATCTCGGGCGTGACGAGCCCGTACTCGGAGCGCAGCAGGGCGAGGCGGCAGTCCACCTCGCTCAGGTAGGGGACGGCGAGCCCGCGCACGCCGCGGGCGAACTGCTCGAAGATGCGGCGGTCGAACTTCCACTGCCACCCGCCGTCGACCTCCTTCAGGGAGTGGCGGGCGACGAAGTCGACGACGTAGTCGAGGTAGTGCTCCTGGGGCGGCACCGTGCGGAAGCGGGCGATCGCCGCGTCGATCGTCGGGATAGGTGCGGGGACGGCCGAACGCATCGTGCGCGCTGATCTCGGGGTCGGCCTCGGTCACCGGCGAGTCGCACACGATCGCGCCGGCCACCCGGCTCGGCGTGGTGCGCCGCCGTCACGATCGTGATGAAGCCGCCCATGGAGTGGCCGATCACGACGGGCACCCCGTCGATGCCGGCGTCGGCCGCCACCGCCACCACCTCGTCGGCCCACTGCTCGGGGTCGTAGGCGTCGCGGTGCCCGCTGTCGCCGTGGCCCGACAGGTCGATCGCCGCCACCCGGAACTCGGCGGCGAACGTCGCCGCCACGTGCGTCCACCAGTGCGCGTGGGCGCCGCCGCCGTGCACGAAGACGAGCCCGCGGCGACCGGGCTCGCCCCAGTGCAGGTAGTGCACCGGCGCAGCCCTCGACGTCGACCCAGCCGTGCGCCTAGGGGATGGAGACGGCGCGCCGGAACCAGCCGGGCGCGTCCGGGAGGAGGGGCAGCGGGGGACCGTCATCGCCCCGGCGCCACGCGGCGCACCGCCGCACGGTCGCCGCCGCGCCAGCAGGGACAGGAGCCCTACTCGCTGATGATCTCGATGGCGTACTCGGGGCAGTTGGCGATGGCCAGGCGGGCCTTGTCCTCGAGCTCGGGCGGCACCTCGTCGACGATCACGGTCGACTGGCCGTAGTCGTCGACGTCGAAGAGCTCCGGCGCGAGGCCGTAGCAGCGGGCGTGGCCCTGGCACTTCTCGGGATCGACGCGGATCTTCATGGGAAGACCACCGGCAGGATACGCGGCCCGCGCACCTGGCCACCCGCCCACGAGATCTCTTCGCCCTCGGCGAGCGAGAACTCCGGGATGCGGGCCAGCCACTCCTCGAGCGCCACCGGCAGCTCCATGCGGGCCAGGTTCGACCCGGCGCAGCGATGGATGCCCGAGCCGAAGGCCACGTGGCGGTTGTGGGCCCGGTCGAGCTGCACGACGTCGGGGTCCTCGAACGCCTCGGGGTCGCGGTTGGCGGCCGGGAAGTTCATCAGGACCTTGTCGCCCGCCTTCATGGGGCACCCGGCGTACTCGACGTCCTGGGCCACCTCCCGCGCCATCGTCACCGGCGAGTACGCCCGCAGCAGCTCCTCGACGGCGGTCGGCATGAGCTCGGGCTCGGCCACCAGGCGCTTGCGGTCGTCGGCGTGCGTGGCCAGGTGCCACAGCGACGAGCCGATGGCGCTCCACGTCGTGTCGACGCCGGCGATCAGCACGAGCGCCGCCATGCCCGAGCACGATGCCGTCGTCGACCGGCTGGCCGTCGACCTCGGTCTGCAGCAGCTCGCTCAGCAGGTCGTCGCCCGGGTTCTCCTTGCGGTACGCCAGCTGCTCGACGAAGTAGTAGAGCAGCCCCTCCGACGCCGGCCTGGCGGCGCTCCTGGTCGTCGGCGAACTCGAGCACGTCGCGCACCCACCCGGTGAACGTGTCGGCCATGTCGGTCGAGACACCGAGGATGCGGGCGATCACCCGCACCGGGATCTGCTGGGCGTAGTCGGCCGCGGCGTCGGCGTGCCCCGCCTCGGCGAAGCCGTCGAGCAGCGCCCCGGCACAGCTCACGCGTCAACGGCACGTAGGAGTCGACCCGGTTGTGCGAGAACCACGGCAGCAGCAGCCGGCGCGTCCAGGTGTGCAGCGGCGGGTCGGCCGAGATCGGCGGCAGGCCGTACTCGAGGTTCGGCCCGTCCCAGTTCTCGTTCGGGTCCTCGTCCTCGTCGGCGGGGATCACCGCCACCTTCAGCGAGCTGAAGTGCTCGATGTCGTGGGCGATCGCCGTCACGTCCTCGTAGCGCAGCGGCATCCAGCTGCTCTTGCGCCGGTCGGTGTGCGGGATCGGGCACGTCGGGCGCAGCTCGTCCCAGATGCCGAACGGGTCGGCCAGGTACTGCGGGTCCATGACGTCGAAGTCGGTCGCCCAGTCGCTGACCGGCGCGGTGTGTGTCATCGGAGCCCCCTTCCGTGTGCGGTGCTGCGGGTGCTGCGGGTGCTGCGGTGCGCGGCGTGCGCCATCGAATGCTCGACGAGCCCGCCTCCGGTCACACTACCGCCGCGCCCCACGCGGGGTCCGGGCGGCGGCCTCCCCGGGGCCTAGGGCGCCGACCGGCTCGGCCAGCCCCGCAGCACCTCGTACTGGCGGTCGGGGTCGTCCGCCGGGACCCGCACGCCCGGGACCGCGCCCTCGCTCCGGCTCCCGGCCCCGGGCCGGATCACCTCGGCGCCGCTCGGGCGCGAACTGGACGATGTAGGCCTTGCGCACCCCGTCGGTGCGGTTGCGGCCCGGTCGAGTGCGGCGTCAGCGAGGAGAACACGACGATGCTGCCCGCCGCGGCCGGCACCGGCACCGCCTCGGCCGGGTCGCGCAGGCACACGAAGCCGATGTCGGAGTACTCGTGGGCCAGCGTGCCGAGCCGGTGCAGCCGGGGCACCACCCACGGGCACCCGTTCTCCTCGGTGGCGTCGGTCAGCGCGACCCAGCAGGTCAGGTACTGCTGCGGCTCGACGAACGCGTACCCGTTGTCCTGGTGCCAGGGGAACGGCGACGTCGGTGCCCGGCTTCTTGTACACCGCCTGGTCCCAGTAGAGGCGGACGTCGGGCCCGATCAGGTCCGCGCACAGACCGGCGAGGAGCGCGCGAGGAGGTGAAGCGGCGCAGCCGCGGCGACGCGCACGACGAGGTGCGTGGTGAAGGTGATCTCGTCGGCCCGGGCGATGAAGAAGCGGCCGCCCTCCATGCTCGCGCAGCGCCTCCTCCTGGCGCTCCTCGAACGGGTCGATCTCCGCGCACGAGCTCGTCGACCTCGCCGGGCGCCAGCGCGCCCTCGAGCACGAAGTAGCCGAGCTCGTCGTACTGGCGCACCTGCGCGGGCGTGACGACGCGGAACGGGCCGGCGTGGTCGTGCCACTCGAACGCCGTGTTCAAGCGCGTGCGAGCGGCGGCGCGTCGGCCGCCGCGCTCACGATCCCGGTGAAGCGCGGCGCCCGGCGCTCCGCGGTGGCCCGCACGCCCTCGGCGAAGTCGGCCGTGTCGCTGCAGGCGGAGCTGCTGGGCGCACTCCTGCTCCATGGCGACCCGGGCCGCCTCGACCAGCCCGAGGCGCAGCGTGGCCCGGATGGCGCGCACCGCCAGCGGCCCCGAGCCGGCCAGCTCGCCGGCGTAGGCGAGGGCGTCGGTCATGAGGTCACCCTCGTCGTCGCCGGCCAGGCGGTCGCACAGACCGAGGGCGAACGCCTCGTCGCCGCCGACCCGGCGCCCGGTGAGCAGCAGGTCGGCGGCGGCCTGGTGCCCGACGACGGCGGGCAGCGTCACGGTCAGGGCGAAGCCGTGGTGGAAGCCGAGGCGGGCGAAGTTCGCGCTGAAGCGGCTCGCCGCCGACGCCACCCGGAAGTCCGCCGAGAGCGCGAGCCCGAGGCCGCCGCCGATGGCGGCGCCCTGCACGGCGGCGACGACGGGGAGCGGCGCGGCGAAGAGCCGCAGGGCCTGGCCGTAGAGCGCGGCGATGTCCTGGCCCGCGTTGGCCGCGAAGTCGAGCCCGGCGCAGAAGTGCCGGCCCTCCGCGGCCGAGCACGATGGCGCGACACCACCCGAGGCGGTCGAGCTACTCGTACGCGTCGGCCACCGCGGTCAGCAGCGCCGTGTCGAAGAAGTTGTTGGGCGGCCGGTGCAGGCACACCACGCCGACGTGCTCGCCGTGCTGTTCCACCGTGACGTCGTCGCTCACAGCGCGGGATGTCCTCCAGGCTGCGCCAGTAGATCAGCGCGTCCTCACCGTCGACGGCCTGGGGGATGCGGCCGATCTCGGTGAAGCCGAGGCGCTCGTACATGCCAGCGGGCGGCGTTGGACTCGAAGACGAGGTTGAACTGCATGGCGTCGAAGCCGAGCCGGCGCGCCTCGAGCAGCGAGTGCTCGACCAGGTCCGGCCGACGCCGGTCCCGCGATAGGCGGCGAGCACGAAGTAGCCGGCGTTGGCGATGTGCGCCGCCCGGCCGACGAAATTGGGCTTGATGTAGTAGGCCCCGATCAGGTAGCTCCCGAAGCTTCGCGACCGAGATGGCGGAGGAGTGCGTCGACCCAGTAGTCGTCGAACTCGTCGCGGGTGACCGGCGCCGACTGCGGGAACCCGTCGCCCGCGCTCGACGATGCGGCTGAACGCGACGAACAGGTCGTCGTAGTCGTCGACCGTCGCCATTCGGATGTCCACCGGCACGACACCCACGGTACTGGCGCCGATGGCGCGAGCGGGGACATCCCAGGAGCCGCTCAGCGTCGACGCATCCGACGCGGCGCACGCGACACGCCGTTCAGTTCGCCGCGAAGCCCGTCGTGCCGATGCCCGGACGCACGGCCTCGATCGGGTCGCGCAGGTCGTCGATGTAGCCGAGCGCGTACGCCCCGCGGTCGTAGCCCATCACGCCGCAGCAGGTCGACCGGCAGCGTCTCGGCCACCTCGCGAGGCACCGAGAGGTACTGGTTCTCCTCCTGGCGCAACCAGGCCACGACGTACGTGATGTTGAGCCCGATCCGGGTGGCAGGCGGAGTCGTTGGCGCCGCCGCCGTGGTACACGCTGCCCGAGTAGAAGAGCACCGACCCCCGTGGCATCGACGGCCGGCTCGGTGTCGTCGGGGCCGAAGGCGACGCGCGGTCCTCCCGCGCGTTGCTGCCGACGACGACCCGGGTTGCGCCGTTCTCCTCGGTGAAGTCGGTCAGCGCCCAGATGGTGTTGCACTGGACCTCGTAGCCGGCCGGGAACGGGAAGAAGTCGAAGGCCCACTGGTCGCGGTGGATCGGCTGGGCCGTCTCGCCGGGCCCGATGGCGATGGCCTGGGTCAGGTGGAGCTGGATGTTCGTGGCGTGCCCGAGGAACGCCCGCGCCGCGCCCAGGGCCAGCGGGTGCATGACGAGGTCCCGGCAGGCGGCCGAGCGGGCGATGAGCGACCCGGTGCGGCGGGTCAGCTGGCCGCTGAAGTCGTCCGGCCCCGTCGGCGTGGCCTCGAGGAAGGGGCGCAGCTCCGACTCGATCCGCTCGAGCAACGCCGCGTCGGCCGACGCCCTCGACGATGACCGCGCCGTCGCGCGCCGACGGCGGCCGCCACTTCCTCGGGGGCGGCGTCGGCGTGCAGGCGGGCGATGGGCACGCCCCATCCTGGACAACGCCCGGCGGCACCGGCAACTCGCCGGCGCCGCGGCGGGCCGGCTCAGTCGGGCGCCGACGACGCGGGGCGCCTCGGACACCAGGCCCATCTCGGCCAGCTTGCGCAGCGTCTCGCGCACGTCGTCGCCGATGACACCGACGCGCGTCGGGATACGTCTCGCCCAGCGCCTCCACGATCTCGTCCACGGTGGTCGACACCGTCGCAGAGCTTCCACACCGACCCCGCGCTCGAGTTGAGGAGGATCAGCAGCTGGCCGACGTCGTCGTAGACGGCGACGTTCTCGTCCAGCTCGACCGCCGAGGCTCCCTCGCGGCGCACCGGCACCGACTCCCGCTTCCGGCCACTCAGCGTTCATGCCGTCTCCTTGTGCCACGATGCCCTCAGACTCCCTCACCCGTCGCCAACCCCGGCACCCACCGGTGGCTATACCCGGGCGGCCACCAGTCCGAGCACCAGCGCCGCACGCCGGCGTCGAGGTCGGACAGCGTCGAGCGTGTAGCACTCGCAGTCGGCGGCCAGCCGGCCCAGCGCCACGTCCCGACGCGCCGTGCGGCAGCAGGTTCACCGCGTGGAGCGCCAGCATGAAGAAGGCCTCCGTCTCGCTCAGCCGGGTCAGCGCCGTCTCGGCCGCCGGCGTCGTAGCGCGGCGACGATCACGAAGCGCCGGCGGCACGGGTCACCCGACGCGCAGCCCGGTGCCCTCGCCAACGGGGACCTGCCACTCGCCGGACCGGACGCCTCGCCGAACCAGCCGTCGCCGAACGGACCGGGGTCCATGCGACGGCCAGCACGGTGAAGCTCCCCGGCTTGACGGTGATCGGCTTCGGATACGGCAGCAGCCGGCCCGGCACCGCGCCGTCGAGCTCGAGCGCGACGAGCTCGTCGCTCGAGATACCCGAGGCCCGCCCGGGCCAACCCCGCCGTCAGCGTCGACTTGCCCGAACCCGAGGCCGCCGGCACCAGGAGGCCGATCCCGTCGGCCGCCTCGAGCCCGCCGGAGTGGAAGAGGAGGTGCTGGCCGCTCCGCTCGGCGGCCAGGCGGTTGACGTCCCACACCAAGCCAGCCCACGGCGTCGCCCGGCGGGAGCGTCGAGCACCACGATCTCCCCGTCGCGACTGACGTCGAACGGCCGGGCTGCGCCGCGAAGACGAAGCCGTAGGACGAAGACGAAGTACGACACCGTCACGTCGTCAGCGCGCCACGTCGCTGGACTCGACCTCGTCACCCGGGCGCAGCGAGCCCAGCAGCACCTCGATGTGGGCGCCCAGCGATGCGTCGTCGCAACAGACGACGAAGCGGTACGAGAGTGCCTTCAGGTCGGGAGTGCAGTATCCCCGGTCGTGTGCCCGGGCGCGGCGTCAGCCGGGCGCGCCAGTGCGCCGTGCGCGTGCGGCACGGACTAGATCGGTTCGTCCGGGCTCCCCGCCTCGTGCGCCTCGGTGGCACCCTCGGCCGCCGGCTTCGGCATCCCCGGCTGGCCCAGTGGTGCATCGCCCAACCGCCGGCGACGAGCGCCGCGCCGATTTCGGCGTCGCGCTGGATGTTGATGCCGGTCATCGCCAGCGTCGAACCGCCGCCCGACGGTGACGTCGCAGAGGTGAGCGTGGCGGGCGTCGAGCCGGCCCCGCGACTTCCGCCGGTCGACGACGGGTTCGTCGTCGGGTTGGAGCTGCCGGCGGTGGTCCGCCGCCTCCGCCGCCTGGGTGGCCCGGAAATGGTGGCCCCGGCCGCCGGCTTGGCCGTCAGGATCTCAGGGACGACCCAGGCCGCTGCCCCGGCGGTGGCGAGGCCGACATCCGCCCGAGCGCCTGGCGCCTCGAAAATGTGCGCCCCGAGCGGCATCACCCGGTGCAACCGGAGATGCCCCCACATCTCGATCTGTCCGTTGCTTCCGCATGTCGTCCGTCCGTTCCTCTGTCGCAGTGGGGAAGACTTTACTGCTGTTTTCCCACCTAGAGAGCATTTTTCGCCTGATCTTCATGCAACCCCGACTGCCTTCGACGCGGGGCTGCCCGACCTCCAGTGCGTAGATAACGGCCCGACCGGACCGTTTACTACCGCTTCTGCGTCCGTGAATTGTGCAACTGTTGTGAAACGCCTTATCGCCACGGGCTCAAGCCCCTGGTCGGCACGCCTCGACGCCGCGCCCGTTTCCGACGCCACCCCTCCCAGCACTCACGGGGGCCACCCGGACGGCATGATGAGCACATGAGGGGCGAGGCGGTCGGTCGAGGATGGCTGCGATCGAGCCGACGGCGCGCCTGCTCTGGGAGGCCTGCCGCCCCGAACCCGAGGCGGCCGCGGTGCGGCGGGCCCTGGACGGCGGCGCCGACCTCGGCCTCGCCGTCACGGCCGCCGACGAACACCGGATCAGCCCGCTGCTGTGGCGGGCGCTCGGGGCGGCCGACGCCCTGGACGCGCTGGGTCCCGAGCGGGCCGTCGCTCAGCTGGGACGGCGGACGCCTTCGCCATGGAGGGCCTCCTGCTCATCCCGCGCGCCGTCGCGCTCGCCGTGCGCCCGCTCACCGACGCCGGGCTCGAGCCGGTCATCTTCAAGGGCCCGGCGGTCGCCGCCCGCTACCCCCGGCCGGGCCTGCGCCCGATGGAGGACATCGACCTGCTGCTCCCTCGCGCGGACCACGCCCGCGCGCTCGAGGCGCTGCGTCGCGTCCGGCTGGCGCGTCGTGCGGGCGGCCGACGGCGAACAGTACGACACCGTCCTCGCCCACGACGAGGTGCCGTCCCTGTTCCTCGAACTGCACTTCGGCCTCGAGTCGGCGTCCCAACGCGTGACCGCGCTCGACCCCGAGAAGCTGTGGGCCCACCGCCAGCCGGCGGAGGTGGCGGGCACGCCCGCCTTCGTGCTCCCGCAGAACGAGGAGCTGGTGGTGCTCGCGGCGCACGCTGGCAAGCCGCACCACGGGTTCGTCCGCCTGGTGTGGATCGCCGACCTCGCCATGATCGTGCGCGCCGCCGAGGCGGACGGCCACCCGGTCGACTGGGCGCGGGTGCGCAGCGGTCGCCGGGTCCACGCACTGCGTGACCGTCGTCGGCGCCGCCCTCGCCCTGGCCCGGCGGGCCGGCGTCGAGGCGCCGCCGGAGCTCTTCCCGCTGCCCACCCGGGGTTGGCGGGGCGAGGCGATGGCAGCAGCTCCTCTCGGTGACCTGGCCGCTCACGCATCTCGAGCTGCCGGGCTACCAGCTCAACTACGCCCTGACCGACGACCGCACGCAGCGGGTCAAGATCCTGCTCGTGCTGCTGGCCTCGGGCCACGGCATCGGCGGGCACTTCCGGCGGGTGGCGGCGCTGCCGCGGCGGGCGCTGGCGGGGGCGCGGTCCTCGGGCTGAGGCCGCGGCGACGGCAGCCGGTCGCCTACAGGCCCGGAAAGACCCGACGCAGCAGCGTCGAGCACCTCGCCGTTGGCGGGGACCGGCGGGCTGTGGTCGGGATCGAGGCGTCCGTAGACGAGCCGACAGAACGCCTCGGCCGGCAATTCGAGGTCGGGCGTGCATCCCGCCGTCACCGTCGAGGAGCTCGGCGCTCTCGGGCGTCAGGCGCACCGTGAAATGCCGCACCGGATCGGTCGTCCGGACCCGGACCTCGCGCTCGTCGCCGGTCGGCTTGGCGGCGAAGCGACCGATCAGCCCGAGGTTGTCGACGATCACGGCGGCCGCGTCCGGCCGCGAGGCCGGCCGCCGGATCCGACATGACCTCGATGTCCCAGGTGTGCAGCGAGTGCTCGTTCAAGCGCAGCCCGGCCGCGGTCTCGAAGCTCACCGACAGCGGCCCGAAGGGAAACTCGATGCGGGCCCGCTCCGCCTCGCCTACCGCCGCGAAGGCCTTGCACGAGGCGCTCGTCCTCGACCAGGGAGTCGTCCGCCTTCGCCCGCGGCGACTTGGCGTTCCATTCGTCCCACACCGGCTGGGCGACGTCGTCGGGCAGCGGCCGCCCCGGCCAGCGGCGGCCTCGAGCCGGCGCGCTCATGAGCACGGCACCCGAGCCGAGATGCGACAGCACGTCGGCGATCGTCCAGCCCGGGCATACGAGGGGCGCTCGAGCTGTCTCGTCGTCGTAGGCCCTGCACCAGTTCGTGCAGGCGGCCGACCGAGGCGGCGAGCGGAGGCAGCGGGTTGTCCATGCCCGCGGTCTACCGGAAAGGTGACCGACGGGACCGGAACGCGACACGCACCTTATTAACTTGACAGTTAATTAACCTCTCGGTTAACTACAGGCCATGACGACACTGGCCGCCGAGCAACTCGACGCCGCCTTCGCCGCCCTGGCCGACCCGACCCGGCGGGCCATCGTCGGCCGGCTGGCCCACGGGGACGCGACGGTGAGCGAGCTGGCCGCCCCCTTCGCCATGTCGCTGCCCGGGGTCTCCAAGCACCTCAAGGTGCTCGAGCGCAGCGGCCTCATCTCGCGGCGGCGCGACGCCCAGTTCCGGCCCTGCCACCTCGAGGTCGAGGCGTTGGACCAGACGCTCGACTGGATCACCACGCACCGTCGGATCTGGGACGAGCGTTTCGACAAGCTGGACGCACACCTTGCGCGCCGTCCAGGCCGGACAGCGCCAGCGCAAGGGCGCCGTCGGATGAGCGCCCCCGGACACGAGCTTCGTTTCACCCGTGTCTTCGAGGCGCCCGCGCCAGCTCGTCTTCGACTGCATGATCGATCCGGACCATCTCACCCACTTCTGGGGACCGGCCGGCACGAGCGCGCCCGCGCGAGCACATCAGGGTCGACGCCCGCCCGGGCGGCGTGTTCTCCACCGTCATGGTCAACGACCGCGACGGCAGCCGCTACCCGACCCGGGCCGTCTACGACGAGGTGCGACCACCGGAGCTTCTGTCGTGGACCGAGTCGCACTCGGGCATGAAGGTGTCGACGCGAATTCGTGGCACTCGGCCCGGACCGCACCGAGGTGCGGATCCACCAGCGCTACGTCCCCGAGGCCTATCTGGCGCCCGAGGCGCAGGCCGGGTTCTTGACCTCACTCGACCGCTTGGCCGCCCACCTCGGAGCCGTCTCGCCCCGGATCGACCAGGATCCGAACCCGAACGGACCCTCGGTCGAGCCGAGGAGGACCGCCACATGCCATCCGACTCCTCGACGAGCGCGCGACGACGAGCGACGCCCGGCCGTCATCGCCGATGAATACCTCGCCCTGGCCGACCTGTTGGAAGCGGCCGGGCCGGCCGGTATGGGACGCCCCGTCGCTGTGCGAGGGCTGGCGCACGCGGGAGGTCGTCGCCCACGTGACGATGCCGGCGCGCTATCCGGGCCCGGCCTTCATGGCGGAGCTGGAGGCAGCCGGCGGCGACTTCACCCGCCTGTCGAACACGGTGGCGGCGCGCGACGGCGCCTTGCCCACGGCGCTCGCCTCCTGGCCGATCTGCGCTCGGAGGTGCTGCACGGCTGGGAGCCGCCGGGCGGTGGGATGGACGGCGCACTCACCCACTGCGTCATCCACGGCCTCGACATCGTCGAGTCGGTCCCCCTCGACCACGGCGCGTGCCCGACGACCGCATCACGCGGGTCCTGTCGCTTGGTGGCCGACCCCGGCGGGCCCAACCTCTTCGGCACCGACCTCTCCGGCGTGGAGCTGCGCGCCGACGACCTCGAGTGGTCCTCGGGCACGGGCGCGCCCGTCATCGGGCCGGCCCAGGCGCTGGCGTCGGTGGCCTGTGGTCGCCTGCTGCCGGCGGGGCGACTCCGCGGCGAGGGGCGGCACGCTTCACGCGGCGCTGAACGGTTGCGTGCCAGCGAACGGATTTCGCCAATGCCTGCTCCAGCGGGTGTGGCGAAGACAAGATTGCGGGTGATGAACCCCCTGGAGCAGGGCGAGGTCGGGGCGCCGGCCCAGCGTCAGGACAGGACGGCCGTCGCCGCGGCCCGGCCGGAGACGGGAGGCGCGGACGGCAACGGGGTCTCCCGACCGGGAAGCCGCACCTCCTGGACGAGCCGCGCTCGGTCGCTCGTGCTCGGGCCGCAAGGCGGCGGGGCCAACCGGCGGCGTGCCTCCGACGTGGTCCGTGTGGTCGTGGCGGTCGTCGTCGTCGTGATCAGCGTCCCTTTGGTTCGGGCCAACACCTCGATCGAGGTCCACATCGTCGAACTCCTGTCGCCGCCGCCGACGGGTGTCCGCTGGCTGATCACCACGCTGTGGCTCGTCGGATCCCTCGGTGTGATCGCCTTACTCATTGCCATCGGCCTCCTCGTTCCGAAACTCGCTGCAATCCGCCAGATGGCGCTCGCCGGAGTCACTGCGCTCGCCGCCTGCCTGCTCATCGAAGCACTGCTCGGGGAGGCCGCGGGCCGGCCGGCGATCCCCGAGTTGCACGGGTTCGACCCACGCTTCCCGGTGATCCAACTCGCGGTAGCCACGGCGGTCGCGCTGACTGGTCTTCCGTACGTCAGCCGACCCCTGCGCCGGGTGATCGGCTCGGCGGTGGCGCTCGCGGCGCTGTGCGGGGTGGTCGGTGGCTACGGGCTGCCGCTGTGCGTCGTCGCCGCGTTGGTTCTCGGCTGGGGCACGGCGGCCGCCTGCCACTTGGTCCTCGGCGCGCCGAACGGCATGCCCTCCGCCAGCGAGGTCAGCGCCGCGGTGCACGACCTCCACGTCGACCTGCGAGATCTCAGGGCCACGCCACATCAGGCGTGGGGCGTGGCGACTTTCACCGGCTCCGATGAGGTCGGTCGTCCGGTCGAGCTGACGGTGTACGGCCGGGACGCCGCGGATGCGCAGTGGCTGCGCAAACTCTGGCGCTTCTGCGTCTACCGGGACTCGGGCCCGACCTTGATGTTCAACCGCCTACAGCAGGTCGAACACGAGGCGTATCTCACCTTGCTGGCCGAACACGCCGGGGTGTGCGTGCCGTCGGTGGTCGCCGCCGGCCGTTGCGGCCCGAGCGGTGATGCCGCCCTGGTCACGCGGCTCCCCGAGGGGCGCCGGCTCAGCTGCTGTGCCAGCGAGGATGTCAGCGACGAGGACGCCGACGCCACCTTGCGGGCTGTGCTCGCGCTGCGGCAGGCGGCTATAGCCCACAGCGCACTCAGCCCCGAGACGATCGTGCTGACCGCCGACGGCCCCTTACTACGCGGCTTCCGGCGAGCGTCGTCCTCGGCCCCGCGCTTTCGCACCGACCGAGACCTCGCCGCGACGATCGCCACGCTCGCCGCGGTGATGGGGGTCGACCGAGCGGTCGCCACCTGTGGCCGCGTCCTCCAACAGGACAAGATGGAGTCCGTCCTCCCGCTCTTGCAACGGTCGACGATCGAGCCCGAGACGCAGCGACTGGCTCACAGCCAGAAGGGATTCCTCAAGACGCTGCGCGAGGCCCTCGCCGCTCAGGCGGGCGTCGAGGTGCCCAAGCTCACGGAGGTCAAGCGCATCAGCTGGCCCAACCTCTTGATGGTGGTCGGGAGCCTCGTCGGGTTGTGGCTCATCATCGGCGTGCTCACCGACGCCTCGGGGTCGCTGAGCGTGATCCGCGGCGCCGCCTGGGGATGGGTCGCGGCGGCCTTCGTGTTCGGGCAGTTGCCGGTGGTGACGGGCGCCTGGGAGCTCACCGGCGCGGTCTTGGACCCCTTGCCCTTCGGACGGTGTGTCGCGCTCGAGACGTCCAACCTCTTCACCTCATTCGTTGGTGGCAGTGCCGCCGTGTTCGGGGTCCGAGTGCGCTTCTTCCAGCGCCAAGGGCTCGACGTCGAGTCCGCCATCAGCTCCGGCGCCATCGCAGGCACCTCCAGTTGGGTCGTCAAGGGCGCCCTCTTCCTGATCTGCCTTCCCTTCGCGGCGGGTGATTTTCACAAGCCGACCGACACCAGCGGTGACGCTGGCATCGTGTGGATCTTCCTCATCGTGGTGCTCGCCGTAGCGGTGGTGGCCGCCGTGGCGGCGCTGGTGCCTCGACTGAGGCGAATGGCCGTGGCGAAGGCGAAGCCACACATCCTCACGATCTGGAGCGACATCCGTGTCATTGCGGTCGAGCCGCGGAAGGTCTTTTACGTCCTGGGGGGCTGCGTCGGGAGCCAGGTGCTCATTGCGTTCAGCCTGGGCGCGTCGCTGCATGCCGTCGGCGAGCAGGCCAGCTTCGCCACCCTGATCGTGGTGCTGACGCTGGCCGCGATGATCGGGGGCGCTGCTCCCATTCCGGGCGGGGCGGGCGTGATCGAGGTGGGACTGATCGCGGGGCTGACGGCGGCGGGAGTCCCGCAGGACCAAGCCGTGGCCGCGGTGCTCATCGAACGTTTCTGCACCGCGTACCTGACCCCGATCTGGGGCTGGGCGACGCTGGTCTGGTTACGGCACAATGACTACGTCTGAGCGTCGCCTTCGAGCCAGCTCCGCCAGGCCCAGTAGCCACCGTCGAGGTCGGCCACCCGGCTGAAGCCCAACGCGCGCAGCGACGCCGCCGCGAAGCTCGAGGCGTAGCCCTCGGAGCACACGACGATCACCGGTTGGTCATAGGCCTTCACCTCGGGCAAGGCGTGTGCGCCCTGGAGGTCGAACCGCCACTCGAGGACGTTGCGTTCGACGACCAGCGCGCCGTCGAACTCCCCCTCGGCCGCTCGTTGCGCCGCCGGACGAATGTCGACGATCAGCGCGCCCTCGGCGCGCCACCGCTCGAGTTCCTCGGGCCCGACTCGCTCGATCTCGTGGCGGGCCTCCGCCAACAGGTCCTCGACCGGCCGCTCGGTCACGGGGCGACGAGATGCAGTGCCCGCTGGTCCGCCCGGGGCACGGTGGTGGCTCCCGCGTCCTCGTCGGTCCACGCGCGCTCGACGCGGCACCAGCCGGTCCTCGAAGCAGTCGTAGTAGAGCATCGAGGTCAACGGTGGGCTGTAGACGTGCACGCTCAGGGCGGCCACCGATCCTTCGTTGCGCACGTCGTGGACGTGTCCCGCATCGAAGTCACGGGTGACCCCGGCCGGCACCTCGAGACGCACCAGGCTGAGCCGGTCGGCGTCGTCGCGCCACGGCATCGTCTCGACGAGCGTGCCGCTGATGACGTGGAGCGCGCCCCGTGAGTCGCCGTGGTCGTGCAGGTCGACGGTGCCTCCGGTCGGCCAGGCGATCAGCCAGGCGTCGTAGTCGGGGGTCTGGGCGACCACGCGCCAGGTCCGCTCCTGCACCTCACCAGCGCCCGGCCAGTGGACGACCGAGCCCAGGCGGCGGGCGATCGCAGCCGGCTCGACCGGCCGGACAGCCCGGTGGCGCAGCTGAGCGGTACGGCCGGCGGAACTCATCACAAGGGAAGATAGTGGCTAAAGCTGACTAAGTCAATCGTATTTAAAGGATTACACCCTCCTGCCCCCGGGGATACAGCCGCCCACAGGAATTCATCATCCGGTCGGGCTGCTGGGAGGCCGACGTTGACGACGGTCGCCTGGTCCTCGTCGAAGAGGTACGCCGACACATTCGCGATCACCTTCGCCGGATCGAGCGTCGGCCA
Organism: uncultured Acidimicrobiaceae bacterium; assembly: GCA_963821105.1. Taxonomy (GTDB): domain Bacteria; phylum Actinomycetota; class Acidimicrobiia; order Acidimicrobiales; family RAAP-2; genus Bog-473. Next base: position 85,877 of record CAWGCO010000011.1, read on the forward strand.
CCAGGGCCACGACGGGAATCACGATCCACGGAGTACACGGCGGAGAAAGTGGCAGAGGGCGCTTCTCCGCGGGCCACGTCTCGCGGAGGCCGAGGTTTCAGACCTGACGGCGGGACGAGGTGGGGAGGCCCAACGGGTTCGTCGCATTCGCGCGGTTGTGAAGCGCTCGTGTTGCAAAGGTTGTAACGTCCGAAACGATGCCGGGGGGCTGGTAGGCATGCACGCTTCGGGGGCGCGCCCGGTGCGGGCGCCTACGACCTCCGTGCCCGCGTAGGTCCCACTCGTGGGCCCGATCCTCGAGGCCGCAGCAGAACTGCGCCGACGCCGACGCAGGCGACGGGAACCGATCCTGGCCGTGGACGGCATCACCATCGGCTTCGGCGGCGTCCTCGCGCTCGACGACGTCTCGATGTCGGTCATGCCGGGCGAGGTGGTCGGGGTGATCGGCCCGAACGGCGCGGGCAAGACGACGTTGTTCAACGTCATCTGCGGGTTCGTCCACCCGAGCGCCGGCCGCCTCACCTACCGCGGTCGCGATCTGCGACGGCACCACCCGCATGACTTGGCCAAGCTCGGCATTGCCCGCACCCTGCAGGGCGTCGGGCTGTGCGCCGGGCTGACCGTGCGCGAGAACGTGATGCTCGGCGCCGAGCCGGTACTGCACAGCGATCCTGTCTCCTCCTTCTCGGGTTGTGGCGTTCGAGCCGGGAGGAGCGCCGAACCTCGGCGCGGGCGATGGAGATCCTCGACGGGCTCGGGGTTGCGGCGTACGCGGACCGGCTTCCGCCCGCCCTGCCCTACGCCGTGCAGAAGCAGGCCGCGCTGGCGACGCGCGCTGATGGCAGAGCCACAGCTGTTGCTGCTCGACGAACCGGCCAGCGGGCTGTCCGAGAGCGAGATGAGCTCGCTCGGCTGCCCGCATCCGCGGCCTCACGGCGACGATGTCCGTGCTTTTGGTGGAGCATCACATGGACCTCGTCATGTCGGTGTGCGACCGGATCGTGGTGCTGAACTTCGGGATGGTCATCGCGCGACGGCACCCCCGACGCCATCCGGGCCGATCCCGACGTCGCGACCGCCTACCTGGGCGACGTGGTCGAGGAAGCTGACCCCGACGACCCGGTCGGACCGCCCCGTGCTTGAGGTGCGCGATCTCTCCGTGTCCTACGGAGCCGTCCGCGCGCTGCGCTCGGTCTCCTTCGACGCCGAGCCGGGAGGCATCACCGCAGTGCTCGGCGCGAACGGCGCCGGCAAGACCACCCTGCTGCGCACGATCTCGGGGTTGGTGAAGCCACTCGGCGGGTCCGTGTCCTTTGACGGGGATGCGCTCGTGGGCCGTTCCGTCGAGTCCATCGCGCGTATGGGCGTCGCGCAGGTGCCCGAAGGGCCGCGGGGTGATCGAAGAGCTCACGGTGGAGGAGAACCTCCGCCTCGCCACGCTGTGGTGCCTCAAGCGCGCGGAACGCCATGCGGCGATCGAGGAGATCCTCGAGATCTTTCCGAGGCTTCAGGGATTCCGGCGGACCGGCACGCGTCGATGCTGTCCGGCGGGGAACGCCAGATGCTGGTCCTCGGCCGCGCCCTCATCTCAAAACCGAGGCTCCTTCTGCTCGACGAGCCGAGTCTGGGCCTGGCGCCGCTCATCACCGCCCAATTGATGGCGTTGCTGTACGAGCAGACCGAGGGTACGGACATGACGGTGGTCCTGGTCGAGCAGAACGCGCGCAGTGCGCTTTCCGTGTCGCACCACGCCGTGATCCTCAACCTCGGACAGGTCGTCGTCTCCGACGACGCAGCGACGGTGGCCGCGGACGACGCCCTGCGCCATCACTACCTCGGGTTCTAGTGCCGTGACCCTGTTCTTCGACTACACGCTCGACGGCATCGCCAACGGGATGGTCTACGCCTGCCTGGCCCTGGCCCTCGTCTTGATCTACCGGGCCACGCGCATCATCAACTTCGCCCAGGGAGCGGCGGGGATGCTCACGACCTTCATCGCCTTCAGCCTCCTCTCGCGGGGCTGGGGCTACTGGTGGGCCTTCGTCGTGGTGCTCTTGATCGGCTTCGCCATGGGTGCGGTGACCGAGCGCGATCCTCATCCGCCCGCTCCACGGCAAGTCGGAGCTGAACCCGGTCATCGTGACCATCGGCTTGCTCGTCGTCTTCGAGGGCCTGGCCGGCGCCATCTACGGCAACGCCAGCCGCGGCTTCCCGGCCGCGTTCTCCCAGCGAGGCCTGCGGATCGGCTCCACGGCAATCGCCTTCTCGCACTTCGATCTTTTCATCTTGGTGGCCGTCCTGGCCCTGATGGCCGGGATGCTGATCCTGTTCCGCTTCACCGCGCTCGGGTTGCGCATGCGGGCGACGGCCTTCTCGCGCGAGATCGCCCGCCTGCTCGGAGTCCGCGTGGGACTGCTGCTCACGTTGGGCTGGGGACTGGCCGGGATTGCCGGTTCGCTGGCCGGCCTGCTTGCGGCGCCGACCAGCGCGTTCGGCCCGTATTACATGGACCTGATCCTCGTCTACGGGTTCACGGCCGCCGTGATCGGCGGGCTCGAGAGCCCGGTGGGGGCCTTGATCGGCGGCCTGATCTCGGGGCTGTGCATCTCCTACGTGGGCGGGTATCTCGGGTCGGGACTCGAGCCGCTCGGCGCGCTGGCCCTCCTCTTGGTGGCGCTGATGGCGCGTCCGGAGGGGATCTTCGCCCGACCGCCGGCCCGGCGGGTCTGACGTGGACGCGGCATCCCTCACCAAATTCCTCCGGCTGCCGCGTCAGCCGATGGTGCGGCACCTGTTGCTGGCGGTGGTGGCGGGGGTCGTCCTCTACTTCGTGACAAACCGGCTGAGCCAGTACGACGTGTACCAGGTCGGCGAGATCGCGGCCTACATCGTGGTCCTGGCCGGGCTGAGCCTGCTCACCGGTGCCAACGGCCAGATCTCGCTCGGCCAGGGCGGGTTCATGGCGGTGGGCGCCTACACCCTGGGTCTGTTCATGACGCACACGGGGACCAACTTCGTCCTCGAATTGGCGGCGGCGGCGGCCGTCGCCGCGGTGGCGGGCGTGTTGATCGGCCTGCCGGCCACCCGCCTGAAGGGCCCGTACCTGGCCGGCATGACGCTGCTGTTCGCGCTCGCCGTGCCGTCCATAGCCGACAAATGGCCCGCCACCTTCGGCGGCGACCAGGGGCTGACGGTCAGCGCGCCGACGGCGCCCGGGTCCCTCGGCCAGGAGGAGTGGCTGACCTGGATCCAGATCCTCGGGGCGCTGATCGTGCTCGTCCTCTTGGCCAACCTCCTGTGGAGCCGCTACGGGCGCGCCTTTCGGGCCGTGCGCGACGACGAGATCGCGGCGTCACTGGCCGGGATCCACGTGGCGCGCACGAGGGTGGTGGCGTTCGCCATCAGCGCGGCGTGCGCCGGCTTGGGCGGCGCGCTGCTCGCGCTCTCGACCGGGGTGGTGAACACCGGGGAGTTCCCGCTGTCGCTGTCGATCCAGTTGTTGGCGGCGATGGTGCTCGGTGGCACCGGGACCCTCTTCGGCATGGTGTGGGGCGGGATCCTGCTCGTCTACCTGCCGCAGTGGTCGACGTCGCTGTCGTCGGGCTTCAACCTGGGCAGCGGGGCGAACGCGTACCTCGCCACCATCATCTTCGGGGTCGTGCTCATCGTCGCCATGATCGCGGCGCCCAACGGGATCCAGGGCGGACTGCGGTGGCTGTGGGCCCATCGTCCGCATCCGGGGCGCGGCGATCACGGGGCGCCCCTTCCCGTTCCGGTGTCGGCAGGTGACTAACGCAATATCCAAGAGAAAAGGAGAAATCATGCGACGACAAGCAAGGAGACGGACGGGTTGGGCCCTCTGGGCCCGGGCGCTCGTGGCCGCTTCGATGGGTTGCGCCCTGGGGGTGATGCTGGTGCCGGCGACGGCACAGGCAGCGAGCACCCCGGGCGTCACCTCGAACTCGATCACGATCGGCGCCACGGTCCCGCTCACCGGGCCGGCGGCACCGGGCTACGACGAGATCGCGCCGGCGATGAACGCGGTGTTCGCGTGGGTCAACGCGCACGGTGGCGTGGACGGCAGGAAGATCAACTACATCTACAAGGACGACGCGTACAACCCGGCGCAGACGGCGACGCTGACGCGTCAGCTCGTCCTCCAGGACAACATCTTTGCGGACGTCGGGTCGCTCGGCACGCCCACGCAGTCGGCGGTGCAGGCCTTCTTGAACCAGCAGAAGGTCCCACAGTTGTTCATCGAGTCGGGGTGCAACTGCTGGAACAACCCCAAGTACCCGTTGAGCCTGGGCTGGCAGCCTCCGTACACCGTTGACGGCAAGATCCTGGGCTCGTACATCAAGTCGAACTTCCCCGGCAAGAAGATCGGCTACCTGTACCAGGACGACGAGTTCGGCCAGGATGTGGTGAAGGGCCTCGACATGGAGATCCCCTCCTCGTCGATCGTTTCGCGCCAGACCTACGACGCGGCCACGCTGGCCGGCCCGCTCTCGAACCAGATGGCGGCCTTGAAGGCGTCGGGCGCGCAGGTTGTGGTACTCGCCACCATCCCCGCGGCCACCGCGCTGGCCATGCTGCCGGCCGCCGTCATCGGTTACTCGCCGCAATACGTCGTCGACAGCGTTGGGGCCGACTCCCCGACGGTCGGACCACTGCTCTCGTCCTTCACGCAGAAGGGCGGGGGATCGGCCGCGGAGGCGGCGGCCGCGGGCGGGCTGCTGAACAACGTCATCACGACGGCGTACTTCCCGCCCGAGTCGGAGACGGCCAACTCCTGGGTGCAGGTGGAGAAGAAGCTCCTCCAGCAATACGCACCGTCGTTGTACGCCCAGTACGGTCTCGACGGCAACACCTCGTACGGCGTGGCACTCGCGTACACGTTCGTGCAGGCGCTCCAGAAGGCCGGGAAGAACCTCACCAGGGACGGCCTGATGGCGGCCATCAACAGCGACGGCGGCAAGTTCGTCACCCCGGGCTTCGTGCCGCTCTCGTACTCGAGCTCGGTGCACTTCGGCTTCGAGGGCGAAGAGGTCGTCAAGCTCGAGAGCTCGGCGCCGCCGGCGGTGACGCCGACCGGGAGCTGGATCGGCAGCGTGCCGGTCGGGCCCGTCGAGGTGACGAGTCCCGGCTCCGGACCGATCAAGAAGTACACCGGGCCCACGTCGACTCCGCCCAAGAGCCTGTCGTCGACCTCCTGAGCATTCGGTGACCCGGCGGCGGGGAGGGATCCCCGCCGCCGGACGCCGCCGGGGTACTACCTACACAGACGCGCGAGCGGCTACTACACCGCCACGGAGCGGCTACCCCCCTTGCCGGGTCGGCGGCCGCCCCGCATCATGAGACTCGATGAAGGTGGCGTGGTACTGCAGAGGCGCGACCTGGGGTCGCAACTGGCGGTCGCTGGTGCTCGTCGCTGTCCTCAGCGGTGTGCTGGGCGCCGTGTCGCTGGCTGCCCTGGCGGGGGCGCGCCGAACCGAGTCGGCCTACGGCCGGTACCTCACCGCGACGCACGCGAGCGACGTGCAGGTCAACGTCCCCTCCCCGTCGCTGGCTCTGGACCGGCAAGTCGCGGCGTTGCCGGGCATCCGCTCGAGCGCAGCCTGGTTGGGCCTGGACGCGAACCCCGTCGTGCACGGAAGGGTGAACGACGACTTCCAGACGAACGGCTTTGCCGGCAGCGTCAACGGCGAGATCTTCACCCAGGACGCGATGACCGTGCTGGCCGGTCACCTGCCGGCCCTGGACTCCAGGCACCAGATCGCACTCACCGCCGGCGTGGCGCGCCTCTTCGGCGTCGGTGTCGGAGGTCGGGTGACCTACCAGTTCCAGAACATCAACACCGAGGTCCCCACCAAGGAGATCACGTATCGGGTGGCAGCGATCATCGAGCTCCCGCCGGTCTTGGTCGATCAGTTCGACCAGACGGCCAGCGCTGTGCTGCCACCGGCGGCCACGGCGGTGGCGGAACGGCTGCCCGGTGCGGTGGTGTTCTCGTGGGTCGGCGTCCGCCTGCGCGACGGGAGTGCGGGCGTCCCCGCGTTCCAGGCCGCCGTGACGCACTTCGGCGCCCAGGTCGGCCAGGGCTACACCTTCGCCATTCGCAAACTCGACACGGTCCACCAACAGGTGCAGGAGGCCATCCGCCCGCAGGCAGTCGCACTGGCGGTGCTCGGCGCGTTGGCCGCACTCGCCCTCCTGGTGCTGGTGGGTCAGGCGCTCGCAGGGCTCGTCGAGCGCGGCGGCGAGACAGGCCGGCGCCCTGCGCGCCATGGGGCTGACGCGCTCGCAGAATGCGGCGACGAGCGGTCTCGGTGGTGCGTTCGCCGTCTTGATCGGCGCGTTGCTCGCCATCGGCGGCGCAGTGGCCCTGTCGCCGCTGGCCCCGGTGGGTCCCGTGCGGCAGGTCGACCCGGCGCGAGGCGTCCAATTCGATACGACGGTGCTGTTGGGCGGCGGCGCCGTGCTCGCTCTCCTCCTCCTCGCCATCTTGAGCTGGTTGTCGTGGCAGGCGGTCGGCTCCGACGCACGCCTGCGGCCCCAATCATCGACGTTCCTTGCCCGCACCGCGCCGCAGCTCGGACTCCCGGTGACCGCTCAGCTCGGCGCCGAGTACGCGCTCGAGGCGCCCCCGGGCAACGGCCGGACGGTCGTGCGCGCGAACCTGATCGGTTCCATCGTCGCCGTGGGCGTGGTCGTCACCGCCGTCGTCTTCGCGGCCAGCCTCAACGGGCTGGTGACCCACCCCGATCGCTACGGGTGGAACTGGGGCGTCCTCGTCGAGAACCAGGGCGGCTACGGAGGGTTCCTCCCCGACCAAGTGACCCCGACCACCTTGGGCGACGGCGACGGTCCGCTCGACCACGAGATGTCGACTATCCCCGGCATCCAGGGATGGTCGACCTTCGGGTTCACCCAACTCCCGATCGACGGCCAAGTGATCCCGGTCCTCGGACTGGCGACCCACCGTGGTGCCGTCGAACCACCCACGGTCGACGGACAGAGCCTGAGCGATACCCGACCGCAGGAGATCCTGGCGAACCCGGACCTCGCGCCCAACCAGATCGAGCTCGGCACGGTCACGCTGCAGCAGCTGGGCAAGTCCGTGGGCGACTCGGTGCGAGCAGGGTCCGGCCCGACCGCCCGCACCCTCAAGATCGTGGGGACCGTGACCCTGCCCTCCATCGGCGTGATGCTGTCGGACCACGTGTCACTCGGTCGCGGTGCGATGTTGGCCGAGAGCACCCTGTTGCAGGTGTTGGACCTGCGAAAACTCTCCCGCGAAGTGGACCCCGAGGCGATCTCCGCGATGCCCTCGACGCTGGCGCTCGACCTGGAGCCCGGGACCAGCCCCGGCTCGGTCATCGACCGGTTGAGCGTCTTTGCGGCCACCCAGGGCGGATCGGGCGATCTCTACCTGGAGCCGCGCGTGCTCGGCGCGCAGGTCGTCGACGCGAGCCAGATGGGGTCCCAACCGGTCGCGCTGGCCATCGCGTTGGCCGCCAGCGTGCTCGTCTCTTTGATGGCGACGGTCCTCGCCGCGGCCCGGCGCCGGCGACGGGAGCTGGCGCTGCTCAAGGCGCTCGGGCTCACCCGGCGGCAGATGCGCAACATCGTGGGTGTGCAGACGCTCGTCCTTCTCGTCATCGCGATCATCGTCGGCATCCCCGTGGGGATCGCGGCCGGCCACCTGCTGTGGGACAGCTTTGCCGCATCGCTCGGTGTCGCCCCCGTCGTCGTGGTGCCGATCCTGGCGCTCCTGCTCGGTATCGTCGGCCTGTTGGTGGCGGGCACGGTGCTGGCGACGGTGCCGGCCACCGTGGCGGCCGCCACACCGACCACGCTCGTCCTGCGACAAGAGTGAGCGACGGCAGGCGCCTCAGGCGCGCGCGGCGAGCCACGTCGCGACGATGGCGGCGGCCTCCTGCTCGCTCTTGCGCAACGAGTGGTCGCCGTCGACCAACTCGAGGGTGACGTCGCCGGGTATGGCGGCCGTCTCCCGCTCGAGCTCTTCGGGCGTGGCGAAGGCGTCACGCCGTCCCGAGACGAACAGACACGGGACGCGCAGCGCGGGAAAGTGTTCGGTGCGCAACCGGTCGGGCTTCCCCGGTGGGTGGAGCGGGTAGCTGACCAACACGAGCGCGCCCGCGTCGAGACCGTCGGCCACGGCCATGGAGCACATGCGGCCGCCGAACGAGCGCCCGCCCAGGGCGATGCGCCCGATGGGCACACCGAGTCGTTCCGCCAGCGCTGCTCGCGGCGGTCCGGACGGTCTCGATGCACACCGCCGCTGGGTCGGTGCGGCGCTTGCCTGCCGCCTGTCCCGGGAACTCGACCCGCTCGACCTCGATCCCCAGCGGGACCACGGCCGTCTCGACGGCGATCAGTCCCGAATGGTCGCGACCGGCACTGGCTCCCGGGGTGAGAACGAGCCCGGCGATACCGGGACGACGAGGCATCCGACCAGTCTGGCCGATCGCGCCTGATCACGATCCAAGCGAGACGCGAGAGGCGGTGCGAGAGTGTCGCCGTGTGGTCCACCGAGAGCCTCGCCGATTGGCGTGCCCGCCTCTCCGCAGTGGTGGGACGTCTCGAGAAGGTGCGCCCGCTGAGCGGCAACGCCTGGTCTGTCACGGCCGGAGGGCGAACGCTCGTCGCCAAGGTGGGGCCCGGTGCCCTCGACGAGGCCGCCGGGTTGCGCCGGCTGGGCCAAGTTGCCGGGGGCCCTCCCGTCCCCGAGGTCGTGCTCGCCGACGACGAGCTCGTCGTGACGACCGCGGTACGACGAACCGGCCGCACCATCGCACACGACAAGTTCTTCGGCCGCGCCTTGGCCACGTTGCACGCGGCGCCTCACCGTGAGTGGGGCGGCGGCTCATCGTGGATCGGCGCCTGCCAGGTCGACGCTTCGACGTGGCCGGACGGCCCGGCCTTCTACGGCGCCCGCCTCCGCGGGCTCGCGGCCCGCTGCGGGTTGCCAGGCCCCGTGGAGCGGGTCGTCGCCCGGCTCCCGACGCTCCTGCCTCCGGACGGCCCGGCGCTGGTGCACGGCGACCTGTGGTGGGGCAACGTGCTCGCCGGTGAGGACGGAAGGGCCTGGTTGATCGATCCGTCGGTGCACGGCGGCCACCCGGAGGAAGACCTCGCCATGCTCGCCCTCTTCGGCACGGTCCCTGACCACCTCCGACGTGCGTACGAGGAGATCAGACCGCTCGCCCCGGGTTGGGCGGAACGGGTGGCGTTGTTCCAGCTCTACCCGCTGCTCGTCCACGCCGTCCTCTTCGATGGGAGTTACCACGCGCGGGCCGAAGAGGTCGCCCGCCGGTACGGCTGATCCCCTGGCCGAGGCCGGACCCGGCGCGACACGATCTAATGGCACCTATGGCCACCCCGCTCGAGTTCTGGCTCTACCTGCCCCAGATGCGCCTCGGCATGCACGATCTCGTCCGGCGCGCCCAAGCCGCCGAGGCCGCCGGCTTCGCCGGCATCGCCGGCATGGACCATCTGGCGCCCCCCGGCGCGGAGTCCTCCCCGATGTTCGAGGCGATGACGACGAACACGTGGATCGCTGCCCACACCCGAACGCTGTTCGTCGGCTCGCTCGTACTCTGCGATTCCTTCCGCCACCCCGCGGTCCTTGCCGCGTGAGGCAGTGACGCTCGACCACGCGTCGGAGGGTCGATTCGAACTTGGCATCGGGTGGGGCTCGGTGACGTCCGAATTCGAGGCCTTCGGCATCGGATCGACGGAGCCGAATTTCCGCGTCAGCCGACTCAAGGAATCACTCGAGATCATGACGGCGCTGTGGCGAGGCGAGGTGCTCGACTACGAGGGAGAACACTTCTCCCTCCGGGCGGCCGAACAACAACCGGTCCCGATCGGACGCATCCCCATCGTGATCGGCGGCGCCGGCCGCAAGACGATGGAACTGGTGGCGGCCTACGCCGACTGGTGGAACGTGCACGTCAGCATCCTGGACCGCTTCGAGGAAATGCGCGAACGCGCCGGCTCCGCCCGCTCCTCCCTCCAGGTGCAAGTTGCCTTTGTCGGTGCGGGCGCCGACCGCAACGAAGTGGACGAAACCGCTCGTCGCCGGTTCTGGGGCGGGCACGTGCTCGGCAACGCGAACGAGCTGGTCGACTACTTCGGAACGCTGGGCCAGCGCGGGGTCGAACGGGCGTACGTCTGGTTCACCAACTTCGCCCCGGACGAGACCCTCCGCGAGTTCGGCCAAGGGGTCATCGAGCCCCTCCGGTCGCGCGAGGTCAGCCCCTCGGGGTGAACTCGAGCTCGAGGCGCATCAGCCCGCGCAAGATATAGGTCGGGACGTAGTCGTACCGTCGTGCCCCGGCCGGCCCGTGGGCCGACTCCGAGATGCGGATGTCCCCCATTCGCTCCAGCAGCCGCTCGATGCTGATGCGGGTCTCCGCCCGGGCCAACGGCCCACCCGGGCATGCGTGTGGCCCACGACCGAACGCCAGGTGCTCCTTGGCGTTGCTGCGGTCCATGCGGAACTCATTGGGCTCGTCGAAGCGGCGCGGGTCGCGCCCTGCCGCGCCGTTGAGCACCATGACCGTCGAGCCGGCGGGGATGTCCACGCCGCCGACGGTGACCGCCGTGCGCGACAGGCGGAAGTCGCCCTTGACCGGGCTCTCGAAGCGCAGGCACTCCTCCACGAACCCCGGAATGAGGGAATAGTCGGCGCGGAGCCGCTCCTGGATGTCGCTCCGTTCGCCGAGGGTCTGCAGCGCGGTCCCCAGCAACCGGACCGTCGTCTCCTGGCCGGCCGAGAAAAGGTTGGCCGCGACGCGGACGACGTCGATCACCTCGGGCATCGACCCGTCGGGGAACGTGGCCGTGGCCAACCCGGTGAGCACGTCCTGGCGCGGCTCGCGCCGGCGATCCTCGACATAGGTGGAGAGCCGCTCGTAAAGGAATTCGAGCGGGGAGTGCGAGAGCGAGCCCTTCCCGGTGCTCCCGAGCCCCTGGGTGTCTTTGCGATGGCCACCCTGCAACTCGTGGCGGAACCACTCGTGGTCCTCTTCGGGCACGCCGAGCAGATCGGCGATGACGTAGAGCGTGAACGGACCGGCAAAGTCGCCGACGAACTCGCACTCGCCCCGTTCGATGAACTCGTCGATCTGGCGGTCGGCGTGGCGCCACATGAAGTCTTCGTTCTCGCGGAGCCGCTTGGGCGTGATGAGCCGCATCAGCAGACCTCTGTGCGCCTTGTGCCCGGGGTCGTCCATGACCGTGATCTGGTCGCTGAACGGCAACTCGTCACGGTGTCGGTCGATCAGTTCGCTGACGTCGTCGCCCTCGAGCGCCACCGGAAAGCCCGGGAAGGGCCCGCTGACGGCGTTGCATGACGAGAAGGTTCGGGTGTTCGTGTACACCGAGACGGCTTCGTCGTAGCCGGTCACCATGACCACGCTGTGGTTCGTCTCCTGTTGGACGGGGCACTTCTCCGCGGAGATGGTCGAAGTAGGGGTAGGGGTCCTCGACCAGGTCCTTGCCCCGGAAGAAATCGATGTCGTCGAACTCCCCCATCAGCGCTCCTTCACGCGTCCCTCGCCCGTCGTCGAGCCCGGTGAGAATGTCATTCTCGGAGCGGAGAGTAGCACTTCGACCATTCCCTTCACCGGGCTACCCATCGGCCCAGTTCGGAGCGGGAGAAGGACAATTTCGCGATTCGCCTAAAGTCATTCCAGACAGCACAGGGGAGGATCTTGCATGAGGACGGTCGTCGTCGGCGCATCGAGCGGGCTCGGGCGCTGTATCGGGGTGGGACTGACCCAACGCGGCGCGCAGACCGCGCTGATGGCGCGCCGGCTCGACCGGCTCGAGGGGGCGGCCAAGGAAGCGGGCCCCGGAGCCGTCGCCTTGGCCTGCGACGTGACCGACCTCGAGTCGTGCCGATCGGCAATCGCGTCGGCTGCTGAGCAGTTGGGCGGCATCGATGCCCTCGTCTACACGCCGGCGATCGGGCCGCTGGCCGCGCTCGAGGACATCGATGCCGACACGTGGCGGAGCGTCTTCGACACCAACGTCATCGGTGCCTCCCTCATGACGGCAGCCGCGCTGCCCCACCTGAAGGCGACGAACGGCATCGCGCTCTATCTGTCCTCGGTCAGCGCCTCCCTCACGCCTCCATGGCCCGGCCTCGGTGCCTATGCGGTCAGCAAGGCAGCGCTCGAGAAACTCATCGAGGCCTGGCGGGCAGAGCATCCCTCCATCGGGTTCACGAGGGTGATCGTCGGGGACTGCGCCGGCGGTCAGGGCGATTCGATGACCGGGTTCGCCGACAATTGGGATCCCGATCTTGCCGTCGAGTACGGGACGAAGTGGGTCGAGCGCAAGTACCTGAGCGACAGCCTGATCGAAGTGGAGGAGTTGGTCAGCGTGGTCGACTCGCTCATCCGTCACGGCGACAGCCTGAGCCTCCACTCGGTGACCGTAGCGCCGCGCACCGTGCCGGGTGCCGCACAATCACCGGCGTACGAGATGTTCCCCGACGAGTCCTGAGCGTCTGGCTGCGAGACCATGAGATTGGCGCCCTATCCATATCGGGCACGCGCCTGGTGGGGTGAGGCCGTGGTCGCAGACTCCAACGCCTGTCTCTGCCTCGAACGCGTCGGCGAGCCCGCACTGCTCTACTTCCCCCTCGCCGATATCGACCTCTCGACGTTCCACCCGGACCGCAGTGTCACGCTCGAACCCGAAGGTGGCGAGGCCCAAGCGTGGGCTGCAGCGCCGGACGGTGACGCAGTGCTGGCCGTCATGACGGCCCCCGGGCCCGGATTCGAGGAGCTGCGCGACCACGGACGGTTCGACCCCGACCGGGCCCGGGTCGAAGTGCTCGACGGGGACCTCGGTGCGCACGACAGCGAGCGCACAGCCAAGCGCTTCCCCACCTGGGGCGACACGACTGACCTCGTCGAGCTGCTCGACGTCACGCCCGACGGCGAGCTCAGCTTCGTCAGCGGGGCCCACTCCGATGGTCGTCGGCCGGTCGTCGAGGGGAGCCAGATGCTCGGCCAGGCGATCGTTGCCGCAGGACGCCACACACCAGAACGCCGGGTGGTGTCCGCCACGATGCACTTCCTGCGTGCGGCCGACGCCGGGCTACCTCTCCGCTTCGAGCTGTCCGAGATGAGCGCGGGGCGAACATTCACCGGACTCGCCGTCGAGGTCCTACAGGACGGTCGCCGGTGTGCCACCGGCATCATGCTCTTGGACGTCACCGCACCCGACGTCGTCCGCCACGCCGTGGCCGCGCCCGACCTTCCCGGTCCCCTGGAGTGCGCACCGCTGGACATGAGCGTGACCGGGCGCGACATCCGCGTCGTGGACGCGGCCTACACCGACGACGCCGCCGCGCCGACAGGACCTCCCACGATCGACTGCTGGGTGCGCTTCCAGCGGCTGCCTGCGGACCCGCCGCTGCACGCGGGACTGCTGGCGCAGTTCACGGGACATATGCCGATCGCAACGGCGCTGCGTCCCCATGAGGGGATCGGTCAGTCAGCGGCGCATCGCACGCTCTCGACGGGCATCAACGCCATCAACGTGTCGTTTCACCGCGCCGTGCGCGCCGACGAATGGATGCTGTACCACCACCACTCCACCTTCGCCGGCGACGGCATGACCCACGCCGAGTGCCGGGTCTATACGGAGGGAGGCGAGCTCTCCGCTTCGTTCACCGTCGACGCCATGGTCCGCCCCTTCCCGCAGGGAGACGCCAAACGGGACGAGCGGAGTGCCATGTGAGCCTGACCACCGGCCGTGGGCCGCTCAGCGTCTCGCCCGCAGGTCGATTCACCGCGCCCATGCCCAGCGACGTTGCCTATCTCGAACCGTTCCGCCGCCGGGTCCGGGCGACCAAGGACGGTCAGACGGTGGTCGACAGCGAGCGCGTCCTGCTCGTGCATCGGCCCGGCCGACCTCCTTCGTACGCCTTCCCGCTTTCAGACGTGCAGCGCGTGCCAACGGAGGTGGAGGCGGATGCGCCGGGTTACGTCACGGTGGCCTGGGACGCGGTGGATTCGTGGTTCGAGGAGGCCGAGGAGGTGTTCGGCCATCCGCGTAACCCCTACCACCGGATCGACTGCCTGAGGTCCGATCGCCACCTGACCGTCCAAGCTGGCGGCACGACGCTGGTCGACACGACCGACACGTTGATCGTCTACGAAACGTCGCTCGACCCGCGGCTCTACGTCGACCGCCGCCACGTCCGGACGGACCTGCTCGAGAAGAGCTCGACCGAGACCTACTGCCCCTACAAAGGAACCGCGAGCTACTGGTCCGCGCGCGTGTCGGACGGGATCCTGCAGGACGTCGCCTGGAGCTATGAGGACCCGCTGCCCGAGTCGGTACCGCTGGGCGGCTTCTTGAGCTTTGATGACTCCCGCGTCACGCTGCACCACGACCTGCCGGCGGGCGGTTGACGCTCGCTCGCCGCGCGACCCGCCTGTAGCCTTGGGCGGCGCGTCGGTGAAAGCAGGAAGGAGATGGCCGAGTGCCCGCTTGCTCCCGTTGCCTGGTTGAGGTGTTCCCCGGGACCGCACTTTGCCCGAACTGCGGGGCTGCCATCAGGCCGCCCATCCGACAGAAACCGAAACCGAAGCGCTTTGCCTCGTCGCGGCATCGGGTCGACGAGTTGAATCGCCAGGAACTGATCATGGGCCCCGCCTCCTTGGTGCTCCTGGTCTCGTTCTGGCTTCCTTGGTACAGCGTCGGGCCCTTCTCGGCCGACGGCGTCGGCGCCCATGGCTGGTTGTTCATCGCCGTACTGGACGCAATCGTGTTGGTGCTCTACTTCTTGATCACGGCGTTCGGCGTCGGAGATCTCGCGGTACCGGGCGCGATGTCCAAGGACCAGCTCCTGGCGATTCTCACCGGGGTCAACCTGGTCCTCGTCGTGCTGGCCTTCCTGCTCAAGCCGACCGGCTTCAGCTGGTCGTACGGGGCATTTCTCGCGCTCGCCGCCGCCATCGTCGCGTTCTTGCCCTTCGGTGTCCCCGTGCTCCGGGCGCAGCGCCGGCGCTGAAGGGAGAATCCGGGTTCCCCGCACCTGAGCTGGGGTTTTGCGACACACGGGCGTAGCCCAGGTTGCAAGATCGCCGAAGGACCGACTAGAACGACTGGTCCAATCGTGACTTCGGTCGAGAAGAATCCGACGACGAAGCCAGGTCTCCGACGCCGTGTGCGAAGCCTCGCCGGTGTTGGGGTGGGGGTAATGGGCCTGTCTCTCGTACCGGCAATCACCGCATCGGTGGTCCTGCTGCCGCGACCCGTCGCGGCCGATCAGGTGTCTGATCTCAAGGCGCAGGCCGCGCAGATCGCCAAGGATCTCGTCCTCGAGCAACTTCAGGTCGGCACGTACCAGCAGCTCTACGACGTCGACGTCGCCAGAGTCCGGCAAGACCAGGCGGAAATTGCATCGAGTCAAGACAGGATCCAAGCCGACGTCAGTCGGGTGAGCCACGACCACGAGCGGCTCGTGTCGGAAGCGGTGTCTGCCTACATCAACTTGGACCCCGAGGTCAGCGGCGCCGGCGAGGCGCTGTTCGCGAACCAGGCGCAGGCGCCGACGAAGGCTGAGTACGAGGAGGTCGCGAGCGGCGACATCTCCCTTGCGATCGACACGCTGCACACTGACGAAAGCGGGTTGCGCGTCCAACGGGCCACGCTCGAAGCACAAGAGACGCGCGATCAAGCCACGACCAACCAGGAAGCGGCCGCGAACAACTCCGCACAACAGGCGGAGAGCGCGCTCGAGGGCAAACAGGCTGAGGTCACCGGCCAACTCGTGGCCGCCGTGTCGCAGCAGCAAGCCGCGCAGGCCGCTGCCGCTGCGGCCGCCGTGCGGGCGGCCCAGGTCGCGGCGAGCCGGAACGCGACGACCACGACAAGATCCGCAGGCTCCGCCGGCTCTCCGGCGCCCCAGGTGAGCGTCGCCACAGCGGGGGGCAATCCGTCGCTGCCTCCTTTCCTGCAATGTGTCCTGCAGGCCGAGTCGGGCGGGGACTATCAAGCCGTGTCCCCGGGGGGCACGTACATGGGCGGATTTCAATTCAGCCAGGCGACGTGGAACGAAGCAGCGCAGTTGGCCGGCATGCCGCAGCTCATCAACGTGCCACCGAACGAGGCTTCTCCGGCCGACCAGGACGACCTCGCCATCGCGCTCTACAACGCCGACGGCGAGCAGCCTTGGAACGACTCCTGCCGGAACAGCTAGCTCACGGCGACGTCACGGCCTGACGGCACCGGTCGCCCCTGCCCGCGACGCCGGCACCAATAAGCTCGCTCCCTCGTGGAACTGAATTCAATCGAAGCCCGGGTGATCGGCAGCCTGGCGGAGAAGCAGCTCACGACTCCCCAGCAGTATCCGTTGACCCTCAACGCTCTGGTCCTGGCGTGCAACCAGTCGTCGAATCGCGAACCGGTGGTCGCCTACGACGAGGGGAGCGTGGAGGAGGCGCTCTCCTCGCTGAAAGAAGCCGGCCTTCTTCGCTTCGTCCATCCCGGCCATGGCCGCTCGGCCACCCGGTACCGCCAGGTGATCGACGAACGTTTCGGCCTGGACGCCCGGGGCCTCTCCGTCATGGCCGTCTTGATGCTTCGTGGCCCTCAGACGGTCGGAGAGCTGCGAACCCGCACGGAGCGGATGGCTGATTTCGACGCCCTTTCCGACGTGGCGGCGGAGCTCGAGCGGCTGTGCAGCGGCCCCGATCCGCTGGCGCGCCGACTGCCCCGCCGCCCGGGCCAGAAGGAAGAACGCTGGGGGCAGCTCCTCACCGGCGAGCCGTCCGAATCGGACTCTCCTGACGAGGAAGGCGCGGCCGCGTTCGACCGGGAGGTGGAGGCGCGACCTCTCCCGGTCGGCAACGAACTGGCGTCGCTGCGCGCCGACGTCGACGCCTTGCGTGAAGAGGTCACTCGAATCGGCGCGGTCGTCGAGGAGCTGCGCGTCGCCTTCGATCTTTAGGTCGTCGTGGAACTCCGGATTCCTTGAGCGGGCACACCGCTCGGAGTCGGCGCCGGCCGGCGACGCCGGACCCAGAGCATCGCTCCGACCGATGCGAAGAACACGAGCGTCGCAAAGACGTAGGCGTTCTCCCTCAGGTACCAGATCACATTGGAGTGTGCGGGTGGGATCGCCGGCGACCACATGAAGACGAGTGCCGCCGCGGCGGCCCACACGATCCCTCGGGCCGGGCGATCGACCCCCGCGACCAGCCACACCAACGCAGGCACGATCCATACGTAGTGGTGGTTCCATGAAATGGGAGAGATCATCAACCCGGTGGCGGCGCAGAGCAGGACCCCGAGCAACGGCGACGACCTTCGATAGGCCAAGGCGGCCAGGGCGATCCCGCCGACAACCATCAGGACCAGGACCAGGTCGATCAGCGAATGCGGAAGGGGCAGGTGCGCCCGGAGAATCGACGCTCGCAGCGTTTGGTTGCCGATGCTGAGCTCGTTGCCGATCCGCTTCACGTCGTACGCGTCCTTGGTGAAGTACGACCACGAGGCTCTCGGCGCGACGACGAACATCAACCCCGTCGCCGCGATGAACGCCGTCACCATGTTCCTGGCGGCGCGCCACTGTCTGGTCGCCAGCAGGTAGGGGATGAAGATGAGTGGGGTCAACTTCAGTGCCGCGGCAAGCCCCGTCAGGACCCCACGCGGCAGTCGCTTGCCGCGCCAGGAAACGCCAACGACCAGGTCCGCCACGATCATGAGCACGAGGACGAGATTGATCTGCCCGAGCTGGAGGTCGTTGCTCACCGGATAGAGCAGGAGCCCGACGGGGAAGACGAGGATGAGCGCGGTCCGCCAATCCGCCCGCTCGAGCGGACGCGCCCGGGCCGCCGCGATGCTCACAGCGATCAGTGCGGTCAGCGCCACCAGGTCGACGGCGTCCCAGATCAGCTTGCCGGCGTAGGTGGAGAGGTCCGAGATCGGCCAGAAGACAAGGGCCGCCAGCGGCGGATACGTGAACGGGAGCCGGTGCCAACCGGCCGTCAGCACCGATGCATAGAGGCCAGATCCCAGCACGTGTTGGCCGCCCATCCGGTAGACCTGGAAGTCCACCTGCCACGCGCGCGCCCACAACACGAGGCTCGCGGCGAGCAACAGCCCCGAGCCACACCCGAGCATCCACAGCGTGCGCGGCCGGACTTCGGCGATCCGGGTTTTCCAGCGGTCCAGGAGTGGAGGCGCGTGATCGACCACCAAATCGTGCGCGTGTAGAGCCACTGCCCCCCCCTCTCCGGACCCGACCGTATAAGCGTGCCTATCGACGATTCAAGGGAATCGAGGCGATGCAACCGAATTGCACCCGCCCGTCAGGAACCGGCGCTGGTCGAGGCGTTGCGAGGTCAGGTGGCGGCGAGGACGGCCGCGTAAGCGTCGTGGTCGGCCACCGCGGCGCCCAGTCGCTCGAGCATGGCGGTGGTGACCGGCGGGCGGACCTTGAGGGTGATCGCCCAGAGGAAGAACCCGTAGACCATCCCGATGGCGATGCTGCGCCACGCGTCGTCCCACGGCGGCGGCTGGCCGCCCTCGACCTCGAGTCGCTCGAGGTAGTGCGACAGGAGGTCACGCTCGTTCTGTCGGCGATCATCCACACCCACGGCGCAGCCGATGTGGTACCCGACGTCGACGAACCAAGGCCCTCGCTGCACCAACTGCCAGTCGAGCAGGCACGGGTCCCGCGCGGCGTCCAAGAAGATATTGCCGACGTGCGCGTCGCCGTGCAGCAGGCAGAGCGGATCGGCATCGGACACCAACGACGCGACGCGACGAATCATCTCGACGAGACGCTCGGGGTCGCGGACCTCGTCCGGCACACCCGCACCGATGGGGCCGTCGAAGTTCCCTCGGATCTCCTTGAGGCCACGGGCGCGGAACGTGTGCTCCAGCCGCGGATCGAGCCACGGCCTCGACAGCCGCGTCGAAGCCCACGTCCGTCCGTGCAGGATCGCGAACTGCTCGAGGCTGAGGGCGGCCTGGTCGACGGAGTACGGGCTCAAGGCGTCGAGGAACGTCGCCCCGCCCGCCTCCACGTCCTCGGTGATCACGACCCCGTGGTGGGTGACGGGATCAACCTCGGCGTAGAAACTGGGCAGCGTTCGCACGCCCAGGCCCTCCGCCAACTCCCGGTAGAAGTTCGCCTCGGGCTCTCCCGCCGCTCGGCTCTGGAGCGCCGTGTCGGAACAGTCGGTGAAGTAGCCCTTTACGCACAAGCCCGCCGGGAGCCCAGCCGGAAGATCGCCGTCGCACTCGATGCGGAACTGCGCGTTGGTCGAGACCCTCGACGTGACGTGACCCGGGGTCACCGAACGGACACGGATACCCGGAAACCTCTGGTCGAGTGCGGCGCTCAACCACTCCGGCGAGAGGACCTCCTGGAGCGAATCGGGAATGCTCACCGATTCTGAGAAGGCATCGGGCGTCGTCTCATTGAGCTTTGCCCAATCCGAAGAGACAGAAGCGCCAAAGCCGGTCTGCCACGTCGTCTTCGGACTCGTCGGACTGCGAGAACGCGTAATGGTGGAACACCGCCATCACGAGCTGTGTGATGTGCCACGCATCACGGACCGGATCAGGGGTCTGCAAGGAACCCGCTCGCACCGCCTCCTCGATTTCCTCGGCCACCAGGTCCCGGTAAGGGGCAATGGCGACCGCTATCTCCTCTGGGTACGTCTGCTGCAGCCGCCAGTGTTCGCTCGTGATGAACTGCGGGCCGGCGGCGTTCTCCCCGACGCCGGTTTGCGCTTGCACCGCCACGGTCACGCACAGTCGGAGTCTCTCCACCGGATCGCTCACCCCGGCCACCTGCTCGCGCAACGCAACACAGAACTCGGAGATCAGGTCTTCGAAGACCGCGAGCAGCAGCTGATCCTTGCTGGCGAAGTATCGGTAGAAGGTCTGCAACGCGACGCCGGCGTCCTTGACCAATTCCTGGGTGGTGAACGCAGAGCCCTTGACCGCGATCAGACGCCGCGCCGACTGGACGATCACCTGCGCCTGCTCCATGCCGCGGGTGCGAGACCGCTGCACCATGGGCGATCGATCGACGGCGCGCTCAACCCAGGACATCGCGAGCCCTCACTTGTGATCGATCCATCTCGCTACGCATCGGCACTGTAGACCACGGCCCCTCCGAGATGGGGTGATGAGTGACACGCCAACGCGACGGACGCGCGTGCACGTTGCCGCACGCCGGCGCGGCGCGACAGCTGCAGATAGCACTCGAGCATCTGAGGCACGCCGTGCATCCGACCGTTCCCCAACGCGCCGCCGCCGGACAGTACGGGCAACGCGTCCGGGCGATCGCTGTCGATGCAGCCCTTTTGTGCGAAGAGATGCGCTTCGCCGACCGGACAAAGCCCGAGGCTCTCCATCCAGAAGTAGACGAAGGGCGAAAAGCCGTCGTAGACCTGTGGGAGATCGACGTCTTCCGGCCGCACGCCGGACGACTCCCAGAGGCGGCGGGCCGTCTCCGCTCCCACCTCCATGATGTCGTCGAGCGGCCAGTGCAGCGGCAGGCGACGCCGAGTCGGGGACCCGCTGGCGAAGCCCGAGACGTAGACGGGCGGATGCGGGAGGTCCTTGGCCCGTTCGGCGCTGGTGAAGACGAAGGCGGCCACGCCGTCGACTGGGATGTCACAGTCGAAGCGGCAGATGGGATCGTTGATCATCGGCGCCGCCAGGTACCCGTCCGGCGAGAGTGGCTTTTCGTACCAGTAGGACCACGGGATCCTCGACCCGTTCTTCCGGGCCTCGGCCACGACGGCGGCCATTGCCTCTCGTTCGGCCCCGTAGCGCTGGAGGTACTCGTTGTAGGCGAGCGCGATCATCGCCAGTGGCCCGAAGAAGCCCTGGGGCACCGTCCACTGTTGCGCGCCCCGCGCTTCGGTCATCGGGTTCCCGTGATAGCGCCCCACTGGATTGTGCAGGGCGCGATGCACCACCACGTAGTCGGCCGCCCCGCTGGCGACTGCGTTGACGGCCATCGCCACCGAGCCCGGGAGCTGTCCCATGCCCTGAAAGCCGGCCGCATAGCGCGGGTTGAGACCGAGATGCTCGGCCAACCAGTTGGGCGACACCAGGCTGATGCCGTCCTCGGCCACGTGGGCGCCCGCCGTCGGGAAGAGGCTGGAGGCGACGAACCCGTCCACCTGCTCGACGGCCAATCCGGCGTCGGCGATGGCCTGACGCGCCGCCTCGAGCGTGAGCGCGCCGAGCGAGCGGGCGCTGTGACGCTCGATCTGGGTCTGCGCGTAACCCGACGATGGCCACCTTGTTGCGGGCCTCGAAGGGGCGAGCCACTCAGCGCTCCCCCGGCTCGGCCAGCACGAAGGCCGGGACCGACAGGCCCTCTCCGAGATCTTCGAACGCAAGCCGGACGGATGCGCCGGCCCGGAGGTCGGCGTCGGCGCCGTCGAGCAGGCGGCCGATCAGACGGATACCCGCCGGATCGGACAATTCGACGTCGACGAGCACGAACGGGACGTCGTCGTCGAACCCGGGCAGGAACGACTGCCGCATCACCGTCCACGAGCGCACCGTCCCGGCGCCGTCACACTCGACGAAGGTGAATCCAGGCTCCGTGCTCCCGCACTGCAGGCAGACGGCGTCGGGAGGATGCGTGAACGAGCTGCAGCGCGCGCACCGGGCCAGAGTGAGCACGTGCCGGGCCGCGGCCTCCCAGAACGGAGCGGAGCTCTCGTCGGGGACCGGAACCGGCCGGTGCACGGTGGTCACGGGATGACCCCGGCGTCCTTCATGGCGCCGATGGCGTCCCATTCGTAGCCGAGCTCGAGCAGCAACGTCTCGGTGTGTTCGCTGTGCTCGGGCGCCCGTCGCAGCTCGGGTGGTTGCTCGTCGAACTGCACCGGGACCGCGGGCAGGCGGTAGTCCACGCCTGCGTCGGACACCTCGGCGATGTAGCCGTTGGCCGTCACCTGTGGATCGTCGAGGAGCTCGGCCACGGACTGGACGGGCGCCCAGGGGGCGTCGAACCCGGACAAAAGCTCCTTCCATTCCGCGAAGGTCCGGTTGGCGAACTCCTCGTCCAGGAGGGCCATGCACTCGGCCCCGTTGGCGCGACGCGCCGCGA
This sequence comes from uncultured Acidimicrobiaceae bacterium, assembly GCA_963821105.1. Lineage (GTDB taxonomy): Bacteria > Actinomycetota > Acidimicrobiia > Acidimicrobiales > RAAP-2 > Bog-473. Next base: position 108,024 of record CAWGCO010000011.1, read on the forward strand.
TGTCCGCGAAACGCGCGTCCTCCGCCAAGTCGCCGCGACCAATGAGGCGGCAGAAGTCCGCCCAATAGCGGTCAGGCTCCAAGAAGACCAACTGGATGTGGCGCCCGTCCTTGGTCTTGTACACGCCGACGAGTGGGTTCACGAGTGGCCCGCGTCCGCCGGCAGCCGCAGGCGAGTCGCCGCCCAGTGCGGCGAGCACGTCTGACGACAGTGTCCACATCGCCGTCGCTAGCAGCGACACGTCGACGATCGAGCCCGCGCCCGTGTGCTCGCGCTTGAGCAAGGCGGCCGCCACACCGAAGGCCAAGGCCATCGCACCGTTGCGATCGCCCATCGCGCCGCGCTGACTGATCGGGTAGTCGCGGTCCGGTGGCGTCAGGATGTTGGCCAGTCCACCGCGCGACCAGAAGGCCGACGCGTCGTAGCCCGCCCGGTCGGCGTCGGGGCCGCGGACCCCGTAGCCGTGGCCACGCGCGAACACGAGGCGCGGGTAACGGCTCGTGACCGTCTCGGCGTCGAGCCCCAGCCGGGCCAGGGCGCCCGGACGGAGGTTGGTCAGCAGCACGTCCGCCGACTCGAGGAGGCGATGGAGCACCTCGCGCCCCTGTTCGGACTGGACGTCCAGCGCCAAGGAACGCTTGCCCGCGTTGGCCAGCGCCATCGACAGGTTCACGCCTTGGCGCTCGCTCCCGATGCCCTGGGTGGCGAGCCCGCGATAGGGATCGCCCCGGGTCGGCTCGACGTGGATCACGTCGGCGCCCCAGGCCGAGAGGAGCGCACCGGACACGGGGACGAAGACCCACTGGGCCAGCTCGACGACGCGCACCCCGGCGAAGGGCTTGTCCTCCATCACGGCCTTCTCACCCACCACGGGCCTCGACCAGTCGCCCGCGGTTGACCTTGGTTGCCTCACTGCGCGGCATGGCGTCGACGAACTCGACGGTCTTCGGCACCTTGTACGCGGCGAGCCGAGCCTTGGCGTACGCGATGACGTCGTCGGCCGTGGGCGCGACCCGGGGGTCGCGTGGCTCCACGATGGCGTGCACGCGGCGGCCCCACTCGGGGTCGCGCAGCCCGACGACGACCACGTCGGCGACCTCGGGGTGGTCGATCAGCGCCGCCTCGACCTCGGCCGGGAAGACGTTGGCGCCGCCCGTGATGATCAGGTCCACGCGGCGGTCCACCAGGTAGAGGTAGCCGTCGTCGTCGAGGTATCCCATGTCGCCCCCGGTCACGAAGCCGTCGCCGGTCCCCTTGAGGGCGGTGGCGTTGCCGAGGTAGCGCGAACCGCCGTAGGAGGGCGAGCGCAGATAGATGTCGCCGACGTGTCCGGGCGGGAGGTCTCCCCCGTCGGGGTTCAGGATCCTCACCTCGGTGTCGCGCATGCCGGTGCCGACGCTCCCGGGGTGCGCCATCCACTCGTCGCCGCGCAACGCCGTAATGCCAATCCCCTCGGTCATCCCGTAGGCCATGACCATCCGCTCCGCACCGATGAGGTCGGCCCAGCGGTGCACCAAGGAGGGGGGCATGGGTGCCGCACCCTGGGTGATCCAGACCAGGCTCGAGAGGTCCCGCTCGTCGACGTCGGGCACGTCGACCATGCGCTGCAACATGGTCGGAGTCGCCGTGAACGTGCTGATCCGGTGGCGCTCGATGACGTCGAGGGCGCGTGCGGCGTCGAACTTCTCCATTACGAAGAGCAGATCTCCCGTGAGCAGGTTGTTGAAGGTGGCGAACGCGTTGACGTGGTACATCGGCGCCAGCACGAGGACGCGCTGGGGCCGGGGGATCGGCGCCCACGTCTCGGCCAGAGGCGTGCTGTGGGCCGGGTTGAACTCGGCCGGCGAGTTGCTGAGGATCACCTTCGGCGTACCGGTCGAGCCGCTGCTGCAGATGCCGTGGGTGTGCGGGGAGACGACGTCGGGGAGCTCGGGCACCGGAGCCCCCTCGCTGGCGTCGATCCAGGCCACGTCCTCGGCACTCAAATGGACGCGGGGCTCGATGACGGCGAGGACGCGTTCCAACTCCCAGTCGGGGAGGTCCCAGCGGACCGGAACGGGCACGGCGCCCACCTTCCACGCGGCGAAGACGCTGAGCATGAATTCGGGCGAATTGCGCAGACCGATCGCGAGGCGCTCCCCGATGGCGAGGCCTCGTTCGGCCAGGGCCCCAGCCAGTTGGCTCGAACGGCGGTCCAACCAGTCCCACGTGAAGCCTGGTTCCCGTCCGTCCAGGCCGATGTGCCAGTACCCGATTTCGTCGGGACGGTCCAGCGCGATCCGATGGAGCCGCGAGACGTGGCTCTCCGGCGCCTCGGTCCCGGCGGAGTCGCCGGTCACTTGGGACTGAGCACGACGACGGGAATCTCGCGCGTCGTCCGCGACTGGTACACGTCGTAGTTCGGCCACTGCTCGGCCACGATGGCCCACAGGCGCGGCTTCTCGTCCGGCGAGGCGGTGTGAGCGGTGACCGGGAGGTGCTCGGCGCGCACCTGGATCTCGGCGTCGGGGTGGGCGGTCAGATTCAGGTACCAGTTCGGGTGGCTCGGCGCCCCGCCCATGGACGCCACGACCAGGTAGTCGTCGCCGTCGCGGTTGAAGATGAGCGGGGTGGTGCGGGACCGGCCCGTCTTGCGGCCGGTCGTGGTGAGGAGGAGCGTCGGCACGCCGTTCCAGAGGTAGCCGACTTCTCCGTCGGTCTCTCGGTAGCGCTGCACGTGCTCCTCGCCGAGCAGGGCGAGGTCGGGCTGCTGGTACGAGGCGTCGCTCATCGTCGGGTCACCCGAAGAGCACGGGGATGGCCGACGCCCCGCGCTCGTAGAAACCGACGTAGCGCGGCGACGCCTGGTCCGGATCGAGCCGCAGGTTGGGGAGCCGGTCGAGGATCGCACCGATGCCGACGAGCATCTCGGCGCGCGCCACGTGCATGCCGAGGCAGATGTGCGCGCCGTTGCCGAAGGACAGGCTCGGCTTCATGGCGCGGTAGATGTCGTACTCGTCCGGGTCGTCCCAGCGGCTCGGGTCGCGGTTGGCCGCGCCGAGGCAGATATGGACGACCGCACCCTTGGGGATGCGGGTGCCGAAGAAGTCGATGTCCTCGGTGACCCAGCGCGAGAACATCGGGTCCGTCGGCAGCCAGCGCAGGGACTCCTCGATGGCCGGGCGCAACAGGTCGCGGTCTGCCGTCACCGCCTTGAGGACGTCGGGCCGTTGCAGCAGGGCGGCGAGTGTGGTGCCCATCTGCTTCCAGGTGGTGCCCGAGCCGGCGGCGAGGAGCAGGGAGGCGAAGGAGTAGATCTCGTGGTCGCTCAGCCGCTGCGTGGTCCCGTCCTCCGCCTTGAGCTCCGCCTCGACGAGCACGCTGATCAGGTCGTCCTGGGGCGCCGCGCGGCGGGCGGCGACGATCGGCTTGATCATCTCGACGAGGTCGGCCGGTTGGTGGAGCGCCTCGCGGATATCGAGCGCCTGCTCGACGGGGACACCGAAGCTGCCCGTGATGGTGAGCACCGGGATGGCGGCACAGAAGTCGACGTTGAGCTCGGCCCGCCCGTCACTCTCGAAGTGGTCGATCAAGAGGTGAACGGTCTGCTCGATCCAGTTGCGGATCCACCACTGCGCCTTGTTGGGCACGAACGACGGCTGGACCAATGAGCGGTAGCGGCGGTGCTGCGCCCCGTCCATCGACAACATGGAGTTGAGGACCGAGATCTCTTCCCTGTCCACGTCGTTGGCATTGGGTGAGGAGGAGAACACCTTGTCGTCGCGGTAGGCCGCGTCGCACGCCTCGTAGCTGAAGGCGGAGAAGTGCTCCAGCTCGGGATAGGGCAAGCCGTGGAAGAAGGCGGGACGGTCCAGGCCCGACAGCTCGTGGACGGTGCCCGGGTGGACATGTCCGCCTGCTCGCGCAGGCCGCGCCAGATCGGGTAGGGGTCGTCCTCGAACCAGCCGCCGTTGATCTCGAAGAGGCCGCCTCGAAGGTCGAACAGCTGGCGCATCCGCTCCACGTCGAGCACGGGGGTGGTCACTTCGCGCGACGTACCCGCCGTCGACGGGTAGCAGGATCCCGGTGATGTTGTGCGCCCGGTCCGAGACCGAAGAACGCGGCGACCTCGGCGCAGTCCTCGGCCGTGATCGGCCGGCCGAGCGGGTGCGACGACGCCGACGGCCTTGCCGATGGCGTCGAGGTCGACCTGCGAAGTGTCCATCCCACCGGCGGCCATGAAGTTCGTGAACGGCATCCCGGCCGGGCAGATGGCATTGCAACGAATGCCGAACGGGGCGCCCTCGATGGCCACGGCGCGGGTCAGCTGGTGAACGGCGCCCTTGCGTGGCGCCGTAGACGGTGCCGCCCCAGCCGACGAGGCCGGCCACCGACCCGGTGTTGAGGATCACTCCCCCGTCACCCTGCTTCTTGAACTGGATCACGGCGTGCTTGCTGCCCGAGGAAGACGCCGCCGCACGTTGATGCGCATGAGCCGCTCGAAGTCCTCGACGGTGTGGTCCTCGAGCTGGGAGCCGAGCCGGGGCGTCGGAACGCCGACGTTGTTGAACATGATGTCGAGCCGGCCGAAGCGCTCCACGGCCGCGGCGACGGTCCCGGCCACGTCCGCTTCCTTGGAGACGTCGCACGGTCGGCCGACGGCGACCCCGCCGGCGGCCTCGATCATGCCGCACCGTCTCCTTGACCCGGTCGAGGTCGATGTCGACGCAGAGGACGTCCGCCCCCTCCTCGGCGAACCGCAGGGCCGAGGCGCGGCCCACACCGGACCCGGCGCCGGTCACGATCGCCTTCTTGCCTTCGAGCAGCATGAAAACTCAACCCTCCCTTATGACGCGGGCACGAGGGCCCGCTGCGTTGTCGTCCACGGTGCTGCGCTCAGGCGGCGCCGACGAGCACCGGCGGCTCGGCCGGGGTGAAGCGGTAGAGCCGCTCGGCGTTCCCCCGCAGGAGCTTGTACTGGACCTCGGGCGAGAGGTGGCCGATCCGCGCCTTGACCGACGCCGATGCAGTCCGGCCACGTCGAGTCGGAGTGCGGGTAGTCCGTCTCGCACATGATGTTGTCCTCGCCGATCTCGTCGATGCTGGCGATCCCGTGCGCGTCGTCGATGAAACAGCCGAAGACGTGGTCGCGGAAAAGAGCGCGGATGTCGATCGTGTTCAGGTCCACGTCGGTCGTGGCATGCTCCATGAACTTCACGCCGCGCTGCACCCAGAACCGCTGCTTGTCGAGCACCTGCTCGGCGCGCTCGAGGAAGTACGGCATCCAGCCGATCTCCCCCTCCGACAGCGCGATCTTCAGGTTGGGGAACCTGGTGAACATGCCGCTGAACAGCCACGACAGCATCGCCCCCGAGGTGCGCACGGCGCCCCAGGCCAGGTTGGCCATGAACGGGGAGTCCGGGGCGATCTGGGGGACCTGGGAGGACGAGCCGACGTGCATGCATGCAGACCATCTCGAGGTCGGATGCGGCGGCCATCACCGGGTCCCAGTAGCGGTTGGTGTCGTGGATCGTCGGGAGCCCGAGCGGCGCCGGGTTCTCCGAGAAGGCGAAGGCGGTGGCGCCCTTCGCCGCGCAGCGCTCCATCTCCTTGGCGGCCAGCGGCGGGTCCCACATCGGAATGAGGATCAGGGGGATGTAGCGGCCCGGGGCCGCCGCGCACCACTCCTCGATCATCCAGTCGTTGTAGGCCTGCAGGCACACGAACCCGAAGTCCCGGTCGCTCGCCTCCATGAAGAGCTGCCCGCAGAAGCGCGTGACCGTCGGGAAGCACAGCGAGGCGAGGATCCCGGCGCGGTCCATGTCCTCGATGCGCGCCTTGGCGTCGTAGCAGCCGGGGCGCATCTCGGCGTAGGTCACCGGCTCGGGACTGAACTCCTCCTTCTTCTTGCCGGCCACGGCGCTGAGCCCGGAGCTCGGGTAGCGCTTGCCGTCGTAGACCCAGAACTCCATGTCGCCCTCGACCACCAGGTGGGGCGCCCGGTCGCGGTCCTTCGCCGCCACGCGGTCGACCCAGAGGTGCGGTGGCTCCAGGACGTGGTCGTCCACCGAGATGAGCCAGTCCAAAGACAGTTCGGTCGTCATTGCCCCTCCTCCTTTGAGTTCAGCGCGGGCAGCTCGCCGATCGCCATGTGCTTGACCTCCTGGAAGGCCCGGATGCCGTCGGTGCCGCGCTCGCGGCCGAGCCCGCTCTCCTTGTAGCCGCCGCCCGGCGCGTATGCGCTGAAGACCGCCGTGTTCACGTTGACGGCGCCCGTGCGCAGGCGCCGCGCCACCGACGTCGCGGCGGCGACGTCTGCGCCGTACACCTGCGCGGAGAGCCCGTAGACGCTGTCGTTGGCGATGCGCACGGCGTCGTCGAGGTCCTCATAGCCGATGACCGAGAGGACGGGGCCGAAGATCTCGTCGTGCGCGGCGGGGTTCGAGTTGTCGGGCACGTCGAGCACCGTGGGCTCGAAGTAGTAGCCCCGCTCGAGACCGGCGGGCCGGCCACCCCCGGCCGCCACCTTGCCGCCGTGCTCCTGGGCGAGCGCGACGTAGCGCTCGCAGCGCTCGCGTTGGGCCGCACTGATCACCGGGCCCATCAGCGTGCCCGGCTCGGTGGGCGGACCGACCGTGATGCCCGCGTAGGCCTGGGTGACGGCTTCGAGCACGCCGTCCTTGGCGTCGCGGGGGACGAGCATCCGCGTGGCGGCGACGCACGCCTGACCGGCGGTCATGGCGACCACCTGGGCCGCACCGATGGGGCACGCGCCACGGCGTCGGGCAGGTAGATCTGTGCGGACTTGCCGCCCAGCTCGAGGGCGACCCGCTTCACCGTCGGCGCGGCCTGGGCCAGGATCTGCTTGCCGACGGCGGTCGAGCCGGTGAACGAGACCATGTCGACCATCGGGTGCGAGGTCAGCAGCTCAGCCCCGGCCGAGCCCGACTCGACGATCACCGAGAGCACGCCCGACGGCAGCCCGGCCTCGTCGGCGGCGGCGCCGAGGGCGAGCGAGGACAGCGGGGTGAGAGGGCTCGGCCGCACGATGACGGAGTTCCCCGCCATGAGCGCCGGGACGAGCTTCTGCAGCGCCATGAGCAGCGCGGCGTTGTACGGCGTGATGGCGGCCACCACCCCAACGGGCTCGTGGCGCCGGATGCTCAGGGCGACCCTGCCGCGGACCAGCTCGTCGAGCGGCACGGGATTCGACTCCTCGTGCGTCATGGAGAGGTACAGGTCGATCGTCGAGCGCGCCAGGCTCACGCCCATGACGAGCTGGCTCATCTCGGCGAACATGGTCGGCTGCCCGGACTCCTGGACCAAGGTCGCGACGAGCGCCTCCCGGCTGCGCTCGAGTGAGTCGAGGAACGCCGACACGACGTCGGCCCGCTCGCGCGCCGGGCGGGCCGCCCAGGTGCCCTCGTCGAAGCTGCGCCGGCCCTCTTCGATCGCCCGCTCGATCTCTTTGAGCGGGGTGGCCGAGACCTCGGCCACCTGGGTCTCGTCGGCCGGGTTCTCGACCGCCAGCACCTCGTCGCCCTCCACCCAGGAACCGGCGACGTACGACCGGCGCTCCGTGAGGATCGACGTCTGGCTCACGGATTCCCCCTCAGGTAGAGCATGCTTCTACCAAAGCAGAATATGGGATGTCCGTCAACCCTCCGCAGGGTGCCTGCGGTCCCTCCAGTGGCGGCCGCGATGGGGGCGCGCCCCTCGGGGCCCGGAGCCGCCGTTGGCTCCGTCCCCGGGGGTCACGTCAGTCCCTATGAAGTGGCGTTGGCGGTCGATGTCCCCGGGAGGTCCGAGCCGCAGAACGTCTGGTCCGATGCCATCTTGAAGCCGGTCTTGTCCGCCTGGACGACCCACTCGCACGTCTTCGCCGGGTCGTGGCCGAAGTTCGTCGCGTAGTCGAAGCTCTGGGGCAGCAACCCGTTGGCGTTGTAGGACTTGAGGTTGCGCAGGTCCTTGATGACGCTCGCATGGGTCGGGTTGGGACCCGCCAACTCGAGGCCCTTGATCATCAGGTCGGCGCCCGCCCAGGCCTCGTACTGGCTGAAGCTGGGGAAGTCGCTCTTGGTGAAGTGCGCGTACTTCTCCATGGCCGACTGCATCTGCTCGGTGCCGGCGTTGGGGATCAGCCAAGGCCGGAAGAGCGAGAGGAAGTACCCACCCTGGAGGGAGGGCCAGGCCGGTGAGTTGATGACGTCGGGCTCGTAGCCCGTCGCGTATATCGCCGCCTTGAGCTTCACGCCGGCCTGCTCGAGCGCCTCCGCGAGGGCGTAGTTCGAGTTGGAGTCCATCTCGGGCGCGATCGCGTTGACCCCGTCCTGCTTCGCCGTCAATGCGATGCTCGTGAAGTCGACGCTGCCGAAGGGGATGGAGGTGTTCACGACGACCGTCTTGCCGCCTGCGTGGGTGAAGGAGTCACCAGTCGCGATAGCGGCCCGACTGGACGACGGCGAGATCCCGTAGCCGTACGCCCCCAGTTTCGTCGCCCCGAATTTCTTGAAGACGATCCCTGCCGAGGTGTTGACCGGGTACTTCGGGTCGACGCTCCCATCATCGGCGGAGAACATGTTGGTGTAGGGCTGCTCGCCCCACTCGGGCCCGTCGCTGTAGGACCCGGTCACCGGGACGCCGGCCTGCTGCGGGTACTTGGCCGCCAAGAAGAAGAGTGGACTCTGCGAGACGATGCCAAAGGCCTTGGAGTCGGCCTCTTGCACGGCGGTGGCGATCTCCGAGGGGCTCGTCTGGTCGTCGATGATGAGCGGGACGAGCTTGTGCCCGTTCACGCCGCCCTCGGCGTTCTGCATGTCGATGCGCGCCGTGAACCCAGCCGGCGATGACGAGTCCTCGGCGCCCCCGGGGCCGGTGATGGACGTGATGTAGGCGATGGTGATCGGCGCGGGCGAGGCCGAGGCCGGCGCCGACGAGCTCACCATCACGGCGAGCGGCAGGCCGACCACGGCGGCGGCAACCACGCTGCCGAACGTCCGGACGTGTGTCGAGCGACGGCGCCGGGTACCGAACCCGGAGGACAGTCCCTGTTGCACTTTTCTTTCCCTCCCCGGGCCCCGCTCGGGACCCCTTTTCGCGCAGGTCAGCCGCCTGCTGAGAACGCCAATTTCACTGTGGGTTTATCACGTTTCCGCCTGTTACGCCTGTAACGACCGGTCAGTACGCTACGGCCCGTCGGGTCACTGTAACCCGTTCGTAACGGCAGCGGACGTCGCCTGTTCGGCCTCTCCGAGGTACCGGTCGATCACCTCTTGGCCGGCGTCGGAAGCCGCGCCGGACCAGCCCACGCGTCCCCGGGTGAGGATCACGCAGCGGTCGGCCATGGCGAGCGCACGGTGGATGAACTGCTCGCTCAACACGATGGTGATGCCCGAGCGCCGGGCGTCCTCGAGCCCCTCGAACACGGACTCGGCCACCAGGGGTGCGAGCCCGAGCGACATCTCGTCGGCGATCACGAGCTTGGGCGAGACGGCCAGGGCCCGGGCCAGCGCCAGCATCTGTTGCTCGCCGCCCGACAGGCTCCCCGCCCGTTGGCTGCGGCGAGAGCCGAGCACGGGGAAACGATCGATGGCGCGGTCGATGGCGGCCGGGCGGTCGGGGCGCCGCTCCTGGGCGACCGCCATCTTGAGGTTGTCGATCACGGAGAGCCCCGGGAAGATGCCGCGGCCCTCGGGGATGTAGGTCAGGCCGAGCTTGCGGATGCGGTGCGCCGAGAGCCCGGTCACGTCGCGTCCCTCGAAGCGCACCCGGCCCGCGCTCGGTGCTACGAGGCCCGAGACGGCACGGGCGAGAGTGCTCTTGCCGGCGCCGTTCGTGCCGAGCACCGCGAGCACCGTCCCGGGCTCCACGGTGAGCGACACCCCGAAGAGCGCCTGCGACGTCCCGTAGCGCACGTCGAGGTCTTCGATCTCGAGCATGGGCGCATTCATGCGGGAGGTGCCTTCGTCGGCACGCTCGTGCGCCCGGCTGGCTCGCTGTCGCCGAGATAGGCGGCACGGACGGCGGGGTCGTTGCGGACCTCCTCGGGGGTGCCGGCCGCGATCCGTTCGCCGAAGTCGAGCACGAAGACCGTGTCGGACAGCGCGAGCACGGCGGCGACGTCATGCTCCACGAGGATCAGTGACACGGGCGGGTCCGACTGGTCGACGATCTGGCGGAACACGCCGAGGAGGTTCTCCGACGCCTTCACGTCCAGTCCAGACAGCGGCTCGTCGAGCAGGAGCACGCGCGGCTGACACGCCAGGGCGCGACCGACCTCCACCAGCCGGAGCATGCCGAGCGGAAGAGCGGCGACCGGTGCCTTGGCCACTCGCTGCAGCCGGAGCAGTTCGAGGATCCGGTCCACCTGCTCGGTCTCTTCCTTCGGCGGCGGAAAGAGGCACCGGACGTCGAACATGTCACGCCACAGCCGCGAGGGCGCCGTCCGGGCGCGGTACGCCACGACCAGGTGCTCGCGCACGGTCAGGCCCAGAAAGAGCTCGGGCTGCTGGAACGTGCGCGCCAACCCGCGGCTCGCCCGCGCACGCGGCGAGGCGTGCGTGACGTCCTCACCCTCGAGCGCGACGCGGCCGCTATTGGGCCGCTGCAGGCCCGAGAGCACCCCGAGCAGGGTGGACTTCCCCGCCCCGTTCGGACCCACGAGGCCGGCGATCTTGCCGGGCTTCACGTCGATGGACACGTCGGAGAGGGCGGTGAGCCCCCCGAAGCGGACGGTGACCCCGGCCGCCTCCAAGCAAGCGGCCGCGCCGCCCGGAGCGGCGCTCGCGCCTTCGGGAACGGTGGCGGTCGTCATGACACCCGCCCGGCGACCTCGGGAACGGCCTCGACCGCCGCGCCCGCCGGCGCGAGGTCGAAGTCTTCAGACAGCAGGCCACCGCCTGGCGGCGACGGGCGCAGGCGGAGCAGCGCCCGCCGCAGGCGCCGGCTGTTCTCCGCCAGCACGCCGTCGGGGTACTTGGCCGCCGAGATCGCACCCAGGCCGAAGAGCACCGGCAAGGCGGTGGGCACCCACGTCCACGTCGAGAGGTAGTACTGGGCCAGCGCGGCCGGGAAACACGAACGTGAGTCCTGCGATCAGGGCCGCCGCATTCGAACGCACCCCGATGGTGACGAGGACCGCCAGCCAGACCACGCCGGCGAACGTGGCGAACTCGCTCGGCTGGAACGAGGTCTGGGCGAGCGCCAGCAGGCCACCGCCGATCCCGGCGATCAGGGCGGCGAGCGATCCGGCGATCACCTTCATCTGCACGACGCTGATGCCCGAGGTCCGCGCACCCGCCTCGCTCCAACGGGCGGCGTTCAACGCGAGTCCGGTCGTCGAGCGGCGGAAGTTCACGATGAACAGCGCAATGATGATGAAGACCACGAGGCAGAGATAGCTGAAGGCCCGGTCGGACGTGGCGAATTCGGGGCGGTTCAGGGTGAGGCCGAGGCCCTGGTTCACGAAGCTCGGCAACGTGAACACCAGGTTCTCCATGAGGAGGCCGAAGGTCAGGGTGACGAGCGCGACGTAGAGGTCACCGAGCCGGATGCTCAGGAACCCGACGATGGCCCCCATGGCGGCCGCGATGATGCCGCCGATCACGACGGCGGCGAGGACCGGCCACCCGTAGTGATTGGCTAGTTGCGCGGTCGTCAACGCGCCGACCCCGGCAAAGGTGATCTGGCAGAGCCACAGCATGCCGCCCTCGCCCGTGACGATCGTCCACGAGATGAAGATCACCGCGTAGGCGATGGCCTGGGCCATGAGCCCGATCCAATAGCCCTCGAGGATCATCGGCAGCGCGGCCACGATGGCGATGAGGACGAGCGGGCCGGCGTACTTGCCGGCGAAGCTGAGCTGCGCCTCTTCGATCACGCTGCTCGTCGAGCCGGCCAGGCGGCTCTCCCCTTGGGGCGTGATGGCGCGGTCGAGCGCGCCCCCCAGCCTTCGCCCTGACCGACGCTCCCCCGCCGCACCAGGGTATAGATAAGGAACAGCGCGATGACGATGAAGGGCACCGCGTCGATGACCTCGGTCGTCCACTGGCTGTTGGACGGCAGGTAGCGCTGGATCAGCGATGTGGCCACGCCCATCGCGAGGCCGACCAGCACCGCCACCGGCAGGTTGCGCATCTTGGCGGCGATGACCGCGGCGAACGAGGCGGCGATCAGGATCGTGAACTGATTGGGGTCGAGGCCGATGATCGGCGCCGCCAGCACCCCGCACAGTCCGGCGAAGAACGTGCTGACCCCCCACACGCCCACCGAGATCGCCGTCGGGCTGGTGCCCGACAGGTCGGTCATGGCCGGCGAGTCCACCATCGCCCGCACCTTCAGGCCGACCTCGGTGTAGCGCAGGACGACCGCGCCCACCACGACGGTCACCACGACGCAGGCGTAGACGATGACCTGGTCGAGCGTCACGGGAACGCCGAGGAACTGGTACACCGTCACCGGCTCGGGCGCGAGGCCTGGCGCCTGCTGGATCGCCTGGTTGCCGAAGATCAAGGTCGCGAGGGAGGGAAGGGCGACGAGGAGCCCGATCGTCGCCACCACCTTGATCAGCGGCGACGACAGCCGCAGGTAACGGAACAGCACGGCGTAGAGCAACACGCCCATGGCGGGGGCGGCGATCAGGATGGAGAGGACCGCGGCCGTGATGATCGACCAGTTCTCCTGGGTGTGCAGGTAGTAGTAGAAGCGCGCGATGAAGTACGCCATCGCACCGAACGCGAAGTTCAAGATGCCCGAGGACGTGTACGTGATGACGAGGCCCGCCGAGGCAATCGCGTAGATCCCGCCGAGGACCAACCCGGCGATCACGAACTGCAGCATCCTGCGGAAGCCACCCCCTTCCGACTGGAACAGTCGGACCATTTCTGACATCGACGTCGATACAGATACTAACGAGGCAGGGCACCCCGTGCACGGCGCGCCACTCGGGCCCTGAGCTGGGATTTCACTGCCTCACCCCGGGAAGCCACACCAGCGCGGTGCGGCGGAAATTCCTCCGAAATGACCGGTCCCGGGCCCGGTCACCCAGATCAGACTCAGCTGTCGGCGCGCACCTTGTCCTTGACCGCCGGCACGATCGGCGGCGCCTCCTTCCAATTGGGGATGCCGGAGTCCTCCTTCGCCACCGGGTAGTGGTCCTCGTTCACCCAGGCCCAGTGCGAGTGGTTCAACTCGTGCAGCGTGAAGCAGGCGTTGAGCGCGTTGTAGAAGCCCATGTTGTCGACGCTCTGGTTGACCGACTCCTTGATCAGCAGCGACGTCATGGTGGGGAGCTGCGCGATGCGCCGCGCGAACTCGACGGTGCGGTCGCCGAGCTGATCGTCCGGGAAGATCTTGCTCACCATGCCGAGCCGGTACGCCTCCTCGGCGTCCACCGAGTCGCCGGTCAGGAGGAGCTCCTTCGCCTTGCGCGGGCCGAACTCCCACGGGTGGGCGAAGTACTCGACGCCGCACATGCCGAGCCGCGAGCCGACGACATCGGCGAAGCGCGCGTTCTCGGACGCCACGATGAGGTCGCAGGCCCAGAGCAGCATCAGGCCGGCGGCGTAGACGTCACCGTGCGCCTGCCCGATGGTGATCTTGCGGAGGTTGCGCCAGCGGCGCGTGTTCTCGAAGAAGTAATGCCATTCCTGGAGCATCAGCGACTCAGCGCCCTGGCGAGTGGCGCCGTTGATCGTCCGCGTGGGGTGCAACGTCGGGCCCGGGGTCCCCTCCTCGCGGGCCGCCTTCGAGCCGAGGTCGTGGCCCGAGGAGAACATCGGCCCCGTGCCGCCGAGGATGACCACCCGCACGGTGTCGTCGGCCTCGGCCTGCAAGAAGGCATCGTGGAGCTCGACGAGCAACCCGCGGTTCTGCGCGTTGCGCGCGTCGGGTCGGTTCAACATGATGCGCGCGATCGTTCCGTCGTCGAGCGTCTCGTACGTCACAAACTTGTAGTCAGGCATCTCGGCTTCTCCGTGCACTGGTGTTCGTCATGGTCGGGCCGACCCTATCGTCAGGACCCAGGGTCGGTCGGTGGGCGTTGTCAGCCGGCGGCCGCGACCGCCGTGTCGACCTTCATGATCCCGGCGAGGTTGCCGCCCATGATCTGGCGCAGGTCGTCCTCGGACACGCCCGGGGGCAGGTGCTCGGCGTAGCTGCAGGGCTCGGCCAGACCCTCGGGGTGCGGGAAGTCCGAGCCGAAGAGCACGTGATCCGCCCCGATGGTGTCGATGAGCCGCGCCAGGTTGTCCTCGTGGAACGGGCTGATCCAGACGTGGGACTTGAACTGCTCGACGGGGTCCTCCTCGAAGGCATGCGGCATCTTCTTGTACGTGTCGGCCACGTGCTCGAGGAAGCCGGCCACCCAGTCGCCGCCGCTCTCGATGGAGGCGACGCGGAGGTTGGGGAAGCGCGAGAAGACGCCGTGGCACAAGAAAGCGGTCATCGTGTCCTCCATCGGCCGCTTCCCGACGCTGATGGCGCGGAAAGGGTCGAGACGGAACGGCAGCATCTCGTCGGTCCGGCCGATCCAGTCGTTCTGGTAGCGGGTGTAGCCGCTGTCGGAGGAGTGCATGGAGACGAGGATGTCGGCCTCCTCGACCGCCCTCCAGAAGGGATCGAACTCCGAGTAGCCGAAGGAGCGCGAGCCCCGGTACCCGGGCACCGGGGCGGGCCGGATCAGCACCGTCTTGGCGCCGCGCTCGAGCACCCACTCGAGCTCCTCGAGCGCCTTGTCGACAATGGGCAACGTGATGACGGGCGTGGCGAAGATGCGGTCCTGATAGTTGAAGGTCCATTCCTCGTACAGCCACTCGTTCAACGCGTGGATGGCGGCGTGCGTCAGCTCGGGGTCGTCGCGGATGCGCTCCTCGAGCAGGCTGGCCAGTGTCGGGAACATCAGCGCCCGGTCCACGCCGAGCTCGTTCATCAGTTCGAGCCGAGGGGCGGGCTCCCGAAAAGCCGGGATGGCGCGCATGGGCTCGCCGATGATCTCGCGGTAGGACTTCCCCTCGGGGTTCCCGTCGCGGAAGTACTCCTCCTGCGCGCCCGGCCGCGCCACGACCTCGAACGTGGGGTTCGGGATGTACTCGCTGACCGTCCCGCGGATCATGATCTTGGTGCGGCCGTGCAGGTCGACGTAGTCGATGGCGCCCTTGTACCGCTCCGGGAGGTGCCGGGTGAACGAGTCCCGCGTCTCGTAGAGGTGGTTGTCGGCGTCGAAGACAGGAAAGTCCAAGGTTCTGGCCATGCCACTCAGGGTACCCAATTTTGACTGCGACGTCACTATCAGAACGATCCGGTTTCAACACACAGAACCCCAGGTGGCGAGGCTGCGGGGACCCTACAAGCGGTACAGGGCCTTGGCGTTCTCCCCGAAGATCTTGGCGCGGATCACCGGCGTGAGCGTCTCCATCTTCTTCTCGACGCTCTGCAACGGGTTGGGGTACAGGCACGTCGGGTGCGGGAAGTCCGTCTCGAAGAGGATCCGGTCCTCGCCCACCGCCTCGATCAGGTCCGGCAGCTTGTTGCGGTTGTTCTCGAACCAGAACGTGGCGAAGAGGTTGGTCCGGAAGTACTCGGACGGCATCTTCTCCAGCTGGGCGAGCTCTTGTGGCGCGTTCTCCGCCATCTCGTAGTCGAGCGCCTCGAGGATGAAGGGGATCCACCCGACCCCGCTCTCCACCGAGACCATCTGCAGGTCGGGATGACGGTCGAACATGCCGGAGAGGATCAGGTTGGTGACGACGCGCGCGTTGCCGATGAAGAGCAGCGTGCCGCCGATGGCCAGCTTGGTGTTCTCGGCGTGCGAGGCCCACGGGTACTGGCCGAAGAACGTCATGGCGGTCTGGCTCGCGCCGATGTGGAAGTGGACCGGCAGGTGCAGTTCGCAGCAGACCTCCCACAACGGGTCCCAGGCCCGGCTGGCCAGGTCCGGCGCGCCCAGGTCCTGGGGATCCGACGTCATGTTCACGCCTCGTGCCCCGAGGCCCGCCACACGCCGCGCCTCCTGCACGCACGTGTCGACGTCCCACGCGGGCATCAACGGGAGCGGCAACAACCGGTTGCCCGAGTCGGCCTGGATCTCCGCCATCCCGTCGTTGTAGATCTCGATGGCCAGCCGGCAGAGGGCGGGGTCGTCCACCATGCCGAGGTCCTGTCCGCCCAGGCCGATCGTGCTCGGGAAGATGATCTGCGCGTCGATGCCGCACTCGTCGAGGACGCCGAGACGCACCTCGGGGTCGTGCGCACCGAGGTGGACCTCGTCGTGGTCCCATTCCATCAACGCGTGGAAGGAGCTCTCCTTCGTGCCGTCCCGGGCGATGACGCCACCGGCGCTGAAGCGGCCGACGGGGTGCCCGTCGAACACCCACATCTTCTGGCCGTCCACCACTTCGACCCGCGGCACGCGGTCTTTGAACGCGGCGGGCGCCCGCTTCGTGAACAGGTCGGGCGCCTCGCACCAGTGCGAGTCGGCGTCTACAACGAGCATATCCTTCAACATTGACGTCAATATTAGGGTAGGGTCGGGTCGTCGGCAATGGCCAAAGGGGCTGGTGGACCAGTGGGTCTTGACTTCTATCAGGAGCACGTTGCGACCGCTCCCTGAGCTCACGCCGGCCACCGAGTGGTTCTGGACGTCGGGCGCCGATGGCGTGCTCCGGGTCCAGGGCTGCGAGGACTGCGGACAGCTCGTCCACCCGCCCACGCCGATCTGCCCGTCGTGCCGGAGCCGGTCCGCCAAGCCCGTCGCGGTCTCGGGTCGCGGCACCATCGTCGGCTACACCGTCAACGCGCACCAGTGGCACCCGGCCTTCGAGCCGCCGTACGTGATCGCGAACGTCGCGCTCGCCGAAGACCCCAGCGTCCACCTCACGACGAACATCGTCGGCGGCGCGCCGTCCGACGTCGCCATCGGCCAGGAAGTGGCGGTGCGTTTCGAGCAGTACGAGGACGTCTGGCTGCCGCTCTTCGAGACGACGGGGGCGACCGACCCCGTCGACCGCGTGCCGGAACCGATCCGACCGCTCCCCCGCCGTCCGCCCACCGACGCGCGCTTCGAGCACCGCGCCGTGCTCTCCGGCGTCGGGCGCTCAGCGTTGGGGCGGCGCCTCATGGTCGACCCGCTGTCCCTGGCCGTCGACGCGTGCCTGGCCGCCGTGGCCGACGCCGGGCTGACGCTCGAGGACATCGACGGGCTGTCGACGTACCCCGGCCCCGGCGGCGTGGGCATGAGCGAAGGTGGCGTGACCGCGGTCGAAGAGGCGCTGCGCCTGCACCCGACGTGGATCAACGGTGGCGGTGACCTGCCGGGGCCCGGAGGGTCGATCATCGCCGCCGCCATGGCGGTCGCAACCGGCCTCTGCCGCCACGTGCTCTGCTTCCGCACGGTCTGGGAATCGACGTTCGCCGCGCTGGCGGCGCAGGGCAAGGGCGGCGCAGTTCGAGGCGGCGGCGGGCGAGTGTCCGGCCCGATGCAGGAGTGGCGGGCGCCCTTCGGCGCGCTGTCCGCCTCCAACTGGATCGCCATGAACGCGCAGCAGTACCTCCACCGCTACGGCGCACCGCGCGAGATGCTCGGGTTGATCGCGCTCAACGGCCGCGCCAACGCAGCGCGGAACCCGGCCGCCATCTACCGCGATCCCATGACCATGGACGACTATCTCTCGGCGCGTCCCATCACGTCGCCGTTCGGGCTCTACGACTGCGACGTCCCGTGTGACGCGTCGATCGCGGTCGTCGTGTCCGCCGCGGACGTGGCGGACGACCTGCCACATGCGGCCGTGCGCATCGAGGCGGTGGGCACGCAGATCCTCGAGCGGGTCTCGTGGGACCAGGGCACCCTCACGCACGAGCCACAGGTGATCGGCCAGGCGGCGCACCTGTGGACGAGGACCGACCTGCGTCCCGCCGACGTGGACCTGGCGCTGGTCTACGACGGCTTCACCTTCAACGCCATCTCGTGGATCGAGGCGCTCGGGTTCTGCGGCTTCGGCGAGGCCTGGGACTGGCTCGACGGCGGGCGGCGCATCGCGCTCGACGGCGACCTCCCGGTCAACCCGCACGGCGGCCAGCTCTCCGAGGGCCGGACGCACGGCTTCGGTTTCGTCTACGAGGCGATCCAGCAGCTACGTCACGACGCGGGAGAGCGCCAGGTCCGCAACGCCCGCACGGCCGTGGTCACCTCCGGTGGCGGCACCCCCTCGGGCGTCCTCCTGCTGCAGCGGGGGAACGACTGATGCGATGCCGGAACGCCAGAGGCGTCCACCAGCGGATGGCGTGGGCACGGGTACATTGATGGGACCCCCGGCCCGGGAGCCTGCACGGAAGGAGAAACGCGTGCCGACGGCGCGGCCGGACTCGAACGGCACCGACAAGCCCAGCGGGCCCCGTTCCCGCAAGGGCGTCGAGACGCGGGCGCGTCTCGTCTCGGCGGCGAAGGAGATCTTCGAGCGCGACGGGTTCCTCGACGCTCGCATCTCGGACATCGCCGAGAAGGCCGGTCTGTCCCACGGCTCCTTCTACCACTACTTCGACTCCAAGGAAGAGGTGTTCCGAGAGGTCGTCGCCGAGGTGGACGAGCGCCTGAGCGCACCGATGACGAACATCATCCTCGACCCGAACTCCCCGCTGACTCCCTTCGACCGTATCCAGCAGGCCATGCGCGTCCACCTCGAGGCCTACCGCGACGAGGCGCGCATCATGGGTGTCATCGAGCAGGTCTCGCGCTTCGACCCCGAGGTCGCGGCCAGCCGGTTCGAGCGCCAGCTGTTGGGGCTCGACGAGGTCGCCCACTCCATCCGCAGCCTGCAGCGGCGCGGGGTGATCGACCGCCGCCTCGATCCCACGATCACCGCGGCGGCGCTCGGCTCGATGACGCGGCGCTTCCCGGAGGCGTGGCTCGTCGAGAAGATCATCGACGACGACTTCGACGACGTGCTCGAGCAGTTCACGTTCATCTTTGCGCGTGCGCTCGGCCTCGACGTGAGCGAACGTGACCTGCCTCGGGCGGACGCCACCTCGGGCCCGGCCGGTTCCGCGGCGGCGCGCAAGAACTAACCGCAGGCGCCCGGAGGGCCACGTCCGCCTAGCGTGTACGGGGTGACCGAGCGCTACGGGTACGCGATCGACAAGCGCTACCTGCCGGTGTTGGTGCCGCTCTTGCTGAGGCCGGCGAGGGACGGTGTGACGCTCAGCGACCAGGGTGCCTTGGTCGCGTCCTTCGGACTCCTCAAGATCGGGACGCCGTTGTCGAACGTCACCGGCGCCCACATCACCCGCAACTACCGATGGTGGACATCGGTCGGCGTCCGCATGTCGCGGGTCGACGACGGGTTGACGTTCGGCACGAATCACGATGCCGGCGTGTGCATTCACTTCGCAGAGAGGGTGCCGTCGCCCTTGCGGAGAAAGGGCCATTCGGCGCTGACCGTGACGGTCGCCGACCTGGACGGGTTGACCGCCGCGTTGGGCGATGACGGTGAAGACCCCATCTGAGACCTCTCGGCGAGGGGAGGGCCATGGAATTCGGACTCGGTCACCTGGGTGGACGACTGATTTCGGCACCGCAACGGATTGACGGTCGAGAACGGCAAGAAGCGCCCCGAGGAAAGGTGCCCTATTGGCCCGAATACTGGTGACTGGCTCGTCAGATGGCCTGGGCCTAATGGCAGCCCGCCTACTCATCGAAGACGGCCACGACGTCACGCTGCATGCCCGCAGCAACGCGCGAGCCGACGACGCCCGGGACGAACTGCCGGGCGCGGGGAACGTGGTCGTTGGCGACCTGTCGAGCATTTCGGGCATGCGACAGGTCGCCGAGCAGGCCAATGTCCTTGGCAAGTACGACGCGGTCATCCACAACGCCGGCATCGGGTACCGAGAGCCCCGGCGGATCCAGACAGTCGACGGCCTGTCGCATGTCTTCGCCGTCAACGTGCTGGCGCCGTACCTCATGACCGCCCTCATGACCCGGCCGGATCGGCTCGTGTACCTGAGTTCTGGCATGCACCGAAGTGGCGATCCGGATCTCTCTGACCTCCAGTGGGAGCGACGCCCTTGGAACGGGTTACAGGCGTATGCGGACTCCAAGCTGTTCGACGTCGTCTTGGCGTTCGCGGTGGCGCGTCACTGGCCGGACATGCTCTCCAACGCTCTGGAACCGGGGTGGGTTCCGACGAAGATGGGCGGCCCCGGCGCGCCTGACGACATGTCCTTGGCCCCGGTCACCCAGGTCTGGCTTGCGACGAGCGACGACCCTGCGGCCATGGTGACGGGGCGCTACTTCTATCACCAGCGTCCACGCGAGACGCACCCCGCGGCCAGCAGCCTCGAGGTGCAAGAAGGACTTCTCGAAGCGTGCGGCGACCTTACCGGCGTCGAACTTCAGTAGGCCGAGACCGCACGACGTGGCTGGAGGCCGGAGAATTCAAGTGCCCCGGACGCTGGGGTGATGTCGCTACGTCAGGTCGGCAAGGGTGGCGAGTCTCACGTCAGTGGGAGCCTGAGACGCCGTGACGGCGGTTTGTACCGCCAGAGCGATCAGCTCCTCAACGGCAGCGACGGTCTCTGATGCCGTCAACTCCCGAAGCCTTGCGCTCCGGGGACCAGCAGTCGAGTCGGTGATTCGATCCCAGAGCGCCTTGAATCGAGCCAGAAGCTCGGTGGTGAGACAGGGTTTCTCCCAAACGAGCTGCACCGATTCGACCCAGGCGGTCTGCAGCCTGGCATAGAGCGGACCCTCGGACACTGCAACTGACCGAACGGCTTCGAGTAAGTGATCGGCGGCGTAATCCAGACTCACGTCAGGCAAGGTTTGCACAACGGATTGGTCGTGGATGGCCCCGTACGCCGGCCTGGCCAGCCGACTAGTGCGTCAGCTCTCCTGGGTCGTGACCGAGCGTCCGCACAGCTCGGCCAGTTGGGAGAAGAACGCCCGGAACTCCGGCTCTTCTTCGGCCCTGATCGGCACGATGAAACTCTTGCCGGGAATCGAAGGTTTCTTGACGAAGGAATAGAGGGGTTGTTCGGTACTGCTGGAGCCAATCTGGATCTGAAAGCCCTTCTTGCGCATCGGGTGCACCTGAACGACGAGCCAGGCCAGCGGGATTCGCTCTGCGTTCGTAATGCCGGCGAACATGATTTCGAGGGTGTCGCCATCCACGACCCGCATGATGGCGTCATCCCGATTCAGTTCCGGCGGCATCGACGCCAGTGTACGAGAGGCTGCCCCACTTCGCCGGAACGGGGAAATTCCCTAAAAGTTCGCTCGCTTCTGCCGACGCGAACTTCGACGAAACGCTGAGAACCGACCGAGAAGTCGATAGGCGCGCTGCTGGCGAACCGCCCTCCTCCGGAATGGGTCATCCGGTGCCAAGTGCTCAACCGCACCGGCTACCACCTGATCAAACATCTGCGACGCTTCTTTCGATCGCTTGAGCGCGAGCAACTCTGTAGCAATCGCCCACTTCTGCAGGAGGACCGTCCTAGGCTCGACTCCGCTCCGTTCGAAACCGTCGACGGCCTCAGTGAAGAGGCTCAAGGCGATCTCGTGGTTGCCCAGGCTCCGGTGAACCTGAGCAAGGTCGACCATTGCGCGGTAGGTATCCACGTGCTCAGGCCCGAGGGTCCTCCTCGTGGATTCGAGGATGCGCACCCTCAGGGGAAACTCGTCGCCGTAGCGGCGGAGCTTTCGCAGAGTGATTGCCAGGTTGATGGCCGTTTGGATCGACAACTCGCTCTCCGGGCCATCTGTTCGGTCGGATGTTGCCAGGACTCTTTCCCAAACCCGTCGCGCCGGGTCGTACTCTCCGAGCCGATCGAGCACGATGGCCAGATTGAACTCGGTTCGAGTGATTCGAGGCTCATCGGGAATCTCAGAGCGAGCCTGAATCGAGAGCGAGCTTCGCAACAACGATTCGGCCTCGTGATTCGAACCGGCGTCGCGCAGCGCCCTCGCCAGCGTGAGCATCGCATCGAGCGTCAGCGGGTCTGCCTCCCCGTAGAGTTCCTTCCGAGCGTCCAGCAGTAGTCGCGCCTCTTCAACCTGCTGGCGCAGATCGCCGTCCATTGCTTGCCGACGATACCGGCGCTGGACTTGGGTTCGGCTTTCTGGTGCCCTACCTGCCCCAGTTCGCCGAATACAGGGCTATCGCCCCGAATTCATGACACCATGTCTAAGGGACTTGGCCGAGGGTTGGCCCCTGGGCCGCACGAATTCTGGAGCATGCGGGCGGGTAGATGGAACTTCGCGACATGGCCCTCGCTGTCGTCGTCGGCGCAGCGTATGTTCGCGTCGTCGCAGTACTCATCGGCGTCGTCCGTTCGCTGGCGGCCCGCGCACATGCTCGCGCCGCTCGGTTTGGCCTCATCGAGGCACTCGCTTCGTTCGAGGTCGTCGTGCTCGCGGCCGTTGCCTACCCCTGCTACAGGGCGGCGGTGGACTCCCCAAACTCGTCCATTCGCACTGCTGCTGCCTTGGTCGGTGCCGTCTTGGCCGTGGTCTATGTGGTACTGCTCGCGGCGGTACTCGCATCCTGGCGAGGCGTGCACACCGGCGCAATCGTTGTCGAAGGACAGCAGCTTGTTACGAGCGGCATCTACGGCATCATCCGGCATCCGCTCTACACGGGTGCTTTCGTCCTCTGGGTCGGGGTCGCGATCGCAAATCTCAGCATTCCAGCGGCTGGCATCTTTCTGTTTTTTGTCGTGCCTACCTACCTGCTCTACATCGAGCGCGAGGAGAGGATGCTCAAGTCGGCGTTTGGGGACGCCTATCGGGAGTACTGCGCAACCGTTCCACGCTTATTGCCCACCCGAGGGCTGCACGCGGGTACCCACCGGATCGGTTGATGCTCGCACGGCCAAAAGAGGCCGCGATGCCGGTGCCATGCCGGACCTGTCCCAGTTCGCCGGCTCGGTGTGCCTGGACGGAGGCCGTCGTGGCGGATGGCTGGAGCATCGCACACGTCGAGCGCTCCCAACCTCATCGGGCCGATAATGGGTGGTCGTGGCATCAACCTTGAAGGAGGCGCCATGGCAGTTCAGCTCAACCACACCATCGTCCCAGTCCAGGACAAAGAGGCGTCCGCCAATTTTCTTGCTGAGATCCTCGGCCTCGATTCTCCGAAGCAGTTCGGGCCGTTCATATGCGTCGAGACCGCCAACGGCGTCAGTCTCGACTACGACGACCGAGGGACACCGGAACATCATCACTACGCCTTCCTTGTCACCGAGGAGGAATTCGACGCCATCTTCACCCGAGTCACAGAGCGTGGACTCACTTATTGGGCTGATCCCGGCCACCAGCAAAAGAACCGCATCAACAACCACGGACGCGGTTTCTACTTTGAGGATCCCTCGGGTCACAATATGGAAGTACTCACTCGGCCCTACGGCAGCTGACCATGAGACGCTCGTGAACTAGCCCCGAAGGCCGGATAGGCGATCGGGTCAGCTACACCGCCCTGGCCGATCTGTCGACGTCCGCGACGTTTGACCAGCGTTCCTGCCACGGTCCCAGCGGTGTCCGTTTCACCTGTGGGTCGTCTCACTTTCCGTCCTACTCGCCTCGTCGCATTTGCGACTGCGCAATGTCGCGGAGCCGTGATTGAGCGTTGAGCCATTCGCTCGATCGCTTTTCTCGACCTTCTTGCAGCACGTGGTGCACTCCTGCAGGGCTCTCCGTACGTGCTCCACATCGTCTGCAAACCGCTATTCGGCCGTTCGTTTCCGGCGCATGGTGTTCGTCGAGTTGAGCAGCAAGGTGCAACGACTCAGAAGAAGTCATAGGTCCTCCTTGGGGCGCATCCGTCGGATTGCGGGGTCTGGAACGATCCCCACGGCCTGCGGACGAGCACGCGTGCCGCGCATCCACCCTACGCCCACGAAGGGGCCTCAGCTCGTCGGTGATACGGGTGATCGCCCTGACCCATGCACCGGTCCGGAGCTCTACCGGGCTCGAATTGGAGAGCAACACCCCTGCCTGGCGAAATCTCGCTCGCCTCTGGATCTCGACGGTGTTGCGTCAAACTGCACGCAAGGATCTCGGTTTGAGGGACAGGGTCTACGTCGTGACTGGAGGAAGCCGGGGCCTTGGTTTCGCCGCTGCCAAAGCACTTGTCGGAGAGGGAGCGAATGTCGTCGTCGCCTCCCCTCATGAAGCCACGGCCTCTGCCGCGGCTGATCGCCTTGCGCAGAGCAGCACCGCAGCGAACTCCCCCACCTGGGTCGTCGCGGACAATGCGGATCCTGCAACGCCAAGCCGACTTATCGCCGCCGCGAAGGAGCACTATGGCCGACTCGACGGGGCACTCATAAGCGTGGGGGGAACGGCGACCGGGAGTGTCGCGAGCACAACAGACGATGCCTGGCGAGTCGCTTTCGAAAGCGTTTTCCTCGGGGCCGTCCGCCTCGCTCGCGACCTCGCAGCCGAGCTGGGCAGCGAAGGAACCGGCCTTCGAGCCGGGACGGGAGCATCTCTCGTCTTCGTGTTGGCTGCGTCCGTTCGCACCCCGCTCCCGGATCTCGCCCTCTCGAATGGCCTATTCCCCGGACTCGCAGGCGTCGTGAAGACGCTGGCGGATGAGCAAGGCCCGTCCGGCGTTCGGATAAACGGACTGTTGCCAGTTCGGATCTCCACTGACCGAGTCCGTGAGATCGACGCTCTCGCCGGCGATCCCGACGAGGTCCGCTCGGCGCAGTCGGAGCACATTCCGTTGCGGAGATACGGAGAACCCGAAGAGTTCGGCCGAGTTGCCGCCTTCTTGCTCTCTCCCGCCGCGTCCTACGTCACGGGAGCAATGATCCCCGTGGACGGAGGTGCGATCCGCTCGATCTGAAACACGACAAGATTCGGGACCGCCGGGCATTCGCGTCGAGCGGGACTCGCGCCGCCCAAACCCCTTCTGTGCGCCCGGGTCCAATGCCCCAGTTCCGCCGGTAACGAGCCATCACATCCCTGTAGGCTGAAACCGGATCACGATTCGGATTCGCCTGCGGGTGCCCACTCTCACTTTGAGACGTCATTCGACCGAACATCAGACAGGGGAGGGACCGCGAGATGAGCCGACACGCGGTATGGGTAGGGAGTGGCGTGCTGCTTTTGGGTCTGGCGGTGGCCATCGTCCCGTCGACGGCGGCCTCGGCTGGGAGCCACCAGTCGAAGACGTCCCACCACAAGCCGAAGAAGGGATCCGCCAAGGGTGGCTCGAGCTCGGATTTCGTCAAGGTCGGTCCGCTCGAATGCCCGAAATCGTCGATCATCACAGCCGCCACCGGCACGACGTTCAAGGGCCCGAACTCACAGAATGGCGGCACGGCGGCCTGCATTTACCTGGATCCGACGGGCAACGAGCTGAACGTGATCTACAGCTCGCCTGGCGAGTCCAAGAGCAAATGGGTCGCCACCGATCCGTCGAACATCGGCGAGCCCGCGTCGGCCGTGTCGGGCTTGGGTGAGGCCGCCTTCGCTACGACCACGTACGGGCACGCCGAGGTTGACATCTACGAGTCGTCCTCGAAGGAAGTCGCCGTGACGCTCGACCCGTACAACGGTGCCGCTGTCACACCTTCCGAGCTGACCGAGGTGGAGGCGGTCGGTCACTCGCTGGTCAAGTTGCCCTATCCGGGCTGAACCGTCCGTCCACCCCCGACCGCCGGCCGGGGACACCGAGGGCACGACCCTTCCAAAGCGGTAGTCGAAATCTCGGCCATGCCTATTCCTGAGTTCACCGATCCGCGCCAGGTGGCGATCTACGACTCCGTGAACTCATACGACCCTGGGACACAACGCGACTTCTATCTCGGCCTGGCTGAAGAGATCAACGCTGAGACGGTCATCGACCTCGGATGCGGCACCGGCCTCATCACTCTTGAGTTTCGCGAGGAGCGGCTATCGGACGATCGGGGTCGATCCGTCTCCTGTGATGCTCGAGGTGGCTCGCCAGAAACCCGGAGCGGACGGCGTCCGGTGGGTCCACGGGGGCGCGGGGCAACTGGGGACGCCGGGCGCGGACCTGGCCTTCATGAGCGGCCACGTCGCCCAGTTCATCTTGGACGATGCCGATTGGCTGGAGGCCCTGGCCGGGGTGAGAGAAGCGTTGCGGCCGGGGGGAACCTTGGCCTTCGAGAGCCGCGACCCACGCGCGCGGGAGTGGGAACGCTGGACCGGTCGCAAGCGGATAATCCCGGGCTCACCCTACGGCCGAATCGAGTCCTGGACCGAGGTGGCAGACGTGGAGGGCGACGTCGTGTACGCGGTCGGCCACCGACGTCTCTTGGAGAGTGATGAGGAGCTGGTCTCGCCTTTTGCCCTTCGATTCCGCAGCGAAGAGTTGCTCAGACAATCTCTTACCTCATCGGGATTCACGGTCGAACATGTCTTTGGTGACTGGGATCGACGACCGTCGGGTCCGGTTGAACGAGAGCTGATTGTCGTTGCGACGAGGTCGTAGCTCGGGGTCCGACCGTCGCGCCCGTGGTCTCAGCTTCAGCCTGCCCGCGATCGCCAGGAAGGAATCAAGTTCCGCCACAGCGAATCCGCCACGGCGATCAGGCGGGCCGAACGATCCAGAACCGGGTCGAGCCCGGCCGACGCGGCTAGACCATAGCGACATGGCCGAGCAGCCTCCCCAGATCATCTCGCTGTCCCTCTCCAGTCCCGAGGAGATGTTCGTGCTGGCGCCGGCCGACCTGTTCTCCGAGTACCGCAACTTCATGACCGGGCTGGAGTACTGCATCAGCGTCCTGCGCAGCGGCCGCTCGAGGGGCCCGGTCCGGATCGAGATGTCGCTGCCCCCCGATCAGATCTCGGAGGGACTGGAGCAGCGGGTCCGTCGCACGCTGAACCGTTATTGCGAATTTCGGATCTCCTACAACCAACGTGAGCGCCGGGCCGTCCGTCTCGACGGCCTCTTCTCGCTGATGATCGGGCTCCCGCTCGTCGTCCTGGGCTTCGTGCTCGTGATCGTCAAGTCGAGCATCGTGGGCGCCACCGGGAACGCCAACCTCGTCGTCGACTCGGGCGGCTGGGTCCTGGTGTGGGTGGGCCTCTGGTTCCCGCTCGACACGCTCCTCTTCACCCCGTTGGCCTACGGAAGAGAGAACAGCGTGCTCAAACGCCTTCGTACCGCCGACGTCGTCGTGCAGCCGCACCCCGCCACGAGGTTCTGACCCGAGAGGACGACCGCCGCGCCCGCCACGTGGCACGTGCGGCTCAGGCGGGGCGGTACACCACCTGGCTGTGCAGCGTGCCGGTCTCCAGGAGCTCGACCACGCCGCGCTCGGTCTCCGAGAGGCCGATGAACTCGAGGCCGGCCCGCACGATCCCGTCGGGGCCGCCCTTGGCGTTGCGCACCGCCCCGGTCAGCGTCACGTCCATCGACGGGCCGACGGGCAGGCACACCAGGATCTGGCGGCCGAGGAGGTCGGATGCGTCGGCGTAGTGCAGGTCCATCCCGAGGCCCAGCGCGGCGAAGTCGAAGACCCCGCAGTCCTGCCACTGCTCGGGCGCCTCGCCCTCGACCAGGCAGGACCCCATCCAAATGGCGAATTGACGCTCAGCCCGCCGACGGTTCTCCACCATGCATCCTCCCCGTACGCGCGCGTCGATCGGGCGACGCGAAGCCCTTGGATCAATGTCGGCTGGAGGGCCGGCGGACTTGAGCACATCTTGCGGAGCTCACAGCACGCTGGCCACGATATTGATCGCGAGGGCGATGATCACCGCCCCGAACAGGTACGAGACCAGGGCGTGCTGCAGCGCCCGCCGACGGATGACCTTCGCCGTGAGGTTGGTGTCGGAGACCTGGAAGGTCATGCCGATCGTGAAGGCCAGGTAGGCGAAGTCCACGTAGTTGGGCGGGTCCGGTTCGTTGAAGTCGATACCGCCCACCTCGTCGCCGTAGTAGAGGCGTGCGTAGATGAGCGTGAACACGGTGTGGACGCAAAGCCAGCTGAACACGACGCTCAGGAGCCCGAGCGCCAGGAGGTACGCCTTGGTGGCTCCGTGGGCTCCGCCCGCTCGCACCAGGGCCAACGCCACCGCCGCGAGGACCGCCACCCCGGCGCCGAGCACCAGGCCGTCGGCAAGGCCCTTGCTCGGATCGAGTCGGGTGGCTCGACGTTGCGTGGCGGCCGCGTCGAAGGGCCACACCGTCAACCAGATGCCCAGCAAGAAGAACGCCGCCATGACGTCCCAGCCGATGAGCACCGCGGCCTGGGTGACCATGAAGAACGCCGCCACGGTGCCGCCGACCGCCCCCAGCAACGCAGACACGGTGATCCTGGTCGACGCAGGAGCCCCTTCGAGGTACGCGACCGCCCTCGACATGGGGTGCATCGCACGAAGGTAGCGCCCTGCTCGGGAAGGACCATCCCGCTTCGACCACGGGAGGCCCTCGACGCCTGCGGGCCCGAGCCGGCGGAGCCGGGGTTCTGCTCGCGTCGGCGCCGCACCGTGCGCCGGCCCGACGCCCGCCGCTCAGCCGAGCGAGGCCGCCTGCCACTCGAGCAGCTGGGGCGCCAGCAGCGGCCAGCGGACGAAGATGCCCGCGTCGTGCGCCTCCTGGCGCTCGAGCCACTCCCGGTCGCCCCACGGCGGCTCCACGAGGCGGGCCTGCGGCAGCACCTGCGCCATCCGCTCGGACGTGGCCCGGGTGTGGTGCACGTCGCTCTCGCCGCTGCGGAACACCAGGGCCGGTACGTCGATGGCGCCCGCCGCGCCGACCGACAGGCCCGGCACCGGCTCGTCGTCACGCGGGCAGTACGCCATCATCCAGCGCTCCATGGCGGCGATGAACGTCTTCTGGTCCTGGTCCAGGATCCGCTGGCGGTTCCCCGGGTTGCGCGCGATGACCTCGGACCACTCGTCCAGGTCGGCCACCGCCTCCATGCCGCCCCCCGTCCACGCCGCGGCCAGCGAGCCCCCGCAGTAGTGCATGGCCAGCGAGAGCAGCCCGTACACGCCGCCGCTGATCCACCAGATGGCCAGGCCCGACGCCGCGCCGGGGTGCGCCGCCGCCAGGAGCGACACCCGCGCCCCGCCCGATCCCCCGATGATGACCGCCGGCGTCATGTCGAGGTGCTCGAGCAGCGCGACGAGCGCGTCCGCCTGCATCGCCGACTCTGAGGAGCCCTCGAAGCACACGTCCGACCCGCCGCAGTTGGGCCGGTCCCAGATCAGCACCCGGTTGCCCGCCGCCGCCAGCGCCTCCGCCAGCTCGCGCACCCCGGGCTCGTCCTTGGTGAAGCGGCCGCCCGGCGTGATGACCCAGGGCCGCCCCTCCCCGATCACCTCGTAGGCCAGCGTCAGCCCCTCGACAGTTGCGGTCGCCACGTCGTGCTCCTCCCCTCGTTCAGCCGGTCGAACCCCGCCGGCGCGCTCAGCCCGTGCTCGGTCGGCTGCGCGGCACGTCGCGGAATGCCACGTCCTTGTCGAGCCGGCGCTCGCGCGGCATGCCGAGCACGCGCTCGGCCACCACGTTGCGGGCCATCTCGAGCGTCCCGCCGCCGATGCTGCCGCCCTGGCGGATGAGGTAGCCGACGGCGGCGCGGGCCGTCGGGCCGTCGCCGCTCCAGGCCGCGCCGGACGACCCGGCCGCCTCGAACCCGAGGGTGCGCACCCGCTCCTGGGCCGAGCCCTTGAACAGCCGCACGATCGCCGCGGCCTGGTCGGACAGCGTTCCCGCCGCGATGCTCTCGTTGATCCGCTGCCCCACCGTCTCGCCGACCAGCTCGAGCATGCGCGCCTCGCCGACCATCTCCTGCGTGGCGGTGTCGTCCAGCAGCCCGGCCTCCTGCGCCACGGTGAACACCGACGTGGCGTCCATGCTCCCGTGCGTCACCCCGACCGGCTGGCTGACGTAGGGCGAGTTGAAAAGCATGCGCTCGTGGAACATCCAGCGCGTGCCCACGGTCCAGCCGTCGTCCACGTCGCCGATGCGGTCGGAGTCGGGCACGACGACGTCGGTCAGGAACTCCTGGCAGAACTCGCGCGACCCGTTCAGCATCTCGATGCGGTGCACCTCGACGTTGGGCTGGTGGATCGGCAGCATGAAGACCGTCAGGCCGCGGTGCTTCGGCACGTCCCAGTTCGTGCGGGCGAGGCAGAGGCCCCAGTCCGACCACCAGGCGCCCGTCGTCCAGATCTTCGACCCGTTGAGCACCCACTGGTCGCCGTCGCGCACCGCGGTGGTGAGCGCGCCGGCCACGTCGGAGCCGCCGCTCGGCTCGGAGAGGAACTGCATCCACAGCTCCTCGCCCCGAATGATCGGCGGGAGGTAGCGCTGCTTCTGCTCCTCGGTGCCGAACTCGAGGATCACCGCGGCGCACGGCACGAACGTCGGCACCTGGATGCGCCACGGGAAGTCGCGCCCGACGATCTCCTCGTTGAACACCCGCTGGTGCTCGGGCGTGAGCCCCTGCCCGCCGTACGCCCGCGGGAAGCAGAGCCCGGCGAACCCGGCGTCGTAGAGCAGCCGCTGCAGCGCCCGCTCGTGCGCGATCGACGCCAGCTCGGTCTCCTCGTCCGCCACGCTGTAGTCGTGGCGCATGTCCTCGACCGACTTGGGCTCCAGGTTGGCCGTGATGAAGGCGCGCGCCCGGCGGCGGAAGCTCTCGACGTCCTCCACCTCCTGGGTCTCGGTCTCCTCGGCCCGCAGCGCGCTCACGCCGCCGCCCCTTCCCGCTCCTCGACGATGCCGGCGATGCGGCGGAGGTGCTCGCGCGGCGTCCCGGCGACGGACCGGTTCACGATGAGCCGGCGCAGGTAGAGGTGCAGGTCGTGGTCGAACGTCACGCCGATCCCGCCGTGCAGCTGCACGCAGTCCTGGATCAGCTCGCCGCCGTAGCGCCCGATGAACGCCTTGGCCGCGCTGGCCAGCTCGTCCGCGTTCTCCGCGTCCTCCTGCGCCGCGGCGCACGCCGCGTCGCTGATGCCGTGGCCCGCCTGCAGCCAGGACATCATGTCGGCGAAGCGGTGCTTGAGCGCCTGGTACGACGCCAGCGGCCGCCCGAACGAATAGCGGTCGAAGGACCACTCGACGGTCATGTCGAACGCCGCCTGCATGGCGCCGACCGCCTCGGCGTTCAGGATCGAGAGGACGATGCGCAGCTGGCGCCCGACGTCACCCGCCGCCTCGCCCGCGGCGCCCACGATGGCGTCGGCGCCGACCGCCACGCCGTCGAACGTCACCGCGGCGTAGCGCCGCGTCAGGTCCACCGTCTGCAGCGGCTCGACCGACAGCCCCGCGGCCGCCGCCGGCACCAGCACCTGGGTCAGGCCGGCACCGTCGCGCGCCGTGACCAGGAAGTGGTCGGCCTGCGCGCCGTGCTCGACCGGGCGCACCGAGCCGGCCAGCACCAATTCGTCGCCGGCCCGTTCGACCATGACGCCGGTCCGCCACTCGCCCGGCCGCGCCCGAGCTCGGGCCCGCACCACGTGCCGATCGTCTCGCCCGAGAGCAGGCCCTCGAGCACCTCGGCCTGGCCGCCGGCGGCGCCGTGCTGGCTCAGCGCGGACGCCACGACGTTCGTCGCGCTGAGCGGCCCCGGCGCGGCGTGATGGCCGAACTCGTACGCCACCAGGCTGAGGTCGACGAGCCCGGCCCCGCTGATGGTGCCGCCGCCGTGCGCCTCGTCGACCAGGAGCGACGTCCAACCGAGCTCCGCCCCGCGGCGCCAGTAGTCGCGCGTGAAGCCGGCCGCGTCGTCGCGCAGGCTCCGCAGCGTGTCGGGGGGC
>CAWGCO010000012.1:0-315495 GCA_963821105.1 uncultured Acidimicrobiaceae bacterium
ACGCCGCTGTTGATGGCCAATTCGTCCGGCCAGCACGTCCGCGTTCCCGGGAACATGAAGCCACACGGCGTGTGTGTGCACCCCTCTCCCACCCTCTGCGCAGCCGTCGGTTGGCGGAGCCCAATCGCCGGAACCGTCGAAATCAAAGGCAAAGTGACGCACGCGCATCCGGAGTGCGGCAACGGCGTCGAATGGCGCCTCGAATTACGACGTGGAGCAACGCGCCAACGGCTGGCGGAGGGGACAGCTCAAGGGGGCACGCCGCGGACTTTTGGACCGATCAAGGGCCTGGCCGTCCAGCCGGGCGACCTCGTGTCGTTGCTGGTCGGCCCACGCGACGGCAACCATTCGTGCGACCTGACCAACTTGGAACTCGTCCTCAAATCGTCCGGCGATAAGCCGTCGGAATGGAATCTGTCTCGGGACGTCTCCGGTGACATCCTTGCGGCCAATCCGCACGCGGACCGTTTCGGCCACGCCGGTGTCTGGAACTTCTACACCGAGCCGGTGAAAACAGCCGAGGCGGGAGCCGTGATACCCTCCGGCTCGCTGCTCGCGCGCTGGCAGGCGGCGGAGAAACCTTCTGAGAAACAAGCCCTGGCGGATGCGGTCCAAAAGCTCCTGATCAATGGACCGCCCGTGGGCACGGACGAAAAAAGTCCGGATGTCGCCCTCTACCGCCAATTGGCCTCGTTGGGCGGGCCGCTCTTCATGCGAGCTTGGCCCCGCGTGGCGGCCGAACACCGTAACTCGTCGCACTCCGCCGCGAAACGCGAAGGCAATTTCGGAATCGACCCAGCCCGGTTCGGCACGCGTCCAGATGGTTCGGCGATCGACGAGGCGAGCCTGTGCGTTCAGGCGCCGGCTGTGATCGAAATCCGCTTACCGGCCGACCTCGTCGACGGAACCGAGTTTCTCACCGTCGGCGCGCTCGATCCCAAGTTGGGAAACGAGGGGAGCGTGCAGCTTCAGGTGCTGACCGGCCGACCCAAGCAAGAGGCCGGCCTGCTGCCGATCTCGGTGACCGACACCCGGGTCAGCGGCCCTTGGACGTCGAACAATCACAACTTGTCCGAAACGTCGCCGATCGTCGTCAACGCCGCCAGTGCCGTTCACCGCCGCATCGAATCGTCCTTTGACCAGTTCCGTGCGGTCTTCCCCCTCGCACTTTGCTATACGAAGATCGTGCCCGTCGATGAAGTTGTGACGCTGACCCTTTATTACCGCGAGGATGACGCACTGCGGCGGCTCATGTTGAGCGACGCGGAAAGCCGGCGGTTGGACAGGCTTTGGGAGGAACTGCATTTCATCAGCCGCGACGCCCTCAAGAGCGTCGACGCGCTACTACAGCTCTTGGAGTACGCGTCGCAAGACGCCGACCCCAAAGTCTTCGAGCCCATGCGTAAGCCGTTTAACGACCGGGCGGCGGCCTATAAAAAGGGACTGGTCGACGCGGAGCCAATCCAAGTCGACGCTTTGCTCCGCTTCGCCGCGAAAGCGTATCGGCGACCGCTGACGGCACTGGAGACGAATGACCTACGGACTCTCTATCGCCGAATGCGTAAAGAGGGACTTCCGCACGAGGAGGCGTTCCGATTTACGCTGGCGCGAATTCTGATCTCGCCGGATTTCCTCTACCGGCGCGAGGTGGCGCCGTCGGGAACCGAGCCGGCGCCGGTTTCCGACTGGGAGCTTGCCAGTCGGCTCAGCTACTTCCTCTGGTCCTCGCAGCCGGACGCCGAACTCTGTGCGGCCGCGACAAAGGGAACGCTCCACAAACCGGAAGTCCTGGCCCGACAAGCCCGGCGAATGCTGGCCGATGCACGCATTCGCCGACTGGCAACCGAGTTCGCCTGCCAGTGGCTGCACATCTACGACTTCGACTCGCTCTCGGAAAAAAGCGAAAAGTTCTTCCCCGAATTCACCGAACTGCGCGGGGATATGTACGAAGAGTCGATCCTGTTCTTCACCGATTTGTTCCAGAGAGACGACTCGGTCCTCAGCACGCTCGAGGCCGACCATACCTTCGTCAACGACCGCCTGGCCCGGTTTTACGGCATGCCGGCTGAAACGGGTTCGTCGTCGAGTGGCGTGCCGGTTCCCGGCTGGCGTCGCGTCGACGGTGTCCGCCGATATGGTCGAGGGGGCATTCTCGGCCTGGCAACGACCCTTGCCAAGCAGTCGGGGGCATCGCGAACGAGCCCCATTTTGCGGGGCAACTGGGTGAGCGAAGTTCTGCTCGGCGAAAAGCTCCCCAAGCCGCCGAAGGATGTGCCGCGGCTCCCTGAAAGCGAAACGGCCACCGACGGGCTGACGGTGCGGCAGCTCATCGACCGGCATGTGAGCGATACGCGCTGCTCCTCCTGCCACCGCAAATTCGATCCGTTCGGCTTTGCGCTTGAGCGGTTCGACGCCATTGGCCGGTTCCGCGATCGCGATTTGGCAGGGCGGCCCCTCGATACAAAGACAAAGCTGCCCGACGGAGCTCCGATCGACGGCTTGACCGGTTTGCGGGACTACCTGGCCGTGACTCGGCGCGATGCGTTCCTCCACCAGTTCTGCCGCAAACTCCTCGGGTATGCCCTCGGGCGCGGCGTGCAACTTTCCGATGAACCGCTGCTTTCCGAAATGCAGAATCGGCTGGCGACGAATGGCTACCGTTTTTCCACGGCTGTTGAGGCGATCCTCCAGAGCCGCCAGTTCCGCGAAATCCGCGGACGCGATGCCCAAATTGCGGAATCACATTAAACTGGACCCCAATTATGAACACGCATCACTTTTCTCGCCGCATGTTCCTGCGTGGTGTGGGCGTCACCATGGCGCTGCCGTGGATGGAGTCGCTGGCCGTCTGGGGCGATCAGACGCGAGCCGCAAGTGCCGCCAGCCAAGCGCCGGTGCGGTTGGCCGTATTGTTTTCGGGGAACGGCTTTCATAGCCGCGAATGGTGGGCCAAAGGCAGCGGCAGCCAGATGCAGCTGGGCAAAGTGCTCGCGCCGCTGGCTGATTTTCGCGAGAAAATGCTCTTTATCCGCGGGCTGTTCAACGCCGAGGCGCTCAAGGGAAATATTCACAGCTCACAGACGGGCAATTTGCTCTCGGGAGCGCCCTTGGCCTCGGGGGGCGAGATTCATTCGGGAACCAGCATCGATCAGCTCGTGGCCCAGCTGCACGGACGTTCGACCAAGGTGCCTAGCCTCGTGCTCGCCTGCGAAAAGTCGAACCCGTCTGTGCACAAGAACTACTCGATGCTCTACAGCTCGCACATTTCGTGGAGCTCGCCGACGACTCCCACGCCGCTCGAGTTGTATCCCTCGCTGGCGTTCGATCGGCTCTTCAAAGACGAAGTCGGACGGGGCGACCGCAGCGTGCTGGACGCGGTTCTCTCCGACGCCAAGAGTTTTCGTCAGAACATCAGCTCCTCGGATCAACGGAAGTTCGACGAGTACCTGGATTCGGTCCGCGAAATCGAACAGCGGATCGAGCAGGCAGGCAAACGGGGATCGCTCGAAGGTTGGCGGCCCACGCTCGCCAAGCCGAACATCCGCCGCCCGGCCGACGGCATTCCGCAGAATATCGCCGACCACATGCGGCTCATGTGCGATATCCTCGTGCTGGCCTTCCAGACCGACGCCACCCGCGTCTGCACGCTCAAGCTCAACAACGACCACAGCTCGCTGCGGTTTCCGCATTTGAACGTCGATTACATGATTCACCATCTGTTGTCGCACTCCGACACGTCCGACTGGCTGAAGGTGAACCAGTTCTTCCTGCAGCAGGTCGGTTATATCGCGCGGAAGATGGATTCGATCCGCGAAGGCGAGCGGACCATGCTCGACAACTCGATGATCTTGTTCTGCTCGAGCATGCTGACGGGCGGCCACGACGCGACGAAACTGCCGGTCATTCTGCTCGGCGGAGCGGGGCGGCAGATTCAGGGCGGCCGCGTGCTCGACTACCTCGACAAACCGAATCGCAAGATGTGCAGCCTGTATCTCTCAATGCTCGACAAGTGCGGCATCCACCTGAATAAGTTCGGCGACTCGACGGAGCGTCTGGCGGAAATATAATACGGCGAGGCTTCCAACAAGGAGCATCGCCATGCCGAAGATGCGTGCCGTTCAGATCGCTCGTCCGAAGGGCCCTCTTGAAGTCGTGGAGCGGGAGATTCCCGAGCCCGGCGAAGGCTCGGTGCGAATCAAAGTGCAGGCCTGCGGCGTTTGCCACAGTGATTCGCTGGTCAAGGAGGGAACTTGGCCCGGCCTCCAATACCCCCGCATCCCCGGCCATGAGGTCATCGGCATCATAGATTCCGTCGGACGCGGCATC
Organism: uncultured Acidimicrobiaceae bacterium; assembly: GCA_963821105.1. Classification (GTDB taxonomy): domain Bacteria; phylum Actinomycetota; class Acidimicrobiia; order Acidimicrobiales; family RAAP-2; genus Bog-473. The sequence continues at coordinate 4,327 of CAWGCO010000012.1, forward strand.
GCCGGCTGGAAGCCCGGGCAGCGCGTCGGCGTTGGCTGGAACGGCGGCTACTGTGGTTTCTGCGACGCGTGCCGGCGGGGCGAATTCTTCGCCTGCCAAACGGCCACGCGCGTCACCGGCGTGACCCAAGACGGCGGCTATGCGGATTACATGGTCGCGCATGCGTCCGCCGTCGCGCGAGTCCCCGACGAGCTTGCGGACATCGAAGCCGCGCCCCTCATGTGTGCCGGCATCACCACGTTCAACGCGCTACGCAATAGCGGTGTCCGGCCCGGCGAGGTGGCGGCCATCCTCGGCTTGGGGGGCCTCGGCCATCTGGGCGTTCAATACGCGGCGAAGATGGGTCTCAAGACGGTCGCCATCGCCCGGGGGCAAGACAAAGAGCCACTGGCTCGCAAACTCGGTGCCTGGCGTTACATTGACAGTCAAGCAAGCGACCCGGCGGCCGAGCTGGCCAAGCTGGGCGGGGCGAAGGTGATTCTGGCGACGGTCACGGCCAGCGACGCCATGCAATCCGTCGTCGGCGGACTGGCCGTCAACGGCACGATGCTCGTCATCGGCGCGGTGCCGACGCTCGAAGTTTCTCCGCTCTTTCTGCTGAACGGTTGCCGATCGGTGAAGGGCTGGTATTCGGGGACGTCCATCGATTCGCAGGACACGCTCGCCTTCAGCGTGCTGACAGGCGTGCGTTCGATGAACGAGATCTATCCGCTCGAACGGGCGGGCGAAGCCTTCGAACGCATGGCCAGCGGTAAAGCGCGGTTTCGAGTGGTCTTGACGACCGGCTCGGCGAAATCTTAAGCCGGCAGAGCACAGGCCGCGGCGATTGTCATCGCGGCACGAAAGTGAAGCCTTGCCTCGGACCCTTGTTGCATTGGTCCGAGGTTGAGGCAAATAAAGGGTGGGTAACGGGACTCGAACCCGCGCCCTTCGGAGCCACAGTCCGACGCTCTAACCAACTGAGCTATACCCACCGTGTCTGGCGAAGCGCGTAACATATCGCACCGTGAAAACCCCTGCAAGGCTCGATAAAAGCCGCACATTCAGCGTCGGACAACACTTTGCGCTGACAACGGCTTCGCCCGTGCCGGGAGACGAATTGCTCTAATCCTTCGACTTTCCCAGCATCCGGCGAAAGGACGCGGTGCGCAACCGCAACTCGAAATACACCAAGAGAGCGGCGGCTCCCAACAGGGGGAGCAGATAGTAGATCACCCGGAACAGAACGATCGCCGCCAAGACCGCCTGTTTGTGGGAAACGGGCGACATCTTGAGGATGATGACGTCGAAGACGGCGACGCCGCCCGGGACGTGGCTCAGCACGACAACCACGATCGCCAACAAATAGACGCCGAGAAAATCGACGTAGCTCACCGCGCCTACCGGAAAAAGAACGTAGAAACATGCGGCGGCCACCACCAGATCGCCGGCAGCCACTGCCAATTGGGCCGCCGACATGCGGAAACTCGGGAGCTTGACTTCTTTTCCCCAGAGGTGGATCGGCTTTCGCCAGGCAAGCGCGACAGCCAGATAAGCAATCGCCATCGCGACCAGAGGGAATCCAAGCGGAAGCGTTGTCTGAAACGGAAGGTGCCAGTCGCTGCTGATCTCGAAGGGATGGACAATGAAAATCACGCCCGCGAGCGCAAAGACGCCGAACCAGAAGGTGACGCCGAGGATCAACACCAGTTGCACAATTTCGCCCGGCGACAGGCCCCAGGCCGAGTAGAGTCGAAATCGCACGGAGCCCCCGCCCAAGAGCGCGCCAAAGCTGTAGCTCGTCGCGAATCCCGTGAACGAGGCGAGCGCAATCCGCCGCAAGGGGAGCGGGTGTGCAACCGACTTGACCGCCAGCACGTCGTAACCCATGAGAACGACGTAGTTAATGACGGTCAGCACGCACGAGAGGATGATCTGTCCCCTCGGGACCTTGTAGATCGAGTCGCGAATTTCGGCCCACGAATAATGGCGGACCTGCCGGTAAAGAAGCCACACGGCGCCGGCAAAGACGAGGACGACGAGAAGCGGACTGATTCGGTGCAGAAACGTCCGTACGGAACCAGTCCGCGACTCTTCCGACATCGTCACCTCGCGCCCGTTGTCCTATGCAACGGACGCTATTAGACACGATCCGCCACTGTCAATTCCACTCAGTCTGTGCGGGCCACGGCATGTGGGAGCACAAAATCGGCAGGGGCCGTATTCTTTGCGCCGTCTGCCCGGGAGAGGAGTTCTTCGGAGCCCGGAACCAGCACACGAGTGTGGAAACCGGCCGAAGCACATTGGCGGAAGAGCCGTTTTTCAATCAGGCCGGAGGGTTCGGCCGAGGCCTGGCTCGAGTTGAGCCCATCGGCCGATTCGAGCGAGCCTTGCGGCTGGCGCTCGAACTTCGACCCCTCCGGCGCGGCTCCCGGCCGACAGCGACAGCTCCGCCTGGACGTGGGGCGCGGTCTGCTCCGGCGGGTCGCACACGATCATCCAGCCCAGGACGCGCATGACGGCCCGCGGCGTGCCATGGACCACCACCTGGCCGCCCATGTCCTCGACGAAGCGCAGACGCCAGTCCGCCGTGGTGGCGCTCGCGTTCGGCTGGGCCGACGTGCTCAAAAGGCCTCGTCGCTGTGGGGGTCAGTGGGGTGCATCGGGGGGTGGTGCCTCCTTGTGCCTTCAGTCTGGGGTGAAAGCCGGCGAGGCCCTAGAGGCCAAGGTCCCCTCTCGGGCGGTACTTCCGGCCCTATGCGGCCGGCTCGGGATGGTCCCGCAGCGCCTCGGCCAGCTCACGCCGATGGGAGAGGCCGAGCTTCTGGTAGGCGCGGTGGAGGCGGTTCTCGACCGTGCGCACGGAGAGGTGCATCAACTCGGCGATCTGCTTGTCGGTGCTGCCGGCCGCCGCCTGGAGCGCCGTGTCCAGCTCGGCCGGCGTGAGCTGGGCCCGGGCGCCGATGGAGCGCACGAAGGGCGTGACGGCGCCCTCGCACCGACCGAGCAGCCGGGCGGCCCGCTGCTGGTTGGCCGACGCCTCGCGGCTCAGGCTGGCGCGCCGCAGGTGCACCGCCGACTCCCCGAGGGCCTCGGCGGCGTAGAGGTGCGCGCCGAGGCGTTCGAAGCGAGACGCTGCCTCCTCGAGGATGGCGCTGTCGCGGTTCGCCGCGCCCAGCGCGTACGTGAGCCGGGCCTGGGCGAGCTCGCCGTCCACGTGCTCGGTCAGCTCCCCGAGTTGGTCGACCACCTGGCGGGCCCGTCCCATCCGGGCCAGGCCGTGCAGGGCGGCGGTCGCGCCGAGCAGGTCGCCGACCTCGACCCCGAGCGCCGCGGCCAGCTCGAGGTTCCGGCGCGCCGTCGCCATGTCCCCGCTGGCCGCCCAGACCCAGGCGCGGGCGGCCAGGACCTCGACCTCGTAGGACAGGTCCGTCGGGAGGTCGAGCGCGTCGAGCTCGGCCAAGGTCTCACCGGCCTTGTCGGCGACGCCGGCGAGGGCGAGCGCCGTGGCCGATTGGGCGTAACAGCGACGCGCCGCCACGGGGAAGCCGAGGTCGAGGAAGGTCCCGGTCGCGCTGGCCGCCTGGAGGAACGCGCTCTGCACGCGGCCTTGCTCCAGGCGCAGCGCAGCCAGCGATGCGGCCACCACGCCGCTCTCCGGCGACGCCGCCGGCGAGGTCGCGCCCTCGCACACCCCGCTGATCAACACGTCGGCCTCCTCGAGGCGGCCGAGGCCGACCAGGGCGAGCGCACGGTTCCCGAAGGGGCTCCAGGGCTCCGCCGCGATCACGTCGACGGGGTGGGCGGCGAGGCCCGCCGGGACCGCCAGGACGCGCAGCGCCTCGTCGAGCCGCCCGCTGCGCGCGAGGAACCCGCCCACGACCGAGTGCAGGCTCGAGCGCGGCGTGGACGCACCCTGTTCCAGTGGCACCGGCACCGACTCGACGACCGCGCGCGCCCCGCGGGTCGCTCCGTTCATACAGAGCCGCCGGGCCAGCAACTCCCCGCGCCAGGCGGGGTCGACCGCGGTCTTGAGGAGGCTGTCGATGACCGACACGTCGGCGGTCCCCAAAGAGAAGTAGGCGAGGTCGAAGCGCAAGAGCGCGACCCGGATGCGTTCGGTGGCCGTCGCGGCGTCGGCGCCGAGGGCGTCCAGCTCGCGTTCCGCGTCCAGATGGCGGCCTTGCACGTGGGCGGACTCCGCGGCCAGGAGGCGCGCCTCGAAGGCCTGGCCCGGACCGATCTGTTCGATTGCCGCGCGGGCCAGCCGTTCCGTGAGCGCGAAGTCGCGCTGGTCGCGCGCCGCTTTGGCGCCGGCCAAGAGGAGCTCCGCATTGCCGCCGCCCCCGACGAGGCGCAGCGAGGCCAGCAGCAGCGTGTCCTCCTGACGACGGCCCCCCGAAGCCTCGGCCAGCGTGCGCGCCAGGGCGCGCTCGCGACGCGGCGTGACGCCGGCGCGCACGACGTCGGAGAGGACCGGATGGGACAGGCAGACCTGTAACCGCCGGCCGTCCATGCGACTGGTCAGGAATCCCTTGTCCTCGAGCGACTCCACGGCGAGACGCTCGGTCAGCTGGTCGAGGGTGGGCTGGGCCAGCGGCTCGCCGATCGCGGTGAGCTCCAACACGTGGCGCTCGGCCTCGCTCAGATGCCCGAGGCGCAGATTCACGAGCTCGGTCAGGCGCGACGTGGGTTGGAGCGGCGCGCGCAGTCGCCACACGCCGCTCTCGTCGCTGAGGGCGTGGCTCTCGAGTGCGCCGGTCACCAATTCGCGGAGGTACAGCGGGTCGCCCAGCGTGTGGTCGGCGATCTGGCGCAGCGAGGCGGCGTCGACGGGGCCGCCGAGCACGGCGTGGAGCAGTTCCTCGATCGACTCGTCCCCCAACGGCGTGAGCTCGATGCGCTCCGCGTCGTGGTCCTTCCACAGCGCGACGGCCGGATCGCTGAGGGGATGGGCCGGCGGCGTGGCCGTGAGGACGCAGGCGAGCACCGCCGCCGAGGCGGTGAGGGAAAGCTGGTACATCAGCATCGACGAGCCGTTGTCGAGCAGGTGCGCGTCGTCGACGACGACCAACAGTGGTCGTCCGCCGGCGGACTCGAGAAGCTCGCGGGCGTAGTAGCGGAGGAGGTCCGCCTGGGAGTCGGGCCCGACGGCGGCGAGGCCGGGCGGCAGCAGCGACGCGAAGGCGCCGAAGGGGTAGGGCTGCGCCGCCTCCGTCCCGGCCAGGAGGGCGACGGACATCCCCTGGTCCTGCGCGAACTCGATGCCGGCGTGCGCCAGCACCGTCTTTCCGCTCCCGGCCGGCCCCTCCAGCACGGCGCCGCGGCGCTCGCGGATGGCCTCGCGCAATTGCTGGAGCTCCCGTGACCGGCCCGCCAGCGGCCAGTGGCCTTGCCGCGCCTCGCCGGCTTACGGGCGGCGCGCCACCGACGTCAATCGCCATCCGTCCATCCCCCCTCGCGATCCGAGACGTCTATTTTCCCCCAACGGGACCCCCAATTGCGAGGGTCTACATGGGGATTGCAGGGGGGCCATTTGGACCGTTTTCCGGTGAAATCCCCACGGTTCGACCATTTCTGGCCTCGCGTGCGCTCCCGTCGTGCCGCCGCCGCCGGGCGAATTCGGGCCGGCGGACCCGCCGCCGTGGACCCTGGCGGCGTCGGTTGGCCCGGCGTGTCTACGCCGCGGTGGCCGGGGCGAACCGGTAGCCGATGCCGCGGACGGTGGTGATCCATCGTGGCTTCTCCGGGTCACTCTCGATCTTCAGCCGGACCCGCCGCACGTGCTCGGTCACGGTCGAGCAGCCCTGCCAGCGGCTCGTGGAGCCCCACACCCGCTCGAGGAGCTCCTCGCGCGAGAACACGCGACCGGGGCAGGTGGCGAGGAAGGCCAGGAGGTCGAACTCCTTGCGCGTCATGGTCACCTCGGCGGCGGCGATCGTGACGGTGCGGGTCCCCCGGTCGATGACGAGCTCGCCGAGGTCCAACGTGGTGGTCGGTGCGGCGCTGCCGCGGCGCAGGACGGCGCGGACCCGAGCCTCGAGCTCGGCCATGGAGTACGGCTTGGGCACGAAGTCGTCCGCGCCGAGATTGAGCAGGCGGACCCGGTCGTGGTCCGTCGCCCGGCCCGAGCAGACGATGACCGGCACCGTGCTGCGACGCCGGATCTTGGTCAGGACCTCCGCGGTGCCGCCGTCGTGGTCGAGGTCCAGGATCACGAGGTCGGCCTCCTGGCGGAAGACGGCGCGCAGCGACGACGCCATGTTGTCGGCTTCGATCACGTGGTAGCCGGAGTGCTCCAGGTACCGGCGCAGGCCGAGGCGGTAGGAGCTGTCGTCCTCCGCCACGAGGACGGTCCGGGTCGTGTCGGCGCGGTGTGCGGGCACGCTGTCGGACTCTTCGCTCCGGTGGTCGTCGACAAACGGCACGCGGGCGTGAAGATCGAGCGGCGGGTTCATGGCCGCGCTGCTCCGCGGTCGGCGGCGCGGAAGCCGTGGCGGTTCGGCAAGCCGTGCATCATGTGGACATCCCCCTCATCTCGCCGTGCGTCGTTGCACGGCACTCTGCGACGCGCCCCCAGCCCGTATCGGTCCCGCCGCGATGGGTCCGCGTCCTCGTGCCATCAGTGTCGACGGAGCGTCGCCCCAGCTCAATAGGGCTTTCGGACCAAATGTTGTGTGGGCGTGGTGCGAAGTTGCGAGGCGGTTGTCGTCCGGTGGGCGCAAGCGAGCGCAGGCCTTCGTGCGCCCTCGACGACGGAATCAGCGCGACGAGGTCAGTTCGGTGCGCAGAAGCGGTACCCGATGCCGCGTGCGGTGGCGATCCAGCGCGGCTTGTTCGGGTCGTCCTCGATCTTGAGGCGGATGCGGCGCACGTGCTCGGTGACGGTCGAACACCCCTGCCATTCGTCGGTCGACGCCCAGACCCGCTCCAGCAGCTCCTGGCGGGAGAAGACCCGCCCGGGCGACGCGGCCAGGAACGCGAGCAGGTCGAACTCCTTGCGCGTCATCGGGATCGTCGTGTCGTTGAGCAGCACGGCGCGGGTGTCGCGGTCGATGACCAGGTCGCCGTAGTGGAGGCGGCGGTTCACCGGTGCGTGCGCCCCCCGGCGCAGCACGGCCCTGACCCGGGCCTCGAGCTCGGCGAAGGAGAACGGCTTCACCACGAAGTCGTCGGCGCCGAGATTCAGCGAGCGAATCCGGTCGTGCTCCGAGTCGCGGCCCGAGCACACGATCACCGGCACGCCGCTGTCACGCCGGATCTTGGCCAGGACGTCGAATCCGTCGAACCCCGGGCAGCCCGAGGTCGAGGATGACCAGGTCGGCCGAGCTCTGGAAGACGGCGCGCAGGGAGCCGGGCCCGTCGGCGGCCTCGCTGACGCGGTACCCCGCCCGCTCGAAGTAGTGGTGCAGGGCCGAGCGGCAGCTGGCATCGTCCTCGGCGACGACGATCGTCCGATTCGCCCCGGGCGCCGACGCGCCCTCGGAGGGACGCGGACGGGCATCCGCCACGGTGCGGCGGTGGAGCTCGTGGCGGAACGCACGCCTCTGTGTGTCCAGCGGAATGGTCACGTTCCCTCTCTCGGCCTGCCACGCGGCGGGCTTGAGAGCGACTCGGGTGCCGACCGGTCGCACGCGGACACCGCCCGGAATGGCAACGACGACGGCGCCTTTGGCCGTGCGATGCCGGGCCGGATGCGGCCGTCCGCCACCGCCGCGTCACCGCCGCGCCACCGGTCGGCCGGGGGATCGGCGACCGCGCCCGGCGCGTCGGTCCCGACATGGCGCGCCACGCACGAACGTGGGCCGAAAGGCCCAGTGCCGCCGAGCCGTGCCCGGCGACGGATGCGAGGGTGATCACCCCGTCCGACGGCGCTCGCAGCGCCGTGGCGCGCCACTGCATTCCTTGTCCGTCGTGGTGCCGCGCGGTCGAATGTCGTCGACTCGGTGCCGTTAGTTCTGCAACCGAACGACAACGAAGAGGCAACCTACCAGGCAAAACACGCCGAAATTAGAGTGATCGTTACTCCTGAAGCAGCGAAATCTGCGTGGTCAAATGAGAAGACCTCGGGAGCAACTGGCGTCCGTCGGAGACGCCAATCGGGGGGAGGGGGACACAGTGGCATCGAATACTTGTGCAGTCTCCGCTGTGTCGGAGAGCACGGACAACGGCATCAACGGGCTGTGGTCCGAGTTCAAGCGGACCGGCACATTGGCCATGCGCAATCAATTGATCGAGCACTACTCGCCGTTCGTCAAGTACGTCGCCAGCCGTGTGATGGCGGGCATGCCGCGTCACTTCGACGAGGACGACCTGACGAGCTACGGCATCATCGGGCTCATCGACGCCATCGAGCGGTTCGAGCCCGGGCGCAATCTTCGCTTCGAGACGTATGCCATCCCGCGCATCAAGGGCGCCATCATCGACGAGCTCCGCTCCATCGACTGGGTGCCCCGCTCGGTGCGGAGCAAGGCCCGCGCCGTCGAGCAGGCGGTCACGCATCTGGAGACGACGCTGCGGCGGACGCCCACCGAGGCCGAGGTCGCCGCCGAGCTGCAGATGACGCCGGCCGACTTCCATGCGGCGCTGCGCAAGATCTCGACCTCCGCCATGATGGCGCTCGACGAGGTGCAACGGGGCGCCGACCGCAGCGAGCGCTCGACGCTCGGCGAGTCGCTGCCCGACCGGGCCGTCGGGCCGGTGGACACGTTCGAGGCCAAGGAGTCGAAGCAGGCGCTGGTCGACGCGATCGCCGCCATGCCCGAGCGGGAGCGCACCGTCCTCACCATGTACTACTACGACGGGCTGACGCTCACCGAGATCGGCGCCGTCCTCGGGGTCACCGAGAGCCGGGTGTGCCAGATTCACACGAAGGCACTTCGTCAGCTCCGCTCGAAGTTGGCGGATCGCACCGACACCTTCGACCGTCGTGGCACGGCCGCCACGGCGCCGGCGCCGGCGCACCACACGCCACGCGCCCAGCCCGTCCGCGGCACCCGCCGCACGCGGGCCGCGCACCTCGAACTCCTCGCCAGCTAGGCGGGCCCGGGACACTTCCGTCGGCGCCGGAGCCCGCTCCGGTCGCACATCCACCGGACGCGCACGCCGGCGCGCGCCAACGCGCGCCGCGAGTCGCCCCGCCCCTACAACGCCGGTACGGTACGAGTGGCACACGCCGCACCGCCCGATCCGCACGCTGAGGGAGCCCACCCATGCCATTGCACACGAGGGAATCGGTCCGCGAGGGATTGCTCGATTCGCTTTACGCCGACCACGACATGAGCTCCTGCCTGCCCACCGCAAGCTTTCCCGTCAAGGAGGAGCGCGCCGAGGACATGTTCCAGTGCATCAGCGACGAGCTCATGCTCGACGGCAACGCCCGCCAAAACCTGGCCACGTTCTGCCAGACGTGGGAGGAGCCCGAGGTGCACCGCCTGATGGACCTCTCCATCGACAAGAACCTGATCGACAAGGACGAGTACCCCCAGACGGCGGAGCTCGAGCGCCGGTGTGTGGCGATGCTGGCCGACCTGTGGAACGCGCCCGACAAGCACAACCCGGTGGGCTGCTCGGCCATCGGCTCGTCGGAGGCCTGCATGCTCGGGGGGATGGCCGCCAAGTGGCGGTGGCGGGCCAAGCGCCGGGCCGAGGGCAAGTCGACCGACTCGCCGAACATGGTGTGCGGGCCGGTCCAGGTGGTCTGGCACAAGTTCGCCCGCTACTGGGACGTGGAGATGCGCGAGGTCCCCATGGCCCCGGGGCGCTACTGCATGGACGTCGAGCAGATGCTCGAGCGGGTGGACGAGAACACGATCATGGTGGTGCCCACGTTCGGCGTCACGTACACGGGCTCCTACGAGCCGGTGCTCGAGCTCTCCGACGCGCTGGACAAGCTGCAGGAAGAGAAGGGCCTGGACGTCGACATCCACGTCGACGGCGCCAGCGGCGCCTTCCTGGCGCCCTTCTGCGCCCCCGACATCCTCTGGGACTTCCGCGTGCCGCGGGTCAAGTCGATCAGCACGTCGGGCCACAAGTTCGGGCTGGCACCCCTCGGCGTCGGCTGGGTGCTCTGGCGCGACGTGTCCGACCTGCCCGAGGACCTGATCTTCCACGTCACCTACCTCGGGGGCGACATGCCGGTCTTCCAGATCAACTTCTCGCGGCCCGCCGGCCAGATCGTGGCCCAGTACTACAACTTCGTGCGGCTCGGCCGGGACGGCTACCGCAACGTGCACGACGCCTGTTACCTGACGGGCAAGTTCCTGGCGCACGAGATCTCGCGGCTCGGGCCCTTCGAGATGCTCTGCGACGCCGACCCCCAGAAGGGGATCCCGTCGGTGGCCTGGCGCATCCGCGAGGGCGTCGACCCGGGCTACACGCTCTACGACGTCGCCGACCGCCTGCGCAACCGCGGCTGGCAGGTACCCGCCTACCCGCTGACGGGCTCGGTGTCCGACGTCTCGGTGCAGCGGATCCTCGTGCGCCAGGGCGTCAGCCGGGACATGGCGACGCTCCTGCTCGACGACATCAAGCTCGCCATCGAGCACTTCGCCAAGCACCCGGTCACCGTCTCGATGACCAAGGAGGAGTCAGGCGGCTTCAGCCACCTGTAGGCGTCGCCGGCGCCCCCGGGCCGGGCGACGCTCCCGCCGCAGTGGCGCTCGCCGGCACGTTGGCCGTCCAGTCCACGTGGATCTTGCGCCGGCTCAAGAACCGGGGCTCGCCGACCTTCGCCGGGCGGTCGGTCGTCCACGGGGAGGAGTACGCGAAGGTGAGGCCGGCGAGCGCCCGCAGCGCCGGCTCGTAGCTCGAGCGCACCCAGGCGAAGCGACGCCACCCTTCCTCTTCGTCGCCGTTGGCGACACTGATGATGGGCGAGAGCGCCGCCATGGCGTCGTCGTACTCGGCCCGGGTGACCGTGATCGGTGGGGCCGGCTCGGAGAAGTGCCCGATGACCTCGGTGATCGGTCGGCGGGCTCGTCGAGCGGGATGGACGCCGCCCTCGCGATACGCACGAAGGCCGGCATGCCGTAGACGAGCACCCTCATGGGCCCCTTCTCGATCTCCTCGAAGGAATCGGTTCCGCCGCGTCTCCGGATGCCGACATCACGAGCGCGGAGGCATCGAGCAGCGTGCCCACGGTCGCCACCCACGAGTGGTCGCGGTGCGTCTCGGGGAAGTACGTGAGGATGGGGAAGGCCGTGTGGGTCTGCTGCATGTCCAGGATCCAGTCGCACTGGTTGCTCCAGAAGTCCTGGCTCTCGAGGGCCCCGATGCGCTGGAGCGTCTGGAGCAGCGCCACCGCGCTCGGGGGCGCGCCGGTCAGCGGGCGGAGCCGGATGATGCCCTTCTCCCGGTTGTTGTAGGCGCCGTAGATCGTCGGCAGATAGCTGATGAGGAGGGCGACGAGGCCGAGGCCGATGGTCGCCTCGATGAAGGCCAGCCAGATCCGCGTCGTCGTGTCCGGCTCCTTGAACCCGAGCGTCGTGAGCGACGAGCCGCTGATCTCGAAGGCCTGCTGAACGGAGAGCGACCCCGTGCCCCAGAAGATGAAGGTGAACGCGACGACCATCAGCAGCATCCACACCAAGGGCAGGCTCACGAGCGCAACGGGCGCGTACAGGGCACGCAGCCGTATCGCCCGGGACCCGGCCCGTCCCCGATGCACGAGCAGGCGGTAGACGACCGCGAACACGAGCTGCGACGAGCCGCGGGAAGCCCTCTTGGGGAAGGACGACCGTCTTGAGCGCGGAGCCCAGGATCGCCAGCGCCATCGCGACGCCGAAGACGAGGGACAGGATTTGCAGGGCGATCATGGGCCCCGGACGCTACGTGGCTTCCTTGGCCGCCGCCTGCACCGCCTCGTCGATCTGGCCCTTGTCGACCTCGAGCTCCTTCGACACGTGCGTGCGCGCCTCGAGGCCGGCCTTCTCGAGTGCCGCCTGCACCGTGCTCTGCCCCACGATCACCAGGGCGGCCTCCCCCGCGTCGATGGTGTCGCCGAACTCCTTGATGTCGGCGCGCGACATGCCCTTCCACAGGTGGCCGCTGACGCCTCCGATCGCCGCCCCGACGGCCGCCGAGGCGATGATGGAGGGCGGGAACAAGATCCCGACGAGCGCCCCCGCCGCCGCGCCGCCCCACGCGCCGTGCCGGGTCGTCGTCTCGTCCTTGTTGACGTGCACCTTGCCCTTCTCGTCCTTGGTGACGACCGCGGCGTCGTACGTGCCCACGGCGCCGGCGGCATGGAGGTCCTTCACCTTGTCGTAGTCGGCGCGGGCATCGACCTCGCTCGCGTAGGTCCCGATGAAGACGAACACCTCGTTGCTCTTCGTCATCGCCTGCTCCTCCTTCCTGTCGGCCCCGCCGGCCCGCCGGGCCCCGGACCGGGGTCCTCACTCCAACGGGTCGACACGGCGAGCGTAGATCCGGTGACCCGCCCGGTCTCGGCTGCCCTCTCGCGGCGTCTGGCATGATCGAGCGAGTGCCACTCCCCCCGGCAATCGAGATCGCGCGCGCGCGCCACACTGCGCCCGATCACCGACATCGCCGCACAGATGGGCCTCGGCCCCGAACTGCTCGAGCCGTACGGCTCGCACGTGGCGAAGGTGAGCCTCGATGCGGTCGAGGCGTTGGCGCGCCGGCCCCGGGCTCGCTACGTCGTGGTGACGGCGGTGACACCGACGCCGCTCGGCGAGGGCAAGACGACGACCACGGTGGGTCTCGGCCAGGCGTTGGGTTGCATCGGACGCCAGGCCACCATCGCCATCCGACAGGCCTCCATGGGCCCCACCTTCGGCATCAAGGGCGGCGCCGCGGGCGGCGGCTACAGCCAGGTGGTCCCCTTCGAGAACCTGAACCTGCACCTCACCGGCGACCTCCACGCGGTGACCGCGGCGAACAACCTCCTCGCCGCCATGGTCGACAACCACGTCTACACCGGCAACGAGCTCGATCTCGACCCGCACGGGATCACGTGGAAGCGCGTCCTCGACGTGAACGACCGCTCGCTGCGCAACATCGTGAGCGGCCTCGGCGCCCGCGAGGACGGCCTCCCCCGGGAGACGGGCTTCGACATCACGGCGGCGTCCGAGGTCATGGCCGTGCTCGCCCTCTCCCGGACGCTCCAAGACATGCGAGACCGTTTCGGGCGCATCGTGGTCGGCTACACGTCGGCGGGGGAGCCGGTCACGGCCGAGCAGCTCAAGGCGGCCGGCGCGATGACGGTCATCATGCGCGACGCCATCAAGCCGAACCTGCTCCAGACGCTCGAGAACACGCCCGTGCTCGTGCACGCCGGGCCGTTCGGCAACATCGCGCACGGCAACTCCTCGATCGTGGCCGACCTCATCGGCATCCACGCCGGGCGAGTACCTCGTGACCGAGGCCGGGTTCGGCGCCGACATGGGGGCGGAGCGCTTCTTCAACATCAAGTGCCGCGTGTCGGGCCTCGTGCCCGACGCCGCGGTGGTCGTGACGACCGTGCGCGCGCTGAAGCTCCACTCCGGCCGGCACAAGGTCGTCGCCGGCCGCCCGCTGCCACCGGCGATGCTCGAGGAGAACCCCGACGAGGTTCGTCTCGGCGCCGCCAACCTGCTCGCCCACCTGGCCATCGTGCGCCGGCACGGGGTGACGCCGGTGGTTGCGATCAATGCGTTCTCCGGCGACTTCCCCTCCGAGCACGCCGCCATCCGCGAGATCGCCGCGTCCGTCGGGGTCCGCTCCGCCGTGTGCACCCACTTCGAGCAGGGCGGCAAGGGAGCCGTGGAGTTGGCCGAGGCGGTCGTCGACGCCGCCGAGGAGCCGAGCGAGTTCCGGATGCTCTACGACGACAGCGCCAGCCTGCGCCAGAAGATCGAAGCGGTCGCCACCGAGGTCTACGGCGCCGACGGGGTGGACTACGTGCCCTTGGCCGCCCGCCACCTCGACAACTACGAACGGGCCGGGTTCGGTGCGCTCCCCGTCTGCATCGCCAAGACCCACCTGTCCATCTCGTCGGACCCCAAGCTGCTCGGGGCGCCCACGGGCTGGCGGCTGCCCGTGCGCGAGGCTCGGGCCAACGTGGGTGCCGGCTTCGTCTACCTGGTCAGCGGCGACATGCGCACCATGCCGGGGTTGTCGCGCCACCCCGCGGCGGAGAGCATCGACATCGACGAGCACGGCAACGTGGTCGGCCTCTACTAGGGCCGAGGAGGTATCCATGGCCATCGACTTCACCCTCGCCCCCGAACACGAAGAGATCCGTTCCCGGGTGCGCACCTTCATCCAGGACACCGTCGTGCCCCGCGTCAAGGGCTTCGACGACGAGTCGCGGGTCACCGAGCGCCACGAGTACCTGGTCACGATCCTGGAACTGCGCGAGGAGGCCAAGCGCCAGGGTCTGTGGCTGCCGCACATGCCCAAGGAGTGGGGCGGCATGGGCCTGGGCCACGTGGAGCTGGCCATGGTGCAGGCCGAGTCCGGCAAGACGCGCCTGGGCCCGTGGATCCTCAACTGCATGGCCCCCGACGAGGGCAACATGCACACGCTGCTGCACTGGGGGACCGACGAGCAGAAGGACAACTACCTGCGGCGCCTGTGCGAGGGCACCGCGATGTCGTGCTTCGCCATGACCGAGCCCGAGGTGGCGGGCTCCGATCCGACCCTCATCCAGACCCGGGCCGAGAAGGACGGCGACGAGTGGGTCATCAACGGGCACAAGTGGTTCATCTCCAACGCCCGCCGCGCGCAGTTCGCCATCCTCATCGCCCGCACCGAGCCCGACGTCCCCGAGGGCTCCCGCGGCGCGAACACCGCGTTCCTCGTCGATCTCCCGGCCGAGGGGTGGAACGACGTCCGCGAGGTCGAGACGATGCACGGCTCGACCGGTCACTCCGAGATCGTCATCGAGGACCTGCGGGTCCACGACTCCCAGATCCTCGGCGGCCGCGGCAACGGCCACCGCCTCGGGCAGTACCGCCTCGGGCCGGCCCGCCTGGCCCACTGCATGCGGTGGATCGCCCAGGCCGAGACGGCGCTCGACATGATGGTCGACCGCGCCCTGCACCGGTACTCGCACGGTTCGCTGCTGGCCGAGAAGCAGGGCGTGCAGTGGCTGATCGCCGACTCGGCCATGGAGCTCTACCAGTGCAAGCTCATGGTGCTCCACGCCGCCTACAAGATCGACCGGGGCGACGACTTCCGCACCGAGGTCTCCATGGCCAAGCACTTCGTGGCCAACAGCCTCAACCGGATCATCGACCGCTCCATGCAGGTGCACGGCGCACTCGGCTACTCGACCGACACCCCGCTGGCGAACATGCTCCAGCACGCCCGCTGGGCCCGCTTCGCCGACGGGGCCGACGAGATCCACCAGATGCGCATCGCCGAGCGCACCATCGCGGCCTACAAGGACACCGGCTCGACCAACGCCGCCACCGGCGGCCTGCCCCTCTGAGGATCACGACCCATGGGATGCCTCTTCGCGCTCGTCGCCGCCTTTTCGGCCCGCTTCGCGCTGTTCTTGCTGTGGCTGTTCACCGACCGGCTCACCGTCGCGTTCCACTCGGGCTGGGAGGGCATCATCGGCTTCATCTTTCTCCCGTACGCGACGCTCTTCTACGCGTTGGTGTACGCCCCGGGGAAGGGGGTCGACGCGTTCGGCTGGCTCATCGTGGCGATCGGCATCCTGCTCGACCTGTCGTCCCACCTCTTCGGCTCGCGCGCGCCGGCCGCCGGCGCGCCCGGCGGCACCGCGAGGTTGCCACCCGAGAGTTAGGAGAACCGGAGGCGGAGGTCCGGCTCCGGCCCGAACGACGGCGCACTCGGGCCGACGGCCGCCAGCTTCTGCCACGCCGCCACGCCGATCATGGCGGCGTTGTCGGTCGCCATCGACTGGGGCGGGATCAGCAGGCGGGTGCCGAACTCGTCGGCCAGGACCTGCGCCCGCGCCCGCAGGATCGGGCTCGCCGCCACGCCGCCGACGATCGCCAGCGCCGGGTCTCCGAACTCCTCGAGGGCGCGCCGCAGCTTGGCGATGAGCACGTCCATGCAGGCCGCGACGAACGACGCCGCCACGTCCTCGACCACGAAGCCCGGGTCGGAGCGCACGTAGTTGACCACGGCCGTCTTCAGCCCGGAGAAGGAGAAGGCGTAGCCGTCGGCGAGCATCGGCCGGGGGAAGCCGATGCCGGTCCTCGCCCTCCTTGGCCAGCCGGTCCAGCACCGGGCCTCCGGGGTAGCCCAGACCGAGGAAGCGGGCCACCTTGTCGTAGGCCTCGCCGATGGAGTCGTCGACCGTCTCGCCGAGCAGCGAGTAGCGTCCCCGGCGCCGTCGCCCGCGTCAGCATGCAGTGGCCGCCCGAGACGAGCAGCGCCGTCTGCGGGAACGGCACCTCGCGGTCGGCCAGGTACACGCTCGCCAGGTGGCCCTCCAGATGGTTGACGCCGACGACGGGCACGCCCCACCCGAGGCCCAGCGCCTTGGCCGTCGCGATCCCGACGAGCAGCGCACCCACGAGCCCGGGCCCGGACGTCACGGCCACCGCCTCGAGGTCCGGCCCGTCCACGCCGGCCTCTTCCAGCGCGCGCGCCACGATCGGCGTGATGGTCTCGATGTGCGCCCGGCTCGCCAATTCGGGCACGACGCCGCCGAAGCTGGCGTGCAGGTCCACCTGGCTCGCCACGACCGACGACCGCACACCGCCGTCCTCGTCGACGACCGCGGCCGCGGTCTCGTCGCACGACGTCTCGATCGCCAGCAGGACCCGGCTCACGACACCGCCGCCAGCACCCGCTCGATCTCCGCCCGCGTGATCACGCCCTCGCGTTCCACCACCGCCCCGGCGGCGCGCACGTTGACCAGCGTCGAAGGGACCTCCGTCAGCTGCCCGCCGTCGACGATCAGGTCCACGGCGTGGCCGAGGCTGGCCGCCACGTCACCGGCGGCCCGTGGTGTCGGCGTTCCGTGTGGGTTCGCGCTCGTCACCAGGAGCACGCCCGTCGTCCGCAACAGCCCGCGCAGGAAGTCGTGGTCGGGGATGCGCACCGCCACCTCGTCACGGCCGTCCAGCCACTCCGGGCGCGTCGCCGGGACCGAAGCCGAAGGCCAGCGTGAGCGGTCCCGGCCACCATCGGTCGGCCAGCGCGCTCGCCGCGTCCGTCACCTCGACCCCGAGGGCCCGAACCTGATCGAGCGACGCCGCCAGCACGGGCAACGGCATGCCCTCGGGCCGGTCCTTCAGCCGGTAGACGGTCTGCACCGCGTCGCGCGTCGTCCGGACGTGCCGCCAGCCCGTACACCGTGTCGGTCGGCACGACGACGACGCCGCCGCGCGCGCAACACCTCGGCCGCCGCGTGCGACCCTGCGGCATCGGCCGTCACGACGCGCGCCTCGTGCGCCGCCCGGCGGGGCCTCTGCCACCGAGCTCAGAGGTTCAGCGGGCGGATGGACGCACCGATCAGCTCGGGGTGCGACTTCCAGTCGACCCCGGGCACGTCGACGTAGAGCTCGATCTCGTTGCCGTCGGGGTCGAGGATGTAGAGGCTGTGCGTGACCGTGTGGTCCGAGGCGCCCACGACGGTGGCGCCCGCCTCCTCCACGCTGCGCAGCGCGGCGCGCAGGTCGTCGTCGCTGTCGCCGACGTTCAGTCCGAAGTGGTACAGCCCGACGCGGCGGCCCGACGGGATCGGCGTCGCGTCCGCGCCGACCTCGATGAGGAGCAGCTCGTGATGGGTGCGGCCCGACGAGAACGCCGCCGCACCGACCGGCTCGGTCCCGGGCTCGGGCAGGATCTGTTGCCAGCCGAGCACGTCGCGGTAGAAGGCGGCGGAGCGCCCCACGTCGCGCACGTACAGCACCAGGTGCCCGAGCTCGCGAACTGTCATGCGCTCACGCTACCGGTCGCCTCGCTCTCCACCGACGCCGCCGTGCGCACCCAGTTGGCCGTCGGGGGCATGCCCGGTCCCAGGTGGATCGGCACGTCGAAGGGCTCGGACTCCAGGCCCGCCGCCGTCATCAGTTCCGTGAGCGCGTGCGGGATCGCCGCCGCGATGTCCCACAGGCGTGGCACCGCGCGGGCGTCCGACGCCAGCCCCCAGTAGAGGACGCCCCGGTAGCTCATGATCGTGATGTTGAGCCCCATGCCGTCCATCACCGGCCCGAGCGGGAACATGCCGAGCATCTGGCTGCCGCCGAGGTAGAGCGGGAAGTCCGGGCCCGGCACGTTCGAGATGACGAGGTTGGCGACCGGCCGGTGGCGGTCGGCCAGCCGCATGCCGGTGTAGAGGCGGGCGGCGGCTGCGAACACGTTGGGGGAGGCGTGCTCGGCCCAGTTCTGCAGCATGGACGCGCCGAGCGCCTTGTGCTCCTCCTTGGCGCCCTTGGTTCCCTCGTGGATCGCCTGCAGGCGTTCGAGTGGGTCGTCGAGATGCGTCGGCAGCTGCACGAACATCGACGAGACCTTGTTCGAGCCCTTCAGCTCCGCCACGTCGGGGGTGACCGACACGGGGACGACCGAGACCAGTGGGATGTCGGGCAGCTCGTCGCCCGCCTGCAGGTACGTGCGCAGTGCGCCCGTCACCATGGCGAGCACGACGTCGTTCACCGTCGTCCCCATCTCGTTCTTGAGCGTCTTGGCGTCGGCCAAGCTGGCGGCGGCGAAGGCCACGCGGCGCCTCGCGTGCACGGCTGCGTTGATCGACGTCCGCGGCGCCGTCAACGGCAACGCGCCCTTCCCGGTCGACGGCAGGGCGCGCCGGATCCGCCGGACCCCGAGGATGTTGCGCGTCGTGCGGAGCATCATGCGCCCCATGTCGAAGGGCGCCACGAGGTTGGCCACCATCGACTGGGACATCAGCTCGAAGCCCGACGGGATGTGCGTGTCGAGCTGGCGCGCCGTCGACGGCGCGGTCTCCGGCGGATCGGGCTCCAGGTCGAAGAGCACACCGAGGAGCTCGGCACCCGAGACGCCGTCGATCGTGCTGTGGTGCATCTTCGTGACCAGCGCGATCTTGCCGTCCTCCACTCCCTCGACGATCCACATCTCCCACAGCGGCCGGTCGCGGTGGAGCTGGCGGCTGATGACGTCGGCGGCGAAGTCGCCGAGCTCACGCAGGCCCCCCGGCGCCGGGAGCGCCGCCCGACGCAGGTGGTTGTCGATGTCGAACTCGGGGTCGTCGACCCAGACCGGGAAGCCGAGCCGGAACGGCACCTCGACGAGGCGCCGTTGGAAGACCGGCGCCAGCGGGATCCGGTCCTTGATGAGCTGGCGGACCCGCCGGAAGGAGTAGCCGCCCGGGACCGTGGACGGGTCGAAGACGGCCGTCATCGCCACGTGCATGTGCAGCGTGGGCGTCTCCATGTAGAGGAAGCTGGCATCCAGCCCGCTCAGCCGTTCGGGTGTCATCGACGCTCCTTGGTCATTCCCCCCTGGTGCATAACCTCGCACCAACTCGGAGGCCTGGGCAACTGGGAATGGCCTCCGACCAGGGCGGACCGGCGCGACCGGGCCCGTTCGGGCGATGATGGGGACGTGCCGTACGCCTTCTTGGCCGTCACCGCCGTCGGAGCCGTCGCCGTGGCGCTCGCCTACCGGCCGATCCGGCGCGAGCCGCTGACCATCTTCAGCTTCGCCCTGGCCTGGATCCCGAACGAGCTCGCCCTGCAGACCATCGTCCTCCAGATGGTGGCGACCGCCCTCTTCGTCGCCTTCGGCGCCCTCGACGGATGGGCCGGCTGGCTCGGACTCGCGCTCGGCCGTCGCCGGTTGGAT
Source organism: uncultured Acidimicrobiaceae bacterium (assembly GCA_963821105.1). GTDB lineage: Bacteria > Actinomycetota > Acidimicrobiia > Acidimicrobiales > RAAP-2 > Bog-473. The sequence goes on from CAWGCO010000012.1 coordinate 24,058, forward strand.
CGGCCTGGTGGGGCTCGCCGTGACCGGCCTCCGCGCCACCGACGTCACCACCGCCGCGCTCACCGAGGTGCGCAGCGACGCCTTTCCGGTCCCACCCGATCGGACGCTCCCGACGTGGGGTCGTTGGTGGCGCGTCAGCCGCGGCATCCCGGTGGGATCGCGGGCCATCAAGGCGACCCGCAACCTCGACTACTGGGGTGACGGCCAGCGCCGTCACCGCCTCGACGTCTACCGGTCGCGGCTCGCCCCGCCCGAGCGCGCGCCGGTGATGGTCTACGTCCACGGCGGCGGGTGGGTCATCGGCGACAAGCGCGAGCAGGGCAAACCGATGATGTTCGAGCTGGTGGCGCGTGGCTGGGTCTGCGTCGCCATCAACTACCGCCTCAGCCCCAAGGCGACCTGGCCCGACCACATCGTCGACGTGAAGCGCGCGCTCGCCTGGGTCAAGGAGCACATCGGCGAGTACGGCGGCGACCCCGGGTTCGTCGCGATCAGCGGGGGATCGGCGGGCGGGCACCTGTGTGCTCTGGCCGCGCTCACGGCCGGCGACCCGGCCTTCCAGCCGGGCTTCGAGGACGCCGACACGTCGGTGCAGGCCTGCGTCCCCTTCTACGGCGTGATGGACCTGACGTCGGACCCCGAGGGCTCGGCCGTCTTCGGCCCCGGCCTGGTCGAGATGCTCGAGAAGACCGTCATGAAGGTGAAGGAGGCCGATCACCCCGAGGTGTTCCGCAACGCCTCGCCGACGTATCGCGTCCAGCCGGACGCCCCCCCTTTCTTTGTGCTGCAAGGCACGAACGACACCCTGGTCCCAGTCGAGACGGCGCGCCGGTTCGTCGAGCGCCTGCGCGCGGTGTCCCGCTCGCCGGTCGCCTACGCGGAGTTGCCCCTGGCCCAGCACGCATTCGACGTGCTGGCCTCGCTCCGTACCCAAGCCAGCACGTCCGCCGTCGGCGATTTTCTCGACGGCGCCCGGGCCGCGCGGGCGGCGGGAGGCACGACCGCAATGGACGTGACCGCCATTCGAAATATTCCTGACATAGAGTCCCCACCCGGAATCTGACTTCGCGTCAGATCGGGCGTCAGCGCCCGACGGAGACCATTAGGAGAAGGGGTGGCAGTGGGGTACACCAAGGACGACGCGGTCGGGCGCGGCCCCAAGAGCGTGACCAGGGCCAATCGATCCGCCGGGGTCGCACGATCGCTGAAGTCGGGGGGCCGGGGCTTCCTCGCCTCCGGTCTGGCCCTGACCGTCGGGGCCGGCGTGCTCCTCCTCAGTGCCGGTTCTGCCGGCGCGGCCGCCACCTCCTCGCCGGGCGTGACGTCGAACTCCATCACCGTCGGCTCCATCAGCGACATCTCCGCCCCCATCGCCGGCTTGTTCGAGGGTGCGAAGATCGGCACCGAGGCGTACTTCGCCATGATCAACAGCGAGGGCGGCGTCAACGGGCGCAAGCTCATCCTCAACGGGATGGACAGCGCCTTCTCCTCGGGCACGGTGACCAACGACGCCCAGAACATCGCGGCGAACGACTTCGCCTTCGTGGGCGGCTTCTCGCTCCTCGACGGCGCGGAGCAAGCGGCGATCGACGCCAACAAGGTGCCGGACATCGCGCAGGTGCTGAGCCCGAGCCTCTACACGGACCCCAACCTCTACTCCGCCATTCCGCTCGTGAACGGCGGTGAGGCCACCGGACCGTTCAAGTGGCTCAAGAGCAAGTACCCCGCCGACGTCAAGGCCGTCGGCGTCATCGGCTCCAACTCGGCCGCCACGGCGATCACGGCGGAGCACACCTTCCACACCCTGACCGACAGCCTCGGGTACAACTGGGTCTACGACCGCGACGCCAGCTTCACCGAGACGTCGTTCCTGCCCGACATGATCAAGATGAAGAACGCCGGCGTGAAGCTGCTCTTCGAGCCCACGCAACAGGGCGCCTACATCTCCACCATGGCGCAGGAGAACCAGCAGGAGGGGCTCAACGCGCTGTTGGTCTCCGGAAGCAACGCCTACGAGGAGGGGTTCGACCCGGGCTCGGCCGGAAACGGGACGCTCGTCTCCACGGTCACCGCGATGTACATGGGCCAGGACGGCAAGCTCATCCCGGCCGTCGACACCTTCGACAAGTGGGCCAAGAAGGTCGACCCGCAGACCCAGCTGGACCTCTACACGCTGTACGGCTGGATCAGCGCCGAGCTCTTCGTCCAGGCGCTCAAGGGCGCCGGGACGGACCCGACCAGGGCGACCCTCGATGCGCAGCTGGACAAGATCACCTCCTTCAACGCCCAAGGCTTGATCTCGAACCAGGACCCCGCCCAGAAGATCCCCGGGCAGTGCTGGATCGTGATCAAGTACGAGAACGGGACCTGGGAGCGGATCGCGCCCGACCCCAAGTCTGGGTTCGTCTGCAACCCCGGCGGCTTCTATCCGAGCAGCTACAAGGGCGTTTCGCGCTAGGCCGAGGCACTTTTCCCGCCTTCGTGCTGCAATGAGAGACGTGCAGCGGTCGTGAACGAGTTCATCAGCTTCGTGGTGGCCGGGGTGGTCACCGGGTCCATCTACGCGGTGACCGCGAGCGGGCTGGTCGTCACGTACAAGTCCACCGGTGTCTTCAACTTCGCCCACGGCGCGGTGGGCATGGTGATGGCCTACCTGTATTGGCAGTTCTGGCAGGGCTGGGGGTGGAACCCCGTGCTGTCGCTCGTGCTCGTGCTGCTCGTCATCGCCCCGTTGGCTGCCCTGGCGGTCGAGCGCGTGCTCATGCGCCCGCTCTACGGCGCGGCCCTCAGCACGATGATCGTGGTGACGCTCGGCCTCTTCCTGGTGCTCTACGGGCTCGTCTCGACCCTCTGGGACCAGACGATCACCCGCAACCTGCCCGATTGGTTCGAGGGCGACCAGGTCGGCGTCTTCGGCGTCAACCTCAGCTACGAACAGGTGATCACGTTCGGTTGCGCGGTGGCCGTGGCGGTCGCCCTGTGGGCGCTCTTCAAGCTGACGCGCATGGGCGTCTCCATGCGGGCGGTGGTGGACGACCCGAGCCTGGCCTCGCTCACCGGCGCGCGCACCAACCGCATCGCGGGCTTCGCCTGGATCGTCGGCTTCATGCTGGCCGGTCTCGCCGGGATCCTCCTGGCTCCCGGATCGGGCATGAGCATCGCCATCCTCTCCGAAGTCGTCATCTTCGGCTACGCCGCGGCCATCGTCGGGCGCCTGAGCAGCCTGCCGCTGACCTACGTCGGCGCCATGATCCTCGGCGTCTCCGAGTCTCTGGCCGTCGGGTACGTCCCGGCGAGCTACCTCAACGACGTCACCGCCATCCTGCCCATGGGGCTGCTGATCATCGCCCTCCTCTTGCTCCCCCAGTCGAAACTGGCCGTCGGTCGGGTGGTGCGGCTGCGCCCGCCCAAGCCGGCCAGCCTCCGCTCGACGCTCGTCGGCGCCGTTGCGCTGGTCGTGGGGACGCTGCTGGTCGGCGCGTTCGTCACCGGCAACAACCTGTACACCCTCGGGCTGGCCCTGACCATCGGGCTCGGGGCACTGTCGCTCGTCTTGCTGTCGGGCTACGGCGGGCAGATCTGGTTGTGCCAGTTCACCTTCATGGGCCTGGGCGCGTGGGCCATGACCAAGGTCGACGGAGGCAGCTCGGTGCTCGGTGTGCTCGCCGCCATCGGGCTGTGCGCCGTGGCCGGTGGGATCCTCGCCCTGCCCGCGCTCCGCTTGCGCGCGCTCTACATGGCGTTGGCCACGCTGGCCTTCGCCGTCCTGATGGACCAGCTCTTCTTCACGAATCCGTCCATCCTCCCGAGCGGCTCGATGAACGTCGGGCGTCCCGACATCTTCGGCATGCGCTTCACCACCGACCGTGCGTACATGGTGCTCATCGCCGTGGTCTTCGCGCTCTGCATCATCGGGGTCGGCGCGCTGCGCCGCGGCCCGTTCGGCCGGCGCCTGGTCGCGATGAGCGACAGCCAGGCCGCGTGCGCCACGGTGGGCATGAACATCACCCGGACCAAGTTCGCGGTCTTCGTCATCGCCGGCGGCCTGGCCGGTCTCTCGGGCGCCCTCTACGGCGGGATGTCCCGCACGGTCTCCTACTCGCAGTTCGGCTTCGTGAACAGCCTGGTGCTCTTCGTGGCCGTGGCCCTCGCCGGCATCACGATCCTGAGTGGCGCGGTGCAGGCGGGCATCGGCGTGGCGCTCCTGCCGCTCATCGCGACGCACATCCCGTCGGTCTCGGGTTTCACCTACATCCTCTTCGGAGTGGGCATCATCGCGGTGGGGCGCAATCCCTACGGCGTCGGCTTGCTCTACTCACGCCTCGGCGAATGGAGGGACGCTCGTCGAGCCCGAGCCGCCGCGGGCGGTGGCGTGGCCGGGCAGTCCACCCTCACAAATTCCCGGCGGGTTGTATCCACCGAAGGTGGGCTCCGTTGGCTGACGAGGAGCACTCCGCACCGTCGTCCGCGTTGTCGCGTCGTGGACGTCTCGGTCCGTTTCGGAGGCCTCCAGGCCCTCGATGCCGTCGAACTCGACGTGTCGGCGGGAGAGGTGCACGGGCTCATCGGACCGAACGGCGCCGGCAAGACGACGTTGTTCAACGTCATCACGGGCCTCCAGCGCCCGACCCGCGGACGCGTGCTCCTGGGCTCGCACGACGTCACCGGGTTCAAGCCCCACGCACGATCACGCCTCGGCTTCGGACGTACCTTCCAACGCCTCGAGCTGTTCGGCACGCTGTCCGCTCGCGACAACGTGCAGATGGCCGCCGAGGTGCAGCAGCACAAGCTGCCCGCGGGCCGGACTCCGGCCGAGGAGGCGGAGCTCCAACTGGCACGGGTGGGGATCAGTCACGTGGCCGACGAGCCGACGGACTCGCTGCCGACCGGGCTGGCGCCGTCTGGTCGAGATGGCACGGGCCCTCGCCACCTCACCCTCGGTCCTCCTGCTCGACGAGCCGAGCTCTGGTCTCAACGCGGAGGAGACGCATGGCCTCGGTGAGGTGCTCCGGCAGCTGGCGTCCGAAGGGATGGGCGTCCTGCTGGTCGAGCACGACATGTCGTTGGTGATGGAGATCTGCGCCCGCGTCGACGTGCTCGACAACGGCTTGGTCATCGCCCGTGGTGATCCCGCCACCGTGCAGGCCGACCCCGTCGTGCAGGAGGCCTATCTCGGCGGGGAGACGGACTCGGCTCCGCCTACGGCCAAGACGTCCCCCCAGGTGGCGGGCGAACGGAGCCGCATCCAACGGCGCGGACTCGACCACGCCGCTGGCTCTGTCCGCGGTCGACGTGCGAGCCGGGTACGGGCGCATCGAGGTCCTGCACGGGATCACGCTCTCGGTGCGCGCCGGACTCGGCCATGGCCCTGCTCGGCCCGAACGGCGCCGGCAAGACGACGCTGCTCGGTGCGATCTCGGGGCAGATTCCGTTGACGGCCGGCACGGTCGAGATAGCAGGCCGTCCGCTGGGACGCAACGCCACCGAACGCCTGGCGCGTTCGGGCGTGTGCATGATCCCGGAGGGCCGGTCGATCTTTCCGAACCTGACGGTCGTGGAGAACCTGCTCATGTACACGTTCCGCCGGCCCGGCCTGAAGAGCTCGCAGGTGGAGGAGCAGGCATTCGCGCGTTTCCCTGCACTGGCGGACCGGCGCAAGCAGCTGGCGGGCACGTTGTCGGGTGGCGAGCAGCGGATGCTCTCGATGGCCCGGGCGCTGACCACCGATCCCGAGATCCTGTTGCTCGACGAGCTCTCCATGGGCCTGGCCCCGATCATCGTCGACCAGCTCTACGAGGTCGTGGGCCAGCTCGTCGCCGCGGAGGGTCTGACCATCATCATGGTGGAGCAGTTCGTGCAGACGGCGCTCGTCCATCGCGGACGAGGCGGCGATCATGGTCAACGGCGAGCTGGTCAAGCAGGGCAAACCCGCCGACATCCACGACGAGGTGGTGGAGGCCTATCTCGGCGCCGAGACCACCGGCGCAGCCTCTTAGTCCTCGGCCAACACCACCTCGACGCTGAGAGTCTCGCTCTCCTCGTCCTCTGTGGTCACGAAGTTGTCCACGCCGCCGGCGTCGACGATGTCCTCCCGGGCCGCCTCGACGTCGAGCAGCGCCGCGCCGGTTCGCCGTGACCGTGAGCGTGGCCACCCGGGCCCGCATCGAACGCTTCTGGGTCGTCTTCTCGCGCCGGACGGCACCGAGCACCTCGGCGGCCACGTCGAGCACGCGCGGGCTCCGCGCCGGCGTGCGGTCCCACCTCGGCGACCGTGGGCCAGGGGGCTGTGTGCACCGAGCCGCTCCTGCCACCAACTCCAGACCTCCTCGGTGACAAAGGGGAGGAAGGGCGCAAAGAGCCGGAGGAGTGCGGAGAGCGCGAGCGCCAGCGTGGCGCGGGCCGAGTCGGCCCCGTGCGGCGGTGTGCTCGCCGTACGCGCGCGTCTTGACCAGCTCGACGTAGTCGTCGCAGAACGACCAGAAGAAGCCCTCGGTCAGCTCGAGCGCCCGGGCGTAGTCGAATCCCTCGTGCGCCACGCGTGGCGCCTTCGATGAGCTTGGCCAGCTCCGCCAGCAGCGCCACGTCGAGGGCCTCGTGCACGGCGTCGATCCCCGGCACCGGCCCGTCGCCCAGGCGGCCGAGCGCGAACTTCGACGCGTTGAGGATCTTGATGGCGAGCCGCCGGCCGATCTTCATTACGCCTTCGTCGAGCGCGGTGTCGGTCCCCGGGCGCCCGTTGCAGGCCCAGTAGCGCACGGCGTCGGAGCCGTACTGCTCGAGCATCGACATGGGGGTCACGACGTTGCCCTTGGACTTGGACATCTTCTTGCGGTTGGGATCGAGGATCCACCCGTTGATGGTGGTGTGCCGCCAGGGCACCACGTCGTGCTCGAAGTGGGATCGCAGCATCGTGGCGAACAGCCAGGTGCGGATGATCTCGGGCCCCTGGGGTCGTAGGTCCATGGGGAAGGTCGCGGCGAAGAGCTCGGGGTCGTCGTCCCAGCCGCAGACGATCTGGGGCGTGACCGAGGAGGTGGCCCAGGTGTCCATGATGTCGGGGTCGCCGACGAAGCCGCCGGGCTTGCCCCGTTGGTCCTCGCTGAAGCCCTCGGGCGCGTCGGTCGTCGGGTCGACCGGCAGGCGCGCCTCGTCGGGGACGAGCGGGTTGTCGTGGTCGAGCTCGCCGTCGGGCCCGAGCCGGTACCAGATCGGGATCGGCACGCCGAAGAAGCGTTGACGGCTGACCAGCCAGTCGCCGTTGAGCCCATTCACCCAGTCGTCGTAGCGGACCTTCATATAGGGCGGGTGCCAGTCGAGCTCGTTGGCGCGCTCGAGCATGCGGCGCCGCAGGGTCTCGTCGCGGCCACCGTTGCGAATGAACCATTGCCGGCTCGTCACGATCTCGAGGGGACGGTCGCCCCGCTCGTAGAACTTCACGGCGTGGGTGATGGGGCGGGGGTCGCCGATCATCTCCCCCGAGGCGGCCAGCATCTCGACGATGGCCTTTTGGGCCTGCTTGACCGTACGACCCGCAATGGCGCGCCAGGCGTCGCCGTCGGGCACGCCAGGAGGTGGGTTGTCGGCGATGCGACCGTTGCGCAGGATGATCGAGCGCGTCGGCAGGTCCAGCTCGCGCCACCAGGTGACGTCGGTGATGTCGCCGAAGGTGCAGATCATGGCGATGCCGGTCCCCTTGTCGGGCTCGGCCAGGCGGTGGGCGAGCACCGGCACCTCGACGCCGAAGAGCGGGGTGTGCACCGTCGTGCCGAAGCGGCCGGCGTAGCGCTCGTCGTCGGGGTGCGCGACCAGGGCGACACAGGCGGGCACGAGCTCGGGACGGGTCGTCTCGATCTCGATGTCGTCGAAGCGGAGGCGGTGGTAGGCGCCGGGGATCTCCTTGTCCTCCATCTCGGCCTGGGCGACGGCCGTCTGGAAGTCGACGTCCCACATGGTCGGTGCCTCGGAGGAGTAGGCCTCACCGCGGGTGAGGTTGTGGAGGAACATGCGCTGGCTGGTGCGCCGGGCGCGGTCGCCGATCGTGGCGTAGGTGCGCTGCCAGTCGACGGAGAGCCCGACCCGCCGCCACAGCTCTTCGAAGGCCTGCTCGTCCTCGGCGGTCAGCCGCTCACACAGCTCGATGAAGTTGGGCCGGCTGACCGGGATGTCGTCCTTGCCGGGCTCCTCGGGGAGGGTGAAGTCCGGGTCGTAGGGGAGCGACGGGTCGCAGCTGACGCCGAAGTACGTCTGGACCCGGCGCTCGGTGGGCAGGCCGTTGTCGTCCCAGCCCATGGGGTAGTAGAGCTTCCAGCCCTGCATGCGCCGATAGCGGGCGATGGCGTCGGTCTGGACGTAGCCGAAGACCGATCCCATGTGGAGCGAGCCCGACACCGTCGGCGGGGGCGTGTCGATGGAGAAGACCTCGGCCCGGGTGGCCGAAGGGTCGAAGCGGTACGTCCCGTCGTGCTCCCAGGTGGCGGCCCAACGGTCCTCGAGGCCGTCGAGCGAGGGCTTCTCGGGGACGCCGGGCGGGCTGGTCAAGGGCGTGGACATGATCGAGTTACCGTACCCGGGTGCTGCGCCTTCACGACACCGCAACCGGCACGGTCCGGCCCCTCGGCCTTCGCACCGAGGGCGAGGTGTCCATGTACGTCTGCGGCCCGACCGTCTACGACCTGCCCCACATCGGGCACGGCCGCATGAACCTCGTCTTCGACATCCTGCGGCGCTACCTCCTCTTCAGCGGGTTGGCCGTGCACTTCGTCTCGAACGTCACCGACGTCGACGACAACATCATCAAGCGGGCGAACGAACAAGGACGGACGGAGTCCGAGGTGGCGACCGAGTTCGAGGCGCGCTGGTGGGAGGCGATGGACGGAATCGGCACGCTCCGCCCCGACGACGTCCCACACGCCACGGCGTACATCGACGACATGGTGGAGCTCATTCGCGATCTCCTGCGGCGCAAGGTGGCCTACGAGACGTCCGATGGTGTGTACCTCAATGTCGAGAAGGTCCCCGCCTACGGACTGCTGGCGCGCCAAAGCCTCGATTCGCTGCGGGCCGGCGCCCGGGTAGAGGAGAACGAGGAGAAGCGCTCGCCGCTCGACTTCGCCCTCTGGAAGAAGGCCAAGGAGGGAGAGCCGTCGTGGGAGGCGCCGTGGGGCGCGGGCCGGCCGGGCTGGCACACCGAGTGCGTGGTGATGTCGCTCGATCTGCTCGGCGACGGCTTCGACCTGCACGGCGGCGGCCAGGACCTGGCCTTCCCGCACCACGAGAACGAACGGGCCCAGGCCGTGGCCGAGGACAGGCCGTTCGCCCAGCACTGGATGCACAACGGCTGGGTGGAGGTCGAGGGGACGAAGATGTCCAAGTCTCTCGGCAACTTCACGTCGCTGACCGACCTGCTGAGCCGCGTCGACAGCCGCGCCTATCGCATCCTCGTGTTGCGGGCGTACTACCGCTCGCCGATCGAGGTGACGCCCGACACGCTGGCGGACGCCGAGAAGGCGCTCGAGCGCCTCGACGGCCTGGCCCGGCGGTTTGCACTGTCCGACCTGCTCGAGCAGAGCGACCACGGCTACGTCGTGCTCGGGGAGGGCGACGCGGTCGACCTCGACGAGGCCGCGCTGGCGACGTTCCAGGCGCGCATGGACGACGACATGGACACGCCGGGCGCGCTGGCCGGCATCTTCGAGCTGGCGAGTGCGGCGCACTCGGCGGCGGACGCGGCGGACGAAGCCGCGGGCTGCGGCTGGCCCGCACGGCGGCGGTGTTGGCCGCCGCGTTGGGCCTGGCGGTACGGGGCGGCGCGGCCGAGGTCGACGAGGCCGCCGCCAAGTTGGTGGCCGAGCGCGACGAGGCGCGGAAGAACAAGGACTTCGCCCGGGCCGACGCGCTGCGCGACGAGTTGGTGGCGCTCGGGTGGACGGTCGAGGACACGGCGGCGGGGACGGCGATCCGGCGCTAGCAGTGCAGGGCCGGCGGCAACGGTCCAGGTCAGAGGCGGATACACGGGGTGCGTAGACCGTGACGGGCGGGTAGGTTACTGTGTAGTAACCGAGGAGCACGGGGGCGATGGTTCGGTGCGAGAGGCACCAGTCCGTTGCGCCGAGGCTCCTCCATTGCCGACAGGACCGGCACGAGGGCCGGATCCGACAAGGAGGCCGCACGATGTCCGACTTCTCGCTCGACCTGAACGAGGATCAGATCCAGATCACCAAGTGGGTGCACGAGTTCGCCGAGAACACGGTGCGCCCCGCCGGCCGCGAATGGGACGAGCGTGAGGAGACGCCGTGGCCCATCATCGAGGAGGCGGCCAAGATCGGGCTGTACTCCTTCGACTTCATCGCGCAGGCGTTCTCCGACCCGACGGGGCTCTTGATGTGCCTCGTGAACGAGGAGATGAGCTGGGGTGACGCCGGCATCGCGCTGGCGATCTTCGGCTCCACGCTGGCGGTGGCCGGCATCTTCGCCAACGGCACGCCCGAGCAGATCGGCGAGTGGATCCCGCAGTGTTTCGGGACGCCCGAGGACATCAAGCTGGCGGCGTTCGGCGTGTCCGAGCCCGACGCCGGCTCCGACGTCTCGTCGCTGAAGTCGCGGGCCGTCTACGACGAGGCGAAGGACGAGTGGGTGCTCAACGGCACCAAGACCTGGATCACCAACGGCGGCATCGCCAACACGCACGTGCTCGTGCTGTCGGTCGACCCGACGCTCGGCTCGCGGGGACAGGCGTCCTTCGTCGTGCCCGAGGGCACGCCGGGGATTTCGCAGGGGCAGAAGTTCAAGAAGATGGGCATCCGCGCCTCGCACACCGCCGAGGTCATCCTCGACGACTGCCGGGTGCCGGGGCGCTGTTTGCTGGGTGGCAAGGAGAAGCTCGACGAGCGCATCGCCCGGGCCAAGGAGGGCAAGAAGACGTCGACGCAGGCGGCGATGGCCACCTTCGAGGCGTCCCGTCCTATCGTGGGCGCGCAGGCCGTCGGGATCGCCCGGGCGGCGTACGAGTTCTCCCTCGACTACGCCAAGGAGCGCAAGCAGTTCGGCAAGGCGATCATCGAGAACGAGGCCATCGCGTTCAAGCTGGCCGACATGAAGATGCACACCGACGCCGCTCGCCTGTTGGTCCACCGGGCCGCCTGGATGGCCTCGACCGGCAAGAAGTTCGAGAACGGCGAGGGCTCGATGTCGAAGCTCTACGCCGGCGAGAACGCGGTGTGGGTGACCGACCAGGCCATCCAGATTCTGGGTGGGTACGGCTACGTCCGGGAGAACCCGGTCGAGCAGTGGCACCGCGACTCGAAGATCTACACGATCTTCGAGGGGACGTCTGAGATCCAGCGGCTCGTGATTTCCCGGGCGATCTCGGGCGTGCACATCAGCTAGGCCGGTCGACCCGGACGCGCCGGCGTCGCGTCGACGCCGTGAGTTCGGCCTGGTCGGAACTCGGAGAGGTCAGGCGGCGTGAGAGCCGGCCGTCGCGGCGGTGCGCTCATCGTCTCGGCCAGGCGCCCCGGAGCCGGCCGCGTTCTCGTGGACCGGCGTTCGGGTCTCGTGACGCGGGGCCGCGATGAGCTCGAGGTCCGCCACCACCCGGACCAGGTCCGCACCCACCTGGCGACACTCGGCCGTGGCGATCGCGGTCGGTCCGTGGGCACGACTCAGCCGTGCGGCGGTCGCCGCCGATTCCTCGGCTGCCTCGAGGCGCGCCGCCAATGCGTTCGCCTGCTCGTAAAGCGCCGTCGCCGTGTCCATCACCCCGTCGCGGGGATTGGGCGCGGCGACCACGCGGGACTCGCGGCTGCGGCTCGGCACGACGTCGTCCGTGAGTTCCCAGCGCCCTCCGAGCAGGCGCTCCATCGCCCTCAGCGCACGCTCGCGCAAGAGCGTCGCCTCTGATTTGGGCATGAGGTCGGCGACGTGGTTCCACTGGGCCCGGCGGTCGTCAGCCAGGCGGTCCAGCTTGTGCCGCCTGACGACCTCGACGACCCGGAGGTAGCGCCCCTCGGCCGGGTCGTCGAGGACCCGGCGCTCCCGACGCGCTCGGCGAGGGTGACGAAGGGTGGTCGGCATCGCACAAGCCTCCTTGCTCCCCACCGAATGCGTACCCATGGACACGCCGGTTCATGCGCGCGGTGTGTCGCCGTTTCGGCGCCACGGCGCAGCCGCAGTTGCGGCAACCCGAGTAGGGAAGCCACCGTCCGAGGGGATCGGGTCGACTCCGTGGGGTCCCGACAAGGTCGAAGTGAGAGTGACTTCGCCGATCAAGGCCGATCAAGAAAGTTCGAGAAAGCGTTCCGCCAGGGTCCGCAGTTGCGTGCGCAGGGTCTCGTCGTCGCGGCGGATCATCAGCGGGTGGATCACGGCGCCGCTGATCGCCGCAGTCAGCATGACCGTGGCGATCTCGGAGTCGGGCTCGGCGTCGGGCCCCATGAGGAGACGGTTGAGGCGGTTGAGGACCTTCGCCGGTCGTTGATCCCGCGCCAGCAGCCGACCCACGAGCGGGTCGGTGAGGATGGTGCTGTTCTCGCGGCGGCGTTCTACGGCCAGGTCGATGATCATCGTCAGCGCGACTTCCCGGGCGCGGTCGGCGTCCGCCTCATATTCGGCATCGTCGAGCACCGCTTCGAGGCGGTCGAACTCGGCGCCGGCGACGGCCCGGACGATCTCGTCCTTCGTCTTGTACTGGTGGTACACGGCGGCCTTCGTGACGCCGATCTCGTCGGCGATCATCTGCAGCGACGTCCCGCCGACCCCGTTTCGGGCGAACTCCCGGAGCGCCGCCTCGATGATGCGGGACTGCGCGGCCGAGGGCGGTTTCCGCTCCCGCCGCCGTGCGTCCCGGGTCGCGGTTTTGGTGGGGGCCATGCCGGTGAATCTACGCCCAGTTGGCGTGGGTAGTCGATCGGCTATGTTCTGGCGCTGAACTGATCGGCCGCGTGGTGTGGCACGCGAGGACGAAGAAGGCGAGTGGGTGCTCGTGCGACGAACGACTGGCGAACTGATCCTCTTCTGGGCGCTCCCTGGGGTAGCGATCGTCTGGATCGCGGCGTTCTTCCTCTTCCCGGGGTTCTTGCCGCCGATGTCTCCGCAGTGGTCGGCGGCAAGGGTCGCGGCGTTCTATGCCGATCACACATCGCGGGTCCGTTACAGCATGGTGCTCTTCAACTGGTTCTGCGTCGCACTGATCCCTCTTCTGATGCTGATCGTGGAACGGATGCGGCGCATGGCGCACCGCACGCCGATCCTGCGGTACTGCGTGATCGGGGTGGCCGGCGCCGCACCGATCACCTTTCTGACCGCGACGATCTTCTGGCTGCTGGCGGCGTTCCGGCCGCATCGGCCCCCGGCACTCACGCAGCTCTACAACGATCTGGCGTGGATCACGTTCACGTGTGGCGTGCCGTTCCTGGTCGCCCTCTGCCTGTTCCTGGCGGTGGCGATCTACCTCGACCAGCAGGCGCGGCCCGTGTTCGCTCGATGGGTCGGCCACTTCAACCTCGTGATCCTGGTCGCGTTGGTCCCGGCGGGTTTTGCCGGGCTGACGCTCACCGGGCCGTTCGCCTGGAACGGCGTGCTGTCGTTCTGGGTCAAGAACATCGCCATCGCCGTGTGGCTCGTGGTCATGGCGGTGGTGTCGGGGCAGGCGTTGGGGCGCGATCGCGATCGGGCCCTCGATCAGATTTCGGCGTGACACGGCCGGCGTTGCTCGACGACCCGAAGCGCGAGCTGTGGCTGGCGTGGTACGTCACGCTCGGCTTCTACACCCTGTACATGGTCGTCTTCTTCCTCATCACGCGCACCCAGCCGCCGGGGAAGCCGTGGTACACCCCCACTCAGGTGGCCGAGTGGTTCGGCAATCGCCACGAGGCCCTGCTCATCGGGTTCGCGTTGATCTTCATCTTGGGCGGGCTCTCCGCCACCTCGATCGCGCTGATCACGTACTCCATCCGGCGGATGTCGGTCAGCCGCGCCTTCGCGTACTCCTACCTGATCCTCTACGCCGTCGCCGCGGTGCCCGGCTTCCTGTTCATCTGTGTGGCCATGACGGTGGGCGCACTCCGGCCGGACCGCAACCCGGAGACGCTCCGGTGGCTCTACGACCTCGGGTTCCTGTCCTTCTCCGGCACGATGGGGGTCTTCCTCATCGGATCCTTGATCTGGATGACGGCGATCCTGCTCGACAAGAACCGCGTCTTCCCCCTGTGGTTCGCCTATCTCAACCTGTGCAACGGGCTGACCGAGGTCGTGGTCGCGCCGTCGTGGATCTTCCACTCCGGTGTCCTGGCCTGGAACGGCGTGATCGCCTGGTGGATCAACGTGGCCGTGTTCGGTCTCTACACCGGGGCCTTCATCATGTTGCTGCGGAACATGATCCGGCGCGAGGACTTCGGGACGGGGCCGCTGCCCGACCTGCCGCCGCAGGAGGGTCGAGGTCGCGTGCTGGCGGAGTTCATGGCGCCGTGACGACGACCGAACACGACCTGATCCGCGCTGCGGAGGGGGAGGAGGCGCGGTCGGCGCACATCCCGGGTGGGCGCGACATCTGGTTCTTCGTGCTGTTCGAGTCGCTCATCTTCACCTCGTATTTCTGCGTCTACCTGTTCGTGCGGACCCAGCACGAAAAGGCATTCCTGCTCGGGCAATCCCATCTGTTGCTGTGGCTGGGTGTCATCGACACGATCGTGCTGCTCTCGAGCTCGTGGGCCGTGGCGCGGTGCGTCCAGCACGCCCGGGCCGGAAGATTCGACCGAGCCCGGCGAGAGGCCTTCTTGACCGCGGGTTTCGGGCTCGTGTTCCTGATCCTCAAGATCGTCGAGTGGGTCCGACTCATCCACATGGGCGACACGTTCACCAGCAGCCAGTTCTTCCAGTTCTATTTCTTCCTGACCGCGATCCACTGCGTGCACCTCCTGGTCGGCTTCGTCGTGCTCGGCGTGCTCGTGTACCAGTTGTCGAGCTCGGAGCGGCGTTCGCAGGTGACCGTGGAGACGTGCGCCACGTACTGGCACTCGGTCGACTTCTACTGGGTGCTGATCTTCTCGCTGCTCTACGTGGTGCGGTGAGGATGGACAACGCCTTCAACAAGCGGCTGTTCGGGGCGTGGTCGATCCTGGTCGCCATTTCGCTGGCCTACCTGTGGTTCGATCACGAGGCCACGCACCAGGGCCTCCCGAGTGCGAGCACCGTGGTGACCGTGGTCGCCATCTGCTTCGCGCTGATCAAGGTCCGGATCATCATGCGTGAGTTCATGGAGGTGCGGTCGGCGCCCCGGGTGCTGCGTCGCCTCACGGACTTCTGGATCGTGCTCATGGCGTTCGCCCTGCTCGGCGTGTATTTCGCCGGGAAGGCGGTGGCCTGAACGAGGCTCCGTGCCGGCGCCCTTCGGGCGCCTGAGGGTGCAGCACAAAAAGAGCGTCAATTATTTCGCAATGCGGACTACGCGGTTGTCCTAATGTTTATTAGTCAAACGCGATGGAATCGGCCGAGATATAAGGGCCAGTCCATATACATCCGCACACCACAAACGGTCCTCGACGCGGATACGGCAAGAGACAACGGTGGCCCTGTCGCCATATAGCGACTGAAAAATTTCCGGAGGGTCGGGCCGGGGCCGCTGGCGAGCCCGGCCGCGACAGCCGAGCTCGGAACCGGATCGACGTTGGGAGCGGCTTTTGATGCCGGGAGAACCTGGCCCTAGGTGTCAGTCGACCTCATTGAGCTCCCGCTCGACGTTGGCGAATTTCCCCTCGATCCCCTTCAGCTGGTCCTCGTCGCCCTGGCGCCGGGGCCCGGTGAACCACTTCCGCGCACTGAGGAGCCAGTACCCGCCCGAGAACAAGAGCACGACGCCGACGGCTACCGGCGCGTAGTTGAAGGTGTCCCAGTTGATGTCGCTGAAGGAGACCTCGGGCAGCATGAAGATGACGGCGATGAAGGCCACCCAGGCGATGCCGACCCAGCCGACGAGGGGGCTCCACTTGCCGAGCGACCAGCGCCCGCCCTCCCAGCTCTTGCCCTTGAGGCGGCGCAGGAGCGTGGGCAGGACGTACGCGATGTAGAGGCCGATGGTGGCGATCGAGGTCACCGCGGCGTAGGCGACGCCGCTCCACAGGGAGGGGACCGCAAGCAAGAAGGCGAAGACCACGCAGAACCAGATGCCATTGGTCGGCGTCCGCGTGCGCGGGTTGATCCGGTGCCAGAGGCTGTGGCCCGGCACCGCGCCGTCCCGACTGAAGGCGAAGACCATGCGCGAGTTGGCTGCGACCGACGCCATGCCGCAGAAAATTCCGCGATCACGACGATCAGCAGCAGCAGCTCGGCCCCGACTCTCGAGAGAGCGGCGGTCCAGATCGCCACCGGTGCCGCCGTGTCGGCCACGGTCGCGGCGTACACCGTGGGGTTGGTCGGGATGACGAAAGTGATGGCCAGGATGAGGATCCACCCGGCGATCAAGGAGATCCCGATGGAACTGACGATGCCGCGCGGCGCCGAGATCTCGGCGTTGTGTGTCTCCTCCGACATGTGAGCGGAGGCGTCATAGCCGGTGAAGGTGTACTGGGCCATCAGCAGACCGATCATGAAGACGAACCACGGGACGCCGAGCGTCGACTGGTTCTTGAACGTGGTGAACACGTACGAGGCGGAGGCGTGATGGCTCGGGACGAAGAAGAGCACGATGGCGATCACCAGGACTCCGCCGATGTGCCACCAGGCGCTCACGTCGGAGAGCAATGACACGACGCGGACCCCGAACGTGTTCAAGAGGCCGTGGGCCACGAGCACGCAGGCGTACACCGTGAGGACCCATCCGATGGTGTCGGGGAAGTTCGTCGTCATGTGCAAGAAGACGGTGAAGAAGGTCGCGAACCCGTAGTCGATACCGGCCGTGACGGCGACCTGGCCCAGCAGGTTGAACCATCCCGTGAACCAGCTCCATGCGCCCGAGTTGCTCTCGGAGAGCTTGGCGGCCCAGAAATACAGCCCGCCGGCCGTGGGGTAGGCCGAGGCGATCTCCGCCATGCCCATACCGACGATCAGCGTGAAGCCACCGACGATGAGCCAACCCCAGACGATGGCCACCGGGCCGCCGTAGGTCATGCCGAAGTAGTAGAGGGTCAGGCAACCCGAGAGAACCGAGATGATGGTGAAGGAGACGGCGAAGTTGGAGAAGCCGCTCATCCTCCGCCGGAGTTCCTGCCGCGTACCCGAGCCTGTGGAGCTGGGCTACGTCATCGTCCTCGACGAAGGCGGACGTGGACATGGTTTCCCTCCCGTTGGACCATCGGACGTCTGACACGGCCCGCACCCGACCCCACGTGCCCCCGCCGGCATCGGATCAGGATTCAACGGGCATGTCAAGCGTTTCGGCGCTCAGAAGGAAAGACCGAGCCACTATCGGCCGCTCCACAGCGAAATCACGACGGAATTCGTCGCACGAGATTCGCACCATCAGGGTCCGGT
Source organism: uncultured Acidimicrobiaceae bacterium (assembly GCA_963821105.1). GTDB lineage: Bacteria > Actinomycetota > Acidimicrobiia > Acidimicrobiales > RAAP-2 > Bog-473. The sequence continues at coordinate 41,521 of CAWGCO010000012.1, forward strand.
CCGGCGGCCGCGCCGAACCCCGTTTTCATCGGGTCGAGCGCTCTCAGTCGCTCTTGAGCGTGAGTGCCAGATCGGGCTTGAGGATGGACGCGAAGTAGACGGGCCAGACCCGGGACCCACTGCAGCGGAACTTGGCGATCCCTCTGTCGGCCGCGTCGAAGGGACGGTGTTTGCTGCCGTACCGGCCTGCCTTGACCTGCAGGGTGTGATGCCCTGGCTCGATCGGAATCTCGATCGTCTGGTGCATTTCGATCGATCCGATGTCGTTGCCGTCGAGCAGTACCTCGAATGGGCCGCGTCGAAGTTCCATAGCGAGGCCTTCTCTGAGCAATTGCAGGGTGGCCGCCACTGGCGCTCCTCTCTTCGGGGTCCCCGAAGGGTCACGTACCCTGCCACGGGTGAATAGCAACCATGTGTCAACATCTTGAATCGGGGAGCTATGACGATGCAGTGCCGGTGGTCGGAGGACTGCAGCGGTCGTGGGACTCTCAAGATTTGAGTTAGATGGCGCGCAGCACGTTGGCTCATCATCATCTCCGCCTCGCACTCCTGGTATCGGGGCTCCGCTGGAGGGCAGGGACGTCCATCGCCATGTTCGTCGTGGCCATGTTCGCCGTGGGCGCCGGAGCCTTCGGACCGATCTACCTCAATAGCGCGAAGCAATCCATTTTGAACGGCGTCCTCAAGAGCGCGCCGGTCGGCAGCTCCGGCCTGACATTCGAGCCCAAATCGGGCAATCGCTCGCCCGAAGCTCTCCTGGCGGCCACGTCACAGATCCCGCAGCGTCGGAACTGGTTCGGCGGTGCCATTGTGACAAACCTCGCCGGCGTCGCTTTGACGGCTGGAAACGAGTCCTACGTTGCCACGTTGCTGGCGCGTACGGCCACCTGCGATCACCTCGTCATCGTTTCGGGGCATTGCGCCACACGGTATGGCGGAGTGCTGATGAGCACCCGGAGCGTTGCGGAACTCAGACTCGGTCTTGGTCAGAGCATCGCGGTGTCATTCCTGCATTCGTCACGCGTGGCGACGCTCCAAATCGTGGGGATCTATCGGCCGACCAACGGCAACGCTCCTTATTGGTGGGGATCGAACCCGTTCTCCTTCGGCAACGGCTCGCCTTCGAAACCCGAACTCGATGCGCTGTTCGCGAGTCCACAAACGGTGCAAAGTGCCGCACCGGCCGCTCTTACGTCTCCGATGGTGCAGGTGCCGTACCGGCAGGGCTCGCTTGCCCTGAGCGACGTCTCCGCCGTCCAGTCCGCGATCTCCGCCTCCCAACGCGATCTGCTCGTGCAAGACGGCATCGTCGTCTCGACGCAATTGCCACAGTTGCTGACACAGGCGGGAACGACGGAGCATGCCACGTCGACGATCGTCGCGGTCGTGGACCTTCAGCTTGTTCTGCTTGCCATCTTCGCCCTCTACTTCGTCTCGGCTCGTACGGCTGCCGAGAGAGAGCCAGACGTCAGATTGGCGGCGATTCGTGGCTTCCGTCCTCGCAGCACCGTCGCGGTCGCCATGATGGAGCCGACCGCCCTTGTCCTGGCGGCCGTGCCGGTCGGCCTACTCGCCGCATGGCTCGTCGCGGGGGTTTGGGCGTCTCACTTCTTCGGCTCGGGTGTGGGCGCGTCGATGACCCTCCTCGCCGGCGGTGCCGCGGTCGTGACCGGACTCATCGGCGTCGGTGCGACATCCATCGGCACCCGCCGCATGCTGGCCGAAGTCGAGGCGACGACCTCTGATGTGTCGGAGGGCCTGAGCTTCTCGAGGTGGCGAGTGGTGGCCGACGTGGCTGTGATCGCTGTCGCAGGTGCGGCCTTCTTCGAACTCGCGGCGGTCGGCGTCTCGGGCACGAATGGCATGACGCATACAGATCCTCTGGCCGCGTTTGCCCCTGGGCTGCTGGCTCTCGCTCTGGGCATACTCGGCGCCCGTCTGCTCCCTTTGGCGTGTCGCCTCACGTTTGGATTCACCGCCAACTCACGGAAGGTGGCGTTGGGCCTCTCGACGCGTCGCGTGGCGTGACTGCGGGGGTATGGGTCGCAAGTGATGTTGATGAGCATCGCGGTGGGATTGACGCTGTTCGGCATCAGCGGTTGGGCGATAGCGGCACACAACCGATCGGTGCAGGACGGCTTCGACGTGGGAGCGGCGAAAGTTCTCACGGTCGCGGTTCGACCTGGTGTCGATTTCGTCTCAGCGGTGCGCCGGGGCGATCCCAAAGGACGTTCGGCCATGGCTGCGATCGTCGTGAATGCCAGTAGCGGGACCACGCTGGCCGTCGACTCGAGTCGCATGCCAGAAGTGATGTCATGGCCCGCCGGACTCGGATCCGAGAGCTCCGCGGCAGATAGCGCGTCGGCTGGTGCCGTCCAACCTGGCTCCGCCTGTCCTGGTGTCGGGCACCGCCATTCGCGTCACCGTCGATGCGGCGTTCGTCGCAGAGCCAGCGCCCATCCTGTCGCTGGACCTGTTCGACAAGGGCTTTCAGAGTCCGGAGCAGGTCGTCCTCGGCAGTCTCACGCCCGGCCTCGCGACCTACCAGGGGTCGCTGAGCGGGGTGTGTCCCTCCGGGTGTCGCTTGGTCGACCTCGGCGTCACGTGGAATCCGCCGGTCACCTCGGTTGTACCCGCGGGATCGGCGAACCTTTTGATCTCGTCTCTGGCGACTCGGTCCACGACCGGTGACTGGGAACAGCTGCGCGCCGGGCTCACCGACGCTCGTCGTTGGCAGAGTCCCTCTGGCGGAGCCCGGCTCAGTGCTCAGGAACGAGGACTTCAGGCCGACGTGACCCTCGACCCGGACGGCGGACCGGTCACCATCGCTCCGGCCGATGTCCCGAGAGAGTTGCCCGCGGTCGTCACGCCGGACAGCTCCATCGGTTCGGCCTCCGCTCTCTTCGTCGCTGGATTGGACGGCGGAACGGTGAGAGCTCGAGCCATCAGCGAGGTCTCGGCGCTTCCCCGGCTCGGTGCGGATGCAAATCTCGTCGATCTGGGGATGGCGGAGCGTTTTGTGTCCGGCCCGTTCGTCGACGACACCACGGAGGTCTGGGTCTCCCCAGCGGCGCCGCCGAACCTCGCGAAGCGACTGGCGGCCCAGGGCATCTCGGTCATCGGTGTGGATTCCGTTACCGAGCGCGAACAAGCCACGAGCCACGGCGGCGTCGAGCTCGCCTACACGCTGTTCCTGCTTGCGGCGATCGCCGCGGCGGCGGTCGCAGTCGGCGCAACGGGCTTCGCCGTGGCCGCAGGGGCCAGAAGAAGGATGGGCGAGCTCGCCGCGTTGCGTGCGGTGGGTCTCCCCGCCACCATGCTGCGGCGCTCCCTCGAGGTCGAGATGGCACTGATCCTCGGCACGGGCCTCCTTCTCGGCGCGGTCGCCGGAATTTTGGCCGCCCTCGTCGCCGTCAGGTCGGTCCCGGAGTTCGTGTCGCTTGGCCCGGGACCGCCCCTTGAGCTGGGGCTTCCCACCGTGCTCCTCGCGGTCACCCTGGGCGCGCTGGCTGTGGCGCTGGGTTTGATCGTGCGGGTCGGAGCCGCAGCGTTCGTCCGAGGCTCATCGGCTGACCGCCTCGGGGAGACGCAGGCGTGAGCCAGTCGTCTGCACCCGCCACTGAAGTTACGAACCCGGGCGATGGTGGCGCGAGCGTTCGGCTCACCGGCGTGGTGCATCTCTATCCGCGCCGGGGAGAGGATGTCGTGGCGCTGCGCGGACTCGACCTGGACATTGCGGCGGGTGAGACGGTGGCGCTCCTTGGACCGTCGGGGATGGGCAAGTCCACCGTGCTGCGCCTCATGGCCGGCCTGATGCAGCCTTCGGCAGGGACCGTGATGGTAGGTGACCGCGATCTCGGTCGCTTGACGACGGCGGAGCGCAGCGCTCTGCGCGCAACCGAGATCAGCTACATCGTCCAAGGCACGAATAGGAACGTTCTGCCCTTCGCCACTGCGATCGAGAACATCTGGTTCTCGCAGCACGCGGCGCGGACCAGAGACCACGTCCCGCCGTGGGAACCCGAAGAACTGCTCGAACTTCTGGGCCTGGAAGAGCTGGCCAACGAGCGACTGGCCGAGATGCCACGAGGGCGCCAGCAACAAGTCGCGGTTGTTGCCGGGATCGGCGCCGGACCGCGCCTGCTGCTGGCGGATGAGCCGACGGCGCAGCTCTCCCAGGAGGCGAGCAGCAACGTCGTGCAACTTCTGCAGAGGATCTCATCGCAGTTCGGAACGACGGTGGTGATCGTGACCCACGATCCCGCGATTGCGGCGATGTTCCCGAGAACCGTCACCATTCGCGATGGCCGCGTCGGTGCCGAGGGACACCTCGGCGAGGAGTACGCCGTGGTGGACGGCTCGGGTTCCGTGCAGCTTCCGCCCGACGTGCTGGAAATCCTGCCGCCGAACTCGCGAGTACGTGTCGTCCGTGGGCCGCATGGAGTCGAGCTGCGCCCCCATCGGACTGAATCATGAGCAGCGGGCGCGGCTTCTCGTGACGCGAACCCTGACGCTCAGGGACGTGGGGGTCGAGCTCGGGGGCCGCGCCGCGATCGAGGGTATCGACCTCGTCGTCACTGCTGGGGTCCCCATGGGACTCACGGGACCGTCCGGAGCAGGAAAGACCGTGCTGTGTCTCGTGCTCGCCGGCGCGCTCGCCCCGACGCGCGGTGAGGTATTGCTCGACGATCAGACGTTCGAAGGTGGGAGCGAGACCCCTATAGGACTGATTCTTCAGAGCCATGGCCTGGTCGCCGGCCTCACCGCCGAGGAGAACGTGGCCCTTCCGCTTCAGGCTCGAAGGGTGAGCCGCAACGACGTGGCGCGTCGATCCCTCCAGGCGCTTGCGTCCGTGGGGCTGATGGATCACGCCAACCGGCGGGTGGAGGAGTTGTCCGGTGGGGAGCATCAACGGGTGGGAATCGCGCGAGCCCTCGCGGCCGACCCGGTGATCCTCGTCGCTGACGAGCCAACGGCGGAGCTGGACCCCGAGAACCGGGCGATCGTGCTGGATCTTCTGATTGCGCACGCGGCGAAGTCGAACATCGTCGTCGTTGCGTCCGACGACCCTGAGGTGATCGCGGCGCTCCCTCACGTGGTGGAGCTCCGCCGAGGCCAGGTCGAGGCCGTGCGACGCCGTTGAGTCGATGTGACTCGCCCCTGTCGCTATTCGGGCGCGTGTATCAGCCGACGTACCCCGGTGCCTGGTTCACGACTTTGTAGGCCTGCTCGCGGACGCGGGCGATCTCCCTTCCGCCGGGCGCGTCCGCGCTGGCGTCGGCGGACGGCGGCAGCGTGAAATCCGTGTACATCACGCGCCGCTCACGATCGAGGGGCGGATAGCTCTTGTGCAGGGTGCACGAGCAGTGGACCGTGACGTCGCCCACTCCGGTGGGAAGCGGCACCTCGGGGAGGCCCCAGGACGAGCGGAAGAAGGCCGGCTGCACGAGGGCGCGGTGCGAGCCGGCGACGACGGCCAGCTGCCCCGAGCGTTCGTCGGCACCGGTGACCGAGATCCCGACGGTGAGACTGCAGCAGCGGTAGGAATGCCGACCGAGGCTGCAGTCCTTGTGCCACGGGAGGTCCGAGATCCCCTGGACGACGCCGATCGGCTTGACCAGCGCCTCGATCTGGTTGGCGTCTGAGCGGTGCCGGTGCCCGTCCGAGGCGAGGGTGGCGATCCGCAGGAGCCGGTCGTCCAGGAGCAGGTCGGAGGTGATCGCGCTCCGCTCGTGGAACCACTGCAGGCGGACCGGTCGCTGCTCACCTCTGGCCGTGGTCGCCCACCATGACCGGCCGTCGTCAGGCGCGTAGTGCTCGAAGGCAGCGTCCATGTCGGCCGAGACCTCCGCCATCTCCTGCTCGGTAAAGACGTTCGTCAGGTGTAAGAAGCCCGCTTCGGCGAGGAAATGGCTGGCTTCGGCTGCGTCGTCGTCGGCCGTGAAGGCGCGCTGCAGGTCGAGTTCCGCGCCGTCACGGTCCTTGAACTCGATGGCACCCGCAGTGTGGACGGGGCGCGTGTCGATCAGCGATCGGAGGACGACCCACCAGTCGAGGAAGTCGCCGAGGTCGCCGCGTGGCATGTCGAGCTCCCCGGCCGTGAGCAGCGTCATCGGCGTCCGCTGGTCGTGGACGATGTCGGTGAGCTCGGCCTGGTCGAGGCGGACCGACGCGTGCCCCGAGTCGCCGGCGACAACCTCGACCGAGTCGCCTACGACGGAGAGCGTCCACGTGCCCTCCGTGAATTCGAGCGAGAGGGGAGCGACGTCGAGCTCGAGGGCCCCGGGCACCGCCAGATCCGATCGGTCGGCGGCCAGTCGCGGCAGCTCCACCCCGAAGAACTCCCTGACGTCGATTGGCGTGACGTCTCGATCGACACGGGTGCGCAGGTCGAGCGTCATGGGCGTCAGTATTCCAGCCCTTTGGCCAGCTCGGCTCGACTGTTCGATACCGGTTCGGCGAGGGCAGGCGACCGTCTCTTTCATGGGGCGAGATCGGTAAGGTCCAGGGGGTGGCCGTATCCCCAGAAGATGCAGTCCGGGCCTACTTCGCTGCGTACAGCGAGGGCCGCCCCGAGCGGTTCGAGGAGATCGTGTCGGCCGACTATGTCGATTACGGGCACACCCCACCGGGCATCGGGCCACAGGGGGCCCGCGACGACTACGACAACGCCGTCAAGGTGGCCGGCGGCGACATTGCGTACGACATCGACGCGTTGGTCGCCCGGGACGACACGGTGGCAGCCGTGTGGACCGGGCACATGCCGAACGGGGCGGAGTACCGGGGCCTCAGCCTCTATCGGGTCCTCGACGGGCGGATCACCGACGTTCGCCACGCCCTCATCGGCGATCTGCCCGTCTGATCCGGTCGGTATTCTGCGCGGGGAGGCACAGATGACGGACGAAGCGATTGACCCCACGGTCGCACCGAGCGGCACCGGATGTGTCGAGTGTGACGCCGCCGGCGGCTGGTGGCTGCACCTTCGGCGTTGTGCCGAGTGTGGCCACATCGGATGCTGCGACAACTCGCCCCAGCAGCACGCGAGCAAGCACGCCCGGAGCTCCGAGCACCCGGTCATCGCGAGCTTCGAGCCCGGTGAGGACTGGTTCTACGACTATCGGACGGACGACTACGTGGAGGGACCCGCACTGGCGCCGCCGACCCATCATCCAGCCGACCAGCCGGTCCCCGGCCCGGAGGGACGCGTCCCGGCCAACTGGATGTCGCTGCTGAACCAATAGGGCACGGGCCCGGTCCGGTCCTCTTCGCTCAACCGACCCCCGAGGTGTCGATCCGGGCCATGATGCGCGCCGCATCGCGTCCGAGTCGACGGAGTTGCTCGGGCGTGAGGACGTCGATGACCAGCGAGCGCACGTGGCGGACGTGTGCGGGTGCCGCCGCCGCCAGCGTGTCGAGGCCGTCCTCGGTGAGGATGGCGTTCGTGAACCTTCCGTCGTTCGGATCGGCCTCGCGGCGTACCCACCCCTTCTTCTCCAGGCGATCGACGAGGTGCGAGAGCCGCGAGAGCGACGCGTTGGTGACTTCGGCCAAGGCGCTCATGCGCATCGTCCGCTCGGGTCGATCGGACAACATGGCAAGGACCTGATACTCGACCATCTTGAGGCCGGCATCACGTTGCAGTTGCTGGTCGATGGACCACGGGAGCCACGTCATCAGCCGCACGACCGAGAGCCACGACTGCAGCTCGTCGCTCGTCAACCAGTCCACCGGCTCGTCCGTGCCGACGGGGTCTGTGCGCTTCGCCATGGCTGAGACCGTATCAAGGGAGGGGGTCATGGCGGCGCCACTTTGCTTGAATCATCATGTTCACTCTGTCCGATCGGCGGACCGTTGTCGAGCGACGGCGGAGCGTAGTGGTCGACTGGGCAACGCTAATGTCGCCTCGGTTATCCAGGTTTAGCTGGGAGTATGACTGATGAGCCTTGACAGTTCGCTGCCGGAGGTCCAGTTCGAGCGAGGATCTACTCCCGAAAAGTTCACTTGACTCTTCAAGTCACACTCTCTAGAGTTCGAGATGTACCGAGCAGGAGGTCCCAACATGCGAGTCGCACTCACCGGTTCCACGGGGTTCATCGGATCCCACGTCCTGACGGAGTTGCTCGAGCGTGGGCATGAAGTCGAAGCGCTCGTGCGGAACGACGAGCAGGCACAGGCCGTCGAGGCGAAAGGCGCCAAGGCGACCGTCGTCGACCTCTTCGACCGGGTCGCGCTTTCCGACGTGCTCATGGGGACCCAGGGCGCCATCCACACCGCCAGCCCCGGCGACGAGACCAGCGCGGACATGGACACCGCCATGCTCGACGCGGTCATCGACGCCTTCGACGGCTCCGGCCGGCCCTACATCCAGATCAGCGGGCTCTGGGTCTACGGCAACAACACCGCGATCACCGAGACCTCGCCCTTCGACGCGCCCCCGATGGTGGCGTGGAAGGTGCCGATCGCGCAGCGACTGCTCGACACACCCGGAGTCCGTGGGGTCGTTCCGGTGTCCGCCGTGGCCTACGGCGACGGCGGGGGAGGGATCCCCGGGCTCCTCATGGGCTCTCCCCGCGACGACGACGGCAACCTCATCACGGTCGGGACCGGTCGGCAGCACTGGCCGACGGTGCACGTCGCCGACATCGCGGACTTCTTTCGCCGTGCCTTGGAGGACGAGGGCGCCCGGGGCTACTACGTCCTCGGCAACGGCGTGAACTCGACGGCCACCGACATCACGCAGGCAGCCGCGGTCGCCGTCGGCGCACCCGGTGCCGTGCCCGGCTCCGACGACGAGGCCCGGCAGCGGGTGGGCGACTACTTCGCCGAGGTCCTCCTGCTCGACCAGGGGACCGACGCGGCGAGGGCCCGGGCCGAGCTCGGATGGATCCCGTCCCACCCTTCGCTGGTCGACGAGTTCGTCAAGGGGAGCTACCGCTCCTGAGGCCGGCGTCCGGCTCCTTGAAACGGACGTGATCGGGCGGCCTCCTTCGGTGATACTGACAGCCCGCGCAGCTGACTCGAAGGAGAACCGTCTTGGCCTATGAGCCGATCGAGAGCTACGGCCTGATCGGGAACATGCAGACGGCGGCCTTGGTCTCGACCGGCGGGTCGCTGGACTGGCTCAGCTTTCCCCAGTTCGACTCGCCCAGCGTGTTCGCTGCGATCCTCGACGACAAGAAGGGCGGCTCCTTCTCGATCACGACCGCTGACGAGGATCCGCGGGCCAAGCAGCTGTACTTTCCCGACACCAACATCCTCGTGACGCGGTTCCTGGTGGATTCCGGGGTGGCCGAGGTGGCCGACTACATGCCGGTCGGACCGGCGGCGGAGGCCCTCGGGCGACGCTGCGTCGTCCGTCACGTCCGGGGCATCCGGGGCAAGGTGGACCTGCGGATGCGATGTGCGCCTGCGTTCGACTTCGCCCGCCTGGCCCATCGGACCGAGGCGGGGGAGGGCGGCGTCTGGTTCCGCACGGAATTGTTCGACGCGTGCCTGGGGTCGGACGTCCCGGTCACGATCGACGGCGGGGCGGTGGTCGCCGACTTCACCCTCGGTGAGGGCGAGCAGGCGTCCTTCGTGTTCGGCGAGCCCGACCCGAAGACCGGCGATCTGCGCTGCCCACCGGACGTCCAAAGTGACCTGCTCGCCGCGACGATCAAGTTCTGGCACCAGTGGCTGTCCAATTCGACGTACCGCGGGCGTTGGCGGGAAGTGGTTCATCGCTCCGCCCTGGCGCTCAAGCTCATGACGTTCAATCCCACCGGTGCCATCGTGGCCTCGCCGACCTGCTCGCTCCCCGAGGAGCTGGGCGGGCCCCGCAACTGGGACTACCGCTACACGTGGGTGCGCGACTCGGCCTTCACGCTCTACGCGCTGCTGCGGATCGGCTTCAAGGACGAAGCCGCCGCCTTCATGAACTTCCTGGCCGAGCAGTGCGGTCACTTCAACCCGGACGGGTCCCTGCCGATCATGTTCGACGTCGACGGCCGGCACGAGCTCGTCGAGAAGGAGCTCGACCACCTCGACGGCTACCGGAGCTCGCGCCCGGTACGGATCGGCAACAACGCGGCGAAGCAGTTCCAGCTCGACATCTACGGCGAGTTGATGGATGCGGTGTACCTCTACAACAAGCACGGCGCACCGATCTCGTACGGCTTCTGGAAGACCCTGCGGCGCCTCGTCAACTGGGTCTGTGACAACTGGCAGCGCGAGGACCGGAGCATCTGGGAGTCGCGTGGCGGCACGCAGCACTGGGTCTATTCCAAGCTCCAGTGCTGGGTCGCCATCGACCGGGCCCTGCGCCTGGCCGAGAAGCGTTCGTTCCCGGCGGATCGCGAGCGCTGGCTCAGGGTGCGGGACGAGATCTTCGAGGAGATCATGGCGCGGGGCTGGAGTGACAAGCACCAGGCGTTCATGCAGGCGTACGACAGCGAGACCCTGGACGCCAGCGTGCTCATGATGCCGCTCGTCTTCTTCGTCGCGCCCGAAGACCCCAAGATGCTGGCCACGATCGACGCGATCTACCGGACGCCCGAGGAGGGGGGCCTGGTGGCGAACGGCCTCGTGTACCGCTACAACAACCTGGAGAGCCCCGACGGCATCGTGGGCGACGAGGGGACGTTCAACATCTGCACGTTCTGGCTCGTCGAGTGCCTCACCCGGTCGGCCAAGAACGACCAGACGCGTCTCGAGGACGCCCGGTTCATGTTCGAGAACATGCTCGGGTACGCCAACCATCTGGGCCTGTTCTCCGAGGAGACCTCGATGACGGGGGAGGCGCGCGGGAACTTCCCGCAAGCCTTCACGCATCTGGCGCTGATCAGCGCCGCCTACAACCTCGATCGCGCGCTCGACGGGCTGTAGTCAGCGGGTAAGGCGCCACCACACCCCGGGCGCCGAGAGCGGGGCCGCCGTGCGGAGCTCGACGCGAGCCGAGCTGGCCCCCACGCCGGCGCGCAACGTGCCGACCGACGCACCGATGGCGAGCGCCCCCTTCGTGAGGTGCGGCCGGGCCACGAGCGTCACGGTGACACCGGGCCATCCGACCACGGTGACCGGCTGGGCGACGGTCACGGGCGCCGACGCCCCCCAGGGCGCGAGGACGGCGCCCGCCTTCTGGCCGGGTGCGAAGACCGGGTAGCTGTGGAGCGCGGCGAAGACGCTCTTCACGAGCGTGTCGCCGGCGTCGACTGCGGCGGTGTTGGGGCCGAGCGATCCGCCGGGCTGGCTCGAGGACCGCGCCCACGACGGTGACCTGCTTGCCTCCGAGGGTCTGCTGCGCCGCCACGAGGTAACACCCCTGGGAGCTCGAGTCGGACCCCGTGTCGATGCCGACGATCCCGTCCTGGCCGAGATCGAAGTTGAGGCTGTAGACGGTCGTCGTCCCGGGGATGGGGACGCTCGCCTCGCCCAAAGAGACGATCTGTTGGAGGACCGGGATCGTCAGCGCAGCCTCGCCCAGTCGGACGAGGTCCTCGGCCGTGCTCGTGGTGGCGGGGTCGACGCCGCTCGGGTCCGTGATGTGCGTCGACGTCATGCCCAGCCGCGCCGCGGCCGCGTTCATCTTGGCGACGAACGCGCCGACGCTGCCGGCGTCCCAGTTGGCCAGCAGGGTCGCCATGTCGCTGCCCGAGTCGATCAACATGCCCTCGAGCGCTTGCAGCTGCGTGACGGACTCGCCCGCGGTCAGGGTGACCTCGGACTCCTGGCTCGCCTGGCCGGCCTGATAGGCCGAGACGTCCGCACTCGTCACCGGGATGCTCGGGCCGTCGGCACCGGGCACGAGGTGGTGGTCGGACAGGATCACGTACGCGGTCAACACCTCGGCCAGGCCGGCCACGGGCACGGCCTTGGCACCGTTCACCTGTCCCAGCGCGCCGATGCCGTCGACGCTCGCCGCCGCCTCGCCGGTGCTCGGCCACGCAAAGGTCGGTGCGGTCCCGGGCAGGCGGACGCTCACGACCTGCAGCGCGGAGGAGGGGAGTGGGCGTACCCATTGCGCGATTCCGCCGGCGACGAGTGCGAGCAGGACGAGCGCAATGAGCCAGGCCAGCAGGCGCCGGCGCAGGCGTGAGCGGCGGAGGCCGCGGATGATCTCGAGCTCGTCGTCGCTCGGCGGCGGGAGCTGCTTGCCGAGCTCGGCGAGGCGCTCCTCGTTGCTCTTCGGCAGTGCCCGCCCCCGGGCGTGGGCCGGGCCTTGGCGCTTCTCGCTGCCCCCTTCCATGGGCGTCACGCTAAGTCGACGCGTGGCACTGCGGGGTGCAGGCTGGCACGACGTGCCGATACCCATTGCCCCGAAGTCCCATTCGGCGTACCGTTTCGCCCGGTACTTGCGGCGGCCGTTCGAGCGCACGGGGACGGGGGAGCAGCATGGAACGAGGCATTTGGCGACTCGTTGCGGGTGCCATCGGATCGGCGGTCGTCGTCCTTTCGTTGGTGTCCGGTGACGTCGTGATCGGGGTGACGGGCGCCGCCGGCGCGGCGTCGACCCCACCCGTCTCCGGGCTGATCGCGGTCGAGGGACCCATGAGCGGGTCCCAGTCGTCGACCGGCGTCGACATGGCCGACGGGGCGCAGCTGGCGGTCGACCAGATCAACGCCGCCGGCGGCATCGAGGGCGTGCGGCTCACGCTCATGAAGTTGGACGACAAGGCCACCGCGGCGGGAGGCATCGCGGCAGCCCGTAAGGCGATCGCCGCCCACGCGTTCGCGGTCGTGGGACCGTTCAACTCTTCGGTCGGAGTGGCGAACCTGCCGCTGTACCGACGGGCGGGGCTACCCATCGTGCGCCTCACTTCGAGCGTGAAGACCGAGGGGTACGGCGTGACCACGCAGCCGATGGACTCACAGGTCGCGCCGGTGGAGGTCAGGGAGATCACCCAGGTCCTGCACGCCACGCGTCCGGCCATCATCTACGACACGTCCACCTACACCGCCGGGATCGCGAAGCAAGTGAAGGCGGGTCTCGCCGCCGCGGGGGACCCCGTCGTCTCGATGGTCGCCGTCTCGAGCACGCAGTCGAACTTCTCGAGCGCGCTCAACAAGGTCGCCGCGGCACACGCGGGCCTGTTGTACATCGCGGCCTACGGCGCGGAGGCCGGTGCGATCGCCAAGACCGCCGCGACCACCGGCACCGCCAAGTGCTTCGTCGACTTGGCCGCCCAGGGCCCGGACTTCGTCACGGCGGCGACCCAGCCGGTGGCGTCGGCGTGCCTCTCGAGCGGCGTGCCGAGCGCGGAGCAGTTCGCCGGGGCGAGCCAATACGTGACGAATTACCAGTCGATGTTCCACTCAGCGCCGGGGACGTGGGGCACCTTCACCTACGACTCGGTCGAGATCCTGGCCCAAGCCGTGCAACGGGCCGGATGGCACCAGAAGGCGGTGCGCGGCGCCCTGGGCCACATCCGCAATTACCAAGGCATCACCGGCGCCATCACGATCGCACCGTCGACGGGCAACCGGGTACAGAGCACCGTCGTCATCCTCGACGTGAACAGCCAGGGCAACTACGTCATCGACCCGCAGTGGGCGAACGCCGTGGCCTTCCCGCTCAGCAGCGGCTGACGCGCCGCCGCTTCAGGCGAGGACGGTCCGCGCCGCGTCGGCGCGCATGCCGTCGAGGACCATGCGCAGGAGGCGGTTCGCCTGCTCGGGCTCGATGGCCTCGTTGGTGCACACCGGGGCGACCAACTGCATGACGTCGGAGCCGGTCACGTCCGGCGCGGACGGCGCCGGCCGCCTTGGCCCGGTCGATGACGAGGTCGAACGACGACTCGAGCATGCCGCGGGCCCGTGACCGCAACTCCGGGTTCTTCTCGAAGGCCTGGCGCAGCTCGGCCATGAGCGCCTTCTTCGTCCGGGCGTAGCGCAGGAAGGCCTCGAAGAACGCCTCCACCGCCGGCCACGGTTCGAGGTCGGCCGACACTCGTTGGGCCGTCTCCCACAGCTCCTCGCACGTCCGTCTCGTACACGGCTTCCACCAGGTCGAGCCGGTTCGGGAAGTGGCGGTACAGCGTCCCCACCCCGACGCCGGCTGCCTTGGCGATGGCTTCCATCGAGGCGGCCGCGCCCTGGGCGGAAAAGACGTCGCGCGCGGCGCGTCGATCAGGAGCTCGCGGTTGCGGCGGGCGTCGGCCCGCATCGGCCGCTCCTCCACGGCGTCTGCCTCGGGCCCTGTCGCCACCGCTGCACTGTCTTTTTGCGTCGCCATCACATTTTCTCCGAGGAGGGCTTGCTAACCGGAGGCACCCTCCGTATACTAAACGGAAGAAGCTTCCGCTTCCAAGAATACCAGCGGAAAGGTCGTAGTCAATGCCCCAAACACCCCTTAGCCCGACGCGTCCGCAAGTCGGCAGCGACGTGGCGGCGGGATCTGTTCTCCCAGGTCCCGGCGTTGCGCGCTCGGCTGCGTCACCCTTCAGTCCTCCTGGCGGTGATCCTGACCGCCCAGCTGATGGTCGTGCTCGACGCCACCATCGTGAACGTCGCCCTGCCGCACATCCAGGAGGACCTTGGCTTCTCGTCGAGCGCCCTGTCGTGGGTGATCAACGCGTACATCCTGACCTTCGGCGGGTTCCTCCTCCTCGGCGCCCGGGCCGGCGACCTCTTCGGCCGCCGCCGGGTCTTCCTCCTCGGCATCGCCGTCTTCACGCTCAGCTCGCTGGTCGGCGGACTCGCCGTGAGCGGCTGGATGCTGCTGGCGGCCCGCGCCATCCAGGGTCTCGGCGCCGCACTGGCCGCGCCGTGTGCGCTCGTCGCTCCTCACCACCGCCTTCCCCGAGGGCCGCGAGCGCGTCCGCGCCATCGGCCTCTACACGACGGTCTCGGCCGCCGGCGGAGCGACCGGCCTGGTGCTGGGCGGGCTGCTCACGCAGCTGGTCTCGTGGCGCTGGGTCATGTTCGTCAACGTGCCGATCGGCATCGCGGTCTGGCTCATCGGCCGCACCGTGCTGGTGGAGACGGAGCGCCGGAACGGCCACTTCGACCTGCTCGGCGCGCATCACCTGCACGGTCGGCGTCAGCGGCGTCGTGTTCGGTCTCGTCGAGGCCGGGTCGGACGGGTGGTCGAGCCCGGTCACCCTCGGTCGCCCTGATCGGCGGCGTCGTCGTGTTCGGCGCCTTCTTGCACTTCGAGAGCCGGGCGTCCGAGCCGATCATGCCGCTGCGGCTCCTGCTCGCACGCGACCCGCAACTCGGCCAACGCGTCGCGCGGCCTCCTGTACGCCGGGTTCTACGGGCTCTTCTTCTTCATGGCCCAGTTCCTCCAGGACGTGCAGGGCTACAGCCCGCTGCGCGCCGGCTTGGCGTTCGTGCCCGATGCCGGCCTCGGTGTTCCTCGCCTCGCAGCTGACGAGCCGGGTGCTCTTGCGGCGACTGCCCGACAAGGTCGTGATGGTCTTCGGGTCGAGCCATCGCGATCGTGGGCCTGGCCTTGGCCACGCAGGTGGGCGCACACACGGCCTACTCGCAGATCGTGGTGTGCCTGGTGCTGATCGGCGCCGGCATCGGCATGGCCCTGGTCGCCGCTCACCTCGGCGTCGCTGGCCGACGTGCAGCCGGAGATCGCGGGCGCCGCGTCCGGCCTCGTGAACGTCTCCCAGCAGCTGGGTGCGGCGATCGGGCTCGCCGTGCTGGTCACGGTGTTCAACTCCATGGCCGGGCACGCACAGCTCGTCCCGGGCGCAACCTCGCCGGCCGCGGTGCACGCCCTGCGCGACGTCTTCGTGGTGTCCGGGATCTTCGCTCTGGGCGGCCTCGCCACCATCGTCTTCGGGGTCGGCCGCGGCGTGCGCTCCGAGGCACCGGAGGACGACCTCGACACCGAGCTGGCCGTGTTGGCGGCGCACGATGACGACGCCGAGCGGCGTCTCGCCGAGGCGGCGCTGAGCGCCTGATTCGTTGGGCGTCGGACCCCCGGGTTGTACGGTCGGGTCATGCCCGACACCCGGGTCATGGAGTTGCCGGACGGCCGTGAGCTGGCCTGGCTGGAGACCGGGAAGCCGAGAGGCTTCCCGGTCTTCACGTTCCACGGCACCCCCGGGTCGCGTCTCGGGGTCTCCTTCGACCCCAAGGCGTTTGCCGCCGCCGGCGTACGCTGCATCGCGCCGGACCGCCCGGGGTACGGCCACAGCTCGTTCCACCCCGGCCGCGGGCTGGCGGACTGGGCGGACGACGTTGCGGCGTTGGCGGACCACCTCAAGGTCGAGCGCTTCGGCGTCGCCGGGCTCTCGGGCGGGGGGCCGCACGCCGCCGCCTGTGCCGCCCTGCTCCCCGAGCGTGTGGCGGTCGCCGGCCTGATCAGCGCCGTCGGGCCGCTCGGCGAGCCCGATATGGCTGGGGCGATGGTCGGCGTCAACCGCGGCCTCGACGACCCTGGCGGTGCGCGCACCGTTCGCGCTGCTTCCCCTCTTCGCGGTGCAGGACTTCGCCGTCCGCCGCTGGCCCGAGAGGACGCTCGAGGCCGCGCGCAAGCGCATGCCCGAGGCCGACGCCACCGTGCTCGCCGAGCCCGACGTCGTCGAGCTCATGGCGCTCGAGGCGCGCCTGGCGCCGGCGACGACGGCCCGGGCCGGCGCGCAGGACTTCACGCTGTTCGCCCGGCCGTGGGGCTTCCGACTCCAGGACATCTCGATGCCGGTCTACCTCTGGCACGGCGACGCGGACGAGAACGTCCCGCCGGCCCATGCCCGCTTCATGGCCCAGCGGATCCCGCGGGCGGAGCTCCACGAGTACCCCGGTGAGGGCCACCTGCTGTACCACCGCCACGTCGAGGACATCATGCGGACGCTGGCGCAGGCCGCGGCCTGACCCAGCCCTTCATCGCCCGTTCGGACCCGGGCCCCGGCGGTCGGTATCCTGCAACCCGTGGGGGTCAGCTCAAGCCTCCGGCCGGGCGAGATGGGTCGGAGTAGCCACGTCTGCTGGTCGTACGGGTCGGACGCGGAGCATCGCGCGTTCCTGCTCGAGTTCTTCGAGGCGGGGCTGGCGGCCAACGAGCGGCTGATGTACTTCGCGCCGCCCGAGCAGTTGGACGCCACGCTCGCCGGGCTCGCCTGCGCCGGCATCGACGTCGACACCCTGGTCGGGCGCGGTGCGCTCTGCGTCGACGACGTCGACGGCGCCTATCTGTTCGAGGGCGCCCTGCAGCCCGACGTCCGCCTGGCCGGCCACGCGTTGTTGGTGGGTCAGGCGCTGCGCGACGGGTTCGCCGGCCTGCGCGTGTGCTCGGAGATCGTGCCGCTGCTCGGCTCGGGCCCGGTGTGCGACCAGTGGTGCGGCTACGAGGTCAGGGCCGACCTCCTCATCTCCCGCCTGCCCAGCATCGTGGTGTGCGCGTGCGACGTGCGACAGGCGCGCCCCGAGATGCTGAGCGACCTCCACGCGGTGCACTCGCTGCACACCGGCGCGGAGACGGACGACCCGCCGTTCCGGCTGCACGCCGGGGCCGGTGGCCTGGCCCTCACGGGCGAGGTCGACGCGTCGGGCGCGGCGCGCCTCGGTCGCTGGCTGAGCGAGGCGCTGCCCGATCTGGCCGAGCCGGTCGTCGACGTGGAGGGCCTCGACTTCATCGACGCGGCCGGCATGTGGGCCCTGCTCGACAGCGCCCACGCCCACCCCGAGGGCCTCCGGCTCCAGGGCACGTCGCCGAAGTTCCGCCGGGTGTGGTCGGTCTGCGGCTACGACACCATCGCCGACGTTCGCCTCAACTAACCCGCCACCGATCCCGTCCCCGGCGGCCAGGTCCAATAGTGTCGGCCGCCGTGCGTCCCCACCCGCTGCTGCGCCACGCGACCGACGCCACGCCCGAGTGGCTGGACGAGGTCTTGGCGGCCAACGGACTGCTGGCCGAGGGCGCGCACCTCACGTCGTTCGAGACGACACCCGTCGGGACCGGCCAGATGGCCGACACGACGCGCTTCAGCCTCGCCTACGACCGACCGGGCGCCGGGCCGGCGAGCGTCGTGGGCAAGTTCGCGTCGGCCAACGACCAGAGCCGTGGCACCGGGCTCGCGCTGCGGGCCTACGAGATAGAGGTCCGTTTCTATCGCGAGGTCGCCGCCCGCGTCGCCACCCGGTTGCCGGCCGTCTATGCGGCGGAGATCGAGCCCGAGACCGGGTGGTTCACGCTTCTCATGGAGGACATCGCCGGCGCGCGCCAGGGCGACCAGATTGCGGCTTGCGCGCCCGACGTGGCGGCGGCCGTGCTCGAGGGCATGGCCGGGCTGCACGCGCCCTGCTGGGAGTCGCCCGAGCTCGCCGGCCTGGAGTGGCTCAACCGCAACTCGCCCGAGTCGGCCGACTTCCTCGCCTCCATGGTGTCGACGCTCTTGCCCGGCTTCCTCGAGCGCTACGCCGACGACCTCAGCCCCGAGTACCAAGAGGTGTGCCGCGTCTTCGCCGAGCACATTCCCGCCTACGTGCACCTGCGCGGTGACGGCCCGCGCACGGCGGCGCACGGGGACTTCCGCCTCGACAACTTCCTCTTCCAACCGGGCGACCCGCGCCCGGTGGTGGTCGACTGGCAGACGGCCGTGTGGACCGGCGCGGCGTTCGACGTGGCGTACTTCATCGGCGGCTGTCTCACCACCGAGGACCGCCGCGCCCACCAGGACGACCTGCTGGCCCACTACCACGACGCGCTCTGTCGGCTCGGCGTGCGCGACTACACGCTCGATCAGCTGCGGGCCGACGTCCGCGCCGAGAGCTTTGCCGGCGTGCTCATGGCGATCGTGGCCTCCATGATCGTCGAGCGCACCGAGCGGGGCGACCTCATGTTCCTCACCAGCGCCATGCGCCACGCGCAGCACGCGCTCGACGAGGACGCCCCCGCACTCCTGCTCGCCGCCGGATGACCGATCTCCTGGTGCTCTGCACCGGCAACGCGGCGCGCTCGGTGATGGCCGGCTTCATGCTCGATGCCCTGTGGGACGGCCGCCCCGATCCGCTCCACGTCGTCACGGCGGGCACCCACGTGATCGACGGACAACCGATGGGCATGCGCACCCGCACCGCCCTGTCCCGCATCCCCGAACTGGCCGACGCCGACTTCCGCCGGCACCGGAGCCGCCAGGTCCACGGCGTGGACCTCGTGCGCGCCGAGCTCGTCGTCGTGATGGAGGCGGACCACGTCCGCTTCGTGCGGCGCCGCTTTCCCGACGCCGCGGCCAAGACCGCCACGATCCGCCGTCTGTGCGCCGACCTCCCGCCGGCCCCGCCGCCCCTCAGCGAGCGAGTGGCCTCCCTGCACCTGGCCGACGTCGAGGTGTCCGACGACGAGGACGTCTTGGATCCCGCCGGCCACGAGGGGGACTTCTACGCCGCGTGCGCCGACCAGGTGTGGGGGCTCTGCCGTCAGCTGGTCGAGCTGCTCTAAACGATGCTCATCTTCGCGATCGCCTCGGACGAGCCGACCAGGAGGTCGATCACCTCGATCGGCGTCGAGGCGACGGCCGTCGGCGCGCTGCCACCGTCACGCCCTGGCCGCATCGCCGCGACGGCCGGGCCCAGCTGCTCCGCCTGAAAGCGCTCCCAGTCCTGCGCTGACTCCCAGACGTCCATGAACTCGAGCTCACCGTCGCGCTGGAAGACCAGGTGGACGAGCAGGCCCTTCGGGACCTGGTCGCCGATCCGCTCTCTGACTGCACGATGCGTCTCGACGTCGAACGGGGCTTTCCTCATATATGCAAACGGCATGACCGCCTCCTGGTTCCTATATCGGTTACAATGGCTTGTATCCGATACAGGAGTATGTACTCGATGACGCCGGAAGTCAAGAAGCGGACCTACGACTCCAGTGGACGGCAGGAACAGGCCCGTCGCAACAGGGTGCGGATCATCGAGGCGGCGCCGCGAGCGCTTCCTCGGCGACGGGTACGCGGCCACGACCATCCCCGCCGTGGCCGGTGGGGCCGGCGTGTCCGTCGAGACCGTCTACAAGTCGTTCGGGAACAAGGCGGGCGTGCTGAAGGCGGTCTGGGACGTGACGCTCGTCGGCGACGACGAGCCCGTCCCGATGGACGCCCACGGCGAGGTCCAGTCGGTCCTGGCCGAGCCGGACCCCAGGAAGAAGATCGAGCTCTACGCCACCTACGTCCCGAGGATCGTCGGTCGCGTCGGGCCGATGTTCCGCGTTATCCACGAAGCCGCGTCGAGTGATCCCTCCGCCGCGGCGATCGAGGCGCAGATCGAAGAGGAGCGTTTGATCGGGATGGGCATGTTCGCCCAGCACCTCCACGACGGGGGGCACCTGCGCACCGGGGTGACGGTCCAGAAGGCACGCGACGTCCTGTGGGCCGCGACGTCACCCGCCGTCTGGGACTTGTTGGTCGTGCGGCGCGGCTGGGACGACGAGGCGTTCTCGCGTTTTGTCGCGGACGCCGCCATCGCGGCCCTCCTCTGAATCAGCGCGCCGGAAGTCAGTCGGCGTGCACGGAGCGCAGGCCGGCCCAGGCGAGGTCGGCCATGCGACGCGCCAGCCGCTGCGCCTCCTCGTCCGCCTCGGCCGGCGTGTCCGGGCGCTGCTCGAGGAAGCGTCGGCTCGCGCCCTCGGCCATGCCGACGATCCCGTAGGCCAGCAGCCGGCGGTGGTCGTCGTCGAGCCCGGCGTCGATGAGGGGGTCGATCGCCTCGGCGATGGCGTCCTCGACGGCGCGCAGCGCACGGCCGAGCTCGAGGTCGTCGGCGTGGTCGCGCCCGTACAGCAGGCGGAACTCGGCCTCGTTGCTGACCACGAGCTGGAAGTAGGCGGCGAAGCCGAGCTCGACCTGCTGGCGCGGGCCGTCGGCGCTCATGACGGCGCGCCGGACCGCCGTGAGGAGGTCGCGGGCGATGGTGTCCACGAGCTCCAGGTAGAGCGCTCGCTTCGAGGAGAAATGTTGGTACAGCAGGGGTTTGGTCACCCCCGCTCGCTCGGCGATGTCGTCCATCGTCGTGGCCCGGTAGCCGCGGTGCGCAAAGAGCTCGAGGGCGACGAGGATCAGCTGCTCGCGCCGCTGTTCGGCGGTGAGCCTCCGAGAAGCGGCCTGGATCGCGCCCGACATTCCGTCCACGTTACCGACTGGTCACCCCCACCCGGAGACCCCGACCCCGTGGAGCACGCCCTCCAGCCGGGCCGGCAGGTCGGCGAGGTTGAAGTGCGTGGCCGCCACCGACTGGTTGTGGGCCAGAAGGTCCTCGTCCCTGCGCTCGAGCCACGCCGCGAGCGGTGTCGGGTCGGTCACGCCGAACCAGCGGAACCCGAACGCGGCCAACTCGGTGGCCACGGGGTAGGGGCCGATGGCGAGCGGCCGCCGGTACGTGGCCGACTCGACGGAGGGATTGCCGAACCCCTCCCAGAACGACGGCAGCAGGACGGCATCGCTCGCCGCGTACGCGTCGGCGATCGAGCAACCGCCCGGCGGCGGGCCCTGCAACACGCGGCAACGGGCGGCCGCGACGAGGCGCTCGAGCTCCGGCCCGTAGCCGTCTTCGGCCGGGCCCAGGAGCCAGTACGTCCCGCCGACCGCGGCCGACAGCTCCAACGCCCCCCCGACGTTCTTGCGCTCGAGCGCGCGCGTCGGCTGGAGCAGCACCACCTCGTCCCCGCCGAGACCGAGCGCTTCCCGCGTCCGCGCCCCGTCTCCGGGCGCCGGGTCCTGGTCGAACGCGTTGTACACCGTCGCCGCCGTGATCCCGCGCGCCGCCAGCTCGAGGCGGCTCAATTCGTTGATGGTCACGTGGGCCCAGGCCGGGTCATCGGGGGGCGGCGGCAAGTGGGCGAAGTGAGGCCGCTGCCACGGCAGGTCGTGGTGATGGAACAGCGCCGGCCGCCCGGCGCACACCCCTGCGACCACATCCGCCGCCGGCGGGTTGAGGGGCAGCGAGCACAAGTTCTCGACAACGACGAGGTCCGCCGGCGCGCAGGCGTCCTCCACCTCTTGGCGCGTCGGGGGCTCCGTCGCATCGATGGCCAATCCGGGTAGCAACACGTCGACGGGCCCGGACCCAGCGACCGTGCGCACGCGCCAACCGAGCGTCCGCAGCGCCGACTCCCACTTCGCCGCCTCGACGGAGACGCCGTCGCCGCCGCCCAGCCGGAACGAGATCATGCAGGCCGTCGGCACCGTGCGCACTGTACGGGTGTTCGGAGAAACTCCCTGCAGAAAGGCCCTTCGGCCCGTCGGGTAGCCTTCTCCCGATGGCGAAACGGGCACTGATCACAGGCATCACGGGCCAAGACGGCTCTTACCTGGCGGAATTCCTCCTCTCCAAGGGGTACACCGTCATCGGCATGGTTCGTCGTTCGAGCACGCTCAATTTCGAGCGCATCGCCCACATCCAGGACCAGCTCGAGCTGGTCGCGGGCGACCTGCTCGACGAGGTGTCGCTCATCAACATCCTGCGCGACCACCGGCCCAACGAGGTCTACAACCTGGCGGCCCAGTCCTTCGTGCAGACCAGCTTCAGCCAGCCGGTGCTGACGGGCGAGACGACCGCGCTCGGGGTCACCCGCCTGCTCGATGCGATCCGCTTCGTGGACCCCGGGATCCGTTTCTACCAAGCCAGTTCGTCCGAGATGTTCGGCAAGGTCGTGGAGGTCCCGCAGCGCGAGTCGACCCCCTTCTACCCGCGCAGCCCCTACGGCGTCGCCAAGGTCTACGGCCACTGGATCACGATCAACTACCGCGAGAGCTACGACCTGCACGCCTCCTCGGGCATCCTCTTCAACCACGAGTCCCCGCGGCGTGGGCTCGAGTTCGTCACCCGCAAGGTGACCCACGGCGTGGCGCGCATCGCCCACAAGCTGGAGGACAAGTTGCCGTTGGGGAACATCGACGCGCAACGGGACTGGGGCTACGCCGCGGACTACGTCCGCGCCATGTGGCTCATGCTCCAGCAGGACGGGCCCGACGACTACGTCGTTTCCACCGGTGAGACGCACGAGGTCCGCGAGCTCTGCCGCCTCGCCTTCGAGGTCGTCGGCCTCGACTGGGAGGAGCACGTCGTCATGGACGAGCGCTTCTTGCGCCCGGCCGAGGTCGACCTTCTGGTCGGCGACCCGGCCAAGGCGCACAAGGTCCTGGGCTGGCGGCCCGAGGTCGACTTCCCTGAGCTGGTCGAGATGATGGTCAAGGCCGACATGGACCTGGTCGCCAAGAGTCTGAGATAGCGAGGGGGCGGCCGCGCTCCTCGTTCCTGCTGTACCCGCCGCGATCTCGGCGAACCCGGCCGGCGTCCTGGTCGCCTTCGGAGCCGGGATCCTCTCCTTCGTCTCGCCCTGCGTCCTTCCGCTGGTCCCGGGCTACGTGTCGATGGTCTCGGGCCTGTCCGCGGCCGAGCTCGAGGCGGACGGCGACGGCGCGACCCCTTCTCGGGCCCTCCGCCCGGTGCTGCGTGGCATCGGCCTGTTCGTCGCCGGCTTCACGATCGTCTTCGTGGCCCTCGGGGCCACGGCCTCGGGCATCGGGCGGCTGCTCACCACGCACAAGGTGACGCTCACGTACGTCAGCGGCGCCGTGATCATCTTCCTCGGGGTGGTGATGCTGCTCAGCGCGCTGCCGACCACGGTGTGGTCCAACGCGGGCTCGGGCACGCTCGGCGTGGTGTCGCGGATCAGCGGCGAACACCGTTTCGACGTCCGCCCGTCGCGCCTCGGCAAGTGGGCGGCGCCCGTCATGGGGATGGCGTTCGCGTTCGCGTGGACGCCGTGCGTCGGGCCGGTCCTCGGGGTCGTCCTCGGCCTGGCCAGCCGGACGAACACGCTGGCCGGCGGCGTCGTGCTGCTCTTCGCCTACTCACTCGGGCTCGCCGTCCCCTTCGTCCTCGTCGGTCTCGCCTTCGGCCGCTTCACCGCGGCGATGTCCAAGGCGCGTCACTGGCTGTGGGCGGTCGAGCTCGTCGCGGGTCTCTTGCTCATCGGGTTCGGCGTCATCCTCTTGACCGACAACATCGGTGTCATCTCCAACCACGTCTCGAGTTGGCTCAGCGACATCGGGCTTGGCCGGCTGACGACCAGCTGAACGAAACCTTCACCATCGCGGGGACGGGCGTCCCGTTCAGCGGCAGTCGGCCAACACCTCGCAGAACGTCCGGGCAAAGGTGTGGACGTCGCCCGGCCAGCGCGCCGACACGTACAGGCCGTCGCGCACGACCCAGGCTGGCCGGGCATCGGTCATCGTGTCGCGGGCCCGGCCGCTCGTCTTGCGCCGGTAGGACGGCGCGTCGCGGGCGACGTCCTCGAAGTCGGACGGCGCAGCCAACGCGCGCGTGACCTCCTGCTGGACGGACATGAACCCGAACGGCTCCCCGGGCTCTTCGGTGTACGTCCGGTAGTAGTTGGCGTCCCAGAACCGCGTGTACATCGCGAGGCTCCACGCCTTACGCTCCAGCGCCCAGGTCAGCGCCGTCGTCTTCCGGCCGTGCAACACAGACCGGCCCGTCGCCGGGTCGCTCGCTCGTGCCGCCACCAGCACGCCGTGGCAGATGGCGCCGACCGGCCGTCCGGCGCGGAAGGAGTCGACCGCCATCTGCTGGACCTCGAGGCTCTCGAGATAGCCGCGCATCCCCCGGGCGCGGTGGCCGCCCGGCAGGACGAGCGCGTCGTAGGCCACGCGCCGGCGCCTCCGCCCAGTGCAGCGGGGAGCGGAACGCCGGGTCCTCGCGCAACGACGCGTACGCCGCCCGCGCCGTGGCGTCGGCGCGCAGGAAGCGGCCCACGACGACGAGGCGCCGCAGCCCGGGGAGAAAGCCCCACGGGTCGAGCCCCCGTCCCGTGACCATCAGGTCGTCGGCCTCGCCGACCTGACCCGAGGGCGTGGCGAACACGACCTCATGGCCCGCCTCGGTGAGCACGTGCCAGCTCACCGCCACTTCCGTGGGGTCGAAGTCGCAGGCCGGGATCGGCATGAGCACGGTGGCCATCGCTCCGACGCACACTACCGACGCGGCGAAAACGGGCCCCGGGCATCTTCGGCCGCACCGGCTTAGGCTCATGTGCATGACCGACACCGACGCCCTCATCGAAAGCGCGGACGAAGCAGTCAGCGCGCCGGACTTCCAGCAGATCTTCTCGCCGGACGACTCGGTCGATGAGCTGTGGGTCAAGGCGTACCAGGGCGAGGTGCTGGGCGAGGCGCTGTTCGGCCGGATCGCCGATCAGGTCACCGACGAGGAGCACGCCGCCAAGATGCGGGTCCTCTCCACGCTGGAGCGAAGGACCAAGGAGGCCATCGCGCCCGCACTCGAGCGGGCCGGCTTGTCGACCGCGCCCGATCCCGACTCGCTCAGCACCGCGGAGGCGCTGGCGGGCGCCGCCTCGATGCCGTGGCACGAGCTCCTGGCCACGTTCGAGCCGATCACGTCGCAGTTCTGCGCCATGTACCGGCGCATCGGCGAGCTCGATCCCTCCGAGCGCGACGCCTCGGAACTGCTGGTTGCGCACGAGCTCGCGCTCCGCAACTTCGCCCGCGCCGAGATCGCCGGCGACACTGCGACCTCGATGGACGAGGTCAACGCTCTGGCGCACATGCAATAGACGAGGACGCGGGACTCGGCCGGTCACGTGCCGGACTTCGCCGCGTTCGATCAGCGCCACTACCGCACCGTCGGCGCCGCCGAGGGCTACGACGCGTGGGCGCCCACCTACGAGGACACGGTCGAAGACGTCATGGACCTGGCGCTGCTCGAACGCCTCGAGACGGTGGAGTGGGCCTGCGTCACCCGCGCCGCAGACCTCGGCTGCGGTTCTGGGCGCACCGCCGCGTTCGTCCGGTCCAAGTCCGGCTGCGCGATCGACGGTGTCGACGTCACGCCGGCGATGCTGCGCCTGGCCGAACACCGCGGCCTGCACGACACGCTCGTCGGGGCCGACGTGCGCGCGACCGGCCTCGACGCCGAGGCCTACGACCTCGTTCTGTGCGTCCTGGTCGACGAGCACCTGCCCGAGCTCGCCCCGCTCTACGTCGAGGCGCGGCGGCTCCTCGGGCCGGCGGGCACGTTCGCCATCGTCGGCATCCACCCCTACTTCCTCATGGCCGTCGGCATGCCGACGCACTTCGACGCGCCCGGCGGCGAGCCGGTGGCCATCGAGACCCACCTCCACCTGCCGAGCGAGCACATGGCGGCCGCCCGGGCCGCCGGCCTCGTCGCCCGCGAGATGCTCGAGACCCTCGTCGACGACGCAGCTCGTCGCTCTGAAGCCCAGCTGGGAGCGCCACCGCGGCCTCCCGTTCACCTACGCCTGGGTCTGGGCGGCCCCCTGAGCCGTCCCGCACCCGCCGGGACGAGCCGCCAACCCCCGCGCCGGCACCACGCGGACGCCGGCCCCGCTTGGAACCCCGGGACCCACCCCCCCTACCATTGTGGGGAAGGCCATGGCCCCCGTTGTCCTCTTCCGTGCCGCTGTCGCTCTCGCCGGCCGCTTCCCCGCCCTTGCCGGTGTCGATCTGTCCCTTGACCAGGGAGAGGTCATGGTCGTCGTCGGCCCGAACGGCGCCGGCAAGACGAGCCTGTTGCGGGCGTGCGCCGGCCTGTTGCCGGTGACCTCGGGCGAGGCGAACGTGCTGGGGGTCGACCTGACGGCGGACCACACGGCCGTGCGCCGCTTCGTCGGGCTCCTCGGGCACGCCGCCCCCATCTACGACGAGCTCAGCGCGGCGGAGAACGTCCGCTTCGCCGTCCGTGCCCTCGGCCTGCCCGTCAAGAGCGCGGACGAGGCCCTCGAACGACTCGGCATCACCGGACGCCTGCGCTCCACGCCCGCCGGACGCCTCTCGGCCGGCCAGCGCCGCCGCGTCGCGCTCGCGGCCCTCGTGGCCCGGCGTCCTGCGCTCTGGTTGCTCGACGAGCCACACGCCGGGCTCGACGCCGGCTCCCGCGCCCTGTTGGGCGAGTTGATCGCCGAGGCCGCGTCGTCCGGCGCGTCCGTGTTGCTCTCGTCGCACGAGCCGCACCTCTCGGTGCCCCTGGCCGACCGTGTCGTGTCGATGGTCGGCGGCCGCGTCATCGGCGAAGAGCCCGGCGGCCGGCGCGTCACGCTGACCGCCGTCCCGGCTCCGGGCCCGGACGACGCGACGGGAACCGAGGGGGCGACGCATGTGGCATGACGCCGTGCTCGTCGCCGGCAAGGACCTGCGCATCGAGGCGCGCTCGCGCGTCGGCCTGTGGCAGGTGGTCCCGTTCGCCGTCCTCGTGCTGGTGCTGCTCGCGTTCGCCATCGGGCCGGACCGGACGTCGTTGCGACACGCCGGCGCCGGGCATCTTCTGGGTGGCGCTGCTTTTCTCGACGGTGCTGGCCATTCAGCGCAGCGTCGCCGTGGAGTCGGGCGAGGGCACACGCGACGGCCTGCGGCTTTCGGGCATCGACCCGGCCGGGATCTTCCTCGGCAAGGCGGCGGCGATCGGCCTGCAATTGATTGCGTTGCAGGTCATCCTGTGGGCCGGCGTGACGTTCCTCTTCGACGTCCGTGTCCACGTGATCTGGCTCGCGGTGGTCGCCAGCCTGCTCGCGACGGTCGGCCTCGCCTGTGCCGGCGTGCTCTACGGGGCGATGTCGGCCGGGCTGCGCGTGCGCGACACGCTCCTGCCGCTGCTGGTGCTGCCCGTCCTCGCTCCGGTGCTGCTGGCCGGCTCCAAGATCTGGCAGGCCGCCATCAGCGGCAACGTCTCCTCGGGCACCCAGTGGCTGAAGATCCTCATTCCCTTCGCCGCCATCTACCTGATCGTCGGCATCGTGCTGTACGGGCCACTACAGGAGGCGGCGTGAGCAGTGTGCAAGTGAACGGGAGCGTCGACGCGCCAGCGTGCGGACGCCTTGGCGCCCGCGGTGGCTCATGGTGGTCGGCGTCCTCGGCCGTCGTCGACCATGGCGCTCACCGTCTGGTTGGGACTGTGGGTGACCCCGCCGGACGAGGTGCAGGGCAACTTGGCGCGGCTGCTCTACATCCATCCCGCCGTCGCCACGGTGGCGCTGTATTGGGCCGGCGGCGTCGCCGCTCCTCGGCAGCCTCCTCTATCTGTGGCCGCGGACGCGCTCCTTCTTCTGGGACCGGTTGGCCGCCGTCGTCCGTCGAGGTCGGCGCGGTCTTCTCTGCGCTGACCCTGGTCACCGGGTCGCTGTGGGGTCGTCCGGTGTGGGGCGTGTGGTGGACCTGGGACGCCCGGCTCACCTCGACCGCGCTCCTGTTGTTGCTCGAGCTCGGTTACCTGGCGCTGCGCCGCGTGCCGGCCGACGCGGCACATCCGCGCCCGGCGCTGTGCCGTCGCCGCGATCCTGATCGCGATCGACGTCCCGATCGTGCACTTCTCGGTCGACTGGTGGAACACGCTGCACCAGGGTGGGACGATCCTCGACCCCGGGTTCAACCTCCACGTCCACGGCTCCATGCTCTGGACGATGCTGCTCGGCTTCGTCGCCTTCACGCTCGTCTTCGTCTGGCTGCTCGCGATGCGCTACCGGATCGAGGTGCTGCAGGACGCGGTCGGCGACCAGGAGCTCGAGGTCTCGCTCGCCGAGCGCTGGAACGAGGACGCCGAGCTCGTCGGCGTCGGTACCGGCGTTCCCGGTGGCGACGAGGGGCAGGCGCCGTGAGCTACGTCGACGCCGGGTACGCCTCGCGGCGGTCGGGGGCTGCTTCGTCTACGCGCTCAGCGCTGTTCCTGCGACGCCGGCGCTGGGAGCGCGCGTTGACGGTGACGGAGTCCGACCCCGACGAGGGGACGATCCCGCCGAGCGCCCGTGACCGACACCTCCACCGAGCCTCGCCCGCCCGCGTCGTCCGAGGCGCCGGAGCGACCCGCCGTGGCGTCGGCGCTGGCCGTCCGCCGCCGGCGCACCAAGCGGCGGCTCTTGTTCGTGTTCGTCCTGCTCGGCGGCGCGCTGGTCTTCCTGCTCGTCGAGGGCCTCGGGAGCTCGCTCGACTACTTCGACACGGTCAACCAGGCGCTCTCGCATCGGGCCCAGCTCGGCACGACGACCTTCCGGCTCGAGGGCAACGTCGTGCCCGGCTCGATCCGCTCGACCGCCTCCGGGGCTGACTTCTCGATGTCGCCAGGGCGCCAACGTCGTCGACGTCGTGAACAGCGGCAGCCCGCCGCAGCTGTTCCAGAACGACATCCCCGTCGTCGTCGTCGGCCACTTCGCTCGGACACGTCGCGCCAGTTCCTGTCCAACACGATCGAGGTGAAGCACTCCTCGACCTACATCGCGCAGTACCCGGGGCGGGTCCACGCGACCGCCGGCAACCGCCTGCTGATGGTCGACGCCCATCTCGGGACGATCGGGATCTGGCTGGCGTTCGTCGCCAGCATCGTGGGCGCGGCCGTCATCGCGTTCGGCCTGGCCCGCCCGCGCCGCGCCGGCGTGGCTGGGGCGCCACGACGGCACGCCCGCCGTCAGGGCGACGGGGGACGGGCGGCTGCTGGCCCCGGTGCTGCTCGTCGGCGCGTTGCTCGCGACGGGCGCCATGGAGCACGCGCTCGTCACCCACGACTTCGCGCTCGTGTTCGTGGCCGAGAACAACAGCACGGTCACGCCGTTGCTCTACTCCATCACCGGCATGTGGTCGGCGTTGGCCGGCTCCATCCTGCTGTGGGGCCTGGTCCTCTCCGTCGTGACGACGGTCTTCGTGTGGCGCTACCGGCACCAGGCGCTCGACCCGGTGATCCGCTGGGCCACGCTGGTGCTCTACGTCGTGTCGGCGTTCTTCTTCGGGCTGATGGTCGGCCCGGCCAACCCGTTCGACACGGCGTCGGGGCGTCACGCAGGGCCTGGGCCCCAACTCGCTCCTGCAGGACAACCCGCTGGTGGCGATCCACCCGCCGCTGCTCTACGTCGGGTTCGTCCTCTTCACCGTCCCGTTCGCGTTCGCCATCGGCATGCTGGCCACGGGCCGGGTCGGCGACCGCTGGCAGATCGAGTGCCGGCGCTGGACACTGCTCGCGTTCACCTTCCTGTCGGTCGGCATCGTGCTCGGGGCGTGGTGGTCGTACCAGGTGCTCGGGTGGGGAGGGTTCTGGGGCTGGGACCCGGTCGAGAACGCCGCCTTGCTGCCGTGGCTGTGCGGCACCGCCTACCTGCACTCGGTGCTCGTCCAGGAGCGGCGCGGCCTGATGCGGGTGTGGAACCTCTCGCTGTCGATCGCCACCTTCGCCTTCACCATCCTCGGGACCTTCCTCACCCGCTCGGGCGTCATCACGTCGGTGCACGCCTTCTCCGAGTCGTCGCTCGGGCCGATCCTCATCGGGTTCTTCTTCGCCGTCGTCATCGTCGGGTTCGGCCTGATCGCCTGGCGCGGCGACCGCCTGCGCTCGCCCGGCGGGATCGACGCACCGCTCGGGCGCGAGGGCGCGTTCCTGCTCAACAACGTGCTGTTCGTCGGCTTCGCGTTCGTCGTGCTGCTCGGCACGCTGTACCCGCTGCTCTACGAGGCGGTCACGCAGCAGCAGGTGACGGTGGGCGCGCCCTTCTTCAACACGGTCGCCGTGCCGGTCGGCCTCACGCTGCTGTTCCTCATGGCGGTGGCGCCCGTCCTCGGCTGGCGCAAGATGAACGGGGGCGTGCTGTGGCAACGGCTCTGCATCCCGGTGTGGGTCGGCGTCGGCACCGTCGTGGTCTGCGTCGCGTTCGGGCTCCGGGGGACGGCGACCGCTCATCGGCTTCGGACTCGGCGCCATGGCGGCGGCCACGGCGGCCCGCGCCCTGGTGCTGTCGGTCCGTGCCGCGCACGCCCGCCACGTCGGCTGGTGGCGGGGCCTGGTCGGCCGGGCCAACGGCGGCATGATCGTGCACCTCGGCGTCGTGGTGCTGGCGATCGGCGTCATCGCCGCCACGTCGTACCGGCACCAGGCGGAGCTGGCCCTCCACCGCGGCACCGTCGTCACCTACGACGGGCACACGTTCGAGTTCGAGGGCGTGCGCACCGTGACGTCGCCGTCGCGGACGTCGCAGGAGGCGCTGGTCAAGGTCGACGGCGCCATGTTCGCCCCGGCGACGACGAGCTTCGGCAGCGCGATCTCCGAGGAGGTCGGCACCCCGGCCATCGACTCGGGCTTCTCCGGCGACGTCTACCTGACGTTCGACGCCGTCGGCGGCCTCGGCGCCGACGTCGGGCAACCAGGCCATCAACAACCTGCCGCAGGGCTCGGTGGCCATCGGCGTCGTGATCGAGCCGCTGGTGGCGTGGCTCTGGGCGGGCGGCCTGCTGATCGGGATCGGCGGCATCCTGGCCTTGCGTGCCCGGGTTCGCGCCGGCGCGCCACCGACCCGGCGTCGGCGCCGTCGGCCCTGGTGACCGACGCCCCGCCCGGCGAGGGCGCCGACCAGGGGGCGAGCGACCGCCGGAGAGCGACGAGCGGGACGACGGCGCCCGAGCCGGTGGGCGCGCTCGTCGCCCGCGGGCTCGCGCCGCGCATGACGTGACGCGGCGTCGTCGCCACCTGATCCGCTGGGTGGCGGGCGGCGGTGCTCGCCGTGCTCGTGGTCGTCGGCATCGTGCTGGCGACCCGCACGCCCCAGGAGGCGACCGCGGTGCAGAGCCCCTGCTCGGCCACCGCGCCCCGGACTTCACCGGGCACGGACCTGTCCACCGGCGCGCCGGTCTCCCTCGCCGCGCTGCGCGGCCACTACGTGGTGATCAACTTCTTCGCCAGCTGGTGCACCCCGTGCCAGCAGGAGGCGCCGGACCTCTCGCGCTTCTACTACCAGCAGACGCACTCGGCCGGCGGCGCCGACATGGTGAGCGTCGTCTTCCACGACACGACGTCGACGGCCGGTCTCGTTCCTCCGCAGCAACGACGACCTGTGGCCGGCGGTGAGCGACCCCGGCGGGAACGATCGCGCAGCGCTACGGCGTCACCGCGCCGCCGACGACCTTCGTGGTCGACCCGGCCGGGCACGGGTGACGGCCGTGCTCGAGGGGCCGGCCACCCAGAAGAACCTCGACACGTTCCTGAAGGCGGCGCGCGCGCCACCAGGCGGGCGTCCGATGCCTGAGCCGGCGGCCGCACCGCCACCGCGCCGGGTGCGCGTCCCGCTGTGGGCCCGGGTGCTGCTGCCCCTGGTCGTGCTGGGCGTCGCGCTGCTCATCGGGAGCGGCACCTTCGACTCGTCGCCCCAGACGGTGGCCCAGCGCGCCGCCGCGATCGAGGCCGGCGTGCGCTGCCCGTCGTGCACCGACGTGTCGGTGGCGGAGTCGAACGCCACGACCGCCATCGCGGTGCGCCATCAGATCGAGAGCATGGTGGCGCCGGGGAGCTCGACGCCGACATCGACCAGACCCTGGTGTCCGAGTACGGGCAGACCATCTTGCTGGTGCCGCCCGACGCCGGGGGCTTCCCGCTGATCTGGATCATCCCCCTCGTGCTCGGCGCGGCGACGGTGGTCGCCGTCGGCGTCTTGTTCTGGCGTCGGAGCCGCCAGTTCGACGCCCTGCGCGAGCGAGACGAGGGTGGTGTCGTGACGGCCGACCCGTCGACGCCGGTCCGGGCCCCGCGACGACCTCGTCACGCGACGAGCGCTGGTATCTCGCCGACGAAGAGGACTTCTTGCGCCGCTCGCTCGAGGACGCCCGCCGCGAGCACGAGGCGGGTGACCTCGTCCGACGAGGACTACGACCTCTTCGTGGCGCGGGACTCGGCGCGTCTGGCCGAGGTGCAGGCCGAGCTCGCCGGCCTCGGGCCCGAGCGTGCGACAGCCGAGCCGTCGGCGTCGCCGCGTCCAGCGTCAGGACGGCGCCGACGAGGCGGACAGGCGGCCTCGGTGCGGCCGCCCATGGCGGTGTGGCGCACGGTCGGCATCGTCGCCTCCTGCCTGCTCATCGTGGCCGGCATCGTGATCCTCGTCGCGCACTTCGTGCAGGCGCGCCAGCCCGGCCAGGCCTCGTCGGGCAGCATCAGCGTCTCGCAGGCGCAGCAGATTGAGCAGCAACTCCAGCAGGCCGACTGCCCTCAACAACGCCGGCGGCGCCAAGAACGAGGAGGCGGCGCTCGTCCTCTACAACGACGTGCTGGCCGAGGACTCCCTCCAACCCAGCGGCGCACTCGCCGGCGCCGGCTGGCTGATGTGGAACCTGGGGACCTCCTCGCACGTGGCGGGCTACACCGAGGACGGCCGGGCCGAGGTGACCCGTTCGATCAGTGTGTCGCCCAGCTACTACCAGGGGCACCTCTACCTGGGCCTGATCCTGGCCAACCAG
Source organism: uncultured Acidimicrobiaceae bacterium (assembly GCA_963821105.1). Lineage (GTDB taxonomy): Bacteria > Actinomycetota > Acidimicrobiia > Acidimicrobiales > RAAP-2 > Bog-473. Next base: position 74,688 of record CAWGCO010000012.1, read on the forward strand.
GACCACAACAACGCCGCGGCCGTCGTGCAGTTCGACGAGTTCCTGGCTGACGACCCGCCGACGAGCCGAGCTCGCCGGTCGTGGCGCCCGAGGTCGACCCGTCCTACGTCGCGGTCGGCAAGCCCGTCCCGGCCGCGCTGGCCGTGCCCTCGTCCACGTCGTCGACCACGACGACGGCGCCCTCAGCTCCGTAGGGCACGCAGGTCGTCCACGACGACGCGGCGAACGCGCTCGGCGAACGCGACGCACGTCCTCGTCCGTCGTCGTCCACCCGACGCTGACGCGCAGGGAGTGGCTCGGGTCGACGCCCATGGCCTCGAGCACCGGCGAGGGCTCGATCGACTCCGACGAGCAGGCCGAGCCCGAGTGCACCGCGACGCCGGCGCGGTCGAGCCCGATCAGCACCGGCTCGGCCTCGACGCCGTGCACGCCCAGGCAGACGAGCGTGGGGAGCCGATCCGTCGGGGTCGGGCGCGCCCACCACCTCGACGCCGTCGACCGCCAGGGCGCGTCGACGCACGACGTCGGCGATCTGCCGGCGGGCCGTGACCGCCTCCGTCGTCGATGGCGCGCCCGCCGTCGCGGGCCAGCGTCGCCGCGGCGGCCCCGAAGGCCAGCAGCGCCGGGATCGGCTCGAGCCCGCCGCGCCGACCCCGCTCCTGCTCGCCGCCGACGAGCAGCGGCTCGAAGCGGCTGCCCCGGCCGCACGACGAGCGCACCCGCGCCGGGAACGCCGCCGAGCTTGTGGGCGCTCACGCTGACCAGGTCGGCGCCGAGGGCCTCGAGGTCGGTCGGCACGTGCCCGCAGGCGGCGGCGGCGTCGACGTGGACGGTGACGCCGGCGTCGCGGCACAGCGCGACCACCTCGTGGACCGGTTGGAGGGTGCCCACTTCGTGGTTGGCCCACTGGCAGTGCACGAGCGCCGGGCGCGCGAGCCCCGGCGCCCGGAGGCGGGCGCTCGAGCGCGTCGAGGTCGATCCGGCCGGTGGCGTCCACGCCCAGCGTCTCGACCGGCGCCGTCCGCGCCGAGGCGTCGCGGACGGCCGAGTGCTCGACGGCCGCGCAGAGCACGGGCGCCCCCGGCGCGGCGTGACAGGCGCCCCACACGGCGGCGTTGATCGCCTCGGTGCCGCCGGAGGTGAAGACGACCTGGCGCGGTGCGGCGCCGAGGAGCGCCGCGACCTGCGTCGCGGGCCTCCTCGAGTGCGTCGCGCACGATGCGGCCCTCTTCGTGCAGCCGGCCCGGGTCGCCCGGCGGGAGCGCGGCCCAGTCGCGCGAGGGCGGCGACGGCCTCGGGACGGCGCGGGTCGTGCTGGCGTGGTCGAGGTAGACGCGAGCCACGGCGGGCTCAGGCAGACGCGGTGCAGGCGTCGTCGCCGCGGGCGCGCGACGAGAGCATGACCGGCAGCGCCGACGTCGTGCCGCAGAGGCCGGCCAGCAGGCCCTTGACCATGCCGCGGTCGACGGCGCAGAGGACCGGGTTGGTCGTGCTCGCCTCGCCGAAGGGGCACTGCTCGGCGATGACCGCCGTCTTGTCGCCGCGGTCCTCGGCGTGGGCCGCAAAGCCGTGCGCGGTGAGCGTGTCGGCCACGACGTGCATGGCGGCCCGGACCGTGCGCTGGCCCTCGGTCGGGCGACATGCGCGACGCGAGCGACCGCCCGTACTCCTCGCCCACGACGGCCGCCATCTGCTCGGCCTCTTCGGGGCCGAGACGGCGCATGGCCTCGCCGCAGCAGCCGCATGAGCAGGTCGTCGCGCCGCTGCATCAGGCCGAGGGTCAGCTCGTCCTCGACGCAGAAGTAGCGCTTGGAGGGCCGGCCGGCGCCCGCTCGCGCTGGCGCCCGGTCTCCGACCCGCAGGTAGCCCCCGTCGACCAGCCGCTGGAGGTGGTGCCGCGCCACGTTGGGGTGGAGCGAGAAGGTGGTGGCGACCTCGGTCGCCGTCACGCCGGGGGTCGCGCGCACGTGGAGGAAGATGTCGCGCCGGGTCGGGTCGCCGAAGGCGGCGGCCACGGCGGCGACCGCCGCGTGAACCGGTCGTCGTCTGCCCCGGCCGCCCGCTCTGGGCTCGGCCGTGATCGGAACGCTGCCCACGCTGGGTAGTCTACCGAGGGATCAGCCCTTCGAGCTGGGGTGATGCGGGCTGCGTGCGTCGAGCACGTGTGGCACCAGGCCCCAGGTCCCACCCGAGACGAGGGAGTGCATGGCATCAGCTGACCAGACCGAGCTCGAGGCTGCGCTCGGCGCGGTCGTCGACCCGGAGCTGAACCTGACGCTGGGCGAGCTCGGCGTGGTGCGCTCGGTACGGACGAAGCGGCGTCGGGCCCTCCTGGAGGTCGCCTTGCCCGTGGCCGCCTGGCCGAGCGTCGACGCGCTGGCCGAGGAGATCCATCGCGTGGCCCTCGCCGTGCCCGGCGTCGAGGAGGTCGAGCTCGACTTCGTCGTCATGGGCGAGGACGAGCGCGGCCGGCTCCGCCAGCTCCTGCGCGCCGGCATGCTCGGCGTCGATCCCGACGCGGCGCCCGACGACGACGAGGGCCACGACCACGCGGGCACGGCCACGGCCACGCGCAGGCCGCACCGGTGCCGTTCTTCCTCGGCCCGGACGCCCGGACGCGCGTCATCGGCGTGTCCTCGGGCAAGGGGGGCGTCGGCAAGTCGACGGTCACGGTGAACCTGGCCGTCGCGCTGGCCCAGGCCGGCCACAGCGTCGGCCTGCTCGACGCCGACGTGTACGGCTTCTCGGTGCCCAAGATGCTCGGCACGGACCACGACCCCGTCATCCTCGGCGACATCGTCGATCCCCACCGCAGCCCACGGCGTCCGCTGCTTGTCCATGGGCTACTTCGTCCCCGACGACCAGCCGGTGATCTGGCGCGGCCCGATGCTCCACAAGGCGATCCAGCAGTTCCTGACCGACGCCTACTGGGGCGAGCCCGACTTCGTCCTGGTCGACATGCCGCCGGGTACCGGCGACGTCGCGCTGACGCTGGCCGAGGTCATGCCCCGGGCCGAGATCGTCGTGGTGACCACGCCCCAGCCGGCGGCGCAGCGTGTGGCGCAGCGCTCGGCCTTCGCGGCGCGCCGCCTCAAGCTGTCGGTGCGCGGCGTGATCGAGAACATGAGCTGGTTCACCGGCGACGACGGGAAGCGCTACGAGCTCTTCGGCGCCGGCGGTGGCGCGACCCTGGCGGGTGACCTCGGCGTGCCGCTGCTCGGCCAGGTGCCGCTCGTCAACGCCGTGCGCCTCGGGGGCGACGAGGGACGACCCGATCACCGCCGTCGATCCCGACAGCGAGACGGCCCAGGCGTTCCGCACGTTGGCGGAAAAGCTGGCCGGGCTGGGCCCGGCGCGTGTCTACCGGCGCGAGCTCAGCCTGCGCTAACTCAGAGAAGGAGCTGCGTCTCTGATCCCGCCGGCGGGGACACCCAGGACCTCGGCGGGTACCGGCGCCTTCAGGTCATTCTCCCTTCTGGCGTCACGGCGAAGAGCCTCCAGGTCCCTGGCACGCCCTTGAGTTGGTGTTCGCCTCGCTCGGAGAAGGCGATGTCGGACCCGACGACGAGGTCCTTGACGGTGCCCGAGGCGAGGACCTCTCCGGGTCCGGCGATCGCGCCGACGTGGGCGGCGATATGGACGGCCAGCCCGCCGAGGTCGTCTCCTCGCACTTCGCATTCTCCGGTATGCAGTCCCGCTCGGACCTTGATCCCGAGCGCTTCGACTGTTTCGACAATGGCCCGGGCGCACCGTATGGCGCGGGCGGGGCCGTCGAAGGAAGCGAGAAAACCGTCCCCGGTCGTCTTGATCTCGCGACCGTGGAAGTGTCGCAGCTGCTCCCGCACCAGACGGTCGTGGCCGTCGAGGATGTTGCGCCAACGATGGTCACCCAGTGCGGCGGCCGTCTCGGTCGAGGCGACGATGTCGGTGAACAAGACGCTGGTGAGCACGCGGTCTACCTCGAATGACTCTCGCGTGCCGGTGAGAAATTGCGCAATCTCCGAAACGGCGTCGGGCCCGAAGGGAGGGGTCATGTCGCCCCCCGACATCGGGACGAAGGTTGCGCCCGGAATGTGGTCGGCCACGTATTGCCCGTGCGAGAGGATGATGAATGGACTCTCGGTGACCTGGAGCACCAAGGTCGGGCTCTGCACCAAAGGCAGGAACGGGCGCACGTCCATGCTGCTCAAGAAGTACCGCATCAGAGCGGCGGCTGTACTCGGCGTCGCCGACGCCCGATTCATACGGGCCGCTGCTTTGATGAATTCGCGATCATCCGCCTGTGTCGGATTCGTCGCGGCGATGAGCTCATCGCTGCCCCACATCGACATCAGCATGTCGTAGATCGCATCGATGGTCGTGGGGGCTACCCCGATCGGGTAATCCGGCGCCTCGATGTATCGCGCTCGAGGTATTGATGAGGATGAGCGACCCCACGCGCTCGGGATGCATGGCCGCGAACAGGATGGCGTTCGGGCTGACCTCGTTCACCCCAACGAGGTCCACCACGGTGGACCCGGCGGCATCGAGCACCCCAGCTATGTCTTCGGCCAACGCCTCCCACGTCGGTATGGCTTTGAGAGATACCGCATCCGAGGCGCCGGAGCCCCTGCGGTCCATGTGCAGGACCCGCCTCATCGTGGCCAACTTCTCGAAGAATTCCGCCGCCCGAGGAATCTGCCAGATGAGATCGACATGTCCTCCGAGGGAGTTACAGAAGAGGAGGTCGCGGGGGCCTTCGCCGAGGACCTGGTAGGCGACGTCTCCATCCCCGATGCTCACGTACCTGATTCCGGGAGGATCCACCGCGGTGACAGTCTGCACCGGGCCACCGGGCCCTTGCCACCGGTACGGGGTGGCGGGAGCGACGCATCCTCGTTGCGCTTGGATGTGGCCCCCGGCGTCGACGGCTAAGCGAACTGCTTCACCATTCCCAGGGCGCCTCGGCGGGTCGCACGTTGAAGATACCAACGCAGTACGCCGGTCAGCGGCCGCAACGCGCCGCTCAACGCGACACCCATGGTCTGTGTCAACACTGACTTTGACGGATCGGCCATGTCTGGCGTGACGGACCAGTCCTCCACGAGGGAGCGGAAACCCGGAGCAGACGTCGTCAGACCCGAGAAGGTGACCCGCACGCCGTCGTCCCAGGTCACGAAACGCTCCTCAAAGCGGACTCCTCCGGCCTTCACTTTCCGCCTTGCACCGACTCCGGTTGTCAAGGGACCGACGACGACGGCTTCGCTCACGCCGGTGCACCAGGTGTGCCAATGGCCGATGTCGGCCAGCACGGCAAAGACCTGAGCCGCCGAAGCGGGTACCAGCACTTCGTTCGACACCACCAGGGGTGCCTCGGCCAGCCAGGCTCCGTCGCGTTCTTGGAGTTGGTACGCCGCCACCGCAACCAACGTTATCCAGGTCGCCATCGAGTCGGCCGCGCGACTTTGCGGGAAGAACGAACGCCTCGAGCCGGCGCTCGGGGCATGCGGGGCCTGCCGTGCCCTCTATCCTCGGAGCGGTGGCGCCCATCACCTGGATGGTCATGAGTCGGGACGTCTCGGATGACCTTCCCGTGGTTGATCAACCGGTGGTGATTGCCGTGCTGATCCTTGACGTCGACACCGGCCTTATCCGGGGCCTGTCGGCGGCAGAGGACATCCGTGACGCACTGGCGCAGTCTGTGGAACGCGCGCTCGACCAAGCCGGCCGGTTCGCTTCCTCCCGGGTACCCTCAGCGAATTCTGGCGGCCGTCGGCCTGGGCGATTTGGTGGCGGCCGAACTCGGTCGGCAACCGGGCCTCAACCTCATGCCGCCCGTCGATGAGATCGTGCCGGGCGCCGAGGCCGAGGAGATCTTCGACCTCTTCGTCGAATCCCTCGCCGGGCTTCGCCAGCCGGACGACCCGCTCGAGGGGCCTGAAGGCTAGGGGCGCGACATCGCGCTGGACCCGGCGAGCGGGGGCACCCGGAGGCTGAGGTGCTCTGAGGCAGGTGCCGGGCCGTTGTGTCACGTATCTGCAAGGCCCGTGCAACCTGTGCCTGCCAACCTGTGCACGGGGCTGGCGGGTGGGCCGCTCCCCCATGGACAACGAAGGGTGGAGGAGCCATGAAGGAGCTGTCGAGCGAAGAGCAGCAGTGGAACGTGCAGGCCGTGGGGGTGGCGGCGTCCGCTCTGGGTCAACCGGTGCTGGCGGCGACGCGGTGCGAACAGGTGACCACGGATATGGCCGCCGAAGCGGCCGGGATCGGCAAGATGAACCGCGGGATGATGAAGGGCATGAAGGCGGTCAGCTCCAAGATGATGCCGAGCGTGGGCGGCATGGCCAAGGGTCTCGAGACCGGCGGGCTGCCCAAGAGCTTCATCCTCGCGGTCACCGACCGTCAGGTCCACGCTCTCGAAGATGCGCATGAGGGCGGCAAACTCGCTCCCGGGAAGGTCCTCAAGTCCTGGGACCGCGAGGGCTTTCAGGCCAAGATCAGCCCCGACATGGCCAACGCCGCGCAGGGGATTCCCGCTGATCGCCAGGTGCTCGTCCTCTTCCTCCCACTGGAGGGCGAGAAGAACAAGTACCTGGCGGCGGCGCAGACGAACATGGCGGCGGCCGGCTCTCCGGGGATGCCCCAGAAGTTCGCCATCGCCAAGGACGCGGCGAGCCAGGGCGTCATCGACGCCATCGTGACAGCCGGTGGCGCAGGCACCGTCATCGTCAACGGGGTCAACGTCACGGACATGATGGCCCAGGCCTCCACTGCGGCCGCGGCGGACCCGACGGCGCAACTCACGCGGCTCGCCGACCTGCACGATCGGGGTGTGCTCAGTGACGAGGAGTTCGCTTCCCAGAAGGCAAAGATTCTCGGGGCCTGAGGGGCAGACGTCCGGGGCCGAGGCGACGATCTCGGCCCCGGCTACCCCGAAGCTGCAGCGTCAGTACTTGCGGTTCGAGACGCGCCGGGCCAGCCACAACTTGAATCGTTCCCATCGCGTCTGGGGGGCGTTCGGCATGGCTGGACGGTACCTCATGGCGTTGGGCGCGCCGGAGGATTCGGATGAAACCGCTCGGTCAGGCCTTCGGTCGCACGCTCAATTGAGCTGTTCGGCCAACGCGACGATCATTCCCCCGGGACCCCGGACGTAACAGAGCAGGTAGCTGTCCTCGTACTGCGCCACCTCTCCGACGAGCTCGGCACCGTGGGACCGCAGACGGGCAATCGTCGTCTCGATGTCGTCGACCGCGAACATGATCCGACGTAGGCCGAAGGTGTTGGCCGGCGCATCGTGCGGCTCGGCGCTGACCGCCGAAGGGGTGTGGAACATGGTCAGCTCGAGGCGGCCCCGACCGTCGGGCGTGCGCATCATCGCGATGTCGCACTGCACGCCGTGCAGGCCGACGACCTGGTCCACCCAAGGTCCCTCAACCGATGTTTCGCCCTCGAGCTCCAGGCCGAGTGCCTCGAAGAACGCCTTGGCTTCCTCGATGTCGTCGACAACGACACCGACGTTGTCCATCCGCAGAACGCTCACGACGTCCCACGATAGGAGCACACGTGGCTGCGCTCAGCCTGGGCTGAGCCGCTGGGCCTAGCCCGGTGGTGCGAAGAACTCGAGCGCGATGTTGTCAGGGTCTCGAAACGACAGCCCCGAGCCGTACGCGGCGTCCACGATGCCTCCGTTGGGGATGCCGAGTTCCTTCAGACGGCCTTCCCACGTCTCCAACTCACTGCGGTCACCACAGCCGAACGCCAGATGGTCGAGTCCCGCCCGCCGCTCGTCGAACGGGTCTGAGCTGTGCAGATCAGGGAACTGATGGAGACCGACGAGCGTGCCACCCATGAGCCAGACGACATGGCGGAACGGGCCGGTGTCCTCGTCGAGGACCGGATCCGTGCCGAACAACGCGTTGTACCAGGGCACGCTCCGGTCGAGGCTCGTGACCGTGAGCGCCACGTGAGCGATCGGGGGGAACTCAGGCATGTCTGCCCCTTTCTTGCAGTCCGTGCTGGCAGCGCTCACGCTACGCCTTGAGAGCCGCGATCGCTCGGGGAGACGCCGCCCCTCCGCTCAGTTGGGCCGCCGCCACCTCACCCTGCGTCGAGCTGCGACCCGTCCGCGGCTTCGATGCCCCATTTCCGCTTCGCCAGGTCCCGCGCGTTGGCGTGGTACAGGATCACCTGATCACGCCCGGCGCGTTTGGCGTCGTACATCGCGTTGTCGGCGTCGCGCAGGAGCAGGGACGGCGACACGTGCCCGTCGGACGTCACGACGACCCCGATGCTCGCGGTCACGACGAGCTCCGCGTCACCGAAGCGGATCGGTGCACTGAGCCCGCGACGGATCCGCTCGGCCATCTCCGCCGCATCCTGCTCGAGGGCGACCTCGGCGAACGCCACGAACTCGTCGCCCCCGAAACGGGCCACGATGTCCACGCCGCGCGTCATGGCCGTCATGCGGTCGGCCATCTCCTTGAGGACGATGTCGCCCGCCGAGTGGTCGGCACGGTCGTTGACCAACTTGAAGCGGTCGAGGTCGATGAACATCACCGCCAGCGACGCGCTGCGCCGCCCGACGTGGCTGAGCGCCTCCTCCAGCCGCTCCATGAACAGCGTGCGGTTGGCCAGGCCGGTGAGGCCGTCGTGGGACGCCTGGTAGGCGACCTGTTCGGCCATCTCGCACCGTTCGATCGCCAGGCCGACCATGTTCGACAACGCGTCGAGCTTCCGCAGTTCCTCGCTGCCGAAGTACGGCATGTACGGGCTGATCTTGACGGCCAGCACGTGGGTCGTCCCGCTGTTGGTGCGCACGGTGATCCGCTGCTCGCGCTCGTCATCGTTGTCCGTGGTACTCGAGCCCCATTCGTCGCCGCCGTCGCCGGTGCCCCACATCGGGTAACGGGCCACGACGGTCCCCTCGCTGGTGAGGAGCGCCGCCTTCGAGGCGCCGACCAGCGCGCAGACGTGCGGCAGCAGCCGGTTGCCCACGTCTCTCGAGTCGCCCGCCGAGACCAGTTCGCCCACCGCCTGGCGGAACGCGACGTCCTCCCGGTGGCTGAGGGCGACCCGGACGAAGGAGGGCAGCACCAAGGCAACGAGGAACAAGACACCGCTCGCCACGGTGACCACCTCGGAGACGAGCTGCGTCGTCGTCCCGTGGAGCTCGAGCGCGGCCACGACGACCTGCACCTGCAGGCCGGCCACCGCCACGGCGAGCAGGCGCATGCGATACGCCGCGATGGGTGGTTCGCCGACGCCCGCCAGGAAGAGTCGGGCGACGACGTAGGCGAACAGGAAGGTGAACTGGATCAGGAACGAGATCCGGTACGCGAGCCAGTGTGGGGGAGGGGCGCCGGAGAGCTCCGCGACCTCGGAGATCTGCAGCAGGAACGTGAACACGACGATCCCCACCGTCGAAGCGAGCGCGAGGGCGCGGACGGCCAGGCTCGGGCGCCGGATCGACGCGGCGAACCGGAACAGGCAGTACGGCACGACCAGGATCAGCGCGAGCAGCGCCTTGGTCGCGGTGACGTGCTCGAAGATCCATACCGGCGCGTACTTGGCGACCAGGAAGATGCCGGCGAGGATCGTGAACGCGAGCGCGACCCACCCCGCACCTCGAATCCTGTGTCGCATCCACTGCAGGGTGGTGAGCGCGGCGAGCGCAACGAACTCCCACAGCGAAACGTTGGACAGGACCTGAATCCAATGTTCCACGGCCTAGATTCCCCTCTTCCACCGCGTTGCCACCCGCGATGGACTCCTCCGTTTTCGGCTCCCCAGACCCGAGATGCTGCTGAGGTCGACTGTACTCCTCGGGGCCGTTTGGCCGAAAGGGTTTGCTCGATATTTCATCCGGAATCCGCAACTTTTCGGGTCTGTGGCGCACATTTTCCCAAATCGAGCGCTGCGGCGCACAAGATCCGGTGCAGACGCACGCGTACGCGTACTCTGCCCCCATCCGAACGGTCGGTCCAGGGCGACCAGTCGGACCGCTCGCTACTGTGGCCCCCGACGAGCGGACGCGGGAGGTGCGGTGGTGCAGGACTGGGCCCGGCCCGTGGTGCATTGGGAGATCGAGGCCAAGGACCCCGAACGTCAGAAGGCGTTCTACGGGGACCTCTTCAATTGGAAGGTCGGTGAGGGGTTCATCATGGACATCCCCGCCGGCATCGGGGGCCCCGAGCCGGGACCGGCCGGCCATATCCGCCCGGGCGATCGTTCCGGCGTGACCCTCTACGTCCAGGTGGCCGACCTCCGCGCCTCGCTGGAGAAGTCGGTCGCCCTCGGCGCCACCGTCGTGGCCGAGCCCTTCGACGTGCCGAACGGGCCGACGCTCGCTGCGATCACCGACCCCGAGGGCAACCCCGTGATGCTCGTGCAGGCCTGAGCGATGTCCGTCGTCGAGATCACCACCTTCCGGCTCGCCGAGTCCGTCACCGACGACGCCTTCTTGGCGCTGGACAAGCGGCTGCAGACCGAGCTCGTCCCGAATCGCCCCGGGTTCCTGCGCCGGACCACCGCACGCCACGGCGACCAATGGCTCGTCGTGACGCTGTGGTGGAGCGAGGCCGACGCGGCGGCCTTCGCCCGCGAGACCGAGGACGACCCGCTGCAGGTGGAGTTCGCCCGGATCGTCGAGGCCGGCTCGCTGCACTCGACGCGCTACGAGACCCTCGACTGACGTGGAGCTGTCCGAGCTCAAGGTCACGCGCTACGAGGTGCGCGACCGCGTCGCCACCGTGACGCTGGACCGGCCCGAACGCCTCAACGCGTGGACGGGGCGCATGCACGCCGAGTACCGCGCGCTGCTGGCGCGGGCGGAGGCCGATCCGGGCGTGCGGGCCATCGTGGTGACCGGCGCGGGGCGGGGCTTCTGTGCCGGGGCCGACAGCCAGGCCCTCGAGGGCCACGTCGCGCGTGGCGGCTACGACGCCGGCCTCGGCGACGACGTCGCCATGCCGGGCTACGGGGTGCGCCCGGAGTTCGACGCCGACTTCGCCTACATGTTCGGCATCCAGAAGCCGATCATCGCCGCCATCAACGGGCCGGCGGCCGGCGTCGGCTTCGTCCTGGCCTGCTACTGCGACCTGCGTTTCGCCGCCCAGGGCGCCAAGCTGACGACGTCGCACGGCCGGCTCGGGCTGCCGGCCGAGTACGGGCTGTCGTGGCTCCTGCCCCGCCTCATCGGCGTGACCCGCGCCGCCGACCTGCTGCTCTCGAGCCGGGTCGTCCTCGGCGAGGAGGCCGCGCAGCTCGGGACTGGTCAACCGGGCCCTGCCGCCCGACGAGCTGCTGGACGCCACGTACGCCTACGCCGGCACGCTCGCCCGCGAGATCGCACCGTCGTCGCTGGCCGTGACGAAGCTGCAGCTGTACCGCGACCTGCACGCCGACGCCGCGTCCTCGGTCCACGACGCCGTCGGCGCGCATGGCCGAGATGATGAAGGGCGCCGACTTCGCCGAGGGCGTGGCCGCCCTGACGGAGAAGCGGCCGCCCGACTTCCCCGATCGCCCCGGCTGAGACGGCGCAGCCCGCCCTGGCCGCGGCGAGTGCTCAGCCGTCGACGCCGACCGGCAGCTTGGCCGGGTCCCACCCGAGCAGCGCCACCGCCTGGCGGAAGGCGAAGCGGTCGGTCATGCCCGCCACGTACGTCACCGCGGCGCGCACCGCGTCCTCGCTCCCGGCGAGCACGTCGGGCGGCGCGCCGCCGCCCGACGCGGCATCGTCGGCCATCAGGTGCGGCCGGTCCGAGAAGTGCTCGACCAGCGCCCGCAGGACCGCCACGACCGCCTCGCCCTGACGCAGCGACGCCTCGCGCAGGTAGATCCGTTCGTAGTTGCAGGCCCGGAACGCGGCCAGCGCCTCCGCCTCCTCTTCCTCCATGCCGACCTGCCCGGTGCGCAGCGACGCCGAGACGACGCCGGCGATGAAGGCGCCGAGCTGCGCGCTGCGGCGCTCCCCGCATCGCGCCCGCACGGCGTCAGGGAGCTGCGACGGTGCGACGATCCCGGCCAGCACGGCGTCCTCCCAGTCGTGGCACACGTACGCGATGCGGTCGGCCCAGCTGACCACCTCGCCCTCGGGCGTGGACGGCGCCGGCCGCGACCAGCTGTGGTTGGCGATGCCGTCGACCGTCTCGGTGCACAGGTTGAGCGGCGCCAGGGAGACCCAGCGCGCCCCACGGCGCGTGGTCGAAGCCACCGGCCACGAACGGGTCGAGCGCGTCCTCGCTGGCGTGGCCGCCCGGCCCGTGCCCGCAGTCGTGGCCGAGCGCGATCGCCTCGGTCAACGCGACGTTGAGCCGCAGGGCGCGGGCGATGGCGGCTGCGACCTGCGCGACCTCGAGCGCGTGGGTGAGCCGCGTGCGCTGGTGGTCCTGGGGGTAGACGAAGACCTGGGTCTTGCCGGCCAGGCGGCGAAAGGCCGTGGCGTGCAGGATCCGGTCCCGGTCGCGCTCGAAGCACGTCCGCCACGCGTCGGGCTCCTCGGCCCGCCGGCGCTCGCCCGCACCGCCGGAGCGGGTAGCTCCCGGCGCGAGCAGCGAGGCCTCGAGGTCCTCGCGCTCGGTGCGGCCGCTGGGCGCCGGGGGTTGCGCGTGCTCGGCGCCTCCGTCGCCCGGCGCCGGCCCGATCCGGGCGCGCGAGTCGGCGTGGGCCAGGCGGACGGGCCCCGCGTAGCCCGCCATCGTGGCGGCCCAGCGGACATTGCGTTCCGTCCCGACCGTGCCGTCTCCCAGGCCATCTCCCAGGCCGTCTTCCAGGCCATCTTCCAGGGCCTCGGCCGGGCCGTCCACGGTGCCGTCGGCTCCGCTCATGACATGCAGTCTGCCGCGTGGCAGTAACGTCGATAGGACCCCGCGGACCTCGATACCGGACGACAAGAGGAGAGCGACCAGGTGGACGTGCGCATCGGCATCACCCAGACCCCCAAGGAGCTCGAGGTCGAGATGCCCGAGGACGCGGACCGCGACACGCTGGTGAAGGAGATCGAGAAGATGCTCGACTCGGGCGACGGGGTGCTGTGGCTGACCGACCGCAAGGGCCGCCGCGTCGGCGTGCCGGTGGTCAAGGTCGCCTACGTCGAGGTCGGGGCGCCCGCGTCGGAGCGCCGCGTCGGGTTCGGCGCTCCCTGAGGCCAACGATGGCGGCGGGACGGGCGGTGCGGCGGTGAGCGCCGCCCCCGATCTGCTCGACCTCAAGCTCGTCTTCGTCACCGGCAAGGGCGGCATCGGGAAGACCACCGTCGCGGCCGGTCTGGCCCAGCTGGCGGCCGAGCACGGCAAGCGCGTGCTCGTCTGCGAGACCGACGCCAAGGGCGACGTGCCGTCGCTCTTCGAGGCGCCGGCGACCGACTTCACGCCCAAGGAGATCGCGCCCGGCATCTGGTCCATGTCGATGGACACCGAGGCGTCGCTGCGCGAGTACCTCAAGCTCCACCTGCGCATCCCGGTGGTCGGCCGCATCGGCCCGCTGGCCAAGGCGTTCGACTTCGTCGCCACCGCCGCGCCGGGCGTCCGCGAGATCCTGACCGTCGGCAAGTTCGCGTGGGAGGTCAAGGAGCACCACTACGACATCGTCGTCGTCGACGCGCCGGCCACCGGCCACATCATCGGGCAACTGGCGGCGCCGCAGGCGATCAACGATCTCGTCAAGGTCGGGCTCATCCGCAGCCAGACCGACTGGATGCTCGAGATCCTCTCCGACCCGCGCCAGACCGGGCTCGTGGCCGTGTGCACGCCCGAGGAGATGCCGGTCAGCGAGACGCTCGAGTTGGCGACGCGGGTGCGCGAAGAGACGACGGTGCGCCTGTCGGCGGTCGTGGTCAACCGCGTCCTGCCCGAGCTGTTCACCCAGCGCGACGAGGAGCTGTTCGAACAGCTGCGCGAGCCCGGGAACGAGGAGGTGCTGTCCGAGCGCGCCGGCGGCGTGGTCACCCCGGTGCTCGAGGCCGCCCGCCTCGCCGTCACGCTGCGGCGCACGCGCTCGACGCACCTGCAGCGCCTCCAGGCGGGCCTGCCCAAGGACGTCCCGGTGCTCTTGCTGCCCTACCTGTTCGCGCGCAGCTTCGGCGTGCGCACGACCCGCCAGGTGGCGCACGCGCTGGGCGAGGAGCTCGGGCTGTGACCACCCCCAAGGACGTCGCCGAGCCCAAGACGGTCGCCCAGCTGCTCTCGGCCAAGGACATCGTCATCGCGTGCGGACCCGGCGGCGTGGGCAAGACGACGACGGCGGCCGCGCTGGCGGCGACGGCGGTCGTCGAGCAGGGCGGCCGGGTGCTCGTGCTCACGGTCGACCCGGCCAAACGCCTGGCCGACGCACTCGGTCTCAAGGGCATCGGCAACGACGAGGTCCGCATCCCCGACGCCGAGTTCGCCGCGGCGGGCGCGCACCCGAGGGGCGAGCTGTGGGCCGCCATGCTCGATACCAAGCAGAGCTGGGACGACCTGATCCGCACCCACGCGCCGGACCCCGAGACACGCGAGAAGATCCTCTCCAACCCGCTGTACCAGAACATCTCGGGGCGCTTCGTGCAGTCGCACGACTACATCGCCATGGAGCGCCTCTACGAGATCCACACCGAGGGCAAGTACGACTTGATCGTCGTCGACACCCCGCCCACCCGCAACGCGCTCGACTTCCTCGATGCCCCCCAGCGCATGGCGGACTTCTTCTCCTCCCGCCTGCTGCGCTGGTTGATCGTGCCGTACCGCTCCCGGCTGGTCAACGTCGCCTCGCGCCCCTTCTACCAAGTGGCCGACCGCATCCTCGGCACGCAGTTCCTCGCCGACATCTCTGAGTTCTTCATCCTCTTCCAGTCGATGTACCCCGGCTTCGTCGAGCGGGCCGAGGCGGTGACCCGCCTGCTGTCGGACCGCCGCACCACCTTCATGGTCGTCTCCACGCTCGAGGCCACACCGGTGCGCGAGGCGGAGTTCTTCTCCACCGAGCTGACGGCGCGCAAGCTGCATCTCGGCGCCGTCGTGCTGAACAAGGTGCTGCCGACGTACCTGCGCGACACCAAGACCGACAAGCTCGCCCAGTCGATGGAGAAGCGGCCGGTCGAGCTCGCCGAGGGCCTGACCGACGACCCCGCCACGGCCGCCCGGGTCGTCGAGGAAGTGGCCCAGAGCTTCCTCAACTTCAGCGTCGTGGCGCGGCGCGAGGCCGAGCAGATGGCCGAGCTGCGCGGCGCCCCCGACGTGCTCGTGACCGTGCCGTTCTACGACGCCGACATCTACGACATGAGCGGTCTGCTCCGGCTGGGCGCCCAGGTCTGGGACTGACCGTCCCGTCGTCGCGAGACCCGACGACCTCAAGGAGGTTGCACCCATGGCAGACAGCGCCGCCGTACCGGAAATGCGTCTGGAGCTGATCCCGATCCCGGTGTCCGACGTCGACCGCGCCAAGTCCTTCTACGAGCAGGTGGGCTTCGGCAACGTCCATGACACCCAGGTCTCAGAGTCGATGCGGGTCGTCCAGCTGACCCCTCCCGGGTCCAGTTGCGCCATCGTCTTCGGCACGGGCATGGGCCCGATCACCGACATGGTCCCCGGCTCGGTCAAAGGCGTCCATCTCGTGGTCGAGGACATGGCGGCCACCCGGGCCGCCCTGCTCGAGCGCGGCGTCGAGCTCAGCGACGTCGAAGACATGGGCGGCGTGCTCTATTCCTATTTCAGCGATCCGGACGGCAACCTATGGGCACTACAAGAGTGGCCCGAGGGGTATCAGGACTGATCGGCCGACGACTCGAACGCGCCATTTGGCGGCATATCTCTGAGGACGACGGCGTCGGCCCGCCGGAACCGTCCCGGCCGCCGGACCTGCTCTTCGCGTGATTTGGGGAAGGGTCGGTGGTTCTCACGCGTAGGTCGTCGCGTGCGCCGTGCGGGCGACCATTCGATGAGGAAGGCGGGACGATGCGAGCATTCTTGATACGGGTCGGGCAGGTGGCCGGTGTCATCAGCCTTTCGGTCGCCGCTGTTGCGATGGGCTTCAGTGCGGGGGAAGCGCAGGCATCGGTCCCGAGCTCGAACACGGTCTATGCCTCCGCTCCCTACCCGGTGCTCTTCGACCGCGGCGTCTGTCGGCCCCAACCCGATCTTCGACCCCACCGCGCCGCCGGCCGGGGCCAACAACTGGTCGTGCAAGCCCTCCGCGCAGCACCCCGATCCTGTGGTGCTCGTCCACGGCCTGGGAGCGACCATGGCCGAGAACTGGTCGACGATGGCACCGCTGCTGGCTGACAACGGCTACTGCGTGTTCGCGCTGACGTACGGGCTCGACCCCGGCGAGAGCTACGTCGGTGGCCTCGAGCCCATGGAGGTGAGCAGCCAGCAGCTGGCGAGCTTCGTCGACAAGGTTTTGTCCAGCACGGGCGCAGCCAAGGTCGACCTGGTCGGTCACTCCGAGGGGACGGTGATGCCGCAGTACTACCTGAAGCGGCTCGGTGGCGCGGCGAAGGTCAACCGCTACGTGGCGATCGCACCCCTTTATCAGGGCACCACGTTGTATGGACTCTCCGCGGGGATCAAGGCGCTCGAGACCTACCTCCCGAGCCTGGCGGCCCCGATCGAGTCCGCCGTCGCCAGTGCGTGCGGCTCGTGCCAGGAATTCCTCAACGGCTCACCGTTCTTGACCTCGCTCTACAGCGACGGCGTGTACGCCGTGCCCGGGGTGACGTACACCACGATCATGACCCGGTACGACGAGTTGGTCGTTCCCTACACGTCGGGTGAGCTCGACGCGCCCAACGCGACCAACATCGTGGTGCAGAACCAATGCCCGCTCGACTTCTCCGAGCACGCCACGCTGGCGTGGGACCCGGTCGTCGGCCAGGACATCTTGAACGCCCTCGATCCGAGCGAGGCCCAGCCGGTTCCCTGCACCCTCGTCCTGCCAGGAATCGGCGCGCCCGCATTCCCCTAAGGACCTCCTGCGTCCGGTCAGGTGCCGAGCGCGCGCATCCCGGCGGATCGGGCGAGATCCATGATCGCCGGATCACCCGCCCGCCAGGTGATTGTCAGGCGAACGCCTGTCAGCAGCCATCGGCCGTCGACGCGTGCGAGATCGTCGTCGTAGTAGCCGCCGACGGTGTACCACGACCCCGGGTCGTCGGGGTCGTAGACGTGATGCGCCTGCACATACATCGTGATCTTCGCCGCGTCACCGTCCGCCTCGGCGAGCGGATTGGTCATCGAGTGCTGCGTGGCGGCGAGGCCCGTGAACAGAGGCACGAGCCCGGCCACCCAGTCGTCCGCCGGCATCACCCGCGGACGTAGCCCCGGGTCGAAGCTGGAGAAGTCGATGGCCACGGAGTCCGTGAACAGCGACCGGTACAACGCCCAGTCACGCCGGTCGACCCCCCTCGCGTAGCGGTACACCGTCTCGGCCACGGCCAGCTTGTCGGCGGGGTCCATCGAGCATGTCTAGTCATTCCGCGCTCGACGCGACTCGCATCGCGTTGACCCAGGCCTCTCATTTCGGAGC
This sequence comes from uncultured Acidimicrobiaceae bacterium, assembly GCA_963821105.1. Classification (GTDB taxonomy): domain Bacteria; phylum Actinomycetota; class Acidimicrobiia; order Acidimicrobiales; family RAAP-2; genus Bog-473. The sequence continues at coordinate 92,166 of CAWGCO010000012.1, forward strand.
CATTCCATGAGGTAAAAGTGTTGGTCCGCGCCAAATTGCGAGGAAAAGCTCAACATTTCTTCGAGAGATGAGAGAGCCCAGCCCTAGCGGGGCTGAAATGCCAGCCAGGCTGTATTGGCGCGTACCATCGATGCCATGACCCAGCTCATCAACCCCGAGGTCCTGGAATACGCCGACGCCCACACCACGGCGCCGCCGGCGTCCCTCGAGGCGGTCGACGCCTCGACCAAGGAGGACTTCGCCGCCTGGGGGATGATGGTCGGACGCCAGGAGGGGCGCTTCCTCGAGATGCTCGTCTTCGCCCTCCAGGCCACGAGCGTCCTCGAGATCGGGACCTTCACCGGCTACTCGTCGATCGCCATGGCGGCCGGGCTGGCCAAGGGCGGCTCGATCATCTCGCTCGAGGTCGACCCGCACCACGCGCAGGTGGCCCGGGGCAACATCGCCGCCGCCGGCTACGAGAGCTATGTCAGCGTGATCGAGGGCCCGGCCCTCCGGAGCCTCGAGGAGCTCCAGGGGCCCTTCGACCTCGTCTTCATCGACGCCGACAAGGTCTCCTACGACGCCTACTACGAGGCGGCGCTGCCCAAGCTCGCCCCCCACGGCCTGATCGTGGTCGACAACACGCTCCAGTCCGGCGGCGTGCTGGCCTCCGAGGAGCACCCGCACGAGGGCGCCAAGGCGTTGCGGGCCTTCAACGACAAGGTGGTCAACGACCCCCGCGTCGTCTGCGTGCTGACCACTGTCCGCGACGGCGTGACGCTGATCCGACGGGCCCCGGACGGCCCGGGCCGATGACGCGCCCGGCACCCGCCGACCGGGCCCGCCTGAGGAGCGAAGAAGCCGCCGTGCTCGATTACCACCTCCACCTCTGGCCGCACACCGAGCACGAGACGCCGCTGCGCCTCGAGCAACTCGCCGAGTACTGCGAGCGGGCGCAGGCGGCCGGCGTGACGGAGCTGGCGGTGACCGAGCACCTCTTCCGCTTCCGCCAGGCCGACGCGCTGCTGGGCGGCTTCTGGGACGACCCGCGCGGTGCCGCCGGCGCTGGCCGAGTCGATGGCGCGCTACTGGAAGTTCCACGCCACGGCCGACCTGGACGCGTACCTCGAGTGCGCGCTCGAGGCCAAGGCCGCCGGGCTGCCGATCGTCATCGGCCTCGAGGTCGACTACTACGAGGGCCGGATGGACACGGTCGCCGGCCTGCTGGCCGACCACCCCTTCGACGTCCTGTTGGGCTCGGTGCACTGGGTCGGTGCCTGGCGCTTCGACGACCTCTCCGACCCGGTGTCGATGGCGGAGTGGTCCACCCGCGACGTCGACGCGTGCTGGGACGCCTACACCGAGGCCATGGAGGAGCTGGCCGCCACGCGGTCGTGCGACGTGCTGGCGCACCCCGACCTGATCAAGGTGGCGGGCCACGTGCCCGACGCGCCCGCCGAGTGGTGGGACCGCATCGCCGAGGCGGCGGCGTCCTCGGGCATGGCCGCCGAGGTGTCGTCGGCCGGCTGGCGCAAGCCGGTGGGTGAGCAGTACCCCGCCGCCGGGCTGCTGGACCGCTTCGTCGCCCGCGGCGTCCCGCTCACCACGGCGTCGGACGCCCATCGGCTCGAGCACGTGGCCGACCGGGCCGACGACCTGCGCGCCGTGCTCGCCGCGGCCGGCGCCGGCTCGCTGCAGGCCTACCGGGGACGGGTCGGCCACACTGTTGACGTGTCTCCGTCGCCCGCTCAGCCGTCGGACGTCGGGGCCGGCCGAGCCGGCCGAGGGGGGCGGGGCCTGATGCCGACTCCCGCCGAGCTCGCCCAGAGCCACACCGACCTCAAGCCCGCCGAGCTCGAGCACCTCCAGCGCCTCCTCGGGAGCTGGGGCGTCCTGGCCGACCTGTCCTTCTCCGACCTGTTGCTCCTCGTGCCGGTGCACAGTCAGCCGCTCAACGGGCCGGGCCACAGCAACGGCAACGCCGGCTCCGACGCCGGCTCCGGCTCCGGCTCCGGCTTCACCCGCTCAACCGACAGCGACGACGGCGACGGCACCGACCCCGAGTTGGTCGTCCTCGGCCAGATGCGCCCGAACAACCGGCCCACGCTGGTCGACCAGGACCTCGTCGGCCAGACGGTGAACGAGTCGCAGTGGGCGCTCGTGGCGCGGTGCCTGCACACCGGCGAGATCGTGCGCGGCAGCATCCACCACCCGATCCTGGGCGAGCAGGTCCCGGTCGAGAACATCCCGGTGCGCTACGAGGACCGCATCATCGGCGCCCTCCTCAGGGTGTCCCTGGCGCCGCTCAAGGGCCCGACGTCCATGTACGAGCGCACCTACCTCGATGTGTTCGAGCGCCTCGCCGACATGGTCGCCCAGTCGGCCTTCCCGTATCCCGAAGAGGACGTCGGCACCGAGGAGGCGCCCCGGGTCGGCGACGGCGTCGTGGTCGTCGACGCCGACGGGCGCGTCGAGTTCGCCTCCCCCAACGCCATGAACGCCTTCCACCGCATGGGCATCTACACCCAGCCCGAAGGCCGCCGCTTCGGCGACCTCGACATCGAGGAGTCGGCCGTCGAGTGGGCGCTCGCCACCGGGCGCCCGGTCGTCGAGGAGGTGGAGCGCAGGCCCGACGTGATCGTGCTCGTCCACTGCATCCCGCTGCTCAGCCACGGCGTGGTGACCGGGGCGATGATCCTGCTGCGCGACGTCACCGACGTCCGGCGCCTCGACCGCCTGCTCCTCTCGAAGGACGCGGCCATCCGCGAGGTCCACCACCGGGTCAAGAACAACCTGCAGACGATCTCGTCGCTGCTCAGCCTCCAGGCCCGGCGGGTGGGGGACCGCGCCGCACGCGTGGCGCTGCACGAGTCGGAGCGACGCGTGCGCTCCATCGCGCTGGTGCACGAGATCCTCAGCCGTGACCCGAGCGACCAGGTGCCCTTCGCCGAGATCGTGGCGTCGCTGGTGCAGATGGCCGAGGACTCGGTGGTCTCCTCACAGCCGATCGTGATCACCGTGCACGGCGACCTCGGCGACGTGGCCGCCGACGTGGCGACGCCGCTGGCGTTGATCGTGGCCGAGCTGCTGCAGAACGCGGTCGAGCACGCCTTCGACCCCGAGACTGCCGGCGGGAGCGACGGGGCGGCGGGCCTCGAGGGTGCGGGCGGCGCCGCGGGCTACGGGCCCGTGGGCCACGTCGACCTGACGCTCGATGCCGGCGACAAGAAGCTCGTGATCGAGGTGCGCGACGACGGCCTGGGCCTGCCCGAGGGATTCGACATCGAGCAGACGACGAGCCTCGGCTTGTCGATCGTGCGCAACCTCGTGGAGAGCCAGCTCGAGGGGACGATCTCGATGGCGTCGGTGGCGCCGGCGCACGGCGGGGGGACCCGCGTGCTGATCTCGGTGCCCGAGCGCGCCCCGAACTGAGGCCCCGCTCAAAGGCGATCGAGAGGGATCAGAAGACCCGCCCGGCGGCCAGGCGGCCGGGCGCTACTGCGAGGGGATGAGGAAGACGGAAGAAGGAAAGGGTGCTGCGGGGGGAGCGAGCGAGATGAACGCTCAGCTGGCGGCGCGCTGCGAGCGCCGGGCGGCGAGCCACGCCTTGCGCAGCTTGCGGCGCTCCTCTTCGGAGGTGCCGCCCCACACGCCGGACTCCTGGTTGGTCGCCAGGGCGAAGTCGAGACACGGCTCGATCGCGTCGCAGGACTGGCAGACCCGCTTGGCCGCCTCGATCTGGTCGACCGCCGGCCCGGTCGTCCCGACGGGGAAGAAGAGGTCCGGTTCAGTGTGGCGGCAGGCCGCCGACCGCCTCCAGTCGTCCAAGTCCCAGTCGACGGTCCGGTTCCACATCAGTGCCATCGGAATGTGCCTCCACCTGCATTGTGATCTTTTTCACATGATCGGGCCTAGAGCGTGCCCGTCCGTGAAAAGCGGTTAACAGGTAGAGGGTAATGAACCAGGTAAAAGCCCGCAAGGAGTTTTTGTGAATTTTTTCACCTGCTTCGCGACGGATCTGTGAACGAGGTGGTCTCCGTCCTTGCCCACCGGGGTTGCACCGAGGACGGCTTCGTCGAGAACACCCTCGACGCCTTCGCCGAGGCCCGCCGCCGCGGCGCGGACGGGATCGAGCTCGATGTCCGCCTGACCGCCGACGCCGGCCTCGCCGTCCACCACGACGCCGAGATCCCCGGCCTCGGGCCTATCTGCGAGCTCACGGTCGCCGAGCTCCCCGCCCACGTCCCCCTCCTGGCCGACGCCCTCGCCGCCAGCGAGGGGATGGTCGTCAACGTCGAGATCAAGAACGCGCCCCAAGACCCCGGCTGGGATGCGGACGAGGCCGTCGCCGCGCTCACCGCCACGGCCATCGACGAGGCGGGCTGGGCCGACCGTGTCATCGTCTCGTCGTTCCAGCCAGCCACGCTCCTGGCCGTCCAGGCCGCCGACAGTCGCCTCCCGCTCGGCGCCCTCTGGGGCTTCACGATCGACCCGGGCCAGGCCCTGGCCGAGGCCGCCGGGGCCGGCTTCCGCGCCGTGCACCCCTTCGTCACGCACGTCACCGCCGACCTCGTCGAGCGGGCGCACGCCGACGGCCTCGCCGTCAACGTCTGGACGGTCAATGCGCCCCACGACCTCGAGGCCATGGTCGCTCTCGGCGTCGACGCCGTGATCACCGACCGCATCGGCGACGCCCTCGCCGCGGTCCGGCCCGCTCGCCGACCCTCCCGGCGACCCAGCTCCCAGCGGTAACTACCTGCACGCGCCTGGAAGGCGGTGGGTCCGCTGAACAGGCGACTGGCGATCGCGTGTACTCATCCCAAGGCATGACGGAAATCAACGAGATGCGGCTCCTCAGTCGGGCCAGACGACCCCTGGCTCGGATCCACTCGACGTTCGGTGAAGCGGCGTTGGCACGTCGGAATCCCCGCCAGGCCTTCGGAGATCGACGTTATCGCAGGTCGGCGGTCGGGCCCGACGACCGGACCGGTTCCGGCGGGCGGGCGCCGCCGCCACCAAAGGGGCCGCCGGACCGGTTCGGCGGGCGGGCCGGGGTCCGAAAGCGCTCGGGCGTTGCGTGCGAGGGGCGGGGGCGCCGTGGCGACGGCGGCTGAAGCGGCGAAAACCCGCCGCTGAGCGGGTCGAATGGCGTGGGAAGGGCCTGTTCCACAAAGATGGTCCGCCATGAACGTCGTCGTTTGCGTCAAGCAGATCCCGGACCCAGCGGCCCCCGGGAAGCTCAATCCGGACCACACTCTCGACCGCTCGGGCAAGCTGATCATGGACGACTCCGACAACTACGGAGTCGAGATGGCCCTTCAGCTCGCGGGCGGTGAAGGTGACGAGGTGACCCTCGTCTCGATGGCACCGGGGGGCGAGACCTCCGGGCTGCGCACCGGCCTCGCCATGGGCGCGGCCAAGGCGATCCTGGTCAGTGACGAGGCGCTCGCCGGCAGCGACGCCCTGGGCACGGCCAAGGTGCTGGCGGCCGCCATCAAGCGGGCGAACCCCGACCTGATCGTGATGGCGACCGAGTCGACGGACGGCTACACCGGCACGCTGCCCGTGCAGGTGGCCGAGCTCATGGGCCTGCCGTCGGTGACGTTCGCCAAGGCGATCTCGGTCGACGGCTCCTCGGTGAAGGTCGAGCGCCAGACCGAGGCGGGCTACGACGAGGTCGTCTGCCCGATGCCCGCCGTCGTCACGGTGACGGCCGGCGTCGTCGAGCCCCGCTACCCCTCCTTCAAGGGGATCATGGCGGCGAAGAACAAGCCGGTCGACAACCTGACCGTGGCCGACCTCGGCATCGACGCCTCGCAGGTCGGCGCCGCCGGCGCCCGCGAGGAGATCACCGAGGTCGCCCCGGCGGAGGCGCGTGCGGCGGGAGAGATCGTGGTGGACGAAGGCGACGGCGCGCAGCGCGTCGTGGACTTCCTCGAGCAGTTGAAGGTGGTCTGAGATGGCGATCGACAAGATCTGGGTGCTGGCCGAGGCCGTTGACGGCGTGGCGACGCCCGTGACCTTGGAGCTGCTCACCGAGGCGCGGACCGTCGGCTCGACCGTCGAAGCGGTGGCCTGGGGCCCCGACGTCGCCGGCTTGGCCGCAGCGCTGGGCGAGTACGGCGCCACCACCGTCTACGACGTGGGCGACATCGGTGAGTCGCTGCCGGGTGTGCCGGTGTCGGCTGCGATGGCCGCGTTGGTCACGGGCGGCAACGCGCCGGACGCCATCTTCTTCGCGCAGAGCTACGACGGCCGGGACATCGCCGGGCGCCTCTCGGCCAAGCTCGACCGGCCGGTGCTGACGAACGTGACGGGCCTGGTGGATGCCGACGGCTCGCTGTCGAGCCAGCACCCCGTCTTCGGCGGCGCCGAGATCGTGACCGCCAAGTTCACGGGCTCGGGCCCGGGGATCTTCGTCATCCGGGCCAAGTCGTTCGCGGCCGAGCCTTCGGGCGGCGCGGCGGCGAGCGTGACGGCTGCGCCGGTGCCCGACGTGGCAGCGACGAACACGGCGAAGGTCGTGGAGCGCCACGTCGAGGAGCGCAGCGGCCCGAAGCTCGACGAGGCGCCGGTGGTGGTCTCGGGCGGGCGCGGGCTGGGCGACGCGGCCAATTACGCCTGGATCGAGGAGCTGGCCAAGCTGCTACACGGCGCGGCGGGCGCGTCGCGGGCCATCGTCGACGCCGGCTGGGTGCCGTATTCGCACCAGGTCGGCCAGACGGGCAAGACGGTGAAGCCGACCGTGTACATCGCGGCCGGGATTTCGGGTGCGACGCAGCACCTGGTGGGCATGAAGGGCTCGAAGAACATCGTCGCCATCAACAAGGACCAGGAGGCGCCGATCTTCTCGGTGGCCGACCTCGGCATCGTCGGCGACGTCCACAAGGTCCTGCCGGCCCTCATCGAGCTGCTGAAGGCCAAGTCCTAACTTCGGGCCGGGCCTCGGCGCTGCCTCGTTTCGAGGCCCGCTCGCCCGGGCGCGGCACATAATCCGGGGACACCCGGCACCATTACTTCCGGTATGAGGGCGATCGGGGCAATTGCGGCGAGCGGTCCGGGCCGTCACGCCGGCCGACGCGCCCCGGTGGCGCAGGCCACCGGCGGTAGTTTCGGCCCTCTCCCCAACCACTGCTGATGCTCTTTCCCACGATCGACTTCGCCATCTTCTTCGCCGTGGCCTTCACGGTGAACTGGCTGCTCAACCCGTACCCGGGCCCGTGGAAGCTGGCGCTGATCGGCCTCAGCTACGTCTTCTACGGCTGGGTCGGGTGGAGCTACTGCCTCCTGCTGCTGGCGACGACCGCCGTTGCGTTCCTCGGCGGGGCGGTGACCAACGCGATGCGCAACGACCGTGGGCGGCGCAGCGCCATGATCGTCACGGTCGCGGTCCTCCTCGGGATCCTCGGCTGGTTCAAGTACTACGGCTTCGTCTCGGTCAACGTCGACAACGTGTCAAAGGCCATCGGGCTCGGCCAGGCCATCCCGCTCCTCCAAGTGGGCCTGCCGATCGCCATCAGCTTCTTCACGTTCATGGCGATCAGCTACGTGATCGACATCTACCGCGGCGTCCTCGAGCCGGCCAAGCCGCTCGACTTCGCGGTCTACCTCTCCTTCTTCCCCCACCTCCTGGCCGGGCCGATCGTGCGGGGCACCGAGCTGCTGCCCCAGATCCGCCGGCGGCGCGACCCCAACAACATCGACTACTCGCGGGCCTTCTGGCTGATCCTGGCCGGGCTGTTCAAGAAGGTCGTGATCTCGTCGTACGTCTCGGGCTCGATCGTGACGCCGGTCTTCACGTCGCCCAGCCAGCACTCCGCGCCCGAGGCCATCTTCGCGGCGTGGGGCTACGCGGTGCAGATCTACTGCGACTTCAGCGGGTACACCGACATCGCCATCGGTCTGGCGCTGCTCCTCGGCTTCCGCTTCCCCCAGAACTTCAACGCGCCGTACACGGCGCGCGACCTCCAGGACTTCTGGCGCCGCTGGCACATGACGTTGTCGCGCTGGCTGCGCGACTACCTCTACATCCCGCTCGGGGGCAACAAGGGCAGCGAGGGCAACACGATCCGCAACATCATGATCACGATGGTGCTGGGCGGCCTCTGGCACGGCGCCGCGTGGACCTTCGTGATCTGGGGGGCCTGGCACGGGATGGGCCAGAGCGTCGGGCACTTGCGGCGGCGCAGCCGGGTCAGGCGTGGCCTGCCACCGGTCGCCGACGGCCCGGTGCGCATCTGGGTGCAGCGCTTCCTGACGTTCCAATTCGTCTGCGTGGGCTGGGTCTTCTTCAACGCGTCGGGCGTGTCCCAGGCGCTCGCCGTGCTGGGCCGGATGCTCAAGGGGTGGGGCTCGCCTTCGCCCCTCGTCACCCCGCTGCTCGTCCTCGTCGTCGTGGGCACGATCGTGTCGCAGTTCGTGCCGCCGATGCGCGTGGACCGCCTGCAGGCCCTGTTCTCCCGCCAGCGCGCGGTCGTGCAGGTCGGCCTGCTCGGCGTCGCCCTGACCGCCATCACCACGTTCGGCCCCGTCGGGGTCGCGCCCTTCATCTACTACCGGTTCTGATGAGCACCTCCGCCCCGCCCCCGCCCTCCGTGCCCGAAGAAGAGCCCGACGCGGCCGCGCGCGGCGTCGCGTCGTTCGCACCGGGGGAGGAGGGAGCGCCGCCCGATGGGCGCGTGCGCCTGCCGTGGACCCGGGTGCTCTTTTTGGGCGTGCTCGCCTTCGCCGTGTGGTTCCTGCTGTTCGCGCCGACGCTGCAGCACAACGCACAGGTCTCCCCGGTCGGCTCGCGTCGCACGGCCAGCCTCGACGTCGTCGGGCCGGTGGCGACGCTCAGCCGCGACCTGCAGCTCTCGCACATCGTGTCGCTGACGGGCCGCTCCAACCAGCAACCCGTCGGCACCGGCGGCCTCACCGTCAAGGGACCGCACAAGGACGTGCCGAAGACGAAACCGAAGCAGCAGGTCGCGGCCGGTGCGACCACGACGACGACCGCGCCGCCGAACCCCAAGGACCCGACGGCCGCCGCTCCTCTGCGTGTGCTCATCGTGGGCGACTCGATCGGGCTCGACATGGGCGGCGCGTTGCAGTCGGACCTCGCGGGGACCGGGGTGGTCACCGCCGCACTCGACGGGAAGGAGAGCACGGGCCTCACGCGGCCCGACTACTTCAACTGGCCGGCGGAGCTGGCGTCGGACCTGCACACGGACAACCCGCAGGTGGTCGTGATCATGATGGGGGCCAACGACGCGCAAGACTTCCTCGGGCCGCCCGACACGCCTTACACCTCGCCGCAATGGAACGCGCTGTACTCGCAGCGGGTGCAGCAGTTCATGCAGATCGCGCAGAGCGGCGGCGCCGAGGTGATCTGGGTCGGCATGCCCCCCATGCAGAACCCGTCGCTGAGCGCGCAGATGGCCGACATCGACGCGCTCGACAAGAATCAGGCGGCGGGGTCGAAGCCGCCGATCACGTTCATCAGCACGTGGAAGTCGCTCGGGACCCCGACCGGGGGGTACACCGCGTTCGTGACGAACGCCTCCGGGCAGATCGTCAACACCCGCACCCCCGACGGCATCCACCTCACGCCGGGCGGGAGTCAGGTGGTGGCCCAGCAGGTGATCGCGCAGATGGTGACGGAGGGGTACCACCTCCCATAGCACCCTCCGCCGGGCGCCCCTTCGTTGTGTATTTCACGGCGGCCTCATACTTCGGGGCGGAATCGGGAGGCCAGAGTGGATTCCGGCAGTGATGTTGAGGCCAGAGTCGAATCTTCCGCAGGAACTGAGAGGGCGGGCCGAATGCGGCCTAGACGAGCGGCCAGGGGTAGGGCGGCCAGTCCCCGTCGTCGTCCATCTCGGGCAGCGCCCGCAGGCTGAGCAGCCACGAGAGGCGGTCCCACGTGGCCGCCACCTCGATCGGGTCCAAGAGGGTGCACAGCACCGGCGAGGGACCGTCGTGGGCCAGCCGGCCGAGGTCGTCCTGCACGTCGGGCGCCAGCGCTGCGCCACCGAAGTCCCAGATCACCGTGCGCAGCTTGTCGTGCTCGTTGAAGCACAGGCCGTTGTCGATCGCCCAAAGCCGATCCTCGGCCAAAAGGACGTGGCCGCTCTTGCGATCGGCGTTGTTGGCGACGACGTCGAAGGCGGCCATCCGCATCAGCTCGGGGTGCCACTTCGGTTCGTCGCGCAGGGTGAAGTAGTGGGAGACGCCGTCCTCGTGGACGAAGCGCTGGACCGAGCCGGGCCCGAAGGGCCCTTCGTCGCGCTCGACCGTTTCTGGGACCAGGCCCCACCCGAGTGCCTCGGACAGCACGTAGGCTGCCACCTCGCGGCGAAAGAGCCCGCCCGGGAAGTCCCAGAGCGGGCGCTCGCCCTTGTGCGGCTTGTAGACGGCGAGGAGCTCGTCGTCACCCTGGCGGCAGGTGACGAGCATGGTGGCGTTCGAGCTGCCCGCGATGCGCCCGTGCACCTCCATCTCACCCTCGCTGAGCACGCGCTCGACGCTGGCGTCGGACACTGTGGGTCAGGTCGCCGGCGGTCGGTGGCCGTTGGTGCGCGGGCAGTCGTGGCCCGACGGGTCCAACGGCAGCGAGCACAGAGGGCAAGGGGGCCGTCCGGCCTCGACGAGCCGCGTGGCATGGATGGCGAAGGCGGCGGCCTGCTCGCGGGTCAGTGCGACGCGCAGCACGTGCCCGCTCTCGTCCACCTCGTCCTCGTCGTCATCGTCGTCCTCCTCGCCCACGCCGATCTCCTCGAGCACGACGACGATGCGATCGAGTTCCTCGTCGTAGGACACACCGATGGTCCCCACGACCCACTCGAACTCCTCGGTCCCATAGAACTCGAGATCCTCGGGCAGGTGACCGGGTCGCCCGAGCTCCTTGACGATGCGTCCGAGGTAGCCGGCCAGGACCGCGATCTGCTGCTTCTCCACCTTCACGGTGGTCTCGGTGAGCCCCTGGCGGCAGTAGAAGAGGAACAGCCGGTTGCCGACTTCCCCGATGACCCCGATCGTGCAGTGGTCGGGTGCGTCGAAATCGAAGTCGTCGGTCACGACACGACCAGTTCTTCGAGGGTGCCGGTGGAGTTGACGCAGAGCACCGTGGGGCCGCCGCCGGTGAAGATCACCGCGGACACAGAGCAGGGCGACACCACGAGTCGCTGCATCAGGTCGAGGGGGGCTCCCGCAGAGGCGGCGATGACCGCCTTGATGGTGTCCGCGTGAGAGACGGCGACGACGGTCTCACCCGGATGCTGCTCGACGATCTCGACCACGGCGTCGAGGGCGCGGGCGGTCATCTCGGCGAACGATTCTCCGCCCGGAAAGCGGAAGCCGCTCGGCCAGCGATGGACCATCGCCCAACGCTTGTCGCGGAAGAGCCGGGTCAGAGGCTTCTCGGTCCATTCGCCGACGTCGACCTCGATGAGGCCCGGCGCGGTGCGCACGCGCAGGCCGAGGGCCCGGGCGATCGGAGCCGCCGTTTCGCGGGTGCGCTCGAGCGGCGACGCGTAGACGGCGGTCGGCGGCTTGGGGAGCGCGGCGATGCGCTCGGCCGCGACCGCTGCCTGGGAGCGCCCCCTCTCGGAGAGGCTCAGTCCGGGCGCCCGCCCCGGGAGCTTCTTGCCCGTCGTGGGCGTGTTCCCGTGCCGCACGAACAGGACCGTGGTGGCCGGCGGCGGCTTTTGGCCGCGGCGCGTGGGCGGCCGGGAAGAATTGGTTCGGACAGCTGCGGGCACGAACGCCCATCGTAGGCTCTGCGCCGTGGCGTCCAACCGGCCCAAACCCGATTCTGTGGCCGCGGTGCAACGGGACGTGGCGGAGTGCCGGCGCTGCCCACGCCTGGTGGCGTGGCGCGAGGAGGTGGCGCGGACGGGCCGGGCGTCGTACGCGGGCGAGACCTACTGGGGCCGCGGCGTCCCCGGGTTCGGGGACCCGAACGCCGCCCTCCTCATCGTCGGCCTGGCGCCCGCCGCGCACGGCGGCAACCGGACCGGCCGCATCTTCACGGGTGACCGCTCGGGCGACTGGCTCTTTGCCGCGCTGTACCGGGCGGGCTTCGCCAACCAGCCGACCAGCGTGGCGCGCGACGACGGCTTGGCGCTGCGCGACGCCTACATCACGGCCGCCGTGCACTGCGCCCCGCCGGCCAACAAGCCACGACCCGACGAGCGCGACAACTGCGCGCCGTATCTGACGCGGGAGCTCGCCCTGTTGGACCGCGTTGCCGTGATCGTCGCGCTGGGCCAGTTCGCCTGGCAGGCGCTGGCGGCCCACTACGAGCTTCGCCCGCGGCCTGCGTTCGGCCATCTGGCCGAGACGACGCTTCCGGGCGGCGTCATGCTGCTCGGCTCGTACCACCCGAGCCAGCAGAACACGTTCACCGGCAAACTCACCGAGCCCATGTTCGACGCCGTGTTCAACCGGGCGCGCCAGGTGATGGGCGCGGCGGGGACGGGGCGCCTGCAGTCGGCGCGCTCGTAGCGCCGAGGGGCGCCGGGGGAACGGCTACCGTCTCGGCCACATCGGGAGGGATCAGGTGAGCGAGCAGGCCGACGTCGAGCCGCGCGAAGCGGTGGAGATCGGGAGTTGGGACGCGACGGCCGACGTGATCGTCGTCGGATTCGGAGCCGCCGGCTCCACCGCCGCCTTCAGCGCCGTGGAAGCGGGTGCCGAGGTACTGGTCACCGAGCGGACGGGTGGGCCCGGCGGGGCGGCCGCGCTGGCCGAGGGCATCGTGTACCTCGGCGGGGGCACGCCGATCCAGACCGCGTGTGGCTTCGAGGACAGCCTCGACGACATGTACCGCTACATGATGGCGGCCTGCGGGCCCGATCCCGACGAGCCCAAGATCGCGCGCTACTGCGCCGAGAGCCTGGGCCATTTCGACTGGTTGGTGGCACGCGGCGTGCCCTTCGACCCCACCTTTTGCGCCGACACCTCCATGGCCCCGAACGGCACCGAGGGCTTGGTGTACTCCGGCGGCGAGGACGCCTACCCCTTCAGCGAGATCGCCCGTCCGGCGCCGCGTGGGCACCTGGCCAAGACGAAGCGGTCGACCGGGTGGTTGCTGATGCAGCACCTGGCGGCTGCGGCCTCGGACGCGGGTGCGGCCGTCTCGACCGACACCAGGGTGGACCGGCTCGTGCTGGACGGTGACGGGCGGGTCGTGGGAGTGCAGGCGCAGCGCTTCGGCGAAACGGTGTCGTTGCGGGCGCGCCGAGGCGTCGTGCTCACGGCCGGCGGGTTCATCTTCAACGACGACATGCTCCGCCAGCACTGCCCGCCGTTGGCGCGTGGGACGTTCAAGGTGGGGACGGAGGGCGACGATGGCCGGGGCATCCGCATGGCACAAGCCATCGGGGCATCGGCGCGCAACATGTACGCCGGTGAGGTCTCGCTCCCGATCACGCCACCGCGCGGCCTCATCCACGGCATCCTCGTCAACGGAAAGGGCCAGCGCTTCATCAACGAGGACACCTACATGGGCCGCGTCGGCCAATCGGCGCTCTACGAGCAGGACGGCGAGGTCTACCTGCTCGTCGACGAGGCCGCGTACGAGCCGAACTGGATGGGCCTGGCCGCCACGTGGGTCTGCGAGACGGCGGAACAGCTCGAGGCGGAGATGGGCTTGCCGGGCGGGTCGTTGCGGGCGACGTTGGACCTCTACAACGGGCACGCCGCCCGCGGCGAGGACCCGTTGTTCCACAAGGCGCCGGGTTGGGTACGCCCGCTCGTCCCACCGATCGGCGCGTTCGACCTACGTATCGGCCCGGCGCCCTACGCGCCGTTCACCCTGGGCGGGCTGGAGTCGACGGTCGATGGCGCCGTCCTCGACGTCAGCGGCAACGCCATCCCCGGTCTGTTCGCGGCGGGCCGCACGACGGCGGGGGTGTGTGCCTTCGGCTACGCCAGCGGGCTGTCGATCGGCGACAGCACGATGTTCGGGCGGTTCGCCGGGGCGAGCGCGGCCGCGTCCTCAGCCTGAGACGGCCTGGAGGGGTTACGAGCGCAACGAGGCGTACTCGATGACCCGAGTCATGACGGTGTCGTCGGACTTGTGGACGGCACCGCAGTCAAACGGAGGCTGAGGGTCGTACTCGACCATCAGCTGTGCGGCCTCTCCGGCCGTGCGGTCGACGAGCAGCTCGACGAGTCGCAGCGCCATGTCGATGCCGCTCGACACACCGGCGGCGGTGATGATGCGGCGATCCAGGTGCTCGACGACCCGTCGCGGCGTCGGGTCGGCGCCGTGCACGGCGAGCTCGGGATAGCACGACCAGTGGGTGGTGGCGCTGAGGCCGTCGAGGAGACCTGCGGCACCGAGGACCAGCGAGCCCGTGCAGACCGAGGTGGTGAAGCGCGTGCCCTCGTGGGCGTGTCGGACCCAGCGGAGCACGCGCTCGTCCTTCTCGAGCGGGCGCGTGCCCACGCCACCGGGGAAGACGATGACGTCGGGCTCGGGCACCTCCTCGAAGGTGGCGTCGACCTGGAGGCCGAGCATCGCGTTCTCGGTGCGGACCTCGCCGCGGGCGTGCCCCACAAAGGTGATGTCGAAGCTCGGGACGCGTTGGAGCACCTCGTAGGGCCCGATGGCATCGAGCGCGGTGCAACGGGGGAAGATCGGGATGGCAATCTGCACGGTGCCGGAATCAGTCACGCGGTGGCCCTTTCGGTCGGGGCGGTGTGGAACCGCCGGCGGTAGGCGTCAGGGGCGACGCCGAGGTGGCGTTGGAAGACGCGGCGCAATGTCTCGGAGCTGCCGAGGCCGCAGTGCGACGCCACGACGTCGAGGGTGTCGCCCGTCGTCTCGAGCTCGCGCCGCGCCGCCTCGACCCGGGTGCGCTCGACGAAGCGGCTCGGGCTCTCGCCAACCTCAGCGGTGAACACGCGGGTGAAGTGGCGCACGCTCATCGCCGCCGCGGCGGCCAGGTTCGGCAAGCGGTGGTCGCCGCCCGGCGCGGCCTCGACGAGGTCCTGGACGGCGCGGACGGTGGAGCGCTCGGCTCGTGGCACCCAGACGGGTGAGGCGAATTGGCTCTGCCCGCCCGGTCGGTGCAGGAACATGACGAGCCAGCGCGCGCGACGATCTGCGCCACGTCGACGCCGAGGTCGTCCTCGACCAGGGCCAGGGAGAGGTCCATGCCGGCCGTGACGCCGGCGCTCGACCAGACCTTGCCGTCACGGATGTAGATCGGGTCGGGGTCGACGGTGAGGCGCGGATGGGCCTCGCTCAGCTCCTGGGCGCGGGCCCAGTGCGTCGTGACCCGGCGCCCGTCGAGCAGTCCGGCTGCGGCGGCGATGAAGGTGCCGGAGCACACGGTGGCGACCCTGCGGCAGTCCGGGGCGGTCCGGCGGATCCAGGCGAGGAGCTCCTCGTCCGCCGCGGCGGCGTTGGCTCCGCTTCCGCCGGCGAGCACGAGGGTGTCGATGCGGTCGTCGTCTCCGGGCAGGGTCTCGGTGCCGAGGACGAGCCCGCTTTCGGCGCGGACCGTGCCGCCTCCCGTCGAGGCCAGCGTGACGCGGTAGCCGCCGGCCTTGCCGAGCGACGCCGCCGCCCGGCGGGCCCCGGCGAACACCTCGTGGGGGCCGACCGCATCAAGAGGCTGGACCCCCTCGAAAGCGACGATCACGACGTGGCGCTCCCGCATGGCTCTCACTCTGATGGCTTCCCCCTATGGCGTCAATGACAGGGTTCCCACAGATTCGGCCATCCATCGGCCTATGAGGCGCAGGCCGTATTCAGGCGAGACGAGAGCGGCGAAATTTCGCATATACGAACGCGAAATTTTCCCGGTTGATTTTTCTGAGGCCAGAACCCCGAGGGAGCGAGGTCAGGCGCCGCGGTTGCGGCGGGTGCCGCGGGCGCGCACCCAGGCGAGGAGGTCACCGGAATCGCCGCGGCGGACCGTCCCGGTGAAGATGTCCTCGCGGTCGGTCGAGGCCTCGCGGGTGACCTCGGCGAAGAGCTCGTCGCCGATGGCGGCCGGTTGCAGGTACTCGACCAGGACCGAAGAGATGATCCCCGAGTGTGTGTCGTCGTTCGCGGCGGCCGCCACCGCGGCGCCGCACACCGCGTAGAAGACAGCGCCGTGCACCGTGCCGTGCGGGTTGGCATGGCGTTCGTCCGTGGTCAGCGTGGCCACCGTGTGACCCGGCTCGCGCCGCGCCACCTCGATCCCCAACAGCGCGGCGAAGGAGTCGGGCTTGGGGCCGGACATCGAAGTCGGAGTGCTACGACGCGGGGGTAGCCGCCGGAAGGCGGCCCGGCATGGGAACCGCGGTGACCGGCCAGCGCTTGCGGCTGACCCGGCTCAGCCGGTGCAACAGCTTGACGGCGCCCGGGTCGTCCTCGATCGGCCGGGTCTCGATGACGCCGGCCGCCTCCATGTCGTTGAACAGCTCCTCGCCCTTCTCGGTGCGCAGCAGCGTGAGGGTCCAGTCACCGAACGCCCCGATGCCCCCCGTCGAGATGTCGGCGTGCTCGGCCGCGAAGTCGGGGCACGACGTGCAGCCCTCGCGGGTCCATTCGTGCGCCTCCTTGAGCGGGATCTCGTGGTAGCTGCCGTCACGCATCCAGACCTGGAACACGCCCTTGATGTTCATCTTGGCGATGTCGGCACGAGCCAGGCCGTAGCGAGCCTCGAACAGCTCGGGGAAGATCGCGTCGTCGAACGTCTTGGAGCACAGCAAGCCGATGGAGAGGACGAAGCGCCGGGCGATCTTGCCCGCCTTACGGGCCGCCATGACCGGAGGCGCCGAGGCCTGGCACCCCATCCCGACCAGCGCGATGCGCTCGGCACCGCCCGCGATGGCCTCGGGGTACGCCAGCGGGTTGGCCGAGTACGTGTAGCGCGACCCCGCCGTGGCCAAGATGTCCTCCTTGGAGCGGGCCACGCGGGGCACCGCCTTCCAGGTGGAGCCGTCACCCTCGAGGCCCGACACCAGGGCGGCGTCGATCACGTCGTGCTCGAAGGCCCAGATCAACAGCGCGGACACGAGACCGCCGTCCTGTCCCGTCTCTCGGATCGTGGAATCGGACGCCCGCGCCAGTACCGTCCGGCGGGCGATGCCGGACACCTCCTCGTCGGTGCGCGGCCGGCCGAAGAGGTGGTTCTCAATGTCGGGCTCCCAGGTGCGAAAGCGCGGGCAGGCCCGTGTGCAGAGGGTGCAGCCCTTCAGGCCGTGGGTGCAGTTGTCGGGGCCGCCGTCGGCGTCGACGTGGAAGGGCCGGTAGACGCCCTCGGTGTCGTCGTAGCCCAGGACGTCGTAGGGGCACGCGATGACGCAGGCCGAGCACCCGGTGCAGAGCCCGGACGTCACGACCTCGGTGAACAGCTCTGCCCATTGCGGCTTCTCTGGTGGCACAGGCCCACCATATTCGGCCCACCCCCAAGGGTCGGATACCGTGCGCCGGTGCCCGAGATCCTCGAAGTCGAGCGGTACCGCACGCTGGCCGAGAAGGCGTTGCACCGTCCGATCGAGCGGGTCTGGATGGTCGACTCCCGCTACGGGCGCGGCGGGACGACGCCGGGGCGTCTGCGCAGCGCGCTCAAAGGGCGGACGTTCACCGAGGCACGGCGGCGGGGCAAGCTCATGCTGCTCGACACGGACGACGGGGCCGGGCCGACGGTGGGCGTCCGCTTCGGCATGACCGGGGGGCTGGTGGTCGACGGCCAGCAGGCGCTGGACCGGCTGCGCTACGGCCCGGGCGTCTTCGACGACAAGTGGGTGCGGGCGCGTATCGAGTTCGGGGACGGGGGCACGCTCAAGCTGCACGACCCGCGCCGCTTCGGCTCGCTCGAGCTGGCGCCCGACGAGGACCGGCTCGGACCCGACGCCCTGACTGCGTCACTGGCCGACGTCCGCGCCGCCGTGGCGGTGTCGCCCCGGGCGGCGGTGGCCGGCACGGCCGCCCCGCTCAAGGCGCGGCTGATGGACCAGGAGCGCCTGGCGGGCGTCGGCAACCTGCTGGCCGACGAGATCTTGTGGCGGGCGGGGCTCGATCCCGGGCGGCGGACACCGCTCGACGACGACGAGCTGCGCACGCTGCACAAGTCCCTGCGCGCGGTCCTGCGCCAGCTCGACGGGCGCGGCGGCTCGCACATGGGCAACCTGATGGAAGCGCGCGTACCCGGCGGCCGCTGCCCGCGCGACGGCGCCGAGTTGCTGGTGGAGCAGGTGGGCGGGCGCACGACGTACTGGTGCCCCGAGCACCAGCACTGACGCCTCACGAACGATAACGAGAGCGAAGCCGCGCTCGCCTCAGGTCAGGGGCGGCAGCCCCTTGGCGATCAGGTCGACGCCGAACACGAGGAACAGCACCGTCATGACGGCGGCGTTGTGGACCCCCAGCCACGACTTGGCCGAGTCGAGCGCTGCTCTGGCCCGCGACCCGCCGACGAGCGCGTAGACCACGGGCCCGGCGATCGTCACGCTGGCGAGCGCCACGAACACCGCGGTGGCGACGATGGCATCGCTCGTCGAGAGGCCCGAGCTGGGCGAGCCCGGCGGCCGAGCCCATCGTGAGGATGAGGTTCTTGGGGTTCACCGCGGCCAGCGCGACGCCGAGCCCGGCGGCCTTGAGCGGCGAGAGCGTGTCGATGTGGCCCATCCACTTGGGCATCTCTGCTTCGGCTCCGGGCGCGGGGCGGTTGCGCCACTGGCGCCTCGCCAGCAGCAAGAAGCCGGCGCCCAGCGCGATCTTCCCCCACGAGACCGAGTCCGACGCCGTCGAGCTAGTGGCCACGTTGCCGTCGTGCGCGAGCACGTACACCACCGTGCTGACGGCGGCGAGCGCGACGACCCACCCCAGGAGGAACGCCGGGCCGTTCACCTTGGCCCGCGCGGAGAACAGCATGAGGATGACCGCGATGATCGGGACCGGGCTGATCGCCACGGCGATGGCGAACGTGAGGACCTCGCTGATTCCCTGACCCATCTGACCCCCCGGTCTCTTTGGTGCTCGATCTTCCGATCTTCCGATCTTCGGACTTCAGACCCTCAGGCCCCGTCGGACCCTCACGTGCTCAGGCTGCGTCGACCTCTTCGAGCACCTTGGCGGCGTGGCCGTCGGCGCGCACGTGGTGCCAGGCCCGTTGCACCTTGCCGTTCGGCCCGACGAGGAACGTGGAGCGGATGACCCCGACCGTCTTCTTGCCGTACATCGTCTTCTCGCCCCAGGCGCCGTACTTCTCCATCACCTTCTTGTCGGCGTCGGTGAGGAGCGGGAACTTGAGCTTGTACTTCGTGCGGAACTTGACGTGTTTCTCGGCCTTGTCGGGCGAGATCCCGAGCACCGCCACCCCCGCCTTCTCGAAGGTCTTGAGGTTGTCGTTGAACTGACACGCCTCCTTGGTGCACCCGGGCGTGTCGTCGGCCGGATAGAAGTACACGATGACCCGTTGCCCCTTGTAGTCCGAGAGCTTGACCGGCTTCCCGTCCTGGTCAGGCAGGGTGAATGCGGGGGCGGTGGCGCCCGCCTCGAGTTTGGCCATCGTCAGGGTCCTCCTCAGCTGGTCGGCTCGGCACGCCGGCTCGTCCCGGACGATCACTTTGGCACACGGTGCCGCGGGATACCTGCTCTGGGCTGGTACAATGAGCATGCGACCGTCGGCGGGGGCTGGCGAGTCGGGGCCGATTACCGAACTCCTGTGGCAGGCGCACGGTCCCGCCGAAGAACGCAGAGAGGTTCCATGACCGTTGAGGCCTTGACCGGCGCGCATGCCGGAAGCCCCGCTGGGGACGATGACGTCCACGGCAATGATACGTACGAGACAGCCAGGACCTTCGAGTCCCTCGGGGTCTCCGAAGCACTGACCAAAGCGCTGGCCGATGAAGGAATCGTCAGCGCTTTTCCAATTCAGGCCCTCACCGTCGCCGACGCCCTGGCCGGACGTGACGTCTGCGGCAAGGCCAAGACCGGGTCGGGGAAAACCCTGGCCTTTGGCGTGCCGCTCTTGCAACGGGCCAGGGCCACCCGGGATGCCCAGGGGCCCGTCCAACCGAGCCGCCCGGCGCGACCGCTGGCGCTGGTTCTCCTCCCGACGCGCGAGCTCGCCGTGCAGGTCCACGACGTCCTGGCCCCGCTTGCCCGCAAGCTCTCCCTGCGGGCGGTGGCCGTCTACGGCGGGGCGGACATCGACCGCCAGGTGGCCAAGCTGCGCAAGGGCGTCGACGTCGTGATCGCCACCCCGGGCCGCCTCATCGATCTCGGCGATCGCGGTGAGGTCGCGGTGGACGGCCTCGAGACGCTGGTCCTCGACGAGGCGGACCGCATGGCCGACATGGGCTTCATGCCGCAGGTCGAGTGGGTGTTGCGCCGCCTCGACCAGGCGCACCAGACCCTCCTCTTCTCGGCCACCCTCGACGGCGCGGTGGACCGCCTGGTGAAGCGCTACCTGACCGACCCGGTTTTCCACGAGGTGGCCTCGTCCACCCAGACCGTCACCCTGATGGAGCACCGCTTCATCCAGGTGCACCAGATGGACAAGGTGAAGGTGCTCGCCGCGATCTGTCGCAGCCAGGAGAAGTCGCTCATCTTCGTCCGTACCAAGCGCGGCGCCGACCGCCTGGTCGAGAACCTGGGCAAGGAGGGCGTGCACGCCGCCGCCATCCACGGCGACCTCCGCCAGTCGAGCCGGGAGAAGGCGCTGGCCGATTTCTCGGGCGGCAAGCTGGCGGTGCTCGTGGCGACCGACGTCGCCGCCCGCGGCCTCCACATCGAGGGTGTCGACGGCGTGATCCACTGGGACCCGCCGGAGGACCACAAGGCGTACCTGCACCGCTCGGGCCGCACGGCGCGCGCGGGCCGGGCCGGCGTCGTCGTGAGCCTCTCGCTGTGGAACCAGCTCGTCGAGATGGAGGTCATCCAGCGCCGGCTGGGCCTGCGCATCCCGATCGTCGAGATGTTCTCGAACGACCCGCGCCTGGCCGACCTCGGGGCGTGGACGCCGCAGCCAGAGGAGAGCGTGCTCTGAGCAACGCCGACGGCGACGGCGACGACGCCGCGATCCCTCTCTGGTCGCCCGAGGACGGGGTGCGACGCGTGTTGATGGTGACCGCGCATCCCGACGACGTCGACTTCGGCTCGGCCGGGACGGTCGCCGCTTTCACCGACGCCGGCCTCGAGGTGACGTACTGCATCTGCACGAACGGCGAGGCGGGGGGCTCGGACCGTGCGATGTCACGGGGCGAGATGGCGGCGCTGCGCCAGGACGAGCAGCGCGCCGCCGCGGCCACGGTCGGCGTCAGCGACGTCCGCTTCCTCGGCCATCCCGACGGCCGGGTCCAGCCGAGCATCGAACTGCGGCGCGACATCAGCCGCGTGATCCGCGAGGTGCGACCCGAGCGCGTCATCACCCAGTCGCCCGAGCGCAATCTCGACTTCATCTACGCCAGCCATCCCGACCACCTGGCGGCCGGGGAAGCGGCCATCGATGCCGTCTACCCCGATGCGCGGAACCCCTTCGCCCACCCCGAGCTGCTCGAGTCCGAGGGCCTCGAGCCCTGGTCCGTGCGAGAGCTGTGGATCATGGGCCTGGGCAAGCCGGCCAGCGGTATCGCCGTCGAGACGACGGCCACCGTCGAGCGCAAGGTGGCCGCGCTCATGTGCCACAAGAGCCAGCTGCCCGATCCCGACGGCACGGCGGAGCGGATCCGCACCTGGGCCGGGGTGGCGGGCGAGACGGCCGGGCTGCCGGCCGGGCGCTCGGCCGAGATGTTCCGGGTCATCAACATCCCCTGAGCCGTCGTGGGCGCTGACACCTGGGCCGTGCTCCAGCACGTCCCGTACGAGGGCCCCGGGTCGATCGCCGCGGCCGTGCGTGACGTGGGCGCCGAACTCGACCTGGTGCGGATCGACAACGGTGACCCCGTGCCTCCCCCCGACACCGTCGCGGCGATGGCCGGGCTCGTGGTGATGGGCGGCCCGATGAGTGTGCACGACGACTTGCCCTGGCTCGAGCCGGAGCGCGCGTTGCTCCGCGCCGCCGTCGAAGCGGGGCTGCCGGTCCTCGGGGTGTGCCTCGGCGCCCAGCAGCTGGCGGCGGCACTGGGGGCCGACGTCGTGGCGGGCCCGGCGCCCGAGTACGGCATGGGCGAGGTCCACCTCACGACCGAGGCGTTCGCCGACCCCGTCTTCGGCCCGGCGCCGACGCCGTTGCCGTGCGTGCACTGGCACGGGGACACCTTCGACCTGCCCGACGGGGCGGTCCGCCTGGCCGCCAACGCGGCGTACGAGAACCAGGCCTACCGCGTGGGGACGCGGGCCTACGGGCTCCAGTTCCACGTCGAGGTCACCGCGGCCCTCGTCGGGCACTGGGGGCCGCACCTGCCGCCGGGCATGTTCGTGCGCGCCGAGGACGTCGCCCACGTCAGCCGGGCCGGTGACGGGCTCGTGCGCCGTTTCGTGGCGCTGGCCGTGGGCGGCGCGTGAGCGTCTCGGCCGCCGGGGTGAGGAGGCTCGCCCTCGCGCTGCGGGGAGGCCACCGAGGAGCCGCACCACGAGCTCACGTCGTTCCGGGTGCGGGGAAAGATCTTCGCCACGATGCCGCCCGAGGGAGGGCGGGTCCACGTCTTCCTCCCCGAGGACGCCGTGGCGTCCTACTGCGCCGAGTTCCCCGCTGCGGTGGAGGAGCTGTGGTGGGGCAAGAAGCTGAGCGGGTGCCGGGTGCTGCTGCCCCACGCCGACCGCGCCCTCGTGCGCGAACTGCTCACGGAGTCGTGGCGGCGCAAGGCACCGAAGAGCCTGCTGGCCTGAACGCCCCCGGGCCGAAGCGCCTGCGGCGTGGTCAGCCGGCCATCTGGCGCAGCACGTAGTGGAGGATCCCGCCGTGGCGGTAGTACTCCGCCTCCATCGGCGTGTCGATGCGCACGATCACCCGGAACTCGGTGACCGAGTCGTCGTCGGCGGTGGCCGTGACGGAGACCTCCTTGGGCAACTCGCCCTTGTTGAGCACGTCGAGCCCGGTGATGGAGAACCGCTCCCGGCCCGTCAGCCCGAGGCTCTCGACCGAATCGCCCTTGTAGAACTGGAGGGGCACCACGCCCATGCCGATGAGGTTGGAGCGGTGGATGCGCTCGAGGCTCTGCGCGATGACCGCCCGCACGCCGAGCAGGGCCGTGCCCTTGGCCGCCCAGTCGCGGCTCGAGCCGGTGCCGTACTCGCGTCCGGCCAGCACCACCAGCGGCACGCCCTCCTCCGCGTACTGCATCGCCGCCGCGTAAATAGAGGTCTGTTCCCCGTCGGGGAGGTGCAGGGTCACCCCGCCCTCGGTACCGGGCGCGAGCTGGTTGCGCAGCCGCACGTTGGCGAACGTCCCGCGCATCATCACCTCGTGGTTGCCGCGGCGGGCGCCGTAGGAGTTGAAGTCCTTCCGCTCCACGCCGTGGTCGATCAGGTACTCGCCCGCCGGGGTCGTCAGGCCGATAGAGCCGGCCGGGGAGATGTGGTCCGTCGTGACGCTGTCGCCCACCATCACGAGGACGCGGGCGTCGGCGATGTCGGTGACCGGCGCGGGCGACATCGTCATCGTCTCGAAGAAAGGCGGGTTCTTCACGTACGTGGAGCTGTCCTGCCAGGCGTAGGTCTCGCCGCCCTCGACCGAGACCTCGCGCCAGTGCTCGTCGCCGTCGAAGACCGCGCTGTAGCGCGTGCGGAACATGTCCGAGGTGAGGGACGCCCTGATCGTCTCGTTCACCTCGTCGAGCGAGGGCCACAGGTCGGACAGCTTCACCGGGTTGCCCTCGCTGTCCTGCCCGAGCGGCTCCGTCGTCAGATCGAGGTTCATCGTGCCGGCGAGGGCGTAGGCGACGACCAACGGGGGCGAGCCGAGATAGTTGAGCCGCACGTCGGGGTGGATGCGACCTTCGAAGTTGCGGTTGCCCGAGAGCACGGCGGCGACCGAGAGGTCCGCCTCGTGGACGGCCTCGCTGACGCCGTCGAGCAGCGGCCCCGAGTTCCCGATGCACGTGGTGCAGCCGAAGCCGACCAGGTAGAAGCCGAGCTGGTCGAGCGGCTCGATCAGGCCCGCCCGCTCCAGGTAGTCCATGACGACGCGCGAGCCCGGCGCGAGCGACGTCTTGACCCACGGCTTGGACCGCAGCCCCCGGGCGACGGCGTTCCGGGCCAGCAGGCCGGCTGCGACGAGGACCTGGGGGTTCGACGTGTTGGTGCAGCTGGTGATGGCGGCGATCACGACGTCGCCGTCGGCCACCCGGTGGTGCGGCGCGGCCGCCGGCTCGGTCGCCGCCTCGACGGGCGTGCGCTCGATCGCCACGCGGAACGACTCCTTCGCCGAGTCGAGGGGCACGCGGTCCTGGGGGCGCTTGGGCCCGGCGAGTGAGGGCACGACGTCGCCCAGGTCGAGGCTGAGGTGCTCGGAGTACACCGGCTCGGGCGCACCGGGGTCGTGCCAGAGCCCCTGCGCCCGGGCGTAGGCCTCGATCAACGCCACCTGGGTCTCGTCGCGCCCGGTGAAGCGCAGGTAGTCGAGTGTCACCTGGTCGATCGGGAACATCGTGCAGGTGGCGCCGTACTCGGGGCTCATGTTGCCGATGGTCGCCCGGGTCTCGAGGGAGAGGGCCGCGACGTCGGGGCCGTAGCACTCCACGAACGCGCCGACGACGCCGTGGTCGCGCAGCAGCTCGGTGACCGTCAGCACGACGTCGGTGGCGGTGATGCCCGGCTTGGGCTCGCCGCTGATGCGCAGCCCGACGACCGGCGGGAGGAGCATCGAGAGCGGCTGGCCGAGCATGGCGGCCTCGGCCTCGATCCCGCCGACGCCCCAGCCGAGCACGCCGAGGCCGTTCACCATCGTCGTGTGCGAGTCGGTGCCGACGAGCGTGTCACAGAACGCGCGACCGTCCTCGGTAGCGAACACGAGGCGCGACAGGTACTCGAGGTTTACCTGGTGGCAGATGCCCGTCCCGGGCGGGACGACGCGGAAGCCGTCGAACGCACCCTGGGCCCAGCGCAGCAGTTGGTAGCGCTCCAGGTTGCGCTGGTACTCGATGCTGACGTTGCTGTCGTAGGACTCCGCATCCCCGGAGCGCTCGATGATCACGGAGTGGTCGATGACCAGCTCGACGGGCACGAGCGGGTTGACCCGCGAGGCGTTCCCACCGAGCCGAGCCAGGGCGTCGCGCATCGCGGCGAGGTCGACGACGCCGGGGACGCCGGTGAAGTCCTGCATGAGGACGCGCTCGGGCGTGAGGGCGATCTCGTGGGCGGAGTCGCCGGCGCCCTGGCCGTGCCCCTCGGGGTTCACACCCCAGGCCGCCACGGCGACGATGTCGTCGGCCGAGACATGGGGGCTGTCCTCGTGGCGCAGCAGGTTCTCGAGGATGACCTTGATGGAGTAGGGCAGGCGGTCGATGTCGTGGCGCTCCGCCAGCGAAGGGGCCTTGATGTTGAAGATCTCGTACGTGCGGTCGCCGACGGCCAGGTCCGTCCGGGCGCCGAAGGTGTTGGGGTGTGCGTCGGTCGATTCGGGGGTCATGCCCTCATTCTGCCGTGGGTCCCGCGGGACCGCCCAAGGGACCCCGGCCCGGGTTTGAGGCGGGCTCTGCGGAGAGCTACTGGTTTCGCTGTGTTTCCAGGAGGGAGGAGATCAGGCCATAGACCCCGGACAAGCCCCACGGGCACGGCCTACACAAGCGTTGAGCGGGCAAGTCGTAACCAGGTCGTAACCCCTCCTGCCCCTTTTGCGAGAGAGCGAGCGTGCACAATCGGGTGTCGTGCGCGGATGCGGAGGGAGCGCCAGGGAGGGGAGGAGGTACCGCCGGGGGCCGTTCGAGGCCGCCGTCCTTGCCGCGCTCGCGCTCGCGCTGGTGATCGCGCCGGCCATCGTCGCGACCGCGACGAGCCTGAGCGGGGCGCCGCCGGCGGGGGCGAGCGAGCAGGCGCACGTCTACAACGACGCCGGCATGATCGGCTTCGGCAGCGTGAACCAGGATGCGCCGAACCTGCCCCAGCCGCTCAACTCGCCGGTGTTCTCCGGCGTGGCGACCCCCGACGGCAAGGGGTACCTCCTCGCCAGCGCCGACGGCGGCGTCTTCGCGTCGGGCGATGCCACCTTCGAGGGCTCCGCGGGGGCCGAACCGCTCCAAGGCCCGATCGTCGCCATGGCCGTGACGAAGAACGCCAAGGGGTACTGGCTCGGCGCGCTCGACGGCGGCGTCTTCGCCTACGGCAACGCCCAGTTCTACGGCTCCATGGGCAGCACCCATCTCAACCAGCCGATCGTGGGCATGGCGGCCACGCCCGACGGCAAGGGCTACTGGCTCGTCGCCTCCGACGGCGGCATCTTCGCGTTCGGCGACGCGCAGTTCTACGGCAGCACCGGCAGCCTCACACTCAACGCGCCGATCGTCGGCATGGCGGCCACGGCCGACGGCAACGGCTACTGGCTCGTCGCAGCGGACGGCGGCATCTTCAACTACGGCGACGCGTCGTTCTACGGCAGCGCCGGCAGCCAGGACCTGCCCGACCCCGCCGTCGGCATGGTGGCGTCGCCCAATGGCGGCGGCTACCTCATTGCGACGGAGAACGGCGTCGTCCTCTCCTACGGCGACGCGCAGGCCTTCGGCGGCCTCACCCTCGATCCGACGGCGACGCAGATCTCGGCGATCATCGGCAACAACCAGGGCACGGGGTACTGGCTGCTCGACCCGCAGGCCTGGCAGTACAGCTTCTCCACCGCTACCGCTGAACCGGAATTCGCCCAGTCCGCGGCGATCGCGTCGGCGGTGGCGTCCCAGATCGAGCCGGACCCCGATACGCAGGGCGCCTACTGCAACCCGTACGGGCCGTGCGAGGAGTGGTGCGCGCTATTTGCGACCTGGGCGTGGCAGCAGGCCGGCATCCCCATCCCGAGCTACGCCTTCACCGGGGACATCTACGGCTGGGCCGCCAGCGCGGGCGCCATCCTGCCGCCCACCGCCATGCCCGCCGTGGGCGACGACGTCCTCTACGGCACCGGGCCCGAGAGCACCGCCTCGTCGGTGCACGTCGGCATCGTCACCCAGGTCTGGCCCGACGACGCCATCATGACGGTGGGGGGCGATTCGGGTCCCGGGCGAGACGGCTACCTCTCGGTCGCGCTCGACGGGCCGTTCCTGCCGGCCGACTCGAACGTGTACAACGGCTCACCGATCTACGCCTTCGCCCAGCCGTAGGCGACGCGGCAGGCGCCGACTTGCCGGCGTTGCCTAGAGTCCACCCGGAGGTCCTCACCGTGCCGCTCTACGACTATCGCTGCTCGACCTGTCACGCCGTCTTCGACGAGCGCCGGCCGATGGCCGACGCCGACGCGCCGGCCACGTGCCCAGACGGCCACGTCGGGGCGCGCCGACTGCTCCCCGTGTTCGCCACGACCGGCCGCGTCGAGCGAGCCCGCCGGCGGGGCGTGCGGCGCACCCGTCACCGGCGGCTGTGGCAGCGGCTGCGCCTGCTGCTGAGCGGCCTCGTCATGTCACTCAGCGCGTTCGACGACTACCCGGTCCACCAGGCCGCCGAGTTCATCGCCCACCCGGCCACCAGTGATCGCAACTTCTACGACCGGTACTACTTCAACATGCACCCGTCCGACGACGACTGGTTCGCCATCTTCGGGATGGGCCAGTACCCCAACCTCGGTGTCGTCGACGCGTTCATCGACGTGCGGCTGGGGGGCTCCCAGCACATCGTGCGCTCCTCGGCGCCGTTGCGCGACCGGGCCGACATCTCGCGTCGGGCCGTTCCGGATCGAGGTGCTCGAGCCGCTCCGCAAACTGCGGGTGATCGTCGAGCCGACCGAGGACCGCGTGGCCATGGACGTCACGTGGGAGGGCCACATCCCCGCCGTCGAGGAGCCCCGTCAGTTCCTGCGCTCGAAGGGCAAGGTCGTCTTCGACACGCAACGTCTGGCCCAGACGGGATTCTGGTCGGGCACGCTGTCGGCCGGCGGCAACGACCTGGCGGTGACGCCCGAGCGCTGCTGGGGCACCCGCGACCGCTCCTGGGGGGTGCGCCCGGTCGGCGAGCCCGAGACCGACGGCATCCGTCAGGGCGAGCTCGTGCTCGGCGGGATGTGGAACTACTTCCCCATGCAGTTCGATGACCACGCCATCATGTACATCTGCCACGAGCGTGACGACGGCGAACGCCCGCTCGTCCAGTCGGAGCGGGTGTGGGCCGATCCCGCCAAGGGCGTCGAGGACCTGGGCCCCTCCGAGCACGAGCACCACCTGATCCCGGGGACCCGCATCATCGACCGCTCCGTCGTGCGCTTCCCCGAGGCGGGCATCGAGATCGCCTGCCGCTCGATCCTCCCCAACTTCGTCTCGGTCGGCACCGGCTACGGCATCGACGCCGACTGGCGCCACGGGATGTACCACGGGCCCGAGACCGTGACCCAGGGGCTGGTGCTGTCGGTGGACGAGATCAAGGGCATCGGCCAGTACGGCATCGTCGACCACGTTGCCGAGTTCTCCTACGGCTCCAAGGTGGGCTACGGCCTGTTGGAGCACGGCTTCTTCGGCCCCTTCCGCCGTTACGGCCTCATGGACGGGGCCATGGGGGCACCCGCCGACTAAGCGGCGCACGCGCCGATCCCCGGGATGGGCGCCGGCACCGCCGTGCGAAGATGGGGGATGCCCGACGCCGTCCACGTGCTGGCCGACCGGCTCCAGGCCGCGTTCGACACCGTGTCCCCCGGCGCCGATCCCGTCTTGCGCCCCTCTGAGCGGGCCGACTTCCAAGCCAACGGCGCGCTGGCGTTGGGCAAGCGACTGGGGCGAGCGCCGCGTGAGGTGGCCGAACAGGTGGTCCTGGCGGCGAACCTCCGCGACGTCTGCTCGGTCGTCGAGATCAGCGGCCCCGGCTTCATCAACCTGACGCTGGCCGACGACTTCATCGCGTCGCACGTCGCCGTGGTCTCCGGCGACCCCCGCCTCGGGGTCGAAGCCGTGACGACGCCGCAGACGGTCCTGATCGACTACTCCTCGCCCAACGTGGCCAAGGAGATGCACGTCGGGCACCTGCGCACGACGACCATCGGCGACTCGCTGGCCCGGGTCCTGTCCTTCCAGGGCCACACCGTGCTGCGCGAGAACCACATCGGCGACTGGGGCACGCCCTTCGGCATGCTCATCGAGCACCTGCTCGACGTGGACGGGGCGACCAACGCGGAGTCCTTCAGCGTGCGCGACCTGAACGAGTTCTACGCCGCGGCCCGCGTGCAGTTCGACAGCGACCCCTCCTTCGCCGAGCGCAGCCGCCGGCGCGTCGTCCTGCTGCAGACCGGCGACCCCGAGACCATGCGGCTGTGGCGCATCTTCGTCGCCGAGAGCCTGCGCCACAACCGCGACGTCTACCAGATGCTCGGCGTCCTCCTGACCGACGAGGACACGGTGGGGGAGAGCTTCTACAACCCGCTCCTCCCCGTCGTGGTCGAGGAGCTGACGGACAAGGGCCTGCTCGTCGAGAACGAGGGTGCGCTCTGCGTCTTCCCCGAGGGCTTCACGAACCGCCAGGGCGAGCCCCTGCCGCTGATCGTGCGCAAGTCGGACGGCGGCTACGGCTACCCCGCCACCGACCTCGCCTCGGTGCGCGACCGCACGGGCCGGCTCGGCGCCGAACGGCTGCTCTACGTGGTCGGCGCCGAACAGTCCCTGCACCTGCGCCTGGTCTTCGCGGTCGCCGCGCTGGCCGGCTACCTGCACGAGGCCTCCGACGCCGTCCACGTCGCCTTCGGCCTCGTGCTGGGCACCGACGGCAAGAAGTTGGCCAGCCGGAGCGGCGACTCGGAACGACTCGTCGACCTCCTGACCGAGGGCGTGGAGCGGGCGGCCACCGCCCTGAAGGACCGCGAGAGCGAATTGTCCGCCGAGGAGCAGGCGGCGGTGGCACGGGCACTCGGCATCGGGGCCATCAAGTACGCCGACCTGTCGACCGAGCCGATGCGTGACTACGTCTTCGACTGGGACCGCATGCTCGCCTTCGAGGGCAACACCGGGCCGTACCTGCAGTACGCGCACGCACGGATCCGCTCGATCTTCCGTCGCGCCGAGGCCGACCCGCCGCCGCCCGGGACGCGGCCGCGGCTCGACGAGGCGCCCGAGCGCGCCCTGGCCATGCAGCTGCTCCGCTTCGGCGAAGCGGTGGAGTCGGCGGCGGACACGCTCAGCCCGTCCAAACTCTGCACGTACCTCTTCGACCTGGCCAGCGTCTTCACGACGTTCTACGAGGCCTGCCGGGTCCTCGTGCCCGACGAGGAGGTCCGCACCTCGCGCCTCGCCCTGTGCGACCACACCGCCAGGGTGCTCGAACGGGGGCTCTCGCTCCTCGGGATCGAGGCCCCCGCGCAGATGTGACCGGGACCGGCCCGGACCGTATCCTCTGCCCCGCACGTCACGACCCTCAAGGAGCGGCAGAGAGATGGATTTGAACGGCACGTCGGCAATCGTCACCGGAGGAGCCTCGGGGCTGGGCGAGGCGACCTCGCGCCTCCTGGCCGAGCGAGGCGTCCGGGTCGTCGTCGCCGACCTCCAGGCGGACAGGGGTGAGCCGTTGGCCAAGGAGATCGGCGGCCTGTTCGTGCCGACCGACGTCACCAACACCGATCAGGTGATCGCGGCGGTCGAAGCCGCCATCGAGATGGCGCCCCTCAAGTCGCTGGTCAACTGCGCCGGCATCGGCTGGGCCACCCGGACCATCGGCCGCGACGGGGAGTACTCGTCAGCCCACGACCTCGACCTGTACCGCCGGGTGATCGAGATCAATCTCATCGGCACCTTCAACTGCATCAGGTTGGCGGCCACGAAGATGAGCCTCAACGAGCCCGACGAGGACGGCTCGCGCGGCGCCATCGTGAACACCTCGTCGGTGGCGGGCGAGGACGGCCAGATCGGTCAGGCGGCCTACTCGTCGTCCAAGGGCGGCGTCATCGGCATGACGCTCCCGGTGGCGCGCGACCTGTCCGTGGTCGGCATCCGCGTCAACACGATCCTCCCGGGCCTCATCGACACGCCGATCTACGGCGCCGGCGAGGGCTCCGAGGCGTTCAAGGACAAGCTGGCCCAGGACGTGCTGTTCCCGCACCGTCTCGGGCGCCCGAGCGAGTTCGCCACGCTGGCCGTCGAGCTCCTGACGAACTCGTACATGAACGCCGAGTCGATCCGCATCGACGCCGGCATCCGGATGCAACCGAAGTAACCGGCGAAGCGGGGGAGGCGCCACGATGATCGACCCGGAGCTCGAAGCCGCGTTGGACTTCATGCCGGCCATCGACCTCGACGACCCCGTCGCGGCGCGGCGGTCCTTCGAGAAGATGCTCGTCGCCATGCGGCGGCCGCTCCCCGAAGCCGAGCTGCTCGAGATCGAGGACCGGCTCGTGCCAGGGTGGGAGGACGATCCCGACGTCAGCGTGCGGGTGTACCGGCCCAAGGCGGCCGCCGCCTCCGGCGAGGCGGTGCCGGGCATCCTTCTCATTCACGGCGGTGGCTTCGTCGTGGGCAACGTCGAGAGCGAGCACGTCGGCGCGGTGCTGATGGCGGTCGACACCGGCGCCGTGCTCGTCTCGGTGGACTACCGGCTCGCGCCCGAGCACCCGTACCCCGCCGGGCTGCACGACTGCTACGCCGCGCTGTCGTTCCTCCACGCCCAGGCGGGCGAGCTCGGCGTGGACACGGCGCGTGTCGCCGTCGTCGGCGCCAGCGCGGGCGGCGGCCTGGCCGCGGCCACCGCGCTGTTCGCCCGGGACCACGGCGGCCCCGCGATCTGCTTCCAGATGCTGCACATCCCCGAGCTCGACGACCGCCTGGAGACACCGTCCATGCGCGAGTTCGTCGATACCCCGCTGTGGAACCAGCCGCTCGCCGTGAAGAGCTGGCAGGCCTACCTCGGCGACCTGGCCGGCACCGACGGGGTCCCGGCGTATGCCGCACCCGCCCGCGCCACCGACCTCGCCGGCCTCCCGCCGGCCTACGTCTCCACCGCCGAGAACGACCCGTTGCGCGACGAGGGACTCGCCTACGCCCAGGCGCTCCTGTGGGCGGGCGTCTCGGTGGAGCTGCACCAATTCCCCGGCACCTTCCACGGGTCCGCCCTCGTCATCGCGCGCCGCGGTGTCCCGGCGCGGCGGCGCGTGAGGCGGCCGTGGTGTTGCGACGCGCCCTCGGCGTGAGCGACAAGGACGCGTAGCCGTCGTCAGCTGAGGCCCTGGGCGCCCAGCACGAGCACCGCCGCGACGATCGCCAGCGGGACGCTCACGAGCCCGAGCCGCACCGCTCGGCCGACGTCGGGGCGAGCCCCGGCCGCGCGGGCGGCGCGCAACCACAGCACCCAGGCCAGCGACCCGGTCGCGAAGAGGTTCGGTCCCACGTTGAGCCCGACGAGCAGCGTGTAGGGGTGTGGTGGCCGGTGTGCCGCCAGGAGCGACGCCGCCGGCAGGTTGTTGACGAGGACGCTCAGGACGGCCGCCAGCGCCGCGGTCCCCCAGCCGTCGAGGTGGCTGAGAAGGGTGGCGGGGCCCGACCAGCTGCGGCCGAGCGCCCCGAGCGCCACCGCCAGGCCGAACAGCCCGACCAGCACCGGCAGGCCGAGGACGCGCACCGCATCGCTCGGCGAGGTGGCCCCGTGGCGTGCCCGCAGGGCGGTCGCGACGAGGCCGACGGCGAGGACGGGCAGCGCGGGCGACCGCAGCACGAGGACGAGCACCGTCACCGCGGCCACGGCGAGCAGCCCGACGCCGAGCACCGGGCGCTCTCTTCGCCCAACGTCGGGTGCGATCGTCGTGCGCAGCTCGGCCCGGTGGACCCCCGCCACCACGAGCGCGGTGACCGCGGCGGCGGCAACGCCGGCCAGCGCCATGTGCGCGAAGAACTCCCGACCCGACAGGTGGAGGTGCCCGAGCACGATGACGTTCGTGAGGTTCGACCCCGGCAAGAGGAGCGAGCCGGCGTTGGCCAGCAGCAGGCACCCGTAGAGCAGGGGTGCCTCGCCCTCGCCGCGGCGCCGGGCCGCGTAGACCACCACCGGAGTGAGGAACGTGACCGAGGTGTCGAGGTTCAACAGCGTCGTCACCACGAAGACGAGCGCCACGGTGCCGGCGTAGAGCGCCCACCCGTTCGGCGCGACGCGCGCCAGGACGTGGCCGCCGGCGGCGAACAAGCCGTCCTCGTGCGCGACGAAGCCGACCAGGAGGAGGCCGGCCACGAGGACGAAGGCCGGCCAGGACTGTGCGGCGGCGCCGCGGGCGTCCTGCGGCACCGTCACGATCGCAGCCAGGGCGGCCGCGCCGCCGAGCGCGGCGAGGAGCCACGCTGTGCGCGGTGACGTCCGCGCTCCTGCAATGTCCGTGCCCGGCACTCACCCATCCTGCCCCGGCTCTGTGTGCGCGAAACCTTGGTGCAGGTGGAACAGCCTCGGGCGAGCGCCGGCCCCTCAGCTTGGTCACAATGAGCCCCATGGGGAGCATCCGACCGGCGCCGGAGTTCGATCAGCTCGCCGACCTCTACGACGAGACCCGCGGCGGCGAGCCCCGCGGCGACGAGTTCGCCGCGCTGATCGCAGACCACCTCCCGTCTCCGCACGCCGGCGCCGTCCTCGAGGTCGGCGTCGGCACCGGCGTCGTCGCCCTCGGCTTGATCAAGCGCGCCTATCGGGTCGTCGGCCTCGACGTGTCGGTCCCGATGTTGGCCCGGGCGCGCCGACGCCTCGGACCGACCGTGATCTTGGGCGACGCGATGGACCTGCCCCTCGCCGCGCATGGCGTGACGAGCGCCGTCTCGGTGTGGGTGGTGCAGTCGGTGCCTGATCCGCTCCGCCTCTTCGCCGAGGTGGCGCGCGTCCTGCGCCCGGGCGGCCGCTACGTCGTGTGCACGACCCAGCGCCCCGCGTCCGACGACGCCATCGGCCACATCATCAATCGCATGGCCCAGGAGGTCGACACGCGGCGGACCGGGAAGCGCCCGCGCGGCGTGTCCGTCGAACAGGTGCTCGACTGGTCGGCCCGAGCGGGTTTCCGCGGGGAGGTCTATCCGCGCGAACGCTCCTTCGTGTCCAGCCCGGAGGGCGAGCTGGACGCGATCGCCCGCAAGTCGTGGCCCGCCCTGCGGGAGCTGGACGACGCGACAGCGGCCGAGGCCACCCGGCCGGCGATCGAGGCGCTGCGGGCGCTTCCCCCCGGCGACACGGAGCGCCGCGGGTTCGTCGACCTCATCGTGTTGGAGCCCGCCGCGACCCCCTGAGGCGGGCGACTACCAGCCCGTGGCCGCGATGATCGATCCGTTGAGGTTGGTGCCGTTCATGCCCCCGTCGTTGGGGGCGTCGCCGAAGTTCTGCACCGTGCCGTTGGCGCTCACCACCCAGTAGCCGCCGCCGTCGGACGTGGCGAACACGGCGGTGGCCGGATTGAGGCCACCGAGTTGGCCGGCGGGCGAGCCGAAGTTGCCCGCGTCGCCGAAGGGGTAGACCGTGCCGTTGGCCGTGAGGATCCAGTAGCCCTTCCCGTCGGGCGTGCGCACGGCCGAGGTGACCGGAGAGCCGGTGTTGCCGGGGGCACCCTCATACGGGGCGTCGCCGAAGGTGTAGATGCTCCCGGTTGCCGTGACGAGCCAGTAGCCGTTGCCGCTGGCGTCGGGCATGACGGCGACGGCGGCGCCCGAACAGCCGCCGATCCCCGGGCAGCTGCCGGCGAAGTGCGCGTCACCGAAGGCAAAGACGCCGCCGTCGGAGGCGACCATGAAGTACCCGTTGCCGTCCGACGAGGGCACCATGCCCACGATCGGGGCGTTCAGCGAGTGGGGCAGCCCCGAACCGGCGGGGTTGAGCCCGAGCCCCGGGATCGACCCGTAGAAGCCGGCGTCACCGAAGGCGAAGATCCCGCCGTCCGAGGCGTCGAGCCAGTACCCGTTGCGGTCGTTCGTGGGCACGATGCCGACCACGGGGCGTTGCAGCTTGAGGCTGCCGGTCGAGCCGTGGAACTGCGCCGAGCCGAACGTGAAGATCCCGCCGTCGGAACCGACCAGCCAGTAGCCGTGGACGGGAGCCAGTGGCGGTGGGGGCGGAGGAGGAGGCGGCACCGCGGCGACGGTGAAGCACTCGGTGTCGCTCTGCTGGGCGACCGACACGTAGTTGCCGCCTGTGGTCGCGGTGTAGCTCGCGTTGAAGCAGTAGGTGCCCGCGCTCGGATGGGGCCACCGAAGTTGACGGCCCGAACGTCGAGTTGTCGCCACTGACCCTTGGGGTGCTCGATGTCCCGGCCGTGCCGCCCCCGCCCGTGCCGGTGCACGAGGTGTTCGACGAGACCACCTCACACCAGGTGAAGGAGACCGAGCCCGTCGGGGCCAGCCCGGTCGAGTTGCCAAAGACAGTCGCCGAGTCCGTCCAGGTGTTGCCCACCGTGTTCGACGAGGGCGCGGTGATCGAGGTGGTGAAGCCGGGGGTGGCCGCGGTCACGCTGAAGCACTCCGTGTCGCTCTGCTGGGCGACCGACACGTAGTTGCCGCTCATGGGCGCGGTGTAGCTGGCGTCGAAGCAGTAGGTGCCCACGCTCGACGGGGTCACCGAGGTCGAGGGCCCGAAGGTCGAATTGTCGCCATTGACGCTCGGGATGCTCGATGTCCCGGCCGTGCCGCCCCCGCCCGTGCCCGTGCAGGATGGGTTCGGCGAGACCACCTCGCACCAGGTGAAGGAGACCGAGCCTGTCGGCGCCAGGCCGGTGGAGTTGCCTGCGACGGTCGCCGAGTCGGTCCATGTGTTGCCGACCGTGTTCGAGGAAGGCGCGGTGAACAAGGTCGTGAAGCCCGGAGTGGCCGCCGTCACACTGAAGCACTCGTTGTCGCTCTGCTGGGCGACGGAGGCGTAGTAGCCGCCCGTGGGGGCGCTGTAGCTGGCGTTGAAGCAGTAGGTGCCCACATTCGACGGGGTCACCGAATTCGAGGGCCCGAAGGTCGAGTTGTCGCCACTGACGCCCGGGACGCTCGATGTCCCGGCCGTGCCGCCCCCGCTCGTACCGGTGCACGGGGTGCCCGGCGAGACCTCTTCGCACCAGGTGAAGGAGACCGAGCCCGTTGGCGCCAGGCCGGTCGAGTCGCCGAAGACAGTCGCCGAGTCGGTCCACGTGTTCCCCACCGTGTTCGACGACGGCGCCGTGAACGATGTCGTGAAGCCGGGGGTGGACGTGGCCACGGTGAAGCACTCGGTGTCGCTCTGCTGGGCGACCGAGACGTAGGCGCCGCCCATGGGCGCGGCGTAGCTGGCGTTGAAGCAGTAGGTGCCGACGGTCGACGGGGTCACCGAGGTCGAGGGCCCGAAGGTCGAGTTGTCGCCACTGACGCTCGGGACGGTCAGTGTCCCGGCTGTGCCGCCCCCGCTCGTGCCGGTGCACGAGGTGTTGGGTGAGACGACTTCACACCAGGTGAAGGAGACCGAGCCCGTCGGGGCCAGACCGGTCGAGTTGCCCGAGACGGTGGCCGAGTCGGTCCAGCTGTTGCCCAGCGAGTTCGAGGAAGGCGCGGTGAACAAGGTCGTGAGGCCCGGGGTGGCCGCCGTCACACTGAAGCACTCCGTGTCGCTCTGCTGGGCGACCGAGGCGTAGTAGCCGCCCGTGGGGGCGGTGTAGCTGGCATTGAAGCAGTAGGTGCCCGGGCTCGACGGGCTCACCGAGGTCGAGGGCCCGAAGGTCGAGTTGTCGCCACTGACGCTCGGGACGCTCAACGTGCCGGCCCCGCCGCCCCCACCGGTGCCGGTGCACGAGGTGTTCGGCGAGACCACTTCGCACCAGGTGAAGGAGACCGAGCCCGTCGGGGCCAGGCCGGTGGAGTCCCCCATGACGGTGGCGGAGTCGGTCCACGCGTTGCCCACCGAGTTCGACGAAGGTGCGGTGAACGACGTGGAGAGGCCGGGAGTTGCTGGCGTGACGGTGATGTTCGTGGATCCGGCCGAAGACAAGAACACGTCGTCGCCTGAATACGCTCCGGCAACGGTGTCAGAGCCCGAGGGGGCGTTCTTCGAACTGCAGGAGCCAGCGCCATTCGACAGCGGCGCCGTGCACAGAACCGTCGATCCGACTGAGAACGTGACGGATCCGGTCGGGGTCGGGAGCCCCTCTACGTCCGTCGTCACCGACGCCGAGTAGGTGATCGAGGTCGTTACTTCGACGGAATTCGGGTTCGCCATGACCGAAGTCTGGGAAGGCGGTTGGCCATACGTCACGGTGAGGTCGGTATCGTCCGGCTGCGTCGGATACGCGTCGACGACACCGGAATTGTTCTCCATGTAGATGAGCGTCGGGACGTTGTGCGGTGCGTCAGGCGTCACGTAAGCGAGACCGCTGAAATCTGCCGTACCGAAGTCCGCGAGTGGCGCCTGGGGAGAGACACCGGTCTGCTCTTCGATCCACTCGGCTGAGTTCGCCGGCTGACCATCTGAGCCGCCGTACGCAAACGCTTGTGTGAAGCCTTTCCCGGTCGTCTCGTCGGTGATCGTGATCGTCCATGTACCTGGCGTCGAGTGAGTTCCCGGCGAATCCTGGGTGATGCTGGCGCTCATCACATCGCCTGCGCTTACCGTGATGGTCGTGATTGGCGTCTCGGGAGCCGGAAGGATCTCCCACCAGGCGTCGTAGCTCGTCACACCGCCCGACGTGTCCTGCTCCGTGCCGGTCTGTATGAGGTGTTGGTTGTTGAAGCCGTCGATGCCGATCCACGTCGCAGAAACCTTGAGGTTCTCCGACGGCTGGACGGTGGGGACGGTCCATGACGCGCTGACGCTGGTGTAGGAGGACGAACCGGTTTCGACGAGTCCTGCCCAATTCGTTGTGAGGTCGTCAGTTGCCGTATCCCCGTCGGGGCCGATAAATGGCGTTCTGTGCTGGCCGGGTGCGGGACGGACGTAGTCAGGAAGGGTGTTGGTGCTGCCGTGCGAACTCGCTGGGCGCTGCCCTGCGTCCGTGTTCGCGATCGAATGATCTGCCGCCGCCGCCTTGGGAAGAGGCGTCCTCTCGGCCACCGCGACGCTGAGGAGACCCCCGACGAGCAGCGCCGCTGCCAGCAATTGAAGGGGCGCGACCCGGACCCTCCGCGTTCGCGGACGCCGCCCTCGATCCTCCCTCGCGTTCACCGGCGCAAAGCGTAATGCGTGCCCCTGTTGCATTCGGGGCGCCAATGGCGCGATCCCGCCGTATCCGCCGTACCACCCTCGATCCGGGCTCATCCGACGACACCCAGCTTGTCGCTGGGACCCGGTGTGACCCCAGAACGCTCAGTCCACGCGGTAGCAGGTCATCGACAGCGACCCGTAGTTGTACCCGTCGACCACCACCTCGGGCCGCGTGCCCGCCGCGGTGGCGACGCCGGCGAAGTACAAGAGCGGGATGAAGTGATCCGGGGTCGGCACGGCCTGCTGGTAGTCCTCGTGCCGGGTGAGCTTGACGACGTCGCCCGGCGCGTCGACGACGACCTCGCGCGCCGCCTCGTCGAAGCGGGCGGCCCAGTCGAACGCTCCCTCGGGCTGGCCCCAGTCGAGGAGGCGAAGGTTGTGCACGACGTTGCCGCTCGCCACGATCAGCACGCCTTGTGCGCGCAAGGGTGCCAGCCGTCGGCCCAGATCGAGGTGGGAGTCGAGCGGCTCCAGGGCGTTGATGGCCAGCTGCACCACGGGCACGTCGGCCGCCGGGAACATGTGCACGAGGACCGACCACGTGCCGTGGTCGATGCCCCAACTGTCCGTGTCGAGACCGACCCAGCGCGGCTTGACCACCTCGGCCACCTCCGCCGCCACCTCGCGCGAGCCGGGGCACGGGTACTCGACCGCGAACAGCTCGTCGGGGAAGCCGAAGAAGTCGTGGATCGTCCGGGGTTGCGCCATCGCGGTGACGGCGGTCGCGTTCGTGTACCAGTGCGCCGAGACGCACAGCACCGCGCGCGGTGGTCGGGGCAGCGCGGCAGCGAGATCCGTCCACGCCTCGGTGTAGCGGTTGTGTTCGACGGCGTTCATCGGGTTCCCGTGCCCGACGAACAGGGCCGGCATCATTTCGGCCATGGACTGCACGGTAGCGGTGCGGTGCCGCGATTCGGGTCCCGCCGGTCGGCGGTCAGGCCACGTGTGCGTGGACGAAGTCGAGCAGGATCCCCGTTGCATCGAGTGTGCGCGCCACCGGCCCGATGATGCGGGCGGGCAGGTACGGCGCACCACCCGGCCAGGTGTGGCCCCCGCCGCGCACGCGGTACAGCGTGGTCCACGTCCCGAGAGGATCGGGCCAGGACAACCGGTCGACCGCGAGGTCGCCGCCGGCGGGGGGCAGCTGCTCCGCCACGGGCGACGAGCCCGGCCGC
Organism: uncultured Acidimicrobiaceae bacterium; assembly: GCA_963821105.1. GTDB lineage: Bacteria > Actinomycetota > Acidimicrobiia > Acidimicrobiales > RAAP-2 > Bog-473. The sequence continues at coordinate 131,469 of CAWGCO010000012.1, forward strand.
GCCCAGTCCGCGCAGACCTCTTCGATGGGCGCCGCCACTCCGCGCCCGGGCTCCTCGGGCTCACCCGGTCGTCCCGCCCGGCGTTCGGCGAGCCGGCGCATCGGGCCGATCGGCCCGCCGCCGTAGGGCACGAGGGGGTCTGCCGTCCCGTGGAACGCCAAGACCCGCACCGGGCGGCGCGGCGTCGGGCAGGCGCTCCGCGACGACACGGTCGCCCCGGACGCCACCAGGACGATCCCGTCGAGCTCCAACGATTCGTACCGCGCCAGGTGTTCGGCCAGGAAGCCGCCGTTCGAGATGCCGACCGCAAAGACGCGCCGGCCGCCGCTCGGGCCACTCCGTCGCGCCCGGTCCACGAGCGCCACCAAGAACGCGACGTCGTCGACGCCCTCGCGCCGTTTGAGGCGCGGCGCCGAGCGGCTGTCGTTCCAGACGTGGAGGACGCCATCGGGGAAGACCGCCGCGCACCCGGCGGCCGGCCCACGCGTGTGCAGCCCCGTGAGGGCGGCCATGCCCGCGCCGGTGCCGCCCGCGCCATGCAGGACGAGCAGCAGCGGGGCGTCGGGGCCCGGGCCCGGGACCTCCACGAAGGTGCGCGTCCGCACGCCGACCTCGAGGGACTGGGGCGGGAGGTCCGGCACGGACAGGCCCGCCCTCGTCGCCATCCGGCGCCGCAACGCGTCGCGCAAAGGAGTCTTCCTCGGCGCCGCCGGCATCACCGAACCATACGGTCCTCGACGACGGCGCGTCGAGACTCGCCCGCCGGTCCGTTTAGGCGGCGACCGCCTTCACCTCGGTCGTCTCGTCCGCGCTCGACAGCGCCTTCCACAGCGCCCAGTAGTTCTTGTACGTGATGGCGTCGGTCGCGTAGCCGGCCGCCACGAGCTCGGCGTGGAAGGCCGGGAGGTTGCGCCACGGCACACCCATGTCGACGTGGTGCGCCAGATGCCAGCCGGTGTTGTACGGCACGATCCAGAAACGGGCCAGCCACGACTGGCGCACGTGGTGGGTGGTCGCCCGACGGTCCGGGCTGCGCTCCATGCCACCGTGCTCCGCGATGGAACGGAGGCGGTTGATGACGCGCCACTCGGTCATCCAGGGCAGGAACCACAGGAGGGGGTAGATCCACCAGCGCCCGGTCGCCGCCCACAGCACCGCCCACAGGACGACCTGCACGGCGAGGATCGACAGCCCGATGGAGCGGAACGGCCCCTTGCGCGCCGTGTTCTTCACCAGCGGCACGAAGTTCTTCCAGCCACTGATGCCGACCGCGTCGCGGAACAGGCGACGGAACAGCGCCCGCCGCGTGCACGGGTAGGGGCCGTAGAAGGCCATGTCCGGCTCGTCGGGGCCGAACTCGTCCTTGTGGTGGGCGAAGTGCACCCGGCGGTAGAGCTGCACCGGCGTGAACACCGGGTACGCCACGACCCACTTGCCGATGACGTCGTTCCACCGCTTGTTGGTGAACAGCAGCTTGTGCGCCGACTCGTGCATGAGGATGGCGAAGCGGGCGTACATCGGCCCCATCAGCACGAAGGCGATCAGATAGCTCCACCACTGGTCGATCCACACCGCCCCGCCGATGATGACCGCGACCCAGAACCACACCGCGCCCACGGACAGCGCGTTGCGCCCGTTGGCGATGCGCCGCAGGTCCGTGCGCAGCGGGGGGATCGCCATGCCGTTGGCCTGTAGGCGCTCGCTCGGCAGGACGTCGGGCCGGTCGGCTGCGGGAGGCACCATGGTGGTGGCCATGACGACATATTACGATATCTAGTCAGCTGATGCAAGTGCGTAATACTTCCGTGGCGAGCACCCCCGGGCGCCCCCTCACCGCGCGCTCGGTCATGGCCAGCGCCCTCCTCGGCATGGACCCGCCGGAACTGCCGGTGGCCCAGCTCGTGCGGCTCACCGGCCTCTTCGGGATCAGCGAGAACCGCGCCCGGGTGGCGCTGAGCCGCATGGTCGCGGCGGGCGAGGCGACCTCCGACGGCGCCGGCCACTATCGCCTGGCGGGGCACCTGGCCGACCGCCAGGCCCGCCAGTCCGCGAGCCGCGCCGGGGTCACCGCGGCGTACGACGGCTCGTGGTGGCTCGCCGTCGTGACGACGAGCGGCAGCACGGCCGAGGTGCGGGGCATCCGCCGGCGCACGCTCGCCTACGCGCGCCTCGGGGAACTGCGCGAGGGCGTGTGGATGCGGCCGGGCAACGTCGCCGTGCGGCTGCCCGGCACCCTGGACGCGGACATCGAGGTGATGCGGGCCGTCCCGCCGGATGCGACGGGGCTCGCCGCGCGGCTCTGGGACCTCGACGGTTGGGCCGGGCGCGCAAGCGAGTTGTTGGCCGCCCTCGACGCGCTGGTACCCGACGGCCCCGAGGCGCTGGCCCCGGGCTTCGAATTGTCGGCGGCGGTGCTGCGGCACCTCCAGGCCGACCCGTTGCTGCCGCGGCAGCTGGAGCCGCCGGGCTGGCCGGGCACCCGCCTGCGCGAGAGCTACGACGTATGGGACGCGCGCTACCGCACCACGTTGAACGCCTGGAGCCGCGTCTCGTAAGCGCTGCCGTCACGGCTTCGCGCCTCTCTACGGCGGGCGACTTATGTTTCGGTGTTCGTTCTTTTATCTTGGGCGCGCTTAGGAGGCCAAGGCGGTCTTCATAAGCCGCACTCCGTATACAGGCACACCCGGCCCGGAGCGGTTGCCGTCTCCGCTCCGGGCCACACGGGTGAGCCTGGTTCCAGGAGAATCAGTGCAACAGGTCGAGCGTGTTGGCCGATCCGTTGTCGTCGACGAAGAGGACGCCGCGCCCGTTCGGCGCGATGGCCAAGCCGAAGAGGTCGCCGCCCGAGTTGAACGGGTCGATGGTCATGGTGTCGACCTGCGCGCCGAACGGCGTGACCTCGACCGCGTTGCCGTCGTTGCCATTGACCGCGATGAGGTCGCCGTTGGGCGCGGTGGCCAGCCCGAGCGGCGCGTTGAGCCCGCCACCGCGGCTCAGGGTGAGACCGCCGCCGAAGGCGGGGAAGAACCGGCTGGTGGCGGCGGGGACGACCGCGATGCGGCTCTTCACCGTGTCGGCGACGTAGAGCGTGCCGTTCTGCCCCAGCGCGACGCCGGTTGGGCCCAGCACGAGGGCGCTCGAGTTGAGCTCCTCGGCGAAGCCCGTCGCGATCACGTTGCTGGCGAAGAAGGTGGGCGGCCGACCCGGGGGGTCGAAGACGCTCAGCCGGACCACGGTGCCCTGGTCGACCTCGTTGCCGGCTGCGTTCACGGTGCCGTTCAGCACGTTGGTCACGAAGAGCTGGGCGAACGGGCCGAACACCTGCTGCGCCGTCATGTCCCACGGCCCGTTGATGCCGTTGCCCGCGTACGTCTCGACCGGGACGCCCTGACTGTTGAGCACGATCAGGCACCCGGCCTCCGGCGTGCCGCTGCCGTCGTTGGTCACCGGCAGGCTGCCCACGACTACGTAGCCGTCGTTCAGCACGCTCAAGGCGGTCGTCAGCCCGACACCGCCGGGGCACGACCCGGGCAGGGTGGCGGGGTCGATCTGCGAGAACAGCGTCGTCTGGCCGCCCGGCGCCACCTCGACGATCGTCGTCCCGGTCCCTTGCGTGTTGTTGCTCGCGTTGAAGTTGCTCACGAGCGTGTCGCCGCGCACGAGGTCGCCGGTGGTGAAGGGCACGTTGGCCACGCCGTAGGGGTTCTGGTCACCGTTGCTCGGCACCGCGGAGCCGACGACGTCGACGTGGTGGAACTGCGCCAGGAACGAGGGAGGTGCCGCGCCCGCCTGCGTCACGGCGACGCCGGCAACGGTGGCAACGACCGCGGCCAGGGCGACCGCCCCGGCGGCCCAGAATCGGAGAGCGCCGGTTCGTCTGCCGCCACTGTGTGCTCTGGCCCGACTTGCGTAGGCCCGAGCTCGAATGGTCCTGGGGGAAGCGTCCATGAAGAGGGACTCCTTTCACCTGCTCCACACGCCGCACGCGCGACGCACCGTCCCCCTCTGCTCGGGAGTACGGGCCAGTCGCCGACAGGGATTGCCCGCTACCTTCGGGCCATGGACATCGAGGTGGCGTTCAGTGGCGTCCCGGTCACGGAGCTGGGAGCCGCGCAGGACTTCTTCGAGCGGCTCTTCGGCGCTCCGCCGGACATCGTCGTCAACGAGAACGAGGTGATGTGGCGCCTGGCCGACGCGGCGTGGCTCTACGTCGTGGTCGACGCCGCCCGGGCCGGTAACGCCCTCGTGGCGGTCTCGGTGCCCGACCTCGACGCCGCCCTGGCGGAGCTCGCCGTGCGGGGGATCGAGCCCACCGGCGTCGAGCGGGTGGGGGAGGCGGAGCGCAAGGCGACCGTGGTGGACCCGGACGGCAATTCCGTCGCGCTCATCGAAGTGCGGGCCGGCGCGTCGGGCTAGCCACCGGGTCAGGCCTCGGTCGCCCCGGCCACTTTCTCCCACACCGAGACGTGGCTCCGGCTCTCGCTCGTGAACGGTGAACGGTCGAAGTCGTTCCAGCGTTCGCGCCGGACCAGGCCGGCGAGGCGAGCCATCAAATCGAGCTCGGCGGGCCAGGCGTAACGGAACGGCGCCGAGAAGGTCTCGGTCTTCCCGTCCCCCTCCCACACGTGGGACGAGACGGAGCGCTGCGTGGCGAAGTCGTACTCCTCGAAGCCCAGGTGGCCCGGGCCCGTGTCGAACACCCGCACCGTCGTTCCCGGAGGGAGGCGGCGCAACTCGGGCACCATCACCTCGATCACGAACTTCCCACCCGGGCGCAGGTGCCGCGCCGCGTTGGCGAAGCACGCCACCTGCGCGTCCTGCGTCGTCAGGTTCATGATCGTGTTGCGCACCAGGTAGACGAGCGCGAACGAGCCTGCCCCGCCCGCGACGTTCGTCGTGGCGATGTCGCCGAGCGTGACGCCCACGGCGGCCGCCCCGGGTTGGCGCGCCAGCTCGTCGAGCATCGCCGGGGACAGGTCGATCCCGTGCACGTCGACGCCCCGCGCGCTGAGGGGCAGGGCGAGGCGCCCGGTGCCGACGCCGAACTCGAGCGCGGCGCCGCCCGACGCCAGCGCCGCCAGGAAGTCGACCGCCGGGACGACCGCAGCCCGGCTCGAAGAGATGGGGCCACAGCGCCGCGTAGTTCTGCGCCAGCTGCTCGGTGAAGTGGTTCTCCGTCACCCTCTCCATGTCTCCATGGTGCCAGTGCCGCGCCCCACAGCGTTAGCCTCCCGTCGCACCGGACGCGGACAGGAGCGCCTCATGACCGGTCTCATCGTCGCCATCGTCGTCGTCTTTGCGGCGGTGTTCGTGTACGTCATCGCGCGCATGGGCGCCAAGGCCGGCCGGGAACGGGGCTACGCCGGCATGGGCGGCGACACGATCGTGCGGTGCAGCCGGGGCCATCTCTTCACGACGAAGTGGATCGTGGGCTCGTCGGTCAAGGCCGTGCGTCTCGGCTCCAGGCGCTACCAGCGCTGCCCGGTCTGCCAGAAGTGGCGCATCGTGGTCCCGGTCCCCGACGACGAGCTGACCGACGACGACCGCCGGGTTGCCGCCGAGCACCACGACACGCGTCTGCCCTGACGGGACCGCGGCGCCCCGCCGACGGGGCGCGCCGCGAGGTCAGTGCCCGGAGGGTGGCTCCGAAACGTGCCGGTGCTCGTGGGAGGGGCGGTGCACGTGCGGCGGGGGTGGCGGCTTCACCTCGACCTTGCCCTTGAAGCCGAGGCGGCGGAGGAACCACGTGCCGACCCGGCTCGGAGGCTTCTCCATCTCCTCCTCTTCCGCCTCGGCCTCGTGCCCGTCGGTGATCCAGACGCCGAACGGCCCGCCCGAGCGGTGCGGGACTCCGTGGTCAGGTGGCTTGCGTTTCCCCATGCGCCGAGATCCTAACGAGGCGCAACGGCGCTTGTCGGCCCGGCGGGACGCGCCCTACGCCGCGTGTGACTGGTTGATCCAGGTCTCGTACATCTCGGCGTAGTGCCCGCCGAGCGCGACCAGCTCGTCGTGCGAGCCGACCTCGAGGAGCACGCCGTCGCCCACGACCACGATCCGGTCGGCCCGCATCGCGGTCGACAGGCGGTGGGCGATGAGCACCGCGGTGCGGCCCTCCAACAGCACGTCGAGTGCGGCCTCCACCAGCGTCTCGGACTTGAGGTCGAGGTTCGAGGTCGCCTCGTCGAGGACGAGCACCCGGGGCTCGGCCATGAAGGCCCGGCCCAGCGCGATCAGCTGGCGCTCGCCCGACGACAACGACTGGCCTCGCTCGTGGACCGGCGTGTCGAGCCCGTAGGGCATCCGCTGCACGAGCTCGTCGAGGCCCACCTGGTGGACGGCGTTCCACACCTCGTCGTCGGGCGCGCCCGGCCGGGCGAACGAGATGTTGTCGCGGATCGTCCCTGCGAAGAGGAACGGCTCCTGGGGCACGACACCGAGTTGCGAGCGCAGCGACTCGAGCGTCACGTTGCGCAGGTCGTACCCGTCGATGAGCACTCGCCCTGCGGTGGGGTCGTAGAAGCGCGTGACCAGCTTCGCCATCGTGGACTTGCCCGCACCGGTGGCGCCGACGAAGGCCACGGTCTCGCCGGGGTCGATCGTCAGGTCGACGTCGTGCAGGACCGGCACGGCGGGGTCGTAGCCGAAGGAGACGTGGTCGAAGCGGATCTCGCCGCGGATCGGCGGGAGCTGCACCGCGGTCGGCGACTCCAACACCGACGGGTCCTGCTCGAGCAGGTCGCGCAGCTTGAAGACGGAAGCCCGGCCCTGCTGGAACGTGTTGTACTGCTGCGTCAGCAGCTGGATCGGTGCGAAGAACCGGTTCACGTACAAGAAGAACGCGGTGAGCGCACCCAGGTTGATCTCGTGGTGCAGGAACATGTACCCGCCGAAACCGAGGATCAGCACCTGGCCGAAGACGCTGAGCGCCTGTGAACCCGGCCCGTAGATGCTGGCGATCTGACCCGTGTAGTTGTTGGCGTCGCGGTAGGAGCCGACGACGTCGCGGTGGGTCTCGATGTTGTAGCGCTGGCGGTTGTGCGCCGTGACGACACGCATCCCCTGCAGGCTCTCGGAGAGATCGGCCAACACGAGGGCGATGCCGTCGCGCACCTTGTCGTAGCCCCGCTCGGACGCCCGGCGGAACCAGATGGACGCGACGATCAGCAGCGGCAGCACGCCCCCCACGGTGATCGCCGCGAGCTCCACGTTCGTCGCGAACAAGAGGACCGTGATCACGACCATCGTCAGCCCCTGGACGGCGAACTGCGCCAGCCCGTCTTGGAGGAGCTGCTGGAGGTTCTCGATGTCGCTCGTCATGCGGCTCATGACGACTCCGGCCTTCTCCTCGGTGAAGAAGTCGAGCGAGAGCCGCTGGAGATGGCGGAACACCTTGATGCGCAGGTCGTTCATCACCCACGAGGCGAGGCGGCCCGTGACCCGGGCCTGACCCCACTGCGCCGATGCGGAGATCGCGATCGACACCATGTAGAGCACCGCCATCAACACGACGACGCCGTAGTCGTAGTGGGCGGTGGGGTCCTGTGGGCTCGGACCGGTCAGGCCGTGGTTGATCGCGTAGGAGACCAGGCTCGGGCCGGCCTGGGAGGCCAGGCTGATGATCACCACGAGCGCGGCCGTGAGCGCGACCATGAGCGGGTACTCGCTGAGCAGGCTCGAGAGGGACAGCCGCTTCTTCTCGCTTTGCGTCGGCAGCTGCGTGAAGACGGCAGTGGACTCGCCGCGCTCGGGCTCCTCCTTCAAGAGGAGGTCGACCCCGGCCTGCAGCTCCTGGGGGATGCCGCCGAAGGGCAGGCCGGCCTGGGGTGAGCCGGGAGGACCCCCGCCGCCCATGGGGCCGCCGACCATTCCTCCACCACCGAACATCAGATCACCCCCCCTTCGGGCTCGAGCACATCGCCGTCGACTTCGTCGGCCAGCCCGAGGTCATCGGACTCCAGCGCGGCCTCGGTGGCCTCGTCCTCGTCGCTGGCCGCCTGGGCCAGCACCTCCGAGTACAGCGGCGTGCTCACCAACAGCTCGGCGTGCGTGCCGTCGGCGACGATCTGGCCGCCGTCGAGCAGGATGACCCGGTCCGCCAGGCTGATCGTGGAGAGGCGATGGGCGATGATGAGCGTGGTCCGCCCCTTCATGAGCTCGCGCAGCGCCCCGTGGATGCGCTGCTCGACCTTCACGTCGATGGCGCTCGTGGCGTCGTCGAGGATGAGGATCGGCGGGTTGACCAAGAGCGCGCGGGCGATGGCGATGCGCTGACGCTGGCCGCCCGACAGCGTGTAGCCGCGCTCGCCGACCACGGTGTCGTACCCCTCGGGCAGGTGACCGATGAAGCCGGCGGCACCGGCGGCCTCGGCGGCCGCCCTGACCTCGTCGAGGGTGGCATCGGGCCGTCCGTAGGCGATGTTCTCCCGGATCGACACCGAGAAGAGGAAGGGTTCGTCGAGGACGACGCCGATGTTGGCCCGCAGGCTGGTGAGAGTCAGGTCGCGTACGTCGTGGCCGTCGACGCGCACCGCACCGCCGGTCACGTCGTAGAACCGGGGGAGGAGCCGGGCCAGCGTCGACTTGCCGCTGCCGGTGCGGCCGACCATGGCGACGGTCTCACCTGGCGCCAGGTGCAGGTTGAGGTGGTTCAGGATCTCGCGGTGTCCCTTTTCGTCGTCCGTCTTGGAGAGCAGGCTGTCCTCGGCGTAGTGGAAGGAGACGTCGTCGAAGACCACGTCGCCGGCGGAGTTCACGAGCTCCTCGGCGCCGGGACGGTCGATGATCGTCGGGTGCTCGTCGAGGATCTCGTAGATGCGGGCGGCCGAGGCCGACGCGCGCTGGCCCATCATGATCAGCATCCCGAGCATCATGAACGGCGCCTGCATCATGACCAGCCACAGGTTGAAGGAGATGATCGTGGCCACCGGCAGGTGGTCGTGGATGATCATCCAGCCGCCGACGAGCAGCACGAACACGAGGCCGACCTGCGACAGGTTCTGCAGCAGCGGGGTGAAGCGCGCCCGCAGGTCTGCGTCCTTGATGTAGGCCCACTGGACGCGGTCAGCGGCGTTCCCGAGCTGGCTGAGCTGCTGCTGCTCGGCGGCGAAGGAGCGGACGACGCGGACGCCGTTGACGTTCTCGTCGACCACGGTGGCCACCTCGGCCAGGCGCGCCTGGATGATCCACGAGACCGGGAAGAGCTTCTTCCGCATGCGGACGCCCGACAGGTAGATGAAGGGCATGGACACCATCGCGACCAGCGCCAGCGGGACGCTGATGGAGAGCATGAAGCAGAAGGCGACGATGGCGATCGAGCACTGCACGAGGATCATCGGCGCAAAGGTGAGGTACATCTGCACGGAGCGGATGTCCGAGTTCGCCCGCGAGATCAGCTGCCCGGACTGGACGCGGTCGTAGAAGGGGAACGACAGGCGTGAGAAGTGCTCGTAGAGCATGTTGCGCAGATCGAATTCGATGGAGTAGGCCACCTTGAAGAGGTTCGAGCGCGAGATGTAGCCGAACGCACCCGTGAACAACCCGAGCACCGCGATCAAGATGACCTCGTTGCGCAGGGCCCCGTTGTTCTTCACCAACGCGTCGGTGATGCCGTTCTGCAGGAGCAACGGGATCCACACCTGGATCATCAGGCCGGCGAAGGCAAAGATCAGTGCGGCAAACCACTGCTTCTTGTGCGACATGACGATCGGTGCGGCGCGCCGGATCCACGACAGCTTCGTGTCGGGGTTGATGATCGCCGTCGGCTTCTCGTAACGGCTCAGCGCACCCATCGGGACGTAGGCGGCGAACGGCAGTTGCTTCTCTTCGGTGGCGACCGCCCCGTCAGCCACCCGACCGTTGCCGGCGGCCGGCGGCGGCAACGGCGCGCCGGACTCGGCGAGGCGGTCTTCGGTCTTGCTCATCGGTCCCCGCCCTCGCTCACCACGTGCTCGCCGGTCTTCGGTGCCTCGCGCGACGCCGCCATGGCCTGTCCCCACAGCTCGAGCGAGCGCAACGCCATCGCCTCCTCCTTCGAGGGCAGGCAACCGGCCAAGGAGGCCAGGTACTCGTCGACGGCCTTGTCAGCCGCGGCCAGGATCTGCTCGCCCTCCGTGGTCAGGCGCAGGGCGACCCGCCGTCGGTCGCTGTCCTCCTGGCGACGGTCGACCAGCCCGCGCGCCACGAGGCCGTCCACGATCGCCGTGATGCTCGGACGCCGGACGGCCAGGCGGTCGGCCAGACCGGACGCGGCGGACGAGCCCTCGGCCAGGATGCCGAGCACCCGGAACTGGGGCAGGGTCAGGTCGACCGTGCCGAGGGCGACCTCCACCCGCTTGGAGAGCCAGGCCGCGACGCGGCCGTAGGAGCCCAGCACGCGAGGCGGGGCGGCCTTCGTGGCAGCGCCTTTGGCCGCCGGGGGCTTTCCGGACGCGTCGGTCGAGGGGGGTGTGGTCACGGACACTTCGACCATCATACAGTTAGAAACCCTAACTAGACACGGCCGGGGTCACCCTCCGTGTCCTCTGCGGCCCTCTGGCGACACGCCCGTTTAGGAAATTCCCATGCGGACGCTTAGCGACCGTTCCGGCTGGGTATTTCTGCGGCGGCCTGTTTCCGAGCGGAGGAGTGGTGGGGTCGATGAAGCGTCTTCTGTCGTTGTGCGCGGTCGTGCCGACGTTGTTCTTGTTCTCATCGGTCGCCGGCGCCGCCTCGGCCGCGGTGCCCCAGGTCTTCCACCCGCCGATCAACATCCTCGGCGTCGAGCACGACCACGTCAGCTCCGGCAACTGGTCCGGCTACGCCGTCCAGTCGACCAGCGAGTTCACGCAGGTCACGGGGAGCTGGGTCGAGCCGACCGCGACGTGCACCGGGTTGGGAAAGACCTACGGCTCGTTCTGGGACGGCCTCGACGGCTACACCAGCACGTCGGTGGAGCAGATCGGCGCCGACTCCGACTGCAAGAACATCGACTCCCCTTCGTACTACGCCTGGTACGAGTTCTACCCCGCCGCCTCGGTCGACCTCTCGACGTCGCAGTACCCGGTGAAGCCCGGCGACTCCCTGACCGCGACGGTGACCCGCTCGGGCACCAGCTACACGCTGTCGCTGCACAGCAGTGAGGGCTGGACGTTCTCCACTTCGCAGACGGGCAGCGACGCCAACAGCTCGGCCGAATGGGTGGCTGAGGCGCCCGACACCTGCGTCCTGTCCATCTTCTGCAGCAACGCCAAGCTCACCGACTTCGGTTCGGTGACGTTCTCCGGCGCCACGGCCTCGACGGGCGGGTCCGCTCGCACCGATCTCGTCGTTCACCGCCGACAGCGGGCCGCACGAGATCACGATGGAGACGAGCGCCGGCGCCACCCGGGCACAGCCCAGCGCGTTGACCACCAACGGCGAGGGCTTCAGCGACACCTGGGCACACAACTAGTCCGTCGTCTTCCCCCATTCGGGGTCGAGCTGGCGGAGGAACAGCGCACACCGTTGCTCCTCGTCCACCTCTCCGATGGCGGCGGCGGCGAGCTCTAGGTTGTGGAGGGAGCGAAGGAAGCCCCGATTGGGCTCGTGGCGCCAGCGCACGTAGCCCGAGCCGCGCCACCCCGCGGCGCGCAGGGCGTCGAGGCCGCGGTGGTAGCCGACCCGCGCGAAGGCGTACTGCTCGACGGGGTCGTCGGTGAGCTCGGCGAGGTCCGCCCAGGCCTGCAGGCAGCGGGGATCGCGGGCGGCCACGGCCTCCACTGCCTGGCGGCGCTGATCGGCGGGGAGTGCTCGCGCCGCGTCCAGCGCGGCGGCCAGCTCCGGTGCGATCGGGTCGAGGTCGGTGTCGGGGGAGCCCGCGGTGAATTGGACGGAGTGTTCGGGGGTCACCGAGCCATGTTACGAGCGCCGGGCGCAAGACAGCCGGGGACCGAGCCGGCGTCCGTGACGCGTCACGACGCGTCGGGCACGGAATGTCGGCGCGCGCGGGCCCGGCGGTACTCTTCCGGGCCGTGTTGGTGCCCGAGCCCGCCTCGTCGATGTCGTTCGAACATCACCCCGGCCTGCGCGGCCGCGAGCCCGAGGCCCAGGAGCTGGCCGACGTCCTGCGGCGGCTGATCCGCCTGTCGGTCAGTACGGCCCCGCCTGCGGGGGAGACGCAACGGCTGACGGCGCAGTTGGCCGCCGTGGCGGACGAGCTCGAGACGCACGTGCCCGAGGTGCCGATCCCACGCTTCATGGCGCCCGACCCCGACGGCCCGCCTAAGGAGGTGCCGCTCGGCGGCGCCATGCCCTACGACCCGATCGTCGGGCGCTTCAACCCGTTGGCGCTGCCCGTCGTGTTGGAGTTCGACCCGCCGATCGCCCGGGGGCGGGCCGCCTTCGACGTCGGCTACGAGGGCGCTCCCGGGTGCGTGCACGGCGCCATCCTGGTGGCCGCGTTCGACATCATCTTGACGGCGGCCAACGCCATCGCCGGGCACACCGGCCCCACGGTCCGCCTCGGGGTCCGGTACAAGCGCCCGACGCTGTGCGACGAGGAGGCGGTGTTCGAAGGCTGGGTCACCGAGGTCAAGGACAAGCGGATCCACTCGGAGGGCCGGATCATCCAGGGCGGCATCGTGACCGTGGAGGCGTACGGCGAGTTCGCCATCTTCAACAACGACGGCGTGCACCGCATGGCGGCGGCGCGCCGCCGCGCCTTCGAGAACGGCGAATAGCCCCCTCCGCCGGGCCGTTTCGAGAAGCAGGGAGGATTCGTCGTGAGCCGCCTGTCGCTCGAGCCGTCGCGGGACCCCGCCGACTACGTCTTCGTGCACCGGCTGCGGGCACGCTTCGCCGAGACCGACGCCATGGGGGTCGTCCACCACGCGGCGTACCTGCCGTACCTGGAGGAGGCGCGGGTCGAGTATCTGCGCTCGATCGATCACCCGTACCGGGCGGTGCGCAGCGGCACGGGTGAGGACCGCCGCGACTTCCCGGTGCTCGAGGTGGCGCTGCGCTACCGCAAGCCCGTGCGCTTCGACGACGAGGTCGACGTCCACCTGCGGGTCGGGGCGGTCACCGGCACGACGTTCCAGATCGCGTATCTCGTGACCGTGGGCGACGAGGTGAGCGCGACCGCGGTCACCGTGCACGGCAGCGTCGACCGGCAGGGTCGCCCGGCGCGCCTGCCGGCGTGGGTGGGCGAGGAGTTCGCCGAGTAGACGGTCATTCGTCGGGTGTATATGAAATCGGACAGCTCAGGGGTAGCGCGACCCGCGGACAGCGGCTGTCCGATTTCATATACACCGGGACCAAGGTCGAGGGTCCCTAAATCGTCGACACCAACCGCGCGAACGAGTCCGCCATCGCGCGCTTCGCCCCCTCCGCGTCGTCGGCCCGCGCCACCACCATGCCGGCCTGCATGATGGCGCCGACGAGGAGGTGCGTCGTCGGGTCGACCGTGGCCGGGTCCATGCGTCCCATCTCCGCCGCGACGGAGAGCACGGCCTTGATGGTGCCGAACGCGTACTGCTCGTCGATCTCGTGCCAGGCGTCCCAACCGAGCACGGTGGGCCCGTCGAGCATCACGATGCGTTGCACCTCGGGGTGGCGGCACTCGTCCAAGAACGCGTCGAAGCCGATCTCGAGGATGCGGACCGGGTCGGTCTCGCCCCCGGCGGTGGCGACGGCGAGGAGCTTGGCGGTCAGGTCTTCCTCCACCGCCATATACGCGGCGCGGAACAGGTCGGTCTTGCTCGGGAAGTGGTGGTACAGCGCGCCGCGGCTGACGCCGGCCTCGCTCAGGATCTCCTCGGTCGAGGTGGCGGCGAACCCCTTCTCGGCGAACAGCCGTCGCGCCGTCGCGATCAGCCGGCCGCGCGTCGCCTCGGTGCGTTCTGCCTGCGTGGGCACGGCGGGATCCTACTCCCTCTTTACAAACAGACAGTTGGTATGTAGACTGCGGAGGCATGACCCCCACCACGAAGATACAAACCACCGAGCCCGCGACGGGCACCCCGACGGTCCTGCCCCGCCGTGTCGCCGAGCTGTCCGGCGGCCCCGTCGCCTACGTCGACCAGGGCGAGCCGACCGCGCCGGCGGCCCTCTTCGTGCACGGCGTCCTCGTCAACGCGGACCTGTGGCGCAACGTCATCTGGGACGTGGCCGACGTGCGCCGTTGCATTGCACCGGACCTCCCCGGTCACGGCGCGACGCCGATGCCGGCCGGGGACACCCCCGGTGACCTCACGCTGCACGGGCACGCGGCGCGGCTCGATGCGTTGTGCGCGCACCTCGGCCTCGATCAGGTCGACGTCGTCGCCAACGACACCGGCGGCGCCGTCGCGCAGGTGTTCGCCGCCCGGTACCCGCAGCGGATCCGCACGATGACGCTGACCAACTGCGACGTGCACGACAACTTCCCGCCCGAGCTCTTCAAGCCGTTCGTCGAGCTGGCCGAGAAGGGCGAGCTCGGCGCCGTGGTGACCACGATGACGGGCGACTACGAGCTGGCGCGCTCGGAGGCCGGGCTCGGCATGGGCTACGCCAACGGGGCGCAGCTGAGCGACGAGCTGCTCACGAGCTACATGGCGCCGTTCGCCGCCGACGGCGGCCAGGGCCTCGAGCGCTTCCTCGTCGCGCCCAAGGCGGAGGAGCTGATCGGCGTGGCGCCGCAGCTGGCCGAGCTGGCGGCGCCGGTCCAGGTGGCGTGGGGCACCGCCGACATCTTCTTCGAGCCCGTGTGGGCCGAGCGCCTGCGCGAGCTCATCCCGTCCACCGAGCGCGTCACCCTGGTGCCGGACGCCAAGTTGTTCTGGCCCGACGAGCGGGCCGCCGACCTCGTCGTCCTGCTCCGGGACTTCTGGGCAGCTCACGCCTGATCGCCTGATCGCCTGACGCCAAGCCCGCCCCGGTGTGCCTCCCCCCGCACACCCGGGGCGGGGTTGACACGGCGGTCGATTCGTATAACCATATGGTTATGTCAACGGCGATGGCGGAGCTGACGGAGAGCGAGCTCGACCGGGCGTTCGGCGCGCTCTCGGACCCCACGCGTCGGGCGATCCTGGCCCGTCTGGCGGACGGCGACGCCGGCGTGCTGGACGTGGCGGCGCCGTTCCCGATGAGCCAGCCGGCCGTCACCAAGCACCTCAAGGTGCTCGAGGAGGCGGGACTGATCTCGCGGCGCCGGAGCGCGCGCCAACGCCTCTGCCACCTGGAGCCGGTGCGGCTCAAGCAGCTCTCGGACTGGGTCGGTTCGTACCGCGAGTACTGGGAGGAGAGCTTCGAGCACCTGGACCAGTTGCTCGAAGAGCTCCAGGGGGCGGGGGAGCCGAATGCGAAGAGCGAGCAAAAGGGACAGCGACCAAAGGGAGAGGCAACGTGACCATGGCAGACACGCAGACAGAGATCATCACGCCACCGGGAGAGCCGGTGATCCACATCCGCCGGTTCTTCAAGGCGCCCCCGGAACTCGTGTACCGCGCGCTGACCGAGCCGGAGCTCGTGGGTCGCTGGATCGGGCCGCGGCATCTCGAGAACACCGTGTGCGAGGCCGATCTACGCGTCGGCGGCACGTGGCGGCTCGTCCAGCGCGCCCCCGACGGCGCGGAGTACTCCTTCCACGGCGAGTTCCTGGAGCTCGACCCGCCGCGCAAGCGGGTCGGCACGTTCGTGTGGGAGGGCGCGCCGGACCACGTGTCGACCGAGACGATGGTCCTCGAGCCGGTCGAGGGCGGCACGGTGGTCACGACCCTGATGGTGCACGACTCCGTCGAGGCACGCGACATGCACGTCGCCAACGGCATGGAAGGCGGGATCCTCGACTCGCACTCCCGGCTCGACGAGCTGTTGGCGTCGGAGCAGCTGGCATGACGGCCGTCACCGCGCAGGAGAACATCGACCTGTACGGCTCGGCGGACCTCGCGTGGAGCGCCGTGCTCGAGCAGCTCGAGGCCGGCCGGGCGGAGCACTACTGGCTGGCCACCGTCGATCCCGACGGCCGTCCCCACCTCAACGGGGTGGGGGCCCGCTGGGCCGACGGGAGGTTGTACTTCAAGAGCGGGGCCCGGACCCGCAAGAGCAAGAACCTCGACGGTGACCGACGTTGCGTGATCGCGGCGCAGCTGCCCGAGCTCGACGTCACCTTCACGGGTGAGGCGGAGTTGGTCACCGACGCGACGACGGTGCAGCGCATCGCCGACCTGTACGCCGCCACCGGATGGCCGGCGCGGGCGCGTGGCATCCAACTCGAAGCCGACTACAGCGCACCCACCGCGGGACCGCCGCCGTGGGACCTCTGGACGATGGCGCCGGAGTCGGCGGTCGGGCTCGGTGCGTCCGGGGCCATGCGCTGGCACTTCGGCTGACCCGGCCTGCGGGGCGGCGCCGCTCTAGGCCGGGTGCCCGGGATGAATGGGTGGCCCAGACCGAACGGTGAGGAGCCCCTGCTCTGGCCCGGCCGCGGCGCGCGTCGCTCGCACGAGGAACGCCTCGTGGTCACCGACCGAGAAGTGGCCGAGGATGGTGCCCTCGACGGCCACCGCCACGTCGGCCAGGAGCGGAGCACCTGTCGTTCCGAGCCGCCAGTCCACGTCGGCGAACTTGTCGACCACGTCGCCCGTCTCCTCGCCGAAGAGCCGGGCGACGCCCTGCTGGTCGCGGCCGAGGAGGTGGAGGCCCATGGCGGTGGAGCGGACGGCCACGCCCCAGGTGTGGTTCACGCGGGAGACGCAGGCGATGAAGTTCGGCGGGTCGATGCTGCACTGGGTCACGAACGTGGCGAGGCAGCCGCTCATCTCCTCGTCGGGCGCCCGCACCGTGATCACGTAGTACGGGCAGTCCAGCCGCTCCTCGTAGGGCGCGAGCCCTCTTCCCGGGTCACCCGCAGGCACCCGCGGCCGCACCCCTTCGGGCATCTTCGCCTCCACGCCGGTCCGCCAATCGTCTGAGGGGTGCGCCCAGCGAGGCCGGCGGAAGACCCATCCCCGACCGCGCGTGGGCGACACCCTGTGACGGTTCCCGTACCCGCTCGCTGGGTAGGCAAAACTCCTATGCCAATGCGGACCGACCACGGCGGAGTGAGGTGAGCCCGGCGACGGGCGGGGGCGACGGGCTGGTCCTGTCGACCCCCGGATCGGGAGCAGGCGGGACCGCCGGGTTGCCCCCCGGCTTCGCCGTCAAGCAGGGCGGTCTGGGCTCGGCGGCTCAGGCCATCGCACTGGCCACCTTGTGCGCCGTCCTGTTCCTCACCTTCTTGGACAACACGATCGTCAGCGTGGGGCTGGCCAACGTGCAGAGCGACCTGCACGCGGGCGTCTCGTCGTTGCAGTGGGTGGTCAATGGGTACGCCCTGACCTTCGCCAGCTTCATGCTGGCGGCCGGGATGCTCGGCGACATCCTCGGGCGCAAGCGCATCATGCTGGCCGGCGTCGCACTGTTCTGTGCCGGGTCGGTCGTGGCGGCGACCGCAGTCAACGTCGACTGGCTGATCGTCGGGCGCGTCGTCATGGGCATCGGCGCCGCCGCCAGCGAGCCGGGGACGCTGTCGATCATCCGCCACGTGTATCCGGACCGGAAGACCCGGGCCGATGCGCTCGGCGTCTGGGCGGCCGTCTCGGGGCTCGCGCTGGCCCTCGGGCCGGTCATCGGCGGTGCGCTGGTGGGCTTCTCCAGCTGGCGGGCGATCTTCTGGTTCAACCTCGGCTTCGGCGTGATCGCCTTCGTCATGGCGGCGGTCGCGGTGCCCGAGAGCTCGGACCGCCAGGGCCGGAGCATCGACTATCTGGGATTCTTCTTCGGGGCCGCGTTCTTGTCCTGCCTGTCCTTCGCGGTCATCCAGGGCGAGGACGCGGGGTACACCACCAATTGGATCGTGGCGCTGTTCGTCTTGTGCGGCGTGGCGGGGCTGGCGTTCGTCATCACGGAGCACCGGGTGAAGAGCCCGATGCTGGACCTGTCGTTGTTCCGTCGTCCTCCGTTCACCGGATCGAACTTCGTCGCGTTCGCGGCGTACTTCGGGACCTTCTCCATCTTCTTCTTCACCGCGCTCTACCTGCAGGTGGTCGCCGGCGCCTCCGCCTATCAGACCGCGATCGACTTCCTTCCCATGGCGGCCGGCCTGATCATCGTGTCCGCGCTCACGGGCCCGCTCGTGGCGCGGATCGGTGCCCGCTGGCCGATGACGATCGGGTGCCTCCTCGCTGGCGGCGGCATCCTGATCGCCAGCAAGGTGCTCGACCCGACCGTCGGCTTCTCGACCCTGGGGTGGGTGCTGCCGATTGCCGGGATCGGCATCGGCATGCTCCTCGTGCCGGTGACGTCCGTCCCGCTCACCGTGGTCAAGCCGGAACGTTCGGGGATGGCCGCGTCGGCGACGAACACCAGTCGCGAGATGGGCGCCGTGTTCGGCGTCGCCATCCTCGGTGCCATCGTGAACGCCAAGCTGACCGGTGACCTGGCAGCCCGCCTCAAGGCGATTGGGATCCCACCCAGCTTCTCGGCCCTGGTCGAGCACGCCATCCAGACCGGCGGGACGCAGGGCGGGGCCGCGAGCAGCGCCGAGCACTCCAAGAACGCGACGGTCGCCGAGATATCGAGGAAGGTCATCAACGCCGCCTACGACGCGTTCGGGTCGGGGCTGCACGAGGCACTGTTGGTCTCCGGCGTGCTGATCCTGGCCGGCGCGGTGGTCGCCTTCTTCACCATCCATCGACCGCGGGGCGAGACGTACGACATCTGAGGCGGCCCGCCGCGCGGTGGACTACGACCTTTGCGCCACCTTTGAGGGCTCGTCGTTGACACGGCTGCCGCCGACCATCACGAGCCGGTCGGTGTTCTCGCCGCGTTCGGGGCGCGGCCACGGCCCGACGGCGGCGGCGAGCAGCGAGGAGTTCGGCACCTTGAGCATCCCCTGCTCGGTGAGGACGGAGACGTACGTCAGGCTCATGGACGTCACCGTGCCGTAGAACTCCCCGCCCAGGGCCCCCGAGCGCACCCGGATGTAGTTCCCGACCCCGAAGGGCCGGGCGACGAGCAGGACGAGCCCGGCGAACACGTTGCCCAGGCTCTGTTGGGCGGCGATGCCGAGCACGACACCGGCGATGGCGCCGCCCAGGAGCAGGTGACCGATCGGCACGGACAGCATGGAGAGCGTCCCGACGAGCGCTACCAGATAGCCGAAGCCGGTGACGAGCATGCGCATCGCCGCACCGGCCGTCTGGCCGCCCCGCCACTGGGCCAGGTCGTCGAGCTCCGACGCGGTCGATCGAGCGCACGCGACCGCCAACACGAGAAAGACCACGGCCGGGATGTCCAGGAGGGCCCGTCCGGAAACCGTGTGCGCGTGGCGGGGCACGACCGAGGTGCCGACGACCAGCGCGAGGATCGCGCCGAAACCCGTGGCGAGCGCACGACGGAAGCGCGGCCGGCGCACCAGCTCACGGGTGGGATCGACAACCGAGACGCGCCGTCCAGGGCGCAACCTCACCGGCCGCGTCGGAACGGCAGCCGCCGCGTGCGCTCACCCTGCGAGGCCCGGGCGCCGCGTCGCGTCGCGTCGGCGGTCGCCACGAGCACGAGCCCACCGAGGAGGCCGAGGTTCTTGAGCAGCTGCAGCATCTGCGCGTTGCGCGCGTCCTCGTCGACCTCCTCCCAAAAGCGGTGCCCGGCCAGCGTGGTCGGGATCAACGAACCGATGAGCACCGTCGCGGCGAGCCGACGCCAGAGGCCGAGCGACAACATCGCACCGGCGACCACCTGGGTCACGCCGTTGAGCCGGACGAGGGTCTCGGTGTCCTCAGGCAGGACGCTCACGCGTTGGGCGAGCGGCTGGGTCACCTTCTCGGCCTTCTTCACCTTGCCCTCGGGGTCCAGGGCGGCGTCGAGGCCGGCGCGAATGAAGATCGAGGCAATGAGCGGGCTCGCCACCCGGGTAGGGATGCTCGACATCGACATTTGAGGTTCCTTTCGCTGCTACGCCTGGCGCCGTGGAGGCCGGTTGCCGGTTGCCGGTTGCCGGTTGCCGGTTGCTCCACCCATCCCGTACCCCGCCCGGCCCCGATCAATCAGGCGCAGGCGGCACCGCCATGGCGTGGACGAAAACCTCGACCGCCCCTCTGGACCCGGTGATCGGGGACGGGACCGTGGCCAGGACGGCCCACCCGTCCCGCGCCATCCGCTCGCACACGGCGAGGACCGCCTCGGCCACCTGCCCCGGGTCGTCGGCCAGCTTGGCGGCGTGCAACTCGTAGGTCGGCTTCACCAGGGCGACAAGGGCGGCCTCCGGCGCGAGCACGGCCGGGTCGAGTTGGGGAAGAGCGTCGGCCAGCGCCAGATACGACAGGTCGAGCGTCACCAGGTCGACCGGTTCGGGCACCAGGCGGGGGCCGACGTCGGCCAGGTTCGTGCGCTCGAGGTTCACCACCCGAGGGTCGGCGCGCAGCCAGCCTCGGAGCTGGCCGGAGCCGACGTCGACGGCGTAGACGCGGGCGGCTCCGGCCTCGAGCAACGCCTGCGTGAAGCCTCCGGCCGCCGCCCCAAGGTCCAGCGCCACCATGCCGCGTGGTCGGACGTCGAGCTCGGCCAGCGCAGCCGCGCAATTTCAGGGTGCCACGGAGGGGCTTGGGCGTGAGCACGCGCACGGAGGCGGTCCGGCGCACGCGGGACTTGGGATTCGTGACCGGTGCGCCGTCGACCAGGACGAGACCGCAGGCGATCGCTCGGGACGGATCGGTGATGGAAGGGAACCTGCTCTGCAACAGGGTGATGAGCGCGACAAAGGGCGCGCGGGTTGGGGGACGCCACGGTGGGCTGCTCCTCTCGCTCGGACCGGATGGGGACCGAGCGGGCGAGGAGGCCCACGGGCGGGTTGAGACGTCGCGAAGCGGCGGGGCGCGCAGCACCAGGGGGTGGATGCCGCCCACGCTTGCGGATCAGGGTCGAGTCAGACCTAACGGAATGGCATGTCGATCACATGATCCCGTGGCAACCCGTGGTTGGCAAGCGTTACGTCGGGTCGGGCGGTCCGAACCAGATAGTCAGCGCATCGGGGAGCCCGGGGTCGCTGAGATCGCCGACCCAAGCGACGTACCCGTCCGGCCGGACCAAGACGGCGGGGGGCGCCGCGACGTCGCCGAGGACGGGAAGCTCCCACAAACCGGAGTAGGTGGCGTGGACGAGCTGCACCCGAGCCGCCCACGGATTCACGTCGAAGTCGTCCGGTCCGGCGAGATGCAACAGCACGGGCTGGGCGCCGTGCAGCAGGCTGAAGACCCGCAGGGGGCCGTCCGGGGCGACCAGGTCGAGATCGGGCATGCGGCGCCCGAGCAGCGGGTGCCCCGGCCCGAGGTCGTAGTGGATGTCCAGGCCGCTGAGCATGCCGCCGATCAGCTGGCGCGGCTCGTCCAGGGCCAACAGCTCGGCCACGCTGTCGCGCAACGCCGCGGTCCGCTCGTCGGTCCGGCTCACCGCAACCTGCGCCATCGTGTTGCGCAACACCCGGGCGGCGACGGGGTGCCGCTCGGCGTGATACGTGTCGAGGAGAGCGTCGGGCGACGTCCCGTGCACCACCTGCGCCAGCTTCCATCCGAGGTTCACGGCGTCCTGCACGCTGGTGTTGAGGCCCTGTCCGCCCTGCGGCGGGTGCACGTGGGCGGCGTCACCGGCGAGCAGCACGCGTCCGCTCCGGTAGGACGCCGCCTGCCGCGTCAAGTCCGTGAACCGCGAGATCCACTTCGGGCTGTGGGCGCCGAAGTCCGTCCCGTAGACCGCGATCAGCGATGCGCTGAAGTCGTGCAGCGTGGGCTCAGGGTTGTCCACGACCTCCGGATCGGTGAGGACCGCGCGCACCGTCCGCCCGTCCTCCATGCGGTGGAGCGCCTGCACGCCACCGCGTGCGAGGCGGATACCGGGCGGCGTGTCCTCCGGCATCTCGACCTCGGCGATCATCCAGCTGGTCGTCGGGTCTAAGCCGGGGAACTCGATACCGGCCACCTTGCGGATCAGGCTGCGCCCGCCGTCGCACCCGACGAGGTACTGCGAGTGCAGCGCAGTGCCGTCGGAGAGGGTGACGTCGACGCCGCCGTCGACCTGCTCGAACCCCGTCACGGCACGCTCGCGCAGGATCGTCACGCCAAGCTCTTCGACCCAGCCGGCCAGGATGCGCTCGAAATCGCTCTGCCACAGCGCCAGTCCGTAGTTGTGCCGGGAGGGGAAGTCGCTGATGTCCAGCGAAATCCCGGCGTACGACTGGACCTGCATCGCCTGGCCCTCGGCGAGGAAGCGATCGACGACGCCGCGCTGATCGAGCACCTCGATGGTGCGCGCGTGCAGTCCGCCGGCCCGTGAGCTCTCGATCTCGTGGTCGGCGCGCGGTTCGACCACGACCAGGTCGACCCCCGCCAGCGTCAGCTCGGCCGCCAGCATCATGCCGGTCGGACCTGCGCCCGCGATGACCACCGCCGGCTCGTTCATCGCGGCGCTCCGGTTGCTGCTTCGACGGCTCGCCTCACGCTGGGCGCGCCGAACTCGTGGTCATTTCGCATCTCGCCATCTGCTCCGTCTCCTGTATGCACAGCGGAGCATTGTCAGCACATCGGAGGTCCTTGCGGGAAGCCCCCCTCTCCGCGGTACGCTTTTCTTGGCGGGGTTTGGCGGGGCGGGTGTGCTGCTACCGGGCTCGACGGTGACCTTCGCCAAGTGCATGTCGGTACACGGCGACGTACTCGTCGACCATGCGCTCCTTGCTGAACCTTTGCAGCGCCACATCTCGAATGGTCTGTCGGTCGAGCTGGCCGAGCCGCTCGACGGCCGCAGCCGCCGAAGCGACGTCCGGCACAAGAGAGCCCGTCATGCCGTCGATGATGATTTCCGACATGGCGCCCCGGTCGAAGGCAATCACGGGCGTGCCACAAGTCATGGCTTCCACGACAGAGAGGCCGAACGGCTCGTCGAAGTCAATCAAATGAAGGAGCGCCATGGCGCCCCCGAGAAAGGAAGAGCGGTCCTCCGCCCTGACGGGCCCGACAAATCGCACGCGGTCGCCATCCAGCCGAGGCTTGACCTCCCGGCTGAAGTACTGCTCATCCTGGATGATTCCGGCTATCCGGAGCGGGATCCCCGTCTTCTCTGCGACATCGATCGCTGCGACCACTCCCTTATCCGGATGGATACGCCCGAAGAAGGCTAGGTAGGAGCCGGCCGTGGGGCTGAAGGCGAAATCGGCCGTGGCAATCCCGTGATGGATCGTTGCCGCGTAGTCGAGAGCGGGGTGCCGGTCGGCGTCGCTGATGGCGACATAGAAGGTGCTCCGGTTGTACTTCGCGTACACCGGCACGATCTGTGACGAAGAGAAGCCGTGGATCGTGGTGACCACGGGCGTCGAGACCAGCGCGGAATAGGTGAGCGGGAGGAAGTCAAAGCCGTTGTGGATGACGTCGAATTCAGACGCCCGTTCAAAGGCTTGCGATATATGCAGGCACTCAGCGACCTTGGGGTCGATACTCGGGTCCTCCGACCAACCGCGGGGGACCTCACTGCACAGACGAGCAGACGTTTCGGAGTCTCCCGTGGCGAAGAGAGTGACATCGTGCCCTCGCTCCACGAGTCCCTCTGTCAGCAGCGAGGCAAAGAGCTCCCACGGTCCGTAGTGGCGTGGTGGGGTGCGCCACGCAATCGGCGCGAGTACCGCAACGCGCACCGATTGTCAGCGCCCCGGGATCAGGCGATCCGACTTCCTGTCCCGCTCATCACGCTTCTCCTTCTTCGATTGCCGCTTCTCCTTGAGGGACCTCCCAGGCTTCTTCCCCGATGGTTTCTGAGGCGATCTGTCAGGCATGGGCTTCTCCAGTCATTCCGGGTGTGTATGAGTCAGATGGGGTTGGCGATCAGGGAGGCGAGCAGCTGGTCCAGAGGCACGGTGGCGACGCCGATCGCCGAGTCGCCGATTCCATACGGTATGACCAAGGTGCCCGCGTGCAAGAGAGCCCCGCAGGAATAGACGATGTTGGGCACGTACCCGTCCTGCTCGTCGTGAGCCGGGCTCAGGAGGGGATCGCGTAGTGCGCCAATGATCCGCGTAGGTTCTTCGAGGTCGAGCAATATGGCACCGATGCTGTAGGTGCGCATGGGGCCGACGCCATGGGTCAGTACCAGCCAGCCCGCTTCCGTCTCCATTGGTGGCCCGCAATTGCCGAGTTGAATGACCTCCCACGGCCTCGTCGGCTGCTGACAGGGTTGCCCAACGTCCCAGCGACGTGGATTGTCGGAGTACGTGATGGTGTTCGATTCTCGATCGCTTCGAGACAGCGCGGCGAAACGACCACCGATGCGGCGAGGGAAGATGGCAAGACCTTTGTTGGCCGCGGCCGCACCGACGATCGGCGTTGAGGTGAAGTTCAAGAAATCCTTGGTTTCGAGGAGCTGCTGGCCGATGTCCGTCCCGTTGTAGGCCGTATAGGACGCATAGAAGGTCACGCTGGCGTCGTCCTCAGTGAAGCGGACGAAACGAGCGTCTTCCATGCCATGGGACTCAGCACTCATGGCAGGGAGCAGCACTCGCTCACTCAGTGGCGTGTCGTTCTCGAATCGGACGTCGTAGGTCCTCTCGGCGATCCGGCGCATGAGCCCGATGATTCTCCTCGCCTGTTTCCGGGTCGCCACATGCTTCTCCAGGAGCCTGAGCCTGCCCTCCAGCTCTGCTCCGGTGAACGTCCTTCCGAGGCGACCGAGCACGTACTCCGCGTCGTCGCCCCCTCCACGAAGTCGACGCAGTTCTCCCCTGAACACCTCGCCCTCGAGCATCGACGTCTCGTAGCGCCCCTCCGTGGCGAAGTGTGGAGCGGGGTCGAAATCAAGCTCACCCGATCCGGCAATCGTCCCCGTCCGAAATCCGATCGAGGAATAGTGACCTTCACCGATCCCCCGGACACTCATCACGAAGCGCGGGTTGCCGTTGTTGATACCAGCCTGGTCTGGGTGCATGACGATGCTCGGATTGCAGAGAGCGGCGCCTTCAATGGCGTATTCGCTGGTGAAGGTCGCGCCAAGCAGCAAGCGTCGGGTCGGGGACAGGTCGCATGTGGGGTCAAGGCGATCCGAGAGCTCGTCGGCGTGCCGGAGGAACGTCTCATTCAAGCAATGGTGTCGGCTCTCAAACCGCTCCATGACATCGTCAAGGCTCCGCTGAACCTCGTCATCCGACAACGCCAGGACGCGTTCCAAGACCGTGGAGGATCGCGATTCCTGCAGGTCAAACCCCTCGTGTCCTGGGACGAACAGGCGTGTCACCACGCGTGACCTGTCGGCCGCAATGTGCACCGCGCTGCGACGGGCGATCATTGAATCCTGCAACGTCATCGCGAGACGCTCACCAACGACCGTGCATGCTGCAGGGTCGAGAGCAGGGCGAGCGTGGACTCCGTGCCCTGATTCAGATTGGCTCCGTCGATCTCCAGACCGTCAAAGGCTCCGCCAGTTTCGGGGTCCCACATGACGACCGATCCGTCATTGTGGCCTTGAAACCAATTCGCAGACGCCGTCACGCCGTCCTTCCACAGCCGGTTGTCGTCAACGGTCATGGCGCGCGCACACGCATCGGCCATGGCGGCCACCTCAATCGGCTGCTGATCGAATCTTGGACCGTGGTCGCCGGGACCGCTGCCGCCGACGGGGGTGACCGAGAGATGGCCCCGTTGACTCTCGCGCTCGAGCAGCCATTCCAAGAGATCCAATCCTCGCTGCACAAGGACCGGACGATGAAGGGCTGACCCGGCTGCGATCATCGCCTCGGGGAGCGTGGCATTGGCATAGCTGAGGCGCCCCTCGGGCCACGGCCATCCAGCATTCCTGTTGACCTTCGTCATCGAGTCGGCGGCGTCGTCAAGGAGGGTGCGCGCCGACTCGATGTCCGGATGGACGCTGAGCCATTCGGCTGCGCCGATCGCCGCGAATGCCATTGCCCTCGGCCAGGGTGAGCGCGGTCTCGTGGCTTGCTCGAGCCCACGAGCGGCTCGATGTCGTATTGCGTCGTCGTCACTATGCGCTACCGCGGTGCCGAGCCCCAGGATGCATCTACCCCAGCAGTCGTCGAGAGCCGGACGATCGTCCCAGGTGCCACGTCGGTTCATCCGGTTTCGACACTTGCCTTGTGGCTCCAACGCTTCGAGAAGAAACCGCAGACTGAGCACGGCCAAGTGGCGCAATTCCGGCGAGCCATAAGGTTCCCGCGTGGCGACGACAAGCACGCGAGCCATGTCGTCGGTGCAATAGCCGTGCCCCGGTCTTGGCTCGCGAAACAGGGCGTGCTCGAACGTGCCTCGATCGTCCGTCATGGCAACGAGGTGGCTGAAGTTCGGCTCGGGAGGTCTTGGAGCCGAGGTCACACCAACGTCAGACGTTCGTCGAGCAGGCGGTTGGCCTCGTCCAGGTACTCGCCCGCGATCACCGACCACCCAAGGCTTGGCGCCAGGCGCGACGCTTCCGCGGCCATGCTGGCGGCCAACTCGGGCCGGGTGAGGACCCTCTTTAGTGCGAAGGCCATCGCATCGGGGTCGTCGTGGTCGACCACGAGCCCGGCACCGCTGGACAACAGCTCAAGGGCGTGCGGAAACGCCGTGGCAACGACCGGTCTCCCGGCGGCAATGGCGTCAACGAGGACGCCGGACGTCACCTGGTCCTTGGAGTCATACGGCAGAACGACCACTTTGCTGGATTGGATCAATCCGGTGAGCGACGCCACATCCCGGTAGTCGTCATCGAACTCGACCGACGAGGAGATCCCGTATCGCGCTGCTTGCTCAATGCGGGCGCGGCGGTACGACTCTCCGTGGGCAGCGAGAACTTTTGGGTGGGTTCGGCCGGCCACCAAGTAACGCGGCCGCATCGGGAGATCGTGCAACGTTCGCATGGCCTCAATGGCACGCTCGATTCCCTTGCCCGGGCCGATCAGTCCCCAGGTCAAGATGACGGGTCGACCAGAGCGGTCCGGGACCACACGCCGAGCAGGGATCGCGGCACCGTGGGCGATGGTCGTCACCTTGCACGCATCCACATCGAAGCCGTCACACAATCGAACCCGAGCCGCCTCCGTCATGACGACCACTCGGTCGGCCAGGGCGACCACCTCGTTCAGCACGCTCCGCTGATGTGGCGTCGGGTCGGTGAGGATTGTGTGGGCGATCACGATGGAGGGGACGTCGAGACCACCGAGGATCTCGAGGACCTCTTCTCCGTCGGCGCCTCCGTACAGCCCGTATTCGTGCTGTATCAACGCTGCGTCGAACTGGTTCAGCGAGTCTGAGCTCGCAAGGAGCGAGCGTTGCGACCCATTGACCAGAACGTCCACGACGCGATCGTTTTGCGGGCTCGATTCGCATGCGTCGTCCAAGACCCGCACGACGCCCACCTCGGCGTGGTTCGCCGCCAAACCGGTGGCCAGCGCAGCGGTGAACGTAGCCAGACCGCACGCGGTCGGGGGGAAGGAGCTGAGAATCCCCAAAGAACGAACGCGACCTTCCAGGCCATCGATGGGCAGATTCGGGACGCGCACGTGCAAGCTCCTCAAAGAGGCTCG
This sequence comes from uncultured Acidimicrobiaceae bacterium, assembly GCA_963821105.1. Taxonomy (GTDB): domain Bacteria; phylum Actinomycetota; class Acidimicrobiia; order Acidimicrobiales; family RAAP-2; genus Bog-473. The sequence goes on from CAWGCO010000012.1 coordinate 158,995, forward strand.
GTCGAGGCGTCGAGCCTGCACGGGGCGACGTCGGCCAAGATGGCCGTCCTGCCCAAGCGAGGCGACTCTCCCAAGGGGACGAGGCACTCATCGTACCGTGGATATGGGCCGCGCGGTTCCTCGGCTCCAGTCACCGGCGACAAATGGCCCCGGCCGGAACCGTCAGAGCGGGCTCAGCGGATCAATCGCTTGCGGAGAGGGTCGAGAGACCCAGGAGCGAGTCGCTTCGGGCGTTTTGAGGTGCAGTCTCGGGTAGTGGCGAGGGTGCGCTCGCGCGAGAGAGGTTCTGCAACAACGCCAAGGTGAGCACCGCGCACACGGCGACCAATCGCTCCGTCCAGCCCCGCACCATCGTCGGGCTGATCTCGAAGAGAACGACGGCGCCGAGTTGTGCTGTACCCAGGATCAGGAGCCACGTCCCTTTCGGCGTCGAGATGCAATTGCGGACGCACTCGGAGCCGAAGGCGAACGCAGCTGCGGGCAGCGCCAGGGCGAGCACCAAGGTTCCGACTCCGTGAATCGCTCCATCAAACGTCTCTGGAACTCCAAGTCGATCGGTGTTGAACCCGGTATCGAGAAACAAGCCGACGGCCACGCCGGCGAGCATGCACAACCCGACAAGGCGACGCCGAGACGGTCCTCCGCTGAGCCGAAGGCTTGCCGCCGTGGTCAGGGTGCCCACACCGAGGGCCAGGAACGCCGCCCGCATGAGCCAGCCGTAACTGCCCAGTGAGTATTCGCTGATGGTGTGCTCGGCGGGATCCAAGCTGGCACGGATTCCATGAAGTGCGAAGACCGCCAGAACGAAGGCCGACAATCCCGCGAAGCTCACGAGCTGGCAGAACGCGAGCCACCGTTCCCTGCCGACCAGCGAGCGGTCGGTACGCCCGACGAACGAACTGCCTCCGGCGGCGCGGTCAGGTCGAACAACTGGTGGGGGGTGGAGGCGCGTCTTAGCTGCATGCGTGTGCTCCGACAGGCCCGGAGATTGCATGTGCACGGTGTCCATGTTCGGAACCCCGGTGACGATCGACCCAACTCTCTGAGCAATGTTGATACCCGAGGATGCGGGCGTCAATGCAACCGGCGGTCGGCTGGACAACGCCGGGGTGATCGGGCGGACCAGGGACCGAGGAGGCAGGCCGCCGGGGTGCGGACGGGCTCAGGGTCCGAGGTGAGGTTCGCCGCCGCCCCCGGATGCTTCCGGGTCGCCGTCGGCCGCCAGTTGAAAGCGCCCCCGGCAGGACTCGAACCTGCGCCACCGGCTCCGGAGGCCGGTGCTCTATCCGCTGAGCTACGGGGGCGGGTGCTGCTCGCTCGATGCGCATTGCGGCGCGTGCGAGGGACCGATCGTAGTCGTACGTTCCTGACCCGGCCCTAGCAGGCGTGATGGACATGAAGGCTGCCGTATCCTGCACATCCATGCCGGTGGACCACGACCTCGCGACGGCACCTTTGGAGCGCCGACTTCTTCCCCGCACGGCCGAGGTCGACGAGAAGGGCCACCTCTACGTGGGCGGCATCGACCTTCTCGAGCTGGCCGAGGAGTTCGGCACGCCCCTCTTCGTCTACGACGAGGAGCATCTTCGTCACGCCTGCCGAGAGGCAGTCAGTGCTTGGGGCGACGGCGTCGCCTACGCCACGAAGGCCTTCTTGTGCCGGGCCATGGCCCGGCTCGCCTACGAGGAGGGTTTGCATCTCGACGTCGCATCAGGCGGCGAGCTCTTCGTTGCGCTCTCCGCCGGGATCCCCGCCGAGCGTCTCATCCTGCACGGCAACAACAAGTCCACCGAGGAGCTCGCCACGGCGCTCGAGCACGGGGTCGGCCGCATCGTCGTCGATTCCTTCGATGAGGTCGTCCGGCTGGGCGGGCTGGTCGAATCGCTGCCGCCGGCGGCGGGCCGACCACGCGTGCTCGTGCGCGTCACGCCCGGCGTCGAAGCGCACACCCACGAGTTCGTTCGAACGGGACAGGAGGACTCGAAGTTTGGGTTCTCCGTCTCGTCGGGGGCGGCGTCGGAGGCCGTTGCCGCGCTCGAACTGTTGCCAGGTGTCGAACTCGTCGGCGTGCACGCGCACATCGGAAGCCAGGTGTTCGAGGCGTCTTCGTTCGAGCAGGCCGCGGAGGTGCTCGGCGCGTTCTTCGCCCCCCTCGAGCTCCCCGAGCTCGTCGTGGGCGGTGGGCTCGGCGTGCCGTATCTGAACGGCGAGCGCGCCCCGACCCAGCTCGAGTGGGCCGAGGTCACGCGGGCTGCCTGTGTAAAGGCCGGCGTCGACCCAGCGACCCGTATCTCCGCCGAACCGGGCCGGTCCATCGTCGCGACCGCCGGGATCACGCTCTACACCGTCGGGACGGTCAAGCATCTGCCGGGCATCCGGACGTACGTCAGCGTCGACGGCGGCATGAGCGACAACCCGCGTCCTGTCCTCTACGGCAGCGGATACGAGGCCTTTTTGCCGCGTGAGACCCCGGCGCCGCGCCCGCGGCCGGTCCGCGTCGTGGGCAAGCACTGCGAGAGCGGCGACCTCGTCGTGCCGGACGCGTTCGTGCCCGAGGACCTCGAGGTGGGCGACGTCTTGGCCACTCCGGTCACCGGCGCCTACGGCTACTCGATGGCGTCCAATTACAACAAGGTGCCGCGGCCAGCCGTCCTCTTCGTCGGGGACCGCACGGCGCGGGTCGTTGTGCGGCGAGAGACCTTCGACGATCTCCTTCACCTCGACGCCTGACGCGGCCTGTCCCGACATGTCGAGCCAGGGCGAGGCACGACGCCGCCCAGGGTGGACGCGGACAGCCTGTAGCGTTTGGAGGTGACCGCAGCCCAGGCGAAGCTGCCGATCGGCGTGCACACCGAGCCGATGCAGGGTGGTGCCCACGCGCACCCGGCCCCGACGGTGCGCGTCGCGCTGCTGGGGTGCGGCAACGTGGGCAGCGCGCTGGCCGAGATCCTGCTTACCCGGGCCGACGACGTCGCCGAGCGCACCGGGATCCGCCTCGAGCTCGTCGGCATCGCCGTGGCCGACCCCACGAAGTCCCGCGGCCCGGCCATCGACACCGCGCTGATCGGGACGGACGCCGCGGCCCTCGTCGCCCGGGACGACGTCGACGTCGTCGTCGAGCTGATCGGCGGGCTGCACCCCGCCCACGAGCTGATCGAGACGGCGCTGCGTAACGGCAAGCCCGTGGTCACCGGGAACAAGGCGCTGCTCGCCGTGGCCGGCGCCGAGCTGGCCGAGGTCGCCGCGGCGACTGGCGTGGACCTGCTCTACGAGGCGGCGGTCGCCGGCGCCATCCCGGTCATCCGCCCGCTGCGCGAGTCACTGGCCGGTGAGCAGATCGTCCGCGTGATGGGGATCGTCAACGGGACGACGAACTACATCTTGACCCGGATGGAGGAGAAGGGCGACAGCTACGACGACGTGCTGCGCGAGGCGCAGGCGTTGGGCCTGGCCGAGCGCGACCCCACCGCTGACGTGGAGGGGCACGACGCCGCGGCGAAGGCCGCGATCCTGGCGTCGCTCGCCTTCGGCTCCGACGTTGTCGACAGCGACGTCTATCGCGAGGGCATCAGCGGCATCAGTGCGGCCGACATCGCGTACGCGGCGCAGCTTGGGTACTCCGTCAAGCTCCTCGCCATTGCGGAGTTGGTCGACGGCGGGCCCGAGATCTCGGTGCGCGTGCATCCGGCCATGGTCCCGCGCACGCACCCCCTCGCCGCGGTGCGCGGCGCTTTCAACGCGGTCTTCGTCGAAGGAGCGGTGAGCGGTGAGCTCATGCTGTACGGCCGGGGCGCGGGCGGGGGACCGACGGCGAGCGCCATGCTGGGCGACCTCGTCGACGCGTCGCGCAACCTGCTGGCGGGCGCGCCGGCCCCGGCGCCCAAGCGCACGAGCACGAGCATGCGCGCCCAGGACGACCTGCGCTCCGCCTTCTACCTGAGCATGGACGTGGCGGACCGCCCCGGCGTGCTGGCCGCCGTGGCCAAGATCTTCGGTGATCACCACGTCTCGATCCGGGCCATGGAGCAGGTCGGCCTGGCCGAGGAGGCGCGGCTCATCTTCCTTACCCACGTGGCGCGGGAGGGTGACCTGCTGGCCACCATCGACGCGTTGCGCCAGCTCCAGGCGGTCGACCGTGTGAGCGGGGTGCTGCGCGTGATCGGGGACCACGACGACAACGGCGGCGCGCCGTGAGCGCGGGCTGGCGCGGCGTCATCAGCGAGTACCGCGACTTCCTGCCCGTCACCGAGCGGACACCCGTCGTGACGCTGCTCGAGGGCGGCACGCCGCTGGTCCCGGCGCCGCGTCTGTCCGAGCGGGTGAACGCCGAGGTCTGGCTGAAGGTCGAGGGCGCCAACCCCACGGGCAGCTTCAAGGACCGCGGCATGACGATGGCGATCTCGATGGCGGTGGACGAGGGCGCCAAGGCGGTGGTGTGCGCGTCGACGGGCAACACGTCCGCCTCGGCGGCGGCGTACGCGTCGCGGGCCGGGCTGGCGTGCGTCGTCCTGATCCCCGACGGCCACATCGCACTGGGCAAGCTGGCCCAGGCCCTCATGCACGGCGCGCGGGTGCTGCAGGTGCGCGGCAACTTCGACCAGTTGCTGACCATCGTGCGCGACCTGCCGAACCACGCGCCCATCACGGTCGTCAACTCGGTCAACCCACACCGCATCGAAGGGCAGAAGACGGGCGCCTTCGAGATCGTCGACGTGCTGGGCGACGCGCCGGACGTCCACTGCATCCCCGTGGGCAACGCCGGGAATATTTCGGCCTACTGGCGGGGTTATCTTCAGTACAAGGAGGCGGGACGCAGCACGCGGTTGCCCCGGATGCTCGGTTTCCAAGCAGCCGGCGCGGCACCGATCGTCCTGGGCCACCCGGTTGAGAACCCCGAGACGATCGCCACGGCGATCCGCATCGGGAACCCGGCCAGTTGGTACTCGGCCACGGCCGCCGCGTCAGAGTCCGGCGGCTCGATCTCGGCCGTCACCGACGAAGAGATCATGGAGGCGTACAAATTCCTCGCCAAAGAGGAGTCCGTCTTCTGCGAGGCCGCCTCGTCCGCCTCGGTGGCCGGCCTGCTGAAGCAGGGCGTGCCGGCGGGGTCGAAGGTGGTCTGCGTCCTGACCGGCCACGGCCTGAAGGACCCGGACCTGGCCATCAAGGCGATCTCCGTTCCGACGGTGATCGATCTGGATCTCGACACGGTCCTGGCCGAGATTTCACTCTGATCCCTGCTCCGGCCCTGGTCGGAGTGGGGTGACGGCGGTCGCCCTCAGCGATGGCGTGAGCGGCCCGAACGGGGGCTGTGTTGGCACGACCCGCCGTTCCCGCTAAAGTGTCGTCATCCCCACTGCGCTTCAAGGCGCTCTCCGCGGGTACAAGCGGTCTCGGGAGAGCCAGACGCAGCAGCGGTGACCCTCGGGGGAGGGCTTTCACACGCAAGGTCCTTCTCCAACCTGAAACTTTCTCGCCGCGCGTGGATTCCGCCGGGCCGGCGACGACCCTCCCAGATGAGGAGCCCGATGACTGCGGAACAGCAGCTCGAACGTTCGGTTCTCGAAGGCAAGGAGCGCGATGAGCTCAGTGCCATCGCCCAGGCCATGTCGCTCAAGACGAACAGCCGGACGAAGAAAGCCGACATAATTGACCAAATTCTCGATGCGACCGGCGTGACCTCAGGGTCCGGCGGTGCGGCGTCAAACGGGGACGGCGAGGGGGACGCTGGAAACAGCGCGAAGCCATCTCGCCGCTCCCGCTCGGCCTCCGCGACGGCTGGCGCCGCCGAATCCACCAACGGTGTGGACTCGGCGGTTGCCGCTGACGCAACCGCCGGCGCAGGCGACTCGACTCCGACGACCGCGGCGGCCAACTCGGACGGTGCGTCCGATGGAGACACGGGCTCGAGCTCGGACTCGAGCGAGAGCGAGGGCGCAGTGGCGACCACGACGGCTGAGCCTTCCGGCGACTCCCGGCCGGCGATCTTCGTCGAGCCGCCTGACCTCGCGGCGGACTCCGGACCCGCGCCTCGCCAGAACGGCCAGGGCGGCGGCGGCCAGGGCGGCGGCCAAGGCGGGCAGGGCAACCGGAACCGCCAGAACCAGAACCAGAATCAGAACCGCAACAGCCAGAGCGACGGCGACGTCGGCAACCGCCGCAGCCGCCGGCGCCGCGGTCGCGAGCGCGGCGGCCCGGGCGGCGGCGGCGAGCTGCAGGGCGGCGGTGGCCAGGATCAGCCGTACACCGGCGAACTGGTCGAAGTGAAGGGCATGCTGGACCTGCGCGACGAGGGCTACGGCTTCCTGCGTTGCGATGGGTACCTGGCCTCGAACAAGGACGTGTACGTCTCCATCAGCCAGGCCCGGCGCTTCGCGCTGCGCCGTGGCGACTACGTCGAGGGCGCGTGCCGCCCGGCGTCGAACAACGAGAAGTACCCGGCGCTGCTGCGCATCGACTCGATCTCGGGCCTCGACCCCGAAGCGGCGAAGAACCGTCCCCGGTTCGAGGACCTCACGCCGTTGTTCCCCGACTCGAGGCTCAACCTCGAGATGCCCGGGGACAAGGACAACCTGACCGCCCGGATCGTGGACCTGCTCTCGCCGATCGGCAAGGGGCAGCGCGGCATGATCGTCTCGCCGCCCAAGGCCGGCAAGACGACCGTGATGAAGCAGATCGCCCACTCGATCGAGGCGAACAACCCCGAGGTGCACCTGATGGTGCTGCTCGTGGACGAGCGGCCCGAAGAAGTGACCGACATGCGGCGCTCGGTCAAGGGCGAGGTCATCGCGTCGACCTTCGACCGTCCGGCCGACGAGCACACGCAGGTGGCCGAGCTGGCGATCGAGCGGGCCAAGCGGCTCGTCGAGCTGGGCCGCGACGTCGTGATCGTGCTCGACGGGATCACTCGTTTGGCCCGGGCGTACAACCTGGCGGCGCCGGCGACGGGCCGCATCATGTCCGGTGGTGTCGACTCCGGTGCGCTGTACCCGCCCAAGAAGTTCTTCGGTGCGGCGCGCAACGTCGAAGAGGGCGGGTCGCTGACGATCTTGGCCTCGGCGTTGGTGGAGACCGGCTCGAAGATGGACGAGGTCATCTTCGAGGAGTTCAAGGGCACCGGCAACATGGAGCTGCGGCTCGACCGCCGGCTCTCGGAGCGCCGCCTCTACCCGGCCATCGACGTCAACGCCAGCTCCACCCGCCACGAGGAACTGCTCTTCGAGCGGGGCCAGCTCCAGCAGGTCTGGAAGCTGCGCCGTGTCCTGAACGCCCTGGCCTCCGACGGCAAGGACGCCGCGGGGCTCGAGCTGCTGATGGACAAGATCCGCACCACGTCGAGCAACGACGAGTTCCTGGCCGAGATCGCCAAGGGCCCGGGGGCCTAGCCAGCGGCCCCAGGGGCCGGGAATGTCCGGCCCGCCCTTGTCGTTTTACTTACTGGAGGAGGACCGGGCGGCGCACGCCGTACACTGGTCCGACTCACGAGTCTGGAGACACCATGAAGACCGACATCCACCCCACCTACGTCGAGGCGACGGTCAAGTGCTCGTGCGGCAACACCTTCACGACGCACTCCACCAAGGCCGACCTCCACGTCGAGCTCTGCAACGAGTGCCACCCCTTCTTCACCGGCAAGCAGAAGCTGGTCGACTCCGGTGGCCGGGTCGAGAGGTTCCAGCGCCGCTACGGCGAGCGCAAGGGCCGGGCCAAGGCGAAGCCCGCCGAGCGCCGAGGTCGACTCCGAGGCGTCCGCCTCCGCCGAGGGCTGAGCCCCGACTTCGGTCGGGCAGCGGCGCCGGCGGACCGCCGGCGTCACCCAGGCCGGCGGCGACCTGATCGCCCCGCCACTCGAAATCCCGCCGTTTCGGCGCCTGGTCACGTCGCGCCCGCACCACTCCCTAGCCTGGAAGCACGATGATCGATGACCGGATGGCCGCGCTCGAAGCGGAGTTCGACGCCGTCGAGGCCGATCTCGCCGACCCGGCGACGCTCACGGACTCCGACAAGCTGCGCGACCTGTCGCGCCGCCACAAGGAGCTCGGCGAGATCGTCAAGACCTGGCACGACCTGACGTCGGCCCGCGAGGACGTGGCGACGGCCCGAGAGATGCTGACCGAGGCCTCGGGCGACGACCGCGAGACGATGCGTCAGGAGGTCGAGGAGTCCGAGGCGCGGGTGGCGGCGCTCGACGCCCACATGGAGACGTTGCTGCTGCCGAAGGACCCCAACGAGGGTCGCAACGTGATCATGGAGATCCGTGGCGCCGTGGGCGGCGACGAGGCCAACCTGTTCGCCCGCGACCTCTACGACATGTACCTGCGGTACGCCGCGATGAACAAGTGGAAGGTCGAGGTGCTGTCGGAGGACGCGTCGGACAAGGACGGCATCAACGAGGCCGTCTTCGTCGTCAAGGGCCCCGACGCCTACCTCCGCCTGGAGCACGAGGGCGGCACGCACCGCGTGCAGCGCGTGCCGGCGACCGAGGCCAAGGGACGCATCCACACCTCCACCGCCACGGTCACCGTGTTGCCCGAGGCCAAAGAGGTCGAGGTCGAGATCGACCCCAACGACCTCAAGATCGACGTCTACCGCTCCTCCGGCCCGGGCGGGCAGTCGGTCAACACGACGGACTCGGCGGTACGCATCACGCACATCCCGACCGGCACGGTCGTGGCGATGCAGGACGAGAAGATCGCAGATCCAGAACCGGGCCAAGGCGATGGTCGTCCTCCGGGCGCGGCTGCTCAAGGCCGATCAGGACCGCCAGCAGGCGGAGATGTCGGCGCAGCGCCGCGGCCAGGTCGGCGCCGGCAGCCGCACCGACAAGATCCGCACGTACAACTACAAGGAGAACCGGGTCACCGACCACCGGATCAACCTCACGCTGTACAAGCTCGACCAGGTGCTGGCGGGCGACCTCACCGAGCTGACGGACGCGCTCATGGCGGACAAGCGGGCGCGCCAGCTGGCCGGCGAGGAGGCGGAGGGCGCGTGACGCCGCGCGCCGCGGCTGTGCCGTCATGGGCGAGCGCGCCGTGGCTGGGGCTCCGCCGCCGGCTGCTGCTGGGCGCGAACGGAGCCGGGGTGAGCTGATGACGGAACTGTCCGAGGTGGTGGCGCCCCACGAGGCGCGCTTCATCGTCGACGAGGTGTCCGGGGCCGGGCGGATCGGGTCTGCTGTTGACGGACCATTGGACGCGGGCGCGGTCGCCGCGGCGCGCACCATGGCTGCACTTCGGGCCGCCGGGGAGCCGTTGCAGTACATCTTCGGGCACTGGGCGTTCCGCGGCCTGGACCTGAACGTCGATGCGCGGGTGCTGATCCCGCGGCCCGAGACGGAGCAAGTTGTCGAGGTGGCAGCTGGCCGAGGCGCGGCGCCTGGTCGGAGCCCGGGAGCGAAGCGACGGCGAAGGGCTCGTCGTGGTCGACGCCGGCACCGGGTCGGGGGCGATCGCGCTGGCGCTGGCGACCGAGCTCGGGTCGTCGTTGGTCGCTGAGGTGTGGGCGACGGACGCCAGCAGCGACGCCTTGGAGGTGGCTGCAACGAATATCGACGCGGTGGGCGACGGTGCTCAGGGTGGCGCGCCGCCGCTGCCGCTGCCGCTGCCGCTGCCGAGCGTCATCTTGGCCAAGGGCAGCTGGCTCGAGCCGCTGCCCGAGCGGTTGCGGGGCGGCGTCGATCTCATCGTCTCGAACCCGCCGTACGTCAGCGAGGACGAGTGGCCCGGCCTGGACCCCGAGGTACGGCGCGAGCCCAGGGCTGCGCTGGTGGCGGGTACGGCCGGCGACGGCACGCCCGGCCTGGCCGACGTCGAGGCCGTCCTGCGTCAGTCGCTCACGTGGTTGCGGCATCCCGGAGCCGTCGTCGTGGAGCTCGCTCCGCACCAGGCAGAGGCCGCTGCGGCCATGGCCCGGGCGTTGGGCTACGACGAAACCGGCGTGGAGCTGGACCTCGCCCGGCGGCCGCGCGCGCTGGTCGCCCGGCGCAGCGAGTAGAGAAGAGGGCAATGGGGGAGCACGAAGACGCAGCTGGCCCAGGTGAAGCCGAAACGGCCGAACCGGCTGAGGGGCACGAGACGCCCAAGACGTCCGAGACGTCGGCGACGCCCGAGTCGCCCGGGGCAGCCGAGTCGGGCGACCGGCCCGGCTGGGACGACGCGGGCCTGGCCGACCTGGTGAAGTCAGAGGGTGGCGGCGATCGCTTCGAGTCGGCCGGCATACCGCGGATCTCGAACCGCCCCGGCCCGCTGCCGGCGTTCGACGAGGCCGACGACGCCGCGAGCCCGCCGGTCGTCGGGACATCCGACGCCGAGATCGGCACTGCGCTGGCCGACGGAGCGGTCGTGGCCGTGCCGGGGGTCGGCGGCTACTGCCTCGCCGTGCGCGTCGGCACGCCCGGAGGCGAGGCCCGACTCGAAGCGTTGGCGGCCGACCCCGACGGCCCGCACTACGCCGTGGGTCACGTCGACGACGTCCGGAGCCTGACCTCCGGGTGGACGGACGAGGTCGAGGGCCTTCTCGATCGCTGCTGGCCGGGGCCGGTGGACGTCTTCTTGCCGCGCGCGCTCGTCGGCGGGGCGAATGCCGCCGCCGACGAGCCCGTCGACGCCGAGGGTGAGGCGGAGGCCGTCGCCGGCGCGAACGGTGACGCGCCCGCACTGGCTGAAGAAGGTGAGCTGCACGAGTCCCTGGAGGGCGACCGTGGTGGCTGGGCCGTGACCGTGGGCATGCCGGACGGCCGGGCGATGCGCCGGCTCTGCAAGGAACACGGGCCGTGGCGGACGGTCCCGCTCACCTTCAACGAGGCGACCGAGGTCGCCCACGCGTTCGACGCCACTGACGTTGCGCTGGTCGTCGATGGCGGCCGTCGCGACGGCGAGCCGCCGACACTCGTGGACGCGACCGTCACCCCCGTGCGCGTTCTGCGCGAGGGCGCGTTGCCGTCGAACTTCATCGACGCCACGATGGCGATGCGGGCGCGGAAGCGCTGGTTCGGGCGGTCGCGTCCGAAGGGGAACTGACCGGACTCGGCGCGTCACTGGTCCGGCTGCGCACGAACTCCAGCAGCGGTGTCGCGGCCAAGCACAGCCGGTCGAGACGAACGCCGTCTGTATGACCCAGTTGGGCAGCGCCAGGAACAGCGGGTTCGCGTGGGCTTTCCAGGTGGCGAGCGCGCAGGCCACCAGGCACGACCACAGCACGACGTTCCAACGCGGCCATCGACGGCCCGTGGCCAGGCCGAACGCCCCCAGTCCGCATGCCAACCACGATCAGGCCAGCACCGGCGTCACCAACTGCAGGTGGAGGTGATGGGTGCTGCCAAAGAAGTACCCGTCGAGGCTGAAGGCCATCAGCACGGTCGCCAACCAGGTCACGACCGAGCCGCGGATGCGGCCCTGGTCACGTCGAAAAGGATCAGGGTGACGGCGAGCGCCATGAAGTAGTACTCGAAGATGTTCTGCTCGAGCACAAGGCGCAGTCCCAGGGAGGTGGCGACGACCGACATCATGACCGACGGGCGACGACGCGGCCGGGCCGAGACGGCGGACCGACCCACCAGGCCAGCAACAGGGCAAGGACGATCGGCAGGAGACGTGAGAAGAGCACCACAGCGGCGCCCCGATGGCTGAGCTCCCACATGACGGTTCCGCCTACGGACGCGATTGTCACCCGAGCCGACGGTGATCGCCCGCAGCACCGTGCCATCGCTGAGGACGAAGAGCGGGCCGATGAGGAGGATGGCGGTAGCGACAGCTCGCACCGACGTAGCGACCTCGGCGGGCCGGCGGAGCAAGCACGAGGAGCGGCACCGCCATCAACAGCGCGAACTGCTGAGTGAGCACGGCCAACGCGATCAAGGCGCCGGCTGCCGGCCCACCACTGTCGCCTCGCGCACGTCATCGCGCCAGCCCGAAGCCCAAGGGCAATGAGGTCCTGGGGGTGCATGTACAGCCCGACGCACGACCACACCACCGGCAACGCAGCGACGGCGATGACAACGGCCGGCTCCCACCGCTTCCGACCTCGTCCGACGCTTCGCAGCCAGGCGACCATTCCGGCCAGCAGGAAGAGCCAGCTCGCTGTAGACCAATGGCACGGGTCGGTGTGGAGCGCCCTGAGCGGGCCGCCCAGGCGTGATGGCGATGTCGGCGTGGTTACAGCTGCGGTCCCATGGCGGCTTGGGTCGGGAAGGTCACGCGTGCCCGAAGCCGGCGACCGCCGCCACGGCACCGGAGAACAGCGGGTAGACGGGTGCGATCAGACGGCTGGTGCGGCATCGTCACGGACGGAGTACGCGCAGTTCAGGTCGCCGTGCGCGATGGCCCAGGTCGAATACACAAACTCCTGCGAGTCGACCGTGCCTGGCCCGCCCGTCGCAGTGGCGCAGCACCACGAAGAGGACTGATGCGACGATCCAGCCGACGACGCACCACCGGACGAGAGGTCGGCGTTCAGCCAGCGCGCGCCATGACCCTTTCGGGCCGGCCGCGGACGCGGTCACTCGTTGGACGCGAACAACCTGGGTCACGCGGCAACCGTCCGAGCCGCACGGGCCACCCGGGCTACGATGCGTTCACGGCGCTCGAGCGGGTTCGACCCGTGTCACCGCGCTCGTGACCGCAAGAAAGTGCTGGGGGGAAACCTGCCCTTCGGCGTCTGCGTTGCCCCCGGGCAGCTTCCATAGGTCCGAGTATCGAGACGAACGCCCCCGTCCTCCATAGGCAAAAAGGACCAGATTGACCGCGCCGTGGGGCCGGACCGGGCCTCCGTTTGGGCTGCTAGGGGCGTTGGACAGGGGCGTGCAGGGCGCCCGGCCGGATTCTCGGGCCTACGAACCAGCCGAGACCCGCTCGACGGCAGGCAGCGTGCTCACCGAACGCTTGGCCTCCCAGTGGCTGCGGCCGAGCGCGGCGAGGTACGTCGGCCGGTCGGTCAGGACGTAGGTGGCCAGCCACAGCCGCTTGAGATGGCGCTTGTAGCCGTGGGCCACGTCGTCCTCGTAGGCCGTGCGCCCGTGGAGCACGTGGTAGTTGTTGATGAATTGCATCTCGCCCGGCTGCAGGTCCATGTAGACGTTGAAGTCGGGATCGTTGGCCAGCTCCGACGCCTTGGCGATGGCGGCGCGGGCCCGCTCGCTCAGGCGGGGCGCGTCGGGGTGGCGCTGCGAGGCGAGGATGTACTGGGGGATGAAGCGCACGAAGAGCCGTCCGGCGTGCTCGCTGAAGGCGGGCATCGCATAGAACGCGCTGGTGCCCTTCGCCTGCTCGCCGCGGGCGTCGTAGGGCAGCGGCTCGTAGAGCGCGGCGGCCAATTCGGGGCATGTGCGCACCATCTCGTTGTGGATCGCCACGGCGTTGGCCACGCAGGACAGGCCGCCGGTGCGCGCCGTGCGCAGGCACAGGAGCCCCACGAGGTCGGAGCCGTCGGTGTGGTAGTCGAGCGCGATGCCACCGAGCTCGTTGCCGCGCACGGTCGGGTCGTCGATCGTCTTGCCCTGGTCGGTCACGTCGCCCAGCACGTGGCCGTGCTTGTTCTGGGCCCACGGCTCACCCAGGTGCAGCCCGATCCCCCAGTAGAGGAGCGTGAGGTCGTCGTCGCTGTAGCGCTCGGCGTCGAGGGCGGAGATGCTCACGAAGCCGCGCCCGTTGAGCAGGACGTCGACGACGCCGCCCAACTTCGCGGCCAGTCCGCCCTCGAGCGGGAAGTCTTCCTGGGCGATCTCGAGCGGGTCGGTGCTCTTCGCCTTCGCCGTGCGCAGGGCGGCGTCGAGCTCGGCGTGGTCGTCCGGCTCGAGCTGCAGGGTCCAGGCGGCCGGGTCGGCCACGTCGGCCGCCCGCCACTCGGCCGCGGGCTCCAGCTCGCGCAGCTCTCTGGTCGCACCTGTCGCTTCGGTCGTGTCCGTCATGCTGCCGTCACCTCCCGGCCGCGCCCGCCGCGCACGAGGCGCCCGGGCAACGCACCTGTGTGCACCCCGTCTCGATACGTGACCTGCCCGTCGACCACCGTGGCGCGGTACCCGCGGGCCCCCTGCAGCAACCGCTTGCCGCCGGCGGGCAGGTCGTAGGCCATGACCGGCGCTTCGCAGCTGACGTGGTCGAAGTCGATGACGTTCAGGTCGGCCTTCATCCCCTCGGCCACGACGCCGCGGTCGGTCAGCCCCACCGCCCGGGCATTGTTCATGGTCAGCCGCTCGATCACCCGGCCCACCGGCATCCGCCCATGCGCCCGGTCGCGCGCCCAGTGCGAAAGGAAGTACGTCGGGAAGCTGGCGTCGGCGATGAGGCCGACGTGCGCCCCCCCGTCGCCCAGGCCGAACAGCGTGTCGGGGTGGGCGAGCATCGCCCCGCAGGCGTCGAGGTTCCCGTCGGCGTAGTTGGAGAAGGGCGAGTACAAGAAGTTCCGACCGTCGTTCTCGGCCAGCAGGTCGAGCATCAAGGCCGCCGGGTCGACGTCACGCGCCGCCGCCATGCGCGCCACGCTCGCGTCGGCGGCGGGCTCGTAGTCGGGCACCGCACCCAGCACGTAGAGGTTCGCGTAGTCCATGAGGCGCCGCCGCCCGCCCGCTCCGTCGTTCACCGGCATCTCCGCCAACAGGCGGTCGCGGAACGACGGGTCGCGCAACGCCCGAGCCTGCTCGGCCACCGGCAACCCGGCGACGTCGCGCCACGCCGGGAGCATGAGGAACGGGTGGTACGACGACTGCAGCCCGATGAGCACCCCGACCGGACGCGGCGCCACCTGCGCCCGGATCGGCAGCCCCTCGGCCACCGACTCCTCGATCCGGGTCAGCAATTCGCGCCACGCCTCGGGCTGGCGGTGGCTCTGCGCCAGCGAGAGCGACAGTGGACGACCCGACGTGGCGACGATCGAGCGCACGAGCTCGAACTCGCCGTCGGCGTCGGGGAAGAAGTCGGAGATCAGCTCGATCACCCCGTGCCCGGCGTCGGCCACGCCGGCGGCGATCGCCTCGAGCTCGTCGACCCGGGCCCGCAGCGACGGCGTCGGGTCCCCGGTCGCGGTCTTGTGGTTGAGCGTCCGCGATGTCGTGAACCCCACCGCGCCGTCCCGCATCGCCTCGGCCGCCAGCCGCCGCATGGCGGCCGCGTCGTCCGGCGTCGCATCCTCCAGGCGGGCGGCCCGGTCCCCCATGACGTAGAGGCGCAGCGCGCCGTGGGGGAGTTGCGCGCACAGGTCGATGTCGTGCGGCCGGCGCTCGACGGCGTCGAGGTATTCGCCGAAGCTCTCCCACGTCCACTCGATGCCCTCGTGCAGCACCGCGCCGGGGATGTCCTCGACGCCTTCCATCAGCGAGATGAGCTGATCGTGTGCGTCCGGCCGGACCGGTGCGAAGCCCACGCCGCAGTTGCCCATCACGGCGGTGGTCACGCCGTGCCAACTCGAGGGGGCCAGGCACGAGTCCCACGTGGCCTGGCCGTCGTAGTGCGTGTGGATGTCGACGAAGCCGGGCGTCACCAGCAGGCCCGCGGCGTCGATCTCCTCGGCGCCCTCGGCCGCCGACCGTCCCTACTGCGGTGATCGTGGTGCCGTCGACGGCGACGTCGCCGGCCACGGGCTCCCCGCCCCGCCCGTCGGCCACGTGCCCGCCCCGGATCACCAGGTCGTGTGCCATGTCAGCCATGCCACCCCTTTGCCTCGACAGGATTTAGTTAGATCAATCTAACTAAATCCCGGGTACTTGTCAATCGTCCCTCATCCGGCTGCGCTCCGCCGGGCCGAAGACGTTGCCGAGCCGCTCCTCGCGGGTCTCGGCGTGGGCGTCGTAGAGCTCGACGAAGAAGCTCCGGGCGCCGGCGAGGTCGACGCCCGGAAGGAGCTCCTCCATCCGCCCGGCCAGCCGTGCCTCGAAATCGGCCAGCCTGGACCGGCCCGCAGGGGTCAGCTCGATGCGGGTCACCCGCCCGTCCCCGGTCTCGTCGACCGTGTCGGCCACCCACCCCTGCTGGCGCAGGCCGTTGATCATGGCGGAGACCGTGGGCTTCGTCACGGCGTTGGCCGCCGCCAGCTCGCCGGCCCGCCGCGAGCCACCGAGGAGATAGAGCAGCGTGCGGTACTGCGCCATGCTCATATCGCCGCCCCGGGCCACCTGTTCGAACTCCCGGTAGAGCGAGACGACGAGGCGCACCCCCGGTACCCCGTCGTTCGTCGCCGCGGCCATGGCTGCACCATAGGTTTTGTGCCCTGGCGAAGGGCATAATTCCTTCGTGGTGGGTGGCGAGGACTCAGCTCCGTCGTTAGGCGCGGCGGCGCACACGTTTGCCGGCTGGCGGTCGCCGCAGCTGATCGCGGCCGCGTTCGTCCTGACCCTGGCGGGTCGCGTCGTCGTCGGGAACTGGAGCTGGTGGGACTTGGTCGTCCCGGCGGCGATCGTGGCCGCCCAGCCGTTCACCGAGTGGCTGATCCACGTCTTCCTGCTGCACTTCAAGCCGCGCACCGTCGGCGGCCGGACGATCGACCCGCTGGTGGCACGCAAACACCGCGCGCACCACGCGGACCCCAAGGACGCCGGCCTGGTCTTCATCCCGATGCCGGCGCTGCTCGGGCTCGTCCTCGGCCTGGCCGCCGTCCTCCTCTTGGCCATGCCGCTGTCGCGTGGCCTCTCTGCGCTCCTCGGCGCGTACGCGGTGCTGTTCGCCTACGAATGGACGCACTTCCTGATCCACTCGTCGTATCGCCCGCGGCACCGCGTCTACCGCTCCATCTGGCGGGCCCATCGCAACCACCACTTCCGCAACGAGCACTACTGGTTCGGCGTCACCACGAACGTGGCCGACCACGTGCTCGGGACGTTCCCCGACCGCAGCGCGGTCGAGGTATCGCCGACGGCGCGGACGCTCGGCGTCGAGGTCGGCTAGCGCGCTGCCCGCCTGAGGGCGCCGGAAAAAGAGATCGTTCGCGTTTCGAGGTTTGTATAGGCGTTGCCGTGGGAGATCTCGACGAATCTCGAACCTTTGCGTTGCAGGGTCGAACCTTTACGTTCGAGCTTCCCCGGAATCTCCAACCCGAGCGGCAAGAGCAGGCGCGATCTGCGGCGACGCGCTTTTCAGTCGTCCAGCACCAGCGCACCGTCCGCCGACAGCACGCCGGTGCGGCCGACGCCCTCCTCCACGCACAGCTGGGCCAGCGTGTCGGCGTCGGTGATGTTCCCCCAGGCCCGGGCGTCCGCCGCCGTGCGGCAGGCCACGATGCCGCGCTCGACGGCGCCCTCCCGGTCGAACGTCACGGTGTACGTCTCGACCCTCACCGGGCCGGTCGCCCCCGCGTCCACCGCCCACCGTGGCAGGCGCGTCGACCTCGGGCTGCACGTCGCGCCAGGCGAAGGGCCCGTCGCCCGCCGCGGGCGGCCGCGAGGCGTACACGCCGATTGAGTGCTTCGTCGCGTACCAGCCCAGCCCCGTCACCAGCGCCGCCGTACCCGGCGCCTCCCGCAGCGCGCCCACGGCCCGTGCGATCCCGTGCGAGGTGTAGTTGTTCCCCGGGCCCCCACCGAAGGTGAGCCCGCCGGTCAGCGTCAGCGGCCGCGACGGGTCGTCGATCGCCAGCCCGAGCTCTGCGGCCGCCATCTGCACGACGACCGGGAAGCAGGAGTAGAGGTCGATGGCCGCGACGTCGTCGATACCGACGCCGGCGAGCGCCAGCGCCGCCGCGCCGGCCAGGCGGATGGCGGGGGAGCGGTACAGCTCGTCGCGCTCGGAGATGAACCAGTGGTCGTGCGCGTCCGCGCCGGCCAACGGGAAGACCCAGCGCTCCTCGGGCACCCCCGCCGACCGTGCCGCCTCGACCGAGCACACGATGTACCCCGCACCCTGGTCGACCTGCATGTTGGCCGTGCACAGCTTGGGGTAGGGGAACGAGACCATCCGGTTGTCGGCCGACGGAGTGACGATCTCTGTCGCCGTGCGCGCGGTACGGATCCACGCGACGGGTTGGCCGCCGCCACTTCGCTGAAACGCGACCACAGCGCGCCGATGCGGCCGGCGTGCTCCGTCAAGCGTCCAGCCGTTGGCGGCCCGCAGCGCGTTCTCGAACAGCGGGTACGCGTGCACCGGCAGGACGACGCCGCGGCTCATCTCGAGGTCCGTCGCGCCCGGCTTGTCGATGCCGAACACCTCCGGCGCCGGCGTCTCGTCCGGCTGGGTGGCCCACTCCAGCCAGGGCTTCGCCGGGTCGCGCCGCGCCAGCGCGCGGGCGTACATGGCCTCGGCGCCGGTCACGAGGACGACGTCGAGGTCGCCCCGGCTGATGGCGCCGCAGGCGTCGTGCATGAGCGCCTGGGGGGAATTGCCGCCGATCGCCGAGAGCATCAGCTGACGAGGCGCCGCACCCTCGGCGAACCCGAGCGCCCGCGCCACCGCCAGCGCAGGGTTGATGGCATGCCACCCGAGGGGTGCCACGACGCGCAGGCTGTCGGCCCGGTGCAGCAGCGAGTGCCCGGCCGGGGCGGCACCCCCGGGGGCGGCACCGTCGCAGTCCTCGACGGCCGCCCACAGCGCGGCCGTCATGAGCTCGAGCGGCTCCGGGCGGTCGGCCGCGGCCAGCCCGGCGTCCGCGGGAGTCAACACCTGGCCGACGCCGACGACGACGGGGGTGCGCGGGTCCAGGGCCATGGCGCGCAGCAGCGTACCGGGTGCCGGCAGCAGCCCCCGGGGGCCCTGGGGGCGCCCCAGGCCGTCGGTAGACTCGACCACCATCCGCGTTGCCGTCGGCTCGGATCACGCCGGGTTCGACCTCAAGGAGATCCTGCGGGCCGAGCTGGCCGCGCACGGACACGACGTCATCGACCTCGGCACCCACGACGCCGTGACCTCGGTGGACTACCCCGACTACGGCGCCGCGGTCGGCCGTGCGGTTGCGGCACACGAAGCCGACCTCGGCCTCTGCGTGTGCGGCACGGGCAACGGCATCGCCATGGCGGCGAACAAGGTCCCGGGCGTCCGCGCCGCCGTCGTGCACGACGTGACCACGGCGTCCCTGGCCGGACGGCACAACCACGCCAACGTCGTCTGCTTCGGGGCGCGGACCACCGGGGTGTCAGTGGCGATCGACGCGCTCGCCGCCTTCCTCGATGCGCCCGAGGAGCCCCCCGAGAACCGGGGACGCCACGAGCGCCGCATCGACAAGCTGGCCGTCCTCGACGGCGCGCTCGGCACCGGCAGAGAAGACAGAGAACTCGTCCACCACACCGCACCCGAAGGGACTCCATGAGCAGCTACGACGACGCGTTGAACGAGGACCCGGAGGTCACGGACCTGCTCGGCCAGGAGCTCAACCGCCAGCAGACGACGCTGCAGCTGATCGCGTCGGAGAACTTCACCTCGCCGGCGGTCCTGGCGGCGACCGGCTCGGTCCTCACCAACAAGTACTCCGAGGGCTACCCCGGGCGCCGCTACTACGGCGGCAACTACATCATCGACGAGGTCGAGGACCTCGCCCGCGACCGGTGCACCGACCTCTTCGGCGCCGAGCACGCCAACGTCCAGCCGCACGCCGGCGCCAACGCCAACCTGGCCGTCTACCAGGCGCTCCTCGAGCCCGGCGCCACGGTGCTCGCCATGCGCCTCGACCACGGCGGGCACCTCACCCACGGGTCCCCCGCCTCGATCGTCTCGAAGTTCTGGCGCTTCGTCTCCTACGGCGTCACGCCCGAGTCCTCCGACCCCGAAAACCCCGGCGAGGTCATCGACTTCGACCAGGTCGCGCACCTGGCCAAGACGGAGAAGCCGGCGCTGATCGTCGCCGGCTCGACCGCGTACTCCCGCATCATCGACCCCCAGCCGTTCCGCGAGATCGCCGACTCGGTCGGCGCCTACTTCATGTTCGACGCCGCGCACCCCGCCGGCCTCATCGCCGGCGGCGCCCACCCGAGCCCGGTCGGCATCGCGGACGTCGTGACCCTCACGACGCACAAGACGCTCCGCGGCCCCCGCGGCGGCGCCATCCTCTGCGGCGAGGACCTGGCCAAGAAGATCGACAGCGCGGTGTTCCCGGGGCTCCAGGGCGGCCCGCTCGAGCACGTGATCGCGGCCAAGGCCGTCGCCTTCGCCGAGGCGGCGCAGCCCGAGTTCCGCCAGTACGCGGCCGACGTCGTGACGAACGCCAACGCACTGGCCACCGCGCTCGCCGCCCACGGCTTCCGCCTCGTGTCGGGCGGCACCGACAACCACATGCTGCTCGTCGACCTGCGGCCCTTCGACGCCGACCTCGACCGGCAAGGAGGCCCAGGAGGTGCTCGACCGCGCCGGCATCACCTGCAACCGCAACACCATCCCCGACGACCCCCGCAGCCGTTCCTGACGTCGGGGCTGCGGCTCGGCACCGCGGCCGAGACGACGGCGGGCATGGGGCCCGGCGAGATGCAGATCATCGCCGACCTCATCGTGCGCACCCTCAAGGCCCGCAGCGACGAGGCCGAGATCGCGGCGGTGCGCGCCGAGGTCGCCGTGCTCTGCGCCGCGTTCCCGCCCTATCCAGACCTCTTCGGATAGCGCATGCCCGACATCGGCTGGTACGGCCTGGTTCTGGTGGTGGCAGCCGCCGCGACCGCCGCACTGACCGTCCCCGCCAAGCGCATCGCGCTCCGCGTCGGCTACGTCGCCCACCCGGGCGAGCGCACGGTGCACAAGAAGCCGATCCCCTACGGCGGCGGCGCCTCGATGTTCGTCGGGTTCCTGGTCGCCGTGCTCGCCGCGGCGTGCGTCCCCCAGCTGCGCGACATCTTCCACGACTCGCCCGAGATGCTCGGCGTCGTCCTCGCCGCCGGCGCGATGTTCGCCGTCGGGCTCATCGACGACGTCCGCGACATGTCCGCCCCGGCCAAGATGGCGGGCCAGGTCCTCGCCGCGAGCATCCTGTACTTCTTCGGCGTGACGATGTACGAGCTCAAGATCCCGCTCGCCGGGTTCTACCTCCTCACGCCGGGCATCATCCCGCTCATCACGGCGATCTGGGTGATCGCGCTTGACCAACGCGGTCAACCTGATCGACGGGCTCGACGGGCTGGCCGCCGGCGTCGTCGCGATCGGCAGCGGCACGCTCGCCATCTACGGCATCCGTCTGATGGGGCTCGGCCTGATCCCGTTCGACAACGTCGGCCCGCTCGTCGCCGTCATCGCGTGCGGCATCTGTCTCGGCTTCCTGCCCTTCAACTTCAACCCGGCGCGCATCTTCATGGGCGACGCCGGCGCGCACTTCCTCGGTCTGCTCATGGCCGCGTCCACGATGGTGATCGGCGGCCGCGTCCCTACCTCCGTGCCCATCTCCGGCGTGACCTACTTCTTCTTCGCCCCCCTGTTCATCCCGCTCTTCATCCTCGGCGTCCCGCTCGTCGACATGGCGTTCGCGTTCGTGCGCCGCACGGCGCAGCGGCAAGGGGTTCGACACGCCCGACAAGGAGCACATCCACCACCGCCTGGTGCGCCTCGGCCACGGCCCGCGGCGCAGCGTCATCATCCTGTGGGCCTGGACGGCGGTGCTCTCGAGCTTCCTGCTCTTCCCGCTCTTCGTGCACCAGGTGAACGCCATCATCCCGATCGGCGCGGCGGCCCTCGGCGTGGGCCTCTACACGTTCTTCCATCCCGGCCTCCGGCGGGGGAACGGCCAGGAGGAGGACGAGCCCTCCGATCAGGGCATTCCCAGCTCCAACGGGCAGGCGGAGCGGGTCTCGGAGGTGGTCCGCTTTCCCTCGTGATCGTTTGGACGCGAATCCGGCCCAGATGCGATGATGACGCCTGTGTACCCCGTCCACCTCGCCTCGTCCGGTGCCGCACGCGCGGTCATCGGGACGATGGATCTCGGCGCGCGACGCTCGGCATAGCGGGGAAGAAGTCGCATGGAACCCCAGGTGAGCCTCGTGCCGCGCGCCCCCTCGGGTGAGCACGGAAGAAACGTCTCCGCCGTCAGGCCCGTCGCCCGACCCTCCGCCGGGAGACCCGAAACCCCTGCCCGGCGCGGTCGCCTTCCTCAACATGGGCCTCTCGGCCGCTGTCTGCGTTGCCGCGGGGGTCTTCCTCGGGCTGTGGCTGGACGACGTCTTTCACACGGCGCCCGCGTTGTTCCTCGTCGGCCTCCTGTTGGGCCTGGTGACGGCCACCTTCAGCGTCATCAAGCTGATCCGCCAGTACCTGTAGAGGTCGCCCCGTGAACCTGCTCGAGGGTCTCTCGGACCTCCAGGGCGGCGCGCTGACCAAGGTGCTGCGCCGCACCATCGTGTCCGCCCTGATCGTCGGCGCTGCCGCGGTCCTCATCACGGCTTTGCTCGGCTCGCTGTGGGGCGCGCTCGGGCTCATCGTCGGGTTGGCCATGGCGATCCTGAACCTGCGTTTCCTCGATGCGGGTGTCGCCAAGCTTCAGACCGAGGGTAAGGGCGAGGTCAGCGTCAGCAACAAGGTGCTGCGGCGCGCCATGGGCACCAAGAGCGTCACGCGCCTCGGGATCATCACGGTGATCTGCATCGGCCTCTTGTTCCTGAACGGCGCGTTCGGCATCGGCGCCGTAGGTGGCCTCGTCATCTTCCAGCTGCTCTTCGTGGCGAACGTCGGGCGCATCGTGATGTCACAGGGGATCCAATGAACTTCATCCTCGCCACCGGCAACATCACCATCGGCCAGCACCACGGGGTGGTGCACGTCGGTGGCCTCACCATCGACCTGGACGTGGTGTGGACCACGCTGATCGCCGCCGGGATCGTGCTGGCTTTCGGCTTCTTTATGGTCCGCCGGGTGACCTCGGGCGTCCCGGGCAAGCTGCAGCTCTTCTGGGAGGTCCTGGTCGAGCAGGTCTCCGAGCTCGCTTCGTCCGCCATCGGGCCCGAAGGTGCGTCCTTCGTCGGGCTGGGCGTGACGATCTTCTTCTTCATTCTCATCTGCAACTGGCTGGCCTTCATCCCGAGCGGCGACCCAGGCTTCCTCGCCCCACCGACCGGCGATGTCAACCTGCCGCTCGCCCTCGCGCTGACCGTCTTCTTCCTCTGCCAGTACCAGGCGGTCAAGCACCGGGGCATCGGCGGCTACTTCAAGCACTTCGCCCAGCCCTACGGCGCGTTGACCCCGATCAACGTCATCGAGGAGATCACCCGACCGATCACGCTGACGTTCCGGTTGTTCGGCAACATCTTCTCGGGCGTCCTGATGGTTGTCGTGATCGTGACGCTGATCCCGCCCTACCTGTCGTGGATCGGCCTCGCCGTCTGGAAGCCCTTCGACGAGCTGTTCATCGGAGCGATCCAGGCGTTCATCTTCGCCCTGCTCACGATCATGTACCTGGGCTTGGCCATCAGCAGCGATCACTAGATCTCGACAAAGGAGAAAGAAAAAATGGCAGGAACAGTTGAAGGTTCGATCCGAATCGCCGGCGCGCTCGTCGGCGGTGGCCTGGCCCTCGGCGGTGGCGCCATCGGTGCCGCGGTGGGTGACGGCCTGGCCGGTTCTCAGACGATCGCGGCCATCGCTCGTCAGCCCGAGATCGAGGCCAAGGCCCGGCAGTACTTCTTCCTGACGGTCGGCCTGGTCGAGGCCATGTACTTCATCAACCTTCTGTTCATGGTCGTCTTCGTCTACGTCTTCGCCGCCAAGAGCATCACGGCCTAACGCAGCAGAGCCCATCGTCCACGACAGACAACCCGGAGACCGGGAATCAACATGACAACTGCAAGCATCTTCCTACTGCCGAACGGCACGTTCTTCATCGAGCTCGCCGTCTCGCTCGTCCTCATCTTCCTGATCTACAAGTACATCCTTCCGCCCCTCAACAAGGCGATGCAGGATCGTCAGGAGAAGATCCGCGTCTCCCTGGAGTCGGCGGACCAGGCTCGGGCCGACGCCGAGGCGGCCGACGACGAGCGCCGTTCGGTGCTCGAGCAGGCCAGGCAGCAGGCACGGGAGATTGTCGCCACCGCCAACCACACAGCGGAGCAGGTGCGCACCGACATGCAGGCAAAAGGGCAGGCAGAGTACGACCGGATCGTGGCCAACGCGGACGTCGAGATCGCGTTGGCCCGTCAGCGGGCCGTAGAAGAGGCCGCCACCCGCATGGGTGAGGTCGTCATGGAAGTCGTCGAGCGCATCATCGGGCGCGAGGTGAACGCCGACGTGCACCGCGACCTGATCGACCAGGCCGTGACGGCCCTCCGCGAAGAGCCCGACGCCGCCGCGGCGGGCGCGGGGCGCGGCAGTGAACCCAGCCCTTCAGGGCTACACGGCCGCGGTCGCCGAGACGGCCGGGCCGGCGCGCGCTCGGTGCGATCGCGGCCGACCTGGAAGCGATCGAGCAGCTCGTGATGGCGAATGCGCAGCTGCGGGCGGCGCTGACGGACACGACGGTCTCCGGGCCGTCGCGCCGCGCCGTGATGCTGGACCTGCTCGAGGGCAAGGTCTCGGCGGAGGCGCGCCGCCTGGCGGCGTACGCGTCCGGCGCGGTCCTGGCGCCCGAGGTCCCCTCCGCCCTGGGCTGGCTGGCCGTGCGGGTGCGGCACCTGGCCGAAGGCCAGGACGACGAGCCCTCGCTCAGCCTCATGGCCTCGCACCAGCGGGTCGGCGGGTACGCCGCCGCCGAGCACGAGGGCATGTCCAACGACCAGCTCGAGTCGATGGAGGACGACCTTTTCCGGTTCTCCCGCATCGTCGCCTCGACGCCGGCGCTGCGTTCCGCGCTCACCGATCGCGACCTCGATGTCGCGGCGCGCCAGGGCGTGGTGAACCAGCTGCTCGAGGGGAAAGTCCCCGCGACGACGCTAGGGCTGGTGCGTTACGTCGTCTCCGGCGGACGGGCCCGAGACTTCGTGGGCTCGCTCGACTACCTGGTGGAGATCACGGCGAAGGCGCGGGGGTGGCGGATCGCCCGCGTCACTGCGGCGGGGCCGATCGACGACACGCAGCGCAACGAGCTGTCCGGGTCGCTGTCCACACTGGCCGGAGGACCGGTCGAGTTGCAGGTCGAGGTCGACGAGTCGTTGCTCAGCGGAGCGCGCATCGTCATCGGCGACCTGCAGGTGGACGCCACGGCGCGGGGCCGGCTCGAGGCCCTGCGAGAGCACTTGACCCCGGCCGGTTGGGAGCCGTCGGGGTTCCGCCGGCGAGGCCGGAGTTCGACGGATAACACAGAGGGAGCAAACTGATGGCAGAGCTCACGATCGACGCCAGTGAGATCACCAAGGCGCTTGAGCGCAACGTCGAGGAGTACACGCCGGCGGTCGGGACTGAGCAGATCGGGCGCATCGTCGAAGTCGGTGACGGTATCGCCCGGGTCTCGGGTCTTCCGAACGCCGCGGTGAACGAGTTGCTCGAGTTCGAGGACGGCACACTCGGGCTGGCCCTCAGCTTGGACGAGGACACCATCGGTGCCGTCGTCCTCGGCGAGGTCGACAGCCTCGAGGAGGAGCAGACCGTCAAGGCCACCGGGCGCATCCAGACGATCCCGGTGGGCGACGCCCTGCTCGGCCGTGTCGTCAACGCCCTGGGTGAGCCCATCGACGGCAAGGGCCCCGTCAACACGACCGAGACCCGACGGATGGAGGTGCAGGCCCCGGGGATCGTAAGCCGCCAGCCGGTGAGCGAACCCTTGCAGACCGGCATCAAGGCGATCGACGCCATGACTCCGATCGGCCGCGGCCAGCGCGAGCTGATCATCGGCGACCGCAAGACGGGTAAGACGACGGTGGCGGTCGACACGATCATCAACCAGGCCGGCCAGGGCGTGAAGTGCATCTACGTCGCGATCGGGCAGAAGAACTCGTCGGTGGCGCAGACCGTCGCCACCCTCGAAGACCATCAGGCCCTCGAGTACACGGTGGTGGTCGTGGCCTCGGCCGGCGACCCCGCTCCGTACAAGTACCTGGCGCCCTACGCCGGCTGCGCCATGGGCCAGCACTGGATGGACAACGGCGAGGCCGCGCTCATCGTCTACGACGACCTGTCCAAGCAGGCGGAGGCGTACCGGGCCGTTGCCCTCCTGCTCCGGCGCCCGCCGGGACGCGAGGCGTACCCGGGCGACGTGTTCTACCTGCACTCACGCCTCCTCGAGCGGGCCGCCAAGCTGAACGACGCCATGGGCGGCGGGTCGCTGACCGCATTGCCGATCATCGAGACCAAGGCCGGGGACATCTCGGCCTACATCCCGACGAACGTCATCTCCATCACCGACGGGCAGGTCTTCTTGGAGACGGACCTGTTCAACTCTGGTATCCGCCCCGCCATCAACGTCGGCAACTCGGTGAGCCGGGTCGGCAGCGCGGCGCAGATCAAGGCGATGAAGACCGTGTCGGGCACTCTGAAGCTCGACCTCGCCCAGTTCCGCGAGCTCGAGGCGTTCGCCACCTTCGGGTCCGACCTCGACCGGGTGTCGCAGGCCCAGCTCGACCGCGGCTATCGCCTGACCGAGTTGTTGAAGCAGCCGCAGAACCAGCCGGTACCGGTCGAAGAGCAGGTGGTCGTGATCTACGCCGGCACTAAGGGCTGGACCGACGACGTACCCGTCACCGAGGTGCAGCGCTACGCCACCGAGCTGATCGAGTACGTCAGGGCCAACCGCCCCGAGGTCCTCGAGACCATCCGTTCCACCAAGGCGCTGCCGGATGAATCCGACATCGACTCGGCGCTCAAGGCATTCGGCGAGAGCTTCGATACGGGGAAGGTCGACTGATCCATGGCCGGAGGCCAAGAGCGCATCCTGCGGCGACGCATCCGCAGCGTGCAGTCCACGAGGAAGATCACCAAGGCGATGGAGCTCATCGCTGCCTCGCGGATCGTGCGCGCCCAGGTGCGGATTGCGGCCAACAAGCCGTACCGCGAGGGCATGGAGCGCATTCTGCGCATTACGGCCGCGGCCGACGCCCAGGCGGCGGCCAAGCTGCTCGGCACGCCCGAAACCGTCCGGAGCGTCGGGATCCTGGCCATCGCCGGCGACCGCGGCCTGGCCGGCTCGTACAACTCGGGCGTGCTGCGCGCGACCGAGCGGCTGGTGATGGAGCACCGGGCGAACGGCGCCGAGGTGTCCGTGTGGTCGGTCGGTAAGAAGGCGGCGCCGTACTTCCGCTACCGCGGCATCGAGGTGTCCGAGTCGTTCATCGGCTTCGTCGACCGCCCCGAGTTCTCCGACGCCCGGCACGTCGCCGCCGTGGTGGCGGCGCCCTTCGCCGCCGGCGAGATCGACCTCATCGAGATGGTGTCGACCCGGTTCATCTCGGCCGGCACTCAGCGCGTTGAGCGCATGCAGCTCCTCCCGCTCCCGCTACCCGACGTCGACGACGAGGAACCGCCGGCCGAGGAATCGCAGGTCGAGGGCTACACCGAGTTCGAGCCCGAGCCTGTGAAGCTGCTGGTGGAGCTCGCCCCGCGCGCGCTCGAGGCGGAGATCTTCGCCGCGTTGCTCGAGGGGACGGCGTCGTTCTTCACGGCCCAGCAGCGGGCCATGGCGGCCGCCACCGAGAACGCAGACGAGCTGGTGCGCACCCTGACACGTGTCATGAACCGTGCCCGGCAGGACGCCATCACGACCGAGATCATGGAAATCGTCGGTGGGGCCGAGGCGCTCCGCCAATCGAAGGGAGCTTGACCGTATGACCACCACCGCAACTTCGACCGGCGCGGCGGGGACCACACTCGAGGAAGGCCGCGTCGTCGCCATCGCCGGACCGGTGATCGACGTCGAGTTCCCGCCGCACGCCCTGCCAGAGATCAACTTCGAAGTGGAGTTCGACATCGAGCTGGACGGCGAGAAGCACGTCGTTGCCGCCGAGGTGGCGCAGCAGATCGGTGAGGGGCGCGTCCGCTGCATCTGCATGTCGCAGACCGACGGCCTGGTGCGTGGCGCCGCCGTGCGCAACCTCGGCCACGGGATCCAGGTGCCGGTCGGTGACGCCGTGCTCGGACACGTCTTCAACGTGCTCGGCAAGTCGCTCGACACCGACTCCATCGGCCAGCCCGACGACTACTGGGACATCCACCGCAGCGCGCCGGCGTTCGACCAACTCGAGCCGCGCTCCACGATGTTCGAGACGGGTATCAAGGTCATCGACCTGCTCGAGCCCTACGTGCAGGGTGGCAAGATCGGACTGTTCGGCGGTGCCGGCGTCGGCAAGACCGTCATCATCCAAGAGATGATCAACCGGGTCGCCCAGCAATACAGCGGCGTCTCAGTGTTCGCCGGCGTCGGCGAGCGCACCCGTGAGGGCACGGACATGTGGCTCGAGATGCAGGAGTCGGGCGTCATCGACAAGGCGGCGCTCGTCTACGGCCAGATGGACGAGCCGCCGGGCGTCCGCCTGCGCGTCGGGCTCGCCGCGCTGACCATGGCGGAGTACTTCCGCGACGTGAAGAACCAGGACGTGCTGCTCTTCATCGACAACATCTTCCGCTTCGTCCAGGCCGGGTCGGAGGTCTCGACCCTGCTCGGGCGCATGCCTTCTGCGGTGGGCTACCAGCCCACCCTGGCCGACGAGATGGGCGAGTTGCAGGAGCGGATCACCTCCACCAAGGGCAAGTCGATCACCTCGCTCCAGGCGGTCTACGTGCCGGCGGACGACTACACCGACCCGGCGCCGTTCACGACGTTCACCCACCTCGACGCCACGACCGAGCTCTCCCGCCAGATCGCCGCGCTGGGCATCTACCCCGCGGTGGACCCGCTGGCGTCGACGTCGAACATCCTGGCGCCCGAGATCGTCGGCGACCGGCACTACGCCGTAGCCCGTCGTATCCAGGAGATCCTCCAGCGCTACAAGGAGCTGCAGGACATCATCGCCATCCTCGGCATGGACGAGCTCTCCGAGGAGGACCGGGTGACGGTCAATCGGGCCCGCAAGGTCCAGCGCTTCCTGTCACAGCCGTTCTTCGTGGCCGAAGTCTTCACCGGCGTCCCCGGCATCTTCGTGCCGATCGACGAGACGGTGGAATCGTTCGAAGCTCTGGCCAACGGCGACCTCGACCACGTGCCCGAGCAGGCCTTCCTCAACGTGGGCGGCGTCAACTCCGTCCTTGAGAAGGCTGCGAAGCTCGAGGCCGAGGCGGGCTAGTGGCCGACGGCGTCTTCGGCGTGGAAGTCGTCACGCCCGAACAGTCTCTCTACGCGGGCGGCGCCCGCTCGGTGGTCCTGGCGACCTCCGAGGGGGCGCTGACCGTGCTCGACGGGCACACACCGCTCGTCGGTGATGTCGTCCCCTGCGAGCTCAAGGTGGAACAGGCCGAGGGGGAGCTGCTGCGCCTCGCGGTGCACGGCGGGTTCCTCCAGGTCGACACGAGCCCGGGCGCGGCCGCAGGACTGGCCGAGGGCGACGGTCCGCTCCCCGGCCTGTCGACGCGGGTGACCGTGCTGGCCGGCATCGCCGAGCTGGCCGACGAGATCGACGTGGCGCGCGCCGAACAGGCGCGCGACAGGGCGACCCAACGCGTCAACGACCTGCAGGCCGGGCGTGGCGTCGCCGCGGGCGATGAGCTCGAGGTCGACTTCGAGCTGAACGAGGCGCAGAGCTCGCTGACGCGTGCGGAGTTGCGGCTGGCGGTCGCCGCCGGCGAGGCGTCCTAGTCGACGGCGCGGCACCGGGGTGGCGTGCCCGGTGCCCGGATGTCGACCGGAGCGTCTGTTTCTAGCTGAAAGAGATCGAACTGAACTCGGCCAGCTTCGTCAACGCGTGCGACGCGTCGATCTTCCGCAGGGTTCCCGACTTGGAGCGCATGACGAGGGACTGCGTCGTCGCCCCGAACTCGTGGTACTGGACGCCCTGGAGGAGCTCGCCGTCGGTGATCCCGGTGGCGGCGAAGAAGCAGTTGTTGCCCTGGACGAGGTCGTCGGTCGTGAGGACCGCGTCGAGGTTGTACCCGGCTTCGAGCGCGGCCAAGCGCTCGGCCTCGTCGCGGGGGTAGAGCTTCCCTTGGATCTCGGCGCCCATGCACTTGAGCGCGGCAGCCGCCAGCACGCCCTCGGGGGTGCCGCCGATGCCGAAGAGGATGTCCGTGCCCGCCCCGGGCCAACCGGTCGAGATGGCTCCGGCGACGTCCCCGTCGGTGATGAGGCGGATGCGGGCGCCGCTCTCACGGACCTCCGTGATGAGATCTTTGTGGCGGGGCCGGTCGAGGATGACGGCCGTCAGGTCCCGCACGGGGCGACCCAGGGCGTCGGAGAGTCGGTTGAGATTCTCGGTCGGGCTCTTGCGGATGTCGCAGGCGCCCTTGGCCCGGGGGCCGACGGCCAGCTTCTCCATGTAGACGCAGGGGCCGGGGTCGAACATGGTGCCCCGCTCGGACACCGCGATCACGGCGAGGGCGCCATTGCGGCCCTGGGCGGTCAGCGTCGTGCCGTCGATCGGGTCGACGGCGATGTCGGTCATCGGGGGCGTGCCGTCGCCGATCTTCTCGCCGTTGAAGAGCATCGGGGCGTTGTCCTTCTCGCCCTCGCCGATGACCACGACGCCGTCCATGGGCACGCTCGAGAGCACGGTGCGCATCGCCTCGACCGCGGCGCCGTCGGCGCCGATCTTGTCGCCCCGACCCATCCAGCGGCTCGCGGCCATGGCCGCGGCCTCTGTGGTCCGGACGAGATCCATGGCCAGGTTCCGGTCGGGAGCCTGGCGAGACGTTGGCATTGGGCTGGCCACGGCCATGACGATAGTTGGTCGTGCTTCGGGCATCGGGGGTCTGGGGTGTGGCCAGCGGCGATACTTGAGGGCATGGATCGGCCCGCAGAGACCGCCGGCGCACGCCGGCGAGACCAGATCGTCGTCGAGGCGGCGGGACCGCTCGCGGGGACCGTCACCGCTGGTGGGGCGAAGAACTCGGCTCTGAAGCTGATGGTCGCCTGTCTGCTCGCCGACGGGCGCTCGGTCCTGTCCAACGTCCCGCACATCAGCGACGTCGACATCATGGCCGAGGTGCTGCGGGGGTTGGGGGCCGACGTCGAGCGGCTCCCCAACGGGGATGTGGCGGTGACGAGCCCGGCGGGCGGCTCACTGGTGCCGGCGGCGCCACCCGAGTTGTTCGAGAAGATGCGCGCCTCGGTGGTGGTCCTCGGCCTGTTGATGGCTCGCAGCGGTGCGGTGCGCATGCCGCTGCCCGGCGGTGACGACTTCGGCGACCGTCCGATCGACTTCCATATCAACGGACTGACGGCGATGGGCGCGCACTTCGAGTCGTCGCACGGCGAGGTGCGCGGCACGGTGCCGGGCGGCCGGCTCCAGGGCGCGCGCGTCGTCCTGGAGTACCCGAGCCATACGGCAACCGACAACCTCTTGATGGCCGCCGCGTTGGCCGAGGGCACGACGGTCATCGAGAACGCGGCGAAAGAACCCGAGGTCGCCGACCTGGCGTCGATGCTGTGCTCGATGGGCGCGGTGGTGCGGGGGGCCGGGACGTCGAGGATCGAGATCGACGGCGTCGAGGCGTTGCGCCCGGTGACGCACGCCGTCGTGCCCGACCGTGTGGTGGCGGCCACGTTCCTGGGCGCGGTGGGCATGGCCGGCGGCGACGTGACGATCGCGGACGCCCGTCCCGAGCACATGGAGAACCTGCTGCGCAAGGTCGGCCAGATGGGCGTGAGGACCTCGTTCGGCCCCGCCGGCCTGCGGGCGACCTCCGACGGGCACCTGCTGTCGGCCGACGTGGCGACGCTGCCGTACCCGGGCGTGGCCACCGACTATTCACCCCTGCTGGTGGCGATGCTCACCGTCGCCGACGGCGTGGGGATCCTGACGGAGAACCTGTTCTCGGGACGTTTCCGCTACGTCGAGGAACTGCGTCGCATGGGGGCGGACATCCGCACAGAGGGTCATCACGCGGTCGTCCGTGGCGTGCCGAAGCTCTCGGGAGCCCCCGTGCGCGCCCCGGACATCCGGGCGGGCGTGGCGCTGGTGCTCGCCGGACTGGTGGCCGAAGGCCAGACGGTCGTGAGCGGCGCGCACCACATCGGGCGCGGCTACGAGGATCTCGCCGGATCGCTGCGGGCGCTCGGGGCGAAGGTCGATTGGCGATGAGCTCCACGTCCTCGTCGTCCCCGCCGGCGCGGGCCCCGTTGCCCACCGACCCCGCTGCACTGCTCGAACTGGCGCGCTCGGACGACCGTGTGGCGTTGGCGCGGCTCTTGTCGTACGTCGAGCGGGGCGGTGACACCGCGACGGACGTGGCGGAGCTCGCCTATCGCGCCGACGTCCCGTACACGGTCGGGCTGACGGGCGCGCCGGGCGCGGGCAAGTCGACGTTGACCGACGGCCTCATCACCGCGGTGCGCGGCGGCTGGCCGCCGGTGGAGCCGTCGCCGGCGTGGTCCGAGTCACCCGAGCCGGTGCCACAGGTCGGCGTCCTCGCCGTCGACCCGACGTCGCCCTTCAGCGGCGGCGCCATCCTGGGCGACCGCGTGCGCATGAGCCAGCACGCGCTCGACCCCACGGTCTTCATCCGCTCGATGGCGACCCGGGGCCACCTCGGAGGCCTCTCGCTCGCCGTCCCCGACGCCGTCCGCCTGCTGGGTGCGGCGGGCATCGGCGTCGTGATCGTCGAGACCGTCGGCGTCGGCCAGATGGAGGTCGAGATCGCCTCGGCCGCCGACACGACCGTCGTCGTCGTCACCCCGGGGTGGGGCGACTCGATGCAGGCCAACAAAGCCGGGCTGCTCGAGGTGGCCGACGTGTTCGTGATCAACAAGGCCGACCGGCCCGGCGCGCGTGAGGCCCGACGGGACCTCGAGCAGATGCTCGACCTCGCCCGCCCCGACGCGTGGCGCCCCGAGATCATCGACACCACGGCCACTGCGGTCGAGGGGGTCGACGACCTCTGGGCCGCCGTGGCGCGCCACCGGGCGCACCTCTTGACCTCGGGACAGATGACGACGCGCCGCGCCGACCGCCTGGCGCTCGAGCTGCGCCGGGTCCTGCTCGCCCGCACGGAGGTGCGCATCGACGAACTCGTGGCGGGGGAGGAGTTCACCTCCGCGGTCAAGGCGCTCGTCGCCGGCGAGGTCGACCCATATCACGCGGCGGACCGGCTGCTCTCGGATTGAACTGACCGACCCCACCTTCTGTCATCGGCTGTATACGGCCTGAACCGCATCTCTATAACGATCGCCTCGTAGATCCGCCGGATTTATGAGGCGAGGACCGTAGGCGGACGCATTTTCGGGTTGGAGCCCCTTGCGGCGCTCCGAGCCTCGAGTCAGTGCACGAAGACCGCAATCGTGATCAAGATCGCGTCGTAGAGGAAGTGCGCCACGATCGGGCGGGTCAGCCGGCCGTTCTTCTGGAACGACCGTGTGAGGAAGTACGCGATAGGGATCGTGGCCACGAACCCGATGCCGTAATACACGTGGTAGCTCGTGCGCAACGCGATCCCCAGGATCAAGGCGGCGTTCGGGGACCAACCGAGCTGACTCAGACGGGTCATGAGGTAGCCGTTCATCAGCACCTCCTCGGTGACGGCGGTGGTCGCCGAGATCATGAGGCCCCAAATCACGTAGTAGTGCGGGACGTTACCCACGGGGCTCGGGGCGTTGAGCTTCGAGTTCGAGGAGAGCAGCGGCCCGAGCGCGATGAGCACGGCGATCTCGCACCCCCAGGACGCCCCGATGATCCCGAGGGCCGGCACGATGTCGCTCCGCAGCCCCGGCCACCCGAGGCCGAGCACCTTGGCGCCCTGACCGGTGCGGCTCAAGAGGTAGAGGGCGATCGGGACCACGCTGGCGATCGCCAGGTAGGCGATCATGCCGATGATCATGTTCTCGAGCGGGTGTCCGTTGACGAGCACCGGGAACCGGGTCACCGTGCCGACACCCGAGACGTGCTGGGCGAACTCGACGACGGCCGCCGTGACGCTCGGCACGAGGAAGGCGATCATCACGAAGACCGTCTCCCAGCGCAGCGAGCGTTGGGTCGGCTCGGCGGGCTCGATCGTCGTCACCTGCTGGCGCAGGAAGTACATCGGCGGCGGTGGTGGTGGTGCGTACGCCGACCCGGCGTAAGGGGCACCGGGCGTGGACGTGTGGGTGTGCTCGGTCCAGGCCGCCCCGTCCCAGAAGCGGAAGGTCGACGGCGTTCCCGCCGGATCGGGGTACCAGCCCTGTCCCGGCATCGGCGTGCCGTGCTCGGGCTCGGGGGGCATGGGCATCATGCTTGCAGTCGGGCCACGGCGAGCGGCGCACCGTCCGCCCGCCGGACCGGTTCGGGGTTGACACGGGCGGTGGTCGCCGGGAACAAGAAGGGAGGCCCGGTCAGGTACGGTTCGCCCATGGCTGAGACCTTTGTGACCGTGGAGCGCCGGCCCGACGGCGTGGCGCTCGTGCGGCTGGACCGACCGAAGGCCAACGCCCTCTCGGCGGCGGTGCTGGGCCAGCTCGAGGCGGCGGCGGCGGAGCTGCAGGACGATCCGCCGGGCGCAGTCGTGTTGTGGGGCGGGCGGCGGATCTTCGCCGCCGGAGCCGACATCGTGGAGCTGGAGGGGATCGGGGCGGCGGCGGTCGGGGCGAACTTTGCCGCCGCATTGGACGCGCTGGCGTCGATCCCGCGGGCGACGATCGCGGCGGTCAACGGCTTCGCGCTGGGGGGCGGCCTCGAGCTGGCGCTCGCCTTCGACTTCCGGGTGTGCGGCGAGGACGCGCGCTTCGGTCTGCCCGAGGTGCTGCTCGGCGTCATTCCCGGTGGGGGAGGCACGCAGCGGTTGCCGCGCCTCGTCGGCTCGTCGCGGGCGAAGGAGATGATCATGACGGGGCGCCAGGTGCGCGCCGAGGAGGCGCAGGCGATCGGGCTGGTGAACCGGGTCGTGGCGCCGGACTACGTGCTCGAGGCGGCGCTGACGTGGGCGGCCGAGTTCGCCGCGGGGCCGGTGCTGGCGCACGGCTTCGCCAAGGGGGCGGTCGACCGGGGCCTGGAAGGGTCGCTGGCCGACGGCCTGGCGATCGAGCAGGAGGCGTTCGTGGCGGCCGGCCAGACCGAGGACGCCGCCCTGGGCATCCGCTCGTTCCAGGAGAACGGCCCGGGCAAGGCCACTTTCGTCGGGCGGTGAGCGAGTGAGCTCCCCGCCGATCCCGGTCAGCTCGAACGAGGGCGCGTTCGACCCCTCGGTCCGCTGGTTCCAGCACGCCGTCTTCTACGAGGTGCTGATCCGCGGCTACAACGACGCCAATCACGACGGCACCGGCGACCTGGTCGGGTTGCGGGAGAAGCTCGACTACATCGAGTGGCTGGGCATCGACTGCATCTGGCTGCTGCCCTTCTACCCCTCGCCCATGCGCGACGGCGGCTACGACATCAGCGACTTCTTCAACGTCAGTCCCGACTACGGCAGCATCGGCGACCTCGTCGCCTTCCTGGAGGACGCGCACCGGCGCGGCATCCGGGTCATCGCCGACCTCGTCATGAACCACACGAGCGACGAGCACCCGTGGTTCAAGGAGTCGCGCTCGTCGCGGGACAACGCCAAGGCCGACTGGTACGTCTGGAACGACGACGACCAGAAGTGGCCCGACGCCCGCGTCGTCTTCACCGACGTCGAGCGCTCCAACTGGACGTGGGACGACACGCGCCAGCAGTACTACTGGCACCGCTTCTACCACCACCAGCCGGACCTCAACTACGAGAACCCCGAGGTCGCCGACACGATGATCGACCTCGTGCGGTTCTGGCTCGACCTCGGCTTCGACGGGTTCCGGCTCGACGCCGTGCCGTACCTGTACCAGCGCGACGGGACGAGCGGCGAGCACCTGCCAGAGACGCACGCGTTCATCAAGAGGATCCGCAAGCAGATCGACGCCGACTACCCCGGGCGTATCCTGCTGGCCGAGGCGAACGGCTGGCCGAGCGACGTGGCCGACTACTTCGGCAACGGCGACGAGTGCCACCTGTGCTTCCACTTCCCGTTGATGCCCCGGCTCTTCATGGCGGTCCGGCGTGAGCAGCGCTACCCGATCACCGAGATCCTGGCGCAGACCCCGGTCATCGACGGCGCCTCGCAGTGGGCGATCTTCCTGCGCAACCACGACGAGCTCACGCTCGAACAGGTGAGCGAGGAGGAGCGCGACTACCTCATCGCCGAGTACGCCAAGGACCCGCGGATGAAGCGGCACATGGGCATCGGGCGCCGGCTCGCCCCGCTGCTCGACAACGACCGCCGCACGGCCGAGCTCCTCTACGCGCTGATCCTGTCGCTGCCGGGCAGCCCGGTCATCTACTACGGCGACGAGCTGCTGATGGGCGACAACATCTATCTCGGCGACCGGGACTCGGTGCGCACGCCGATGCAGTGGTCGCCCGACCGCAACGGCGGCTTCTCCGAGGCGGACTTCGCGCAGCTGTACCTGCCGCCGGTCATGGACCCGGTCTACGGGTTCGCCGCACTCAACGTCGAGGCGCAGTTCCGCAACCAGGGGTCGTTCCTGCACTGGCTGCGGCGCATGCTGACCGAGCGCCGCGCCCTGCCGGTGATGGGCGTCGGCGCCATGGAGGTGCTGCCGTGCCCCAATCCCTCGGTCCTCGCCTACGTGCGCTCGGGCGAGGTGGCCGACATCCTCACGGCGCCCCCGGCGCAGGGCCCGTCCTACGGCGTGGGCGGGATCGGGACCGGGGTCGGGGCAGGGGTCGGGGTCGGGGTCGCCGGGTCGATCGAAGAGGGGCTCGATTGGGGCCGCTCGACCGTGCTGGCCCGGACCGTCCCGGCCGGCAACGAGAGCGAGGCCGACGACGTCCTGCGCCGGCACCAGGCCGTCCTGTGCGTCCACAACCTCAGCCGCTTCGCCCAGCCGGCCGAGCTGGCCCTGGCCAAGTGGGCCGGCTCCACCCCCTATGAGGTGCTCGGACGCGTCCCGTTCCCGATCATCTCGGAGGAGCCGTACACGATCACGCTGCCGCCCTACGGTTTCTTGTGGTTCGACCTGGTCCCCGAGGAGGGGCCACCCGAGGAATGACGCCGGAGACGCCGGAGGCCCCGGTAGAGGAGTGACGAAACGGGAATGACACAAGGGTCATGACGGAAGAGCGCGACCAGGCGCTGCGCACGCTCACCGAGGCGTGGCTGGGGCTGCACCAGATCGCGCCGGAGTCGCCCCCACAGGTCGTGCGCACCGAGGTCCTGCTCCCCGGTCGCCCCGGCCTCCTCGACATCGTCGCCGACGTCGACGGCCGCTTGGCCCACCTCGTCGTGGGGCTGCGCGGCGTGGCCGACGAACAGCACTTCCTGCGCTCGGGCGAGGAGGCTGCGCTCGGCCTGCTCGACGACGACGACGGCCTCGCGGTCTGCACGGACGCGTTGCGCGACGCGCAGCTCGGGCCCCTCCTCCTCGCCACGGTGCGCGGCGTGACGCCGCGCCCGGGCCCGGTCGCCGTCCTGCGCGACGACGCCGACGCCACGGTGCTCGACTGCGGCGACCGCGGCGACCTGATGGTGTTCCCGTGGCTCTCCGACGAGCCCCGGCCCGAGGTGGACCTGATGGTGGCGCTGGAGGCGGCGGGGTTCAACCACGTGGCGGCGCCGCTGGTGCGCTGGGTCGCCGACGGGCGGGACCTTGGCGTCGTGCAGGAGCCCCTGGCCGACCGCTCGGGGGGCTGGGCCCTGGCGCTGACCTCGCTGCGCGACTTCTACGCCTCGGGTGGCACGCCCGAGACCGCGGGCGGCGACTTCGGCTCCGAGGCCCGCGCGCTCGGCGTCATGACGGCGCGCCTGCACCTCGCCCTCGACCTTGCGTTCGAGCGCCAGCACGAGATGGTGGCCGACTGGGTCGAGGTCGCGGAGGCGACGATCGCCGCGGCGGATCCGCCACTGCTCGAGGCCCCCGGCGTCGCCGAGCTCGTCAAGTGGCTGCGCGAGGTCGAGGCGCGCCTGCCCGTGCTGCGCACGCACGGCGACCTCCAACTCGAGCGCACGGCGCGCACCGACGCCGGCTGGGTGATCAGCGACTGCCGCCCCGGCGGCGTGCCGCCCGGCGCCAGCGGGCCCGTACGGCGCTCGCCGCTGGCCGACGTGGCCGACATGCTCTGGTCGCTGCACCGGGCGAGCGTGGCGGCGGCCGCCGAGCGTGACCCGGCCGGACGCCTCGGCCTCGAAGCGCTGGGCCAGGCGTGGGAGGCCCGCAACCGCCGCGCCTTCATGAGCGGCTACTTGAACACGCCGGGTATCGCCGGGCTCGTGGGGCCCGACCGCGACCTGGTGCGGCGCCTGGTGTCGTTCCTCGAGCTCACACGGTCGGTGCGGGCTGCGGGCGGAGATATGTGACGTCGAAGCCGGCCGGCCCACCCGCGCCGCTGCCCAAAATGTCCTCAAAAACTCTTCGCGAAACGTATTGAGCCGTAACTCGAACTTTTCCACGAAAGGATGAGTTAAGAGTGCAAGGGTCTCGAGGAATTGAGTCAAAGCTCAACCTTTGGGCCAACAACTTGAGTCTGCCCTCATAGGCGATCCGAAGAGGTCATCCAGCGTCGGAATTGCGACCCTGCACGCCGCCACCGAGTCAGGGGCAGCCCAGCGAAACGGTCTAGACCGCCACCGCCTCCGCCGGCACCCGCAGCGTCTCCGCCGCCTCCTCCGGAGAGATGACGTTGATGGCCACGCCCGTGCCGAGCTCGAAGCCCGCCGTGGTCGTCGCCTTCGGCCAGATGTGCGCATGCCAGTGGTACGGCTCGCCCACCCGGTACGGCGCCGAGTGGAACACGACGTTGTAGGCGACGTC
Source organism: uncultured Acidimicrobiaceae bacterium (assembly GCA_963821105.1). Classification (GTDB taxonomy): domain Bacteria; phylum Actinomycetota; class Acidimicrobiia; order Acidimicrobiales; family RAAP-2; genus Bog-473. The sequence goes on from CAWGCO010000012.1 coordinate 197,638, forward strand.
GCCAACGGTCTCGCGCAGGCGCAGCAGCACCTGGCGTAGCCCCTCGCCGACCCCGATCAGGTCCTCGGTCGAGCTGCGGTGCAGGTGCGGGTTGTGCTCGCGGGGCATGACGAGCATCTCGTAGGGGACCGCGCTCCAGAACGGCGTCACCACGACGACGCGGTCGTTGGCGTAGATCACCCGCTCGCCGCTGTCCTCCTCCGCCTCGATCGTCGTGCACAACAGGCACGAGCCCACGAAGCGCGCGAACCGCGCCTGCTCCTCCGCCAGCTCGCGGGGGATGAAGGACATCCCGAGCAACTGGCCGTGCGGATGCTCCAAAGACGCCCCCGCCTCGCGGCCCGAGTTCACGATGGCCTGGGTGTAACGCAGGTTCGGCTGCGAGGCGTGCTCTTCGAGGCGGTCCCGCAGCGCCGCCATGACGAGCTCGACCTGCTCGGCGCTCAGCTCGCCAAGGGTGGCGTTGTTGTGCTCGGGGGAGAAGATCAAGATCTCGTGGATCCCGCCGGCCGAGGCCTGGGTGAACACGGGGCCCCGGTTGGCCACCACGAACGGCTCGTCACCCTCGAAGGCGGGATACAGGTTCGGCACCACCCGCACCAGCCAGCGCCCCGTCGGCCCGTAGGTCTCGAGCGCCGGCGGGGTGTCCTCCTCGTTGCCTGGGCAGAAGGGGCACGGCCGGCCCAGCGCGTCGGTCAGCTCGGGCGAGCGGGTGACGAAGTCGTAGGGCCGCTCGGAGCGGCCCGGGCTCACGACGACCCAACGGCCCGACAACGGATCGAGGCGGAGCTGGTTCACGCCCACACCCCCTTGGGCGTCACCAGAATCACGGACTTCAGAAATAGCCTCACACGCACCCTCACCTCTACGGTACAGGCTTCGATGCCTGCGTTGGCACCACCTTCGCGGGACCGTCACCGGGGCGTCGGCCGGCGTTGGCGTGGGCAAAGGAGAACGGGTCGGCATGCACAATCAGCCGGACGGCGCAGCCTTCGACGTCGTGTTGGTGCTCCACGTGGTGTGCGTGGTGGCGGGTCTGGTGACCGTCTCGACCGCCGCCGCGACGGCCCGCCGCCTGGGCCACCTGGTGCGCACCGGCGTCCCCCTGCCCGAGACCCTGCGCCGCTACTTCCGCCCCGGCGTCAACTGGGGGGGCCGCATCGTCTACGGCATCCCCGTTTTCGGCTTCGCCCTGCTCGCCATGAGTCAGGGGGCCTACACCCTCGGTGACGGCTGGGTCCTCGGCGGCCTGTGCCTCTTCTTGGTCGTGGCACTGCTGGCCGAGGGTGTCCTGTGGCCGGCCGAGCGGCGGATCCAACAAGCCCTCGCCGCGGTCGGGACCCCTTCCGCCGGGCCCGACCCCGTCGCCGCGTCGGCGGTCCCCGAGCCGGTCGCGGCCGATGCCACCCACATGGAGCGGGCGGCGATCGGTGCGCTCGTGCTCTTGGTCGCCGCGACGGTGCTGATGATCGCGCAGCCCTGAACTCGCATCACCCGCCTGGTCGACCAACAGACGACGAGGCGGGTGACGCATTGCGATTCCTTACTTCTCCTGGTGCGGCGAGATCACATGTTCTCGCAGCCCTCGCTCCCGCCGCCCTGACCACTGCTGCCTCCGCCCATGGGGCCACCGCCGCCGCCACCGCCACCGCCACCGCCCCCACCGCCGCCCCCACTGCTGCCGATGCGGACGATGCCCGACGTCGACGAGGACGAGTAGTACGAGTTCCCGGCGTAGCTGACCGTGACAGTCACGGACCCCTGGACCTGGTTGACCGACACGGAGCACGAGGCGTTCCCCGATGAGTTGGTCGTCGCCGTGCACGACTGAGCGGACTTGCCCGTCCCGAGCGTCAACACGACCGGCTGCCCCGAGAGCGGGGTCCCGTTCGAGGTGAGCTGGGTGCTCAGCGAGGTCGACTGCCCCTGGTTGGCGCTGGTGGCGCCCGTGTACGTGACGCTGGTTGTCGCCTTCGTCACCACGAAGTTGTTCGACCCGCTACTGGCGAGCAGCGTCGTCGGGCCGCACCCGCACCCGCTGCCCATGCCCATGCCCCCGGAGCTCGACGTCCCCCCGCCGAACGATCCGGCGAGCGTGTACGTCGCCGGGGCCTCGTTGGGCGTTACGTTGCACGACGCCACACCGCGTCGAGTTCGTCGTCGCGGTGCACGACTGCGCGCCGCCGTTGAGCGTGAGCGTGACCGTCGCTCCGCTGATAGCGCTTCCGGTCAGAGCGCTGGTCAATGTGCCCGAGAGCGTCGCCGACTGGCCGTACACCCCGCTCACGGCGGCGACCGAGAGGTTCGTCGGCGTGCCGATGGCCAGCGTGCCCGTGGTCGAGGACGTCACGTAGTACGTGTTGCCGGCGTACTTGGCCGTGAGCGTGACGGTGCAGTTGCTCTGGCTGACCTTGGCGATGGTGCAGCTCGCCTGCCCGCTCGCGTTGGTCGTGGCCGTGCAGCTCTGCGCCGAGCTCCCCGAGCCGATGGTGAACGTCACCGTCTGCCCGCTGACCGGCGTGCCCGCGGTGGGCTCGTTGCTGGTCAGCACGCCGGTGAGCGTGGCGGATCCGCCGCTGGTCAACGTCGTCGGGCCCGTGTAGACCAACGTCGTCGGTGCCTGGCTGACGCTGAACGTGCTGGTCCCACTGGTTCCCTGCAGTTGCGGCGTCGTCGTGGTGTCCCCGCCGAACGACCCGCGTCTCCGAGTACGTCCCCTTGGGCTCGGTCGGCGTGACGGAGCAGGAGGCCACGCCGCTGGCGTTGGTGGTCCCTGTGCACGTCTGCGAGCCGTTCACCGTGAAGGTGACCGGTTCGTTGGGCACCGGCTGGTTGGTGGTCGTGTTGGTCAGCGTGCCCGACACCGTCGTCGAGCCGTTGTAGGTCCCACCGCCCGGGTTCACCGTCAGCTTGGTCCCCTCCGGCAGGTTCACCGTCGAGGCGGCGCTGGCGGGGAGGTAGTAGTTGTCGCCCGCGAACGTGTCGGTGACGGGGATCGGACCGGGTGATTGGTTGACCGAGGCGATGGAGCAGGCGACTGCGCCCGTGGCATTCGTGACACCTGAGCACGTCTGCGCCTTGGTGCCCGTGCCGAGGGTGAACGTCACATTCCGGCCGGCGATCGGCGCCCCGTCGAAGACCCTCGTCAACACGCCGGAGACGGCGAGCGCCTGCCCGTTCACCCCGGTGGTCGCACCCGTGTACGTCAACGACGTGGCATCGGGGGTGACGACGAAGTTCGACAACCCGTTCGACGGCAACAATTGGAGCGGCTGGCTCGTGTCGCCCGCGAACGTCCCCGTGAGGGGATACGTCCCTTCGGGCTCGCTCGGCGTGACGTTGCACGTGGCGGTGCCGGTGGTGTCGGTCACCGCTTGGCACGACTCGTTGCTGTCGAGCTGGAGCGTCACCGGCTCGTTGGCGATGGGTGCACCGCTGAGTGTGTCGGTCAGGACGCCCGAGACCGGGGTCGACATCGCGTAGCCACCTGTGGCGGAGTTGACCGTCAGCGTGGTCGGCTCCGTGACTGTGAACGGCGGCGCCGAGGTGACCGGCGTGTCGTAGCTGGTGCCGCCGTAGCTCGTGGTGATCGAGGTGTCGGTCACCGGTTGGTCGAGCGTGGGCAGGGTGCAGCTGACGTCCCCGTTGTCGTCCGTCGTGCCGCTGCAGGTCTGGGGGTTGCTCCCGCCCGAGCCGACGGTGAACGAGACGACCTGGTTGCTCAGCGGCGTGTCGGGCGTCGGCGTGTTCGTGGTGAGCGTCGCCCCCACGGTCGGGGTGGTGCCGTTGACCGCCGACGTCGGCCCGGTGTAGGTGACCGAGCTCGTGTCGGGATTGACGTTGAACGTGCTCGACGAACTGTCCGAACCGAGCGGGGTCGTGGTCGTGGTGTCACCCGAGAACGACGCCGTGAGCGTGTAGCTCGACGACGGCTCGCCCGGCGTGATGACGCACGTCGCGGTCCCGGTGTCGTCCGTGGTCGCGGTGCACGTCTCAGAGCCGTTGAGCGTGAACGTGACCGGCTCGCCCGAGACGGGCGCGTTGGTGTCCGGGTTGGTCAGGACGGCCGAGACCGGAGTGGGGGAGGAGAAGTTGCCCTGCACCGGCTGGACGGTCAACGTCGTCGGCGTGCTGGTGACCGGGGGCGGTGACGTCGCCGCCATGAGCTGGCCGTCCACGCTGAGGCCGTAGAGGTAGCCCGGGTTGGTCTGGAACGTCTGGAGGACCTGACCCGTGGCGATGTCGACCTGCCAGACGTCGCCCGAGACCGAGTCGCCGGTCCAGAACGAGGTGCCGTCGGGGTCGACGCTCACCGCGAACAGCAAGCCCTGGCAACCCGGGAGCGAGGCGCACGAGTACGTCTGGATCACGTTGCCGTTCGGGTCCATGAGCAGCACGGAGTCCGAGTCGGCCACGAGGACGTTCCCGTCTGCGAGGATGCGCACCTCGAAGGCGCCGTAGCCGGTCATCGGGACCTGGTTGAAGTTGGACTCCTGGGTGTTGGTGCACTTGTTGTAGCGCATGATGTCCGTGCTCTCGGACGTGTAATAGAAGGTGCACTGGTCGCTGGCGAGGTCGATCCAGTCGTCGCCGTAGAGCTCGGTCGCCAGCGGGCCGATGTCGGCCAGCCGTCTGTCCCGACGGCGTGAACTCGGCGATGTAGGGCGTGGTCTGCTGGCCGACGTAGAGGTTGCCCGCGTTGTCGAAGACAAGCGACTCGGGGTTCGTGAGGCCGGTGGCGAACTGGCCCAACGGCGCACCGGTCGGCGAGAACTCGCTGATGTCGCCCTCGTGTCGTCGGCCACGTAGAAGTTGCCGCTCGAGTCGAAGGCGCTGCCCGTCGTGTAGGGCTCACCGGTGTCGTCGGTGAGCAGTCGAGGAGGTTCCCCGAACCTGGGTCGTAGACGCCGACGGTCGAGAACCCCACCGACGCGAAGACCTGTCCGGACTGGAACACCGTGTCGGCACCGGCCGTCGCCGCTCGGCGTGAAGACGATTGCCACCGCTGCGAGCAGCAACGTGGCCAGGACGACGGCGACGCTGCGGCGGGCGACACCCCTGCACGTCCCATGGCACGGCCCTTACGTCCGCCGCCTGCCGCATGGTGCTGCCGCCGTTGACTCGTGCGTTCGACCAACTCATGCTTCCCCCTCGGAACAAGTGCACGACGCATCCGCGCCGCATTTCCTCCCCACGCACGCCGAATCAGTGGCAAGTGCGTGCCGACAGCGATCGAGCCCCAACGACCGTCATCTCCATCGTCACAACAAAGCGGCACCTTCAGTGCAACTTCGGTGCAACAACAAATATCGGCGTGACCTGGGGCGGTCGGAAGGGCCGAAAGCCCTAGGCGTTCGTGGCGGCAGAGACAATTGCCCGAGCGTTGTCCCAGTCGCCGGTGCGCACGGCCTCGAGCAGCGGTCCGTCGAGCAGCGCAACCCAGTCGACCGAATCGGTGCGCCTTCCCTCGCGCTGCAGGCGCGCACGCGCTTCGCCCAAGAGCTCGGCCAACGCGCCAGCCTGCTCGCCGCACTCAGCGGCCAGGCGGTCGCGCAACCACGACGACAGCGCCGGGCTGACGCCACTCGTTGACACGGCGACGCTCACCGGACCGTCGCGGAACACCGCCGGGAGGATGAAGGAGGAATGGGCGCGGTCGTCTGCGCTGTTGATCCAGACTCCCGCGGCCTCCGCGTCCTCGTGCACAGCGCCGTCGACGTCGGGTCGGCCGGTCGCGGTCAGGACGAGGCGGAACCCAGCGGCCTCCCCGCGGGCGTACGGGCGGCGCTCGACCTTTTCCAACCGGTCGGCGAGCGCCTCCATCTCAGGGGCGAGCGAGGGCGCCACCACCGTGACCCGGGCGCCGCACTCGAGCAGTCCGCGGGCCTTGCGTGCGGCGACGGCGCCGCCCCCGACCACCAGGCAGGCTCGGCCGGTGACGTCGAGGGAGACCGGGTAGAAGGACGGGGGCGGTGCAGGGTCAGTCATGGAGCCGCGGCGGGCCGACCATGCCCGCTGCGATCGTCGCGAAGCTCAGCTCGTCGATCAGGACGAAGCTGCCGGTGATGCGGTCCGTGGCGTAGCTGTCGACGGCGAGTGGCTTGGCGGTGCGCAGCCGCACGACACCGATGTCGTTCTCGCGCAGCTCGCCGGCCTCGACCACGTGCAGCTCGTTGACGTCGAACAGACCAAGGACGCTGTCGACGACGACGGGGGTGACCCGCGTCGTGTGCTTGAGCCGCAGCCGGTCGCCCGCTTTCAGCGGCCGTTCCTGGAACCAGCAGACGGTGGCCTCGAAGGTGTCGGTGACCTCCGGCGGGTCCTCGGCCGCGGCGATCAGGTCACCCCGCGAGACGTCGAGGTGGTCGGCCAGCCGGACGGACACCGACAGCCCGACCTCGGCCCGCTGCAGGGGGCCGTCGGCCGTCTCGATCGCACGGACCGTCGTGCGGGCCCCGTCGGGGAGGACCGTGACCTGGTCGCCCACCCGCAGCGGCCCGCCATTGACCATGCCGGCGTAGCTCCGGCCGCCACCGGGCTGGCGGAGCACCCACTGGACGGGCAGGCGTGCCCCGCTGCCCTTGTGCACGCCGTGCTGGGCCGCCCACCCACCGGCCTGGGCCGACTCGAGGGCGTCGAGCACGGTCGGGCCGTCGTACCAGGGGGCGGCGTCCGAGCGCTGCACCACGTTGTCGCCGTGGAGGGCGGAGATGGGGATGACGATGCACGACGAGACCCCGAGCCGGTGGGCCAGCGCCTCCATCTCGTCGACGATCCGCTGATAGGCCGAACGGTCCCAGTCGACCAGGTCCATCTTGTTGGCGCAGACCACCAACTGATCGACGCCCAGCAGCGCGGCGATGCAGATGTGGCGGCGCGACTGCTCGCGCAGGCCCGACGTGGCGTCGACGAGGACGAGTGCGAGGTCGGCGGTGGAGGCACCGGTCGCCATGTTGCGCGTGTACTGCACGTGGCCGGGACAGTCGGCGATCACGAACTTTCGGTGTGGCGTGGCGGCGTAGCGGTAGGCCACGTCGATCGTGATCCCTTGCTCGCGTTCGGCGCGCAGGCCGTCGGTGACGAACGAAAGGTCGACCTCGCCCAGGCCGCGCCGTTCGGACGCCGTCTCGATCGCGGCGACCTGGTCGTCGAAGAGCTGGCGTGTGTCGTAGAGCAGACGGCCGATCAGGGTGCTCTTGCCGTCGTCGACCGAGCCGACGGTGGCGAAGCGCAACAGGTCCATCGTGTCGACACCGAGCTCGGCGCCGCCTGCCGGCGGCGAGCCGGGCAACGTCGTCATCGTCCTAGAAGTAACCCTCGCGCTTGCGGTCTTCCATCGCGGTCTCGGAGAACCGGTCGTCGGCGCGCGTGGCGCCGCGCTCGGAGATGCGGGAGGCCGAGACCTCGCGGATGATCTCCTCGACGGTCTCCGCCTCGGAGCGCACGGCACCGGTGCACGTCGCGTCACCGACGGTCCGGAAGCGGACGGTCTCCTTGCGCACCTCTTCGCCGTCCCCGGGCGTCACCCATTCGCTGACGGCGAGCAACATGCCGTCACGCTCGACGACCTCGCGCTCGTGGGCGTAGTAGATCGACGGCAGCTCGATCTGCTCGCGGCGGATGTACTGCCAGATGTCGAGCTCGGTCCAGTCCGACAACGGGAACGCGCGCAGGTGCTCACCGGGCCGGACCTGCCCCTGGTACAGCTGCCACAGCTCGGGTCGCTGCCGCTTGGGGTCCCACTGCCCGAACGAGTCGCGGAACGACAGGACGCGCTCCTTGGCGCGCGCCTTGTCCTCGTCGCGGCGGGCGCCGCCGAAGGCGGCGTCGAACTGGTTGGCGGTGATCGCATCGAGCAGGGTGGTCGTCTGCAGTCGGTTGCGCATGCCGCCCGGCCCCGGGTCGGCCACCCGGCCCTGGTCGATGGAGTCCTGCACCTTGGCCACCAGGAGCCGCGCCCCCTCCGCCTCGACCTGCGCGTCCCGGTAGTCGAGCACCTCGGCGAAGTTGTGGCCGGTGTCCACGTGCATGACCGGGAAGGGGATCCGGCCGGGCCGGAACGCCTTGGCGGCCAGGTGGAGCAGGACAGCGGAGTCCTTGCCCCCGCTGAAGAGAAGGACGGGCCGCTCGGACTCGGCGGCCACTTCGCGGATGATGAAGATGGCCAGGGACTCGAGGAGGTCCAGGTGGCCGAGCGGGTGCTCCACGGGCCTCACCAGGGCGGTCACCGATGCACCGGCGCGAGTCGCCGGGCGGGCGGCGTCGGGGCTATCGAGCTGAGAGCGGCAAGCGGCGGAGCTGTCCATTGGGCCTCTTCAAATCATGACCTGTTTGGTCATGTATACTAAAGCTTGCATTTGAGAGTGCGTCAAGCGCCGGCAGCAGGCCCCCTGAGAATCGCTCGGTCGCTCCAGAGAAACGAGGGTCGCCGTGACCGAGATCAGCCTAAGCGAACAGCCCTTGAGCGACGAAGACCTGGCCCTGGTGAGCAAGGAATTCGAGAAAGCCCCGGCCAGCAAGGTCATCCGTTGGGCCGTTTCCGAGTTCGGGCACTCCCTGGCCCTGGCCGCTTCCTTCGAGGACATCGTGTTGATCGACCTCGCCACCAAGGTCCAGCCGGACATCGAGGTGGTCTTCTTGGACACCGAGGCCCACTTCCCCGAGACACTCGCCTTCGTCGACGACGTGCGGCAGCGCTACGGGCTCAACCTGACCGTGACCAAGCCCGGGCCCGAGGCGGCGGACTACCCGTGTGGCAGCGCACAGTGCTGCCAATTCCGCAAGGTCGAGCCGCTCAAACGGGCCGTCACGGGCAAGGCGGCGTGGCTGACGTCGCTGAAGCGCTCGGACGGGCCGACCCGCGCCGACACGCCGATCGTGAGCTGGGACGCCACGTTCGGGCTGGTGAAGGTCAACCCGCTCGCCACGTGGACCGACGACGACATCACGGCGTACCTGGCCGATCACGACCTGCCCGTGCACCCGCTCGTGGCACGGGGCTACCGCTCCATCGGCTGCGCCCCGACGACGCGCCCCGTGGCCGACGGGGAGGATGCCCGCGCCGGGCGGTGGTCGGGCCTCGACAAGACCGAGTGCGGCCTGCACCTGTAGTGCCGCGCGACCTCGACAACCCCTACGGCATCGAATTCCGCGGTCGCCGCGACCGCGGCCTCAAGTTCATCCGCCCGTACCGCAACATCGGCGAGCTGAACCCGGTCGAGCAAATGAAGTTGGCGCGCCACCCCTTCGAAGTCGCGCAGGCCGTGATCGACACGTACTCGCAGCAGGGCGCCGCCTCCATCAACAAGGTGCCCGGCGAGGTCGAACGGTTGAAGTGGGTGGGGATCTACCCCCAGCGCCAGGGTGGCGACGCCTTCATGATGCGGATCAAGGTGCCCGGCGGGCAGATGACCGCGGCCCAGGTGCGCGAGGTCGGCGTTGCGGCCGACGCGTTCGCCGAGGGCCCCGACGACAGCCCGGTCTTCGGGAATCGCTACGCGGATCTCACGACGCGCCAGGACATCCAGCTGCATTGGATCCGCATCGCCGACGTGCCCCGCATCTGGCAGCGCTTCTGGGAGGTGGGCCTGACGACAGTGCAGGCCTGCGGGGACTCGGCGCGCAACGTGTGCTCGTGCCCGGTGTCGGGCATCGACGCGAAGGAGGTGGTCGAGGCGTTCCCCGTCGCCCGCGCCATCTCCGCCTTCTTCACCGGCAACCGGGAGTACGCCAACCTGCCCCGCAAGTGGAAGGTCGCCGTCACGGGGTGCACGGAGGACTGCGCGCGCGTCGAGATCAACGACGTGGGGCTCTGGCCGGCCGAACACGCGGACGGCACCGTCGGGTTCAACGTGCTCGTCGGTGGCGGCCTCTCCGACGGGGAGCGCATGGCGTCCGACATCGACGTCTTCATCCGCCCCGACCAGGCGGTCGAACTGTGCCGGGGTGTGGCCCAGCTGTTCGGCGAGCTGGGCAACCGGGAGAACCGAGGCCTCGCCCGCATGCGCTACCTGGCCCAGGAGCTCGGCCCCGAGGGCTTCCGCAGCGCACTGGACGAGCGGACGAACTTCGCCCTCGAGCCGGCCGGTCGCGAGCTGACCACCGCCTACCGCGGCGACCACGTCGGCGTCCACGCGCAGAAGCAGCCCGGCCTCTTCTACGTCGGGTGCTCGGTGCCGGTGGGCCGGATGCACGGCATCGACCTCATCGAGTTGGCCCGTCTCGCAGAGACCTACGGCGACGGGGACGTGCGCATCGGCACGGACCAGAACTTCATCGTCTCGGGCGTCCCCGAAGACCGCCTCGAGGACCTGCTGGCCGAGCCGCTCATCGAGAAGTACTCACCGTTCCCGGGACCTTTCGAGCGCGGCGTCGTGGCCTGCACCGGCTCGGAGTTCTGCCGCTTCGCCGTGGTCGAGACGAAGGAGCGCGCCGTCAAGTGGGCCCGCCAGCTCGACGCGCAGCTCGTAGCGGAGGACGGGAACGGCGCCGCAGAGGATGCGGGCGTGATCCGGATGCACTTCTCGGGCTGCTCGGCGTCGTGCGCCCAGCCGCAGATCGCGGACATCGGCTTCCGCGGCGACATCGCCCACGTCGGCGAGCACATCGAAGAAGCGGTCGACATCGGGCTCGGCGGCTCGCTCGGTCCCGACGCCGCCTTCATCGACTGGCTGGTCGGCGCGATGCCCGTCGACCGGGTCCCCGACGCACTGCTCCGGGTCGTCTCGCTCTATCGCGAGGGCCACCGACCCGGGGAGGCCTTCTACCAGTGGGCCCGTCGGATCGCGCCGGAGGACCTGCAGGTGCTCCTGAGCGGCGTGAGCGAGGCGGTGACCTCGTGAAGCGCTACCGGCTGCGCGAGGAGATGAACGGCATCGAGGAGCCCCCGGGCAAGGTGTGGTTCTGGGAGCTCGAGGCGGGAGTGATCCACGCCGACCGTTGCATCCAGTGCGGCACGTGCGTCGCCGTCTGCCCCTCGAATTCGATCGGCATCAACGAGGACACCGATCTCCCCGAGCTGGTGAAGATGTGCACGGGGTGCTCGTTGTGCTGGGACTTCTGCCCCCGCGGGGGACTGCGGTACGAGGCGCTCTGGCCGCCCTCGACCCTCGACGGCGGGGAGGACGAGGCCGTCCAGCCCGAGGAGGTGCGGTCGGACTCCTCGGACACGTATTGGAAGATCACCGGTGGCCCCCCGGCCGACGGGCTCGGAGCCGTGGTGGAGTCCTACGCCGTGCGCGCCGGCACGCAGAACGACGACGCCCAGGACGGCGGGGCGGTGAGCGCACTGCTGATCGGGTTGCTCGCCGCCGGCGAGATCGACGGCGCGCTGGTGTCGAAGCCCAGCGCCGATCCCGACGAGCAGTGGAAGGGCATCGCCACGATCGCGACGACGGCCGACGAGATCCGTGCCGCTTCGGGAAGCTTCTACAACCAGACGATGGCCCTCGCCGAGCTCGATCTCTCCCGCTACGCACTGCCGCCGAAGCCGCGCATCGCCGTGGTCGGCACGCCGTGCGAGGTCCAGGGCCTGCGCGCGATGCAGGCTCGCCGCTGGCCCACCGGTGCGCACCGGGTGGACGCCGTGGTCCTGTCGATCGCCCTCATGTGCACCAAGAACTTCGACTACGAGGCGCTCACGATGCGGGAGCTGCGCGACAAGCGGGGCGTCGACCTCGACCGCGTCTCGAAGATGGACGTGATCCACGGGCGGATGATCGTCGAGTACCGCGACGGCGAGCTGGCGGTCGACGAGCCGGTGAAGGACTTCCACGGTGCGGCCCTGAAGGGGTGCGACGAGTGCGCCGACTTCCTCGGACGGTCCGCGGACATCTCGGTCGGCAGCGTCGGATCCATGACCGGGTGGACGAGCGTGCTGATCCGGACCGAGCGCGGCCGGCTGGCCTTTCAGGCGGCGCGGTCCAAGCTCGACGTCCGCGGGCTGGACGACCCGGCGGCGCTGCTGCGGCTCGACGCGTTGGACAAGAAGATCGCCAACCGGTCACTCCAGCGCAAGCTCGACCCCGACGCGCCGCTGTTCATCGATTTCGACGAGCACGTGCGTGCCTACGACGGCACGGACCGGCAGCCCGTGTACATCCGCCATTGAGCGTGATCACCGCCCCCGTGCTGCATGTCCCCGACGAGCCGCTGGCGCTCGGCGAGGCGTGGTGGGGCGCCGTCGTCGAACAGGGCCGCGACCTCAAGGCCGTGTTGGCCGAGGAGGACGGGCTGGCGCCGTGGCTCTGGTCCCGTTGGCGGTCGTTGGCGTCCGTGGGCATGCGCGAGGACGACCTGGCGCGCATCGTCGTCGAGTACCGGCGCGAGATCTGGCTCTGGCTGGCGGGCGAGCGGACCTGGGCCCAGTGCTGCTCGGGCCTCATCGGGCGCATCGACCGGCGACTCGCGACGTCTGATCACCACGGGGGGTGAGCCAGCCTCCCGCCGTCGTCTTGCGCGGCGTGACCGTCCGCCGCGACGGCGTGCCGGTGCTTGCCGGCGTCGACTGGCAGGTGGGTCGGGGGGACCGCTGGGTGGTGCTGGGGCCGAACGGCTCGGGCAAGACGACCATGCTCGGCGTCGCGGGGGCGCGCCTGTGGCCGACCTCGGGAGTGGTCGAGGTGTTGGGCGAGCGGCTGGGCCACGTGGACGTGCGGACCCTGCGGCCGCGGGTCGCCCTGGTCAGTGGCGCCGTGACCCGGCAGTTCGCGCGCCGACGTGACGGCACGCGACGTCGTGGCCAGCGGACGGTACGGGGCCCTCGAGACCTGGTGGCACACCTACAGCTCCGCTGACTGGGGAAAGGCGGACTGGCTGCTCGCCGAGGGCGGCGTCGGGGACATCGCCGGGCGGTCCTTCGGGGTGATCTCAGAGGGCGAGCGTCAGCAGGTCCTCCTGGCGCGGGCGCTGATGAGCGATCCCGAGCTCCTCCTGCTCGACGAGCCCTTCGCCGGCCTCGACCTGGGCGCCCGCGAGCGTCTCCTGATGCGACTCAGTTCTCTGGCCACGGACGACGCCAGCCCCCCGCTGGTCCTCGTGACGCACCATTGCGAGGAGATCCCGCCGGGGTTCACCCACGGGGGCCTGGTGCGCGCCGGGTCCCTCATCTCGTCCGGCCCCCTGAGTGACGTGATCACGTCGGAGAACGTGTCGACCTGCTTCGACGTGGCCGTGACGGTGGGGTGCGACGACGGGAGGTGGTGGAGTCGCGCCCTCCCTGGGTAACCCACCCTGCATGAGCAGGGCCGCAACGACGCGCTTGAATCGGCGTGACGACGTTGCTACAAATCGATGCCAAGCGGAGAAGTGCCGACGAGGTCGGCGCTGTGCATTTCCCCACCATCCACCAATTCTAAAGAGCTGCTCAATAGGCTTTTTAGTCGAGAGCGAAGGTAGGTCGTCGGGGAGTGGCGATAGTGATCTTGCTGGGACTCGTGGCGGTGCTGTGGGTGATCGTTCTGGCGCCCAGCGCATGGCACCGCTTTAGCGAGCGTCAGGGTGTCGGGTCCATCGAGAGCTTTCATCATCAGCTGCAACTTCTCGAGCACGCTGCGCCCAAGACGGTTGCACCGGCGTACCGGCTGCATACGGCAATTCCCGGCGGCTCGGACGCCGAAACCTCCCCGTCGCCGCAGGACACCTCCCGCCCCAAGTTGGTCCTGCTCCGACCGACCGACAACGCCGCCGCCGCCGACGTCGACGACGACGAGGGCCTCCATTACGAGCGCATCGGGGTCCTCGACCGGCCCGAGCCGGTCTGCGTGCCGGAGGCGAGCATCGACCTCCGAGCCCTCCGGCGTGAGCAGGCCCGGCGCCGCTGCAGCATGTTGCTCCGCTGCCTGGGGGGAGTCGCCGTGACCACCGGGATCATCGGCCTGTGGCCGGGGATGCACCTCGCGTGGATCTTCACCGGGCTGACCGGACTGACGGCGCTCGGCCTCGTGGCGTTGATGGCCTACGCGAACGAGCTCCAGGAACAGCAGCGGGTGCGCCGGTCCCGGCGTCTGGGCCTGGCGTCTGACGCCGGGGGCCACGTCGACCCGGCGACCGCCGGATACCCGGGTGGCTGGGACGACGACGAGGCGCTCGACGTGCCCCAGGCGGCGGCCCGCTAAGACCCACGTTTTCTTCGCCGGCGCTTTCGAGAGTCCCCGGTCGTCCGAGTATCCTGAAGGCTCCCCCCGGGGGTGTAGCTCAGCTGGTAGAGCGCTACGTTCGCAATGTAGAGGCCGAGGGTTCGAGTCCCTTCACCTCCACCCGGTGGGCTCGGCAGAGTGCAGCGTTCTGTCAGCTCGTTCTCAGCATCCGCTCCTGTTGAGCGGCGGGTCCGGTATGAGAATCCTCTCCGTCGACGTGACCGAGGACCCCTAGTAAACCTGCGTTCGGTCTGCCTACGATGAACAGCGCTTGATTCCTCGTGGCGAGGAGGGACGACGCATGGCGGATCGCAGCCTGACGGACGAGTCTGTCGCTCCCGCGCGCCTGCACCATCACGCCTTCGTCACCTCCGATCAGGAGGCCACGCGGCAGTTCTACGAGGACGTTGTCGGTGTGCCCCTCGTCGCCACGTGGACCGAAGTCGAGCACTTGATGGGTGGCGAGGAACAAGAGTTCTGCCACACCATGTATGAGCTCGGTGACGGAGGGTGTCTTGCGTTCTTCCAGTTCGCGAACGGCCAGTTCTCCGAGCAGTTCGCGGCTCCCCCTCCCTTCTCACTGTTCCGGCACTTCGCGATGCTGGTGACGTCCGACCAGCAAGCGGCGATTCGCTGTCGGGCCGAGGACGCGGGTCTCGAAGTGATGATGATCGCCGACCACGGTTACTGCAGGTCGCTCTACCTCACCGACCCGAACGGCCTCGTGCTCGAATTCACCGTCGACCATCCAGACGTCCAGAAGATCGATGCCATCCGGCGGGAAAGCGCACACCGCGATCTCGCCCGGTGGCTGTCGGGCGACCACGCGAGCAACAACGACTGGCGTCCGACCTTGTGACTCGCGCTTCAGACCGGAGTCGCAGAAACGGAAGGGAGTAACCATGTCGGTCACGCTGTCCGAACCCACCTACCACCAGGATCCGACCGAGGTCGCGCCGGGCACGTATGTGATCCACGAGGTGCAGCACGCCCTCGGCCAGCCCATTTCGGTCTTCATCAACTCCGCTCTGATCGACGGCGACGAGCCGGTGCTGATCGACACCGGCTCACTGCGCAACCGTCAGGCCTGGCTCAAGGACGCCTTCGGCCTCGTCGACCCCAAGCGCGTCAAGTGGGTCTTCATCTCCCATGAGGACTCCGATCACGTGGGCAACCTCGACCAGGTGATGGATGCCTGCCCGAACGCCAATCTGGTGTGCAGCTGGGCGATCACCGAGCGATACACCAATGCCTTCGACTTTCCCCTCGGACGCTGCCAGTGGATGGACGACGGGCTCAGTTTCGAGGCGGGTGACCGCCAGATGACGGTCGTGCGCCCGCCCCTCTACGACTCGCCAACCACCAGGGGACTGTTGGACCACAAGACCGGCGTGTATTGGGCAGTCGACAGCTTCGCCACGCCCGTTCCCGGTGGCGATGGTGCCGAACATCTCGCCAGAGATGTCTCCGAGCTCGACGATGAGTTCTGGACCGGTGGCATGACGATGTTCGCTTACAACGCACTGGCGCCTTGGCTACGGCTCGTCGACCCCGAGCGCTTCGGCGCAGAGGTGGGACGCCTGTCGGAACTACCGATCTCGACGATGATCTCGGCCCACAGCCCTGCCATCTCGGGGAATCACGTACAAGGTGCGCTCGAAAAGATGCGAGCCCTCCCCGAGGCCGAATGTCCGCCTGCCCCCAACCAGGCCGTGCTTGACCTCATCTTGGAGGCCACGCAAGGGCTCTAGCGCTCGAGCGACCGCTCGTGTTCTCCGCTGAGCACGAGCGCAAGTACCGTTGGGAGGGTTCGAAGCCATCGCGACCCCTGCACTCGGTTCGGTCTTCGGTCAACTGGACGTTGCCACGACGTAGAGCCCATTGGACAGCGAATCGACCGGAGCGACGGTGAGCTGTGACGGGGCTAAACCCTGGTGCTGACCAGAGGTGTAGTTGTAAGTCCCGAGGAGCCCCTCGAAGTTGGCATTCTCAATGAAGGTGCGGACGCTGCCCGGGTCATAGGCATCCACTCCGTTGGCGGCGCTGGCGAAGAGCTCTAAGGAGTCGTACCCCTGCGCATAGGGCGTGATGGGCCCGTCGAGCCGTGACTGATGGAGGGCGCCGAGCACGCGGACGCGGAACGACTCCAGACTGACGGGAACGTGGCGCGAGACCACCAACGACTTCGGCACGAGCACCCGGACTCCGTTGGTCGCCGTCGAAGGCGCCGGGACACTCTGTGCGGAGGCGAGCACAGGCAGTGTCGAGCCGGCGGCTCGGCGGGCCGTGAGCAGCGGGGCCAGGGTCGATCCGCTGTCGAACACCACGACGGCACTCGGGTGCACCGCTTCGAGGTCGCTCCACGCAGAGGTCGCGCCGGCCCGGGAATCTACGACGAAGGTCTTTGTGGTGACGGTGAGACCCGCCGAGCCGGCGTCGGTCCGAAAGGCGGTGGACCCCTCGGCGGCGACCGCTGAGCTGGAGCGAACGAGGGCGACCCGATGGAGGTGCAGCCGCTTCGCCGCCGCCACAAGCACACTGGCCTGGTCCGCCGGCGACGACGAGATGGGGAACGTGTTGGGGAACACACTCGGTTTGAAGGTCGCGTCGAGAGCGGTGTAGCTGGCGGCCGTGGTCCCGAGCGCGCCTATGTGGTCGAGGTTGGCCGGATCTTCTGGTGCCAGAAAGGGACCCGTGAGAAACGAGACCTTTTCCTGGTTCACGAGATCCAACAGGGCCTGATCGTCGACCGCGGGATCGGAGCGATTGTCCTTGTAGAGCAATTCCAGGCAGCGATGCGCCGTCAGTACGCCGCCTGCGGCGTTGACCTCGTTGACGCCCAACTCGAGGCCGAGCAACTGCGCACGTCCGGCCGCGCTGTCGGACCCGCTCAGAGGCAGCGAGGCGCCCACTTCGACCACGGCCGAAGTGTCGCAACGCCCTTCGACGCGATAGACGGTCGTGGGCACGCCCAGACGAGGCGCGGTGTGGCAGCTCGTCAGGACCAGGGCGGCCATGGCCAAAACGACGAAGGTGACGATGCCGTCGCGGAGGCGACCACTCACGGGACGGCGACTCCGAGGTAGGACTCGATCACGTACGGGTCATTGAGGACGTCCTCTGGATTCCCCGTCGCGACGACGGCGCCGGCGTCGAGGGCGATGGCTCGATCGGCCAACTGACGCAACAGGCCCATATCGTGCTCGATGAGGATCATCGAGCAGTCGAGGCGGCGCTTGGTCTCGAGCAGGACCGGTGCCATGGCTTCGGTCTCCGCCTGGGCCAAGCCGGCGGACGGCTCGTCGAGCAGGACGATGCGCGGGCCCATGGCGATGATCACCGCCAGCTCGAGGAGCCGTCGCACTCCCGTCGAAAGATCGGAGGTCAGCTGATCCGAGTACTGCGCCAGCCCCAGAGGCTCGAGAATCTCATCGGCGGCCTGGCTCAAGCGGCGCTCGGACCGGCGCACGGTCGGCAGGCACAGCACGGCTGCCGCGGCCCCGGGCGAAGAGGTGTGGTGTGAGATCGCCACGGTGACGGACTCGTGCACGGTCAGGCCCGGCCACAGGCGCGCGGCTTGGAAGGAGCGAGCGAGCCCGTGCGCGGCTCTTCGATAGGCGGGCCAGGACGTGATGTCGTCCGCGCCCATGGTGATCCGGCCTCCTTCACATCGTCGCTCGCCCGAGAGCAATTCGAAGATGGTGGTCTTGCCGGCACCGTTCGGCCCGAGCAGGCCCAGGATCTCGCCCCGGTAGAGGTCGAGGTCGACATCGTCGACCGCTACCACCCCCCCGAAGCGCTGGTACAGGCCATGGGCTGACAAGACGGCGTCGTGAGAGTCCACGAGCGCGTCCGCGTGCGGCGCGTCCGCTCCGTTGACCGTGACCGACGGTGTTTTGTCGGGCGGTCCGTCGTCGGCTTCCCCGAGGAGCACGGCGCGGACGATGTCCTGACGCTCGAGCAGGTCGGCCGTCAACCCCGAGAAGACCACCTGACCCTTCTCCATGAAGATGGCCCGATCGCAGAGCCGGAGGGCGAGGTTGATGGACTGCTCGACCAGGATGACGGCGGTGCCGTGATCGTGGATGTCCCTGACGATGCCGAGCAGGCTCTCGATCACGGTGGGGGCGAGCCCGAGGGAGAGCTCGTCGATGATCAGCAGTTTCGGCTTGGCGATGAAGGCCATCGAGAGACTGAGCATCTGCTGCTCCCCTCCCGACAGTGAGCCGGACGGGGTGTGCCAGCGCCAGGACAGCACGGGGAAGTACTCGAGCACCGCCTCGATGCCCCGGGCCAGGTCCTCGTCGTCGCGGTCGTAGAGCCAACCGGCCACCCGCAGGCACTCGCCGACGGTGAGCCCGGGGAAGATGCCGCGACCTCCGGGTACCTGCAGGATCCCGGCCTCGGCGATCCGGTAGGCCTCGTAGGTGGTGATGGCCTTGCCGTCGAACATGACCTCCCCGGCGGTCGGCACGACGAGGCCGGAGATGGCCCGCATCAGCGTGGACTTGCCGGCTCCGTTGGTGCCGAGCACGGCCACCATCTCTCCGTCGCCGACATCGAGGTCGACGCCGAACACGACCTGCACGCCGTCGTAGCCGGCATCGAGCGAGCGGACCATTAGGAGATGCGCCGTCCCGGCGGCCCGCTCCTGGCGCACGATGGCGTCAGCGGCCTCGGTGACCCTGCGCTTTGCGATGTCCTCTGTCACGAATCGGGAGGCCGAACGGAGCAGCGACGCGCCGATGACGAAGAGCGGCACGAAGATCCAGAACGAGGCGCGGTAGCCGAAGGCGTTGGTGATGAGGGAGTTGAGGGTGGGGACGCCGCTGGGGGCGCCGATGATGAGGGCGCCGAAGCCCAGCCACACCGTGGAGAGCCCGAAGCCCAAGGTGATCACGCGGGTCGGCAGCGTCACGGAGAGCATGGCGTACACACCGGCGATCACCACGGCAGACGCGCCGGCGAAGACCAGCTGGCTCACGTAGGCCACGCCCACGTCGGGTGCCAGGGCCAGGCAGGCTGCCCCGGCGGCGGCCGCCACGGCCAGCCAGGCGATGGCGCGCAGCGCCTTTCCCGGGTCGGCGGCGATGCGCCGGGGCAAGACCGCCACGCCGATGAGGAGGCCGATGACGGCGCCCGGCTCGGCCAGGCCGAAGAGCAGCGCGCGGTGCGCCGCGTCCTGGTGGAAGACGTTCTCGTAGTACGCGGTGGCGTAGAACGTGAGACCGAGCACGGTCCCGAGCAGGAACGGGAGCGAGTAGTAGATCAGGCGAAGGGAGCGCGTGGTCGCGATGACCCGGGCGGCCTCGGGCAGCGTGGCCCGCTCGTCCGGAGGTTCGGGGCGGTCCGGCTCACCTCGCGGGAGACCGCCGGCCGGGACGGGGTCCGGCAGCCGGGCGGCCAACAGCAGGAAGAAGAGGGCAGCGACAGCGAGGACGAAGTACGACGCCTGCCAGCCGAAGCCATAGGACAAGGCGCCGACCAAGAGCGGGCACAGGCTGAGGCCGAACACGAGGGCCGCCCGCTGCGCCAGGATCACGCGTGGGCGCAGGCTGAGGGGGTAGTAGTCGCACAGGAGCGAGTTCTGTGTCGACGTCAGCGCGCCGCCGCCGAGCACCACCCCGATGGCACCGGCGTAGAGCAGGATCTGGTTGGGGAACACGCCGGCCAGCCACAGGACGACAGCGGCGACGGTGAAGAAACCGCCCGCCACGACCAGGACCCGGGTCCGCGAGGTCTGGTTGGCCACCAGGGCCAGGATGAGATCGGGGCCGAGGCCCGTCTGCACCTGCTGGACGGCCACCAAGGCGAGGATCGAGAGCCCCTGCGCGTAGGCGTCCTGCATCTGGGGCAAGAGGAGCACGAAGAGCAGCGCGCTCATGGGGAAGATGGCGCCGAGGCCCATGACGGCGATCAGCGGGCGCGGCGAGTAGGCGCCGGTGAGGCGCGAGGGCCGGCGTGCGGCGCGGGTGAGGTCAACCATGGGCGCCGCCCGTATCGAGTCCGAGCGTGAGCACGTCGGCGGTCGGGCGGTCCAGCGCGCCGGGCCGCGGCGTTCCTTGGTCGTGTGTTGCGCCGGCACCGCCGGATTCCTCGTCGGGCCGACGCCAGATACCCGCCGCCGTGATGCCGCGGCGGCGGGCCACGACGCGTAGGAGCTCGTCGCGACCGCGGGTGAGGAGGCCGCCGATGCCTTCGGGCAGGAAGAGCAGGAGCAGCAGGATGCCCAACCCGTTGACCAGCTGGGCGTAGCCGGCCGGGAGGTAGTACTGCGCCCCCCACACCACCACCGCGCCCAGGATCACGCCCGGCATCGAGCCCAGGCCGCCGATCACCACCATCGAGAACATCGTGATGTTGATGTCCGCGGTGAAGGACCCGCTGTTGATGCCCTGCTGCTGGACCGCGAAGAGCGAGCCGGCAAACCCGGCGATGCCCCCGGAGATGGCGAAGGCCAGCAACTTCTGACGGGTGGTGTTGACGGCGGCCGCGCGCGCCGCCGGCTCGTTGTCGCGCGTGGCGATGAGGTCGCGGCCCGTCCGGCTGTTGCGCAGCGAGCGCACCGCCAGCAGGACCAGGAAGAAGCCCGCCAGGCAGAAGTAATAGACCTGGGTGTCGGAGTTCAAGATGCTCGCCCCGAAGAGCGTGGGCCGGTTGGCCTGCGTGGTGACGAACCACGGCAGGTAGTTGGGCAGCAGGAAGTACGACGAGGCGGTGACGCCGAAGGCCAGGGTGGTCACGGCGAGGAACGGCCCGGACATGCGCAGGGCCGGGAGCCCGATGAACAGCGAGACCAGCGCGCCGACGAGGACCCCGACCGCCAGCGCGGCGAAGAAGTCCCACCCGTGGCGCGAGTAGAGGACCACCGTGGTGGCGCCGCCGATGCCCGCCAGCCCGAATTGCCCGAGCGAGATCTGTCCCGTCCATCCGGTCAGCACGAGCAGCGAGAGCCCGACGATGGCGTAGACCACGATGAGCGAGGCCAGATACGTCTGGCTGTCGCTCAGCAGCAGCGGGATCACCGCCACCACGGCGACGAAGGCGACCTTCATGGCGCGCAGCGTCCAGCGCACCTCGGGCAGGCGGGCCAGCTGGCGGGGGATGGGCCGGACCGAGGCCACGTAGCGCCAGCTCGACTGCTCGCCTTCGGTGACCCGGGCGCGGGAGCGCCGCTGCAGGAGGAGCGCCACGACGATGACCACGACGAGCGAGGCGTCCACGTAGGTCGTGTTGGAGTACGTCCAGGTGGCCCCGGCGTCGAACACGCCGATGGCCAGTGCCGCCACCACGGTCCGGGGCATGCTCTCCATCCGCCCGATCACGGCGGCGGCCAGGATCCGCAACAGGATCTCGTCGCCTCCCGCGGTGACGGTCTGGAACCCGCCGAACCCGAGGACCGGCACCTGCAACAAGATGGCGAGGGTGGACAGGACGGCGGCCAGCACCCAGATGATGGTGTCGAGGCGGGCCACCGAGATCCCGAGGAGCGTGGCGCGGTCGCTGTTCTCGGCGGCCGCCCGGATGCCCAGCCCGTACTTGGAGTAGCGCATGAACAGCGCCAGGGCGGACGCCACGATGATGGCCCCCACCACGGCCACGATGTCGTTGCCGCTGAAGAGCACCGGCCCGATGGTGAAGGACACGTGCAAGGGCGTGTTGACCGACTGGGTGTTCGAGGCGTTGACGCAGGACTGGTTCGTGGCCGGGTTGCAGAAGAGGACGGGGGCGACGGCGGCGACCCCGGTGAGGAGCTGGGCCAGCCCGATGGTGGCGACGGTCAGGATCAGCCGGGAGCTGTTGCGGAAGTGGCGGGGCAACAGGCTGGCCAGCGCGCCGAGGACGATGGCGGCGGCGATGCCGGCCGCCGCGGCCAGCACGAAGGGAACGTCGTAGGTGACCACGAGCTCGATGGCGAGCACGGCGGGCAGCACACCGATGGAGGCCTGGGCGAAGTTGATGATGCGGTCCCCGCGGTAGATGAGGACGATGCCCACGGCCAAGATGGCGTAGATGGAGCCGTAGACGATCCCGAGGAGCACGATGCCGAGGGGCAGGCCCTTGGGCAGGATGGCGGCCAGGAGTATCCAGGCCCCGATGGCCCCGAAGAACCAGCCCAGGGCGGCGCGGCTCGAGCGCCACAGCGAGGCGCCGCGCTGGCGCAGGCCGCGGTCGGCCGGGCCCTCCAGGAGTGCGCCCCCTTCAGGATTCGTCACGCTGCCCCGGTCACCCCGATGTGCCCTGTGGCCTCACGCGGTGCGGCCGATCACCTACGACGTCTCACGTCCATGCCACCCCCCGGTGGTCGCCCTGACGGCGCAAACGTACCGTGCCGTGGTTATCGTTTCCCGCCAAGCAGAGACACCAGGGATGGGGGTCCGACCGCCGTGCGTCCATCCGACTCAAAGGGGGGCCATGACATCGTCAGGCCAAGGGCCGAGCAGTAGTTCGTCGCGACACTTCGCCGGGCATCGTGTGATGCGGGGGGCCCGTGCCGCCACGGTGCTGGGGGCAGCGCTCCTCACCGCGCTGGTGATGGTCCCGGCGGCCGGGGCGTCGAGTGATTCCCCCGTTCTGAAGAGCTCGGGGCCGTCGGGTGAAGGGCCCTACCCGTGGGCGTACCCGGCGACGGGCGGCATCAAGGCGGGCACCGGCACCACCAGCACGGGCGCCAAGTGCACGCCGTCGACGACGCAGTTCGCCTCGCCGTACGCCGCGCCGTGCATCCCGAAGTTCACCGGCAACAACGGTGGCGCGACGTACGACGGCGTGACGGCCAACACGATCACCTTGGTCGAGCGCGAGTTCCCGAGTGCCGCCGACACCGAGGAGATCGAGGCCGAGGCCAAGGCGGCCGGGGGCGCCATCCCCCAGGTCATCAGCCAGGTGCAGCAGGTCTTCCTCAACTACTTCAACAGCGTCTACGACCTCTACGGGCGCAAGGTCGTCATCGAGCCCTTCAACACCCAGGCCAGCTTCACCAACGAGGAGCTGGGGCAGGGCCAGCCGCAGGCGTGTGCCGACGCCCAGACGATCGCCAACCAGATGCACGCCTTCGGCGAAACGGGCATAACGAACGGGGACTCCTACGGAGGCACCGGCCCGTTCTCCACCTGCGCGGCCCAGGACCACCTGGTGGAGTTCAACGGCGACCCGTACTACGACGAGGCCGCGTTCGAGGCCGTCAACCCCTACGTGTGGTCGACCAGCCAGAACTGCAACACGATCACGGACTCCGAGGCCGAGGTGGTTTCCAACATGCTGGCCGGGAAGAAGGCCATCTACGCCGGTGACCCGACGCTCAAGGACCAGGTGCGCAAGTTCGCCGCCTTCGTCCCCAACGTGTCCCAGTACCTGAACTGCACCAAGGACTTCGTCAACCTGGTCGAGAACAAGTACCACGTCAACAAGAGCGAGCTCTCGCCCAGCTTCGACTACAACCTCGACATCGCCACGTTCCAGCAGTCGGCGCAGCAGGCGATCATCCAGTTCAAGGCGGCCGGGGTGACCACGGTCATCTGCTCGGCCGACCCGTTCTCGCTCGGCCTGCTGACCAAGGCGGCGGCGGCGCAGAACTACCACCCCGAATGGTTCATGACCGGCTCGGCCCTGACCGACGAGGACCAGGTGGCCCAGGGCCTCTACGACCTGCCGGAGATCCAGGGCCACATGTTCGGCCTGTCCGAGAGCGCGCCCTCGACCGCCTTGACCGGCCCGCAGTCGCTGGCCGGCCAGCTCTACCAGAAGCTGACCGGGCACGCGATCCCCAAGGGCACCGACGGCAACTACGGCGACCTGGTGGAGATCTTCGACGACCTGCAGGCGGCCGGTCCCGACCTGACGCCGAGCAACATGGCGCGGGGGATCCATGCGCTCCCGACGATGGGCGCGCCGGCGTATCAATACGGGCAGTGGACCTACAACCTGGGGCCGACGGGGACGCCCGGGGGAGGCGTCCACACGGCGGCCGACGACGCCCGCTTCGTCTACTGGGACGGGACCAAGGCGTCGCCGCTCAACGGCGTGACGGGGACGTTCGTGGCGGCCTTCGGCGGCAAGCGCTTCTCGCTGGGCCAGTGGCCGACCACCCTGCCCCCGCTCTTCGGGGCGGGCTGACCGTCGCCCACGGACGCGCGCACCAACGCGCGGCGGTCGGCTACCCGCCGACCCCGAGATGCCGGACGAAGAACGACTCGGCCGCGTCGTTCTCGAAGACGGGCACCTCGACGTGACCCCCCGGGTTGACGTGGAGCGTCTTGTCGGTCGAGCCGATGGCATCGAAGAGCGCGAGACCGGCGTCGCGGGCGATCAACTCGTCGTCCCACTGGAAGAGGAACAGGATCGGCACGCGGAGAGAGCGCGCCGCCGCCTCGAACTTGGACCCGCCCATCGCGGCACCGAGGCCGGCCAGACCGAGTACGGCGGCTCTGACCCGAGGATCGGAGGCCACGAAGCGCAGACCGATGCCGGTGCCCATGGACAGCCCCCAGTAGCCGATGCGGTCGTCGCTGAACCCGGTCGAGACGAGGTCGTCGACCAAGGCGGTCAGCTCTCCGACGTGTTGGCTCATCCGCTTGGCGAAGGCGGCCGCCTGGTCGGCGTCCATCCCCAGGGGCGGCCCGGCGTCGCCGCCCTGGTCGACGCGAGCCTGGATGGCGCGGCGCCTCGCCTTGGCCGCCTCCTTGTCCGTGATGCGCTCGCCGTGTTCCGGCGCGTCGAGCGCGACGGCGGCGTAGCCCCGGTGCCGCACGAGGCGCCGCGCCAGCCCGAGCACCTCGGGGGCGCGCTTGTGGACCGTACCTCCGTGACCGAGGATCACCGTCGGTCTCGGCCCGGTCGCCGCCTCCGGCAGCCAGACGATGCCCGGCACGATCTCGCCGCCCTCTACCTCCAGCCCGACCCGCCGCTCGACGACACCGCGCTCGCAGATTTCCTGGACCAGCTCCATGCTCCCAGCCCTCCGCTCGAAGTAGCCCGAAGCGTACCGATCAGGTCGCTGCGGTGCGACGAGACGTTCAGGTGAGCGGCGGCCAAGCGGTCCGGCGACTCCACCGAATAGGCGCCGACGACTGTGGCTATCGGGAAGCGCCTCCGGCCGTCGCCGTGAGCGAGAGCGTGGCCCTCGGATTGATCAACACCTCCGGTCGCCGGGTCAGACGAGGAGGACGATCTTTCCCAGAACGTGGCCCCGTGCGAGCTGGCGATACGCATCTCGGACCTGGTCCAGCGGATACGACGCGGCAATCGGCACTTCGAGCGCGCCCTCGGCAACGAGGCCTGCAAGTTCGCCCAGGACCTCGCTGTTCCCTCCGGCGGCGTTGCCCTCGGACTTGACGCCGAATCGCCGGACGGCATCGAAGTTCGCGATCGTGTCGATCCGCGAGGGCTCGACGCCGAAGGTGAGCGCGAGCTCGACGTACTCGCCTCCCACGGTGTCGATCCACGCGTCGATCCGGTCCACGGCTTGACGGAGCCGCTCGTCCAGTCCATCCCCGTACGTCACCGGGACGACGCCGTGAGCCGACAGCCATCCCTGGTTCGCCTCGCTGGCGATGCCCACCACCGTCGCGCCGGCTCGGCGTGCGAGCTGCACGGCGATGCAGCCCACTCCGCCGGTGGCGCCCGCGACGACGACCGTCTCTCCGCCCTTGGGAGCCACCGCGCGCACGGCGGCGTACGCGGTGGTCCCGGCCACGAAGAGCGAGCCGGCCACCTCCCACGAGACGTTCGGTGGTTTGGCCACGACGTTGGGAGCATCGACGACCACAAATTCCGCCTGGCTCGCCCGATGTTCGTTGAAGCCGATGATCTCGTCGCCCGGCGCCCACCCCGTGACCCCTGATCCGCTCTCTTCGACAAGGCCGGCCAAGTCGCTGCCCTGACCCGAGGGGAATGTGGCAGGAAACTGCTTCGCCAGGAGCCCCTCTCGGATCTTGGCCTCACCGGGGTTGATGCCGGCGGCCCTCACCCGGATGAGGAGCTCATTCGGTCCGGGCTGAGGACGAGGGACATCGACGACCTCGAGCACGTCGACATCGCCGTAGTGGTCGAAACGGACAGCCTTCGGCATGGCAAGACCTCCCGCGACCCACGATATGGACTGGCTTCGGGATTCGATCTCCTAGTCCTGGGGCTGGGATCGCCGCAGTTCTCGGCGTCCGCCCGCCAACGGCCGTCACATCCTCCGCCTCCGGCGGGTCCTCACAGCACGACGACGCTGCGTCGGCCGCAGCGGAGAGGAGCCCGCACTGATGGCGACCTACCTGCCCCCGGTGGACCGGCCCAAGGGCCTGGTGAAGAAGATCATGTACCGGGTGATGCACCGGATGTTCGGTGTCGTGCCGACCGGCACCAGGGTCTTCACCGCCCGGATGCCGACCGCGTTCACGACCTTCCTGGGCAAGACGTACCGGCTGGACAAGAAACTGGTGCTCCCGTCGGAGACGGTGTTCGTCGTCCGCCAACAGGTGTCGCGCCTCAACAGGTGCACCGCGTGCATGGACATTGGCCGCTACTTCGGCCTGAAGGAGTCGGCCGACACGCTCACCCGCCTCGACGCGCTCGGCGACTACCGGGCCAGCGCACTGTTCAGCGAATCCGAACGCGCCGCCCTCGACTACGTCTCCGAGCTCACCGCCGACAAGTCGGTGTCGCTCGAGACGTTCGCCCGCCTCGCTGCGCACTACAGCGAGCGCGAGATCTGCGACATCGTCTGGCTCGTGGCCAGCGAGCACCTGGCGAACCTCGCCAACCTCGGCCTGGGCATCGGCTCGGACGGCTTGTGCGAGCTGAGTCAACGGCGTCGGCTGGCCGTTGCCTCCTGAGCGACGTCAGCGCGCGAAGAGGTGGTAGCCGGCGAAGGCCCACGTGGCGATGAG
Source organism: uncultured Acidimicrobiaceae bacterium (assembly GCA_963821105.1). Lineage (GTDB taxonomy): Bacteria > Actinomycetota > Acidimicrobiia > Acidimicrobiales > RAAP-2 > Bog-473. The sequence continues at coordinate 224,651 of CAWGCO010000012.1, forward strand.
CGCGACGTTCGCCGGCCACGCGGTCGAGATGAACCGGGCGAACTCCTCGGCGGTCGCCACTCGGCCGGCTGACCGTCTCGCAACCACGTCGACGGCAACGGCGACGGCGAGGAGCGCGAGCCAGAAGACCACGCCGACCGGGCGGCTCGACGGCAGCAGCAGCGCCGGGGCGACCGAGTGGCCGCCTGCGGGCACGGCGACCGCGCCCCAAGCGGCGCCCCGCTCCGTCCGATCCGCGGTCACGCCACGACCGCCGGCCGAGGCGTCGGCGCGCATTCCGGGCGCACGCGCCCGGGCCGCGGCGTAGCCGATCCCGACGAGCATCCACACGAGGAGCAGCAGGGCGTTGAGCGGACGGTAGAACTGCGACAGCGCGCTGATCGTCAGGTGCGCTTCGTGTGTCCCGGTGTCGATTCCGAGGACATCCCACGCCGCCGCCACGGCGATCACCACGAGCCACGGCGCCACGCCGAAGAGCGCCCGCCGGCCACCGCCCCGCCCCGGACGCGGCCACGGATCCGCTGCCAGCGCGAGGTGCCACCCGACGCGGCTCCCGCGTCGCCCCAGCCAGAACGCGACGGCGACCGCCACGACGAAAGCCAGCGAGACCACCCAGGTGACCTCGGCGGCGGTGGTGCTGCGGTGGAACCCGCTGACCCAACCGCACCATACGGCCAACGCCGCACCGCCGCCCAGGAGCGCAGCGCGCCGTGGTCGCACCACACCGGTCTACTCGGACGACCGTAGGCTCAGCCCGATGCGGGCGATCGGGATCACCACGTTCGGCGGGCCCGAGGTCCTCCAGGTCGTCGAGCTCCCGGACCCCGTGGCGGGCCCGGGCGAGCTCGCCCTCCGTGTCCACGCAGCCACGGTCAATCCCACGGACACGGTGTTGCGCAGCGGTGCCCGCGCCGACCGGCTGAGGGACGTCCCGCCACCCCACGTCCCCGGCATGGATGCGGCCGGCATCCTCGAGCAGATCGGCGAAGGGGTCGAGACCGACCTGCGCGTGGGCGACCGGGTGACGGCGATCGTAGTCCCTCTCGGCGCGCACGGCGCCTACGCCGAGCGGGTGGTGGTGCCCGCCGAGTCCGTCGCTCGTTCGCCCAGCGGCACTTCGGATGCGGAGGCGTCGACGCTGCCGATGAACGGGTTGACGGCGCGCCAGGCGCTCGACGTCTTGTCCCTCGCACCGGGGAGCACGTTGGCCGTGACGGGCACCGCGGGCGCGGTGGGCGGGTACGCCGTGCAGTTGGCCAAGGCCGACGGCCTCCGGGTGGTCGCCGACGCCGCCCGCTCCGACGAATCGCTCGTGGAGGCGTTCGGCGCCGACATGATCGTGCCCCGCGGCGACCGGTTCAGCCAGGAGGTGCGCTCGGTGGTCCCCGACGGCGTCGACGGCCTGATCGACGCGGCGCTGCTCGACGACGGGGCAGTCGGCGCGGTGCGCGACGGCGGCTCGATCGCCACCCTGCGCGGGTACGACGGCGCCGGCCGCGCCGATCCAAGCCGCCGAGGTGTCGTGTTCCACCCCATCTACGTCCGCAACTACGCCCGCGAGCACGCCAAGCTCGACGGGCTACGTGCCCAGGCGGAGGCGGGAGTGATCACGCTCCGGGTCGCCCGGACGCTCCCCGCCGACCGGGCGCCCGAGGCACACCGTCTGCTCGAAGCGGGTGGCGTGCGCGGGCGGTTCGTGCTGGAGTTCTGAATCAGCCCGTCGCTTTCACCACCCGCGTAGGTCGACGTCCCAGCGGTCCACCACGTCCTCGCCGTCGACGATGTGCAGATGCTCGTGATACGCGACCGTCGGATCGATGTGCGCCGGCAGTACCCGCACCCGTTCGCCCACGCGCCTCGGGCTCCCGGGCGCCATCGTGAGGTGTTCGTCGGAGCAGAACCACACCGCGGACCCCTCGACCGACGGGTTCCCGTGGTCCATGCCCAACGCCTTGAGCCCGCAGTCCGCCACCACCCAATCGTTCGACACCGAGATCACGGTGGACAGCACGCTCAACGCGTGCACGAACGGAAGGCCGAGCTTCGCGTAGGCGGTGTCCATCAAGGCGTACGACCCGGCCTGGATCTCGGTGGCCCACGGGTTGATGTCGTACGTCCCGGTTCCGCCCGCCGAGATCACGTCCCCGCCGACATCCTCGTGGGCCCGCGTGAGCAGGCCCATCGAGACCTCGATCATTTCGAGCCGCGTCCCCCGATCCTCGAGCCCCACGATGTGCCCCTCGTAGCCCATGACGCCACGCACCCCGAGCCCGGCCTGCCGCGCCCGGTCGGCCAGGCGCCCCGCTTGATCGGGCGCACACCCGCAGCGGGGGAGTCCGACGTTGACGTCGATCAGGACTTCGCCGACTCCAGCCTGCGCCGCCACATCGATCGTCGCATCGGAGTCGACGGCCACCGTGACACGTGCACCCGTGCGCGCCAAGGCGCCGAGCCGACCCGCGTCGGCCACCTCGTTCGCCAACAACAGGTCGTCCCCGAGGCCGGCCCGCACCATGCCTTCCATCTCTTTGACGGTGGCGCACGTGAAGCGGGTGTTGCCCAGGCTGGCTTGGCGCGCCGCGAGGGCCGTGCACTTGTGGGCCTTGACGTGCGGCCGGAGGCGGTCGCCCGGAAGGGCCTCGGCCATCGTCCGCAGGTTGTGGTCGAGGGCGGCCGCCTCGACCACCAGCGCCGGCGTCGTCAGCTCGGTGACCTTCACGGAGGCCGAGGCTAGCCAGCGAACCTCGCGTGCAGCCCGGCGTTGCGCAGGGTGCTCGGGTACTCTCCGCCCGATGAGCACGCCGTGGCTGGAAGACGCCTGCAGCCTGGTGGAGGCCTTCCGCGCCAAGGAGCTCTCGCCCCTCGAGGCGCTCGACGACTGCGTCGCCGCTATCGCGAAGTCGCCCCTCAACGCGTTCAGCTTCACGGACTTCGAACGAGCACGGGAGGCCGCGGCGAAGGCCGACGTCGCCTTGCCCTTCGGCGGCGTCCCCTTCGGCATCAAGGAGCTCGAGAAGGTCGCCGGCTGGCCCTATACCCAGGCGTCCGTCATCTTCAAGGACCGGCTGGCCGGCCATGACGACACGTCGGCGAGCCGCCTGCGTCTCACGGGCGCAGTGTTCGCGGCGCAGACGACGGCGCCGGAGTTCGGCGCCCTGAACTGCACCTCGAGCGTGCTGAACGGCACGACGCGCAATCCCTGGAATCTCGACCGTACGCCCGGCGGATCGTCGGGCGGCACCGCAGCCGCCGTCGTCGGCGGCCTCCTCCCGATCGGCACCGGCAGCGACGGCGGCGGCTCGATCCGCGGCCCGGCCGGCTTCAGCGGCCTGTTCGGGCTGAAGGCAACGTACGGGCGGATCCCCAAGGGCCCCGACGGCACGATCGAGCCGATGACCACGGTGCTGGGTTGCCTGACCCGCTCGGTGCGCGACACCGCGCGGTATTTCGATGCCTGCAACGGGTTCGACCGGCGCGACCCGCTCAGTCTGCCCAGGGTGCAGGGGTGGGAGGCCGGACTCGGTACGCACGACCTCTCGGGCAGGACGGCCGCCATCGTCGTGGACCTGGGCATCGCTCAGGTCCGCCCCGAGGTCGCCGAGCTCGTCGTGGCTTCGGCCGAACGTCTCGCCACGGCGGCCGGGCTCCGTCTCGTCGATGTCGTCCCCATGCTGCCGCCGCTCCGTGGGGCCTGGGCGATGGCGAACGTGCCGCCCCGGGTCGTCGACCTCGACGACGCCTACCCCGACCGGATCGACGAGCTCTCCTCTGAGATCCAGGCCGAACTGCGCGGCACGCAGGAGCGCTACACGCTCGAGCGCGCCGCCTCGATCGAGCGCTACCGACGTCAGCTCAACGGTGCCATGGCCGATCTCTTCGACCAGGCCGACTTCGTCTTCTGTTCGACGCATCCCGACGTGGCGTTCGAGGCCGAAGGCCCGCCTCCCTCGACGCTCCCGGGTCGAGACCTCATCGAGGAGATCGGGTTCACCCGGGCGATCATGAACAACGCGGCGCTCACGGCGCCCTCGAACCTCAACGGCAGTCCGGCGGTGAGCATCCCGGCTGGTCTCCTCGACGGGCTCCCCGTCGGGCTGCAGGTACTGGCGGGTCACCATCGCGAGCAGTTCCTGCTGGACCTCGCGTTGGTCGCCGAGCACGAGATGCCTTGGCCGTTGGTCGCGCCGGGCTCGCCGCTCGCGGCGTAAGACGACGAGCGCGCGCTACGTCGCCGCCAATGCGGCGCGCCAAGGTGACATGTCGAGACCGGGGTAGCGCGCCTGCACCCCGGCGATGGTGGCCTCGTCCCAGTAGGGGTGGCCGGGGAGCGGAACTCCGAGGAGCGCAAGCTGGCGCGGGGTCGCACCTTGCACGTATTTGGTGAGCTCGGGCGAGAACCCTCGGAACGGCCACGCCTGGTAGCCGCCCCAGCCTGCGTCCCGATGGCGGAACGAGACGTGGATCATGACGCGGTACCGCGACGGGTCCGTATGGTCCACCGAACGGTGGTACACGTCGGGGCGGTAGGCCACCACGGAGCCGGCCGGTGCCGCCGCGTCTGACTCGTCGGCGTAGAGGGCGGCATGGTCCACGTAGTTCAGGGTGTGCTGCTCGACGGGGATGTCCTTCGTCTTCTGCCACGAGACGAAACGTGTGGCGCCGTCCTGCGTCGTGACGTCGGTCAGGTAGACGAAGAACTCGACCTGTTGATAGCCGGGCTCGTGACGCGGCACGACCAGCATGTGGTTCGGGTAGTCCGCGTGCAGCAACTTGTTGTAGCCAGAGCCCTGGTGCGCGTACTTCGCGGTGACGATGCCCATGTAACACGCCAGGTCGGCGGTGCCGAGAAAGGACTCGGCGAGGTCGATGACGTTGTCGTGCAGGACGAGCTTGTTGAGGCGCCGGCTGTGGAAGGGGAACTCGGGCCAGGGGGCGTCCCAGGTGTGCCACTGGCCCGAATCGGCGCCGCCGAGCTCGGCCATCTCGGCCGGGGTCGGGAAGTAGCGGTGCACCGCATCCTGCGCAGCGGCGAGCTCGTCGGGAGGGATCACCGCGGGTACGACGCACCAGCCGTCGGTGTCCCACCGCGTCTTGAGCTCCGGGTCGAGGAGCAGGGGCGACACGAAGCGGCACGTTAGCGGCGCTCTCTTTTTCGGCGGGTCCTTCCTGCGTGGTCATGGTGTCGGGCCCTTTGGGGCTCGGGCCTCTTGTCGAGCGCCCGGAGGGCGTCTAAGGTATTGAGCAATCGCTCAAAACGATCGCTGAAGGAGACGGCGCCATGGCAAAGTCGGGCACGAAGGCGGGGGTGGGTCGCCCGATGTCGGCGGGGGCCCAAGAGACCCGGGAGGCCCTGGTCAGAGGCGCGATCGAGGCCCTCAAAGAGGAGGGGTTCGCGGGCGCCAGCGCCCGGGAGATCGCCCGGAGGGCCGGCTGCAACCAGGGCCTGGTCTTCTACCACTTCGGCTCGGTCACCAACCTCCTGCTGGCCGCGCTCGACGACGTCGAGCGCGACGCGCCACGTCCACTATCAAGCTGCGGTCGAGCGCGCCGACGGGCTGGGCGAGCTGGTCGACGCGGCGGAAGCCGTCTTCGAAGAGGACCTCGACGCCGGCCACATCGCGGTGCTCGCCGAGATGATCGCCGGGGCATCGGCGACGCCCGGCCTCGGCCCCGAGGTGGCGGCGCGCATCGCTCCGTGGCGCCAGTTCGCGGCGGACGCGCTCGGCGGCGTCTTGTCCGAGACCCCGTTGGCGGCGGTGGTCGAGCCGGAGGTGGCCGCGCACGCGGTCGTGGCGCTTTACCTCGGGCTGGAGATGCTGGCGCATCTCGATGGGGACCGCAGCGCCGCCCTGGCCCTTTTCGCACGGGCGCGGCAGCTGGCCGCGCTCGTGCAGATGCTGACCGGCGTTCCGGCAGGAGCGACCGAACAAAAGGAGGAGGCATGACGCGTGGAACGCTGCTCGGGGTAGAGGAAGTGGGCGTGTCAATGCACGACTTTCCGGACCGCGGGTTCGATGTCGTCACGGGCGCCTTCAGCTATTCAGGCGCCGCCATCACCCGCGAGGTCGAGCGGTCGGGAAGGCGGGTGCGCACCCTCACGGGACACCCCGGACGGGCTCGCCCGGACTCGGGGGTCGACGTGCGCCCGCTGGATTTCGATGACATCGTGGGGCTGACCTCTTCGCTCGAGGGCGCCACCACCCTCTACAACACGTACTGGGTGCGCTTCCCGCACGGCGAGGACGATCACGACCGTGCGGTGGCGAACTCGCGCGTGCTCTTCCACGCGGCCCGGCGGGCGGGCGTCGAGAGGATCGTGCACGTCTCCATCACCCACCCGAGCATCTCGTCGCCCTACGCCTACTTCAGCGGCAAGGCGAAGGTGGAGCGCGCGCTCGCCGAAGTCGGGGTGCCGTACGCCGTCCTGCGACCTGCCATCTTGTTCGGGGGCGACGGTGTGCTGCTCAACAACATCGCGTGGTTGTTGCGGCGGCTCCCGGTGTTCGGCGTGGGTGGCCGCGGCGACTATCGCATCCGGGCCGTGCACATCGACGACCTCGCGGCGCTCGCCGTCGCGGCCGGAGCCGAACGCGCCGACACCGTGCTCGACGCCGTCGGCCCCGAGCGACCGACGTTTCTGGAGCTGGTCCGGGTGATCAGGGACGCGGTCGGAAGCCGGAGCTTGATCGTGAAGGTCCCCGGGGTCCTGATCCCCTCGTTGGCGTCAGTGCTCGGCCTGGTCCTGCGCGATGTGCTGCTCACCGGCGACGAGTTCCGGGCGATGGAAGAGGGACTGGCCGACACGGACGGACCCGCGACGGGCACGACCGAGGTCAGCGGCTGGATCCGCGCCCACGGCGACACGCTCGGTCGGAGCTACGCCAACGAGATCGAGCGTCACTTCCGCCAGCCCGGGCGGTGACCCGGCCCGACTCCTGGTGATCAGCTCGACCAGGTGACGAGGACGAGCGCCGTCCCGAGGGCGAGGTACACGCCGAAGGGCACGGCGGAACGTCGCTCGGCCTTGTGCGCCGCGATGAGGCCGAACCCGATCACCACGGCCAACAAGTTGGCGTAGAACAACCCCTCGATCAGAGCGATCCAGCTCACCCAGGCCAACCCGAAGCCGACGACGAGGGAGAGGCGCACGTCACCGAACGCGATCCAGCGTGGGTTCACCAGGTTCATGACGAAGAAGAAGGCGAAGAACGCGACCCCGCCGATCGATGCCACGAGCAGGCGCTCCGGCTGCCCCATGATCGGAGCGATGATGATCCCGCTCACAATCACCGCGGCGCTCAGCGCATAGACGAGCGCCTTGGGCAGCAGGCGCCTCGTCAGGTCGCAGTAGGCGAGCTGGACCAGCCCGACGAGCAGGAGCAACGGCGGGAACGCAATGATCGACCAGCCCACCTTGTGCAGCACGTAGGCGGGTAACAGGCCCGAGACAACGGCCAGCAGCGCCCAGACGCGCGGCGTGATCCGCGGCGGCGCCTCGGCGGCGGGCGCCGCGATGGCGGGAGCGGCCGTCGAGGTGGATCCCGTCGCGAGAGCGAGCTCGCCCGTTTCCCGGGCCGACGAGCGCGTCACGGACGCCGCCAGCGCTCGACGCGTGAAGGGCACCAGGAGCGCCCCGGCCGCCATGCCGACGGCGGCGCCACCAATGATGGTGAGAGGCGAGCTCATTGGACGAGCGACACCGAGCCGCAGTTGGCGCTGAGGCCGGCGACCTGTGCGCCCCCGACGGAGATGCCGAGGGACGACAGAAGCGGTTGCAGGACGTCGGCGAGCACCGACCCGGTCGAGAGGAGTGCCGCCACGGCGGCGTTGATGCCGCTGTCGTCGCCGAAGGTGATCGTCGGCGACAGCGAGCCCGAGACCGTCTCCGGGTTCGTGCCGGCGGACTGCGTCGCCGCGGTCGGCGGGATGTCAGCCCCGGAGGGGTTCGCCGGGCCCGTGAACGTCACTCCCCGGTTCGACACGCCGGTGACCGTCAGGGACGCCACGGTCGTCGCTATCCCAAGGAGCGTGAGCGTGATCCCGTTGCCGGTCGTGCCCGTGCTGGCGACGCCCGTGCTCGCGCTGAGCGCCATGCTGTAGAGCGACGCGTCATTGCACGTGATGGTGTTGAGCGTGGCGACGCCGGTGGCGGCAGAGAGCGGGATGGTCAACGTCCCGAGCGGAGTCCCCAGGATGGGAAGCGTCAGGCTCATGGAAAGCGTGGCCTGCACCTGCGCGTCGCTCGCGGTGGTGCCGACCGGGCCGTACGCGACCTGAGCCGGCTCGATGACTTGCGTGCTGAGCATGACGTTGCCGATATTCAGAAGACCAGGATCGGTGAGGTTGAGATCGGACGTCACGTTGATGCCGTTGGTGCCGTTGGCCAGCTCGGCCTCCGTCGTCAGCAGTTGCAGGATGTTCACGCCGGCGTTCAGGCCTTGCTGCGAAATCGTCGAGTTCGTGCAGTTGACCAGTCCTCCGCTGGTGTTCACATTCACCATCTGACAGAGCGGGATCTTGGTGGATGCCGAGTTGGAGAGGCTGAGTGCCTGCAAGGCCGAGTACGCCGTGGTCCCTGTCCCATCGACGGTCCCGACCGCTTGCAGATAGATGCTGAGCCACTGGGCGGCCGTCAGCTGCGCCGTCATGATGTTGGTCGCCGAAAGCAGCCCGCCCGACGCAGAGATCAGCTGGGCCAGGCTGACGTCGGCGGTGGCCAAGCCCTCGTAACCGACCGCCGTCAAGGTGGCCGACGTCCCCAGAGGTGAGAGAAGGGAGTTGAGGATGCTCGACTGCTGTGTGCTGACGCTGGCGAGGTAGGTCCCGATCGAGAACCCGGCGTACGGCGTTTGCGTGGCGATCGATGAACCCGACACCGAGCTCGAGGTCGTGTTGCCGGCGTGCCCGGGCAACGTGTTGAAGCCGCCAAAGAAGATCTGCGGCACCGACTGGTTGGCGGTCACCTCAATGGCATTGCAACCGGGCTGATTGATCGGAGGCGCGATGACCGGCTTGCAAGACGCTCCCGTATACCCGTCCGCCGTGAACTTGCCGCTGCCGTAGTATCCCGGCACAACGGTGAGCTGTGCGCTGGAGCCATTGTCCGTCAGGACGTTCGCCAACTTCGTGTTCAGATAGCTCTGTACCGCCGTGATCGACGACAACGTGTCGGCGTAGCTCAGGTAACGCGCAAGGTCGAGCGCCGCCGTATCTGCCATGGCCTGAGCCTGGCGGCTGCCATACACGGTGAACCCGACATCCACGCCCGTGGCGCCGGCCCAGAGGAGCAGCACCATTGACAGCGCAGTGAACACAAGGGTCGCGCCGCGCTCGCTCGCACGTCGACCAAGGAACCTCTTGACCACCCTCCGGCATCTCTTCATCTTGAACTCCTAAGAACCGCTGGGCGTCGAGACCTGCAGGACGTTGGTCGACGAGATGGTCGACGGCGTGATGAGTCCGAGCCCCGGCAGCTCGGGGAAGAGCGGCGACGTGGCGTAGCCGTACGACACCGTCACCGACAGGCACGTGTTGGTCGACGCCGACGGGCACGCCTCCGTCGTGGCGCTGCAACTCATCGGGCCCGTGCTGCCCTGGATGATGGTGCCGTTCACGGTCTCCTTGCAGGTGCCCTTGTTCATCCAGCCGATGTCCGTTGCCGCCTGCTGGACCGCGGTGCAACCTGCCGCAGAGACACTGGAGACGCCGTTGCACGTCGTGGTCCCGGTGCCCTGGACGATCCCCGAGCGGGCAGCGTCGGCCGCGGCCTGAGTGATCGTGGACTGTGAGGCCAGGATCAGCCCCCAGCTGATAATCCCGTAGAGGAGTGTGATCAGCAGGACGACGACGAGACCGAACTCGAGCATCTCCGCGCCGCGTTCGTCGTCATGTCGCCGCCGCAATCGACTCGCAATATTCCTCGTGCGCGGAGCCACGGTGCACCCCTCCTCTGTATCTCGGGCGACTTGTCCGTGCTCTTGAGCGGCACGGTCAATTGGTCGTCAGTGCGATACGTCCCGGGTTGGATTCTGCGCGGTGCCAGAGAGCCGGTACATAGGACATATGGACCATTTGAGGTCCCGACCAGGGATGCTGCACAGGAGAATGGTCAAAAGGTCCTATGTACCTCGCGTACTTCCCGTCGTACATTCCAACGGAGCCGACGACCAGACGAGGCGCAACGGGTAGCCGTACGTAGTCGGTCGGTTGAGAGAGGGGGAAGGGTTCTGTGAAGAAGCAGACGCTGATATTGGTCCTGATCGGGGTGATCCTGTTCGTCGCCGGCAGCGCCATCGCCTATGCAAGCGTGCAGGGGGCGAAGAAGAGCTCGAGCTCACCGACCACTGAAGCTCCAACGAGTGTCTCGGCTGTCGTCGCCAAGGAGAACATCCCGACGGGCACGACGGGCCAGCAGATGATCTCGGAGAACTTGGTGGCGCTCGAGTCGGTGCCGAGCAAGACGTACTTGGCCACCGATCTCACGACCACTGCGGCCTTGACCGACGAGGTCCTGACTGCGCCGGTGCAAAAGGGTCAGGCCGTCAGCTCGACCGAGCTCACGGCGAGCACCGCGGCGATCTCCATCCCGCAGAACATGGACGCCATGACCGTCGACATCAGCGGGGCCCAGAACCTCGCCGGTTACCTGCAGCCAGGGGCCCACGTCGACATCTACGCCAACATCTCGCACCTGTCGACCGGTGGTACCAACCCGGTGACCGGCGTCCCGATCCCGTGCACCGAGCTGGCGATGACCAACATCCAGGTACTCGACGTCTCGTCGACGAGCCCGACCCTGGCGAACACAAAGGGCACCACGGGGACGAGTGCCGCCGGGGCGAGCGCCGCCGCCGATGCAACGCCGCGAAATGTCCCTGGATCTGAGACGCTCCTCCTCGCGCTGCAGCCGGGGCAGGCCAGGACACTCTCGTTCCTCAGCCAGAACGAGTCGATCTCCGTGGTGCAACCTCAGCAGGCCGGCCAGTCGCCGCCTGTCGGCCAGTGCATCGGCACCGACCAGACGACGACCGCGCCATGACGATCTCCCGGCGGATTCTCGTCATCAGCCGCTCGCCGGCACTGAGCCGGGCCATCCAGGCCTCGCTCGGCCCGGGCTACCAGGTGGTCACGAGCACCAACGTCATCGACGTCGAGGACGAGGTGCGTGACCAGGGACCGTTCGACGTCCTCGTCGCCGGCCCGGTCTTCGACAGCCACGCCGGGATGGCGCGGTTGGCCAGCCTGCGGTCGACGAGTGCGGTGCCCGCCGTGGTGCTGGCTCTCGGGCCGAAGCCCAAGGCCAACCTGAGCGACATCGTGCGCACCGGAGCGGTGGAGCTGGTCGAGTACCCGACCAGCAAGCGTCAACTCTCCACCGCGCTCAAGCGGGCCTTCGACATCGCGGACGTCTCCCAGGTGAATGGGGCGCCGACGATGCCGGTGGTCGCCCACGGCGTCGTCGTCGAGCGGTCGCAGTTCGCCGAGGTGTTCACGGTGGCGTCGTCGAGCGGCGGCTGTGGCAAGACGTTCTACGCCACGAACCTCGCCTGCTACCTGGCCGCGCAGACGGGGCAGCGCGTCTGCCTGGTCGACCTGGACCTCCAGTTCGGGGAGGTCTCGACCGCGCTCCATCTGCGGCCCCGATTCACCATCTCGGACCTGTTGTCGAGGGAGCCGGTCGATGACGACGACCTCGATGAGCACGTCGAGGAGTACCTCGAAGACCACGAGCTCGGGTTCTCGGTGTTGGCGGCGCCGTTCAGCCCCGCCGACGCCGACATGATCGCACCCAAGGACGTCTACAAGGTGATGGGTTCGCTCCGACGTCACTTCGACTACATCGTCGTGGACACACCGGCGCAGCTCTCGGAGATCGTCCTCGCCGCGTTCGACCACTCCACCCACGTCCTGTGCATGGTGACCCTCGACCTGCCGAGCATCCGCAACATGAGGGTGTTCCTCACGACGCTCGAGAAGCTGAAGATCAGCAGCGAGTCGATCGGCGTCGTGCTCAACAAGGTCGAGGACGACATCGGCATCGACATCTCCGACGTTCAGGAGGTGCTCGACAACAAGATCGTCTCGATACTCCCGTATTCAAGGGAGGTCATGAGGTCGATCAACAAGGGGCAGCCGGCCATCGTGTCCGCCGTCAACTCGGACATCAGCAAGAAGCTCGCCGGCGGCATGCACCAGTTCCTGTCCGGCGAGGTCACGCCGATCCTCGGGAACGGCAGCAACAACGCCGAGATCGGCTCCGGACGCAGCTTCTGGCGGTTGCGGAGGAAGAGTCGCACCCCCAAGGTGCCTGAGCTCGAAAGGGCCTAAGCGCGATGAACCTGTCTGAGAAGCTCGCCGCCGCCGACGCGGGGGACACCTCCGAAGAGGGACCGGCCCGCCCACGGGCGCCCCGGCCCCAGGGGACGACCGGGACGCCCGCCAAGGAACAGCCGCGGCGCCGCGCCACCGACCGGACTGCTTCGTCCGAGGACGCGTGGCTCCAGTCCAAGGCCGTCGTCCAGGCCAAGGTCCTGGCCGACATCGCGCCGACGGCGGCCGACCTGTCGCCCGAGGAGTTGCGGGCCAAGGTCCGTTCGACGGTGAACGAGATTCTCGAGCACGAGGACATCGGGATCTCTCCCATCGAGCGCCAGCGCTTCGTCGAGGAGATGCTCGAGGACTCGCTCGGCTACGGCCCGATCGAGGCGCTCCTGGCCGACAAGGACGTCACCGAAATCATGTGCAACCGCTTCGACGAGCTCTGGATTGAGCGCGCGGGCAAGATTCACAAGAGCAACATCGTCTTCAACTCGCCGCAGCAGTACCGGCGCATCATCGACCGGATGGTCCACGCCGTGGGCCGGCGCGTCGACGAGTCGTCGCCGATGGTGGACGCCCGGCTCGCTGACGGCTCCCGTATCAATGCCATCGTGCCGCCGCTCGCGGTACACGGTCCGGTGCTCACCATCAGAAAGTTCCCCGACGAGCCCTTGGTCATGCAGGACCTGATCGGGCTCGGGTCGCTCAGCATGGACTCCGCGGTCTTCTTGGAAGCGCTGGTCCGCGGCAAGATCAGCATCATCGTCGTGGGGGGAACCGGCACCGGGAAAACCACGATGCTTAACGTCCTCACGAACTTCATCCCGGAGGGTGAGCGGCTCATCACGATCGAAGAATCGGCCGAACTCCAGATCCAGGGCGCCCACGTCGTGACGCTGGAAACGCGGCCGTCCAACGCAGAGGGCAGCGGCGAAATCCGCATCCGTGACCTCGTCCGAAACTCCCTTCGTATGCGGCCCGACCGCATCATCGTCGGTGAGTGTCGTGGCGCCGAGACGCTGGACATGCTCCAGGCCATGAACACCGGCCACGCCGGGTCCATGACCACGGTGCACGCCAACTCGCCTCGCGAGCTGCTGGGCCGGCTCGAGACGATGGTGATGATGGGCGGCGTTGAGCTGCCACAGAAGGCCATCCGCGACCAGATCGTCATGGCCGTCGGCATCCTCGTGCAGCTGCAGCGCACTCCGGCCGGACCGCGCGTGATCCATTCGATCACCGAGATCCAGGGCATGGAAGGCGACACCGTCCTCCTGCAGGACATCTTCCACCGGGTGGACATGAACGAGGGCACGGGCCGGCTCGTTCCGACGGGCCTTCGACCGAAGATCCTCGACGAACTGGCGCTCAGCGGGGTCGAGGTCCCGCCGCACATCTTCCGTAACGAGGAAGTCGATGCGACGCTCCTCTCATCTCGATCCGGTGGGCGCCACCACAATCGTCCCGCCCGGCCCGGCCGTGTGGCCGAGCCACCCTCAGAAGAGATGTACGAGATGTTGGCGCGTCGCCGGGAAGGCAGGTGAGGCTGGCCATGTTCGGAGCACTGCAACTTGGTTCGCAGACGGAAACCCTGGTGGCGGCGGTCCTCGTGGGCGCCGGCCTGGCGATTGCCGTCGTGGCGGCGATCTTGCGGGTTCGCACCCGCCAACGCTCGCTGGCACAGATCCTCGACGACACCATGGGCACAGCCCAGGTGCCCGTCGAGGTCGTGAGCGAATCGCCCGAACACGGCGAGCTCTCGGCGCTGACCGTCCGCATCGCCGGAATCTTCGGGCGGATCGATACGAGCGGCGCTCTCGAACAGCGTCTGGACCGCGCGTCCATCCCGCTGCGCGCGGGTGAGTACCTCGTCATCAGCGCGGCGTTCGCACTCATGTTGGCGGTCGTCGGGGGCGTCCTGGTGGGCAACATCATCGGCGCAATCGTCGCGGTCGCTTTGGTGGCCATGGTGGCGTGGTACGTCCCGAACCACCGTGCCGCCAAGCGGATCAAGGCGCTGCAGGAGCAGTTGCCCGACGCGCTGGCCCTCATGGCGGCGTCCGTCGAGGGGGGTCAGACGTTCCAGCGGGCTATCGACATGTACCGCCGTGATGCCCGCCCGCCCCTGTCGGCGGAGCTCGACCGGGTCATGGCCGAGGTGGCGGTCGGGTCCGACCTGGTCGTCGCGCTCGAGAACATGGCCGAGCGCTCGGGCGTAGAGGACCTCAAGTGGGCCGTCGAGGCCGTGCGCATCCAGCAGTCGACCGGTGGACGTCTGGCACCGATCCTCCACACCCTCGCCGCCTTCATGCGCACGAGGCAGGAGGTCCGGCGCGAGGTCCAGACGCTCTCGGCGGAAGGCCGGATGTCCGGCTACGTGCTCTTTGCCATCCCACTGTTCCTGGTGTGTGCCCTGGAGCTGAAGGATCCCAGCTATCTCGACCCGATGCTGCACGGTGCCGGGTTGGTGGTGCTCATCGGGACGGCCGGCCTCATGGCACTGGGCTTCTGGATCGTGCGCCGCATGGTCAACATCAAGGTTTGAGGACGAAGGGGGACTGGTTCAAATGAACGCGGCATTTATCGTTCCAGCGGTCGGCATCACTTTGATGGCCCTTGGCCTCATCGGTGTCGGCGCGGCCGCCTGGCGCAACCATCACCAGGGCAACCGACTCGACTTCATTCGCTCGCTCGGCTCCGAGGCGGAGACGTATGCCGAGCCCGTGCAGATGCCCGACCGGGTGCAGACGCCGTTGGTGAACCGGCTGTTCAGCCCGGCCGCACGCGGCCTGCGCCACAGCCTGTCGCGCCTCTACCCGTCGCGGGACATCGACCGCGTCCACGCCGATCTCCTGAAGGCCGGCCTCACCGGTTCCGTGCGAGCCGAGGAGTTCGTCGCAATCCAGGTCGGCTCGGTGATGGGCGGATTCGCCTTCGGCCTGATCTTGCTCGTGAGCGGCGTGGTGAGCGCGAAGATCGGCCTCGCCATCTTGTTCATCCTGCCGTTGATCGGCGGCCTGGCTCCGAGCTATTGGCTGCGATTCAAAATCAAGGACCGTCGCGAGCGGGTGACGAACGACCTGCCCGACCTGCTCGACCTGATGACGATCTCCGTCGCCGCTGGCCTCGGCCTCGAGCAGGCGATGCAGGTGTCGTGCGCCGCGCTTCGAGTCGCCGGTGTGCACCGAGCTGCGCCTCACACTGCGCGAGATGGAGCTGGGTCTCTCTCGCCACGACGCGCTCGAGAACATGAAGCTGCGCACCGACATCGACGACCTCGTCACTTTCGCGGTCGTGTTGTCGCAAGCCGACGCGTTGGGCCTGCCCATCGGCCGCGTGCTGCAGGCGCAAGCCGACGAGATGCGCGACAAGCGCCGGCAACGCGCGCGCGAGAAGGCCGCCAAGGTTCCCGTCAAGATCCTCTTCCCGTTGGCGTTGTGCTTCCTGCCCGCCATCATGATCATCGTGCTCGGTCCCATCGTCGGGCCGATCAAGCACGCGCTCGCTGGCGCCTGATCAACGGCTGCACAACGGGCGGGGAAAACCGCCCAGTGGGCATGGGAAATTCGGCCCACCGCACCCATTGCGCAATCTGGCTGCACCTGTCGTTTGACCAGCGAGTCGTACAATCATCTGGGGAAATACCTACCGAAGCTGGTGGGGGAGGAGGCGCACCGGAGGTCTCTCCGGAGCGGAGATGAGGGGGATTCATGACGAACACAGCCTCGATCCTGTGGTCGAGTGCGGACACGGCCGAGCCGGTCCGGGGTCCAGGTGAGTGGACGTTCTACTCGCAGGTTTCCGTGTCGGGGCCATCGGTGTCGACGACGGTGCACCGCGGCCAACGTGTGGAAGGTCGGGTCGCGACGTTGACGCGTGAGGACGCGGTTGCGCCAGCCGGTGGCTATCGCGACGAGGACGCGGCGCCTCGTCGCGTTGACGACGACCGCCAGTGGGGCCCTTGGTCGCTGACCCAACGCGAGCTCGAAGTGCTCCAGTTGCTGGCGGAGGGCTCGACGAACAGTGAGATCTCGCAGCGTCTCTACATCAGCCCGAAGACCACCAAGAACCACTTGGCTGCGATCTTCCAGAAGCTCGATGTCACGAACCGCACGCACGCGCTCGTGCGCGCGGTCGTCATGGGCCTCGTCACCATCGAATAGTGGCTGTGCGTTGGCTGAAGATGGTCCTTTCAGCCTATGGATCTGCTTAAGGGCCGAGCCGACAATGTCGATGGGACTCCAACGGAACCTGGGTAACCGCTCGGGAACTCTGGGGTGAGAGAGGGGAATAGGAAATGACTGAGCTGTTTCTGAATGCGTTTGTGGCGGTCCGTGGATTCCACGGCAACCTCCTTGAGCGTGCGCGGACTGAGCGTGGCGCCTCCATGGTGGAGTACGCACTGCTCGTTGGCCTCATCGCTGTCGTCGCCGTCGTGGCGATCGCCGCACTCGGTGGGGGCATCTCGCACTTGTTCAGCAACGCGAACACCTGTGTGGGTGGCCTGAACGCCAGCACCTGCTAGCCGCTGCGGCGAGAGCCGCATCGAGCTGGGCAATACATTCCCGAAGGGAATATTCCCCCTTCCCCAAAGGGATGACGGTTGGGCTGGGCCGGCGTATGCCGGCCCAGCCCACTGTCGTTTTGGTGACTCGTCCGTCAAACGACGGTGGTGGCGTTGGTGGGTATTTACCCAGTAAGACCACAGATTCTTTGGGCAGAAAAGCCTATGGATTCGGTCCCGGCAATGACCGATATTTGTAAACGGGAACGACGATCCGTCGCTTCTCATTGGGGTAAAGAGGGGAGACAAGGGATGCTCGGATACTTCGTCAACGTGTTTGTCGCGGTTCAGGGTGCACACGGTGCGCTGTTGCAGCGTGCCCGCACTGAGCGCGGCGCCTCCATGGTGGAGTACGCGCTGCTGGTGGGTCTGATCGCCGTCGTCGCCGTTGTTGCGATCGCTGCTCTGGGTGGAGGGATCTCCAGCCTGTTCAGCAACGCCAACACCTGCGTCGGTGGCCTCAACGCCAGCACCTGCTAGTTGGGCCGGCGGGCACCGCCGGTACTTGTAGAAAGACGCGCCGCCTCTTCGAGGTGGCCATGTTGCCGGGGGGCAACGGGGAGGGCTGGATCGAACTTTCGATCCAGCCCTCCGTCGCGTCTCAGGGCAGTGGCTCGAGAACTCGCGGCAAGTATTCGGGATCGATCGGGTACCGATCGGGGTCGGGCGGCGGGGCGGGCTGGCGGTGACGCAAGTGGGGCGCCCACCAGGCGGCCTCGCCCGCGAGCTTCATCGCGGCAGGCACGAGCATGCCCCGGATGACGAAGGCGTCGAGCAGCACGGCGAAGGTCAGGCCGACCGCGAACAGCTTCATGAAGGCGATGCCACTGGTCACGAGACCGAAGAAGACGATGCTCATCAACAAGGCCGCCGCGGTGATGATGCGACCGGTCGACTGCAGCCCGCCTGCCACCGCCTCGTCGTTGGCCGCGCCGGCGTCGTGCCGCTCCTTCATGCGCGAGACGAGAAAGACCTCGTAGTCCATGGAGAGGCCGAAGGCGACGCAGAACATCAGGATGGGCATGGTGTCGACGAGCGCACCGGTCGGGGTGAAACCGAGAAGGCCCGACAGGTGGCCGTCCTGGAAGATCCAGACCATGACGCCGAACATCGCGCCGAGGCTGAGCGCGTTCAGCACGAGCGCCTTGATCGGAATGAAGACGCTGCGGAAGAGGAAGAACAGCAGCAGGAAGGTGAAGACGGCCACGAGGAAGAGCGCCAGGGGCAGGTACTGGTTGATGACGGCGGTGGAGTCGGCGAGGCCGGCCGGCAGCCCGCCGACGAGGACGGGGAAGGGCGCCGGGTCGTGGCGGATGGTCTCGACGAGGCGGGTGCCGGACGCGGAGAGGGCGTTGCCTTGCGGGATCACCGAGTACCAGGTACCGCCGTGCCCGGCGAACTGGGCCAGGTAGGACGGTCGGCGCCGGCAGCCGGACACCGTGGAAGTAGACACCGGACGCGGCGTCGACGCGCTCGACGTCGGGGAGCTCGGACAGACGGGCGGCGTACGCGGCCTGCACGCCCGGGCCGGCCGTCCCGGTGCGCGCGGCGACGACCTGGAGCGCGTCGGTCTGGCCCTGGCCGAAGTCGGTGCGCAGCGTGTCGTCGACCTGGCGGACCTGAGTCCGCGGGCGAGAGCACGCGGTCGTCGAGGTAGCCCAGTCGCAGGTGGAGGAACGGCGACGCCAGCACGAGGAGCACGGCGCTCACACCGACGATGACGACGACCGGCCGGCGCATGACTCCCCGGGCCACCTTCGACCAGAACCCATCGGCCGGCGGCCGCACGGAGCGGTGCCACACCGTGAGGGCGTTGATGCGAGGACCGATCAGCGCGAGCGCAGCCGGCAGCACGACCAGCGCCGAAGCGCCCGCCAGCAGGGCGACGGTGATGCCGGCGTAGGCGAAGGAGCGCAGGAACATCAGCGGGAAGACCGAGCAGCGCGCTGACCGCCGCGGCCACCGTGAGCGCGCTGCCCGCGACGGTCCGCCCGGCGTGGGCCAGCGTCTCTTCCAGGGCGTCGGGCACGTCGCGCCCCGCGGCCAGCTCCTCGCGGAAACGGCTGACGACGAAGAGGCTGTAGTCGATGGCGAGCCCGAGGCCGAGGACGGTCGTCAGGTTGACGGCGAAGACGGAGACCGGCGTGATGCCGTCGAGCACGCGCAGCGACAGCAGGGTCCCGACCACGGCGACGCCGCCGATCGTCAGCGGCATGGCCGCCGCGACGAGCGAGCCGAAGACGAAGAGCAGCAGGATGAGCGTCAGCGGCACCGCGAAGGCCTCGGCGCGCAACAGGTCGTGCTCGACCACGCTGTTGACCTCGTGGAAGGCGGCGGCGAACCCTCCCACTTGGACCGTCGATCGGGCCCGACACGTGCGCGACCGCGGCGGCGATGGCCGGCTCGCGCCGGGTGATCTGGTCCTGGTCGCCCACGATCCGACCCATGACCAGCGCGCTGGTCTGGTTGTCGGTGCGCAGCACCGGGATGGAGTCGAGGCTCCAGTAGGACTGGACGTTCGCCATGTGGGGCTGCGCGGCCAGGAGCCGGGTGAGCGTGCGTCCGGCCGCGGCGACGTCGGGGCTGTCCACCGTTCCGTGCCGCGCGTGGACGAGGAGGATGAAGTTGTCCGATCCGGCGTGGAACCTCGCCGCCAGCACGTCGGCCGCCTGGACCGACTGCTCCGAGGTGGCGTCGAACCCGCCCTGGGAGAGGCGGGAGGACACGTTGCCCGCCGAAGAGGGCCGCGATCACGACGAAGAGGCCAGATCGCCACGAGGATGGCGACCCGGTGCGCCACGACCCCGCGGGCCAGGCGCCGCAGGCACCGCTCGACGAGGGTCCGGTGGCCGTCGCCGCGCGCCGGCTTTCGACTGTCCCCCGGCCCGCTGCTTCCGCCATACCGCCGGTACCTACTCACGGTATGTAGTATTCGGACAGTCTCTCGATCTGTCAAGGAAACGCCGTGACAAGGTCGGGACGAGGAGGATCGGTACGATGCGCGCCATGGAGCCGGCCCGCACCCGCCGCGAGGAGTACGCCGAGGCCACGTACGAGGCGCTCCTCGACAGCGCGGCGGCGTGCTTCATGGAGAGTGGCTTTGCGGCGACGTCGCTCGACGCCGTGGCCCAGCGGGCCCGGGTGACCAAGGGCGCGATCTACCACCACTTCGCCTCGAAGCGGGATCTCTTCATGGCCGTGCTCGAGCGCCAGGAGGAGATCAGCGCCCGGACCACGCCTGAGGCGGGGACGGCGGCCGCCGACCCCTGGACGGCGATCGTCGCCGCCCTCGACGCCTTCCTCGAGACGATCTCCGACCCCGTCTACCAGCGGCTCTGCTTGGTCGAGGGCCCGGCGGCCCTCGGCTTCGAGGACTGGTGGGCCTGCGGCGAGCGCTACGAGATCGAGGTCATCCGCAGCCAGTTGGAGCGGATCGCCCAGGCGGGCGTCCTGGTGGTCGAGGACCTCGACATGCTGGCCCACGTGCTCTTCGGGGCCGTGACGGCCGGCGTCCTGACGATGGCCCGCTCGGACGACCCCGAGCGGGGAGCGCGACCGCTTTCGCACCGTGATGCTCCAGGTCATGGCCGGAATGGTGCGGAACGAGGCGTTCAAGCCACCTCGGGGCGGATTCCGCTGGCTAGGACGATTTCATCGTCGGTTCACAGAACCGATACGGCGACGAAATAGGGTCCGGCGACACTGATCCCGTCCCCCAGTCCGACGTAGCGCGTCCGGGCGGGGCCGGCATCACAGAGAAGAAGAAGGGGAGCACAGGAGAGTTCATGAGCTACCAGGCCGAGTACATCTGGATCGACGGGACCGAGCCGAGCCCGCTGCTGCGGAGCAAGACGAAGATCGTCGCCGACGGCAAGGAGCCCCCGATCTGGGGCTTCGACGGGTCGAGCACCAACCAGGCCGAGGGCAGCGACTCCGACTGTGTGCTGCAGCCGGTCTTCGTCTGCCCGGACCCGCTGCGGGGCGGTGACAACAAGCTCGTCATGTGCGAGGTGCTGCTGACCGACATGACGCCGCACCCGACGAACACCCGGCGTGCCTGCGCCGAGGCGGCGGAGAAGTACGCCAGCTTCGAGCCATGGTTCGGCATCGAGCAGGAGTACACCTTCTTCCAGTACGGCCGGCCGCTGGGGTGGCCCGAGGCCGGGTTCCCCGCGCCGCAGGGCCCGTACTACTGCGGCGTCGGCGGCGACAAGATGCCGGGCCGCCAGATCGTCGAGCGTCACACGCAGGCCTGCATCGACGCCGGCCTCGGCATCGAGGGCACCAACGCCGAGGTGATGATGGGGCAGTGGGAGTTCCAGATCGGCGTCCTGGCGCCGCCGCTCATCGGGGACCAGCTGTGGACGGCGCGCTGGCTGCTCTTCCGCATCGCCGAGGAGTTCGACGTCTACGCCACGCTCGAGCCCAAGCCGGTGCTGGGTGACTGGAACGGCGCGGGTGCGCACACCAACTTCTCCACCAAGGCGATGCGGGAGGACGGCGGCTGGGACGCGATCATCGCCGGCTGTGAGGCGCTCGGGAAGAACGTGGAGGAGCACGTCTCCAACTACGGCATCGGCATCGAGAGCCGGTTGACCGGCGCGCACGAGACCGCCCACTACACCCAGTTCAGCTACGGCACGTCCGACCGGGGTGCGTCCATCCGCATCCCGTGGCAGACGGCGAAGGCGAAGAAGGGCTGGCTCGAGGACCGCCGGCCCAACGCCAACATGGACCCCTACGTGGTGAGCCGTCTCATGGTCGAGACGGTGTGCGGGGACGCCGCCGGCGACTAGCCGTTCAAGGAACCAGGTCGAGGACGCCGCTGGTCCCGGGGATGCACCACCCGGGCCGGCGGCGTTTCTCTTGTCAAGGGTGTGGGCCAGCACGCGGACCGACGTAGCGGAGTACGCCGACTTCGCTTCAGGGCGTCGGTTCGGCCAGCGCCTTCTTGGTGCCGCCGGCCCATTCGACGGTGATGCCGTCGCGACGCATCATCGCCATGAACCCGGTGATCGAGAAGAAGATGGCGATCGCCGTGAGCCCGTAGGTGACCGCTGAACGCTCGAGCACGAAGGAACGCAGCGACGACGACAGCAGCAGCCAGAACACGAGCCCCGCGTTCAGCATGAGCACGGTCGCCCAGAGGACCGAGATCCGAATGAAGAATTGCCGGACCAGGGGTCGCCGCATGATCGCCGGGTCCATAGGACAAAAGTCGTGCGCAAAGCGTTGCGTGAAGGGCCGGCCGAGCACCGCCGAGACGAGCAGGGCCAGGGCGATCACGATCGTCCCCGCCGTCGGTTGGGCGAAGTACAGAAATGCGCTGCCCGTGATGAAGGCAATCGCCGTCCTCAGGGTGAGGAGAATGGTTCCGAACAACAGCAACATGGATACCCGCTCGCCTCTGAGGAGGCGCCGGCCGAGGGCGAGATACGACCACGTGAGCGCGGCGATCAACGCCCCCTTGAAGCCGGTGAAAACCAGGAGCAGATAGAAGAGGACGAGAGGACCCAGGACGCCTTCGAGCACAACGGGAAGGGCGTGGCGAAGAGCCTTGCGCGGCTGCGGCAGGATGAGCAGTGAGCCAACTTGGCCGCTGCTGTGCGTCGTCGGGTGGAGCCGGAGCAGGTGCCAGGGCTCGGCGGCGTCGCCCTTGGGTCTGGTGAACACAGCGTCGTCACTCCTGCCGCCGTAAGCGACGGCGCTTTCACCCGACTTGAGGTGGGAAGATCGTACCGCGATTCGGGTGCCGAGACTTCGTCACCACCCGCCCGGACCCCGCAGAGATCGCTCCGTCTACTCGAACTGGGAGATCGGGATGGCACCGGCCGGCGCAGCCGTGTCGGGTTGCACGCCGTAGTTGCTGAAGGCGAGATCTCCCGTCTGCTTTTCGGACGGGTCGCCGGCAATCCTCAGGACGTAGGGGGTCGCGCCCCCTTCGACGTAGTACGTGTTCGACTCGTTGCTCGAGTCCTGGTGGATCTTGGTCACCTTCGTGCCGTTGACCGTCGCTTTGCCGGCGTACGTGGCGGACCCACCCCCTCCACACTGCGACAAGATCGACCCCTTGCTCACTTCCTTCGTGAAGCTTGCGGCGTCCTTCTTGTCCGACGTCATGTCGATCCAGTGATCGGCCAGGAGCGAAGCGGCTCCACCGCCCCCGTCGACCGCCAAAAGGGCCCGTTGCCCTTGATATAGGTCGAGGGCCCGTTCTGGATTGCCTCAAAGGTCTGGTTGCCGTGTTGGGTGAGGGTGAGCAACTCGCCGCCGGAGCCGAAGTAGACGTCGACCTTGACCGATGATCCGCCGGTCGTGACGTGACCCTGTGCGCGAAACGCAGGGGCAGCCAGGGTGGCGCTGCACGCCGCTCGCAGCAGTTGGGGCGCCGACTCGTGGCTCGTGGCGGCGGCGGCGACACCAGAGGAGCCGAGAGGCAGCACGGCAGGCAGCGCGGCTGCTGTCGCAATCAGCCCGCCTCCGATCCAGCGGTGGCCACGGTTCCTTCGGCGCATCCCTCTCCGTTTCCCTCCCGTGCGAGCCTCCGGGCTATCGACGTCTCAGACGCCGCGCACGCCGCAGTTGTAGCAGGGTTGCGCGCCGGATCGCCGGATGTGCCGATGTGCGGATGTGCGGATGTGCGCGATGTGCGGAGCTGGGGACGACGCTGTTCGAGCAAGCCCGAGCGGCGTCTCCGGGTTCAGCGCGGCCGGGCCGTCTCCGCCGACGCGGCGTGGGTCAGTCCGAGTGCTCCGACTGGTCGCTCGGCACGTGGGCATCGCGGCCACCTCGCCCGGGACGGGGGAGCGGGCCGAACTGCAGCGCCGCCGTGTCGCCCTCGATGAAGCGGCTGGTGTCGCCGCCGGCGTCGGCCATCTCGTCCATGCCGATCGGGCCGTCGGGGCTGCCGGCGAGGAACTGCTTGATGATCGGGTTCTCCGACATCCGCATGTCCTCCTTGGTGGCGAACTTCACGAGGCTCGAGCGGAACAGGACGCCCATGTAGTCCGCCGTGCGCATGACCGACTCGATGTTGTGCGTGATGATGAAGAACGTCGCGCCGGTCTCCCTCTGCGCGGTGACGACGAGCTCGTCGAGGTAGGCGACGCGCACCGGGTCGAGGCCCGAGTCCGGCTCGTCGAAGAGCACGATCTCGGGCTCGGTGACCATGGCGCCGCGCCAGGCCGGCCCGCTTCTTCATGCCGCCGGACACCTCGCCGGGGAGCTTCTTCAGGTGGTCCATGAGGCCGACGAGCTCGGCGTTGCGGTAGACGAGCTCGCGGATCTCGGCCTCGTTCTTACGCGTGTGCTCGCGCAGCGGGAAGGCGATGTTGTCGTAGAGGTTCATGGACCCGAAGAGCGCACCGTCCTGGAAGAGCACGCCGAACTTCTTG
Source organism: uncultured Acidimicrobiaceae bacterium (assembly GCA_963821105.1). GTDB lineage: Bacteria > Actinomycetota > Acidimicrobiia > Acidimicrobiales > RAAP-2 > Bog-473. The sequence goes on from CAWGCO010000012.1 coordinate 248,927, forward strand.
CGCACCTCGTAGAGCCGCTTCTCCCGCAGCCCGACGATCTGGTCGCCGTCGACCCAGATCTCGCCGCGCTCGGGCCGCAGCAGGCCGAGGATGTTCTTGAGCAGCACCGACTTCCCGGTGCCCGACGGGCCGAGGATGGCGGTGATCCGGCCCTTGGGGACGTCGAAGGTGATGTCCTGGAGCACGGTGTGCGACCCGAACGACTTGGTGACCCCGCGCAGCGAGATGATCGGCTCGCCGGGGGCGATCCAGGGGGCGACCTGCTCGGTCTGTTGCGTGTCAGCGGGGTCGCGCTGGACGGCCAGTTGCTGCTCGGTATCCATACCTAGAGAACCTATGCCCCGCCCGGGGCTTGCGCCCACGTCATGGAGGGGCGGACCTGGGAAGGTCAGCCCCCGAGCAGGCCGTTCACCGTCTGGCCCAGCTGGCCGAGCAGCCCGCCGGACGTCGTGGTGGTCGTCGTCGAGGACGGCGTGTTCGAGGTCGAGCCCGTGCCGGTGCCGCCGTTGAGGGCGTTGGTCAGGCCGTTCACGGTGTTGGAGAGACCGTTGGTCACGCCGCTGACGGCGCCGGTCACGCCGCTGACGGTGTTGGTCACCGCGCTGCCCAGGCCCTGGACGGTGTTGGTCACGCCGCCGGTCACGCCGTTCACGGTGTTGTTCACACCGCCGGCCACGCCGTTCGACGGTGTTGTTGAGGCCGTTGGTCACGCCGTTCACGGTGCCGTTGACGGTGTTGTTGAGTCCGTTGGTCACACCGGACGAGCCGTTCGACACGCCACCGAGGATCGACCCGGTGCTGTTCGTCGGGTCCGACCCGGTGGTGCCGCCAGCGGTGGTCCCGCCGCCCGAGCCACCCGAGCCGCTGCCGAGAAGGTTGGCGGAGCCGTTGGAGCCGGAGCCCGAGGTGCCCGACGCGGACGTTGCGTTCGACGAGCCGGGGGGCACGGGCGTGCCCAGCGGCGAGAGCAGCGGGTCGGCGATGGCGGCGTTGGACACCGGCGACGGCGAGGACGGCCCCGAGAACGCGTGCGGGGCGATGATCGCCGCGGCCACGGCAGCCCCGGTGACGGCGACGCCGGCCACGGCGTTGCGCAGGCCGCCGCCGGTGGCGCCGTTGCTCGTCGAGTGCACGCTCGCCGCCTTGTGCGCGGCGCGGAAGACGGTGCGCTTGATGAGGGCGCCGGTGGCGACGAGGAACCCGGCCAACGCTTCCTTCGATTCGGAGACGACGGCGAACTCGCGCTTGAGGGCCTGGCGGGCGCGCCAGAGCAGTGTCTCGATCGTGCCGATCTCGACGCCCTCGTGGTCGGCGATCTGTTGGTACGTCCAGCCGGAGCCCTCGCGCATGGCGAGCACGTGGCGGTGGCGGGTGGACAGGCGGTCGAGCGCACGGTTCACCAGTTCGCCGTCGACGGCGGCCAGGACGAGATCCTCCGACGTGTCGCTGCCGACGACGCCGACCGGCGTTTGCGCCGTCAGCTCCATGTCGTCGGTCGGCGTGCTGCGCGAGCGGCGGCGCAGCATGTCGGTACAGATGTTGCCGGCGATGACGGTGAGCCACGGGTAGAAGCGGCGCTCGCCGGCGAAGCGCGGCAGCGCCTTCCAGGCGCGGGCAAAGGCTTCTTGCGCCGCGTCCTCGGCCTCGTGGCGGTCGTTCAGTCGGCGGAGGCAGAAACGGAGCAGCCGCTCGTAGTACCGCGCGTAGAGGTTGCCGAAGGCGGCGGAGTCGCCCGCCTGGCAGCGCTCCACGAGCGCGCGGTCCCTATCCAGGTCGACGTCGTCACAGAGGCTTGTGAGCTCATCCTGGCGGAGCGCCAAAGTTTCCGTCCCTCCCTCCAAATACCTCCCCATGAGGAGGTAGGTCACATTATGGCTGCAATTGCCCGATTTTTGAAAGCCCGACACCAATATTTCATGAACGGGGGTTGAAGGCCTGGACCAGGGCATGTCCGGGCACGACGACCAACATTCGTTCGGGGCGGTGGGGGAATTGTCGGGCTGTTGGGAAACGGGAAACCGGGGGCGGCGGGCCCTCGTGCGGGACACGTTCCTGGGAATGTCCTGAGAAAGGACCCCCGGCCAGGCACGGCCGCCGCAAGGTCCGGGCCGGACTGCCGTTTTTGCTACCGAAGGGTAAGTGAAAGGGGAACGGACGCGGAGCGGGACCGTGTCCTTCGAGGGCCTCGGAAGGGGGGAGACGTTGTCGGAACCGTGTGACATGGGCGACCGCACGCCTGCCTCGGACTCCGATCCCAACCGATCCCTCACCCGTGAGGAGATGGCGCGCCGCCTCGGCACGCCGAGCGGGCGCCCAGCGGCGGCCGCGGTGCTCCCCCGGCCCAGCCGCCCCCTGACCGACGACGGGAAGTTCGCCACCGCCGTCCGCGAGACGGGCAACATGTTCGCCACCGCGTTCGAGGCCCTGCGCCAGCTGCCCCTCAAGGGCCTGCCGGTCGGCGAGTTCTTCGACCAGTGCTGGTTCCTGGCCCGGGTGACCACGCTGCCCCTCATCTTGTTGTCCATCCCCTTCGGGATGGTCATCGCGCTCGAGGTCGGGTCGCTGCTCCAGCAGATCGGGGCCCAGTCCCAGCTCGGCGCCGCCATGGTGCTGGCGGTGGTCCGCGAGCAGGCGCCCGTCGCCACGGCGCTGCTCATCGCCGGCGCCGGCGGGTCCGCCATGTGCGCCGACCTCGGCTCGCGCCGCATCCGCGACGAGATCAGCGCGATGGAGGTCATGGGCGTCAACCCGCTCCATCGTCTCGTGCTGCCCCGGCTCCTCGCCGCCACGGTCGTGGCGGTCCTTCTCGACGCCGTCGTCAGCGTGGCCGGCATCGCGGGCGGTTGGTGGTTCGGCACGCACTCCATCCACATCACGTCGAGCAGCTTCTTCGCCACCTTCGGCGAGCTGAGCCAGATCGCCGACCTCGCCATCGCGCTGTTCAAGGCGGCGATCTTCGGCTTCATCGCGGCGATGGTCGCCTGTTACAAGGGCCTCTACTGCAAGAGCGGGCCCAAGGGCGTCGGTGACGCGGTGAACCAGGCCGTCGTCGTCACCTTCATCCTGTCGTTCTTCGTCAACTTCCTCTTGACCGTCTTCTACTTCAACTTCATCCCGCAAAAGGGCCTCTGATGGCGATCGACACCCCCGCCCGCCCCGAGCCCCAGTCCGAACCGGAGCCGCAGCCCCGTCGCCGGCCCCCGGCGCTGGCGTCGGCCGGCAAGTCCGTCGGCGGGCGCGCCCTCAGCTTCGGCGACGCCGTCGTCGGCATCTTCGACGTCTTCTACGACCAGCTGAAGTTCTACGTGCGCATCCTGCGGGCGCTGCCGAAGGCGCTGCGCTACCCCAAGGAGATCCTCGTCCTCATGTCGGACATCTCCCTCGGGTCGGGGGCGCTCGTCGTCGGCGGCGGCATGTTCTTCGTCGTCGTCTCCATCTCGTTCTTCACCGGCACCGAGGTCGGACTGGAGGGCTTCAACGGCCTGCAGCAGATCGGGGCCGAGGCCTTCACCGGCGTCATCACCGCCCTGGCCAACACCCGCGAGATCACCCCCCTCGTGGCCGGCGTGGCGCTGGCCGCACAGGTCGGGGCCGGCTTCACGGCCCAGCTCGGCGCCATGCGCATCAGCGACGAGATCGACGCGCTCGAGGTGATGGGCGTCAACAGCGTCGTCTACCTCGTCGGCACCCGGGTCTGGGCCGCGCTGATCACGATGATCCCGCTCTACCTGGCCGCGCTCTTCGCCAGCTACCTGGCCTCCGAGCTCGTGGTGACCCGCTTCTTCGGCCTGTCGACGGGGACCTACACGCACTACTTCCGGCTCTACCTGCCGCCGCTCGACATCTTCTATTCGTTCCTCAAGGCGATGGTCTTCGCCGTCCTCGTCACGTTCGTGCACTGCTACTACGGCTACAACGCCAAGGGCGGCCCGGCCGGCGTCGGCGTGGCCGCCGGGCGGGCCATCCGGCTCTCCATCATCTTGGTGGTCGTCGTCAACCTCTTCATGTCGCTCATCCTCTTCGGTGGCGTCAACGCCACGGCGAGGCTCGTCGGGTGAGGCGGATCCGCAACGTCGTCGTCAGCCTCGTCGTCCTGTTCGGGTTGGTCTTCGGCACGGTCGAGCTGGTGCGGCTGGCCAACGGGGACTTCGCAGGGCGACTACAAGCTGAGCGGGACGTTCCCCCGGGCGGGCGAGGGCCTCGACCCCGGCTCCGCCGTCGTCTTCCGCGGCGTCCAGGTGGGACGGGTCTCGACGATCAACCTGTACGAGAACCAGGCGCAGGTGACGCTGCTGATCGACCCGACCTTCAAGGTGCCGGCGACGTCGACCGCGACGATCGAGCCGGTCAACCTCTTCGGCGCCGAGCAGGTCTCGATCACCTCGCCGGACCAGAACTCCGACGCCGGCCCGTACCTGACCGCCGGGGGCGACGTTCGCCCACGTCGGTCAGCAGCGACGAGCTGGGCGACCTCTTCGCGGCGGCGACCCCGCTGCTGAACCAGGTCAACGCGCAGCAGCTGTCGACCCTGCTGGGCGAGCTGGCGCAGGCCTCCCAGGGCGAGGGCCGCAAGATCGCGGCCGGGATCGACGTCCGGCACGCAGCTGGCCGGCCTGCTCGACAGGACGCTGAACGCGCAGATCCTGGCGCTCGACTCCTTCGCCAAGTTCACCCAGGCGATCGCGCCCGCGGCCGGCGACCTCAACAACCTCAACGCCGAGATCAACGCCGGGCTGCCGGCGTTCAACGCGGAGGAGACGGACTACGAGAACCTGATCAACACGCTGATCCCGTTCTCCAACCGGCTGGCCACGCTGCTCGCGACGTACCACCCCGACATCGCGACGATCCTGCAGTCGGGCGACAACGTGTCGCGCGTCCTGCTGGCGGAGCAGCAGACGATCGGGCAGGTCATCAACGGCGCCTACCACTACTTCGAGAAGATCGCCGAGGGCGCCTCGGGCCTGAACAAGCTGCCCGACGGCAGCACGTACGCCTACTTCAACACGTTCATCCTCTTCAGCGACGTCAACAGCCTGGTCTGCAACCTGATTGCGCCCCCGACGGGCGGCATGTCGTACCTCGAGCCGCTGCAGCAGGCGCTCGCCGGGGCCGGCTCCGCGTTCGACTGCTCGTCCCAGCTGTCGACCTTCGACACGCTGCAGTCGAGCTCGACCGCGCCGTCGACCCCCGCCGCGACGCCGGCCGCGCGACCCCGTCGTCGACGCCCTCGCCCACCGCCGGCGCCAACGGCGCGGGCGCGGCGGCGGCCAACCAGGTCTACGGCATCATCGGCCAACCGGACACGTCCAAGCCGACGACGCTCGGCGCGATCCTCAACCAGCTGCTCGGGGGCTCGTCGTGAGGTTCTGGCGCCACTTCCCGGCCTCGGCGTTCAAGTTCGCGATCTTCGCCCTGGTCTGCCTCGTGCTCCTGCGTCGGCCTGGCCGTGCAGGATCGGCAACATCTCGCTCTTCAGCAGCCGGCACACGATCAACGCGGAGCTGACCGACGTCACCGGCCTGGCCGGGGGCGACAACGTCAACATCGCCGGCGTGCCGGTCGGGCAGGTGACGAGCATCGGCGTGCAGCACGGGCACGCGGTCATCTCCATGAGCATCAACAACACGGTGACGCTGCGGAAGTCGACCGACGTCGGCATGCGCTGGCAGAACGTCATCGGGCAGAAGGAGATCGAGCTCTTCCCGGGCAAGGCGGGCCACATTCTGGCGTCGGGCGCCACGATCCCGTTGAGCCACGACGTGACCGACGCCAGCGTCGACACGTTCTTGAACTCGCTCGGCCCGGTGCTCTCGTCGATCAACCCGACCGAGGCCAACGAGTTCGTCGAGAACGTGTCGGGGGCGCTCGAGGGCGACACGGCGCAGATCAACCAGCTCATCAACAGCGGCGCCGCGGTCTCCAACACGGTGCAGACCCTCGACACCCAGGTCGGCTCGATCATCGGCAACCTCGACCAGGTGCTCACCGCGTTCGCCTCGCGCTCGGGCGACATCGACAGCCTGGTCACCAACCTGCAGACGGTGTCGTCCGCGTTGGCGTCGAAGAACACGCTGCTCGACGAGGTCGTCGGCAACCTGTCGCAGGTGGCGACGGACCTGGCCAACCTGATCGGCAACAACCACACGACCATCACCAGCACGATCGACAACCTGCAAGCGGTGGCGGCCGACGTCCAGAACAACCAGCAGAACCTGTCCAACAGCCTCGGCACGCTCGGTGCCGGCCTGGCGCCCTACATCCAGATCTCGCAGTGGGGGCAGTGGTTCGCCGTCCAGACGATCTACACGTGCCTGGCGGGCCAGAGGGTGTGCACCTACTACCAACCGAGCAACCCGCCGGCCGGCTCGGGCCCGTTCGGCAGCTCGCCGCTTCCCTCGCCGCTCCAGAACGTGACGCTGCCGGGGTTGCCCAACCCCGACGCCAGCTCGTCGAAGGGGTCGTCGTCGTCGTCGTCCTCTTCGTCTCGTCGAAGTCGTCGTCGTCCTCGACGTCGGCCGGGTCGCTCGCCGCGTCGAGCCTCGGCCAGGACCTCCAGGCCGTCAGCGGGGCGACGCCGCCCGCGTCGTCGAGCACGACGACGACCACACCGTCGGGAGCCACGAAGTGAAGGCCGTCACCGAGCGCAACCCCAAGGTCGTCGGCCTCGTCGCCGTCGTCATCATGGCGGCGGCCGTCCTCGCCATCCTCTTTCTGAACCGCAGCGTGTTCTCGTCGGGCTACACGATCGACGCCCAGTTCCCGAACGCGGCGGGCATCTCGAACGGGACGACGGTGATGGTGGCCGGCGTCAACGTCGGGTCGGTCACGTCGGTCAAGGTGAACGGCAACGCCGTCGACGCCGCGCTGTCGGTGAACAGCGGCGTGCAGCTGCCGCACGTCACGACGGCCGCCGTCGAGGTCGAGACGCTGCTCGGCGTCGTCGACGTGACGCTCAAGCCGGTGAGCGGGTGGGACCACCCGCTCAAGCCGGGGGCGATGATCACCGACACGTCGGTGCCGACCGAGTTCTACCAACTGCAGAACACCGCGCACACGCTGCTCTCCAAGACGAACGCGCAGGCGCTCAACAGCCTGGTGACGTCGCTGGCCAACATCACCCAGGACAAGCAGCAGCAGGTGGCGCAGATCATCTCGGGCCTGGGCGCGCTCGACCACGACGGTCGACCAGCGCAGCGGCCAGGTGTCCCAGCTGATCGACTCGGCCAACTCGCTCTCCACGACGCTGGCCGGCCGGGACCAGCAGCTGCTGTCGGTGGTCAACAACCTCAACACCGTGTCGACGGGGCTGGCGGCGAACGACCAGGACCTCTCGAACCTGATCGACAACGTCGACTCCATGGCGAGCCAGACGAACAGCCTCGTGAGCCAGGACTCGCCGGCGCTCAACTCGTTGCTCGCGAGCCTGCACACCGACCTGGGCGTGGTCGGCCAGCACCAGGACGACCTGGCCGAGGGCGTCAGCTACCTCGGCAGCGCGCTCAAGGGCTTCCAGTCGATCGCCTACAGCGGCTCGACGCCGGTGCCGTGGGGCAACATCTTCGTGAACCCGGCCTCGCTGAGCCAGACGTTCGGCATCATCGGCCCCTGCGGCACGCTCGACCAGGTCCTGAACCAGGTGCTCGGGCCCGACCCGCGAGCCGTGTGACCAGCAGACCGGGCCGCTGCCCGGCGCCGGGTTCGAACGCCGCGCCGGGCGGGGGCCCCAGACGCCGAGCGGGGGATCCTCGTCGTCGTCCACGACGTCGTCGTCCACCGCGGGGCTCGTCCAAGTCGACCAAGCCGTCGTCGGCTCGTCGTCGTCCGGCGCCACGCCGGGCCCGAACTCCGGCCTCGGCGGCCTGTCCCAGCTCCTCAGCCCGTTGCTCGGGGGGAAGTGATCCGCCGCATCCTCCCCTCCAAGGCCTTCCGTTCGTCGTGGCCGGCGTCGTGATCGTCGCCGCCGTCGTCGTCGGCGTCGAGGTCACCAAGGGCACGCCGACGTACCAGGTGAACGTCGTCTACACCAGCGCGCCCGGCCTCTTCACCGGCGCCGCGGTCGACGTCCTCGGCGTGAAGGTCGGCAGCGTGACCAACGTGCAGAACGTCGGCGACAAGGTGCACGTCACGCTCGCCGTGAACCGGGGCACCAGGGTCCCGAGCGCCGTCTTCGCCTCGCTGGTCCCGCCCCAGCTCCTCGGGTCCCCCGACGTCGACCTCAACCCGGGCTACACGGGCGGGTCGTACCTGCCGTCGGGCGCCACCATCAGCCAGGACCACACCGCCGTGCCGGTCTCGACCGACGAGATCCTCAAGGAGCTGCAGCGCACGCTGAACGCGCTGAACCCGCACGCGGTGGGCAGCCTCGTGTCGAACCTGGCGACCGACCTCGACGGGCAGGGCCAGAACCTCAACAAGCTCATCGCGTCCGCCGCCGGCACGGTGCAGCTGTTGGCGGAGAAGGGCAACGACCTCGGCCAGCTCAACGGCACGCTCGCCTCGCTGACCGGCACGCTCGATACCGACACGTCGCAGATCGAGCAGCTGATCACCGAGTACGACACCGTGTCGACGACGGTGGCGCAGCACTCGGGCCAGCTGAACGACGCCATCACGCAGCTGTCCGGTGCGAGCACCGGCCTCGTCACGCTCCTCGTGCCGAACATCGCGCCCCTCGAGGCGGACGTGGGCACGGTGACCACGGTCGGCCGGACGCTCGACCGCAACCTGGCCAACGTCGACGAGATCCTCCAGAACGGCAACAACCTCTTCCAGGGGGCCCAGCGCGCGTACGACACCACGTACAACTGGCTCGACCTCAACCTCCAGCTGGCGCCCGGCGTGACCGGCGCCTACCTGGCGGGCCTCCTGCGCGACCGCCTGGCCGGCATCTGCCGGCGCCTGGCGGCCAACCACTCGACCGGCCTCTCCTCGACCGTGCTGGCCACGCTTACCGACTGCGGCAACCCGTCGTCGGGCTTCTTCGACTCCCTCGTCGACGAGATCCCGACGATCATCAACGGGCTGACGGGGGAGAGCGGCGCGAGCAGCTCGTCCACGGCGCAGGCGCTGCTGCAGCAGGGCCTCCAGAAGATCGAGAACGCGACGCAGGGCGCCGGCGCGAGCACGACGCCCGCGCCGTCGTCGTCCAACGCGCCGAAGAGCTCGGGCCCCTCGACCACCACCACGACGACGGTCCCGCCGACCACGACGACGACCACCCAGCCGTGCAACCTGATCACGTCGCTCCTCGGCTGCAAGTCCGGCTCGTCCTCGTCCTCGTCCTCGTCGTCGTCGAGCTCGAAGGGCTCGAGCTCGGGCAGCGGCCTCGGCGGGCTGCTCTCGGAGAGCCAGAGCGCGGCGACCCAGAGCGCGTCGATCGCCAACGCGACGCCCTCGTCGTCGGCCGGCGCCACGAACCCCGCCCCGTCGCTCACCGCGCCGGCCGCCGACCTGCTGCCACCGCTGCCCCAAAGCCAGGGCCACCCGCCGCACCACCCCGCCCAGCGCGGCCTGCTCTCGCAGTGGGCCCACGACGTTGCGAGCTGGTTCTGATGCGCCGCGCCGGCCTCCGCCGCCGCCTCCTCGTCGTGCCGGCGCTCCTCGCGCTCGGCGGCGGCCTCGCCAGCTGCTCGGCCGGGGGCGGCTCGTCGCAGCGCACGGCCACCGCCTACTTCAGCGACGTCGGCGACCTGGCCGGCGGCGCCCAGGTCCAGCTGGCCGACGTGCCGGTCGGCTCGGTGAGCGGGATCGCCCTCTCCGGCGACCGGGCCAAGGTCACGCTCACGTTCGACAGCAACGTGCGCGTCCCCGCCGACGTCAGCGCGGCGATCGACCGCACCACGATCCTCGGTGAGCAGTTCGTGCAGCTGAACGTCCCGAAGAGCCAGACCGGCGGCGGTGCGGTCGCCGCGCCGCAGCTGGCGAACGGCGCCGTCATCAAGAAGACGTCGACCACGGCCGACGTCGAGCAGTTCATCGAGGCCGGCGCGGAGGTCTTCGGCGCCATCTCGACGACCGAGCTCGAGCAGATCATCGAGGCGGGCGGGCAGGGCTTCACCGGCCAGGCGGCGTCGCTCAAGGCGTTCCTCGAGGACCTCGACACGGTCGCCACGACGTACTCGCAGCACACCGCCGAGATCACCTCCGCCGTCAACGGGCTCAACACCCTGTCCTCGACGCTCGCCCCGACGACCGGCGCCACTTCGGAGGCGCTCGACAACCTGACCAAGACCGTCCAGATCCTGGCGCAGAACTCCGACCAGTTCGAGACGCTGCTGCAGTCGCTCGACAACCTGTCGACGCAGGGCCGCAGCCTGCTCGAGCAGTACTACCCCCAGATCGTGACGCAGCTGCAGACGCTGCAGACGGTGAGCAGCCAGCTGGCCCAGCACCAGTCGGACCTGGCCGGCCTCCTCTCCGAGATCCCGGTCGCCGACAACGCGCTGCCCCAAGCCGTGCGCAGCGGCTACGTGCAGCTCTACGAGAACATCATCGTTTGCGGCATCCCCGGCCTCGGGTCGAACAACTCGCAGCCCGCGTTCTCGTGCGCGCCGAACCAGTCCGACTCCACGAGCTCGGGCAGCGGGGGCTAGGGCGCGCCATGGTCACCCGCCGCCTCATCATCAACCTCATCGTCTTCTTCGCCGTGAGCTTCGCGCTCGTCGGCTACGGGATCGTCAACCTGCTCGGCAACCCGCTCTCGAGCCCGACCATGCTCACGACGAACTTCCCCGACGCGTCGGGCCTCTACGCCGGCTTCGAGGTCGAGCTCAACGGCGTCCCCGTCGGCACCGTGAGCTCCACCGCGCTGACCAAGAACGCCACCACCGTCACCATGAGCGTCAACCCGGGCGTCGGCGTGCCCGACGACGTGCAGGCGTCCGTCCAGATCGCCAACGACCTCGGCGAGCAGGTCGTGAACCTCGTGCCGTCGCACGGCGGCAGCGTGCCGGACCTCAAGAGCGGCGCCAACGTCCCCGTCGCGCCGAACCAGACCCCGGCCGACGTCGGCCAGGTGGTCGACTCGGCGACCAGGCTGCTCCAGGCCATCCCGGGCGCCCAGCTCAACCAGCTGATCGGCGAACTGGCGACGGCGCTGCAGGGCCAGGCGGGCAACCTGCGCACGCTCATCGATGCGGGCACCACCTTCAACAAGGAGTTCGTCGCCTACCAGCAGCAGTTCACCGAGCTGCTCGCCAACGCACCCCCCGCCCTCGACGCCGTCACCGCCGTCGCCCCCGAGCTCCGCCAGGACCTCATCAATACGACGGCGCTCGTCCAGGTGCTGGCCGACCAGAAGCAGAGCGGGCTGCACGACCTCCTCGCCAACGGCTCGACCGCCTTCAGCGAGATCGACAACCTCGTCACCTCCCAGTCCGCCAACCTCGGCTGCGTCCTCCACGACGCCGCCGACATCCTCACCAACCTCGCCCAGCCGGCCAACCTGAACAACCTCTCCCAGGGCCTCGCCTACAACACGTACTTCTTCGGCGCCGTCGACAAGATCGCCGTCGCCGGCGCCGCCAAGGCCACGACGAAGAACAGCCCGCCCGACCAGAACCAGGTCTTCCTGCGGACCCGCCTGCTGCTGCCGCCGATCATCTCCGAGCAGGGCGTCTCCTACGCCACGGCCAACCCGATCCCCAACACCCTCCCCGGCGCCGGGTGCAACACCGTCTTCGGCCAGGGCGTCGGGCCGGCGACCCAGCCGGGCTTCACCCCCGCCGCCGGCGGCCACGTGATCCAGCCGACGGCCCAGGAGGCGAACGTCGAGCTCAACTCGGGCCCGACCGTCCCGGTCTCCAACGCCTCGTACCGGGTGCCCACCAGCAGCGCCGGCCTGCTGCTCGCCCTGGGCGGCCTGGTCGTCCCGGTCCTGTTCCTGGCCTGGGGCGCCCGCCCGTCCCGCCGGCGCACGAGGCGGCGCGCGTAGCCGCCCCTAAGAAGAGGACAACCCCGCACCACCCGGGTGCGACGGCCGGCCCGGACCGGCATGGGAGGATTTCGGAGGGAACATGCAGATGAGGAGCCATTCGTGGAACGCGGGGTGAAGGTCGTCGGTGCCGCCGACGACGCAGCCGACGACGACAAAGAGGAAGACGGCGGGGACACGCCGGTCGACGCCGCGGCGGATCCGCCGCGCCCGCCCACCAAGCGCCGTCCCGGCGGCCCCGAGCCCGGGCCGAGCCGGAGGACCCTCGCCATCGTCGGCGTGGTCGCCGCGCTGGGCCTCCTCGGCACGCTGATCTTCGGCGTGCTGTACGCCACGAAGAGCTCGGGCCAGATCCAGGACCCCGCCGTCCTCAGCGCCTCGCGCACGTTCCTGACCGACTTCTTCAACTTCGACGCCAAGACGGTGGACTCGGACTTCAACGCCGTCACGAACATGGCGACCGGTCAGTTCTCGTCGCAGGCCACGCAGTTCTTCAACTCGAACATCCGCAAGGCGCTCGAGTCGGCGCTGGCCGAGTCCCGCGGCCAGATCCGCTACCTCGAGATCCAGTCCGAGGGCGACCCGCCCGGGACGGCGTCGATCTACGCGGTCATCGACCAGACGTACGTCAACAACAAGATCAGCACGCCCCAGTCCGACGTCGTCCGGCTCATCGCCGACCTCCAGCAGGTCGGCGGGGTCTGGAAGATCTCCAGCGTGACCGTGCTCGAGGGCGCCACGCCCGAGAGCGCCACCGGCAACTCCGGCTCGGGCTCCGCCGGCTCGAACGTCCCCGGCCAGTAGCCGGACCCGGAGCCGCCCGCCGCCCCCCCACCCTTCCCGTCTGCAACGGCCATTGGCGACCGTTCCCCGGCAGAAGGAACACCGGCGAGGAACCCGGGCGGAGGTGCGCCGCGGGTGGCGGGGGCTTCGAGAAGGGAAGCTCGGAAATGGCCAGGCGGATGGCAAGAGCGGGAGTTGCGGTCGCCACGGTGGCGTCGCTCGGGTTCGGCGGCCTCGCGGTCGTGACGGTGGCGGCAGCGCCGGCGGGTGCGGCGACGTCGTCGTCGAGCAGCGCCGGTCAGACGGTCGACCAGCTCGTCGCCGAGGTGGACGGCACCGTCGCCAATCTGGACGCGCAGCTCGGCCCCGATGTCTCGCTCGCCGAATCCCTGGCCTGTTTCCCCCTCGAGCTGCTCCTCGACGGAGGCCCGCCGCTCCCGCCGCCGGGCACCTGCTCCATCGACTGACCCGGCGCCCCATCCCCGAGGTCCGGCGGGCCGTCGGGGCGGGGCCGCCAGGCCCTCAGTAGCATTCGCATGGGCTGCGTGCGGGTCTGTGGTTGAAAGTCGAAGCCAGCCGCAGGCAAAACGACCCACGTAAGGCGACTTGTGGTCGCTGAGCATGGTGCGGCTTAGAGGTAAGCCCTGCCCGTCGAGTCCCCGGTTGTCGGGGGCGGGCGGAGACGAGGCGATGCGCGCCACGAAGGCGCCGTTGGGTGCGGCGGAGACGCCGTGCCGCCGGTGCCGGTGCGTCACCCTCGCAGCAGGCGAGTGTGGGGTCAAAGACCAGGTCAGCCGCACGCAGCCCCGACGTCACCCCGGCGCACCCGGCGGTGAGGCCGCCGTCGGCGCCGGTAGGATCGTTGCGCCATGAGCGTGTTCACGAAGGTCCTCAAAGCGGGTGAAGGCAAAAAGGTGCGCCGCCTGGCCGAGCTCGTCCCGCTCGTCAACGACCTCGAGCCCGAGATGCAGGGCCTCTCCGACGACGCTTTGGCGCACAAGACCGTCGAGTTCCGGGAGCGCCTCGACAACGGCGAGTCCCTCGACGACCTGCTGATCGAGTCGTACGCCGTCGTGCGGGAGGCCGCCTGGCGCATCCTCGGCCAGCGCCACTTCGACGTGCAGCTCATGGGTGGCATGGCGCTGCACTTCGGCTGGATCGCCGAGATGAAGACCGGCGAGGGCAAGACCCTCGTCTCCACGCTGCCCGTCTACCTCAACGCCCTCAGCGAGCGCGGCGTCCACGTGGTGACGGTCAACGAGTATCTCGCCTCCCGTGACGCCGAGTGGATGGGCCGGGTCCACAAGTTCCTCGGCCTCTCGGTCGGCCTGATCGGCTCGTCCATCGACGACCCGGTGCTGAAGAAGGCCGCCTACGCGGCCGACATCACGTACGGCACCAACAGCGAGTTCGGCTTCGACTACCTGCGCGACAACATGGCGCGGAGCCGCGAGCACATGGCGCAGCGCGGCCACGTCTTCGCCATCGTCGACGAGGTCGACTCGATCCTGATCGACGAGGCCCGCACCCCGCTCATCATCAGCGGCCCGGCCGACGAGGCGGCGCAGCTCTACTACCAGTTCGCCTCCATCGCCCGCACCCTGACCCGCGACGAGGACTACGAGGTCGACGAGGAGAAGAAGACGGTCATCCCGCTCGAGTCGGGGATCGAGAAGGTGGAGAAGGCCGTCGGGGTCGAGAACATCTACGACGACGTCTCGGTCAACTACGTGCACCAGTTGACGAAGGCGCTCACGGCGAAGGACCTCTACAAGCGGGACAAGGACTACCTCGTGGCGGGCGGCGAGGTGAAGATCATCGACGAGTTCACCGGGCGTGCCTTGGAGGGCCGGCGCTGGTCCGACGGCCTGCACCAGGCGGTCGAGGCGAAGGAGCGGGTCTCCATCAAGGAGGAGAACCACACCTGGGCCACCGTCACGCTGCAGAACTACTTCCGCATGTACGAGAAGTTGTCGGGCATGACCGGCACCGCCGAGACCGAGGCCGGCGAGTTCGCCTCGACGTACGGGCTCCCCGTCGTGCCGATCCCGACGAACAAGGAGATGGTCCGCGGCGACAACCCCGACCTCGTCTTCAAGTCCGAGGAGGCGAAGTTCAACGCGGTCGTCGACGACATCGTCGAGCGCAACGAGATCGGTCAGCCGATGCTCATCGGCACGGCGTCGGTGGCGAAGTCCGAGCTTTTGTCGAGGCTGCTCGACAAGCGCGGCATCACGCACAACGTCCTGAACGCCAAGCAGCACTTCCGTGAGGCCGAGATCGTCGCCCAGGCCGGTCGCCGCGGCTCGGTGACGGTGGCGACGAACATGGCCGGCCGTGGCGTCGACATCATCCTGGGCGGCAACCCCGAGCTCCTCGCCCAGCACGAGCTGTTGGCCGAGGGCGTCGACCTGGACTCCGAGGAGGGGCTCGCGCTCTTGGACGAGCGCGAGAAGGCCGTGCAGGCCCGCTGCCGGGCCGAGGGCGAGGAGGTCCGCAAGCTCGGCGGCCTGTACGTGCTCGGGTCCGAACGCCACGAGTCGCGCCGCATCGACAACCAGCTGCGTGGCCGTTCCGGCCGCCAGGGCGACCCGGGCGAGTCCCGCTTCTACTTGTCATTGGATGACGAGTTGCTGCGGCTGTTCGCCACGGGGGCGATGTCGTGGGTCATGGGCCGCACCCTGCCCGAAGACGTGCCGATCGAGTCGAAGACCGTGGCGAAGGCGATCGAGCGGGCGCAGAACACCGTCGAGGGCCGCAACGCCGAGCAGCGCAAGGACGCCCTCAAGTACGACGAGGTCATGGACCAGCAGCGCAAGGTCATTTATGAGCGGCGCCTCCAGATCATCGACGGCGAGGACCTCGAGGCGAAGACCGAGGACCTGCTCGCCGCCGGCGCCGAGGCGCTCGTGGCCGAGCACTGCCCGACCGACTTCGAGGAGGACTGGGACCTCAAGGCGCTCGTCGACGGGATCACGCAGTACTACCCGACGAAGTTCACGGCCGAGGACCTCGAGCAGGCGGCGACGACCGAGGACCTCGTCGAGTCGATCGTCGAGGAGGCGCTCGAGTACTACGAGCACCACGGCTCCTCGATGCCGGGCGGCGAGGACACGATGCGCCAGATCGAGCGCGACGTCTACCTGCAGATCCTCGACACCCGCTGGCGTGACCACCTCGCCGAGATGGACAACCTCAAGGACGGCATCCACCTGCGCTGGACCGTGCAGGCCGACCCGCTCAACGCCTGGCAACAGGAGGGCTACAACCTCTTCGGCCAGCTGCTCGAGCTCATCGACAACGACTACCTGCGCTACATCCTCCACGTCGAGGCGGTGCAGCCGGCCGCCTCGGAGGAGCCGGACCTGGACAAGGCGGTGTACGCCGCCGCCGATGACCCCGTGGTCGAGACGTCGTCGTTGGCCGGCGCGCTGGCCGCCGAGCGCGGCGCGCAGGTGCCGGCGCAGACCACGTTGCTCTCGCCGGCCGAGGCGATCGCCGCGCAGGCGGCGCAGGCCGAGGTGGCCCGCGAGGCCGGGGGGAACGGGAACGGTTCGGGCGGCGGCGGCGGCGGCGGGCGCCGGGGCGCCAAGGCGCAGATCAAGGTGCCGAACGTCCCCGACGCCGACGCGGCCCGCCCGGTGGTGAAGGACAAGACCGAGAAGGTCGGCCGCAACGAGCCCTGCTGGTGTGGCAGCGGCAAGAAGTTCAAGTTCTGCCATGGCGCCGCCTGACGCCGCTGGGCCCGGCGCAGAGGAACCCCGCGACTTCGCCGCCGAGCTCGGGACACTGGGGGACCGGCTCGCCGAGGCCGAGCGCTACCTGGGCCGGGACAAGCTCGAGTCCCGCCGGGGCGAGCTCGAGGCCGAGGTCGCCCGGCCCGACCTCTGGGACGACCAGGACAACGCCCGCTCCGTCACCCGCGAGCTCGGCCGGGTCAGCGACGACCTCGAGCAGCTCGACGGCCTCCGGGCCACCCTCGACGACGCTCACGCCCTCCTCGAGCTGTCCGCGGAGTCCGCCGCCGCTGGTTCCCGTGACGCCGCCCTCGACGCCGAGCTCGTCGAGACGGTCAACACGCTCGGGGCGCGCTTCAACGCGCTCGAGCTGCAGTCGCTGTTCTCGGGTGAGTACGACGAGCTCGACGCGGTGGCCGAGGTCCACGCCGGCGCCGGCGGCACCGACGCGCAGGACTGGACCGAGATGATGCTGCGCATGTACCAGCGCTGGGCCGAGCGCCGCGGCTTCACCGTCGAGCTCGACGAGGCGACGGAGGGACAGGAGGCCGGGCTGTTGTCGGCCACGTTCATTGTGCACGGTCGCTTCGCCTACGGGTTGATGGCAACCGAGCGCGGCGTGCACCGCCTCGTGCGCATGTCGCCGTTCGACTCGCAGCACCGCCGCCAGACGAGCTTCGCCTCCGTCGAAGTCACGCCGTTCCTCGAAGATGTCTCCGATGTCGAGATCGACGAGAAGGATCTGCGCATCGACACGTACCGCTCGTCGGGCGCCGGCGGCCAGCACGTCAACAAGACGGACTCGGCCGTGCGCCTCACGCACCTGCCCACCGGGGTCGTCGTGGCCGTCCAGAACGAGCGCAGCCAGCACCAGAACAAGGCGAAGGCGATGCAGATCCTCGCGGCCAAGCTGGCCGAACGGGCGCGGGCCGAGCGCCAGGCCGAGCTCAGCGCCCTGAGCGGTGACCGGGTCGACAACGCATGGGGCAACCAGATCCGCTCCTACGTGATGGCGCCCTACCAGTTGGTCAAAGACCTGCGCACCAACTACGAGACGGGCAACGTGGACGCCGTGCTCGACGGGGACCTCGACGCCTTCATGGAAGCGGAGTTGCGGCGCCAGCGGGAGTCCGGCGCGTAGGGGTCCGGCCGCCGTGACGGCGTGCGGCGGAACGGGGCGGCCGACTCTGCTTCGACGGGCTCGTCACGGTGCGGCGCTGTTCGGGGGCTGTGGCGCTGTGACCTGCACCGGAGCGGATGACCCGAAACCGTAAGGCGGGGTCCGCTACCATTGTTCGTGGTTCCACGGGTCTGCTGCGGGGAAACAGGCCGAAAAAATCTCGTTCTTTTTATTTTTTCCGAGCATTCGGGTTGGCCAATTTTCTAGATGATTCGATTTCAGAACGTCACTAAGACTTACAAGGGCTCGACCGTCGCCCTACGCGACGTCAACGTCGAGATCGAGAAGGGTGAGTTCGTCTTCCTCGTCGGGGCGTCCGGCTCGGGCAAGACGACCTTCATCCGGCTGCTGCTGCGGGAGGAGCTGCCCGACCGGGGCGAGATCCTCGAGGCCGGCCGCAACATCGTGGACCTGCCGAAATGGCGGGTGCCGTACTTGAGGCGCAACATCGGCTGCGTGTTCCAGGACTTCCGGTTGCTGCCGAACAAGACGGTGTTCGAGAACGTCGCGTTCGCCCTGGAGGTGATCGGGCGGCCCCGCCACGTGGTGGCGAACCAGGTGCCGCAGGTGCTGGACCTGGTGGGGTTGTCGACGAAGCGCGACAACCTCCCCAACGAGCTCTCCGGTGGCGAGCAACAACGCGTCGCGGTGGCGCGTGCGTTCGTGAACCGCCCGCTGATCCTGTTGGCGGACGAGCCGACGGGGAACCTCGACCCGCAGACGTCGCAGGGGATCATGCAGTTGCTCGACCGCATCAACCGCACGGGGACGACGGTGATCGTGGCGACGCACGACGAGGTGCTCGTCGACAAGATGCGCCGGCGTGTTATCGAGTTGTCGAACGGTGCGATGGTGCGAGACCAGGCGCGCGGCGTGTACGGCTTCGACGGCGCGGCGCAAGAGCGGGTCGGGGCGGCGGCTGACGTCGCGGCCGGCGGCATGGGCTGACGGGCGACCGGGCGTCTCCTACTGGCTGTATTGGAAGGCTGAAGGACTGAATCTGTAATGGCTCCTGTTTCCGTTGACTACGTCGTCCGCGAGACGGCCTCGAACCTCTGGCGCAACCGGCTGATGACGATCGCCGCCGTGCTGACGGTGGCGGTGTCGCTGTCGCTGGTGGGCGCCGCCCTGCTGCTGCGGCAGGGCTCCGCCAACGCCACGGGCACCCTGGAGCGGGGGACCAAGGTCACCGTCTGGATGGAGCCCAACGCCACCAGCCAGCAGGTCGACGCCGTGAAGACCCAGCTGGCGCAGCTGAACTACGTCCAGCAGCCCTGTGAGTACTGGAACAAGGCCCGGAACTTCTCCGAGGCCCGCGAGCTGCTGCCGACCGACGTCTTCCAGGCCACGACGCAGGCCGAGATGCCGACCTCCTACTGGTGCACGCCCGTGGCCCTGCCCGACGCGGCCCAGGTGGTGCGCACGTTCAACGGGGCGGCGGGGGTGCTGGCGGTGACCGAGCCGTCGGAGGCGATCCACAACGAGGAGACGGTGATCAACGTCATCAAGTGGGCGTTCCTCGCGATCGCCGTGGTGCTGATCATCTCGGCGGCGGTGCTGATCCTGAACACGATCCGCATGGCGATCTTCGCCCGGCGCCGCGAGGTGTCGGTCATGAAGCTCGTGGGGGCGACGAACTGGTTCATCCGCGTCCCCTTCATGTCCGAAGGGTTGTTACAGGGCTTGGCGGGCTCCGTGTTGGCCGCCGGGGTGGTGTGGCTGCTCTATGCGCTGATCAACCACTGGGGCAGCGGGAGAACCACGAGCAACATCTTCACGGCGATCCATACGTCGAGCACCGAGATGATCGTGACGAACGTCGTCGTGATCCTGGTGGGTGCGTTGATCGGCACCGCCGGCTCCGCGATCGCCATACGGCGGTTCCTCGACGTCTGACGGGCGGAGCTGGGCTCGGGCTCAGACTCAGACTCAAGGCCGGGCGTCGGCGGGAGTGCAGACGTAGCTCCGGTAGGTCCGGCCTTCACTGACCGTCGTGGTCGCGGTGGACGCGCAGTGCGCCAGCACCCAACGCATGTCCGGGTTCCGTGTGAGCGGGCGCGTGGCGACGAGCGTGGCGTGGATGCGACCGGCACCGACCCATTGGACGAACGTGCCGAGCGGCGTGCTCGGCACCTGTCCGCTGAACCCGCCCACGGGGAGGTACTCGTGCCCCGTCGCCAACAGGTCCTGACTGACTTGCGCCGACGTCTCGGCGGTCTCGATGCTGTGCGACGCCGGGACGGTGGCCGCGGCTGCGGCTTGTCTTGGCCAGTGCGCCATGTCGTGCTGCCAGCCGACGTGCTCCACGGTCGTCGCTGAGGCGGACTGATAGGGCGTGTCGAACGGCCCCAGCCTGCTCGCGACGGCGGTGCCGGACGCCCACGCCGCGCCGACGAGGAGCGCGGCCGCGCCGAGGGCGAGGGCGGCGCGGGCGGCCCAGCGCGGCGGTGCGGTGCGCAGCCACAGGGCGATGCACGCGCCGGCTGCCCCGGCGACGGCGAGCGTGGTGACGAGGGCCCAGGCCCAGACGCCGGCGCTGCGCGGCGTGAGGTAGAGGGACTCGGCGACGGTGGCCAGGACGGTCGCGCCGAGGACGACGGGCACGGCACGGGACTCGTGGCGCATGCGCCACGCCAGCACGAGCCCGAGGCCGACGAGCGCGGCCATCGGCGGTGCGAGCGCGGCCAGGTAGTAGTCGTTCAGGAACTTGGAGTCGGCGAAGAACGCCCACGTGAGGACCATCCAGGTGCCCCACAGGACGGCGGCCGCCCGCCACGGGTCGGTGCGCGGCCGGCGCCGGCGTGCGAAGAGGATGGACCCGAGCGCGACGACGGCCGGGACGAAGAGCCAGGCGGCGTCACGCCCCAGCGGGCCGCCCAGGAAGCGCGCCGGGCCGTTCTCGAGCGCGGCCGTCGGGGCGCCGCCGGTGGTCGACGACTGCGACGGGACGGCGGCCGGCGGCGGGCTACAGCCGGGTTGGTCGAGCACGTTGCCGGTGAGGCGGTCGGCGCCGTTGTAGAGAAAGACCTGGCTGAAGACCGAGTTGTTGCAGCTGCCGTCGATGTACGGCCGGTCGTGGGCCGGGACGAGGGTGACGACGCACATCCAGCTGAGCGAGACCGCGAGGGCGACGACGGCCGAGATGGCGACGTGCCGATAGCGGCGGGCCACGCTGAGCGCGGGCGCCGCCATCAGGTAGGCGACGTAGAGCGCGGGCAGCACGATCCACGCCTGGACCATCTTGGCCTGGAAGGCCAACCCGACGAAGACGCCGGCCAGGACCAGCGGGCGCAGACGACCCGTCATGTAGGCGTCGGTCGTCGCGTCGGCCGCGAGGACGAGCAGCAGGATGAGGAGCGAGTCGGAGATGTTGCCCCGGTTGAGGAGGACGGTGACCGGTGTGACGGCGAGGGCGGTGGCGGCGATGAGCCCGGCGCCGGCGCCGGCCACGCGGCGGACGGCGCGATAGAGGACGAGCACGGTGAGCGTGCCCTCGACGACCTGGGGCAGGACCAAGGCCCACAGGTGGAAGCCGAAGAGTTTGAGTGAGAGCGCTTGGATCCACAAGGCGCCCGGGAGCTTGTCGACGGACACGGTGCCCCAAGGGTCGAAGGCGCCGAAGAAGAAGTTGCCCCAGCTCTGCGACATGCTGCGCGCGGCGCCGGCGTAGAACGTCTCGACCAGGTCGCCGCTCATGCCCCAGCCGTAGGCGAGCGCGGCGAGTGCGGCGATGGCGAGCAGGGTGGGGCGGGCCCACTTTGGTTGGCCCGGCGGCGAGCGCCAGAAGCGGAGGCGGCTACGCGGGGTGCGGGTGGGCGGGGTGGGGTCGGGACCGGACCCTGCCGGCGCCGTCGCCGGCGTCGGGGCGAGCGTCGTGGGGCGCGTCGCGAGCGTCAAATCCCCCCCAACTTCCCCCATGACGGCGAACCTACATTTCAGGGGGCCGCGGTCAGGGTGCGATCCGGTTGCAGGGACGTGTCGCGGTTCGTCCGGGCACTGAGCGGGACTGCCGGACGCCCGGCGGCATCGTGGAGGCCGCCTGTACGGCTCGGGGTCCTCGCTATGCGGTCACCCAAGCACTTGAAGTAGACCTCACGTCGATGCGGGCGACTGAATGGTGGGAGATCGAGGTTGTGGCGCAGCGTGTCGGCTGACCGAGAGCCGACGAGGAACGGGTCCGGGCCGCCGGACCGCTCGCAGTCGCGTTTCCTGTGCAACGGGGCGCGCAAGGCGTCGCTGTTCTTCTGGGTGCTGGCCTTTGCGGCGCTGGTGATCGGCGGCGGGTTCGCCGAGATCAGTTCGAACGGGTCGCCGACGTCGCTGGAGACCGCGGTGGTGCGCTGGATCATCTTGGGCGGGGTGGTGATCGGGGCGGTGTTCTACGTCATCGGCGGGCGGCTGCGGGCGCAGCAGGGCGGGGGACGGTAGCCACCGTCGGACACGGGGCGCGGCGCGGGGTCGTGTGAAGAGCCCGAGCGCTGCAAGGTCGCCGGCAAGGTTTGCTGCAAGTCCTCGCTTTCATGCTCCGTCACGCCCCCGAACCCCGGGGGCGTGACGAAAGCGAAAGCCAAGCGAAAGCGAGGATTCATGGCGAACACAACCACGATCATCGGCAACCTGACCCGGGAACCGGAGATCCGCTACACCCGCGAGGGCCAGGCCACCGCCCAGCTCGGCGTCGCGGTCAACCGGCGGTGGCAGGACCGGACGACCCAGGAATGGCAGGAATCGACGTCGTTCTTCGACGTCATCTGCTGGCGGGACCTCGCCGAGAACGTCGCGCTGAGCCTGACCAAGGGGATGCGCGTCGTCGTCACGGGCCGGCTCGAGCAGCGCACGTGGGAGACCGAGGACGGCGACCACCGATCCAAGGTCGAGATCACGGCCGAGGAAGTCGGTCCGAGCCTTCGCTTCGCGACCGCCGACGTGCACAAGGTCGAGCGCCGGGGCGCGTTGACGGAGGGTACGGAGGGTGCCGACGCGGGCGACGCCGTTCCCGTCGAGGCGTGAGTGTCGCCCTGGCTCATCACGACGACCGCCTGGCCGTGGATCATGGGTGCGGTGATCCACGGCTGGGCCGGTGCGACGACGCGGCCGACGGCGTCGGTGGTGGTCCTATGGTGGTCGTGGTCGTGGTCGTGGTCCCGGTTGTGGGGGTTGCCCTCGTGCTGGCGCTCCGGACGAGGGTGCGCCCGCAGCCGCGTCCCAGCCGTCGATCGACTTCTTGAAGGACGAGGTCGCCGACATCTGCGGGGCGCTCGCACTCGGGGGCTCGCTCCTGCGACGTCTCGGACTGGGCGCCGAGGCCTGCCGTCTGGAGTCGCTCTACGGCGCCGTGGCGGCCCGCCTGGCCGAGGACGGTCAGTCCTCGGTGGGTACCTCCTCGTTGTCCTGCGCGTAGGTCAGGGACAACGAGTTGACGCAGTAACGCAGTCCGGTGTCGGTGGGGCCGTCGGGGAACACGTGCCCGAGGTGCCCACCGCATCGGGCGCAGAGGATCTCCGTGCGGCTCATCCAGAGGCTGCGGTCGACCTTCTCGAGGATCCTTCCCTCCGCCTTCGCCCGGTCGAAGCTCGGCCAGCCGGTTCCGGACTCGAACTTGGCGTCCGTGTCGAACAACTCGGCGCCGCAGCCGGCGCAGCGGAAGACGCCCTCGCCGTCGATATGCAGAAGCTCGCCGGACCAGGCGGGCTCGGTGCCGGCCTTACGGAGCACCGCGTAGCGCTGGGGCGAGAGCTCTTCCCGCCACTCCTCGTCGGACTTCTGGACCTCGAAGTTGGGGGTTTCCTGCGGGTGGGACTTGCGTGTGAACATCGCGACCTCTTTTCTCTAGATGTTCAACAATTCCCAGGTCAGAAGTATTTCGGCGTGACTCCGATCGCCTCGTAGACGGACCCGATCAGGCCGTGGCTCCGAGCGTCACCGGTGAACTCCATGGCCATCTTGTTCATGACGTAGCCGACGGCGAGGTCGTTCTCGGGGTCGGCGAAGCCGTACGAGCCGCCGGCGCCGCCGTGGCCGAACGAGCCCTCTCCGCCGAAGAGCGTGACCGGGCTCGACCGCCAGAACCCGAGCCCGATCTTCTGCTCGAGGATGAAGCCGACCGAGGCGAAGACCTGGTCAGGACCGGACGTCAGCGGGGTACGGGCCCGCTCGACTTGGGCCGGCGTCAGGAGGGGCTCGTCGGGGCCGTCGTCGAGCGGTCCGATGAGGGCGGCGTACAGGCGCGACAGGGAGGCGGCGTTGGTGATGCCGTTGCCGCCCGGCATCTCGGCGGCGTGCCAGGCCCGCTGGTTCATCCAGTCGCGGTCTCGGATGGCGCCGCCGAGGTTGAGCGACCGGGCGACAAGCGTGGAGGCGTAGCCCTCGAGTGCCCCTCCACTCGCTCCGCTGTCGCCGGTGCCGGCGCCCTCGAAGTTCGCCCCGACGATCGGCGAGACGCGGTCCTCGTACTCTTCGGGCAGCCCGATGAAGAACTCGAGGCCGAGCGGGCCGGCCACTTCGTCGGCGAAGAACGTCCCGAGCGATCGCCCGGTGATGCGACGTACGACCTCGCCGACGAGGTAGCCGTACGAGAGCGCGTGGTACCCGTGGGCGGTGCCGGGCTCCCAGAACGGGGTCTGCTCGGCGAGTGCCTCGATGATCGGCGTCCAGGCCTGCAGCTCTTCGGGAGTGAGCCGGCGGTCGACGGCCGGCACGCCGGCTTGATGGCAGAGCAGGTACCGCACGGGCATGGTGTCCTTGCCCGCCTGTGCGAACTCCGGCCAGTACGTCGTCACGGGCGCGTCCAGGTCGAGGAGTCCCCGTTGGGCCAGGAGGTTGGCGCAGACCGCGGTCGCGCCCTTGGTCGACGAGAAGACCAGCTGCAGCGCGTCGGGGCCGTAGGGCCTCGAACCTGCGGTGTCGAAGGAGCCGCCGGTGAGGTCGACCACCTTGCGCCCGTCCACGTGCACGCAGAAGGCGGAGCCGACCTCGTGGCCCTCTTCGAAGTTGCGGGCGAACGCCTCTCTGACGGGCTCGAATCCCGGTTCGACGAGTCCGGTGACGTTGTGCGATGAGGTGTCGGTGCCGGCCATCGCTCAGGCCGCCAGCGCCACGGCGGCGTTGCCCATCAGGAAGAGGAAGTTGTCCGAGTAGAACTGGCGTCGGACCTCGTCGCTGCGGTCGCCGAGCGACGCTTCGAATCGCTCGAGCGGTTTTCTTCCGCCCTCGACGTGCGGGTAGTCGGAGGAGAAGAGCACGAGGTCGGCGCCGGCCTGGTCGATGATCCAGCCGACGTCCTCGGTCGGGTAGGGCGTGAAGCGGACCTGGCGGTGCACGTACTCGGAGGGCGTCATCGACAGCGCCTGGAGGCGCTCCTCGTGACGACGGAATGCTTCGAAGGCGGACTCCATCTGGCGCAGCCACGACGGCACCCAGATCGCGCCCTGTTCGATGACGCCGATGTGGAGGTCCGGGAACGCCTCGAGCACGCCGTCGAAGATGAGGGTCGCCAACGTCTGCGCGGGTGGCACGGGAATGCCCATGTAGTCGACGGAGCGGAAGTTCTCCTCTCCGCCGTGGAAGTCAGGAGGGACGGGCCTTCCGTTGGCGAAGTAGTGCTTGTCGATCAGGTCGCCCGTCCCGCCGACGTGGAAGACGACGGGGATGTTCGCCTCCTGGGCTTGCGCCCAGACCCCGTAGAGGTCCGTGTGGCTCGGGGAGTAGTGCGGCGGGCAGCCGGACGCGACGAGCAAGGCGGCGGCACCCTGGTCGAGGGCGTCGCGCGTCGCCGACACGGCTTTCTCGGGGTCGCACAACGGCACGTAGAGCGAGGGGAGGAGGCGGGGGTCGACCGAGCAGAACTCGAGCATGCCTCGGTTGTGCGCCCGGGCGGCCGCGTAGACGAGGTCGACGTCGCCGGCGTGCTCGAGGTCGTGCAGCCGTCCGTTGTGGAACGTGTTGAAGACGAGCTGGCTCGAGAACCCGAGGAGGTCCAGTGCTCGTGGACGGTCCTCGGCGATGAACGATCCCGTCGCGGCGAAGTTCTTCCGCGCCATGATCTCGGCCTCTTCGTCGGCGCGGTACTCGGCCGTGCCGTGCCGGGCACGGAGCCGCTCGAACGCCGCCTCCAGATCGCGCTGCTGCTCGGCCGGGTCGCCGGTCTGGCGTAGCTCGTTCCCGCCCGGATAGCGCAGCACCGGAAGTCGGTCCCGAAAGGCCGACTCGGCGTGGTCGCGCAACCAGGTCGGCGTCTCCATGATGTGGGCGTCGGCGTCGTGGACGACCCGGCCCTGGGAGTACGGCATCGTGTCCCTCCCTCTCTGGTCTTCGGCCCCCGCCCTGTTGAGTATTCCAGGGCGGGCGGTGGCGGTCCGTCCGGTGGTCGCCCATATCTGACGCCCCGTCAGATATGGGGTGCGGGCTTCGCTACGCTCCCGGGCGATGGATCTGCGCGACGGCCCGGAGGACGTGGCCTTCCGTGCCGAAGTGCGGGGCTACCTGGACGAGAACCTGGTGGGGGAGTTCGCCGAGCTCGGCGGACGGGGTGGTTCGGGTGACGAGACCTTCGGCTTCGAGGTGCGCCGACGCTGGGAGAAGGTCCTGGCCAAGGGCGGTTGGACGTGTCTTGGATGGCCCGTCGAGCACGGGGGCCGCGGTGCCACCATGACCCAGCAGGTCATCTTCAACGAGGAGTACGCCGCGGGCCGCGGCGCCGGGTCGGGTCTCGGTGATGGGCGAGGGCCTCCTCGGCCCGACGTTGATTCACTACGGGACGCCCGAGCAGAAGGCTCGGTTCCTGCCGCCCATTCAGCAGGGCGACGAGCTGTGGTGCCAGGGCTATTCCGAGCCCGACGCGGGCAGCGACCTGGCCAACGTGAAGACGCGGGCGGTCCGTGACGGGGACGAGTGGGTGGTGACCGGACAGAAAGTCTGGACATCGCTGGCGCACCAGGCCGACTGGTGCTTCGTGGTGTGCCGCACGGACCCGGACTCCTCGCGCCACAAAGGGCTGTCCTATTTGCTCGTGCCGATGGACCAGCCCGGGGTCGAGATCCGCCCGATCACGCAACTCACGAGGACCAGCGAATTCAACGAGGTCTTCTTCGACGGCGCCCGCACCGCCGCGTCCAACGTCGTGGGCGAGGTCGGCGACGGCTGGCGCGTCGCGCTGGCGACGCTCGCGTTCGAGCGCGGCGTCGCCCTGCTCGGGCACCAGCTGGCGTTCCGACGCGAGCTCGACCGGATCGTCAGCCTCGCTGAACAGAACGGTCGGTCGGGCGACCCGGTAGTGCGGCATCGTTTGGCGCAGGCCCACATCGAACTGACGATCATGCGGTACAACACGTTGCGCTCGCTCGCTGGCATCGACGGGCCGGTGGCGCCGCCCGAGGCATCCATCGCCAAGCTCTATTGGGGCTCGTGGCATCGCCGCCTGGGTGAGCTGGCGATGGACGTCATGGGCGTCGGCGCGACGGTGTTGGACGGAGAGGCGCTGCCCGAGAACGAGGGCTACGGATTGGGTGAGCTGCAGCGGTCCTTCCTCTTCGCCCGCTCGGAGACGATCTACGGGGGGTCCAACGAGGTCCAGCGGAACATCATCGGCGAGCGGGTCCTGGGACTGCCGCCGGAACCGAAGGGAGCCAGGTGACGAGCACGAGTCTCGGAGCGGACTTCGATCCGCCGCCGCCACCCCCGCCGCCGGCGGGGCACGGGCTCCTCGACGGGAAGGTCGTGGTGGTCACCGCCGCAGCAGGTACGGGGATCGGATCGGCCACCGCCCGGCGTTGCCTCGAAGAGGGCGCGACGGTCGTGGTCTCGGACGCGCACGAACGGCGCCTCGGCGAGACGGCCGAACAGTTGGTGAGCGACTTCTCGGCTGACCGTATTCTCGCTTTGGCGTGTGACGTCCGCGACGAGGCGCAGGTCGGCGCCCTCTACGACGGGACGGTCGAGCGCTTCGGGGGGATCGACGTGGCGGTGCACAACGCCGGTCTCGGAGGGACGGTGCCGCTCGTCGAGATGACCGACGAGCAGTGGTCGACCGTGCTCGACATCACGCTCACCGGGACGTTCCGATGCACCCGGGCCGCACTGCGGCACATGCTTCCCGCTCGCCGAGGCGTCATCGTCAACAACGCCTCGGTGCTCGGATGGCGAGCCCAACCGGGCCAAGCCCACTACGCCGCAGCCAAGGCGGGCGTGATGGCGCTGACGCGGTGCGCCGCCGCCGAGGCGGCGCCGACCGGCGTCAGGGTCAATGCCGTGTCGCCGAGCCTGGCGGAACACCCCTTCCTGAACCGAGCCATCCCCGACGAGGACCTGGCGGTGTTGCGACGTCGTGAGTTGTTCGGGCGCGGCGCCGAGACCTGGGAGGTGGCGAACGTCATTGTGTTCCTCGCCAGCGACTACTCGTCGTACCTGTCGGGCGAGGTCATCTCCGTGAGCAGCCAGCACCCGTGAGCGACGGCATCGGCGGCGTCACCGGCCGACCAGGAGGATCCGAGGGCGGACCTGATCTGGGGCACGGTGCCCCGGCTCGTCGAGGATGCCGCCGTCCGCCACGCGGACACCGAGGCCCTGGTCGACGGCGACGGTGAGGCTCACGTTCGCCCAGCTGGCCCGGAGGTGGATCGGTACGCCCGTGGGTTCGTGGCTGCCGGGGTGAAGGCGGGGGACCGGGTCGGGATGTGGGCCCCGAACTGCGCGGAGTGGATGCTCGCCGCGTTGGGCGTGCTGCGTGCGGGCGGAGTGATCGTCCCGCTGAATACAAGGTTCAAGGGCGGGGAGGCGGCCTACATCCTGCGCAACGCGGGCGCGAACGTTCTTGGTGACGGTCCGAGGCTTCCTCGGGTTCGACTACCCGGCCATGCTGGCGGGGGAGGACGTCGGAGCGTTGCGGCAGTCCTGTTGTTCCGCGACGAGGGTGCCGACGACGGCGGGCCGTCGCTGACACCGCTGCTCGGCCTGGAGGAGTTCCTGGCGGACGGCGAGCGACGTCGACGAGGCAGGTAACGAGTGCACGGGCTGCGGCGGTCGGCCGGACGACGTGTCGGACATCATCTTCACGTCGGGCACGACCGGATATCCGAAGGGTGCGGCGACGACGCACGCGCAGTCATTGCGGACGTTCGGCACGTGGGCCTCGATCGTCGGGCTCGGCGCCGGCGACCGCTACCTCATCGTCAACCCGTTCTTCCACACGTTCGGCTACAAGGCCGGGATCTTGGCCTGCCTGATGGCGGGCGCGACCGTGGTGCCCGAACCGGTGTTCGACGCCGGCGCCGTGATGCGTCGCATCGAGGAGGAGCGCATCAGCGTGCTGCCGGGGCCGCCGACCCTCTACCAGACGTTGTTGGGCTCGCCCGAAGCCGAAAAGCACGACCTGTCCTCGCTACGTCTGGGCGTCACCGGCGCTGCCGTCGTCCCGGTCGAGCTGGTGCAGGCCATGGGCGAGGAGCTCGGCTTCGACACCGTGTTGACCGCGTACGGCCTCACCGAGTCGTGCGGGACGGTGACGATGTGCCGACGCAGTGACCCGCCCGAGGTCATCGCCGGCACGTCCGGTCGTGCGATCCCCGGGCTCGAGGTCCGGGTCGTCGCCGGCGGGGGTGAGATGGCGCAGGGTGAGCCCGGCGAGATCGTCGTCCGCGGCTACACGGTCATGACGGGGTACTGGGGCAACGAAGAGGCGACCGCCGAGGCAATCGACGCCGACGGCTGGCTCCACACCGGCGACATCGCGGTGATGGACCCCGACGGCAACGTGACGATCACGGATCGGGTCAAGGACATGTACGTCGTGGGTGGGTTCAACGCCTACCCGGCCGAGATCGAGGCGATCCTGCGGGGGCACGAGGCGGTGGCCCAGGCCGCCGTGGTCGGGGTGCCCGACGAGCGGATGGGCGAGGTGGGCTGCGCCTACGTCGTCCCGGCCGCCGGAGCCGGGTCCGGCGACACCCAGGCGGCGGCAGACGAATTGGGGCGGGCCATCCTCAGCTGGTCCCGCGACGCCATGGCGAACTACAAAGTGCCCCGCAGCATCGTGTTGGTGGACGCCCTGCCGGTCAACGCCAGCGGGAAAGTGCTGAAGCGAGAGCTGCGGGATCGCCACGCATCCGGAGCGGATTACGTGGTGACCATCGAGAGGAGCAAGTAAGTGCGAGGCATCGTCTACACCGGAGAAGGGGTGGAGGTCACCGACGACCTCGAAGTGCGCGGGCCGGGGCCGACCGAGGTGCAGGTCCGGATACAGGCGGCCGGGGTGTGCCACTCCGACCTGT
The DNA here is from genome assembly GCA_963821105.1 of uncultured Acidimicrobiaceae bacterium. Taxonomy (GTDB): domain Bacteria; phylum Actinomycetota; class Acidimicrobiia; order Acidimicrobiales; family RAAP-2; genus Bog-473. The sequence continues at coordinate 278,825 of CAWGCO010000012.1, forward strand.
CGGTCATCGACGGGACGATTCCGTTTCCCGGCGCCAGCGGTGCTCGGCCACGAGGGGGCCGGCGTCGTCGAGGCGGTCGGCGACGCAGGTGCGGTCGGTGAAGCCGGGCGACCACGTGGTGATCGCCACGCTGGCGAGTTGCGGCGCGTGCCGGGCGTGCAGGACGGGGCACCCGACGTGGTGCAAGAGCACGTTCGGGAATATCTCGACGCCGTTCACGTACAAGGGCGAGCCGGCGTCGAACTTCGCCGCCGCTTCGGTCTTCTCTGAGGTGACGGTCGTGAGCGAGGTCCAGGCGGTGCGGATCCCGAAGGACGTCCCGCTGTCTTCGGCGTGTCTCATCGGGTGCGGCGTGCTGACGGGCGTGGGGGCGGTGTTGAACCGGGCCAAGGCGCGGCCCGGGGACACGGCGGCGGTGTTCGGCGTCGGCGGCGTCGGGCTGAACGTGATCCAGGGGCTGCGCATCGCCGGGGCGACCCGGATCGTGGCGGTCGACACGGTGGCCGCCAAGGAGGAACTCGGGCGTCAGTTCGGAGCGACGACTTCGTCGACGCCAGCAGCGGGGATGCCGCAGCGGCGGTCCGCGAACTGGTGCCGGCCGAACCGGGAGTCAGCCGCCGGCGCGTTCTTCCCGTTGGGTGGCGTGACGTGGGCGTTCGACTGCGTCGGGCATCCGGCGGTACTTCGAAGTGCGTTGGACTGCCTCGACTGGGGCGGCAACGCCGTGGCGATCGGGATTCCGCCCCGGGGCACCGAGGTGGCGGTCGACGTCAATGCGCTCGGCCTACGTCGACCGGGGATTGCTCGGCTGCCGGTACGGCTCGGCCCGACCGCACCACGACATCCCGCTGATGGTGGATCTGTACAAGTCCGGACAGCTGATGTTCGACGAGCTCGTTTCGCTGACCCGTCCGCTCGAGCGGTTCGGTGAGGTCGTCGACGAGATGCACGCCGGCCGTGTGGCGCGTGGCGTCCTCACGTTCGACTAGACAGACCCCATGCAATCGGCCGACCAGGCGGAGACGAGACGGGTCGAGACGGGTCGGGTCGAGACGGGTCGGGTCGAGACGGGGCGAGTGAAGCGATGAAGGGTGTCATCCTGGCTGGTGGGACGGGCTCACGCCTCTATCCGCTGACCCGCATCACCAACAAGCACCTGCTGCCGATCTACGACCGGCCGATGATCGCGTGGGCGATCGAAGCCGTCGTGCAGAGCGGCATCGACGAGATCATGCTGGTCACGGGCGGCACCCACGCCGGCGAGTTCCTCCGCCTGCTCGGGAACGGCCACGAGTACGGCATCGATCAACTCTCGTACGGGTACCAGGAGAAGGCCGGCGGGATCGCCGAGGCGCTCGGCCTGGCGGCCCACTTCGCCGAGGGCGGCCCGGTCCTGGTCATGCTCGCCGACAACATCGTGCGAACGGTCGATCAAGCCGATGGTGGACGCGTTCCGGGCGGAGCCCGTGGGAGCCCGCATCCTCCTGTCTCCGGTCAGCGAGCCCGAGCACCTGCGTCACCTCGGCGTCCCCGTCTTCGGCGAGGACGGTCGGGTCGCGCATATCGAGGAGAAGCCGGAAAATCCGGCGTCGGAGTACTGCGTGACGGGGATCTACTGCTACGAGGGTGGCGTCTTCGACATCATCGGCGACTTGGAGCCATCGGGTCGTGGCGAGCTCGAGATCACCGACGTCAACAACCACTACGTCGGCAAGGGGCAGATGGCTCACGACGTCCAAGAGGGGTTTTGGGGTGACGCGGGTGAGTCGATCGACGCGTACTACGCGGTCAACGACTTCGTCCGCGGAGACACGGGGCGAATCTGCCGTAGCGCAACCGCGACGCTGACGCGGGCTGCCCAAGGCATGACTCGTCTGTCGCGGCCTAGCCTGAGTGTCGTGGGAGGACTGCTGGAGCTCGAGGGGTTGCGGCGAACGTACGGATCAGTGGTGGCCCTCGACGACCTGTCGTTCACGCGTGCCGAGCGGTCAGGTGGTCGGCTTCCTCGGCCCCAACGGCGCCGGCAAGACGACCACGATGCGCGCCATCTTCGGACTGACCGACCTCGACAGCGGCGTGGTTCGCTGGGACGGGATCCCGGTCGGACGCCGCGCAGTGGAAGCGCTTCGGCTACATGCCCGAGGAGCGAGGTCTGTATCCCGGCATGCTCGTGGGCGACCAGGTCGAGTACCTCGGCCGGCTGCACGGGATGAGCCCGGACGACGCGGCATCGGCGACGCAGAAGTGGCTCGAGCGACTCGACATCGCCGATCGGGCCACGAGCAAGGTCGAGGCGCTCTCGCACGGGAACCAGCAACGGGTGCAGCTGGCCGCCGCACTGGTCCACGATCCCGAGCTGCTCGTCCTCGACGAGCCGCTGGCGGGTCTCGACCCGACCGGCATCGACGCCATCGGCCGAGTCCTGGTCGACCAGGCACGGGCCGGCTGCTGCGTGCTCTTCTCGAGCCACCAGCTCGACCTGGTCGAAGACCTGTGCGAACAGGTCATCATCATCGATCACGGTCGCCTGGTCGTGACCGGGACGGTCGACGAGCTGGCCAGCCAGTGGGGCTCGCCGCCTGGTCGTGCGGGTCGAGGGCGACCGGACGGCGCGACTGGGCCCACGGGCTGCCCGGCGTCTCGGTCTCCGAGGTTTCCGGCGGCGCGGTCCGGCTCGTCGCTGGACGATGAGGTCGACAGCGACGTCGTGCTGCGGGCGGCGATGGCGGCCGGGCACGTCACCCAGTTCACGTTCGAACGCCGTCGGCTGTCCGAGGTGTTCCGGGAGGCGGTCCAGTGAAGACCGTCTACATCCTGATCCCCATCGTGGTGCTGTCTCGGGTTGCGGGTCTTCATCCGGCAACGGCGCCGGCGAGCGGCGCGACCGGGCCGCGGACGCGCCCCCGGCCGAGCAGCGCGCCGAAACGTCGGTGGCTTCGCCGTCCGGCGCCCACCTCGGCAGCGTCGGCCTCGTCGCCCGCCGCGAGATCCTCGAACGTGTCGCGAGGCCGTATCTTCCGAGTCGGGACGCATCATCATCCTGCTCATCGTCTGTGCGGCGCCATCGTCATCCCGAAGATCCACAGCAACAGCACGTCGCCACCGCAGAAGGTCGGCGTCGTCGGCGCGTCCTCGACCCCGCGCAGGTCACCCAGGTCGTCAAGTACAGCGGCAAGCAGAGCCAGACGCCGGTGCAGGTCGTCTCGGAGCCGACCGTCGCGTCGGCCGAGGCGGCGCTGCGCTCCGGCAGCCCTCGACGTCGCCATCGTCAACGGCGACAAGATCGTCGTCAACCAGCCCGTCACGGCCAACAGCTCGTCGGATACGGCCAGCCTGGTCGCAGGTCCTGGCCCCCGAGCTCGGGGTCCTGCACGCCTACCAGCAGGCCGGCCTGTCGGTCGCAGCAGATCGAGCAGGTCGCCCAGGCCCAAGCCGGTCCCGGTCGCAGAGCCTGCAGGCGCAACACGGCCAAGGCGGCGTCATCAAGGGCACGTCGGTGATCGGGATCGTCCTGATCTTCTTGATGCTCACGCAGTACAACACCTGGATCCTCATGGGCGTCATGCAGGAGAAGGCGAGCCGGGTCGTCGAGGTGCTGCTCGCCGCCGTCCGGCCGGCCCAGCTGCTCGGGCGGCAAGGTGCTCGGCATCGGGCTGGTCGCGATGGGCCAGGCCGCTGCTGATCGTGGGGGTCGCGTTCGCCGTGAGCAAGGCGGTCGGTTCCGACCTGCTGCACGGGACGGGCCCGGTCTTGCTCCTGAGCCGATCTGGTCTGGTTGGTGCTCGGCTATGCCTTCTACTGCTGGCTCTACGCCGCCGCCGGGTCGACGGCCGAACGCCAGGACCAGGTCCAGACGCTCGCCCTCCCGCTGAGCCTCCCCATCCTCATCGCCTACATCTACTCGATCACCGTGGCGAGTACGGGCAACCCGAGCCTGCTCTTCAAGGTCCTGGCCTACTTCCCGCCGACGGCGCCCTTCGCCATGCCGGTGCTCGTCGGACTGGACCAGGTGGTTTGGTGGCAGTTCCTGGCTGCAGTGCGCCTCTCCATCGGCGGCACGGTGCTCATGGCGTGGTTCGCCACCGGGATCTATCGCCGAGCGGTGCTGCGCTCCGGGCAGCGCGTCAAGCCTGGGCGACCTACGGGGCCGGCGCCGCCGACGCAGCCCCCGCCGACGTCGGCTGCCGTCGACCAGCGGGTCGTCGGCCGCCGGACCCGGCCCGTCAGTGTGGCGGTTCGGCCGCCGTCACCTCGAGCTTGACCCGGCGCACGCTCTCCGCGATGCCGGCACCGTCCAGCCCGAGGCTGGCCAAGATGTCATCCGCCTTGCCCTGCGCCAGATACTGGCGTGGGATCCCGAGGATCCGGATCGCCGGCATGGCCAGCCCCTCCGATTCGACCTGCGCCGCCATCGCGTCGACGAGGAACGCGCCCGCCCCGCCGTGGCGCACGCCGTCTTCGGCCGTGACGACCAGCTGATGACGAGCCGCGTCGGTCAGCATCGCGGCGTCCGGCGGGCAGACCACCCGCGTGTCCCACACCGTCGCGTCGATCGCCCTCGCGAGCCAACTCGTCGGCCGCCGCCAGGCACGGCGCCCACCATCTTGCCGACACCGAGCAGGCAGACCGAACCGTCACCGCGCCGCAGCCGACGAGCCGACAGCCCCTCGCCGACATCGTCGCGCGCCACGTGGCGCGGCGCCGTCTTGGGGAAGCGGATCGTCGCCGGGCCGGACAACGACAGCGCCGTCCGCAGCATCGGCTCGACCTCTTCGGCCGCAGAGGGGGCGAACACCGTCATGCCGGGAATCGACAACGCCAGCGCCATGTCCAGAATCCCGTGGTGGCTCGGCCCGTCGTCGCCCGTGATCCCCGCCCGGTCCAGCACGAAGACCACCGGGCACCCGTGCAGGCCCACGTCGAGGTTGGCCTGGTCGAAGGCCCGGCTCAGGAACGTCGAGTACACCGCCACCACCGGGCGCAGCCCGGCCATGGCCATCCCGGCGGCCGCGGTCACCTCGTGCTGCTCGGCGATCCCGACGTCGTAGAAGCGGTCGGGGAAGCGGGCCTGGAAGGGCAGCAGCCCGGTCGGCCCCGGCATCGCCGCCGTCAGGGCCACGATCCGCGGATCCTCGTCGGCCACGGCCAGCAGCGCACGCGAGAACGCTTCGCCGTACGTCGCGGCGCCGTGCGGCGAGCCCGTCGACCTCGGCTCTCGGGCAACGAGCCCGGTGAGGACAAGGCCGCCGCCGTCGGTGCTCGTCGGGCCGCCCACGGCGTATCCGGCCGACGAACCGACGACGTTCTCCGATCGGCCCTGACCAGCGCCCGCCGCGGCACCGTCGGCGCCGTCGGCACCTTGAAGTCGTGCAGCCGCTGCACGTCGTCCTCTTCGGCCGGCGCGTACCCGCGGCCCTTCTGCGTCAGCACGTGCACGACGATGGGCCCGCCCCACTCGGCGGCGTGGGCGAACGCCTGCTCCATGTGCTCGATGTTGTGTCCGTCGATCGGTCCCGCGTACCGCACGCCCAACGCCTCGAAGAAGGTGTGCGGCGCCACCATCTCGCGCAACGCGCTCGTCAACGAATGCACGCTCGAGTACGCCAGCTCCCCGAAGCAGGCAGCTCACGCAGCCGCAGCCGCCAGCGCTCACGGGCCGCCGTGTACGTCGGGTTCAGTCGCAGCGTCGTCAACGACTGCGACAGCTGCGACACCGTCGGCGCGTACGACCGCCCGTTGTCGTTCAGCACGATCACGACCCGACGGTGGGAATGCCCGAGGTTGTTCAGCGCCTCGTACGCCATCCCCCCGGTCAACGCCCCGTCACCGACGATGGCGACCACCCGCCGCTCGCCGTCGATGCCACGCACCGCGAACCCCGAGGCGATCCCGTGCGCGTACGACAGCGCCGTCGAGGCGTGCGAGTTCTCAATCCAGTCGTGCTCGGACTCCGCCCGGTTCGGGTACCCGGACAACCCGCCGGCCTGTCGCAGGTTCTTGAACGCCGTACCGGCGCCCGGTCAGCAGCTTGTGCACGTAGGCCTGGTGCCCCGTGTCCCACAACAAGACGTCACGGGGCGAGTCGAACACCCGGTGCAGCGCCAGCGTGAGCTCGACCGCCCCCAGGTTCGACCCCAGGTGCCCACCGGTCGTCGTCACCGTGTCGACGATGAAACGTCCGTATCTCTTCGCACAGCTGGGCCAGCTCTTCGCTGGTCAGGGCCTTAATGTCGGCCGGCGTCTCGATACTTTGCAAAATCATGACGGGTGGCGTCACGTTACCCGCTGCCCTCGACCCGCCGCAGGCGCACTCGCAGCCGCACCGGCGCCTCCCCGACCTTGTCCGACCCAGTCCCCGTCCCCGTCCCCGTCCGACCGCCTCCGTCACCCGTCCGAGCCCCGGCCCCCGCCCCCGTCCGCCCACGATCGTCATCACCGCCACCGAGAACGCCGCCACCGCCAGCACCTGCAGCCCCCGGGCCGGCCCCAGCGCCTCCGACACCCACCCCACGATCGGCGCCCCCGCCACCCAGCCGACGTACCCCGCCGCCGTGAAGGTCCCCACCGCGCTCACCACCTGGGACGCCTGCCGGCTGACCGTGCTCATCACCAACGGCCAGAACAACGACGCCCCGCCCGCGCCCAGCGCCAGACCCACCGCGGCCAATCCCGCCGCCGGCGCCACCGACTCCAACAAGATCCCCCCGCCCGCCACACACCCGCCCACCACCAACGCCGTCCGGCTCGACATCCGCCCCAGCAACGGCCCCCCGGCGCCCCGCGTCGTCGCCGCCATCAACTGCCCGACCACGTACGCGCCCGCCCCCAACAAGACGCCCGTCGCCAGGTGGTTGCGCAAGAACAGCACGCCCCACGTGTCGACGCCGCCCTCGGTCACCTCGGCCAGGGCGAACACGACCAGCAGCAGCAACAACCCGTCCCGGCGCAGTCGCCGCAACGGGTGCGACGTCGTCATACGTCCCGCCCCGTCGACGCCGTGATCGGCGTCCCCGAGTCGGTCGCGGCGGCCCACGCCCCGACCGCCACCGCACCGACGGCGATCGCCGGCCACATCCAGCGCCACGACACCCCGGCGTGAATGACGAGCGCGGCCACCGCCGCGCCCACCAACGCCCCCGTGTTGAAGAGCGCGTGCAGCCGCACCAACACGGACGGATGGTCGACCAACCGGTGCGAGGCCTCGGCGTTCATCGCCGTGTCGATGCTGCCCCCGGCCACCTCGGTCAGCACGAGCAGCGCCACGAAGGCCCAGCGCTCCCGCATCAGCGCGAGCACGCACAGCAGCACCGCCCAGGCGAACAGCCACAGCCACAGCATCCGGCGCGCCCCGACCCGGTCGGCCAGGTGCGCCATCACCGCGCTCGACACGCCGGCCACGGCGATGGCGACGGCCAGCACCAGGCCCAGCTCGGCGTCCGACAACGCGAACGCGTGCTGGATGTTGAACAGCATCACCGCCCAGCTGCCCCAGAACGTGCCCGAAGAGGACGAACGAGGCGACGACCGGTCCGGCCCCCGCCAACGGTCCCGCCGTCCCCGGCTGCGACCCGGTCCGACCCCGTAGACGAGGTCGGCGACCTGCTCAGGGCTTGCCCGTCGCGCCCGCCTTGGCCAGGAACGTGGCACGGTCGATCACGACCCGCGTCACGCGACCGGCGCCGACGAGCCCGCCCCCGTCGCCCTCCAGGCGCGCCGCCGACACGGTGAAGGTCAGGCGGCGGCCCTCGACCTTGACCAGCGTCGCCTCGGCCAGCACGACCGACCCGACGCGACCGGCGCCAGGTGGTCGAACTGCACCCGCGTCGCGACGCTCGCCTGCGAGGACTCCAGGTGCCCGTCCGTGGCGCGGCAGGTGGCCTCCTCGCACAGCGCGATGAGACGGGGCGTCGCCAGCACCGGGACGTCGCCGGACCGGAAGTCCTCGGCCGTGTCCTCGTCGCCGACGGTCAGCTCGAGCTGGGCGCTCAGGCCGGCGTGCGGCCCGTGTCCCGCGGCGGTCGCCGTCGCAGCAGTCGCGGTCTCGGATGAACGTTCGGGCACGACGATTACGATACCGCCGTGACCGACACCGCCCTCATCGAACCCTGACGTGCTCGAACGCGTCCTCTCGACCGCATTGCAGGTCGGCGGGGACATGGCCGAGGTCTTCGCCGAGGACGCCGTGACCTCCGGCGCCATGCTCGATGACCGCCGCATCGAGGAGCTCTCCTCCGGCCGCTCCCGGGGCGCCGGCATCCGCGTCGTCGACGGCGAGACCACCGGGTTCGCCCACACCGCCGACCTCACCGAGCAGGGCCTGCTCGCCGCCGCCCGGGCCGCCGCCGCCGTCGCCCGACAGGGCGGGCGAGGCACCCGCACCGTCGCCCTCGGCCCCATCGCCGACCACGACCGCGGCGAGCGCACCCTCCCGAACACCGTCGACAAGGCCCGCAAGCTCGAGCTCCTCGACCAGGGCCGACGACGCCGCCCGTTCGGCCGGCGACAGCATCACCCAGGTCCAGGTCGGCGTCGGCGACAGCCGCCGCCGGGTCCTCGTCGCGAACTCCGACGGCCTCTTCGCCACCGACGACCAGATCCGGACCCGCTTCAACGTCCAGTGCGTCGCCAACGGCGACACCGGCATGCAGACCGGCTACGAGTCGTTCGCCCGCACCGAGGGCTTCGAGATCTTCGACCGCACTCCCGTCGAGGACATCGCCCACACCGCCGCCGCCCGCGCCCTGGCCAAGCTCTCCGCCCGCCCCGCGCCCTCGGGCGAGGTCCCGATCGTCCTCGCCGGCGGCACGCGGCGGCATCCTGTTCCACGAGGCGTGCGGCCACGGCCTCGAGGCCGACCACATCGTCAAGGACGCCTCGGTCTACACCGGCCAGCATCGGCGAGCTCGTCGCGAGCCCCCTCGTCACGCTCGTCGACGACGGCACCGTCCTCGGCGAGTGGGGCAACTTCGCCGTCGACGACGAGGGCAACCTGCCCGCTCGCAACGTCCTCATCGAGAACGGCGTCCTGACCGACTACATGTGGGACTGGCTCCGGGCCCGCAAGGAAGGTCGCAAGTCGTCGGGCAACGGGCGCCGCCAGAGCTACCAGCACCTGCCGATGGTGCGCATGACCAACACGTACCTGCTGGCCGGCACCGAGGACCCCGACGAGATCGTCGCCCAGACCCCCAACGGCGTCTACGTCAAGAAGCTCGGCGGCGGCCAGGTCAACACCGCGACCGGCGACTTCGTCTTCGGCACGACCGAGGCGTACCTGATCGAGAACGGGCGCATCACCGAGCCGCTCCGCGACGCCAACCTCATCGGCAACGGCCCCGAGGTCCTGCGCCGCATCGACGCCGTCGCCACCGACTTCGACATGACGCCCGGCACGTGCGGCAAGGACGGCCAGAGCGTGCCGGTCGGCTGCGGCCAGGCCACGCTGCGCATCACCGGCGTCACGCTCGGCGGCACGGCGTGACCAAGCGACGCACCGACCTCCTCGCCCTCGCCACCTCCGTCGTCGAGCGGGCCCATGCCGGCGAGGGCCTCGAGGTCTACGTCACCCGCGGCACCGACACCGAGGTCCGCGCCTACGAGGGCGAGGTCGAATCGCTCACCTCGGCCGACTCGTCCGGCGTCGGCATCCGCGTCCTGCTCGATGACGACGGCCCCGACGCCGAGGCCGTCGGCAGCCGTGTCGGTTTCGCCTGGGCCGGCTCCCTCGACCCCGACGTCATCGCGGCCACGCTGGCCGACGCCCGCGACAACGCCCGCTTCGCCACCCCCGACCCCGACGTCGTCTTCGCCGTCCCCGACGGCGTCGCCCCCGTCGAGCTCGATCTGTGGGACGACGGCGTCGCGTCCACCCCGATGGAGAAGAAGGTCGACCTGGCGCTGCAGCTCGAGCGGGCCACCCGGGCCGCCGACCCCCGCGTGCGCCAGGTCGTCCTCGGCCGATTACTCGGACAGTCGCACCGAAGTGGCACTCGCCTCGACCACCGGCATCTCGTCGTACCGGAGGCGTACGTCGGCCTTCCTCTCCGTCGACGCCATCGCGGGCGAGGGCGCCGACACGCAGACCGGCACCGGCTTCAGCGTCGGACGGGGCCCCGGTGAGCTCATCGCCGACGAAGCGATGGACGACGCCGTGCTGCGCGCGACGCGGATGCTCGGCTCGCAGAAGGCGCCCTCTGGTCGCTACACCGTGGTGTTCGACCCTCGGGTCACGTCCACCCTGATCGGCGTCGTGTCGTCGGCGCTGTCGGGCGAGGCCGTCGTGAAGGGCCGGTCCTTCTTTGCCGGCCGCATCGGCGAGTCGGTCGCCGCGCCCACGGTCACACTCGTCGACGACCCGACCGACCCACGCGCCTTCGGTGCGGCGTCGCACGACGGCGAGGGGCTGGCCTGCCGCCGCAACGTCCTCATCTCCGACGGCGTGCTGCGCATGTTCGTCTACGACACCGTCTCGGCACGCCGGGCGGGCACGTCGTCGACGGGGTCGGCCGTCCGAGGTGGCTTCGCCGGCACACCTGGCGCCGGTTGCCGGGCCCTCGTCCTGTCGCCCGGCGACGCCAACGCGCGAACAGATCCTGGCCGACGTCGGCGAGGGTCTCTACGTGCAGTCCGTCACGGGCATCCACTCGGGCGTGAACCCGGTCAGCGGTGACTTCTCCGTCGGGGCCGAGGGCTTGATGATCCGGGGCGGCGTGCTCGCCGAGCCCGTCCGGGAGATCACGGTCGCCTCGACGCTCCAGCGGATGCTGCAGTCGGTCGTCGCGATCGGTGGCGACCTGCGCTGGTTGCCGGGGTCAGCGGCGGGTCAGACCCTGGCCATCGCCGACATGCAGCTCAGCGGCGACTGAGCTGACGGCCGCTCAGCTGGCCGCAGCGGCGGCCGGCTTCGAGTCCTTGCTGCCGCCGTCGCTCTTCGGCGTGGACGAAGGCGAGGACGAGGACGAGGACGAAGAGCTGTCCTTCGACTCGCTGCCCGAGGACGACGACTCGGAGCTCGATGACTCCTTCTCCTTGTCCTTCTTCTTTCCGTCGTTCCCGTTGCCGTTCCGGGCGCCAGAGGCCGCCCGCGAGTCGGTCTTGTAGAAGCCGCTGCCCTTCAGGACGATGCCGACGGCGCCGTAGACCTTGCGGAGCGCGCCCTGGCACTCGGGGCACTCCGTCAGCGGCTCGTCCGTGAATTTCTGGACGGCCTCGAGCCGGTGCCCACACGCCGTGCACGCGTATTCGTAGGTCGGCAATGGATTCCTCCTGCGGCGCTCGCTGGCACTCACTCTCTGAGACTGCCAAGTCTATCCGCTGGGGGGTTATTCCCGGCAGTTCAGGCGCTCACTAGGTCGTAGACTCCTGCTCCGTGACCGACCGCATGCTGGCCAATCTCGACCCGCTGGGCGGCGCCCGAATGGTCGACGTCACGCCCCGTGAGCCCACCCATCGCCGTGCTCTGGCCCGCTGCCGGGTCTCGATGCTCCCCGAAACGACGACCAAGGTGGCCAACAACGCCATCACCAAGGGCGACGTGCTGGCGGCGGCACGGATCGCCGGGATCCAGGCGGCCAAGCGCACCGCCGAGCTGATCCCGATGTGCCACCCCGTGCTGGTCGGCTCCATCGGGGTCAACTTCTCCATCGGCGACGACTACGTCGAGGTCGAGGCCCAGGTCGAGACCGTCGACCGCACCGGAGTGGAGATGGAGGCGATGACCGCCTGCGCCGTCGCCGCCCTCACGGTCTACGACATGTGCAAGTCCTCTGACCGGACGATGACGGTCGAGCACCTCGCGCTGTGGGAGAAGTCAGGCGGCCGGTCCGGCCCCTGGCGCCGCACCGATATCAGCAACCACCGCTAACCGGACCTGCGCCGCGGGGCGCTCGCCCTCGTCCACAGCGCCGACGGCCGCGAGGTCATGACCCGGCCGCTCGGGCCGATGAAGGTCAGCTCTGCGTTGGCGTCGCCCGTCGCAGTCCAGCCGCCCGTATGCACCAGGCGATGGTGGTGCTCACAGAGCAGGGCCAAGTTGTCGAGGTCCGTCGGCCCGCGGTCACGTCGCCACCACCGCAAATGGTGGGGGTTGACGAAGATCGCGTTGGTGCAGCCCGGGAAGCGGCAATGTCGGTCCCGGCGCCAGATCTCGCGGCGCTGGGTGGCCGTCGGGATCCGCCTGGCCCGGCCCTCGTACATCGTGTGGCCGACGTCGTCGTCGAGGGCGATGACCAAGGAGGCGTCACAGGCCAGGCGCCGCATGACCTCGGCGTCGACCAGGCCACGCCGCTCGAGCTCGCCGGCCAAGGCGACGTCGTCGTCGAGGAGCGTGGCCAAGGGCACGTGCGCCACCACGACGTAGGGGCTCGGGGCGGGCGGCCCGGGCTCTGACGACGTCGACGACTCGGTCCGCGTCGCCTTCACCGGGCGCCTCGACGCAGCCGAGCGCACGAGGGCGACGAAGGCGTCGGCCAGGCGCTGGTCCCAGCGCGTCTCGCCGTCAGAGGGCAGGTCACGCGCTCGGGCCTCGAGCCCGGCGCGCACCTCGGCGTAGGACTCCTCGGGCAACTGGGCGCTCATGGTCCGCGTGGCGTCGTTGAAGCGCACCGCCCGCGTCTCGTGCGCTCGGGCCGGCGAGGACGGCGGCACCGGGTTCTGCGTCTTGGCCAGCTCGCCCAGCTGGCGCACCGAGCACTCGGAGGCCTGGGCCACGAGCGTCGCTTCGCTCTCGGGGGTGGCGGCGTCGACCACGGCGCGTACCTGGTCGAAGGTGACCGAGCCGCTGGTCAGGCCCTCGGCGAGCTTGGGCAGGTCGAAGAGCCGCTCGCCGACGTGCGCCCACGCCCGCGCCGTCGCGGCGGAGACGTTGCAGCGCTCGGCCAGCCAGGTCTCGAGCGAGGTGGCGCCCTCCGAGCGCCACGCCTGGCGTCGATCGAGCTCGGCGGCGACCAAGACGATGCGCCCCGCCAGCGCGTCGAGGGCCCGGGCCGTCTCGGCGGCCTCCTCCATCAGGGCGGACGTGGAGAGCTTGGCGATCGAGGCGGAGGAGATGCTCGGGGGGCTCGTCGTGGTCGGCGCCATCGAGCGGAGAATGGTCGGGGGGCGACCGCGCTGTACATTCGGATCACGGTGACCACGACAGAGGCGCCAGAGGTCGGTAAGGGGATCGTCGGCGCCGTCACGTCGGTCGTCGGGCGGATCGGCGGGCGCAACGTCGTCATCTGCCGGGCGCTCGGCTCGATGCGGCGGGGGGCGATCACGCACGCCGACGGGGTGCGGCTGGCGGAGGCGGCGGACCAGGCGGTCGAGCTCGGGATCCCGTTCGTGTTCTTCGTCGTATCGAGCGGGGCGGACGTGCACGACGGTGTCGCCGCCCTGCACGGATGGGGGCAGGCGGCGGCGGCCGTCTCGACCGGTGCAGCGGCCAGGTGCCGGTGATCGCGGCGGCGACGGGGCCGGTGGTGTCGGGGCCGGCCTTGTTATTGGGGCTGTCGGACCTGGTGGTCATGAGCTCGGAGGCCGTCGCCTACGTGTCGGGGCCGCAGATGGTGCGGGAGTTCACGGGGATCGACGTCGGGCTGACGAAGCTGGGCGGGACGCAGATGCACGCGACGTCGAGCGGGTTGTGCACCGTGGAGTCCGACGACGTCGACGGGACGGTGGCCGAGCTGTTGGAGTACCTGCCGTCGAACACCGACGACCTGGCGCCGCCGGCGCCGGTGGGGGACTCGGTGCTGCGCTCGACGCCGGAGCTGCGGACGGTGATCCCCGAGCGGAAGGCGGCGACGTACGACGTGCGCGACGTGGTGCGGTCGCTCTGCGACGACGGCGAGTTCCGGGAGCTGTGGCCCCGGTGGGCCGGGCAGATCGTGACGGCGTTCGGGCGCATGGGCGGGATGCCCGTGGGGTTCGTGGCGAACCAGCCGCGGATACTGGCGGGGACGCTCGACATCGTGGCGTCGCAGAAGGCGGCGCGTTTCGTGCGGTTGTGCGACGCGTTCAACCTGCCGATCGTCAGCCTGGTCGACACGCCGGGATTCCTGCCGGGCAAGGACCTGGAGTGGCGCGGGATGATCCGCCACGGCGCCGAGCTGGCCTTTGCGTACGCCCAGGCGTCGGTGCCCCGCCTGTGCCTCATCATGCGCAAGGCGTTCGGGGGCGCCTACATCGTCATGGACTCGCGGGGGATGGGCAACGACATCTGCCTGGCGTGGCCGGGAGCCGAGGTGGCGGTGATGGGGGCGTCGGGGGCGGTCCAGATCTTGTACCGGGGGCTCGAGCCGGGGGCCCGGGGGGACAAGGAACGGGAGTACGAAGAGGCCTATCTGAACCCCTGGCCGGCATCGGAACGGGGGTTGGTCGACGAGGTCATCGACCCGGCGGAGAGCCGGATCGTCCTGTGCTCGATCCTCCGGCAGCTCGCGACGAAACGGGAGTTCGTCGTGGGGCGAAAGCATGACACAGGACCGCAATAACGCCCCTACCTGGGGCGACGTGGATTGTCATCAATTCGTAACGATCCTGAGGTGCTTTCGACGCCGAACCCGGTAAGTAGATCGGGCATGATCAGCGATGTGGTCCCCCCCACAGACGACTCGCTTTTCGTGCTCGAGTCGTGCCACAGCACGTGGATTTTCGACACGGATCGCATGCGCTTCCGGCGCGTCCTGAAGGGCCTCGCCCTCGACGCGCCGTCCGCCACGACCGCGTGGCGGGCGTACTACGGGCTGGAGATCGATCCGATCTCGGAGTCGTTCGTCGTGATGTTGAACGCCGAGGGGACGCGGCTGCTGCGCTCGTGGCGCCACGTGGAGCACTGCCCGCAGTGCGGCGGGAACCAGACCGCCGAGCTGTCGCTCGACGACCTGCGGAGCGCATCGCTGGCCTGACGCCGGCCGGACGTCGTCGTCGACGCCCGCCTGATTGGTCGCAGTCCCGATCCTGATTTCGCTCCTGGTCCGGTCGCGCCCGGTGTTCAGAACCGTATGACGTGAGCGGCGGACAGCAGCAACAACGTGACGGCCGCGCTGAACGCGACGACGATCGCGACCATCAAGAGTCGTGAGACCGCGGGACGCGGCCACCGCGTGCGCAGGCCGTGGACACCCGCCCGTCCCCGGATCGACTCCTCGGTCGCTTCCGCGTCGTCGGTCGTCAGGACGAAACGGTGGCGCCGCCGCCCTTCGCGTTCGATGACGACGATGACGACGCCCTCCTTGCCGTCGGGGAGGACCGAACGTTCGATCGGTGCCATCTCCACGAGGTCGGCCCAGTTGCAGTCCCAGACCGACTCGCCGTCCGCCTTGTCGAGCTCCAGCCCGCCCTCGCGGAAGGTGAGCGTGAGATGCGGCACGGCGACGGGGCCTTGCGCCCCCTCGGTCAAGAGGTAGACGTCCGGCAGAGTCCACGTCGCCTCTTCCATATGACCAGCAGACGCTACTGCCACTGGCGGCGCACAAAGGTCGCATACGGGCCCGCCATGCGGGGCGGGAGGATCGGTGGGACTCGACGCGTGACGCGGAGGACGGCGGCGTCGACCGACGGCACGGGACGGAAGGCGTTCGCCGGGATGCGCCGGCCGACCTCGAAGCACCACCAGGGCGCCCAGCCGGCCGACAGCAGGGTCGACGGCGGCATGGCGGCGCGCTTGCGCGCCACCTCCCACTGGACGATGAGGTCGGCGCGGACGAGCGGCGAGCCCGGGTCGTACAACAAGTGGCGCAGGATCGCCGTCGTCGTCCCGAACGGCAGCGACCCGATCACGCGGAACGGCCGGCGCGGGACGCGGAAGTCGAGGACGTCGCAGCAGAGGACCCGGACGTCGTGCCGGCCCCGGCGCACGAGGTCGCGACGCAACGAGGCGGCCCAGCGCGGGTCCTTCTCGAGAGCGACGACATCGACGTCGCATCTCGCCAAAGCGTGCGTCAGCGCGCCGCGACCGGCGCCGATCTCGACGACGTGGTCGCCGGGGACGAAGGCCGCGTCCGCGACCAGCTGGTCGGCGAGGTCAGGCCGTAGGAAGTTCTGTCCGAGACTGCGTCGCCGCTCGTCCCGCCGCGTCCGCTTGTCCGCGGACACGGACCATCACCGCGTTACCCATACGACCATTGTGCACCGGGACGTCGACCCGGGTCGACCGGCGGGTCGGTCGGGGGGAATCGAAGATCAGGTTTAGTCCTGCGACGGCGGCAGGAAGTCCCGCCATCCGTGCCGCCGCTCACGCTTGTCGTCCCGGTCCGCCCGCTCGATCTCACGTTCGACGTCGGACCACACCAGCGGCTCCGTGTCCCGGCCGGCGGCGGCGGCGGTCTCACCCCGGGTCATGACCACGAACGCCACCGTCCACAACACGAAGATCGTCCCGAGCTTCGCCACGAAGCCCGACAGCTCCTGGTCGAGCAGCGGGGACAGGTCGACGACCTTTCCCGGGTGCGCGAACGGCGCGTACAGGGGGTGGCGGGCGAAGATCCACACGATCGAGAGGAAGCTCGGCACGATCGACTGCACGATCAGGTACGCCCCGCGTCCGAGCGCCGACAGCTTCGGTGCGCCCGGCAGCTCGTGCAGGACGGGCGCCCAGAGGACGAAGCCCGACGCCAGCACGACCACCTCGAGCACCGCCTGCGCCACCGTCGAGCCGGCCGCCCAGCTCACCGCCCCGGTCGTCAGCGTGCCCACCGCGACGACGGTCACGATCGCGATCGCCGGGATCGGGCGCACGACCACCCGCAACACGGCGTCAACCAGGACCGGCCGGGTCAGGCGGACTAGCAGTGGCCGTGGCGTCCCCAGTACCAGGAGCGGTGGCACGGCCAGGGTGAGCAGCAGCCGCTGGAGCACCAGGGCGACGAGCAGCCAGTGGGCGGCCACGTCGGCGAGGGGCCACGTCACCGCCACGCCGAGGAGCACGGCGCCCGAGATGAAGAGGAAGCGTTGCCGACCGGTCGCCGGCCCCGACACCGATCCCGACCCCGACCCCGACCCCGATCCCGACGTCGCCCAGAGGTACGCCGCGATCAGCGCCACCACGACCAGCAGCCAGACGAGATGCAGATGCCAGTCGAACGGGTGCCCCGCCACGCCGAGCATCACGTGACGGACATCCCGGCGAGTGTCTTAGGCTCGGTCAGATGGCCACCGCGACCCCGGCCACCCCGGCCCCCGCCAAGTTGGACAGGCTCGAGCGCGTCACCGATCTCGTGCTCGTGCTGCTCGAGACGCCGCGTCCGCTCACCCTCGACGCCATCGCGCACCAGGTCCCGGGGTACCCGGCGGAGCACGCGGCCCGCCGTCAGGCGTTCGAGCGGGACAAGCGCCTCCTGCGGGACGAGGGCATCCCCGTCCTCACCGAACGCGTCGCCGGCAACGACCAGTACGGGTACCGGATCGACCGCGATGCGTTCTATCTGCCCGACCTGGCTCTCGAACCCGACGAGCAGGTCGCGCTCAGCCTCGCCGTCGCCGGCGTTCACCTGGGCGATCCTAGTGGGAGGGATGCGCTGCTGAAGTTGGGCGCGGCCGGCCTCGGCGACGTCCGCCCGATCGCCAGCATCGTCCCGACGCCGGCGCTGATCGAGCTCTTCGAGGCCGTGCGCACGAAGGCGACGGCGGCGTTCGCCTACCGCACGGGACGCGACCGCCGCGTGGCGCCACTCGGCCTGTGGTTCCGCTTCGGCCACTGGTACCTCGTCGCGTGGGACCTCGACAGCCACGCCGTGCGCACGTTCCGGGTCGACCGGATCGAGGGCGACGTCACGAGGAGCGAGCCCGCCGACGGAGTCCCCGACGACATCGACGTCGAGGCGGCGCTGCCCGACGAGCCCTGGGACGCCGACAGCGACGACCGTGTCGAGATGCGCATCAAGGTCGACGCCGTCGAAGCCCGGCGCGTCGCCGATCAGGTCGGTGAGGACAAGGTCGTGCGGCGGCTCGACGACGGCTCGATCGAGCTCGTCCTCGGCGTCAACTCGTTCGCCTCCATCCGCTCGTGGGTGCTCGGGCTCGCCGACCACGTGACCGTGCTCGAGCCTCCTTCGTTCCGCGACGAGCTCGTCGAGTGGCTCACGGCGTTGGCCGACGGCGAGGGCGACGGCGGCGACGGTCCGGCGAGACAAGTGGTGGCCGCCGCGTCGGACGAGGGCGGAGCCGGGGCGGCGGACGGACCCCGTGCTGCGCCGGGAGCAGAGACGAGCCGGCGGCTGCGACGGTTGTTGGCGGTGATCGGGTGGCTGGCGCAGGTGGGCGAGGCGCCGATCGCCGAGGTGTCGCGGAAGTTCGGCATGAGCGAGCAGGAGCTGGTGGCCGAGTTGGAGCTGGCGGCGTGCTGCGGGACGCCGCCGTACACGCCGGACACGCTGATGGAGATCGAGGTGTCGGACTCGTCGGTGCGGGCGTTCTTGCCGCAGGAGTTCGGGCGGCCGCGGCCGTTGACGCCGGCGGAGGGGTTCGCCGTGGCGGCGTCGGCGCGGTTGCTGCTGGCGGTGCCCGGGTCGGACAACGACGCGTTGGCGCGGGCGCTGGCGAAGCTCGACGCGGCGCTGGGGACGCGGGCTGCGGTGGGGTTGGACGTCGATGCGCCGGGGTTCTTGGGGGTCGTGCAGGAGGCGACGGAGGCGGGACGGGCGATCGAGATCGAGTACCTGTCGGGGTCGAGGGACGAGTTGACCACCCGGGTGGTCGATCCGGTGCAGGTCATCACGATTGACGGGCACTGGTATCTCGACGGGTTCTGTCACCGGGCCGGCGACATGCGGCGGTTCCGGGTGGACCGGATCAGCTCGGTGAAGGACGCGGCGGCGGGGACTGGTGCGGCGACGGCGACCGCGGGTGCGGCGGGGTCGGACGAAGGGCGGCGGTCTCGTCCGCTGGAGGAGATGTTCGTGCCGGGCCCGGGCGCGGTCGAGGTGCACGTGCGCCTCGGCCCGACGGCGCAGTGGGTGCCCGAGTCGGTGCCGGTGCGGACGGTGGTGGAGGACGGGGACGGGCGGATCACCGACGTCGTGCTCGACGTGGCCGGGATGGCGTGGTTCGAGCGGTTGCTCCTGCAGCTGGGGCCGGCGGCGGCCGTGGTGCGGCCGCCGGAGCTCACGGGGTTGGCGGCGGATGCGGCGCGCCGGGTGTTGGCGCGCTACCGGTAGGTTCCTCGGGATGAGCGAAATGACCGACTTCAATCGGGGGATCATCGAGGAGTTCCGGGCCAACCACGGCAAGGTGGGGGGCGGGTTCGACGGGGCGTCGCTGGTGTTGTTGACGACGACGGGGGCGAAGTCGGGTCAGAAGCGGGTGAACCCGCTGGCGACGCTGCCCGAGGGCGACACGCTGTACGTCTTCGCCTCGAAGGGCGGGGCGCCGACGAATCCGGACTGGTACTGGAACTTGGTCGCGCATCCAGAGGTCGAGGTCGAGTACGGGGACGAGCGGTTCGACGCGGTCGCCCACGTCGTGACCGGGCAGGAGCGGGACCGGATCTTCGCGGTGCAGAAGGACCGGATGCCGGGTTTTGCGGACTACGAGAAGGGCACCAGCCGGGTGATCCCCGTCGTGGAGCTGCGCCGCAACAACTGACTGGTTGGGGGACCGTTCGCCCTCTGATGGGTGCGGACGGGACAGATGCTGGGGATCCGGCGGATCGGCGCCGGGCGGGCTGACTACTACCTCTCTGACCTCGCGGCGGAGGTGCCGCTGGAGCGTCAGGGTGCGGCCGGCCGGTGGGTGGGGTCGGCCGCCGAGGGGCTGGGCCTGGACGCGGCGGCGACGACGGCGGCGACGACGGCGGCGACGACGGGGGTGGACCCGGAGCGGTTCCGGTCGCTGCTCACCGAGGGCCCGACGCGATCACGGATCATCGGGCACGGGGTCCGGGTGGCCGCCTACGACCTGACCTTCAGCGCGCCCAAGTCGGCGAGCGTGGTGTTCGCGCTCGGCGGCGAGGAGACGGCGCGCTCGGTGGTGCGGGCGCATGGGGCGGCGGTGGACGAGGCGCTGCGGTATCTCGAGCGTCACGGGCTGGGCGCGGTGCGGTCATCGGGCGGGGGCGAACGCGAGGTGATCGAGACGACGGGGTTCGCCGGGGCGGCGTTCACGCACGGCGTCAACCGCAACCTCGACCCGCACCTCCACAGCCACGTCGTCGTGGTCAACGCGGTCCACGGCGTCGACGGGCGCTGGAGTGCGATTGACGGGCGGGGCCTCGACGCACACCGGCGGGCGGCGGGCGCCGTCTACGAGGCACACCTGCGGGACGCGCTGACGGCGTCGTTGGGCGTGCGGTGGGAGGGCCCGCCGGGTCGCAGCCCGGAGATCGCGACGGTGGCGCCGGCGCTGCGGGGCGAGTTCTCTACACGCGGGGCCGACGTGCGGATGCACGCGTACGAGGCGGGTGTGCGGTCGGCCCACGGGCAGCGGGTCGCGTGGGCGGCGACGCGTCCGCCCAAGGTGACGGGGACGCCGTACGAGGAGCTCGCCGTGGACTGGCGGCGGCGGGCCGACGGGGTGGGGTTGGGGGTCGAGGCGGAACGTGGGGGCCGGGTGCCGCGAGGGGCCGAGTCGGCCTCGTTCGACGAGCACCGCTTCGCCGGGGTGATCAGCCTGACGCCGCACGGCGGGGCGCACCGGCGGGACGTGGTCGGGGCGTTTGCCGTGGCCGCCAGGGACGGGGTGGCGGCGGCGTCCCTCGAGCGGGCGGCCGACCTCTGGGCCCCGGGTGGGCGGGTCGGCGTCGCCGAGGAGCGGCTGACGCGCCGGTCGGTGGTGCCGGCGCCGCACGTCGTGGCGGCGCTCGGGCCGCGTCCGCTCGACCCGGCGAGCCACGCGACGTGGGTGGGGGCGGCGCGGGCGATCGACGCGTATCGAGGGCGCTGGGGGATCCGGAACGGTGCCGAACTCGAACCGCTGGGCGTCGGCCGCAACGCCCTTTCGTCGCTGCCGCCGGCGCAGCTCGCCGATCACCTACGGGTGACGCGACAGCTCGACGCGGCGCGCCAAACGTTGGGTCGGCGGGCGCCGTCCGAGTTGGAGCTCGGGCTGGGACGGTGATGGTGACGGCGACGGATGCGACGAGGGCGACGACTCAGCGGCCGAGGCCGGGTGACTCCCTCTCCGCCGCCCGTCCCTTCACGTCGTGGCCGCGCGATGAGCCGACGAGCTCGCGCCAGGGCGAGCAGGCGTGGGCGGGCGTCAGCGCGACGTCGGAGAGCTCCTTGTCCGGCCCGAGCACGAGCGCACGACCCGGCGCGCCACGGGCCACGGCGTCGACGGTGAGTCGGGCCTCGCGCGACGGGCTGACCGACGTGGACGGACGGATGCGTCCCCAGCGGTCGACGGAGCGGCTGATCGTCGTCGACGTCACTTCGCGGTGGCCGGCGAGCGCACTGAGGTCGCGCAGCGTCGCGGTGTCCGCGATGCCGGGCAACACGACGGTCGTGCCGAACAGCGAGAGGAATCCGTCGGCCGCCTGGCCCCAGCGCGTCCGCGCCTGGGAGAGGTCCTGCAGGCACGCCAGCACCAAGAGGCCCTGGCCGGCACCCTCGCTCACCATGGCCGGGAGGTCGGGGATGGGCGCGATGTTGGCGACCTCGTCGAGGGCGAGCAGGGTCGGCGGCCCGTCGTGTCCGTCCCGGGCCCGGACGTAGGTGGCATCTCGCACGTCGCCGAGGCCGGCGACGACGAGCGGCGCGAACTGGCGCTGACGACGTCCGGCCGAGCAGAGGTAGAGAGTGTTCGGCCCCGCACAGAATGCGTCGAAGTCCAAGGGCGGGATGCTTGTCGACGCCATCGCAGCCTCGGTGCGATACGCCGCCAGCACCCCTGACGCAGTGGACCAGATGCCCGATTGCTCTCTGGCGTCGGTCGCCACGATGCCCGAGAGCAGATCGGCGGCGGCCTCGTCGTGCCCGGGGTGTCCGGCGAGGATCTCGAGGGCGGGAGCGCCGTCATGACGGTCGATCCAGCGGAGAACGTCTCGCATGGGGTGTTCGGCGAGGGCTGCGGCGTGGATCAGGGTGGAGAGCAACGCACCGGCCCGCTCGTTCCAGTGGTGTTCGGCTCCCCTTATGCCCGGCGCCCTCGTGGCGCCGATCATGGCGTCGGCGGTGACGACAGCCGCATCCCACGACTTCGCGGTCGTCAACGGTGACCAACCGACGCGATCGACGCCGGGCGGACATTCGACTTCACCGCTCGGGTCGTAAAGAAACGCCCATCCTTCTTTCGAGCGCGAAAAAGCCGTTGCCCGCATCACGTCCGGCTTCGTGGACGTCGAAACCACCGGTCCGTCCGACAGCAAAATATTGGGTATGACCAGGGAAGATGTCTTCCCAGACCGCGGCGGGCCGAGTACGAGCGTGGAACGTTGCGCGCCGGCCCACATCCACCCGTGGGTGCCCTCACCAACATAGATGCTGTGACGCGCAAAACGGTGGATCTCATGCAATGCAGCACTCGAATGCACGAACGGATCAGTGCGTTCAATGCGTGTGCCGTTTGCGTTGGGGAACAGAGAATTGTGTTCAGGCATATCGCTCAATGCAGCGTTGGGAAATCTTTGACACGTCATGCAATGCGCAGCGTGAGAGTCAATTGCGTGCGTAGAACGGTCTGAATCGAAGGTCGTTGTCGAACCCAAAATGAGCGCGCGAATAAAGAATGCTTGACCTGAGCATGTTGACAACAGAAGAATGTGTGTACCCGAAGTGTGAGGGAGGGTTGATATGTGCTGCGACACGACCGTGTGTGGCGCAATAAGCGAAAGATGTCGGATCGCTCTTTGCGCGCCTGGCGTCCGGTCGCAGTGCGTCAACACGACGTCGCAGCTCGGGCAACCAAGGCGATTTGGCGTGACGTGGGGACGTTGTTCATGACGTCACCGCGGATGCGTCATCCGCTGGAAATGACAGTGAATCCGGTGCGGCAGTGCGCACGGCGTGGGGCTTTCGTCCTCGACGTGGCGCAGGCTTCACCTCTATTCAGTGACAATGCTCCTAGGGAGGTGCACCTGTGGCAGTAGCCGCGAAGAGAAGGGCCCCGGCCAGAAAGGCCGCAAAAAAGCGGGCTCCCGCAAAGAAAGCAGCGAAGCGCACGACCGCGCGGAAGTCCGTCAAGCGGGCTCCGGCGCGGAAGGCCGTGAAGCGGACAGCGAAGAAGCGGTCCGTCAAGCGGGCTCCCGCCAAGAAGGCCGCCAAGCGGCGTTCACCGGCGAAGAAGCGTGCGCCGGCCAAGAAGGCCGTCAAGCGCCGGGCGACGAAGAAGCGCGCACCGGCGAAGAAGGCGGTCAAGCGCCGGGCAACGAAGAAGCGGGCACCCGCCAAGAAGGCCGCCAAGCGGCGTTCACCGGCGAAGAAGCGTGCGCCAGCCAAGAAGGCGGCGAAGCGGCGTCCGGCTAAGCGGCGTGCGGCCAAGAAGGCTGCTCCTGCGAAGCGGGTGGCGCGTCCTCGCGCTCGCAAGGCGGCGCGTCGGCGCTAAGTGCCAAGTTCCGCTTGGAACGTGTGAGACCGGGGGCCTTCGGGCCCCCGGTTCCGCGTCAGGAGCCGAGTTCGTCGACGTCGGCCGGCCAGTCGACGTCGTAGGCCAGGTCGGGGTCGCGCACGACGCGCACGGCGAGGCCGAGACGGGTGGCTTCGGCGCGATGGGCCCGGAACGACCCCGGTCCGTAGGCGAAGCGGAACTCGCGGTGCGCCGGGAGACGTAGGACGTTGGTGCCGTCGTCCCGACGGTCCGGCACCAGGGTCACGCCGTCGAAGGAAGGAAGCGTGCCCAGCCCGTGGGCCCGCGGCAGGTCCCCGTGGGCGATCGTCACCCACCGGGCGCCGGCGCCGGCGAGGCGCCGGACACCGGCCCGAACCGCCCCGTTGAGCCCCTGTCCCGGCTCCCAGAGCACGGCGGCACCCATCTCGGTGGCCCAGGCAGCCACGGCATCGTCGTCACAGACGACCGCGACCGGCAGGGGCGCGCACGCGGCGACCACGTGTGCCGCCATCGACCGTACGAGGCGTTCCCGGTCCGGGTCGTTCAGGAAGGGATCGAGGCGTCGCTTGGCCTGGTGGAAGGCCTTGACAGGTATGAGCACGACCTCGGGGCCGACGGGCACGTCCTCGACGGACATACCGGTCGTTCGGGCGGTGACCCTCGACACCGAGACAGTGTACGGGCGAAGGCCGGATGCGTCGCGGGGCGGCCGTAGTCTCTGGAGGATGAACAGCGATCGGGTGGCGGTGATCGGTGCCGGTTCCTGGGGCACGGCGGTGGCGACCATCATCGGTGCGACGCACCCGACGTCCCTGTGGGTCCGTTCCCCCGACCTCGCGGCCTCGATGCACGAGACGCGCGAGAACGGCACGTACCTCTCGGGGATCCCTCTTCCTGACGGTCTGGCGGTGACGTCCTCGTTCGAGGAGGCGCTCGACGGCGTGCGCATCGTCTTCATGGCCGTGCCGTCCCACGGGTTCCGCGCCGTGCTGAGCGACCTGGCGCCTTCGGCCGGCGACGTCGAGGCGGTCGTGAGCCTGTCCAAGGGGATCGAGATCGGGACGAACAACCGGATGTCGCAGATCGTGTCCGAGGTGCTCCCCGGACGCGGCGGCCGGCGTGCTGACGGGGCCGAACCTGGCCCGCGAGGTCGCACAGGGTCACCCGGCGGCGTGCGTGGTCGCACTGCCCGACGAGGACATGGCGTGCCGGGTGCAGCAGCTGGTCCACACGAAGACGTTCCGGGCCTACACGGGCACCGACGTCGTCGGCTGTGAGATCGCGGGGGCGACGAAGAACGTCATGGCCATCGCCGCGGGCATCAGTGACGGCCTGGGCCTCGGGGACAACACCCGCGCCGTCCTCATCACCCGGGGCCTGGCCGAGCTCGGCCGCCTGGGCGTGACCCTGGGCGGGAAGGTCCTCACCTTCGGGGGCCTCGCCGGCGTCGGCGACCTCGTCGCGACGTGCGCCAGCCCGAAGAGCCGCAACCGCACGGTCGGCTTCGCGCTCGGGCGAGGGCCACTCGCTCGACGAGATCGTCAGCGGCATGCACATGGTGGCGGAGGGCGTGAAGAGCGCCGGACCACTCGTGGGCTTGGCGCGTGCGGCGGGCGTCGAGATGCCGATCGCCGAGCAGGTCGAGGCGATCGTGGAGGGACGGTGCTCGCCGGCCGAGGCGCTGATGTCGCTCATGGCCCGGCCCTCCCGCTCGGAGTGGGACGAGACCCTGTTGCGAGGGCTGCCGGAGTGACGGGTCTCTTTCACGCATTCGACGACGCCGCGGACACGGTGGACGAGGCGCGGCGGGCCGCCGCCCTCGCGCACGTCAAGGAGCTGCTCCTCATGCGCGGGGCCACCGAGGAGGAGATCGACCTCGCGGTGGCGGACGGCGTCATCGACCTCTTCGTGGCCGACCGCATGCTCGTGCCCTCCCGGCGCCGCTATACGAGGTCCGAGGTGTCGGAGCTCACCGGCGTGTCCATCGACAAGCTCGAGCGGTTCTGGCGGGCGCTGGGGTTCCCCGGGGTGGACGACGCGGAGACCGTCTTCACGGACCTCGACCTCGAAGCCGTCCGTATCTATCAGGGCATGCAGGCGCTGGGGGCGGCGGACGTCGACACCTCGGTGCAGCTGGCCCGGGTGATCGGCTCGTCCATGGCCCGGATCGCCGAGGCCGAGCTGGCAAACGGCAGCATGGTCAGCACCGAGGCCGACCCGGTGATCGCGGCGGACGCCTTCGCCGGCGTCGCCGACGTGACCATCCCGGCCATGGCGAAGTTGCTCGAGTTCGTGTGGCGCCGCCAGGTCGCCGCCGGGATCCAGCGCAGCATGATGCTGCGCAGCCACGGGCTCGCCCCCGGGCAGAGCCCGGTGATGGCGGTCGGGTTCGCCGACATGGTGGGGTTCACGCTCCTCAGCCAACACCTGAGCGACGAGGAGCTGGCCGCCGTGGTGCGCCGCTTCGAGGAGATCTCCCACGACATCGTGACCAACGCCCGGGGCCGGGTCGTCAAGATGATCGGCGACGAGGTCATGTTCGTGGTCGACAACGTCGCCGACGCGGCCCGCATCGGCCTGGGACTGGCCGACGCGTACGCTGACGACGACCTCCTCTCCGACGTGCGCGTCGGGCTGGCGCACGGCCCGGTGCTGTTGCGCGACGGCGACTACTTCGGGCCCACGGTGAACCTGGCCCACCGCATCGTCAACATCGGGAACCCGGGCACCGTGTTGATGTCCGACGAGTTCCACTCGGTGCTCGTGGCGGAGGCGCCCGAGGAATTCGAGGGCAAGCCCCTCCGGCCGCGCCTGCTCAAGGACCTCGGACGGGTCCAGTTGTGGTGGTGCGGCCGGACCGGCGAGGAGGCCGACGGCACCGGGGCGGCGGCGGACCGGCGACGGAACGTGCGCTGGGAGCGGTTGAGTGAGGTCCTGCGCGACCTCGAGGAGCTGCGCGGCGTCGGCGAGCGGCTGTTGACCGCCAACCGGGCCGGCGAGTCAGTCGGCGCGCAGCCGGGCGGTGGCGATCCCGAAGGCGCGTAGCTCGAACGAGCCCTCGAAGGGCTCGGTCGGGTAGCCCCGCAGGTCGACCAGCCAGCCGGCGCGACCCGGCACCGACACCACGGTCGGCGCGGGCGTGGGGTTGAAGACGCGCAGCTCGAGCACGCCGCCGACGCGCTGGAGCGCGCTCACCTCGGCCCCGTGGACCGTCAGCTCGCTCCCCGACGCGGGCCGCGTGCCGCCCCCGAGGCTCGCCGTGGTCTCGAGCGGGAGGAGGAGGTCGTCGGCCAACGCGTAGGGGTCGTCGCAGTCGAGGGCGAGCGCGTAACGCAGCGTGACCCGCTTGCCGCGCATCTGGAGCCCCTCGACCGGCGTCAACGGTCCCGCGGGGAACGGGCGGTAGGCCATGCCGAGCCGGGACAGCATCCCCGTCGAGCGAAGGACCGTCAGCGCCAACGTGCGCGCCGCACCGTCTTCGATGTCGATCAGCTCGTACTCGCACACGCCCTCGTGCGCCGCCGTCAGCCGCCCCGCCGTCACGAACCGGTTGGCCGGCGCCGTCGGGAGCCCGAACTCGTTGGCGCATCCCTCCGCGGTCAGTCCCCGGGTGACCACGGTGAACGCACTCTCCGCGTGCGACTCGGCCGCTGGCTCGGGGAGGGGGAGATGCACGCGGAGGCGGTGGTCTCCGCTGGGGTTCACGAGGCTGGTGGTGACCCTCACCGCGCCGTCGTCGGCCCGGACTTCCACGTCCGTCTCCACCACGACCTGGTGCTCGCCCACCCGCGCCTGGGAGGAGCCGTCGACGTGGTCGGGCCAGGCGTAGGTCGAGACGATCCGTGCCCGGGCCCGCACCGGTCCGCGCTCGCTGACCTGCACCTCCACCGACTGTGGCGTGTCGACGAACGAGTCCTGCCGGGGCGGCGAGTAGTTGTAGGAGTCGCCGAGGTCGCCGCCGTCGACCAGCCGCCCGTAGCCGGCGAGGCCGTCGAGCGCGAAGGTGCCGCTGGCCCGGTCGATCTCGACGCGGACGAGCCCGTTGGCGAGGACGACGGGCTCGTCGGCCGCGTCCGAGGCCTCGACGGCGTGGGCGAGTGGTGCCGGCGTGAAGGCGCTCCAGCCGTACCCCGGCACCTCGGCGGTGCGGGCGACGATGCGTCGGGTCGAGGGCTGGTCCATGGCGACCCGAACGAGCGCGTCGGGCCGGGCGCCGAGCTTCGTGTAGACGTCCTGCTTGGCCTCGGCGATCGGCACGTTCGGCTTCTCCTCGGTGCCGACCGCGATCGTCACGTCGATGCCCTCGTCGGTCTCGACGACCTTGACGTCTTGGATCCAGGCGTCGTCGCTGATTTTCGGGCCCTGGAGCATGCCGAGCACGGTGCGCACCGTGTCCGCGTCGAGCACCATCGAGCCCGGCAACCCGGTGCGCTCCGAGAGCACCTGCACGCTCTCGGGCGCCGGACCGTCGGACGGCACGATCAACTCGACGAGGCCGGCGCGGGCCCGGGCCGAGGGGTTCAACACCGAGGGGCCCGGTTCGGCCAGCGAGTAGGCGAAGTCCTTGACCGCACGCTCGGCCAGACCCGAGGCGATGGCCCGTGCCTCGGCGTAGCGGTGGAGGACGGCGTCGACGACGTCGTCGACCGAGCAGGCGCAGATGGAGTCGTGCGCGGAGTTGCGGACGATCTCTTTCCACGCCAGCTCGAGGAGACGGGTGGGATAGGCGTCGGCGGGCTGGAAGAGCGCGCACAGCGGCTCGGCGCGGCGCTCGAGCTCGCGCTCGGCCAGCGCGCCCAGGCGCTTGACGTCGACGCGGTTCGAGGTGACGCCCATCAACATGTTGGCGCGGACGCCGGAGCGCAGCTCACCCTCCACCTTCGTGAGGCCCTCGGTGCCGCGGCCCGCCAGGTACTGCGCCAGCGACGTGACCTCGAAGTGCAGGTCGTCCTGGAGGTCGTTGGCCTCGGCGACGACGCGCCCGAGCCAGGGCTGGGGCATGAGGTGGTCCGAGCCGTTCATCAACAAGAGGTCGCCCGGGACGAACTCGGCCACCTCTTGGAGGTGGTCCTCGATGCGTCGCAGGAGCGCCTTGGCGTCGTCGGGGAGAGCGGCGCCGTTGCCGTACCCGACGGGCAGGTACTCCGCCCGCACGGACGAGCCGTCCGGCGCCTCCCAGACGAACGCGTCCGACGTGACCTGCGACGGCACGCCGCGCCACACGACGGCGTCGGTGAACCCGCCCAGCCGGAGGATCTGCGGCATCTGCGCGATGTGGCCGAACATGTCGGGCAGATAGCCCACGTCCATGACGCCGCCGAACGCCGCGCCGCGCCGGATCCCCATTTGCAGGTTGCGCACGATGGTCTCGGGCGAGGCGAGGAACTCGTCCATCAGGATGTACCACGGGCCCATGCTCACCCGGCCGGCGGCGGCCAGACGCCGCAACCGCTCCTCGTTCTGCGGACGGACCTCGAGGTAGTCGTCGACGACCGCCATCTGCCCGTCGAGCATGAAGTAGGGGTAGCTGGCGTCGCGCTCGAGCAGCGGGATCAGCGTGTCCAGCAGCTCCACCAGGGCGAGACGAAAGTCCTGGTAGGACTTGTACCATTCCCGGTCCCAATGCGTGTGCGGAACGATGGCAATTTGGCGCGCGGTCATGATCGCCAGACTATGACGCTCGGTCGCCGATCGTGAGGGCGCTCGTACCGCCCGGTAACTGGCCCGCTGCCGGTCGCGCCACAGGCGACGTCGCCGCGACGACCCTGCCGGGCGCGTGGCACGCGCACTGGGCGGCCCGGCCGACATCCGTCGTGCTCGCCGACGGGCGGGATCCCGCCCGTCGGGCGACGGGGGCCGAGATGGCGGAGCGGACGGCGTCCCTCGCCGCGGTCCTGTCCGGCCACGGCGCCGGCCCGGGGACGCGCGTCGTGTGGTCCGCCCGCGCCACCCCCGAATCGGTCGTCGCCCTCCTGGCCGTCCTGACGTCCGGGGCGACCCTGGTGCCGCTCAACCCCGCCGCCACCCCGGCCGAGATCGCGCACATCGTCGAGGACGCCGAGCCCACGGTCGCGGTCACGGATCGACCCGACGCCGCCGGCGTGTTCGGTCCGGGGGTCACCGTGCTGTCCGTCGACGACCTCGAAACGACGTCGACCGGCGCCGGCGCCACCACGACGTTCGTCCCGCCACCCCTCGGCGCGGACGACGACGCCCTCATCGTCTACACCTCCGGGACGACGGGGCGGCCGAAGGGCGCGGTGCACACGCACGCGTCGGTCCTCGCGGGGGTCGCCGCCCTCCACGACGCCTGGGGCTGGCACCCAGACGACCGCCTCGTCCTCACGCTCCCGCTCTTCCACGTGCACGGCCTCGTCGCGGGGCTGTTCGGCTCGCTGGCCGCCGGTGCCTCCGCTCACGGTCTTCGACCGCTTCGACGAGGCCACCGTGCTCGATGCCGCCACCACGCACTCCATGTTCTTCGGCGTCCCGACGATGTACCACCGGCTCGCCGCCACGGGTCGGGCCGGTGAACTGGCCCGGTTGCGCCTGTGCGTCTCGGGCTCGGCGCCCCTTGCGGCGGATCTCTGGCGCCAGCTGGCGGGCGAGGGCGTCGCCGTGCTCGAGCGCTACGGCATGACCGAGACGCTGCTCACGCTCTCGAATCCGCTCGAGGGCGAGCGCCGCCCGGGCTCGGTGGGGATGCCGCTGCCCGGCGTCGAGGCCGCCATCGGCGACCCCGACGACGACGGCGTGGGCGAGCTCTACGTGCGGGGGGACTCGTTGTGCCGGGGGTACTGGCGCCGGGACGACGACGGAACGACGGCCGACGGATGGTTCGCGACGGGCGATCTCGTCTCCGTCGGCCGACGACGGCTACGTCACCATCCGTGGCCGGCGCACCGAGCTGATCATCACCGGCGGGCACAACGTCTACCCCGCCGAGGTCGAGGCGGTGCTGGCCCGCCACCCCGGTGTGCGCGAGGTCGCGGTCGTCGGGGTGCCGTCGCCGGAATGGGGCGAGACCGTCGAGGCGTTCGTCGTCGGCGACCCCGACCTCACGTCGCTGGAGGACCTGGCCACCAGGGAGTTGGCCGCGTTCAAGCGGCCGCGCCAGGTCCATCTCGTCGACGAGCTCCCCCGCAACGCGCTGGGCAAGGTGGTGCGGCGCGACCTGCGACCCCGCTGACGTGAGCCGCAGCCGTCCGGCGGGCCGGGGTAGCGTGACCCCATGGCGACGTTCCTGATGCTGTCGACCGTCGGGCCCGATGGTGCGGCGACGCTGACCGAGAACCCCGACCGCCTGAAGGCCGTCAACGCCGAGGTCGAGGCGATGGGCGTCCGCGTCGTGGCGCAGTGGGCGCTGTTGGGGCCCTACGACTTCGCCACCGTGCTCGATGCGCCGGACGAGCCGACCATGGCACGCGTCGCCTTGGTCCTCGGTTCGCGCGGGACGCTCAAGACGCTGACGCTCTCGGCGATCCCGATCGACGAGTACATCGACAACGTCTTGAGGTCGGGGAAGGACTGACCGCCCCTTCGTGCCCTCAGTGCCACCAGAAGCCCTGGCGCCGGCGCTCCCGGCGCACGTCGTCCCGGGAGAAGAGGTCGCCCAGGACGCTCCCGTCCGAGAGCCGTCGGATGCGGTACCCCTCCGGCGTCGCCTCGGCCACTTCGAAGCCCCGCACCCACGTCCCCTGGTAGCGGTTCCGCACGTCGACCTTGGTCCCCGGGGAAAGCGGGGACCGCGCGTTCGGATCGAGGACATCCCCCCCGCCAGTAGTCACGACCCCCATCGTATTGAGAGGCTCCACCACTGCAGTAGTCCGAGGCGGCCGTGACCGTCTGCGACCCGGACCTCAAAGAAGAGCGGCGCCTGCGCCGGGAGGGCCACGAGTGGGTGGCCGGGCTCGACGAGGTCGGGCCGGGGCGCGTGGGCGGGGCCGCTCACCGTCGGCGTCGCCGTCGTCCGGCCCCGGGTCCAGATGCGCACGGTGCCGTCCTGGCTGCGCGACTCGAAGATGCTCAGCGAGGCCCGGCGCGAGGACATCTTCGGAGCGGTCGGCAAGTGGTGCGAGGCCTGGTCGGTCGGGCACACGACCGCCCGGGAGTGCGACGAGTGGGGGATGACCGAGGCGCTCCGGGTCGCGTCCCGCCGCGCCCTCGACGGCCTGGGCCAGGTCCCCGACGCTCTCCTCGTCGACGGCCCGGTGAACGTGCTGCGCCGAGCGGACGACCCCGAGCCGTACGCCGGCGTCGTGCGGCCCGTCGTCGACGGCGACGCCCGCTGCGTGTCGGTGGCGGCGGCCTCGGTCCTGGCCAAGGTCATCCGGGACCGCATCATGCGCGAGGAGGCCGACCACTTCCCCGCGTACGCGTTCGAGCGCAACAAGGGGTACCCGTCGCTCGTCCACCAGACCGCGCTGCGCGGCTACGGCCCGTCGGCGATTCACCGGCGCAGTTGGGCCTTCATGGAGGAGCTGCCGTGGCGCGGAAATCCGTGTCCGGTCCGCACGCAGATTTCGTGCGTCGACGACCGCCAGGGACAGCTCTTCGCAGCGTCCTGAACCTCGTCGAAGCCCGAATCGGGTTAGCGTTCAGCGTCATGCACGGGGGACTGACCAGCCCGAACCCGAACCCCAAGACGACCCCGCCCGTGGCCGCACCGGGGCGCCCCCGTTGAGCCGGGTCCTCGAAGTCGACGGGCTCCGCACCGAGTTCCGTCTCAAGTCAGCCAACGTCGTCGCCGTCGACGGCGTCACGTTCAGCGTCGAACAGGGCGAGTGCGTCGGCGTCGTGGGGGAGTCCGGCTGCGGCAAGACGACCGTCGGCCTGTCCATCATGAAGCTGCTGCCCAACGTCGGCCACGTCATCGGCGGCTCCATCTCGCTCCTCGGCCATGACCTGGCCCCGCTCACCGAGAAGCAGATGAGCGAAGGTCCGGGGCAACGACGTCGGGATGATCTTCCAGGACCCGCTGACGTCGCTGAACCCCACCATGACGATCGGTGACCAGATCGCCGAGAGCGTCCGCCTCCATCAAGGTGCCTCCAAGGCGGAGGGCCGCAAGCGCGCCCTCGAGGTCCTGAAGATGGTCGAGATGCCCAACGCCGAGCAACGCATCGACGCCTACGCCCACCAGCTCTCCGGCGGCCTCCGCCAAAGAGTCATGATCGCCATGGCGCTCGTCTGCTCGCCCAAGCTCCTCATCGCGGACGAGCCCACGACCGCGCTCGACGTCACCATCCAGGCCCAGATCCTCGATCTGCTCGACCGCCTCCGCCGCGAGCTGCAGATGGCGATCATCCTCATCACCCACGACATGGGCGTGATCGCCGAGCGGGCCGACCGCGTCCTCGTCATGTACGCCGGCCGCATCGTCGAGAGCACGAGCACGACCGAGCTCTTCACCGCCATGCGCCACCCGTACTCCGAGGCGCTCCTCGCCTCGGTCTCCAAGCTCGACCAGGACCCCTCCGTCCGCCTCGTCAGCATCCCGGGCCTGCCGCCCGACCTGGCCCAGCCCATCACGCACTGCCGCTTCGCCGCCCGCTGCCGCTACGCCCAGGACGACTGCCGCGAGAACGACCCGGAGCTCGTCCCCGCCACCGACGCGTCCTCAAACCACCTGGCGGCGTGCTTCCACCAAGTCGACGTCGACCCCGAGACGATCGCCAAGCGCCCCGAGGCCGTGGCGAAGGCGGCCGACATCAGCGTGAAGGTCGACGAGGTCGCGCTCGCCCGCCACGAGGCCCGGACCGAGGCCCTCGCCACGGCCCCCGTCCTCGTCCGCGTCGAACACGTGGTGAAGGAGTTCCCCGTGACGACCGGCGCGGTCGTCCAGCGCAAGATCGGGACGGTCAAGGCGGTGACCGACGTGTCCCTCGCCATCAGGCAGGGCGAGACCTTCGGGCTCGTCGGCGAGTCTGGATGCGGCAAGACCACCATGGGCCGCATGATGGTCGCGCTCGAGACCCCGACCGACGGAGCGATCGCCTTCGAAGAGCAGGACATCTTCGAGTTGGACGCCCGCACCCTGCGGCATCGCCGCCGCGACATGCAGATGATGTTCCAGGACCCCTACGCGTCGCTCGACCCCCGCATGCGCGTCGGCTCCATCCTGCGCGAGCCGCTCAAGGTGCAGAGCATCGGCAACGCGACCGAGCAGAAGGCACGCGTCCTCCAGATGCTCGCTGAGGTCGGCCTCCCGACCCGCGCCGCCGAGCTGTACCCCCACGAGTTCTCCGGCGGCCAACGGCAGCGCATCGGCCTCGCCCGGGCCCTCGCCCTCGAGCCGAAGTTGATCGTCGCCGACGAGCCGGTCTCGGCGCTCGACGTCTCGATCCAGGCCCAGATCCTCAACCTGCTCAAGGACCTCCAGGAACGCCACGGCCTGACGTACCTCTTCATTTCGCACGACCTCGCCGTCGTCAAGTACATGGCGGACCGCATCGGCGTCATGTACCTCGGCAAACTCGTCGAGTTGGGCTCGGCCCGCGACCTCTACGATCGGCCCGCCCACCCCTACACCAAGGCGCTGATCGACACGATCCCCGTCGCCGACCCGACGGCGCGCGTCGAGCGCGAAGGCCACATCATGGGCGAGCTCCCCTCCTCGGTCGACCCGCCCTCGGGCTGCCGCTTCCGCACCCGCTGCCCCTTCGCCCAGGAGATCTGCGTGCAGGAAGAGCCGGCGCTGCGTGCCTTCGACGACGGGCACATCGCCGCGTGCCACTTCCCGCTGCAGACCCCGACCGGTGGCGACGTCGAGCACATCGTCAACCCGCCGCGCCAGGTCGCTCCGCAAGCGCAATCCGCCTGACGGCGCCGGCCCGGTCGTTCCGCCGGGCCACCACCAGGGGGCGTCGCCTCAGCGTCGCTGCAGGCGGACCTCGAGGGCGTCGCGCAGGGCGTCGCCGATGAAGTTGAACGCGACCACGACGAGCACGATGCACAACCCGGCCGGGTAGATCTCCCACCAGTAGCCGTCCCACGCGTAGTTCACGCCGTTGGAGAGCATCGAGCCCCAGTCCGTCTGGGGGGACGGCACGCCCAGGCCGATGAAGCCCAGCGCCGCCAGCAGCAGGATCGCGTCGGCGATGTTGAAGGTGGCGTTGACGATGATCGTGCCGATGCTGTTCGGGATGATGTGGCGCCCCACGATGCGCTTGCGGCTGCCGCCCATCACGCGTACGGCCTGGACGTACTCACGCCCGCGGAGCGACAGCGCCTCCCCTCGGATGAGTCGGGCGGGGATCAGCCAGGAGACGAAGGCGATCACGAAGATGAAGACGACCAGGGACGGCCGGAAGACGACGGCGAGGACGATGGCCAGGAAGAGCACCGGGATGGAGAGGAAGGCGTCGACGACCCGCATCATGACGGCGTCGACCCAGGTGCCGAAGAACCCGGAGATGGCGCCGTAGAGGGCTCCGAAGATGCTGGCCACGGCGGCGGCGGCAAATCCAACCAGAAGCGATACCTGCCCGCCGTACATGAGGCGGCCGAGGATGTCGAAGCCGCTGGCGTCGGTGCCGAGGGGGTGCCCGTTGCCCGGCGGCGCGTTGTCCGCTGCGAAGAGCGCGGTCGAGGCGTTCGTCTGGTTCGTGTGGTACAGGAGCGGACCCACGTAGCAGAACAGCACGAAGAAAACGATGATGATCACGCCGGCCACGGCCAGCTTGTTCTCGACGAAGACGGAGAGGATGCGGCGCCCCATCCCGCCGTAGGACACCACGTCGCCACCACTCGGCGTGGTGGTGACGTCCTCGGAGATCTCGGTCGACAAAGGATCCGGCTCGCCGACGGTGTAGGACGCCGTGCCTGGCTCGACTGGTTCGCCCAGTTCGATCTCCCTGGCTCGCACCAGGTCGTCAGGATTTTGCATACCGGATCCTTGGGTCGACGACGGCGTAGAGGATGTCGGCGAGCAGGTTGCCGAGGATCGTCGCGATCGTCACCACGAACGTCACGCCGAGCAGCGTCGGGAGGTCCTCGCGGAAGGCGGCATTCACGGCCAGGAGTCCCATACCCGGATAGTTGAACACGCTTTCGGTGATCACGGCTCCGCTGACGATGGTGCCCAGCGACAGGCCCAGCAGCGTGATGATCGGGATGATGGCGTTGCGGAGCCCGTGGACGTAGAGCACTCGCCGTGGGGCGGCACCCTTGCGCCGGGCCGTGCGTATGAAGTCCTCTGTCATCGTCTCCATCATCGAAGACCGCATGTAGCGGCTGAACGAGGCGATGCTGATGGCGGCCAGGGTGACCACCGGCAACACGAGGGCCGCGCGGGTCAAGATGCCGAGATGCTGTCGTCTGAGGCGCTTCGGTCGAGAAGATCGGGATGTAGATGGCGAACCACAAGATGAGCAGGGTGCCGAGGAGAAACGCCGGCATGGCGTAGAGGACGAAGGTGACGCCGGTGATGATGTAGTCCTCGGCTTGTTGCGCCGGACCACCTGGTAGACGCCGAGCGGGATCGCAACGATGAGGGCGAGCAGCGTGCGACAGACCGACGAGCAGAAGGGTCTTGGGCAGGGCCTGGCGATCAGCGATGTCACCGACTGGTTGAGAGTGTAGGAGCGGCCGAGGTGAAATGCTGGCCAGGTTCCAT
Source organism: uncultured Acidimicrobiaceae bacterium (assembly GCA_963821105.1). Lineage (GTDB taxonomy): Bacteria > Actinomycetota > Acidimicrobiia > Acidimicrobiales > RAAP-2 > Bog-473. The sequence continues at coordinate 314,898 of CAWGCO010000012.1, forward strand.
ACGTAGTGGCGGAATTGGTCCCACAGCGGCAGTTCAAGGTCGTTGTGTCTCTCGTTGCTCTGTATCGCTATGGGCTGTGGCCGTGCACCGAGTACGGCCCGCGCCTCACCACCGGGAATGAGGTGGATGAGGATGAACATGACGGCGATGACGCCGATGATCACCACCACGGCCTGAAAGAGCCGTCGGACGAGGAAGCCGGTCACGAGTCGATGGTACGCCTGCTGTCGACCCGTGACCGGCTGATCCTCGTTACAGACGGGGTCGCGCTACTTCTTTACGTAGTACCAGTACTCGGGGAAGAGGTTGGCGAAGGGGTTCTGAGGGGCAACACCCCGCAGATTGTTCGCCACCTCGGTGAGTTCGTAGCTCGCGTTCGGCTCCCAGATCACCGGTAGCTGCTTGAGAGGTAGTTCTGGTAGGCGTCCAGGTTGACGTGTCGCTTTCGTCGTCGCCGTGATCAGCGAGTCGGCCTTGGCGTTGGAGTAGTTGGCGGCGTTGCTGCCGCCGCCGGCTGGAAGACGTCTCACCCGTCGGGTAGTAGTCGGGGGCGTACTCCCAGCCATCGCCCCACCAGCCTTCTTCGTTCGTGCAGGGC